>CAWIXM010000057.1:0-23957 GCA_963840055.1 uncultured Alphaproteobacteria bacterium | reverse complement strand
GCGAGCGTAAAAACGATCAGCACGAGAAGAAAATGAATAGTCCCATCTCGAACACGAACATCGACTTGCGGCCGAACCGATCGGACAGGCTGCCGAAGGCGCTCGCGCCGATCAGAATGCCGAACAGGCTGGCGGCGCCGACGATGCCGTGTTGCGCTTTGGTGAGATCGTATTCCTTGGCGATCAGTGGCAGGGCGACGCCGGTCAGGAACACGACCAGGCCTTCGAAGAACTTGCCGGCGACCGACAGCCACCAGATCCGTTGCTGCATCTGGGTCAGCCGCGACGGCGGCGCTGCGGTTCCGTCGCCCCATAGCGGCGACTCGTCGAGATAGCCCTGAACCGAATTCGCCCGCAGCGGCTCGCGACCGGTCGGCGTCGGATTGCTCTGCACCATTGTTGCGTTTTCCCGCACAATTCAGCGCGAGCTTAGAATATGAATTAATTGACTTTCGTGACAGGCGCCGCGCGCGAAAGCACCGGCGGTGGAGCTTGAGAACGCAGGCTATTCGGCCTGAGGCCAATGGCGCGCATTTGCGGTTCAATCGGCGCCGATGCCAATGTCGACTCCGCCAGCGCGATTTTCGCTCTGCCTTAGGCCGCCTCCAACCGCGCCAGTTCCGTCTCGAATTCGAAGCACAATTGCGCGGCTTCTTCCTGGGGCAGCCAGTTCGTCATCTGCGGAAAAATGGTGCGATAGAGCCGAACGCGCTTCGGCTCCCAGGGCAGTTTCTGCGCCGCCCGCGCCTCGGCCAGAATCCTATACAGCTCGGCGCGAACTTCATCGGGATCGGCGCGGTATTCGGGCGTGGGAGCGTCCTCGCCGAACAGCTCCGCCTGTTCGTCGTCTCGGAATAGGTCGCGTTGACGGGAAAGGGCCATGCCTCGCACGCTCGGTGATCCGAATCGAATGAATCATGCGCGATCTTGCCCCGGCATGCGAGAGGTCCCGCGGGTTTTCCCCGGACCTCACCGGGTTCGATTTATACTCGTTCCTCGCCATCATTGACTTGTCATGCGCGGGCTTGACCCGCGCATCCACGCGGCGAGCGCGCATTCGCCCCCTCCCTTACCCTCCCCCGCTCGCGGGGGAGGGAGCGAAGCGGGAGGGGGAATGGATTGCCGGGTCAAGCCCGGCAATGACGACGAGGAGAGTTTGGAGGCGTGGGAGACCGCGGCTGCGATCGTCTTCCCCGCCAAGTCCGCCTCCTGTCAGTGAGTTGGATTTCGCTGGAGAAACTTCCAGGCGTCAAGTCGGTGGCCGATAAGGTTATCTCGGCAAACTCGCCCGCCAGCAGCGAGTGGCGCGCGAAAGGGGGCTGGGCGTTAATTGCTCTTCGCACCGTCGTTGCGGAAATACACGTCCGCCTGCATGCCGATTTTCAGCGGCCCGGGGTCGGGCAGAT
The DNA here is from genome assembly GCA_963840055.1 of uncultured Alphaproteobacteria bacterium. Taxonomy (GTDB): domain Bacteria; phylum Pseudomonadota; class Alphaproteobacteria; order Rhizobiales; family Xanthobacteraceae; genus Rhodoplanes. Next base: position 22,551 of record CAWIXM010000057.1, on the reverse strand, counting down.
CGACGATCACCGCCACCACATCCACATCGGTCAATTTGCGCGCCCCGCGCGACGTGTTTCCGCCGGGCCCGACGATCTGCGCGATCGAGGCGACCTTGCCCACGAACTCGCGTCCGCTGAACGCGTTGGCGCGAACGACGACCGGCTGCCCGACGCGCACCAAGCTGATGTCCCGCTCGTCGAGCTCCGCCCTCACGCGCAGGGAGGAGACATTGGCCATCACCACCAGCGGCTGATCCGGCGACGGCGTCGCAATCTCGCCGACCCTGGCGTTGACCTGCAGCACGGTTCCGGCGATCGGCGCGCGAATTCGCGTCTTCTCGAGCATGACCTCGGCCAAGTCCAATTCAGCGCGCGCCGAGATCAGCTCGCCTTCCGTCCGGTTCGGCAAGGGCGTGTCCGGATCCGCCTTGATGCGGCGCAGCTCGGCGTTCTGTTGGTTCAGGCGCTCCTGCGCGCTTTCAAATGCGGCGCGCGCCGCATTAAAGCTCTGCTCCGAACCGCCGCCGCTGCGCCGGTCCGCCGCCGCCTTGTCGAAGGCGGCGCGCGCATCGGCAAACGCCCGTTCTGCATCGGCGAGCTGATCCTCCGCCTTGCGCCGTTCGCGTGACCCCCGCGGAGCCGACCGATCGTTGCGCGCGCGCTTGCGCGCCGCGACCGCCGCTTCGGCGACGGCGAGGCGCGCGAGCGCTTCTGCATCATCGAGGCGGATCAATACTTCGCCGGCGAACACCTTGTCGTTGGCTTTGACAAGAACCTGGGCGATGCGGCCGACGACCGGCGCGCCGATCTTGATCTCACGCGATGAGGCTTCGACCCGCCCCGGCGCCACCGCCGCCCACTGCTTTTGCCCCGCGGCGTCGAGGCGCGCCCGCTCCTGCGCATGCAGCGGCGGCGCAAATTGGGCGAGCGCCGCCCCGGCGATCGCGAGACCAACCAGGAACGCAAGAACATGCGGCTTGTCGGGGGTGAGCATGAGGTTCACTTCGCCTTGGGCTATTCAGGCGGACATTAGGGTGGTCCGCTCCTCGCCGACGATGCGGCCATCTTCGATGCGGACGATCCGGTTGGCGAACGGCAATATACGCGGGTCGTGAGTGACGACCAAGACCGCGCGCGAGGCGTCTTTCGCGATCGTCGCCAACACTTTCATGATGGCGTAGCCGTTCTCGCTGTCGAGCGCCCCGGTGGGTTCGTCGGCCAGGATCGCCGACGCGTCCCCCACGATCGCGCGCGCGATCGCCACCCGTTGCTGCTCGCCGCCGCTCAATTCATGCGGAAACGAATTGACCTTGTGCGACAAGCCGACAAGCGCGAGCGCCTCGCGCGCCTTGCCGGCCGCCTTCGCCGAGTTCTCGCCGCGCACGTCCAATACCAGAAGCACGTTCTCCACCGCGGTCAGCGTCGGGAAGAGGTGGTAGGATTGAAAGATGAATCCGACATGGCGGCGCCGTAGCGCCGCCAGCTCTTCCGGGCGCGCGCCCGTCGTCGATCGGCCGAGGACGCGCACCGTGCCCCGCGTCGGCGTCAGCATGCATCCGAGCACCGACAGCAGCGTGGTTTTGCCGCTGCCGGACGGCCCCATCAGCAGCGTCAGTTCCCCGCCGGCGAGCGCAATGCTTACGCCCCTCAGAGCTTGGACCTGCCCCGCTCCTTCGCCGAGAACCTGTACGATGTCGACGCCCTCGATGATCGGTGCCGTCATCGCGCGAAAACCATCGCCGGATCCAAGCGCATCACTTCGAGGATGGCGAAGATCGCCGATACGGCGCACATGACGACGGTGATGGCGAATAGGCCGACGGTGAGCCCGGGCGTCATGACGACAGGCAGCGCGGTGTTCGCGGTCATTCGTACGATCACCAAACCGATCCCCGCAGCGATGAAAAAGCCGATCATGGCGCTCAGCAGCGCCTGCCACAGAATCACTTTGACGATGTAGATGTTCGACGAGCCAATCGCGCGCAGCGTTGCGAACTCCTTCAGGTGATCCTTCGTGCTCGAATAGAGGGTCTGCGCCACGATGACGGTGCCGACGATGATTTCGAGCAACGCCCCGGCGAACAGTGCCGCCCCGGCGCCGGTGCCGAACAACCAGAACGACCGGCTGCGAAGGCGGAACTCCTCGGGCGTCAACACTTCCGTGTCTTTGGCGTTTTCGGCGATCTGGCGGCGGACGCTTTCGACATCGTAATTCGGCGCAACGCGCACGAGAAAATAGGTCGCCTTGTTGGGAGCGATGCCGATATAGCCCCGCGCCCGATCGAACTCGGTGAAAACATAGGGTGTCGTCGTAAACGACCGGATGCCGTTGGTGACCACGGCGACCTTCGCTTTCCGATCGCGCATTTCGCCGACGTCGCCTAAGCCCGACACGCCCAGCCGTTCGAAATAGGATCGATCGACTGCAACCGCATCGGGCGCGGCGAGTTGACCGAGGCTGCCCTCAATGATGTTCCAAGGTTGCAAACCGGGCTTGCCCTTGTCCGAACCGATGACGAACACCGGCGTCGCCCCGCCATTCGGCAGCTTCCATTCGGCGAATCCGATCACCAGCGGCGCGGCCTCGGTCACGCCGGGGACCGACAAGGCGCGAAACCGCTCGCGGTCGTCCAGTAGCGACGGGTCTTCGAAACACTTGGTGCCACGCGGCACGATCCACAGATCGGCCTCGGCATGGTCGATCATCGTGGTGACCATCCGCTCGAAGCTCAAAAACAGTCCGATCTGGACCGTCACAAGGATGATCGAGAACACGATGCCGACCACGGTGGCGATCAATCGCACCCGGTCATGAAACAGATTGCGGGAGGCGAGAACAAAGACCAAGGGCAGGACGGGTCGGACTTCGGCCTCACGTACCGATCGCACGCCGCGGTCGAGCGCCGCCCGCGCCGAGGCTGCAACTCCCCCAACAAACCGTATTGCGTCAGTAACCATTCGCAACTCCGCCGGACCCGGCGCGTTCGATGCGCGAACATCCCGAGTGGCATTCCCCGAACACTATGACACTTTCGCGACCGCGCGCCGCGCGCCGACCAATCGGGAACCCAGGGGGATGCAGCGAATGGCCGCGGTGGCCCCCCAGCTCAGCACCAGCGTGACGGAGAAGACGATCGTCGCCTTGGCGACGGCGCCAAGCGGGACATCGAGCAGCGCGTATTGCAGCCAAACGACGAACACATAGTGAACGAGATACATGCCATAGGCGTTGTCGCTCAAACTCTCCGCGACGCGCGAGCGGTGGATAGCAAACCGCAGAAACAGCGACAAAGTGGAAAAGCAGGCGGCGGCGCACGCCAAGACGAGGCTGATATCGGCGGCCATGCGCACGCCGAGCGGCGCCGCCACCGTGGTGTCCACGGTTTGCGCCGTCAAGGCGATCCAAAGCGAAAAACAAGCGAGGGAGGCGACAAACCAAGCCGCCCAGCGCTGCGCCAGCACCCCACTCGAGGAGAGCAGGCCGCGTTCGAGGCCGGCCATCCCGATCGCCACGCCCGCGAAGAAATAGACGGCGTAATGCAGCGGGCGCGAGCGTTGGAACCCGAACGGGCCGATCTGGAACCATTCCCAAGGCGTGAAGACGAGCGCCAATGGCACGTAGGCGACGGCGGATGCGGCGACCAATACCAGATAGAATTTCACCGGATGCTCGCTCAGCGCGGACGCGAGCGCGCCGCTCGTCTGGATGACCCTCGGCCACAGCCCGTAAAGCACCGCGGCAACGATGTTCAGGCTCAATAGCTGCCAGAGGAACCATTGCGGGCCGCTTGGCCAGAGCGGCAGCGCCATGAATTGCCGCCAATACTCCGCGATCGTCGGGTCGGTCGCCGTCACGCGATACGTCGGATAAAGCGTCACCGGCATCAGCAGCATCAACGCCAGCGCGAACGGCAAGCCGAGCCGCACGAAACGATCGCTGAGGAAATTCCAGCTCCCCTTGCGCACAAGACTCGGCCAGACGAACAGGCCCGACAGGAAGAACATCAGCGACATCAGATAGACGTCCTGGTATGCGCAGAACAAATCGAAGCCGATGAAACGCGCGCTGTCGATGATGGCGAAGGATTGCCACTTGTAGGGAGGCGTGTCGAAACGATAGGGCGAGTCCGGCAGAAACTGGAGATAGGCCAGCACCGAGTGGAAGGCGAGCACGATCAGAATGACAAACGCTCGCAAGTTGTCGAGCGCCACGCTGGACTTGGACATTGGCGTGCCGTGACTCCGTCGCTAGACGCGGTCGCGTCACCGAACCGCAAGCGCACATCCGCCGATGACGAACGGTGCGTCTCGGATCGATTTGCGCGCGACCTTAGAGAGGTTGCATTTCTTTGGCGAGGGGCACAACGGCGCCGCAGTGTTGCTTCCGCTGTTCATCATGAACTGTCGCGCCGGAGCAACAAGGCGGCACGGTGAAAGCGGCTTTTTTTCCGATGGGATTCCGGATTCTTTTGCGCGATTCTTCCATGGCTGCATTAACGGTGGCGTTCGCTTCCACTTTCGTCGAAGATCACGTCTCGCCGTTCAGCTGCGCCTGCGCCACCACGCGAAAACGCGCTTGTGCATTATACTGCCGCAGCAGCGCAACACGATCGACGATGACATCGGAGTCCTCGCATTGCCGCGCGAACATCTTCTGCATTAGCGCGAGCACGACGTCGCGGCGCCAATTCGCCACCGGGCCGGCAAGGGTCAGATGAAAGCGGAAAGTCTCGAACACAAAAGGGTAACCCCATCGATCGAGATTGGCGATCTCGGGCGGGCCTAGTCCCGCCGCCAGGCGCCGCTCGCGCTCTGCACGCGTCAGCGGCGCGCGGAAGCAATCGAATTCCTTGACGCACCGTGCGGCCAAGTCATCGAGCGCGGCGCACGAGCGGCGCGACATGATCGCAATGAACGGACCTAACGTCCGCACGCATGGTTCAATCACCGGGATCACGTGGCGCGAGGCGGCGAAGCCGGCGAACGCTCGCATCAGCGCAGCCTCGTCGAAAGTCGGAAGCAGGCGGAACGGCGCTTTGAGCGTCGCATGAAATCCGTAGACGCGCGGTTCGCGCGTGAGTGCAGCCCATTCGGCAGGCGCGAGCCCATCGAAGGCCGGATAAGCGAACTCTTCACCGGTATAGCAGTCATAGCCAAGCACTGCGCGGCCGAACCGAAACAGCGGCTGATCGGCGGCGGGCACAAAATAGATCGCATAGCGTGAACCAGAATTCATGTGTATCTGACTTATGCGGTGAGCAGCAGCGCAGCCGACTTCCCATTGCTTGCGACTTGACTTGCACAACGACGGAAACCGGTCGAGCTCTGACGCTTCCGGCGTCGCCCATGATCCGCGGAGCTGCTCGGCCATGCCGAGGTGCGCTTGGTCTCGGTGATGGATCACGCCGGGCCCAGCGCCAGTCTCGTGACGATGAGAAGTTGCCCTCTATTATCGCAGCAAGGCGGGCGGCCTTACGGACGAGGCGCTCGAAGCGCTGTTCGCTCAGCGCAAGCAATACCAGTCCACCTACGCGTCACCCCTTCGGGCTCGGCGCGGTCTTCAGGATGACTTTGCCGGTGGTGCCGCGATCGCCGAGCGCCGCGAGCGCTTGCGGCAGCTCGTCGAACGGAAAAACGGCGCCGATATGCGGACGAACCTCGCCGCTTGCGACAAGATTGGAGAGGCGCTCGTTCGTGCGCGCGATCGCGTCTTGGTCATGGGTGTTATCCCAATAGACGCCGATCGCCGATAGACGCCGCAGCATGAGTCGGTTCGCCGGGAGTTGCGGTATGGTCCCTGAGCTGAACCCGACGATCAGGAGCCGGCCGCCCCAGGTTAAAAGACGCAGCGCGTCCATGGTGGCGTCACCGCCGACCGAGTCGACGGCGACATTGACGCCGCGCCCGATGGTAACCGCCCGGACCTGATCGATAAGAGGCCCACGGCGGTAATCTATCGCGATGTCAGCCCCGTGCGCCTGCGTAAGCGCGCATTTGTCGGCGCCGCCGGCGGCGGCGATGACGAAGGCGCCGTAGTGCTTCGCCACTTCGACCATAGCAAGCCCGGTGCCCCCGGCGGCGGCCAGCACCAGCACCGTGTCGGCGGCTGAGACGGTCGTGCACTCGGCAAGCGCGATCAGCGCCGTCGTGTAGGCGATCGGCAGCGCCGCCGCGGCCTCGGGCGAAAACCCGGCGGGAACACGCATCGCCATGTCGGCGCGGACGATCGCATAATCGGCAAATCCACCGCAGATGACCTTGCTGGCGATCTGCTCGCCCGCAGCGAATCCAGCGCCCTGGCCCGCCGCGACGACGGTGCCGGCAAGCTCCTGGCCGGCGATGAACGGACGCTCCGGTTTCACCTGGTAGCGGTCGTCGATCATCAGCAGATCGGCATAGTTCAGGGCGGCCGCATCGACCCGCACCAACAGCTCGCCAGCCTTCGGTTCAGGGCAAGGCGCTTCGCCGAGTTCAAGGCCGGCGAGCCCCTTCGTATTCGAGCGCCAAGCCAGCATCGTTTTTGTTGTCATCAGTGGCGTCGCTATCTGCTGCTGAGCGCCGACCGTGTCGACATGCCGCGGTCATCGACACACCGCTCAGAACGTTTTCGGCGAAGTTTGCTTAAAGCTTTTTTCGCAGTGCGGCAAACTCCTTCAAACGGCGCGGCGCGGGTGAACAAAGCCTGCGATAGCTAGATTTTTTCGGCCATGCCGCGCTTCTATTGCTCAAAGAACCGGAGACCGTCCCTTTCTCGGAGGGACTCTGACATGAACTATATTGCTCGCTTCGTCGGGTTACTGCAGGGCGGCGGCTTCGGGCGCGCGCGGCGGCCGGCTGGTCGAATCGCACGAAAGTTATTTCAGCCTGTTGCGTTTGTGCAAAAATTGGGGCTAATCGCACGTCTTGGGTGACGTAGCGTACTCATAACGACAAGACCCAGGAGGGAACATTGCACAGGTTTTGGATATGGGCCGCAGCCGCGGCCGCGCTTGCTCTTGCCCCGTTCGCCGCGGCGGCGCAGCAGCCGATGATCATCAAATTTAGCCACGTTGTCGCCGACGGCACCCCGAAGGGACAGGCGGCGCTCAAATTCAAGGAAGCGGCGGAAAGGTTGCTGCCCGGTAAAGTTAAGGTCGAGGTCTACCCGAACTCCCAATTGTTCGGCGACGCCAAGGAGGTCGAGGCGGTGCTGCTCGGCGATGTCCATTTCATCGCCCCTTCCCTCTCGAAGTTTCAGAAGTTTACCAAGGTGCTGCAGGTCTACGACCTGCCGTTCATGTTCGCCGACATGCAGGCAGTCGACAAATTTCAGGACAGCAAGGTCGGCCAGGATATGCTCAAGTCCATGGAAAAGAAGGGACTTTTGGGCCTGAACTATTGGCACAACGGACTGAAGCAGCTCTCGGCCAACAAACCGCTTCTCGTCCCTGAAGACGCCAAGGGCGTGAAGTTTCGCGTGCAGTCATCCGACGTGCTCGTTTCCCAATTTCAGGCTGTCGGCGCCAACCCGCAAAAGCTCGCCTTCTCGGAAGTCTACCAGGCCCTGCAGACGGGCGCCGTGGACGGACAGGAGAACACCTGGTCGAACATCTACAGCCAGAAATACCAGGAAGTTCAGAGCGACTTCACGGAATCGAACCACGGGCTGATCGACTATATGGTGATCACTAACGCCAAATGGTGGAATGGCTTGCCCCCGGATATCCGCGAAGGCTTGACCAAGGCGATGAAGGAGGCCACTGCGGTCAACAATAAGGTCGCCGATGATCTGAACAAGGACGCGAAGGCCAAGGTTGCCGCCAGCAAGGCCAAGATCCACCAATTGACGCCCGAGCAGCGCAAAAAGTGGCAAGAAGCCATGAAGCCGGTCTGGAAGAAGTTCGAAAAGCAAATCGGTCCGGACGTGATCAAGGCGGCCCAACAAGTTGGGAACAGCTCCTGAGCGCACGCCGATGGGCGCGCTCCGGGCGATTTGGTACCGGCTGGAGGAGGGCGTCATCGCCCTTCTCCTTGCCTTCATGACCATACTGACTTTCATTCAGGTTGTTCTGCGTTACGGGTTTGGCACCGGTATCCTCTGGGGGCAGGAGGCGGTGTTGTACGCGTTTGCTTGGCTTGTCTTGTTCGGGCTCGCCTATGGTTTCCGCACCCGCGCGCATCTCGGCATCGATATCATCGTCAAGATGATGCCTCCACCGGCGCGGCGGGTGGTCGGACTGATCGCGATTGCGTGCTGTGCGCTTTTTGCCGGCTTGATGCTGTGGGGGTCCTACGTCTACATCGACATACTTTACGAAGTCGGCGTTGAAGCACAGGACCTGCCGATTCAGCGTTGGCTGCTTGGCAGCGTTATGCCCTTCGGCTTTGCGCTCCTGCTTGTCCGTTTCGCGACGGAGGCTTGGCGCGTCCTCTCCGGTCGGGTGGCAGGATTTGACCTCGCCGACGAGGCTGGTGACGTTCTGCGCGAGAGCGAGCTCGCGGCCCCGCGAGAGTAGGCTACCGGGCGCGCGTTTCGTAGCGTCGCCCGGCGAAGACACTCCCACCGCCGGATATCCGTCTCGATGACCACAGTATTTCTCTTCGCAATGCTGTTCGCCCTCTTGGTGATCGGCGTTCCCATCGCCATCGCGCTCGGGCTCTCGGCGACGCTGACCATTCTTTTCTTCGGACAGGATTCGCTCGCCTCGCTCACCATCAAGTTCTTTCAGGCGATGCAGGAAAATTACACCCTGCTGGCCATTCCTTTCTTTGTCCTCGCCGGCAACTTCATGACCACCGGCGGCGTTGCGCGCCGCATGATCTTGTTCGCGGTCGCGTGTGTCGGCCATTTGCCGGGCGGTCTCGCCATCGCTTCCGTGCTCGCCTGCATGCTGTTCGCGGCGGTGTCCGGATCGAGCCCGGCGACCGTGGTCGCCATCGGGTCTATCGTCATCGCCGGCATGGTGAAAACCGGTTACACCCGCAACTTCGCGGCAGGCACGATCTGCAATGCCGGCACGCTCGGCATTCTGATTCCGCCGTCGATCGTGATGGTGGTCTATGCGGCGGCGACCGAATCCTCGGTCGGCCGCCTGTTCATGGCCGGCGTCATCCCGGGCCTCCTCCTCGGGGGCATGCTGATGGGCGCGATCTTGATCGCCGCAATCTACCTCAAGCTGCCGCGCGAGCCCTGGCCGGGCTTCTGGCCCGCGACCCGCAACGTGCTGGTGACCGGGCGTGACGCGTTTTGGGGCTTGGCCCTCATCATTATCGTGCTCGGCGGCATCTATGGCGGCGTCATGACTCCGACCGAGGCCGCCGCCGTCGCTGCCGTTTACGCCTGTTTCGCGGCGCTGGTGCTCTACCGCGATCTGAAAATAATCGACGTGCCGCGCGTGCTCGTCAATTCGGGCCGCGTCACCATCATGTTGCTCTTCATCATCGCCGATGCGTTCCTATTCAGCCACGTCCTGACGACCGAGCAGATCCCTCAGGAAATCGCCCGCCAGATCGCGGCCGCCGGCCTCGACTGGTGGCAGTTCCTTATCGTGGTCAATGTGATCCTGCTGATCGCCGGGAACTTCATGGAGCCGTCGTCGATCATCCTGATCCTCGCGCCGATCCTGTTCCCGATCGCCCAACAGCTCGAGATCGATCCGATCCATCTCGGCGTCATCATGGTGGTGAACATGGAGATCGGCATGGTGACGCCGCCGGTTGGCCTCAACCTCTTTGTCACCTCCGGCGTAACGGGCATGAGCGTCGCGCAGGTCACCCGCGCAGCCTTGCCGTGGCTGATGATCCTGCTCGCGTTCCTGGTGATCGTGACCTATGTCCCGATCATATCGCTGTGGTTGCCCAATCTCTTGTTCGGGCCGTCATAAGTGGGTGAGGCGACAAGAAGCAGTGGGTCCGGCGCAGATCATTGCGCCGGCGGCGCGCGAAGAATCCGTTCAAGCTTTTGACAATTCGCGCGGCTCTTCGGCGGGCTTTGGCTGCCGATGCTGGCGCGCGACCAGGCTGAGCAGCGTCGCAATGGTGATCGAACCGAGCGTCGCCCGCGCGATGTCGTCGATCTCGCCGAGCACTTCGCGCAATGTCGCCCCCTCGGACGTGTTCGCGCCCGGCGCTCCGTCGTCGTCGCGCGTGCCGAAATTCTCGAACAGCTGGATGATGTCGAGGAGGGTCGTGCGCCGCGTATTGCCGACGAACTGATAGCCGCCACCCGCCCCGCGCACCGAACGCACCAGGCCGGCGCGGCCGAGCACATGCATCACCTTGGCGAGATGGTGGCTCGACACCCCGTATTTCTCGCCGATCTCGCCGACGGAGAGCTGGTGCTCAGGATTCGCCGCAAGCTCGAGCACGGCGAAAATGGCGAGGCGACTGGCGATCTGCAGGTTCATCGGTCCTGTCCGTCGATTCCGCCGCGCGAACGCGGCCGCCGGCTTTGCTCAGCTGAGGTCCTTCTCCAGCTGAATATAAGGTCCGGCCATCATCCCTTCACCGCGAAAAAACAGCGAATGCAGCCGGTTGTCGCGCGCCACCATGGTGCGCATCTTGGTCATGCCCGCCTGTTTGAACTTTTCTGACATGGCAACGAAGAGCTCCTCGCCCACCCCGAGCAGGCGTGCGTCGGGATCGACCGACAATGCGAACACCCAACCGCACGGCTCCGAGCCGAACTCCCACGCCCTGATCTCGCCGATAATGAAGCCGAGCACGCGCCGGCCCGCCTTTTTGCTGGCCGGCACCGCCACCAAGAAAAACCGCTCGTTCGGGCGCGTCCGGCCGTACCGTTCATAGGCCTGCTTCCAATACTCCGCCTTGGCAAGCCCGGTGATGCGTTGGTCGAGCGCGATCACCTGCGGCACGTCAGTCGCCCGCACCGCGCGAATCACCAGCGCGTCCTCATCCTCGCTCGCCTTCATCGTGCGATCCATAGCCGATCCATATCACCTTGCGGCGCCGCCCCACTCGCGCCCCGGTTCGCACGGGCCGAACCGCCATCAGGCGTTGGCCTGAGACTGTAGCCGAGGGAGGCGTATCCCTGGCAAGGAATAAATTGTTTTCATCGTTGAACAAACGGCTCTGCACGGGGCGCGCCCTGCGATGCCTTCGGCTGACGCGGCATGCCCTGCCGGTCCTCAATCGTCTTGGCCTCCCTGCTCCATATGAAAGCGATGCAGAACCCGGTGGAAGATCGGGGCCAGGACGAAGCTCGTGGCGATGACGATCACCAGCCCGGAAAAGATGGCGTAGGAGCCGGCGAAGATCTTGCCCGCGGTCGTGGAGAGCTGCTCGAGCGGCCCCATACCGGAGAGGATCATCGCCGCATTCACGTAGGCGTCCACAAACGACATGTTCTCGAAAAAGGCATAGCCGGCGATGCCGATCGCCAGACCGAGCACGGTAAGCGCGAACCAAAGCGCCAACGCCTTGGCCATGCGGTGCAGGAACCGGCGGCGCGAGATCACCGGTTCGCGTCGGTGCTCGAAATGGGTCAGAGCGAACGTCGGTGCGCTTGCTCGATTGCGGGGCGTTCCGGTGCCCATGCTATCCGGTTGAATCAGCCGACGAATCACACGCAGTCATACGCTTGCTCGACCCCGTTATCTATCCAAGGAAACGTTGTCTGTGGACAGATGGATCGCCGGACGGCGCAACCCGCGGATCGGAGGCTGGCTTCGCGTCAGGCGGACGGGCAGGCCGCCTCACCGTCCCGCCAGCCGCTCGGCGAACAGAGCCATGGTCTTGCGATAAATGACCGCCCGGTTCCACTCGCGCATCACCTCGAAATTCGCCGTCCCCTCGGAAAACGGCGCGCCGGCGCGCCAGCCATTGACTTTCAGCAGATTGGCCGTGGAGGCGAGCACGTCCGGCACGCTGTGCCGCAGATCGACATGGCCGTTGCCGTCGTAGTCGACGCCGTACTTGATATAGGAGGACGGGAGAAACTGCGTCTGGCCGATTTCCCCCGCATAGGCGCCGATGAGCTCGCGCAAGGGAAGGTCGCCGCGATCGAGAATCTGCAGGGCGGCAAGAAGCTCGCGCTGGAACAGTTCGGTACGGCGGCAGTCATGCGCCAGGGTGGAGATCGTGCGGATCACCGGCCGCTTGCCCATGTCGCCGATGCCGTTGTCGCTTTCGAGCGTCCAGATCGCCATGATCAGCGTCGCCGGCACGCCGAATTGCCGCTCGATGCGCGAGAGCAGCGCGGCGTGCCGCCGCATCAGCTTCCTCGCCCGGTTGATGCGCACCGGAACGACGCGGGTCGCCGCGTAGTGCTCGAAGGTCTTGCGAAAGGTGCCGCGCTGGCGGCGATCGAAGGCGAGCACCTTAGGGTCGGGCGTGAGCCCGGCAAACGCGTTGTCGATCACCCTGCGCGAGATGCCGGCGGCCGTCGCCTCGCGCGCCATAGCGGACAGGAAGGCGTTGAAATCGCCGCCGCATCGCGCCGCGCTCGCGGGCGCGGCAGGCAGCGTCCCCCATGCCAATGCGATAAGCAAAAGCGCCGCGAACCGATGTCGGATCATGATGGAACTCATTATCTCCCGCGCCGCTTACGCTCATGGCATGAGGCGACACGCGACTCAATGCCTCGCTCGCCGGCGATTGCCGGGTTACCGTTTGGCGCCGATAGTGAATACGCAAATAGACCGGCGAAGGGCGTAGATGCTTCGAACCGCAGCCTTTTCGCGGATGGCGATTTTCCGGGTGCCGCTGTTCCGGCTGCTTGCGATCAATCTCGCGGCCGGCACCGCGGCGGCGCTGCTGCTGCTGTGCGGCCTGCTCGCGCTCAACCCGCACGGCCTGCGCGACCTGATCCTCGCGGACCGCTCGCCCGCCACCGCGATCGGGCTGCTGCTGTTCGGGCTGTTCATCACCTTCGGCAGCACGGCGATGGGCACCGCCATCATGGCGCTCGGCGGTCTTGCCGACCGCGGCGCGGGCGGCGGCGGAGGGGGTTGCGGGGGGCGCGGCGGCGGAGAGGGCGGCGGCCGACGCACGGACACGCCGGCTGACGACAAGCGCGCCGCCGTGCGGGTGCGGGCGCGATAGGCCCGGGAAGTTCCTTCCTGGATCGCTGCGGCCAGCTCTACTCCCTCCCGCTTGAGGGGGAGGGTTAGGGAGGGGGTATCCGCGCCAGCAAGTACCCCTCCCGGATCGCTGCGCACATTCGCCTTCCTTCCTCGCGGGAGCTTGCTTCCCTCTCCCCTCGCAGGAGAAGGAAAACTCGCCAGTCCGTAGCCCGCATGAAGCGAAGCGAAATGCGGGATTTACCCGCACCGGAGACGATGACCCGGATTGCGCTGCGCTCCATCCGGGCTACGCTTGCTTTCCGCATAGCCATTTCTACGCGACTTCTGCCAAGCTTTTCGCGGGTTTTGTCCTCTGGGCATTTCTGAAGGTTTGACCGAACGACCTTCGTTTGGGGATGCTCCTCCCCGAGCACCCGCTCGCTGATGTCCAGCGCCTTGAAGGCGGTTCCGCCTCCTCTAGCGGCCCTGGGCATTAAGATTGTAGGCGACATTGTTGTAGCTGGCCGCCGTCGAAGGATGCTCCTCCCCGAGCACCCGCTCGCGGATGTCCAGCGCCTTGCGATAGAGCGGTTCCGCCTCCTCGTAGCGGCCCTGGGCATTAAGATTGTAGGCGACATTGTTGTAGCTGGCCGCCGTATCAGGATGCTCCTCCCCGAGCACCCGCTCGCGGATGTCCAGCGCCTTGCGAAAGAGCGGTTCCGCCTCCTCGTAGCGGCCCTGGGCATTAAGATTGGAGGCGACATTGTTGTAGCTGGCCGCCGTATCAGGATGCTCCTCCCCGAGCACCCGCTCGCGGATGTCCAGCGCCTTGCGAAAGAGCAGTTCCGCCTCCTCGTAGCGGCCCTGGGCATTAAGATTGTAGGCGACATTGTTGTAGCTGGCCGCCGTATCAGGATGCTCCTCCCCGAGCACCCGCTCGCGGATGTCCAGCGCCTTGCGATAGAGCAGTTCCGCCTCCTCGTAGCGGCCCTGATCGTCGAGATTCGAGGCGACATTGTTGTAGCTGGCCGCCGTATCAGGATGCTCCTCCCCGAGCACCCGCTCACTGATGTCCAGCGCCTTGCGATAGAGCGGTTCCGCCTCCTCGTAGCGGCCCTGATCGTCGAGATTGTAGGCGACATTGTTGTAGCTGGCCGCCGTATCGGATGTCCGCCCCGAGCACCCGCTCGCGGATGTCCAGCGCCTTGCGATAGAGCAGTTCCGCCTCCTCGTAGCGGCCCTGGGCATTAAGATTGGAGGCGACATTGTTGTAGCTGGCCGCCGTATCAGGATGCTCCTCCCCGAGCACCCGCTCGCGGATGTCCAGCGCCTTGCGATAGAGCAGTTCCGCCTCCTCGTAGCGGCCCTGGGCATTAAGATTGTAGGCGACATTGTTGTAGCTGGCCGCCGTATCAGGATGCTCCTCCCCGAGCACCCGCTCGCGGATGTCCAGCGCCTTGCGATAGAGCGGTTCCGCCTCCTCGTAGCGGCCCTGGGCATTAAGATTGTAGGCGACATTGTTGTAGCTGGCCGCCGTATCAGGATGCTCCTCTCCGAGCACCCGCTCGCGGATGTCCAGCGCCTTGCGGAAGAGCGGTTCCGCCTCCTCGTAGCGGCCCTGGGCATTAAGATTGGAGGCGACATTGTTGTAGCTGGCCGCCGTATCAGGATGCTCCTCCCCCACCGATTCCTCGACGAGGTGAAGGGCCTCGCGCCAAAGCTGCTCACCCGCAGCGAACTTCGCCGCCATGATGCTCCTCCCCGATGATCTCCTCCACAAGGCGAAGCGTCTCACGCCGTAGCCGTTCACCCACGACGGATCTGGCCGCCATCCGGATCGGTGCCACCCTTTGGCTGAGCCAGTCCACATAACCGTCAATTCCCAACTGTCGCCGCAAATATGCAGCCTCGAACAGAGCCGAAATCGTTTGATCGGTTACATCGCGCGGCGACGAGACTGCCGCGCGACTCTCATAATGCTTGAGCAGCGCTTCCGTAGAAGATTGGTACCTTTCCTTGGAGAGCATGGACCGAATCGCGTCCGCAATCACCCTATGCATGACCAGAAAGCCATCCTGGCTTTTCGTCATGAAGGACAGA
This sequence comes from uncultured Alphaproteobacteria bacterium, assembly GCA_963840055.1. Lineage (GTDB taxonomy): Bacteria > Pseudomonadota > Alphaproteobacteria > Rhizobiales > Xanthobacteraceae > Rhodoplanes. The sequence continues at coordinate 7,468 of CAWIXM010000057.1, read as the reverse complement.
CCGGCGATGCGTTCGAAGCTGTCGAAGGGCAGGCCAGTCCTGAAGAAGTCAACAATATGCTCGAAAGCCGCGCGATCGAATCGGTTGGCCACAGAGAGGCGTTCCAGCGTTACTTGGAGCTCATCGCCGTAATCGCGCAGCAGGCGATGGACAAGCTCGCGGCACCGCCCCTCGAAAGTATCGGATGCGATATGAAAGAACTCAGGTGTTAACGCGTTTCCTCTCGCTGCCAGCTCGCGCCAGTGCTCGATCTGAAGCTCCAGCAAGAGAGGATAAACAAGCGCGTCATGCCCGATGGCCTCACGCGCGCCATCGATGATCGCCTCGCGAAGGGATGAATCTTCAATAGGAACCTGCTGAAGCCATGCATCGGCGTCCTCTGCCCTCAGGCCTCCGATGAGGTGCTGGGCGCCATCCAGGTCTGCTCGCCAATCCGGGTCCTCTCCCCAAGGTAATCTCTCGCGCAGGAAGAAAGCCGCAAGTAGCCCGTTGGTTTCCCGAACGAACTCTCGCATGTGCTGATCGAACAGATTCTCCCGCCACCGCGCACCGGCACCGCCCTCATCGAACACGCTTTCATATTCGTCGATAAAGAGGACAAAGCGTTCAGCACGGTGATTGGCAAGGTGATGGTTCAGGTCCTGCGCCAGCATCCAGGGCAGTAGCTCGGAAAGCTCGTATGGCTTCTTGAGCGCACCGGCACGATAGAGCTCACGGAGGGACGGACGCGTCCGTTCAAGATAGGCGCGTTTGGTCTTGTCGATAACCCATTTGCTGCCCTTAATGACAAGGATTCCCATTCCTGGAATGGTTTCGACAGACTTTTCGATCACTTCGCGCAGTGCCTGAACGGTGTCGGGGGCAACATCGGCGAGGGCGTCGGCCGATTTGGCCAGCCAGGCATTCTCAAGTCTTGGGAATGCTTCCTCGCCGCGCGTGGACTGCCAGATGATGGCGAGCGCCAGATCGAATGCCGGAAAGGCGACACCTGCCGACGCGAACCCGTTCCGAATCCAGACCAGAAGCAAATCCGGATCAGTCTTGGGCCTGCGGTGTAGATCGAGCTCGGCCCGTCTCAAGAAGGCGTAAGATGGCTCGACAGCGGGGTTGGTTGCGCGCAGTAACTCGCGGCATAATGCCGACTTTCCCTGCCCGCCAATGCCGTAGAACACGCGGACAATCGAACGATCGGCTGGGATCGAGAATACTGCATCCTCGAAGAACTTCTTCGATGCTTCTCGGTTTACGAATATCTCGCTGGTCCCGGCTGGACGCGGTTTTCTTCTTGGCGGCGGCATGAAACAGGCTCAATCCGATGATCGGCTGGCAATTACTATTTCAAGTCAAAATTAGTAAATCAAGGAAAATTGCATAGCTGGATAAATGTGCGACCAGGTTGTAACTTCAACCGAAACCTTCAGAATGGGTTATCGCCGCGCCGAGCCGGAGGGTTTGCGGGCTGTTCGTAAAAGCATGATAATTTCGGCTTGATCGTTCACCCTCACCCGCTGGTCATGCTTCGCGAAGGCGGAGCATCCAGTAATCACGCAATGGCAGGATGACCGCGCTGTTTTTGCCGCGTTTTTGCTCTCAATTGGTCCCGCCGTCCCGGAGCCGTTCCGCAATCACTTATCCGGCTGGCCTCGTGGTTCGGATTGGTTCGGGCGGCGGGGGAAAACAATTAGATCGTATTCCAATTGCACAGCATTGCCCTGGATCAATTTCTTTGTTGGGGTTCCACGCGCTAGCGTAGGGCGATGATGTCGCCGTGTCTCGTCTGGCGGGAGTGCGCCTGACCGCAGTAGTCGCGTCATCCAGCCCTCGACTTCGAAGGCCATCACTAACGCATCGGTCGCAAGCATCAGTCGAGGCGCCCGCCGCTTTTCGCCGTATGTCCATTACGCGATAATGCAAACTCGCGATTTTCTCGCAAGCATCAGCTTAGCTTATCGGGGCGAGCTGGTCGTCAAGCTCAGCATCGAGACGGTTGCGCAAATCAATCGCGCCAGGCACTTCAGTCAGTTAGAAAACAGAAAATCCGGACTTGCCAGAAGCCCATGCGTAGGCATCGCCGTAGCTGTCAAATGGACCATAAAATTGGTGCTTAGCCAAGTCTTCAACAATGTGTCGGTGGCTCATGATTTCCGCTTCAGTTCCCTGCGACTCGCGTGCGTCTCACTTTAGACTTTTGCTTTTTTTCGTGATCAGGCTTTCCGCTGACTGACGGTTTTTCGTGCAGCTCGGCTCCCGCCGAATATTGTGCTGGATCAAAATTGCATATATCCTGTGTACTAATTTAATTTACCACTTCTACTTAGATCATAATGAATGCCGAATATCCATTGCTTTCCAACGGCGACCGGCTCGCGGGTGGCGTGGAACCGTCGGGCGGCGAGGACCCGCCGTTTTCTCTGCTCGAACATTTGCCGATCGGTCTGCTCGTAGTCGAACCGGGGGCGCACATCGTTTTCGTGAACGAGTATGTGGAGCAGATGCTCGGCTATGGCCGCGGCGAGCTGCTCGGCCAATCTGTCGAAATGCTAGTCCCTGAACGGCTGCGCATCGAGCATGCAGACATGCGCCGAGTGTTTGCAGGGGCCGCGCGTGAGCGGCCCATGGGAACGGGTCGAGACTTGGTGGCGCGGCACCGGGACGGCAGCGGAATCCCGGTCGAGATCGGGCTGAAGCCGATCCGGTCCCAAGGGCGCGATTACGTGCTCGCGATTATGGTTGATATCAGAGAACGCAAACGCCTCGAAGAGCGGCAGCGGCTCCTGATTGGCGAGCTCAATCACCGCATTCAAAACCTGTTCGCTGTCGTGCAGTCGGTGGCTCTGAACAGCCTTAGCCCGGATCGGCCGCAGATGGATTCGCGCGAGGTTTTCATCGAGCGGCTCCATTCGCTCGGTCGGGCCTATACGATGTTGACGGAACGGGAGTGGCAGGGTGCCCCGCTGCGACAAATTCTGGAAGCCGAGACCTCAGCTTTTGCCGACCGGGTCAGCCTTGGCGGAATTGATGTGATGGTGCGGCGGGAGGCGGCGCAGAGCTTCGCTCTGCTTCTGCACGAGCTGACGACCAATGCGGTCAAGTATGGCGCGCTCTCGGTCCCCACCGGCACGGTCGAGGTAGGCTGGAGTGTTGGCCGAGAGGATTGTCCCGGCATGTTTGTCCTGTCCTGGCAGGAGGCAGGCGGGCCAACCGCTGCGCCGCCGCCGCGCACCGGCTATGGGCGGAAGATCATTGAGGACACGATGCGGCGCATCGGTCATTACCAGATCGAGTACGCGCCTTCGGGCTTGAAGTTCCACATGGAAGCACCGTTCGACAAAGTTGGCTGGGTGATCGGGTAAGCGAACCACAAGCATGAAATGGCCCAGATATTTTTGAAAGGCCCGCGCATGAGCCGAGAAGTTTCAACCGGCGTAGTAACGGTCCTCGTAGTGGAAGATGAGCCATTCATCCTGGACATGGTCTCCGAGGAGCTGACCGGTGAAGGCTTTTCGGTGCTGGGGGCGGAGACCGGTGAGGCGGCGCTGTCCATCATCGAGAGCGGGCGGATGATCGACGTGCTGTTCACCGATATCCGACTGCCGGGCGAATTGGACGGCTGGCGGCTCGCCGCGACTGTGCGGCAAGCAAGGCCTGAACTGCCGGTGATCTACACGTCCGGCTATGCCATCGAGCAGGGGGCGGCGGTGCCGGGCAGCGTTTTCCTGAAGAAGCCGTATCGGCCTTCCGCCATCACGGAGACTATCCGGACACTATCGCCCATGCTCAATGGCTGACGATCACCAACGCCTATGCGGAGATAGGTCGACTTTCGATCGCCCGAACGCGGGCCCTGCTGCAGACGATGCTACTTCCTTTGGAAATGACCGCTCGGGGTCCGCACAAAGCAGACAAATGCCCATTCGAACCTCGGATCCGCTTATCGCCCTAAAGCGGAAAGCTCAGCGTGCCCCTTACTCGGCGCGCTTTGCGCGCCTATCTCGGGTCAAACCCGAGTGACAGCTAGATGTCGAATGCTGTTGTCGCTGCGCCGGAGCCGGAGGGCGTCCCGCCCTGTTCGTTTCGGGATATTTCGGCGGTTGCTGCGCCTGATTTATCCTGTCTTCGATTTTGCTCTCACCACTGCTTCCAATCCCGTGGCACGAAGCGCAAAGTGTTCCGCAGGCCTCTTCTTCGGGACGGAGACGCGCAATGTCTATCGAGAGCACCTCGGGCCCAACGTCAAAAACACCGCTAGAACCAAACTGGCAGGGATATCCGACCACTTCCAGCGAATTCATTACGGTAGTCGCTCACTACTATCGTGGTGAGATTGCCCGAATGATAAGCTGGCGCGATCGAATCGATCGCACATCCAACTGGGCGATCACCGTGGTCGGCGCAATGCTCTCGCTCTCGCTTGCGACGCCGGCCGGCCATCACGGCGTCATCCTCTTTGCAATGGTGCTGGTCCTATTCCTGCTCGTAATCGAATCACGCCGTTACCGGTTCTTTGACGTCTACCGAGCCCGTGTGCGCAGCCTCGAACGAAACTATTATGGGCGGGTTTTCTCGGCCGCAGCTGAGGTGGAAAGCGACTGGATGCGCATACTAAGCGACGATCTTAAGCAACCCCACTTCTCGCTCAGTTTTGGCCAGGCAATCTCGCGACGCTTGCGCCGTAATTATTGCTGGATGTTCTTGATCCTTTTGCTTGCTTGGCTGATCAAGCTTACTTCAACTCGGCCAAAATCAGATGGTGGGCAGGTCGAACTTGTCCATTCACTCACCGAGTGGGTTCGCAACGCTTCTGTCGGACCTTTGCCGGGCGCGATAGTGATCGTGATCGTGTTATTATTTTATTGTTGGATACTTTACGCAGTTCTTCGTCACTACAGGTATGAAGGCGAGTTAGCGTATGGCAGCGTGCACGTTTGATATGAACGGCGATACTGAAAAACGTTACCGTTTCTCGATCGTTTGCCGGGCACGGAAAATGTAATACGCTGCGGCCTATACCGGTTTGCGCAAAATGCGCCGGTATCAATTTCACGGAATTGGCCATAGGTTCGGCGCCTAGGGTGGGGCGTCTTGCTGCAGCCACCACCTGCGCCGGCGAGAAATGCTCTACTGCAATTCAGCGTGCAGCCGCCGCTCTTTCGCCGCTCGCATATATCGCCGTGTCCACGCGATGAGCAAAATCAGTACGCCGAACGCCATCACCGGCGAGATCGTCACCACCTGCGCCGGTGAGAGGACCAGGGCGAAACCGACCCTGAGAAGCGCTTCGACCAGGTAGACTACTCCCCATACGGTGGTCACGAAGCGTTGTGTGGCGCGAAAGTCGGAATTTTGCCAAAGGCCGTTCCACCATTCGAGCCGCGCCGGGTCGTCGCCGGCGACGAACTGGCGGATGATGTAGAACATCAGCGGCCGCTCGAAGAGCAGCGAACCGAGGCAGATGACACCGAAGGTCGCGGTCAGAAACGACTCTTTGATCAGCGCGAAGAACACGCTGCCCGAGATCAGAGAGGTCGCCGTTCCGATCGCAAGAAACGCCATCACGATGATGCCGAGCGGTTCGAGCCGGCGCGATTTGGTCCAGGCGCGGATATTATTGATCGCCGGAAAGAGCCCGCCCGCGGCCAGAGCCCACAGCTTTGAAACGCCGTAGCCGGTGAGCACGTTGAACGCGACGATCGGCATCGCCACATCGAAGACGAGGGTGGGCAGCATCTGTTTGAAGCTGAAGCCACCGGCGGGCTCCTGACCAACGGGCTTCTGACGAACGGGCTCCTGACTAGCCGGCAACGAACCGGCCATTTGCTACACCCCTCCCACGGCGGTCGAGAGTTCGCCTCGCGCTCTATTACCACGCCGGGCGGTCAAGGAGGAAAAGGTCGGTCGCTCTACAATGTCCGGCCAGTTTGCCGGCCATCCCATTCATAGCTTTCGCGCGACACGGAAGCCGTAGTGTGGGTCCCGGTTGACGGCGATGTAACGGTCGCGAAAGGCGGACCGGAGATACCTCGGATAAGCTTCCCAGGACCCGCCGCGGGTGACGCGGGACGCGCAATCCTCGCTGGTCCGCGCCGAGCCGTCAGTTGGCGCACCGGTGTAGTCTTCATTCCAACAATCCTCAGTCCATTCATATATGTTGCCATGCACCTGGAAGAGGCCCCAGGGGTTCGGCTCGAAGGCGTCGACGGGCGCCGTTTGCAACGGAAACGGACCCTTCAGCTCGCCGTCATCCGAATAGTTGGCTTGGTCAAGCATGATCGTCGACCCCCACCAGAATGGCGTCGTCGTGCCCGCCCGCGTCGCATACTCGCGCTGGGCTTCGCTCGGCAGATGGTAGTCACGGCCCGTCTTGCGTTTCAGCCAGGCTATGTAGGCTTGCGCATCGTGCCAGCTCACATTGATCACTGGCCGCTTGCCGCGGCCCCAATTCGCATCGGAGGGTTGGTGGCCGTTGCAGCCGCCGGCGGCGACGCAGGCATCCCACTCGTCAAAGGTCACCGCATATTTGCCGATCGCGAACGGCTGCGAAAACGTCACGCGATGCTGCGGACCTTCGTAATATATGCGCCCTTCCTCGTGTTCCGGCGAGCCCATCATGAAGCTGCCGGCAGGAATGACCACCATCTCGGGGCATTCGGCGCAATCCTTGAACGTCTCGCCCGGCTTGTATTGGCGATCCTGCGCAGGATCGGCGAACGCCACGGATGCTGCGAGCATCGCAGAGGCAAATGCACCCCATCCAATTACCTTCATGCTGGGCTCTCCCAAAAGCGACAGCCGTGAACCGGGAGTCTGCAGCAAATTCGGCGGCGTGCAAGGGTCAAGCGGCGATGGGTTCTTGGCGCTGTCGGGTGACTATGGCCGCCCCGGCCGTCATGCACCGGAACGGAATTCGGTAGGAGGGCCCGGCGTGCGGACGGACTGCCCCGCAGGTCAAGAAAGCCCGCTCGCACCGTTGCTGCGGACCGCTCAATTCAGAAGAAGGTCTACGGCGGCCTTGAGATTTTCGGCCACCAAGGTCGGCCGTTCCGGAAGATCCGTTTCTTGCCCAGGCCGGTATTTCCCCGTTTGGACGAGAACGCCCATGAGGCCCGCGGCCATCGCTCCGCCCACGTCGGCTTCCGCATCATCTCCGATCATCACCACATTCTCGGGCGCGCAGTGGAGGCCTTCGGCGGCGAGGTTGAAGAATGTCGGCGAGGGCTTGCCGAGCACGGTCGCCTCTCTCTGCGACGCGTATTCCAGCGCTGCCACAAACGGCCCGGCATCGAGGCTCATGTCGCCGTCGTGGTCGAGGAAGCCGCGATTCTTGGCCAAGGCGAGAAACGCCGCCCCGTGGAGAAGCTTGCGATAGGCCTGATTCAACAGGTCATAGGTGAAGAACCCATCGGCGTCGCCGACGACGACGGCTTCGTCGCCACCCGTCGTCAGCCCGGAAAAATCTTCGCGCAAATCG
>CAWIXM010000056.1:0-64533 GCA_963840055.1 uncultured Alphaproteobacteria bacterium | reverse complement strand
TTTGATCGAGGGCGTCGGCTGGAATGCGTCTTGCGTTGAATGGTGTTTGAGCGTTTCCTTGTTGCGCCCCGTGCCCCGATGGGGGAGCCGCGGGACAATCGCGGGCGAGACTGACATCGAAAGGCGCGTTCGGGGCCTCCTTCGCCAAATGACTTGTTCCTGCGCGGTAAGGCGTGCATTGCACGTGATCCGCAAACAGGACGGCTTCTTTGTTCTGCCCTAAGCACGTGCCGATCGCGGGGACGATGTCGGACTCGCGGTCGACGCGAATGAAGTCTGGATCGTCCGTATTTGTCTTACTGTCGGCAGCATGAAGGGCGGTGGTCGCGAACCCCACCGCGACGACGACGGCAATGACGCACCGGCGAAGCCAAAAATACATGATATGGGACCGCGGACTATCCGCCCGTCTGATCTTAGGTTGCGGTAACGGAATATTGCAAGTTTGAACCGGGCGTGTGTAGCTCAAACGCTGAAGTATGGTTAACGACCGCCGGATTTGCCTTATGCCGCTTGTGACGCCCGTCTCCCTCGTCCTCATCGCCGCCGTCGCCGACAATGGCGTCATCGGCCGCGATGGTGGGCTGCCGTGGCGGCTCAAATCCGATATGCAGCGTTTCCGCGCGCTAACGCTCGGCCATCCGGTGGTGATGGGCCGCAAGACGTATCAGTCGGTCGGCCAGCGGCTGCCCGGCCGCACCAATATCGTCATCAGTCGGGACGGCGCGTTTTCCGCGCCGGGCGTCCTCGTTGCCGCAACCCTCGACGTTGCGCTCGAAGCCGCACGCGGGGACGCGCTGCGGCGCGGCGTCGATGCGGTCATGGTCATCGGCGGCGCCGATATCTATGCGCAGGCGATGCCCCTGGCGTCGCGCCTGGAAATCACGCGCGTGCATGCGAACCCCTCGGGGGACGCCCTGTTTCCTCCCATCGCCGCGGGGGAGTGGCGCGAGACTGCGCGGCATGACGGCTCCGCGGGGCCGGAGGACGAGGCGGCGTTCACGTTCGTCAGCTATGCGCGGGCCGCTCACGGGCCCGAAACCCATGCGTCACGGCCGCGCGTTGATCCGGGGGTTGGTTTCCTATAACCCAGGTCACATCTTTGCCGAATGCGCCAGAACAAGATAAAGGGCGATCGGCGCATGGCCGGCTAGCGCGCCGCCGGACAAGACTCGCCCGCCAGGAACGAAGGGAAGGGCTTGATCATGCCGTGGAGCAATCAGGGTGGTGGTCCGTGGGGACCTGGCTCCAAGGGGCCATGGGGCTCCGGTCCACAATCGACGGGACCGAGCACGCCCGATCTTGAAGAGTTGCTGCGTCGCAGCCAGGACAGGCTGAGGAACGTGCTTCCGGGCGGCAGCCTGGGCGGGCGCGGAATTATTCTCATCGCGATCGCCGCTCTCGTGCTGTGGGGGCTCTCGGGTTTCTACCGGGTGGAGCCGGACGAACTCGGCGTCGTGCTCCGCTTCGGAAAATATGTCCGCGACGCCAAGCCGGGCCTCAATTATCACCTGCCTTATCCGATCGAGACCGTGCTCCTGCCCAAGGTCACCCGCGTCAACCGCATCAATATCGGCATGCGGATCGTCGAGGATGTCCGCCGTGGCGCGACCATGCGCGACATTCCGGAAGAGAGCCTGATGCTCTCGGGCGATGAGAACATCGTCGATGTCGATTTTGCGGTGTTCTGGGTGATCAAGCCGGATCACGTGGAGCGATATCTATTCAACATCCAGAATCCGGAAGGGACCGTGAAGGCGGTCGCCGAGAGCGCCATGCGCGAGGTGATCGGGCGCTCGGAAATCCAGCCCATCCTCACCGGGGCGCGGCAGAATATCGAGACCGCCGTGCAGGAGCTGATGCAGAAAATCCTCAACGATTATAGGGCGGGCATTCAGATCACGCAGGTGCAATTGCAGAAGGTCGATCCTCCGACGCAGGTCATCGACGCGTTCCGCGATGTGCAGGCCGCGCGCGCCGACCTCGAACGGGCGCAGAACGAGGCCCAGACCTACGCAAACCGCGTCATTCCCGAAGCGCGCGGCCGCGCAGCGCAGATCACGCAGGCGGCGGAAGCCTATCGCGAACAGACGGTCGCCGAGGCGAAAGGCCAAGCCGGTCGTTTCGATAAAATCTACGCGGAATATCGTAAGGCGCCGGAGATCACGCGTGAGCGGCTCTATCTTGAAACGATGGAGCGCGTGCTCGGCGGCACTGACAAGATCATCCTTGACTCGACCGGCGCCGGTGGCGGCGGCGTCGTTCCCTACATCTCGCTCGACGAGTTGACGAAACGCGGACCCACGTCGGGTCAACAGCCGCAACCGCAACGCTCGCAGTCCGGAGCAAACCGATGAGGCTCGGCATCGTAGGTGGTATCGCCGCCGTCGTCATCGCGCTGTTGCTGTTCCTCGGCTATAGCGCCGTGTTCACCGTCAATCAGACTCAGCAGGCGCTTGTCGTTCGGCTCGGCGAGCCGGTGCGCGTCGTCACCCAACCCGGATTGCACTGGAAGATACCGCTGATCGACAACGTGATTTATGTCGACAATCGTATCCTCGATCTCGAAAACCCGGCGCAGGAAGTCATCGCGTCCGACCAGAAGCGCCTCGTTGTGGACGCCTTCGCGCGTTATAAGATCGTCAACCCGCTGCGGTTCTATCAGACGGTCGGGACGATTGACGGCGCCAATTCCCGGCTATCGACATTGCTCAATAGCGCTCTTCGGCGGGTGCTCGGCGAAGCCACATTGACCCAGGTCGTGCGCGATCAGCGCGAATACCTGATGAATTGCGTGCGCGAGCAGCTCGAACGCGAGGCGGCGGCGTTCGGGATTTCGGTCGTGGATGTGCGCATCCGCCGGGCCGATCTGCCTGAACAGAACAGCCAGGCGGTCTATCAACGGATGCAGACCGAGCGCCAACGCGAAGCGGCCGAGTTCCGGGCGCAGGGCAGCCAGCGCGCCCAGGAAATCCGCGCCCGCGCCGATCGCGAGGTGACGGTGCTCGTCGCCGAGGCGACGTCGAAGGCCGAGCAGACGCGCGGCGTGGGCGATGCGGAACGCAACCGCATTTTTGCCGAAGCTTTTGGCAAAGACCCCAGCTTCTTCTCTTTCTATCGCTCGATGCAAGCCTATGAAGCCGGCCTAAAGCCGAGCGACACGCGGCTTCTCCTCCGGCCTGATTTCGATTTCTTCCGCTACTTCGGAAATCCAGCCGGAAGCGGTCGCGCCAATCCGCCGGCGCGGACACCAGCCCCGTCGCCAACGCCTCCGCAGTGATCGTGGGCTAGAACGAATTCCATTCCAGTGGAATCGGAATTCGCTCTAGATTGTCCTTGCGTGGTCGCATTTTCTGCGGCGAACCGATTCCCACTTCGCCGGGAAATGCGCAAAGGCCTAGGCCCAATTTCTCGGACTAGCCCCCATGTCCCAACTCTTCGTTGCGATTGGCCTTGTTTTCGTGCTCGAGGGGTTGTTTTTTGCCGTATTTCCCGGACCCGCGCGCCGCTCGGCCGTGGCCATTCTGGAGACGCCGGAGCAGACGTTGCGGGTGATCGGTCTGATCAGCGCTGCGGCAGGCGTCGGGGTCATCTGGCTGACCAAGATGTTCGGTTGACGCTATTCGTAAACCTTCGGAATCGTGACGCGAGCGTCGATACAACCCGCCGGCCAAGCGCTGGCGAATGGACTCTCGCCGCCGCGGCGACGCAGGCTGCGCCACTTGCCGCTCGCTTATGTCTCCGGTGGAACGATGCGCCGATACAGGTGCCAGGTCGCATGACCGAGCACCGGCAACACGACCAGAAGACCGAGAAAGGCCGGCAGGCAAGCGACGATCATCAGAATAACGACCACCGCGGCCCAGCCAATCATCGGACCGGGGCTAGCCACCACCGCCCGCACGCTGGTGATCATCGCCGTCACGAAGTCGATGTCGCGATCGAGCAGCAGCGGAAACGACACCACCGTCAGCGAGAACAGGACGAGCGATAGTACGGCGCCCATCAAATGGCCGACGATCAGGAAGATCCACCCCTCCGGGGTCGTGGTGACCACGAGCAGGAATTCTCGCAGCGAAGTGAAGGATCTCAGCCCCAGCATGAGGGCGATGAGGAGGCGGACTTGGTACATCCAGATGACGAAGATGAAGACAGTGACGAAGGCCATCCAACCGAGTTCGCGCCGGCCTTGAGCGACGATCGCTCCGATCACTACCGACCACGACAGGGGCTGGCCGGTTTCGCGCCGCCGGCTCACCTCATACAATCCGACGGCGACAAAGGGCCCGATCAGGGCGAAGCCGGCGGCCAGCGGGTAGGCGAGGTAGCTTGCGCCTAGCGCGGAGGCGCAAAGAACGATCAGAATGCCGCCGAGAGCGTAGAGCGCGCCAAAAGCGAGGCCATAGACCGGCGCATTCTGGAAATCGCGCAGACCTTCGGCGAGGGCTTCGACGATCTCGCCGACCGTGACAGCCCGCACGACGGGGTCCGGCTTGCGGGCAGCGACCGGGAGCTGCGAGGAAGAATTGGCATGGTTTTCGCCGCCCATGGCTCCCCCTTGGACCTCCTTAGGTCTCGTGAGCGTTAATTAGTGAAGGTTCTCCTTAAAGGTTAAATTTGGCAAGCGGAGACTTGCCGCCGTAATGGGGCGTGACGGTCTTCCGTATGTCCGCCGTAATCGGGTTGGCTCAGAACACCCGGGCGCTCCCGCGGCGGCCGTCGAAAGCTAGGCGATCCTGCGGCGCCCCTAATTCGGGATTCTCACAACAATAAGAACGTAAAGGGGTGGAACCGCAGGCGGGGCTCCGCGTTAGATTTGGCAGCATCTACTGGCGCGGTGCAGCCACGAGGGGGCCTAAAGTGATTTGTCCTGATTCTCCCGACAAACTGATTGTGTCCGCTGCGCGGGCACGCCTTTACAGTTCGGTGAGTAGTTGGAGCGTTATCGGTGTTGGGTTGGGTGCGGCGCTTGCGTTGTTCGGAGGGGGGCCGGCTGAAGCGGCCTATTATTATAATTACGGTTACTACGGTTACGGCTATCGCGCGCCGCCGGTCCGCCGGCCGCGCGCGGTCCGCAAGAAGAGAACGCGAAAGCCCCGCGAGGAGCAGGCGAAACGGGAACCGACGAAGCCGGTCAAGGGACCGCTGACGGTCGTCGTGTCGATCGGCGAGCAGCGCGTGCGCGTTTTCGATTCGACCACAAAGATTGCGGAAGCGCCGACGTCGACCGGCATGCGGGCGCATCCGACCCTGATGGGCGTGTTCAGCGTCATCCAAAAACACCGAATGCATTATTCGAATCTGTACGGGAATGCGCCGATGCCCTACATGCAGCGGCTCACCTGGTCGGGGACTGCGATGCATACGGGCGTGCTGCCCGGTTACGCCGCTTCGCATGGCTGCATCCGGCTGCCGAATTCCTTCGCGAGGCGGCTGTGGAAGATGACCAAGCTCGGCACCCGGGTGATCGTCGCACGTCGCGGGCCACAACCCAAGCCGATCGCGCATGCCAAGCTTGACGAACTGAAGCGGAAGCCCGCCGAAGCAACGCCGATGGTGGAAGGCGCGGCCGGCAAGACTGCGGCGAACGAGGGGCCGGTGGCGACGGACGGCCTCGGCACGCCGATGCCGAACGTGAGGCCGGTGGCGACTGACGGCCTCGGCACGCCGATGCCGAACGTGAGCGCGGTGCAACCCAAGCCGGCAGTGCCGCTATTGACCGAGTTTAAGCCGATCATCGACGAGCGGTATCTGTCGGCGCCGGCAGCCGAGCCGTTGCTCACCCCTGAAGCCGAAGCCGATCCGGCGGCAGCGCCCGTAGTGGCTCCTCCGAAGCCGCTGAAGCCGGGGCCGGTCGCGATCTTCATCAGCAAGAAAGAAGGAAAGCTTTTTGTCCGTAAAGGATTCGAGCCTGTCTTTGACGTTCCGGTCAAAATTGCGAATCCGGATATTCCGCTGGGTACGCATGTTTTTACCGCGGCCGAAAACAGGGACGGCAGCCTTGCGATGAACTGGATCGCGTTGTCGCTTCCGCCGGACTCTCGGGTCGCAGCGCGCTCCAAAAGGCGTAGGAACAAGAACCGTGTAGCCGCGCCGCCCGTGCCGCCGGTGGCGACCGCAACGGCCGCCGAGGCTCTCGATCGGGTCGAACTTCCGGCCGAGGCAGTCGATCGCTTGGCCGAGATGCTCGGCCCCGGCGCGTCGCTGATCATTTCTGACAAGGGCTTGGGCTACCAAACTGGCGAAGGTACTGGCTTTATCGTCCTGTCGCGCTGACGCACCGCAATAACACCCCCTAAGCTGGCGACGATGGCCGGGCTTCGCTGCCCGGCCATTTCGTTCGGAGAATTGACGAAATGGGTGTTGGCAGGTGAATGCTGCATACGCTAAGAAACCTCTGAATCTTTAATCCAGCTCCGTTCCGTAGCTCGGCGCCAACCGCGCTGACGGGCCGCGCAGGGCGAAGGATAGGAGGGCATGCCGGACGTCACAATCGGGCTTTGGTGCGCGGCGGGGTTTCTCGTTATTGGCGCAAGTGGGGCTGCGGCCGGCCGTTTTTCGTTTGCGACGACGCTGGTCTATGGCCTCTCGTTGGCCGTCTCGCTCGTCGCGGTCGGGCTTGCGCTGACGGTTCTCCTGCAGCCTGCTCAAGCTTCAACCGTCACTCTGCCGCTTGGCCTGCCCGGGACCGGGGCCCATTTCCGCCTGGACGCGCTTTCCGCCTTCTTTCTTCTGGTGGTCAGTCTCGGGGGAACGACGACAAGCCTTTATGCCCTCGGCTACGGGCGGTCTGAGCGGGCGCCGCTCCGCGTGCTCCCCTACTACGGCGCATTCCTCGGAGGCATGACCCTCGTCGTGCTCGCCGCCGACGCCTACTCGTTTCTCCTGGCCTGGGAGTTCATGTCGCTCGTCTCATGGGCGCTCGTCGTGGCGCATCACCGGGAGCCCGCCAATGTTCGCGCCGGCTATATCTATCTGGTCATGGCGAGCTTCGGCACTTTGTGCCTGCTCCTCGCGTTCGGCCTGCTGGCGCACGCGAGCGGCGACTATACGTTCGCGGCGATGCGCGCGACCAAGCTGGGCCCGGCGGTCGCCGTGGCCGTCGCCGCGCTGACCCTGATCGGCGCGGGTTCGAAAGCCGGCATCGTTCCCCTCCATACATGGCTGCCGCTGGCCCATCCGGCGGCGCCTAGCCATGTCTCCGCGCTTCTCAGCGGCGTCATGACCAAGGTCGGCGTGTACGGTTTCGTGCGCATCGTGTTCGACGTCGCCGGCGACCAAAGCCCCTGGTCCGGCTTGGTCGCGTTGACGATCGGCGGCGTGACCGCCGTCCTGGGCGTGCTCTATGCGCTGATGCAGCACGACCTGAAGCGCCTGCTCGCCTACCACACGGTCGAGAATATCGGCATCATCTTCATTGGGCTGGGCTTGGCGCTCGCTTTTCGCGCCAACGGGCAGGACGGCGCAGCGGCGCTCGCCCTGACGGCGGCGCTGTTCCATGTCTTCAATCACGCGGTCTTCAAAAGCCTGCTGTTCTTCGGCGCGGGCGCCGTGCTCGCGGCGACAGGGCAGCGGGACATGGAGCGCTTGGGCGGCCTCATCCATGTCATGCCGCAGACCGCAATCGTTTTTCTGATCGGGTGCGCCGCGATTTCCGCACTGCCTCCGCTCAACGGTTTCGTTTCTGAATGGCTGACCTTTCAGGCGATCTTGCTGAGCCCGCAGCTTCCGCAATGGGGCCTGAAATTTGTGGTTCCGGCCGCTGGCGCACTGCTTGCGCTCGCGGCAGCGCTGGCGGCGGCCTGTTTCGTGAAAGTCTATGGCGTCGTCTTCCTCAGCAGGCCGCGATCACCAGAAGCCGCCGTGGCCAAGGAGGTCGATCGCTTCTCGCTCAGTGCGATGTTCGTGCTCGCCGCCCTCTGCGTGCTTGCCGGTATCTTGCCCGGCTTCGTGATCGATGGGCTGAGCCCGGTGACGAGCGCGCTCACCGGTGCGACGCTCCCCCATCAAGTGTCCATGCCCTGGCTCTCGATCGTTCCGATTGCCGAAAGCCGAAGCTCCTACAACGGACTCATCATCTTCCTATTCCTGACGTCCGCCGGCCTCTTCGCCGCCGCCGTGATCCATAAGTTCGCGACGCGGGCGACGCGGCGCAGCGCCATCTGGGACTGCGGCTTTCCGCTCGACAGTCCGGTCACCCAATACACGAGTTCGAGCTTCGCCATGCCGATCCGCCGCGTATTCGGCGCTGCGGTCTTCAATGTAATCGAACGCGTCGACATGCCTCTGCCGGGCGACCTGCGCGCCGGTCATTTCCAGGTGCGGGTGCGCGACCCCGCTTGGCGCTTCATCTATGGGCCGCTGGCGCGCTCCGTGGCGAAGAGCGCGCGGTGGCTGGACCGGATGCAATTCCTCACCGTCCGCAGCTATCTCACCCTCGTATTCCTGGCGCTCATCGTGTTGTTGCTGGTGGTGGCCGCGTGGCGATGATCAACGCGCTCGCATTGCAGTTCTTCCAGATCACGCTGATCGTGGCGATCGCCCCGCTCGTGGTGGGGATCACGCGCAAGGTGCGGGCCCGCCTTCTGCGCCGCCGCGGGCCGCCGCTCCAGCAGGTCTATTACGATCTGTGGAAGCTGATGCACAAGGAAGCGGTGCTCGCCCACAACGCCTCGTGGGTCTATCGCAGCGCGCCCTATCTCGTCTTCGCCGCGACTTGGGTGGCGGCGGGCCTGGTGCCGACCTACGCGACCGGCTTGCTGTTCTCCTGGTCGGCGGATTTGATCGCCATCGTCGCGCTGCTTGGCACCGCCCGCTTCGCGCTCGCGCTCGCGGGCATGGATGTCGGCACCGCGTTCGGCGGCATCGGGTCGTCGCGCGAAATGATGATTGCATCGCTCGCCGAACCGGCGATGCTGCTGATCGCCTTCACTGTGGCTCTCATCGCCGGTACCACCCAACTTTCGGCGATTGCGACGGTGTTCATCACTGCGGAAACTGGCCTGCGCGTCTCCCTCGGCCTGGCGCTGCTCGGCCTGATCGTCGTCGGGATCGCCGAGAATGCGCGCATCCCGATCGATAACCCCGCAACCCATCTCGAACTCACGATGGTGCACGAAGCCATGGTGCTGGAATATTCCGGGCGGCACCTCGCCATGATCGAGGCCGCGGCGGCGGTCAAGCTCGTGCTCTATTTCTCGCTCATCGCCTGCCTGTTTTTCCCTTTCGGCATCGCCACTGGAGACACGACCGTAGCAACGCTTGCGATCGGCGTCGGCAGCTATCTGTTCAAGATGGCGGTCTTCGCCGTTCTGTTGCCGATCGCCGAGACGAGCGTCGCCAAGATGCGGGTGTTCCGCTATCCGGCCTTTCTCGGCGGCGCATTTGCCGCCGCCGCTCTTGCCGTGTTCCTGCGGTTCGTATCGCGAGGATTTTGATGCCCTCTTTATGGTTCGACATCGCTCATCTTTTTGCCGGCGGCGTGCTGGTGTTGAGCCTCGTGCTGCTCTACCAGGACCGCGTCACCGCAGCGATCAACGTCTTCGCGTTGCAGGCGATCACGCTTGCATTGTCGGTTGGTTGGCAGGCCTTCATCCAGAGCGAGCCGCTCCTCCTCGTCACCGCGCTGCTCGCGCTTACGGTCAAGGGGTTCGTCATTCCGACGGCGCTCCATCGCATCGTGCGCCGTCTCGACATCCATCGCGAAGTCGAGCAGGTGATCGGCGGGGGAGCGACGATGCTCGCCGGGCTTGCGCTGGTTGCGCTGTCGATCCTGCTCTTGCAGCCGGTGGGCGGCGGTGGCGATGTAGTGTCGCATGAGGATATCGCATTTGCGCTGGGCGTCGTCCTCCTCGGGCTTCTGATGATGATCACCCGCCACAATGCGGTGACCCAGGTGATCGGCTTCATGTCGCTCGAGAATGGCCTCATCCTGGCGGCGACCGGCGCCCGCGGCATGCCCCTTGTGGTCGAGATTTCGGTCGCCTTTTCCGTCCTCATCGCCTTCATCGTGTTCGGGGTATTCGTGTTCCGTATCCGCGAGCGCTTCGATACGGTCGACGTGACCGTGCTCGAGCGCTTTCGCGGCGAGCGAAGGGAGCAGGCCTGATGCCCGATCCCGCCGCTCTCCCGTTTTCGCCGGTGCTGTTGCTGCTCGTCGTGCCGGCGGCGGCGATTCCGGTGCTCGCCGTCGTCGCGAACTATCGCCTGAGCGCGGCGCTCAACATGCTCGCCTGCGCGCTGACGCTCGCCGTCGCGCTCTCGCTGCCGTTCCTGCCGCGCGTGCGCGGCGATCTCTTCATCATCGACGACTTCAATATTTTCCTTCTGGTGCTGACGACGTTCATCGGCTTCACCACCAGCGTCTATTCCGCAAGCTATATCGGCCACGAGTTGGAGACCGGACGCCTCACGCCCGTGCTGCTCCGCTTCTATCATTCGATGTATCAGGCGATGCTGGGCGCGATGAATCTCGCGCTCATCGCCAACAATGTCGGGCTGATGTGGGTCGGCGTTGAGGTGGCGACGCTTGCCACCGTGATGATGGTCGGCACCTACCGCACGCCGGAAGCGATCGAAGCGGCATGGAAGTACTTCATTCTCGGCAGTGTCGGGATTGGGCTCGCCTTCTTCGGCACGGTGCTCACTTATCTCGTGGCCGCGAAGGTGCTGGGCGGCGGCGTATCGGCGATGGCCTGGGACCTCATGGTGCAGAACGCGAGCAGGTTAGATCCCTCCCTTCTCTCGCTCGCATTCGTTTTTCTGCTGGTCGGCTACGGCACCAAAGTCGGGCTCGCGCCGTTCCACGCCTGGCTGCCCGACGCGCATTCCGAGGGCCCGACACCGATCTCGGCGGTGCTGTCGGGGCTTTTGCTGAATGTCGGTCTGTATGCGTTGCTGCGCTTCAAGATCGTCGTCGCCGGCAACCCGGGCGCGATCAATGTCGGCGCCATCCTGATCGTGCTCGGCATCGTGAGTTTGCTGTTCGCAGCCTTCATGTTGTTCCGCCGGCGCGACGCCAAACGGCTGTTCGCCTATTCGTCGATCGAGCATATGGGGATCACAACATTCGCCTTCGGGGTGGGGGGCCCACTCGCGAATTTCGCCGGCCTCCTGCACATGAGCATGCATTCGCTGACCAAGTCCGCGATCTTCTTCGCCGTCGGCCACATCGCCCAGGCGAAGGGGACACAGCGCATTGCCAAGATCAGCGGATTGTCGGTGACGCATCCGGCGCTTGCGCTCGGCTTCGCGCTCGGCGTGATCGCCATCGCTGGGCTGCCGCCCTTCGGGGTCTTCATGAGCGAGTTCCTGCTGGTCAGCTCGGCGATTTCCCGTCAGCCGCTGCTGACATTGGTGCTCGTCATAGGTCTGTTGGTCGCGTTCGCCGTGTTGCTGTTGCGCCTGCACGAGTTGCTGTTCGGTGAACCGACAGGAAAGAGCGAGCGCGTGCGCGCCTCCTACGTGCCGCTGTTCATCCATCTCGTCCTGGTCCTTATCGCCGGGCTGTGGCTGCCCAATGCGGTCGTCGGCTGGTTCCGCGGCGTTGCGGCAATGCTCGGGTGAGCGGGATGGGCCACGACCGCATCGCTCGATTGCTGGAGCAGGCGCAAGCGATCGCGCTACTCAAGCCATGGCCGCGTTACGAGGTCGACCACGCCGTATTCGACGAGATCGGCCGCGTGATCGGGGAGGGCGAGCGCGAGCTGCTCGGCCTGTGGGCGGAGCCGGGCATGGTGCATATGGCGCTGCGCCGGATCGGAGAAGACCCCTGCGTCGTCTCGACGGTCGTGATCGATGACCGCTTTCCTTCGATCGGCCGTTGGCATGCCCCCGCCATCCGGCTGGAGCGGACGATCCACGATCTTTACGGCTATGTGCCCGAAGGCGCCGAAGACAACCGTCCCTGGCTTGATCACGGCGCCTGGGAAATCGAAAGCCCGCTCGGCGGCCGAACAAGCTCGGCCTTGCGCGACCCGGCCGACTATGCCTTCCTGCACGTGCATGGCGAGGGGCTGCATCAGATTCCGGTCGGCCCGGTGCACGCCGGCATCATTGAGCCCGGCCATTTCCGCTTCACGGCCAATGGCGAGATCGTCGCCCGGCTGGAGGAGCGGCTCGGCTATGTGCACAAGGGGATCGACGCCCTGACCACCGATGCACCGCTTGATCGCGCCGCTCGGATCGTTGCGCGCGTGTCCGGCGACTCGACCGTTGCGGCGAGCTTTGCCTTCGCCTGCGCGGTCGAGGCCGCGCTCGGTTTCGCGGCGCCGCCACGCGCCGCGGGCGTTCGTGGCGTGATAGCCGAGCTCGAGCGGCTCGCCAATCACTTCGGCGACATCGGCGCGGTCTGCAACGACGCGGCTTTCGCGCTCATCCACGCGTATTGCGGCATTCTCCGCGAGCGCGTGCTTGCCGTTTGCGAGGCCGTGTTTGCCCATCGCCTGATGATGGATGTGATCGTGCCGGGCGGCGTTGCGGCCAATATCACGCACGATGGCGCCCGCCTGATCCTCTCCACACTGGACGACATTGCGCCGACTTTTGCCGACATCATCCGCTGTTACGAGGACACGCCCTCGCTGCAGGATCGCACCTGCAATACCGGGTATCTCGCGCCCGAGCTTGCCAAGCGCTTCGCGCCCGGCGGCTATATCGGGCGGGCCTCGGCGCGCGATTTCGACGCCCGGCGCGATCTTGCCTACGCGCCTTATTCCGGTCGCGCCTTCGATGTGCCGCTGTTCACGACAGGGGATGTCGATGCGCGCGTAAGGGTGCGGATCGGCGAAGTTTTAGCGAGCATGCAGCTTGTGCGCGATCTTCTAGCGACGTTGCCCGACGGACCGGTGCTGACGCCGATCCCGCAGATCAACGAGCCGCGCGAAGGCATGGCCATCACCGAAGCGTTTCGCGGCGATCTGCTCGTCTGGCTGCGCGTCATGCCGGATGGGCGCGTCGCCCGCTGCCATGTGCGCGACGCATCCTGGCTGCAGTGGCCGCTGCTCGAAGCGGTGATCGAAAACAACATCGTCGCCGACTTCCCGCTCTGCAACAAATCGTTCAACTGCTCCTATTCCGGACACGATCTGTAAGGCATCAGACGTTGCGTACGCTCCTCCTCAGATCGCTGTTCGCGAAGCCGGCGACGATCGATGGTCCGGCGCCTGCGGACGCAGCCCTCGAAGAAGTTGGCCGCGCGCTGGAAGCGCGCGTGCGCCGCCTGTATGGACGTTCGCTTACGATCCGTGAGGTCGATGCGGGCTCGTGCAACGGCTGCGAGCTTGAAATCCATGCATTGAATAACCCGGTCTACGACGTCGAGCGGTTCGGCGTGCGCTTCGTGGCGTCGCCGCGCCACGCCGACGTGCTGCTCGTCACCGGTCCGGTCACGCGCAATATGAGCGTGGCGCTTGCGCGCACCTATGCGGCGACGCCCGATCCGAAATGGGTGGTCGCGGTCGGCGACTGCGGTTGCGGATGCGGGGTATTCGAGGGCAGCTATGCGGTGGTCGGCGCGGTCGAAAAAGTGGTGCCCGTGGACCTTTCGATCCGCGGCTGCCCGCCGCGCCCGATCGACCTCTTGAAGGGGCTGGTCGCACTGGTCGAGAAGGCGACGCAAGCGCTTCCGCGCAAAGAATGAATGCGACCGCGCTGCGCATCCTGCGCGCTCGGTATGGCGATTGGACGGTTTCAGTAGCGGCTATCAACCGGCCCGCAACATGCTGATGAGCACCGCCGCAAAGACAGCCGAGGTGATGACCCCGCTGATGTTGGCCCCGAGCGCGTGCGGCAGAATGATCGCGTTCCTATTGGCCGCTGTGACGACCTTCTGCGCCACCTTGGACGTGGTCGGGACGCAGGACACCGCGGCGATGCCGATCACCGGGTTATATTTTCCACCGGACAGCCAGTACAGGACGTATCCGCCGAACAGGCCGCCGAGCGCCGAAAAAATCAGCGCCAGGATGCCGATCACGAGCAGGATGAGGACCTTGGGATCGAGAATGGTGTTGGCTTCGCAGAGCACGCCGAGCACGAGACCGAGAAAGAATGTCGCGCCGTAAAGAATCTGGTTCGAGAACAGATCGTAAAAGTAATTGAGGCCGCTCTCACGAACGATCACGCCGAGGAATAGTGCAAGGAACAATGGCGCGGCCACGGGGAATAGCAACGACAACAGCAGGCAAGTGACCACGGCGAAGATCATCTTTTCGCCAGCCGAGATCGGCTTGGTGTCGTCCGGCGGCATCTGGATAGCACGCAGACGCTTGGGCACGATCGCCTTGATCAGATAGGGATAGCCCCCATAGGTGAGCCCGAGATAAAGATATCCGACCACCGTGATGGGCACGAAGATTTCCGGCGCGAGAATAAGCGAGGCAAAAAGCACCATTGGGCCGTCCGCGCCGCCGATGGTCGCGGTCGCTGCGGCTTCGTTCAGCGGCAAGCCCATCCAGACGCCAAGCGGAAACGCGATCAGCGTCCCCACCTCGCCGCAGATGGCAAGAAACATGCTGCGGAACGGGCGCTGCATGACATAGCCGACATCGAGCAGGCTGCCGATGCCAAGAAACACGAGGCAGGCAATCAAGCCGTTGGAGAATGTCAGCGTGTAGATAGGTTGGAGCCAGTTGATCTGCAGTTGGCTCACGACCTGATCGGTGCTGGACGCGAGCGGGTCGAGGAACAACGTTCCCATTTTACCCGCTTGCAGGAAGAGAACGCCCGCGTTCACCGTTGCCATGCCAAGACCCATCGGGATCATGAGCAACGCTTCCAATATGCCCTTCTGGCCGAGATAGATCAGCAGCAGGCCGAGCATCATCAGGAAGATACGGCCGAACAGGATGGTCGGCTCAGCGGCGGCGAGCGTGGCAATTCCTTGGAACAGGTCGAGAATGTGGAGCTGGGTCACGCTTGGCGTCTTTCCGGTTGGGACGGCTGGGAACTGCGTTCTCAACGATGCGGCGCGTGCGATATGTGATGCCTTGCCCGCGCTTCGTGGGCCCAAGCGGATTGGTCGGCCGCTTCGGTGAGGGAGATGATCCGGTGAGCGCCCATGAAGGCGTGAACCGCGGCCGCGATGACCGCCGCGGTCATGGCGGATTCGTCAACAACTGGCTTTGCGGAGACCGTCAGCGGCGGTGCGACCACGATTGCGGGTTGTTGGGTCCGCGCAAGCAGAACTACGATCAGACGGATGATGACGGCGCAGATCACGGCGATGAACGCCATCAGCACGTAGGCGAACACCGCCTGCGCCAAGACGCCAGTCACTGTGTCATTCATGACGCGCTCCTATTGTCGCACCTGATGCAGATCTGATCTCGCTGGCGAAGAAACGGTTATATTGCGCTCCGAAAAACGCCACGCACCGTACAGCGCAAGAGAGTCTGCCGTTCGTCATTAGTCCGCTCGATCAAGATATGGTTACGAGCGGCTGATCGGCATCGACGGCGTCGCCTTCCCTGACATGGACGGCGGTGATGCGACCGCTCTTATGTGCGCCGATCACGGTCTTCATCTTCATCGCTTCGAGCACGACAACCTGGTCATCAACCTCGACCGTGTCTCCGACCTTGACGCTGACCTCAACGACTACGCCGGCAAGCGGTGAAACTCGGTCATCCGGCCCGCCCGCGGTTGGCGGGGCGGCCGCCCCAGGACCGGAGGATCCCCCGGTGCCGGCGACCGGAGACGCCGCCATTGTCGCCGGCGGCGAACCCACAGGCGGCACGAGCGGACCAGGCATCGGAGTGGTGGTGGATACCGCTCCCGTCTGCGTCAAATCCTCAACGACGACGTCGTAGGCCCGCCCGTCGACAGTGATCCGCAGGTGTCTCATCATGGTGTATCGTCCCCCCTGTTGGCGACGCGATGAATCATTGGCGTTGCAGTCGGTGCGGCGCGCGCGATGCGCGGTGGCTGAGCGCCGCTAGCTCACCCAGATCGAACAGGATTATCATGCGCCGACATCGATGATGCGGCGTGCGCCTGCCGTTGCCGTTACAAATAACGCTGGGCCGAGCGGATGAATCAAGAGGCTGGTGATGCTCTCTTCTGGCATGACGAAAGTTTTTCATGCGCTACGGCGTCCGGTTCAGAGCGGGATCAGCCCATGTTTCTTTGGAGGACGCAGCTCGCGCTTGGCCAAAAGCTTACGCAAAGATAGCGAGAGCATCGCCCGCGTGAGCTCCGGCTCGATGACGTCGGTGATGTAGCCCTTAGATGCGGCGAGATAGGGGGAGGCGAACTCGGCCCGGTAATACTCAACGAATTCCTTCCTCTTAGCCTTCCGTTCCTCCGGATCAGTGATCTCTTTCAGTTCCTTGCTGTACAGAATGTTGACGGCGCCGGCGGCCCCCATGACTGCGATCTCGGCTGCCGGCCAAGCATATACAACATCCGCCCCCATTTCCTGGCTGCACATGGCGAGATAGGAGCCGCCGTAGGCCTTGCGGCAGACCACCGTTATCTTCGGCACGGTCGAGCCGGAATAGGCAAACAGCATTTTGGCGCCGTGGCGGATGATGCCACCGCGCTCCTGCTCGACGCCGGGTAGGAAACCCGGCACGTCAACGAAGGTGATGATCGGGATATTGAAAGTATTGCAGAAACGGATGAAGCGCGCGCCCTTATCGGAGGAGTTGATGTCGAGGCATCCCGCCTTTTCCATCGGATTGTTGGCGAGCACGCCGACGATCACACCCTCGATACGGCCGAAACCGACAATCAGGTTCTTGGCGAAGTTCGCATGGATCTCAAACAAATAACCATTGTCAAGCACGCGTCGTACGATGGCATGCATGTCCATCGGATCGGACGGATCCGAGCGCACGAGGGCGTCCATTCCCTCGTCCGGACCGTAGTCAATCGCGGCATGTAAATCGTGCGGGGGGTCGTTGGTGTTGTTGCTCGGCAAGTATGAGAGCAGCTGCCGCGTCAGTTCGATCGCGTGGCGGTCATCGTCCGCGAGTAGGTGCACATTGCCGCTGACGGTGGCGTGCATCTCCGCCCCGCCCACCTCTTCCATAGTCACATTACGGCCCGACACCGACTTGATTACCTGCGGGCCGGTGATGAACATCTGGGCGTTCTGCCGCGTCATGATGATGAAATCCATCAACGCTGGCGAGTATGACGCGCCGCCGGCACACGGCCCGGCGATGATGGCGATCTGCGGCACGAGGCCCGACAGCGAGACATTGCGGTAGAATACCTCGCCGTATCCGGACAGCGAGTCGACGCCCTCCTGGATGCGGGCGCCGCCGGAATCCTTGAAACCGATGAAGGGCGTGCCGTTCTTTAGCGCATAGTCCTGCGCCCACACGATCTTGCGTGCGTGCATCTTGCCGAGGGTGCCGCCCATCACCATGAAGTCCTGGCTGAAGGCGGCGACCTGGCGGCCGTCGACGTAACCCGTTCCGACCACAACTCCGTCCGAGGGAACCTCGAGGTCGGCCATGCCGAAGGCGGTTGCGCCATGGCGAATATGGGCGCCGTATTCCTGAAAGGTATCTTCTTGGAACAGCGCGGTTAGGCGCTCGCGGGCCGTCAGCAGGCCTTTCTTGTGCCGCTCCTCAATCTTGCTGGACCCGCCGGAAGAGCCGATCTTTTCGCGGCGCTTCGCGAGATTCGTCCTAAACTTCTCGTCGAGCGGCATGCTCGCTCCCTATTGTCTAGAGTCAACGTTCTCCACGCTGACGTCCCGTCCCCGTCATCGAAAGGCAGCGCTCATACGGATCTGATGTCCCCTCCGATCCGAAGGCGGCGGACTTCATCATATGAGCGCCCACCTGTCGAATCCTTTTGTCTGTCCAGCGATTAGGTCAAGTTGCCGCCCACGCGCCCGAATCAAATAGTGTTGAACTGCAGAGGCGTCCGGGCGCCAGGGTCCGGTCTTGAGCGCTCAATCAGGGCTGTCCATCGGCGCTTGAACCAAAACTCGTTTCCGCGCCACTACGCTTCAACAAGGCTGCCGGCCGCAGCATGCGAACTGAAACGTGATCGGGCAGAGGCTGGGAGGCGAACGGGGATCGGGTGCGACGCTCTTCAAGACGCGCATGCGATGGGGGAGCTGCTCGCGCAGCTTGGGGTCGAGCGGGGTTTGCCATGATGATGACCGATGGAGGCGTCCTCGGTGCGGTGGAATTGGAACTGCTTCTGCCCTGGTTTGCGGCCGGAACATTGAGCCAAGGGGAGGCGGGTGCGGTGGAATGCGCGCTCGCATGCTCGCCAGAGTTTGCGCATCGGTTGGATGTGATCCGCCAGGAAATGGCCGAGACCGTCTTGCTCAACCATAGCCTCGAGCTGCCTTCGGCGCGACCGATGATCAAACTAATGTCCGCAATCGAGGCCGAAGCCCCGTCGAGCCGACGCGCCCCACGCCGATAAGGCCCGCATAGCGCCGGCTTGGATTGCACGCTACCGCGTTATCCTCACTTTTCACATCCCCGTCACGCAGCTGTAGTGACTCTTGGTCAGCCACAACCTGATTCCGCCATGTTTAAGTTCAGGATGGAGCCAGTTGTGGCGCATATGACTCGCAATCTTCACGGCTGGCCCGAGGACTTCGCCGCAATGCGTCTTGCTAGACATGCGCGTGGCGTGCGCGTTCCAGCACTAAGTCACTGAACAAAAAGGTTCTTGGGGGAACATGCCGAGGGAGATTCCGTCTGCCTTTCCGTTCGAGATGATCCGGAGGTGGCGGGCGCTTGCGGAGCGGCGCAAAGTCCATCTCGTCGATCTTTATGAGAGCGGCCGATGGCAGCTTTACTATACGGAAGCGGAATTCATCAGTCGCCTGCGGGAAGCCATTCGCGGGGTCGACCAATGGAGCGCGACCGAGCAAGCTCGATCGGGGCGGCGGTCTCCGATCTGGGGGAAGATCGCGAATTGATCAGCGAACGCGTGAACCGTTCGGACGGTCGCTACCTGGCCTGACCATTCTAGCCTCGCGGCGGCGCGTGGTCAGCCGCATGAGGACCGTTGTCGTAGCGGGTGGGTTCGAGCCAGGCCTCGTTTTTCCACCAGACATGCTCGAGGCCGCAGAGCGGACAGCGCGAGAGAATGAGCGTATCGGGAAGGCGCGCGAAGGTTGCTTCGTCGATTTCGATTCCCGTCGAAACGGCCTGCCTGCGGTAGGGGCACCTGATCATTACGACGCTCACGCCGACCTCCGACGTCAACCCGATCCTGAAAACCGCGCGCTGTTGAGAAAAGAAAGCCGCACCTCCGGCCCGATCACGGTTTAGCAAAGTATTGCGCGAAGAATAGGGCTCAGCGTCTTGGGGACACTACTTACGTTGCTTGCCTCATACGCTGCCGATTAGGCCGGCTGCGATGGCCATTTGACCGCCGGCGATCAGGCCGCGCAGGCTCAGGACGGTGGTGCGGCATGGCTGTAAAGGCGGGAAAGCCTGGCCGGCGGCGCGCCCAGCGAATAGGCAAGTCGGATCCGCCACATCAAGAGGATCGTGCGGATAACGCCGCGCTCCTCCCAGCGCCGGCCCGAGGTGACGGCCCGGGGCGTCAGACAAAGCGGTTCGCCGGCGCGCTTGAGCTGGCTGGAGAGTGCAACATCTTCCATTAGCGGAATGGCAGGAAATCCGCCGATCCGCTCGAACAGGTCGCGCCTCACAAATATCGCCTGATCGCCGGTGGCGATGCCAGTCAGGCGCGAACGAATGTTCATGAGCGCCGCAACGACCCGGAGCAAGGGATGGCGGCCGGAAATGCGCACATCGAAGCGCCCCCACTGGCGTCCGCTGCTGGCGAGCCCCTCCAGTGCCAGGCGATCCGCCCCGGACGGTAGCCGCGTGTCCGCATGGAGGAATAAAAGGACATCGGCCGATGCCGCCGCGGCGCCCGCGTTCATCTGCATCGCGCGTCCGCGCGGCGCCGTGATCACGCGATCGGCGAGGGGAGCCGCGAGCGCGATAGTGCGGTCGCAACTGCCGCCATCAACCACGATCGTCTCGGCGCCGCGCGCCCGCATCGCCGCGAGCGCCGCCAGAACATCCTCGATTTCCGTTTCCTCGTTGAGAACGGGAATGATGATCGAGAGGCTCACTCGGCGGCGTCCTTCAGCGCGCCGCCGCAGCTCGATCCCTGGCCGGCGGTGCAGCCGAAGCAATGCCCGGCGACGCGGATCGATTGGCTCGCGAACCCGTCGTCAAGGAGAGCCGAGAGATGCGTCCGGTCGCCCTCCTGCCGATGTACGGCAAGCGGCAGGTCGAGCATCTGATTGAAGTCGCAATCGAACAGATAGCCCTGCCAGTCTACCGAAATCAGGTCGCGGCACATCACGCTCGCCAGATTATCGTCGCGGTGCGCGCTCCTGAGCAGCGCGATGTAGCGCTCGAATTCGCCTTTCGCGATCAGGCTCGCGCCGAAACGTTGAATTGGCATGTTGGCGAGCGTGAACAGGTTATTGAATTGCACGCCATAGCTCTCGCCAAGAACGCGACGATAATCGGCTTCGAGCCCGGCTTGCGGCGGCGGCAGGCTCGGACCTTGCGGGTTGTAGACGAGATTGAGGACGAGGCCGCTGCCGTCGCGGCCATAGCCGAGCGCGTTCAGCCGGCGCAAGGCGCGAACGGAGACCGCGAACACGCCCTTGCCGCGCTGCCGGTCGACATTGGCTTCGAGATAGCAGGGAAGTGAAGCGGTGATCTCGACCTGCTCGCCGGCGAGAAATTCGGCGAGGCCCGCCTGCTCGGGGACCTCGAGGATGGTCAGATTGCAGCGGTCGATCACCTTCACGCCGAGCTCGCGCGCGGCGTGGACGAGCCTGCGGAAATGCGGGTTGAGCTCAGGCGCGCCGCCGGTGAGATCGAGCGTCGCGATGCGTCGGCGCGCGAGCACCGCGAGCACGAGGCCGACTGTCTCGCCGGCCATCTCCTCGGTGCGGTTCGGCCCCGCATTCACATGGCAATGCACACAGGACTGGTTGCAGCGGTAGCCGAAATTGACCTGCAGCGTGGTGACGCTGCGGCGGCTGATCGCAGGAAATTGGATTGGTTCGAGCAGCGGCCAGGTGTCTCGCATGGCGTGTCGCGTCCGGGTCTCCGACTTGTTCGCAGAATACCCAAAGCATGTTACACGCCGTGCGGCATTTCGGCGCAAATCGACGTAAGCGCGTTGCCCGAGCAGCTCTCAGGATTCGCTTGAGCGAATTCCGGCCCGGTGGGATTGGAATTCGCTCAACTTATTCTCTGGTGGTCGCATTTTCTGCGGCGAACCGGTTCCCACTTCGCCGGAAAATGCTTTCGCCGCCGCGGCCGCCGGCGAGAGGCCGTCGACGCCGATGCGGCCGAAGCCGGGCAACTTCAACGCCGGCCGGCGCAGGTCGACTCCAGCGACAAGGCCGAGCAGATTGAACTCGACGCCTTCAACCCAGCCGAGCTTGATTCCGAGGATTCCCCAGAGATTGGCCTCGACTTCCGTGCCGCTATCGCTTGCACCGACGTAGGGGAAGGGACGGAAATCGCGCCCGACGGCGTTGGGCGGCAAGGTCGTGCCGAGCTCGGGCACGGCGCGCAGCACCGTCGCGACGAACGTATTGCTGTTGGGGCCGGGCCAGATGCGATAGTCGCCGGCCTTGCGATATTCGTAGGCGCGAACGGCCGCCGTAATGCGCGGGATCAGCCGCTCGGCGTCTTCGCCGGACAAGTCGGCCACGACGGCAGGCCTGTTTCCGTACCACCGACCATCCGGCGCCCAGCCATTGAGCCGCAGCGGATTGCCCCATCCGACGACGTCGTAGCGCGTCCACGCCGAAGCGCCTTTCGACTTCAGCACAATCCAGCTATGCACCGAGACGACGCCCTTCCAGCCGCCGGTGCGCCCGGACAGAACGAGGACGCGCGCGTCGGGATAGGCGCGCGCGGGAGGCAGACTGCCAATGCTCGACCAGTCGGCGTCGCGCCAGCTGCGCGGACCGCCGGACACGGCATAGAGAGCCGCCTGTGCCGCGATCGGCAGCAGGAACAGCGAAATGATCGACAAAATCACCGAAGCGCGGCGCGAGCGTGCGACAGATCGAAATGGTTGCGGCATCACAGCGACAGTATAAATAGATCGTTCCAATTTGGCGACAAGCGCACAGGCGCTGCCATCGTTTTGTCCTGCTAGTGAGATTCCTCGCGACCGATGAATTGTCCCGTCCTGATCGAGGCGCTGCGCGGCGCGCTCGTTGAAAGCCGGCATCGCGGCGCGGTTGCGGTCGTTGACGCGGACGGCGGACGCGTGCTCGCGCTTGGCGAAGTGAACCGACCCATCTATCCACGTTCTGCGGTCAAGGCTCTGCAGGCGCTGGTGCTGGTCGAGGCGGGCGGAGTCGAGCGCTTTGGCTTGCGCGGCGAGGAGCTTGCGCTGGCCTGCGCCTCGCACGGCGGCGAACCCGATCACGTAGCGGGCGTCGCCAGCATGCTAGCGCGCGTCGAGCTCGATCAAGGCTCGCTGATGTGTGGGACGCATTGGCCGCTGCACCAGCCGGCGGCGTTGGCGCTGGCGCGCAGCGGCGGAGGAGCGACGGCGCTTCACAACAACTGTTCGGGCAAGCATGCGGGTTTTCTCTGCGCGGCTTGCGCCATGGAGTGCGAACCTGCGACGTATGTCGATGTTCAGCATCCGGTACAGCGGGCGGTGAAGTCGGTGTTGGAGCAACTTGGCGGCGCGCCTATTCCGGATGAGCATATCGGCGTGGACGGCTGTTCAGTGCCGACTTTCGCGATGCCGCTCGATCGCTTGGCGCTTGCCTTCGCACGGTTCGGGACGGGGCAAGGACTTGCGCCCGTGCGTTACGCGGCGGCGCGACGGCTGCGCGCGGTCTGCGCTGCGTATCCGTGGCACATCGCCGGCACCGGACGATTCTGCACCGAGGTGATGACGAGCATGCGCGAACGGGTCTTCGTCAAGACCGGCGCGGAGGGCGTCCTGTGCGCGGCGCTGCCCGAACAAGGACTTGGGCTCGCGCTCAAGATCGAAGACGGGGCAACCCGCGCCGCAGAGGCGGCGATGGCGGCGTTGCTTGCCCGCTTCCTGCCGCGCGATGATGATTATCGCCCCGAACTGGACCGCCACGCGCGACCGGTCCTGCGCAACTGGCACCGCACTGCAGTCGGCATGATGCAGCCCACCAAGGTCTTAACAGGGGGCTGAGGCGCGATTGGGCAAAAAAAAGTTTCTGCTTCTCGCCCTCATGGTGAGGAGCGCTGCGCGTCTCGGACCATGAATTCGAGGAGATGCGGCCTGCGGCTTCTGCTCACCTGAGCTGCAGGGACCGTGTCGCCGCTATGTCCTGGAGCATGGCGCGGATCGCGATCAACATGGCTTCGCTCGCGCGCGTCAGGCAGGCGAGCGCGTGCATGCTTCCCGTCTGCCGCTCGCGTTGCGCCCGGCGCGGCCGTGCTTTCATGCGCAACGGCGGGATATGCACGAATGCGACCACGCGCGGGCCGCCCGCGCGCGTCGCCGCTTCGAGCGCGCGCCAATAAGCGTAGTTGCAGAGATAAGCGCCGGCGTTGCGCGATAGGGTGGGACGAACACCTGCCGAACGAGCCGCTGCCAGCAGGCGTTGCGGGGAAAAACGACCCATCCGCCAAGACGGGCCTCCACCGGCAATCACCGCCGCATCCGGCTTTGCTCCGCCCGCGTCGGGAAACAACACGGAAGTGCGGTTGCGCGCGACAAGTTCAAGACGCAGCCGCTTCGCCTTGGTTGCGACGCCGAACAGCATGATTGCGTCCGGCTTTTCGCGCGCGATCAGCGCCGGCAGCTCCTGATCGACCGCCGCATAGCGGGTGGCGAAGACATGCGCCGCGATGCGGAGATCGGCGAAGGCGGGGCGGCGGGAGCGTTCGAGGCGGGCGACCAGAGCAGCCGTCGGATTGATTGGAGCGCCGGGGAAGCGCCCGAACCCGGTCACGAGGATGACCGGCATCACCAGCCGAGCGTGGCCAGAATGTCGTCGACAGCGAGCGCGGGCGAGAGCCGGCCCTCCGCCACCGCCTTCTCGATCTGCGGCAGCTTCGCCCGGAGCTTGGGATCGGAGGCGATGCGCCCGCGCCAGCGGTCCTCAAGGATCGCCCACATCCATTTCACCTGCTGCTCGCGGCGGCGCGCCGAGAACTCGCCGGTCTTCGACAGCTTCTCGCGGTGCTCCAACACTTTGGCCCACAGTTCGGGAATGCCGTCCTCGGTCAGTGCGGAGTAGGTGAGCACCGGCACCTGCCAGCTGGTGGACCGCGGGCTCAGAATATGCAGCGCGGCGCGATACTCGGCGGCGGCGGCGCGCGCGCGCATAACGTTGTCGCCGTCCGCCTTGTTGACGGCGATCATGTCGGCGAGTTCGACCAGGCCTTTCTTGATGCCTTGCAGCTCGTCACCCGCGCCCGGCAGCATCAGCGCGAGAAAGAAATCGGTCATGTCGGCGACCGCCGTCTCCGATTGGCCGATGCCGACGGTCTCGACCAGAATCACGTCATAGCCCGCCGCTTCGCAGATCAGCATCGTCTCGCGCGTCTTCGCCGCGACTCCGCCGAGCGTTCCCGCGGCCGGCGACGGGCGGATGAAGGCGTTGGGATCGACGGCGAGCCGCGCCATGCGCGTCTTGTCGCCGAGAATGGAGCCGCCGGTGCGCGCCGAAGACGGGTCGACGGCTAGCACCGCCACCTTGTGTCCGGTCCCAGTCAAATATGAGCCGAGCGTATCGATCGAGGTGGACTTGCCGACCCCGGGCGCGCCGGTGATGCCGACGCGGACCGCGTCGCCGGTTTGCGGCAGCAGATCCTGCACGAGTTCGCGGGCTGCGTGTTGATGGTCGGCGCGCTTGGATTCGGCGAGCGTGATCGCGCGGGCGAGCACGGCGCGCTCTCCCTTGCGGACGCCGTGGCTCAACAGGGCGATATCGGTAAAGGAGGCAGGGGCGGGGCGCGGTTTCATGAGCGCCTGTTTAGAGCAGGATTGCGTCGAGGGAAACGGTCAGCGGAGCGGATGGAACCGGGATGTCGACCCGGCGAGGCGAGGGCGCTCGCACCGCGCATCGTTTGCAATTATATTGGACAGCCGGAGATTTGCCTATGACCGTCGCCGTTACCCGTGGCGCTGAAGGTTTTCCCCGCCGTGCGTTCTCGGTGGACGATATTCGCCGCATGATCGATGCGGGCGTGATCGACGAGGACGAGAGGTTCGAGTTGATCGAGGGGGAGATCGTCCCGATGCAGGCGAAGAGCGTCGCCCACGACAACATCAAGCACGCGCTAAACTTGGTTTTGGCGCGTGCCGTTCCCGATGGCGTGTATGTGGGCATCGAGGCGACGATTCAGCTCACAAAAGACGTCCTTCTTGAACCGGACATCGCGATCATTTCTCGCGCCGTCTATAGGGCCGATCCGAGGAGCTTCGCACAGCCGCAGGCCAAGGATGTGCTGCTCCTAATCGAGATAGCGGTCTCTCGCCTCGCCTTCGACCGTAACGTCAAGGCGCGGCTCTACGCCCGCCACGGCATCCGCGAATATTGGGTGATCGACGCCACCGAGCGCGTCACTTGGGTTCATACCGGCCCCGTGGGGGAGGGCTGGACGTCGATCGTCGAGCGCGGCCCGCAGGAAACACTCACGACCGACGCGCTGCCCGGCTTTTCCATCCGTCTTGCGGATATCGGGTGAGCGGCGGAAGCGCCGGCGCGCGCCGCCGCTCAGCGGCGCTTCACCAAATCCAGGTCAACGGGTCTTCGATCGGCTTATTGTCGCTCAGCCGGAGAACGCCCTTGACGCATCGGACCAGCGTCCACACCACCCACCCGACGATCAGCAAATAGCCAATAAAGACGAAAGACGTGAGCCCGCCGATCACCAGCCACAACAGGCCGATCCAGAATGTGCGGATTTGATAGATGAAATGCGACTGTACCCATTCCACAGCATCGGTTTTCTTGAGGTAGGCGAGGATGAGGCCGATGAGCGCCGTCACTCCAACGAAAAATCCAATGAAATACAGGATATAGTTCAGCAGCGCGAGTTGCTTGCCGTTGTCGCTGATGCCCCCCGATGCGTCCGGTGACGAATTCATTGCCATCTAATGCTCCAAGCGTTTTCCGTAGGGAATAGACACATGCACAAAACGTAAAGGCTTCTGTGACGTCAACCCTGATCCGGCATGGGAGCGGTGGACCTCGATCATCGAATGCCGCCCGCAGGAAGGGCTGATGCCCGTTGCGGCGGGCTCTTGGTGCAGCTTGGCGATATTGATTAGGCAGGGTCCAGTCGCGAACCCATTCTCGTTTTGCCAGAACAACCCGCGGCCATCCGGAGAGATTCAAAAAGGCCGCCGTAAAGACGGCCGTTCGCTTTTTGGGCGTAAGCCAGCTTGACAGTGTCTTCCATGCCACTACTATTGGTTGAAAAAAACTTTTGAGTTGCGTCCGATGCCCACGAAGAGCCTTACCAACCTGCTGGAGATTGTCGCTCCTCGGGAGCAGTGGGGCGCAAATACCTTAAGTCGTTACGACTTCCAAATTAATTATAGCATATTAATGCTATTCGAACTGGCCGCCGAGACGCAAGATTACTCCATCGCATTCGATCTATACGACGATATTGTGGTGCTTGACTCATTGATTGCCCCCTCAATCATTAAGCTATACCAGGTAAAGAGCAAGGACCCGGGCCACTGGACCTGCTCTGATATTTGCAAAAAAGTCGGTAATTCAAAACCAAAATATATTTCTTCGCGAATGTACCATCATATAGATACCTTTAAAGAGTCCGTAGGAGAAACCGCACTTGTCAGCAACGCAGCTTACGTTTTTCTCCGATCTGACGGGTCAAAGACTTCCGGCGACCATCACCGGATTTGTGGAACAGAGCTGCACTCGAAAGAGATTACGAAACTGAAACAGGCGATCAAATCGGAATTCCCGAATGTCGACATTCTTGGATGGCTCCCAAAGTTGTTTTTTATCCGCACCCCGCTTGGCGTTCACGGTCAAAGAAGCACTGTAATTGGATGCATTGAAGATTATCTCGATAAGGTCGGCGGAAGTGCCGATATCAAAAGTTCCTCATTATATGATACGCTTCATGCATCCATAGTGCACAAAAGCAAGTATGTGGGACAGGACTCATCTGCAATAGAAAAAATAAGGCGTAAATCGATTACCCGTACGGAATTCGATCAGTTTATTCAGCGCGCGCGTCGCAGGGGTCGAAGTGTCCTCGAAAACTGGGGTCTTATAGACGCCGAGCTCGCGGCGGCGGGTGAGGGGTCGGCTGACTTGATTAGGCTGAAAACCGCTGCCGTCCGATACACAACGAGCGTAATGCTGGCCGACCCGAAGCCGGCGAACTCGCTGATGCGGCGGCGGGTTGGGCATTGGTGAACTCTAACTTTATTAAAGGCTGCAGCAAGATCTCGGACGTTGCTGCCGCAATGTCCAGGGGGCTGACCAAGCCGTATGGTCTTTCGTCGAACGATCGGCGGGGGGCCTTAATTGTGGAAGCGTATGAGGCGATTCATGCGAGATCGTAATTCCGTCGGATTGAGGCGCTTGTTAAAGAATCTCCGGGAGAAACGAAATGCGGCGGCGCTTGAAGTTTTTACAACTGTCCCTGCTGTCTCGCAAAGAGCAGAGCGGATTTCAGGTTGGGTTCACGAAGCCGCGGACCTTGTTGATCGCCGGAAACGGGTTCGGAAAATCGGCAATTCTGAAAAGCCTTTATGAGACACTCGGTGCGAAACCGCACAAAGTTGACAAGTCATGGCAGAAGGCTTATGCCGCAGATTCCGGTCGGATCAACATTTCGTAGGTAATGGGTTTGGTTATAAGGCCGATGGAGAGTAGCGAGCGAAAGGCGGCGTGACGCGTGCGACGGCGGTTGAATCGGAAGACGAATTCGTCGAGATAGCTTTGGAGATGTTTCCTTCGCAGGCCGTGGTAGACGCCGAGCGCCCAAGTCTTCAAGTTGGAGAAGACGCGATGGATCCACGGCAGCACGATATGGGCAGCCATGTTGCCGACGACATGGGGATCGTGAGCGACGTTGGGCGCGCCTGGATAGGCTGCCCATCCATCGGTTTTGATGGTTGCGCCTCGAGCCAGGTTGGCGGCGACAAAACCGTGCAGCGAGGCGGCGGAAAAGTCCTGGATTGTTGCGAGGCGAATGCGGCCGGGCGCGCCGTCAGCGACTTCGACCGCGCCGGCGACGAGCATTTTGCTCTGGGACGAGCGACCGCCGCCACCCCTGATTGGATCGTCCTTGGCGCGCAAGTGGATTTCTGTCTCGTCGATCTCGGCGATCCCAGCCAGGAGCGCGCGGGCAGGCGCGACCATGGCCCGCCGCAGCTTGGCGCACAACAGCCAAGCCGACTTATAGGAGCCCAGCGCAAGCAGCCTCTGCAATTGCAGCGCCGAAATTCCGTTGGAGTGGGTGGCCATCAGATAGGCGGCCCAGAACCAGACGGTCAGAGGAAGCTTCGAGCCGTGCATGATCGTCCCCGCCCTGACGGAGGTTTGCCTGCCGCAGGCGGCGCATTCGTAGGTGAAAGCCTTTCCCCCGTGCGGCCAGGCCTTGTCGTGATCGCAGGCCGGGCAGCGAAAGCCCGTGGGCCAACGCGCCTCGAACAGCCACGCCGCGCAGGCGGCCTCATCAGGAAAGCGACGTTGAAAATCGACAAGCGACGTGGGGAAATCGACCATGGCGCGACCTCGTGACAAAGAATGTTCGCTATTTGTTCTTACGCCACGGCGCGCCGCATGTCACCATATTTCGTAGGCCCGGAGTTCAGCGGGATAAGCCTTCATGGCAGAATGCGGACGTGATTTCATTGCTGGAGTATTCGATTGAGGGCAGGAAATACGCCTCTTTGAAATTTGGGAATACGTATTCTGTTTTTGACGAGAGGGGAAACAGACTTATATCAACTAGCCATATTGTTTCTGAGCTTGCGCCGTTTTACGCAGAGTTGCTCGATTTCAAGCTTGTGCTTGCTGATAAGAGTGAGCAGATTAAAATACCCCCACCATCATATATATTTGCACCGTTCTATGTCGATCAGGATCGGAGCTGGCAAAAGCCGTGGGAACTCGTTCAAAGACCTTGGAATGTTTCCAAACACATCAAAGTCCCTTTCTGAGTACCATAGTGGCATTAAACCAAACGAATATTATGAGGCAAAAGCAACGCGCGATAATATAGCCCTCGAACTATCGAAGAGTGACGCTGAACGAAGGGCAGTGGACCAAGCTCTGCGCCAGATTCGGGAGAGAATGGTGGGAGCCTCGCTCATCTTTGATTTGGCGGCATTTGCGCAAGAGACAGATCGGATTGTCGCCGAATCGCAAAAACTTCATCAGGAACAGGCGACATATAGGAACGAACTGGCACGTTTGAATGAAGAGTATCAGTTGTGGCGAGATCATGTCGCTGTAGTGGAGGCTGGTCTGCGAGAGGTCAGTGACGCCTTTTCGGGGTCGATTGATCATCCGCCGGATGTGGAATGTCCCATGTGCGGGCAGCATTACAGTAACCGGATCGCGGATCAATTCGATCTCAAAGCAGACGAGGGTGAACTCGTACTGGCGCTGGAAGCAGGCCAGATGCGAATTAACGCCGTCTCGGCCCGGATCGCCGAGCAAAGGCAGAAGCTTGCCCGAATAGCTTCAGCCATCGACAGTATCCAAGCTGTCTTGGCCGTACGGCATCAAGACGTGACCTTCAAAGACGTAGTCGCGGCTGAAGGGAGAAACGAAGCCATCAGAGTGCTTCAGGAGCAGATGACGGCGTTAGATTCGAAGTGTGCAGAAATCCAGGGACTGATTACCGCATCCGAAACGCGCATGAGGAGTGCGAGCAGCCGTGACCGAAAACGGCAGATCGAGAATTCGTTTGCTGAATCCCTAGTTCAATCTGCGAAAAAATTGGATGTGAGGTTATCAGAAAAAAAGAGTATCCAAGGCGTCAATATAGGGCGCGGAAGCGAAGGACCTCGGGCTTTAGCAGCATATTACTATGCGTTCCTCAATGTTGTTCATGAATACGGCTCTTGTGTATACTGCCCGATTGTTATCGATGCCCCCAATCAACAAGGGCAGGATAGGCGCCATCTAACTAAAATCATGGAGTTCTTGTTAGCACAGGTGCCGCCAAACTCGCAGGTTATAATCGGTTCAGAGGCTTTGATAAGCAAGTATGAGGCTGATGCCGACCTCGATATTCTGCAAATCGGTTGGCGTAAAAACAAAGTTCTTCGTGAAGGAGATTACTCAAGAGTGGTTCATTATATAGCGCGATATATTGGGCCGCATGCTTAAGGACACCTTAAAAGTTCAGGTCACAGGGCATTGGACAGATTCCAGCCACCGTCGGCGCAGTCGCGGCGAGGAGGGTCGATAATGCGATTGATGAAAGAAGCCGAATGGTTCTGATGGGCATGGCGGCGTTACTTGGCGTGTCCCCCGCGTGGCCCGATAATTCATAATCCCCACGCCCCGGCTTTTCGAGACCTGGGGATCGATTGCGTGCTCAGCACAATCAGCGGTGCGCCAATCGCTACTCCGCCGCCTCCCGCGTGTGGCCCAGCCGCCGGTTGAGCGAGTGCATGAGCTGTTCGGCGGCTTCCGCGATCACGGTGCCGGGCGGGAAGATCGCCTCCGCCCCGGAGGCTTTCAGTTCGTCATAGTCCTGTGGCGGGATGACGCCGCCGACCACGATCATGATGTCGCCGCGGCCTTCCGCGGTGAGGGCTGCCTTGAGCTCCGGCACCAGCGTGAGATGGCCGGCGGCGAGCGAAGACACGCCGATGATGTGCGCGTCGTTTTCCACCGCCTGGCGCGCGGCCTCGGCGGGCGTCGCAAACAGCGGTCCGATATCGACGTCGAAGCCGAGATCGGCGAAGGCGGACGCAATCACCTTCTGGCCGCGGTCATGGCCGTCCTGGCCGACCTTGGCGACGAGGATGCGCGGCCTGCGTCCTTCGTCGTGCTCGAACTGCTCGACGAGCTTGAGCACCCGATCGATGGCTGGCGACATCGCGCTCGCCTCCCGTTTGTAAACGCCCGAAATCGCCCGGATTTCCGCGCGGTGGCGGCCGAACACCTTCTCGAGCGCATAGGAAATCTCGCCCACCGTCGCCTTGGCGCGCGCAGCGTCGACGGCAAGCGCCAGCAGATTGCCGTTGCCGCCTTCGGCTGCGCGGGTGAGCGCGTCGAGCGTCTCCTGCACCTTCTGCGGATCGCGCTCGGCCTTGAGCTGCGCGAGCTTCTCGATCTGCATGTTGCGCACGGCCGTATTGTCGACCTTGCGCACGTCGATCGCGCGCTCGTCCTCGGGCTTGTACTTGTTGACGCCGATCACCGACTGGACGCCGGAGTCGATGCGCGCCTGGGTCTTGGCGGCCGCCTCCTCGATGCGCAGCTTGGGGATGCCGGCCTCGATCGCCTTGGCCATGCCGCCCAGCTCCTCCACCTCCTGAATGTGGCCCCAAGCCTTCTTCGCGAGCTCGTAGGTGAGCCGCTCGACATAGAAAGAGCCGCCCCACGGATCGGCGATGCGTGTCGTGCCGCTCTCCTGCTGCAGGAAGAGCTGGGTGTTGCGGGCGATGCGGGCGGAGAAGTCGGTCGGCAGCGCGAGCGCCTCATCGAGCGCATTGGTGTGCAGCGATTGGGTGTGCCCCTGCGTCGCCGCCATCGCCTCGATCGCGGTGCGGATCACGTTGTTGAACACGTCCTGCGCCGTGAGCGACCAGCCCGACGTCTGCGAATGGGTGCGCAGGCTGAGCGAGCGCGGGTCGGAAGGGTCGAACTGCTTCATCAGCTTCGCCCAGAGCAGGCGGCCGGCGCGCAGTTTGGCGACCTCCATGAAGAAGTTCATGCCGATCGCCCAGAAGAAGGAGAGGCGCGGCGCGAACTTGTCGACGGTCAGTCCGGTGGCGATTCCCGCACGCACATATTCGACGCCGTCGGCGAGCGTGTAGGCGAGTTCGAGGTCCTGCGTCGCGCCCGCCTCCTGCATGTGATAGCCGGAGATCGAGATCGAGTTGAACTTCGGCATGTTCGCCGAGGTGTAGCCGAAAATGTCGGAGATGATCCGCATCGAAGGCGTCGGCGGATAGATGTAGGTGTTGCGCACCATGAATTCTTTCAGGATGTCGTTCTGGATCGTTCCTGAAAGCTTTGCCGGCGGCACGCCCTGTTCTTCCGCCGCGACGATGTAGAGCGCGAGCACCGGCAGCACGGCGCCGTTCATGGTCATCGACACGCTCATCTGATCGAGCGGAATGCCGGAGAACAGCGTGCGCATGTCGTAGATCGAGTCGATCGCAACGCCCGCCATGCCGACGTCGCCCGACACGCGCGGGTGATCGGAGTCATAGCCGCGGTGGGTGGCGAGATCGAAGGCGACCGAGAGGCCCTTCTGGCCGGCCGCGAGATTGCGCCGGTAGAAGGCGTTGGAATCCTCCGCCGTCGAGAAGCCGGCATACTGGCGCACGGTCCACGGCTGGGTGACATACATCGTGGGGTAGGGGCCGCGCACATAGGGCGGCATGCCGGGGAAGGTTTGGAGGAAGTCGAGCCCCTTGATGTCGTCCGGTCCATAAACCGCCTTTACCGGAATGTCCTCCGGCGTAAGCCAGGGCTTCGCTGAGCTTTCGGGAGCGGCGGTCGGTGGCTCGTTGAAGGCGACCGTTGAGAAATCCGGAATGCGGGTCATGGGGGTTCACCTCATTCGTTCGGCCGACGCGCCGGCCAAATCGTGAAACTTTTAACGTCAAGGGCATTTCCGCACACGGCCCGCCTCGGTTCGAATTGCGGCGGCCGCCACTTCAGACAGGTCACGGACGGAGGCCGATCAGCTCGAGCGCTGCGCCGAGGGTTGCGAGCGCATCACACCCGACGAAGATGAAGTTCTTCACGCCGGCCTCCTTGAGGGCCGCTTCGAGGTCGCCCGGCCGTCCAGCGAGGTAGATCGTCGTCGCCCCCGCTGCGGCCAGCGCCTGTGCCGCCGCCACGGCTTCGACCGGATAGACCTTATCGGACGAGCACAGGCAGGCGAGCTTGGCGCCCGAAGCCTTGAACGCGGCAACGAGCGCGGCAAGGTCGGTCTTGCCATCCTCGCCCGCGAAGCCGTCATTGCTCACCGCCTCGACGCCGCCCGCCTCGAAGAAGTTCTTGGCGAAGGTGGCGCGGGCGTTGAATTCGGCGATGCGGCCGAGATTGGCGAGAAAGATTTTCGGCCGTGCGCCGGCTTGCGCAAAGGCGCGATCGGAAGCGTCGCGCAGCCGCTCGAAAGATTCGGAGAGCCGTATCGGCTTGAGCGGCTCGACCGCGGTTTTGCCGGCCTTGGGCGCGGCCGGCGGCACCGGAAGCACCGATACCGGTGATTCATGGATGTTGGGGAACTCGCTGATACCGGTCAGCGGTTCCTTGCGGGTGGCGATCGCCTTGTCGCGCGTGGCAACGACGGCGGCGACCTTCTTCTGCAGCAATCCCGACTGCAGCGCGTTCCAGATACCGCCCGTTTTCTCGATTTCCTGGAACAGGCTCCACGCGCCGGAACAGAGCTGTTTGGTCAACTCCTCGACGCCGCCCGATCCGGCCGCCGGATCGGCGACGCGGGCGAGGTTCGATTCCTCCAAGAGGATAAGCTGTGTGTTGCGGGCAATCCGCCGGGCGAAGCGGTCGGGCAGGCCGAGCGCGTTGGTGCACGGCAGGACGGTGACGGCATCGGCGCCGCCGACGCCCGCCGCGAACACGGCGATCGTTCCCCGCAGCATGTTCACCCAGGGATCATGCTTGGTCATCATCCGCCACGCGGTCTCGGCGGAAATGAAAATGTGCTCGGGCGCGAGGCCGCACGCTTCTTCGATGCGCGCCCACAGCTTCCGCGCCGCGCGAAACTTGGCGATAGTGATGATCTGGTCGGCATCGGCCGACAGGCGGAAGAAAATCGCCCGCCGCGCCGCTTCGAGCGTCATACCGCTCTGTACAAGCGTCCGCAGATAGGAGACGGCGACGGACAGCACATAAGCGAGTTCCTGGGTCTCGGAGCCTCCAGCATTGTGCACGACCCGGCCGTCGGCGACCGCAAAGGGACCGCGGAAGCCGTGCGTCTCCAAGTGTTCGACCGCCACAGAGAAGCCCGGCGCAACCTCCGGCCAAGTCGCGGCGCCCGATCCCGTCGCCATGGCGCCGAGCGGATCAAGGCCGAAGCGGATGTCCGTCGCGTCAGGGGCGATGCCGCGTTCCTTGATGATTTCCGCAAGATTGTTCGCTGCGTCCTTCGCCTCGGGGCTCAACTGCAGCTCGATGGAGATGCCGGTCTCTGGATGGACATTATTTAAAACCCTGGCAAGCGAAGCCTTGTCGGGCGATATGCCGTAGCCGTTCGCTCCCACTGCGCCGGCGAACACCAGCACCAGGCCGGTGGCGCCGTTCTCGAGCTCGTGCAGCGCCTCGGCATTGGCGGTAGCCGGGTCGGGGTGGTCCACCCGCTGCAGGACTTGCCAGGGGGCTCCGCCGGGGCGAGCGGCGAGCGGCCGCGACGCAATTTCCGGCGAGTAAAGCGGCTGAATTGTTAGCCCGCCATAGGTCTTGGTGACGAGCCGTTTCTCAAATGGCGCTCCCTTAAGAACGCCATCGACGAGTTTGAGCCATTCCTCCCGACGGGGGAGCGGGAAATCGGCGGCGAGCGAGAGATCAGTGTCGTGTGCCATGCCGGAAAAATGCCATGGCCGGGCCGCCACGCCAATCGAATATTTTCTGACAAGGGCTGGGCCAGGATGCGGCCTTCCACCGCCTGATCGAGGCGGCCGGGTAGTCACCGCGAGGTCAACGCGGCGGCAACCGCTCGATCCCGGTCCGATCGAGGCGCGCCAACGCCTCGCGCACCGACACTCCGCCAATCGTTCGATCGGGCGCGATTTCCTCCAGGGGCATGAGCACAAAGGCGCGTTTGAGCGCGAGCGGGTGGGGCAGCGTGAAATCGGGTTCGGCGATCACGAGGTTGTCATAGGCGACAATATCTATGTCGACGGGCCGCGGTCCCCAATGGCGTTCGCTCGCTCGATTGCGGCCCAGCGCCGTCTCGATCTCTTGGGTTCGCGCGAGCAGGGCGCGCGGGGTAAGCGCGGTTGCGACGATCAGGCACAGATTGACGAAAGGAGGTTGATCCGGAACGCCCCAGGGGGCGCTGCGATAGTCCGACGATCGGGCGAGAAGGTGGACGCTTTCGCCGCCGCACAGGAGTTTCACCGCGCGGTCGAGCGTGTCGCGGACGGGGCCGACATTACCCCCAAGCGACAGTATGGCTTCAGCCATGCCGCTCCCGCAGGATCGAGACGCCCACATCGGTGAAGGTCGCGGCGACGGGCGCATGCGGCTTGTGCACGGTGACGCGAACCCGCGTTATGCGCGGAAAGTGGGCAAGGACGGCCTCTGCGACGGCGCCGGCGGCGGCCTCCACCAGGCGGAAGCGATCGGCGCAGAAAGCCCGGCTGACGCAATCCACCACTTCATTATAGGAGACCGTGCTCGCAATCCGGTCCGACCGCGATGCTCCCGCGAGATCGATGCCAAGCTCCAGATCGAGCAGGAAGGTCTGGCCGACCGTGCCTTCGTGCTCCATCACGCCGTGATAAGCGTGTATCGCGAGGCCGGTGATGAAGATGAGGTCGCCGTCGCCGCTCATCGCCGGCTCCGGATTGCTTGCGCTACTCTCAGAGCCTGGATTGTCGGCGCAACGTCATGGGTGCGGATGATCGCCGCGCCGTTCTTCGCGGCGATGAGGTGAGCGGCGATCGAACCGCCAAGCCGGGCCTGCGGCTCGGCGGGCGAGACCCAATCGATGAAGCGCTTGCGCGAGGCGCCGACAAGCAGCGGCAACCCGAATGCGCTCAGCCGGTCGAGCCGGGCTAGCACGGCGATGCTTTGTTCTGCCGTCTTGCCGAAGCCGATCCCCGGATCGAGGACGATCCGGTCGCGGCCGAGGCCGGCCGTGTCCGCGATCTCCAGCGAGCGGCGGAAAAAAGTCTCGATTTCGGCCATGATGTCGATCGCCGGGTCCGCTTGCGTCCTGTTGTGCATGACGATCGCCATCGCGCCGCTGGCGGCGACGATGCGGGCCATGTCCGGATCGCGCTGAAGCCCCCAGACATCGTTGACGACGGCGGCGCCCAAGTCGAGCGCCCAAGCCGCGACCTCGGCCTTCATCGTATCGATCGACACCGGGACGCCCAGCGATAGGACGGACGGCAGCACCGGCTTGAGCCGCCGCAACTCCTCGTCGGCCGGCACCGGCGTGGCCTCCCCATAGGGCCGCGTTGACTCGGCTCCGACGTCGATAAGGTCCGCTCCTTCCGCGATCATGCGATGCGCTTGTTCGATCGCCGAACCGGGGTCGAAAAACCTCCCGCCGTCTGAGAAAGAGTTGGGCGTGACATTGAGAACGCCCATGACCAACGGCCGCGCACGCCGAAACAGAGCGGCCAGTGTCGCTCGCCAGGGCGCGTCCTTCACTGGCGCGGATTCGTTGGTGATCATTGCCGGGCTTTGCGCGGCGTCCGTTCCGCTGTCAAGCCGCTCTCGCGGCGGCTCGCCGCGGGGGCGCCCGGACATCCCGTCAATAGCTGATCTTGATCGGCAGCTTCTTGGCGGTCTCGATCCAGCGCAGGACGACTTTTTCGGACGGCAGAGCGCGGACGAGCTTGAGCCGCTTGTTCACCTCGGCCATGCGTTTGGCGAGATTGGCCGGATTGCGGTATTTCAGCTCCCTCACAGTATCGACGCCCGCGGCTTCAAGGAGTTCGGCATAATCCTCGCCGATGCCCTTGATCCGCATCTTGTCGGCGTAGTTGGCGAAGCGCAATAGGCACTGCGGGCTCAAGCCGGTCCGTTCGGCGAGCTCCTGGCGTCCCTTAGGATTCTTCGCCGCTTCCAGCAGCTTACCGGTGGTGCGGATGCCGAAAGACCTCAATTTGGTTGCAATGCCGGGCTTAAGCGTGTCGAGCTCGGCGATAGAGTATGACACGGTCGTCTCCTCTCTATGCGCGAGCATCGGGCGGAACGCTTGGAGTAAACGGCGGACGACGTGACGTAACGACGACGTTGAATGGGAATGGAACAATGGATGTCGGCCGTGGCATCGCTTCGCTCGGCTGGACGCCGAAAACGCCAACAATGCAGCTGACGACCTCGTTCATGGCCCCCTCACGACCGCCGATCGCATGCAGCATTCTGGCACTATCGCGGTAAAACACAAAGACGCCACGATCGCTGCGCGGTATGTTCCGAATCGTGTGTTGCGAGGGCGCAACGATTTGGATGACAATTGGGTGACAACATGCGACGCGGCCGCGCATAGGACTGCTCGCAGGCGATCTAGCCGCATGTTATTTTCGCGTCGCATTCGCAAATAGTCGGTGCAGCAACAAAGACCGGACACGTCCGACGCGAGCGACGC
This sequence comes from uncultured Alphaproteobacteria bacterium, assembly GCA_963840055.1. GTDB lineage: Bacteria > Pseudomonadota > Alphaproteobacteria > Rhizobiales > Xanthobacteraceae > Rhodoplanes. The sequence goes on along the minus strand of CAWIXM010000056.1, from coordinate 27,076 downwards.
AATGACAAGCCTTGATCAGGACGGCAAAATCTTTGTCGGACTAAGTCAAAAGCCGGAAATGCTGACGCTTGCCTTCGGCAATCGGCACGGGCTGGTCACGGGCGCGACCGGCACCGGCAAGACCGTTACGTTGCAAACGCTTGCAGAAGGGTTTTCACGCGCGGGCGTTCCGGTGTTCGCCGCCGACGTCAAGGGTGATCTCTCTGGCGTCGCCGCCATGGGCGAAAGGAAAGGGGCGTTCGTCAAGCGCGCGAAGGACATGGGCTTCGACTATGAGCCCGACCAGTTTCCCGTCGTGTTCTGGGACTTGTTCGGCGCGCAGGGGCATCCGATCCGCGCCGCCGTGCACGACATAGGACCGCTCCTGCTCACCCGCATGCTCGATCTCAACGATGTGCAAGAAGGGGTGATCAACATCGCCTTCCGGGTCGTGAGCGAAGCGGGCGAGCCGGATGATCCGCATAAAGGCCTCGTCGACCTTGAAAATCTGCGGGAGCTGCTCGGCTATCTCAGCGCGAACGCCAAGACGATCGGCGCACGCTACGGCAATGTCGCCCCTGCCACGATCGGCGCGGTTCAGCGCGAACTCCTGGTGGTCGAGAACCAGGGCGGTGAAAAGTTCTTCGGCATGCCGCAACTCGACCTGTCCGATTTCATCGCGACAGACGGCAGGGGGCGCGGGCGCATCAACATCCTCGCCGCCGACAAATTGATGGAGAGCCCACGACTTTACGCCACGTTTCTGTTGTGGCTGATCGCGGAACTGTTCGAGCAGCTGCCCGAGATCGGTGATCCCGACAAGCCGAAGCTCGTTTTTTTCTTCGATGAGGCGCATCTTCTGTTCAACGAGGCGCCCAAGGCGCTGCTCGACAAGATCGAACAGGTGGTGCGGCTCATCCGCTCGAAGGGGGTCGGCATTTATTTCGTCACCCAGAATCCGCTCGACGTCCCCGACAAAGTGCTCGCCCAACTGGGCAATCGCGTCCAACACGCACTCCGCGCCTTCACCCCGCGGGACCAGAAAGCGGTGAAGGCGGCGGCTGAAACATTCCGTCCCAATCCCGACCTCGATACCGCGCGCGCGATCACCGAGCTCGGCAAAGGCGAGGCGCTCGTCTCCTTCCTCGAAGGCAACGGCGCCCCCTCGATGGTGCAGCGCGCGCTGATCCGTCCGCCCTCCGCGCGAGTCGGAACGCTGACGCCGGACGAGCGCAAGGCGATCATCGCCAAGAGCCCGATCCGGGGCGAATACGAAAAGGTCGAGCCGCACAAATCGCTTTCCGCGCTCCTGCAAAACGCTGCAGGGCGTGAAAGCGATCGCGCGGACGACCATGCGTCCGAGGGACGCTCCGGGCCTTCGGAGGTTTCTGAGGGCGGGTGGTGGTCGCGGTTTCTTCTTGGCGTGGCCGCGTTCTTCGCGCACCCGGCGGTGCGGCAGTTTTTTCGCTCGGTCGCCGCCGTCGTAGCGCGGACCGCGACCCAAGAGGCGATGCGCCGGATGGGCGCATCACCTACGCGCCGGCGCTCCAGGCGCAACCGGTCTTTCGGCATAGCCGGGCTCGACCAGCTGCAAGGCATCGCGGATGCGAACGCGGGCGAACGCGGATTGTTCGGCACGCCGCAGCATTCATCCAAACGTCCGAATAAATCCCGTTCCGGAAAATCAGCATGAAGCCTCTCGACGCCGTTCTCGCTCATATCGACGATAATATCGACGCGAGCCTCGAACGCTTGTTCGCGTTTCTGCGCATTCCCTCGATCTCGACCGATCCCGCACATCAGGCCGAATGCCGCACGGCGGCCGAGCACGTTGCGGCCGACTTGCGCAGCATCGGCTTTTCGGCGGACTTGCGCGAAACCGCGGGGCATCCGGTGGTGCTGGCGAAGACGGGGAATGGCGGCGCGCCGCGCGTGCTGTTCTACGGCCATTACGACGTGCAGCCCGTCGATCCGCTGGACCTGTGGGAGACGCCGCCATTTGCGCCGCGCCTCGCGACGCTCGCCGATGGGCGCAAGGCGATCGTCGCGCGCGGGGCCTGCGACGACAAAGGACAAGTGATGACGTTCGTCGAGGCCTGCCGCGCCTGGAAAACGGTGACGGGATCGTTGCCCTTGCCCGTCACTGTGCTGATCGAAGGCGAAGAGGAATGCGGCTCGAAAAGCTTGCCGGCCTGGGTCACCGAGAACGCCCCCGAGCTTGCCGCCAATCTCGCGCTCGTCTGCGATACCGGCATGTGGGACGCGCAGACGCCGGCGATCACCACGTCGTTGCGCGGTCTCGTTTACGACGAAGTGAAGATAAAGGCCGCCGACCGCGACCTGCATTCGGGGCTATTCGGCGGCGCCGCGCAGAATCCGATCCGCGTGCTGACGAAAATCCTCGGCAGCATCCACGCCGACAATGGGCGGATAACAATTCCCGGATTCTATGATGGCGTCGAAGATTTACCGCCCGAGGTGATCCGGCAATGGCGCACGCTCGACTTCACGCCGGAGAACTTTTTGAAGCCGGTCGGTCTGAGCGTGCCTGCCGGAGAGAATGACCGGCTTCTGATCGAACAGGTGTTCTCGCGCCCGACTTGCGACATAAACGGCATCTGGGGTGGCTATATGGGCGAGGGCTCGAAGACGGTCATTCCGTGCGAGGCGTCGGCGAAAATCTCATTCCGGTTGGTCAAGGGCCAGGACCCGGAAAAAATCCGCGACGCCTTTCGCGCTTTCGTGCGGGCGCGGCTGCCGGCCGACTGCAAGGCTGAGTTCATCGACCACGTCGCGGCGCCCGCCGTGGGACTCCCCTGGGATCAGCCGCAGCTTGCCGCAACGCGCGGCGCGCTCGCCGCGGAATGGGGGCGCGACGCGCTCCTGATCGGCTCCGGCGCCTCGATTCCGATCGTCGCCGATCTGAAGCGCCTGCTCGATATGGATACGCTGCTGGTCGGCTTCGGCCTCGACGATGACCGCGTGCATTCGCCCAACGAAAAATACGACCTCACTTCGTTCCACAAAGGCACGCGCAGCTGGGCGCGCATTCTCGCGGCGCTTTCGGCGTAGGAATTCGTTGCTGGTCAGCTCGTTTCTGCTGTCGGGATCTGGAAAATCCCTGCGCAAGGCTCTATGGCTCGTCAAGCGCTTTGATCAGCGCAAGTGGATTTCCCCGGGATGCGGATTAGGAAGAAGGTCAGTGGTAGTCGACGATTTCGACTTCATGGGCGTTATTGTCCTTCCACAAAAAACAAATCCGCCACTGATCATTGATGCGGATCGCGTGTGTCCGCGCCGCTCGCGGGTTTCCTTCCCCGTCAGATCGGGGCCGACGTGACCGTCGATTACGACCCCGAAGAGCTACGCGCCCGCATCGTCGTTCCCTTGCCGCATTGACAGCCTGCTCATCGCGCAATCGTCGCGAGCGACGACAGGTCCGGCACGACAAAAGCCGGCGGCAAATCGGCATACTCATCCGGCGCGCCGGCGCGATTGACCCATGCGGCGCGGAAGCCGCACGCCGCGCCTCCCATCACGTCCCAGCGGTTCGATGAAACGAAAATAACGTCGCCGGGATCGACGGCGAACTTATCAGTGACCAGCCGATAGACCTCGGGGCGCGGCTTATACATGCGGATCGCATCGACCGAGAGGATCGCGTCGAGCGCGCGGCCGAGCTGTGCGGCCTCGACCGCTGCCTCGAGCATGCGCGGCGAGCCGTTGGAAAGGATTGCCGTGCGCAGTCCTTGTTGCTTCAGCTCTTGCAGGCAGGCGCGGGCGTCAGTGAACGCGTCGAGTGCGAGATAGGCCTCGAGCAGTCTTGATCGCAACGCGCGATCGACTGACGGCGCGCGCGCCATCGCATAGTCGAGCGCTTGTTGGGTGAGCGTCCAGAAATCGCGGTAGCTGCCGGCGAGTGTCAGCGTCCAGGTATATTCGAGCTGCTTAGCCCGCCACATCTCGGACAGGCGGTCTGCGTCCGGCCCGGCCGCCTCACGATGGCGGGCGATCGCGGCGTGAACGTCGAACAGCGTGCCATAGGCATCGAAAACGAAGATCGGCGGGGCCACGCTCTCCTCCCGAAATTGTTTGAAACGGCGATCGTCGGGGCCATCATCGCATTGAAGCGCCGTTGCACGCCAGCGCCGCGATTTGCGAGGTCAGGGCGGCGGCTGGGTAAGCAGCGTCGGTATCGCACGCCCGCGAATATCGTAGACGCGCGCATAAATCACGCCCTCGCGTGCGATTTCGACGAGGACCGGCGCGTCGAGCTTGGCGCAATAGAAGGCGCCGAGCGACAGGGCGAAGTCGGCATCCTGCGGCTGCCATTGCGTCACGAAGCCCCGGCCAAGCCCGACCCGTGCCGTGCGCTGCGGGCCGCACACGGCGACGCGCCAGCGCTGGCCTGGCTGCGGCTGCTTGCCCGCGGCGGCGAGCTTTGCACGGAGGCCCTGCGCGGCCTGTTTCGTGGCGACGCCCCAATAGTCCAGCATGTAACGGCCGTCAGCGCCCTTCACGCCGCCGGCAAGCGCATTGAAATAGGTGTATTCGTAAGGCTGCAGCCGGACGATCGCGACTGTCGGCTCAACCAGTCCCGCAACGATGAGCGCTGCGACCGCAGCCGCGCCGATCTGCGACGCGCGCATTGCGCGGGCTATGAGCCAAACGCCGGCAAGTCCCCCGAGAACGGCGAAGGGCGCCAGCACGAATACGAAGTGCCGGATTCCGTTATAGCCGGCCGGCCTTGTCAGAACCACATAAGCGATAGGGAAGAGCGCGCTCACGGCAAGGAACAGGAGCGCGGCGCGCCGCCCGACCGGCACCGCGGCGTTCGCCGTTGCGGCCAATGCGCCGAGCGCGCCGGCGAGGCCGAGCACGAAGAAGACCTCGGGCATCTTGAAGAAAAACAGCGTCGGCACGTAGCTGCGCGGCATGTCCGTCACGGCAATGATCGTTCCGCCAAACAGCTCCTGCCAGGGCTTTTCGAAAAAATGCGAGAAGTAGAACAGCGCGCGCAGCGGATTGAGCGGCGACACCACCGACCACGGCCACACCACGGCCATGACCGCGTAGGCGATCAGCAGGGCGGGGAGGAGCCGCAACAAGAATTGGCCAGCGCGTCGCAGCGCGTCACGTGCGCCCTTGCGCGTCTCGACCGCGAGGATCACGCCGAGCGATGCGGCGGCCGGAATGACCGCGAGCGCGCCCATGACGCGGGTGCCGAATGACAGCCCGAATCCGATCCCGACGATAGCGATCGTCGCGATGGACGGGGTCGGATAGGTATCGAAGGCGCGAACCAAACCCAGGGCGAGCAGCGCCATGGCGACCGCGAACGGTGCATCCTTGGGATTGATGAACATGTGCCCGTAATAGAGTGGGCAGGTCGAAAGCAGCGCAAGTGCGAGGAGACCGGCGAGCGGGCCGCGCAGCTGCCGCGCGATGCGCCAGACGATGAACAGGCCGGCAATGCCCACAGCCGCGCCGATAAGCCGGCGCGTCTCGAACAAATCGAAAGGCAGGACTTTGGCGACGAGCGCCGCGAGCATGTCGAAGCCGCCGCCATAGGCGTAGAGATTGACAAAGGAGAGCGCGCGCTGATCGGTGAAGCCCGATCCGTAAAGGCGGAGCAACAGGCCGCCATATTCGGCGTGAGTGTAGTCGTCCCAGCCGAGCCCGTAATGCCGGAATGTCAGCGCGGCGATGATTGCGACGACGCCGAGCAGGGCGAGCGATAGCGCGTCGGCAAGCCTCCCGACCGAGCGCGCAATGCGAGGCTGCGGCGACAGCCGTGCGGCCAAGCACCGCCGCTCGCCGGAAGGCGAGGGCGGTGCGATGGGGGCGCTGTGGCCGAGAGCGCTTATTTCGTAGCCGCCTCAAACAATTCGGCGACGTAATCCCAATTGATCAGGTGGTCGACATAGGCCTTCAGATAGTCGGCCCGCCGATTGCGGTAATCGATGTAATACGAGTGCTCCCAGACGTCGCAGCCGAGGATGGGCACGCCGCCATGCACAAGCGGGTTCTCGCCATTCGGCGTCTTGGTGATTGCGATCTTGCCGCCCTGTACCGCAAGCCAGCACCAGCCCGAACCGAACTGGCCCACTCCGGCCTGGACGAAGTCCTCCTTCATCTTGGCGACGGAGCCGAGATCGGCGACGATCTTCTTCTCCAGATTGCCGGGAATCTTGTCGCCCCCGCCGTTCGGCTTCATCCACTTCCAGAAATGGGTGTGGTTGAAATGCTGGCCGGCATTGTTGAACAGCCCTTGGTTCTTGCCGAACGATCCTTTCACGATCTCTTCGAGCGACTTGCCTTCCCACTCGCTGCCCTTGAGCAGATTGTTGCCGGTGTTGACATAAGCGAGGTGGTGCTTGTCGTGATGGTATTCGAGGGTCTCGCGCGACATGAAGGGTGCGAGCGCGTCATAGGGATAGGGAAGGTCCGGCAGGGTGAACGACATCGCCTTGCTCCTCGGGAAAAACGGGAATGACCGTCAGGTTGGGAAAGTCGCAACTTAGCGCGGATGAGGCATGATGGCCAAGCGACGCAAGCGCGCGGCGCTGCGGTAGGGTGCAACGCCGTGCCTGCGCACGTCGCCCGGGGAGTTGTCCCAGGCTGGTTGCATCGACTATTGTATTGACGGGACGAGCGCAACTATATCGACCTCTCCGTCATATATGTTTTACAACGCAGCGCACTGCCGTTGGACTCCTGTGGCGGATGCGCGCGGCGATCCGAGATCGCAGAAAGGGGTGCGATGGTCCCGTTCGTGGTGCTGCTTGGCATGATCGCGACGCTCTTCGGGGTGGGAGCGATCGCATTTGGCATCCCCAACAACGCGTTCGGTTTCGGCAACACGATGATCATGGCGGGCACGACGGCCGTCTCAGCCGGATTCATCGTGCTGGCGCTCGCGGCTGTCTTGCGGGCGATTGAACGCGGCGGCCGCGCGATAACGGCGGCCGATGAAACCGAGGCGCTGCCGGCGGAACGCGCGCGAACCGCTTCGTTGCCGCGGGCTCCTGGGCTGGTTGCGCCGCCCTTGGAAGGCCCGCCGGGGGAGCGGGTCGAAGCGCCTCTTGCCGCGCGGCCGTCATGGTCCGGGCAGCGCGAGGAGGGGGGCCGGGAAAGCTTACGGGCGCCGGCGTCACGGCCTGCCGCGCCCTTGCGCGGCGAGCGCGGTCCGATGCCCGCCCCGCGAGGGCCGGCGCGCGCCGAGCGGCCGCGTGAGCCGATTGCGGAGCCGCCGCGGCCGGTCGCTGCTCGCGATCGTGCACCAGCAGCTTCCGAAACGGGTGAATCGGTCGCCGCGGCGCGGGGGCGCGAGGCTGCGGCCGAACCCCCAGCGGGGCCGGAGCGCCGCCGTTTTTTCGCTTGGACGCGTCGCAGCTCCGAGCGCGAAGCGGCCGAACCGCCGGCGGAGGCGCAGATCGAGCCAAGCTTTGGCCACGTCGATCCGAGCGCCGAGGCAGCGCACTGGGCGGATCACGGCGAGGATTGGGAGGAGAGACGAGAGCCGGCGCGCCCGACGATGGAGCGATCACCCACGACGCGTCAGCCTCCGCCGGGCCGGGAGGAGCAAGTCGAGATTATTAAGTCCGGCACGGTCGCCGGGATGTCCTATACGCTCTACAGCGACGGCTCCATCGACGCCGAATTTCCGGATGGAAAACTCCGCTTTGCCTCGATCGACGATCTGCGCCGGCATCTCGAAGAGCGGGGGTCCTGAAAGAGCTGATCCAGCTGGCCTGAGCGAATTCCGTTCCAATGGAATCGGAATTCGCTCTTGTTATCTTTTAGTGGTCGCATTTTCTGCGGCGAACCGGTTCCCACCCCGGATCAAGTCCGGGGCAGGCTTCGCCGGAAAATGCTCTGAGCGCCGCCCGCATTGGCTGCGAGACAGGCTTGCGCCGGGAGAGGCAAGGTGCCGACGATCGAACGGACGCCGCAGCGGCTAGTGTTGCAAGCGGGCCCAACCACGCTCGTCCTCGACAAGGAAACCGGCGCCGCAAGCCTGCGCCGCAAGGCGTTGTTCTGGGATCGCAAGCCGACCGTCATTCCGCTCGCGGATATCTGCAAGATTGCCGTGACGCCGGCGTTCGATCGTTCTTGCGGCTTTGCGACCTGCTACATGCTGCTCGTTTCGCGCTCGGGCAATCATTTGGAGCTGCCGCCCGCGGCCAAGGCCTCGGCAGAAGAGGCCGCGCAAGCGATCCGCGACTTTTTGGGGCTCGGCGAGAGCAACTAGCGAATTCCGTTCCGTTGGATTCGGAATTCGCTCTAATTGTCCTTGAGTGGTCGCATTTTCTGCGGCGGACCGGTTTCCACTTCGCCGGAAAATGCTCTAAAGCGGGATGAATTGATGTGGAATTGACCAATCTTTTTCCGTCGTCGCCCGCGCAAGCGGGCGATCCAGTAAACACGAACGTTCGCCGTGATTACTGGATGCTCCGCCTTCGCGGAGCATGACCACTGCGGGTGAGGGTGGAACGACCAAGCCGAAATCATCATGCTTTACCGAAGCATTTAGCGGTTCGGGCGTGGCGCTCCGACCGGCTGGTTCAGCTTGATTGCAGCAACCCCGTCGCCTTGATGGCAAACGCATAGGAAAGCGCGATTTCCTTCAGCCGCTCGAAGCGGCCGGCAGCGCCCCCGTGGCCGGCTTCGAGATTGGTGCGCAGGCAGATGAGCTTGTTGCCGGTGGCGCGCGCGCGCAACCGCGCCACCCACTTCGCTGGCTCCCAATAGGTCACGCGCGGATCGGTGAGCCCGGCGAGCGCGAGCACCGCGGGGTAGGGCTGCGCCCGCACATTGTCATAGGGCGAGTAGGACAGGATGGTGTGGAACGCCTTCGCGTCGGTGATCGGGTTGCCCCATTCGAACCACTCCGGCGGCGTGAGCGGTAATGTATCGTCGAGCATCGTGTTCAGCACGTCGACGAACGGCACCTCGGCGATCAGGCCCGCATAGAGGTCGGGGCGCGCATTGGCGATCGCGCCGATCAGCATGCCGCCCGCCGAGCCGCCTTGCGCGATGGTCTTGTCGGGCGCGATAAGCTTGGCGCTGACGAGATGCTCGGTGGCCGCAATGAAGTCGGCAAATGTGTTCGGCTTGGCCGCAAGCTTGCCCTCGCGATACCAGCGCCAGCCCTTGTCGGTGCCGCCGCGCACATGAGCGATCGCGTAGACGAAGCCGCGGTCGACGAGCGATAGGCGATCGGTGTTGAACGCAGCCGGGATGGAGATGCCGTAGGCGCCGTAGCCATAGATGAGGCCGGGCGCGGTCCCGTCGAGCGGCGTGTCCTTGCGGAACAGGACGGAGATCGGCACGGTCTCGCCGTCGGCGGTCGGCGCGAACAGCCGCCGCGTCACATAGTCGGATGGGTCGTGTCCGCTGGGCACTTCCCGCCGTTTGCGCAGGACCCGCGTGCGGTTCGTCAGATCATAGTCCCACACTTCGGTCGGCGTCGTCATCGACGAATAGCCGAAGCGCAACGTGTCGGTCGCAAACTCGTAGCCGTGCTCGACGCCGAGCGAATAGGCTTCCTCGTCGAAGGCGATCGTGTGCTCCTCGCCGCTGGCGAGACGCCGCACGACGATGCGCGGCAGACTGTCGGCGCGTTCCAACCGGATCAGCCAGTCCGCAAGCACCAAGTGGGAGAGAATGAATATTCCCGGGCGATGCGGGACGAGGTCGCGCCAATGGGCGCGTCCTGGGTTCGCCAGCGGCGCGACGACGAGCTTGAAGTCCTCCGCCCCGTCCGCATTGGTGCGCAGTATCAGTGTCGGCTCGCCCGCGAAGGAGGGATGGTGCTCGACTTCGTAGCGCAGCGACGGCTCGCGCGGGGCGATCAGCACCGGCCTGGCCGCGGGCTCGGCGAGGTCGATCAGCCAGGCTTCCGCGGTCTCGTGATCGTGCACCGAGATTTCGGCGAAGCGGCCTGACTGCAGACGCGACAACGAAACGAACAAGCCGGCGTCTTCCGTGCGGAAAACAAGCGCATCCTCGCTCGCCGGCGCGCCGAGCCGGTGGCGGCGCACCTCGCTCGGTCGATGCTGCTCATCGAGGCGGACGTAGTAGAAAGCCTGCGAATCCTGTGTCCACACGACGGAGCCGGACGTCTCCGGAACGTCGTCGGCAAGATCGCGCGCGGCCTCAAGGTCGCGCACCCGCGCGGTGAAGAACTCCGAGCCCATTTCGTCGCAGGTCCAGGCCAGCAGGCGCTGATCCGGCGAATGCATGCTGCCGCCGAGGTGGAAGAACGACTTGCCGGCCGCGAGCGCATCGCCGTCGAGCAGCAATTGCTCGGCGCCGCCGTCGCGCGGCGTCCGGCAGATCAGCGGGTGCTGACCGCCCTCGCGGTAACGCACATAATAGGCGAACGGGCCGTCGGGGTCGGGAACGGTCGAGTCGTCCTCCTTGATGCGGCCTTTCATCTCGGCGAACAGCGTGTCCTGCAGTGCGGCGGTGTCGGTGAGCGCCGCCTCTGCATAGGCGTTCTCCGCTTCGAGATAGCTGCGGATTTCCGCATCGAGCAGGCGCGGATCGCGCATCACGGCCTGCCAATTCGCCGCGCGCAGCCAGGCAAATTCGTCGACGCGCTCGATGCCGTGCCAGATCGAGCGAACGGGCTTTTGCTCGGCGTGCGGCGGGGAGGCGGGGCGGGGAGCGCGTTCAAGCATCAGCTTTTCTCACAGTGCTTCTGACCCGGCATCGCAACGGCTCGCGCCACGATCGCCGGTGCGAATGAGTTTCGCCAGGGTTAGTCGACGCCGGCACTCGGCGTGAACGTCAACGCGGTTCCATTCATGCAGTAGCGCAAGCCGGAAGGGCGCGGCCCGTCCGCGAACACGTGACCCAGATGGGCATCGCAGGTTGCGCAACGGATTTCCGTGCGGCGCATGAACCAGGAGCGATCGACGTGCTCGGACACGGCCGCGGCTTCAATCGGAGCGAAAAAACTCGGCCAGCCGGTGCCTGACTCGAATTTCGCCGCGGAAGAAAACAGGGGCGCGCCGCAGCAAACGCACGAATAGGTTCCTGCCCGTTTCTCGTCCTGGAACGGACCGGTGAAGGGCTGCTCGGTGCCATGCTTGCGCGTGACGTAATACTGCTCCGGCGTGAGTTGCCGCCGCCACTCTTCGTCGGATTTGACGACTCTGGCTCGGGTTTCGGCCTTCTTGTCCATCGCGAGTTCTTCGCACCGTTCGGTAAGGATCGCCGAAAAGGTAAGCATCGCAGGACGGCGGCTCAAGTGACACTGCGGCGCGGCCAGCGAGGCTTCAATGTATCCGCCACCGCCTGCCGCCGCGGCGGAGCGACTCTTCTTTTGCAATCGCTGGAAAATCTGCCGAACGGAGGCGGGCTGCTTATTTACGCCTATTGTTGAACCAAAATGAACGATTCATATTGGCGCTAAACTCACACTAAATTTGCCGATCCGAATCTTTTATTGCCTTCCCTAGCAATGCATAGTAAAAATAACTGGTTTTTCGAATCGCTCACCTGCGTCGTCGCTCGCATTTCGTTTCGCCGCCGAGCCGGCCATTAGGACGCAGGCGTCTGCCGAGTATAATCGGGGTCATCTATGCGAAATAATCGTGCAGCGGGAGAAGGCGCCCCCCCGAATTACATCGAGCTGACGGCCGATATCGTGTCGGCTTATGTCAGCAATAACAGCGTATCCGCTGGCGACATTCCTGGACTGATAAATCAGGTGCATTCGGCGCTGATGCGGGTTTCGGGCGGTCAGGTCGAAGCGCCTGCCGAGCCGGTCAAGCCGGCGGTTCCGGTCAAGAAGTCGATCACGCCCGAATACATTGTCTGTCTGGAAGACGGCAAGAAGTTCAAATCGCTCAAGCGTCATCTGCGCACTCAGTACAATATGACGCCGGAGCAATATCGCGAGAAATGGGGACTGGCGCCCGACTACCCAATGGTTGCGCCGAACTATGCGGCGGCCCGCTCGCAACTCGCAAAGCAGATGGGTCTCGGCCAGCAGCGCCGACGGCGCAAATAGGCGCGGATTGAACGCCGCGGCCGCAGGCCGCAGCTTGGGCCGCGCAAACGCGATACTCACCCTCGCATGGAAGCGGCCGCGCAGACCGGACCGACTTATCGAGCTTTGAGCCATCCGATCTCCGGCGGCGGCGGAGCGCTTTATTGCGGATATTAATCCTATAGATCGTTCATTGCGCGAGCCGGGCGATTCTTATTAATTCTTTAAATATACATACTTAACGGTGCAATAGAAAAACTTATCCTCCCCGCGCGCGATCAGGCTAATCTAGGTACAAAGTCCTAGAGGGGTCCGCCATGGAAAGCCTGACGTCTATGTCATCGCCGGCCGCATCGGTCGACCGAGCCGGCCATTCCGCGTCGCCTTGGGATAGCGATGCGCTCGTGGCTCTGGTGGCGGCGAGCTTTACCGTTCCACCGCCCGAGCTTTTGTCGCCGAGCCGCCGATCGGCCGCGGCGGCGTTTGCGCGTCAGGTTGCGATGTATCTGGCGCGTGTGTGCTTCGGGGCGACTTTCAGCGAGATCGGCCAGGTGTTCGGCCGCGACCGTACGACGGCCGCGCATGCCTGCCGGCTGGTCGAAGAACGGCGTGACGATCCACGCCTCGACGCCATGCTGGAGCGCCTTGAACTGGCTTGCGTGGCGGCGCGACCGCCCGGCGCGACCGGAGACCGGCAATGAGGCGCGCGAACCGCAAGCAGCCAGGCCAAGCGACCGACCGCGTGCTAGCTCGGTTGGCGACCGCAAGTCCCACGCACGGAAAACGTCGTCCGGCCGGGGTCGATCCGGAGGCGATTGATAGGCTTGCCGCCGCCGACCTCGTGGCGCGCCGTCCGGACGGCGATGTCGAACTCACGGCGGCGGGCCGTGCCCGGCTCGCGCGCCTCGCCGCCGCCAAGGCGGGCGGCGATGTCGACCCGTTCCGGACCCAGCATTTCGCGCTGGCCCATCGATCGATAGACCAGCAGTCGATGCAGCAGCCGAACGGGACGGCGGTCGTGGCCAACGACGCCGAAAGCCCGCTTGCCTGGCTTGCCCGACGCAAGAGCCGAGATGGTCGACCGATGATCGAGCCGGTCCAATTCCAGGCGGGCGAACGCTTGCGTCTGGATTTCACCTTCGCGCAACTGATGCCGCGGATGACGGTGGATTGGGCGTCACCGCTCGCCGGAGGCGATCGCAGCTCCGTCGGGCGGCCGATCGCGATGGCGGACACCGTGGTTGCAGCGAGGCAGCGCCTGCGCCACGCGCTCGATGCCGTCGGCCCGGAATTCGCCGGCCTCCTCATCGATGTCTGCTGCTTCCTCAAGGGGATCGAAGACGTCGAGCGGGAACGCGGATGGCCGCCGCGCTCGGCGAAGGTCGTCTTGCAGCTCGGCCTCGACCGGCTCGTCCGGCATTATGGGTTGGCGGCGGAAATACGTGGGCGCGGCCGCTCCGCGGTGCGTACCTGGCTCGCGCCGGGCGAACGCTTCGTCGTCGCCAACGAAGATGGCGGTCCGGGCTTCAACCGTTGAACGCAGCGCCGCAGCCGGACGGCGTCGATGCGGCCGGCGCGGGCGACCGCTCATGTGACTGCGGCGAGTGCGGCCTCGGCTTCGGCGCGGATGCGGGCGACCATCGATTTCAGGCCGTTCGACCGCTGCGGGGTCAGGTGCTCGCGCAAGCCGAGCCGCTCGAATAGCGCCGACGGATCGATCGCAAGGATGTCGCGTGCGGATTTGTCGGAATACAAGACAAACAAGATCGCGATCAAGCCGCGCACGATATGGGCGTCGCTGTCGCCCCGGAATGTGAGCACAGGTCCGCCCACGCCGTTCGGCTTCGCGGAGGTGGTAAGCCAGACCTGGCTCGCGCAGCCCTGCACCTTGTTTGCGTCGGTGTAGGCCTCGGCCGGGAGCGGGGCGAGCGTGCGGCCGAGTTCGATGATGTACCGATAACGGTCGTCCCACTCATCGAGCAGGGAGAAGTTCTCACTGATCTCGTCGATCGTCATGGCGCACACGGTTCGCGGAAGCCGCCCATTGGCCCGCTATCCGTCGATATAAGGCATTTCCCGGCGAAACGGGACCCGGCTTGCTGCAAGAAAATGCGTCAAGCCGCGACAATACGGGGCCGCGGGCTGCGAGGCAGCGCCGCCTCAGGGTTGCGCGGCCATTCAGCTCTCGCTAGGCGCTCGCTTTTGTGCCGCATCCTTGCCCTTTCCCGGGCCGCGCCAGTTCGGCACGAGATCGCTATGCGTCAACGTATCGCGCGAGCCCTTGGCGAGCGCGGCGGCGCTATCCGATTCCGCCGAAACGATTTTCTCGCTCAGAAACTCGTACAGCATTTTCGCGCCAACCTGCGCCCGCTGTCCGGCGGCGGCGGCGACTTGCGCCCCGACCGCGCAGGCTTCCGGCTGCCGCGTGCAGAACTGGCGCATGTCCGAAAACGTCGCCGTGGCGGCCGAAGCCGCATCCAACGGATCGACGGCCTTGGTTTGCTCACCGCTCGAGTCCGGCGAGCGGCTGGTCGGCAGCAACAACAAGACAAGGCCGAACCAGAACGCGATGCGCAACAAGAACCTCATGGCTGTGGCCCCTTGATTGGGTTTTCCCAATCGTCCCCAATACGCTTCCCTAGGCGCGACATTAGCAGGCCGGATTGAACGGCGCGTTCTCCGCGACGCTCAGATTTGCCGCAAATACGACTCGAATGCGTGTCGAGTTTTCCTAAAATTTGAACGATCGAATCAGTAATGCAGTTGCAAGCGCTGCTATCGGCGAAGAACGAAAGGCAACCAACTATTCACCAATCAACCCGTTGTTCACCAAGCAACGCGTCGTTCACCATGGGCGAAGATTGGTGGGCGGAAATGCGGCAAATTCGGCCAAGAACAAGGCCGGTGAAGCGGCGCGGGCACGGGTCTTTAGGTTTAGCTTAATGCGGCTCTGAGACGATCGCATCAATCAGGGGGGCGCGTCCGACAAAGAGACGTGCGGTGAGCGACCGTGGGCGTTGTCAAACTATTTCGCGATCATCTTGACGCGCTCGTGCATCCGTCGGCGCAGGCCGATCCGATTGCGACGGCGCGTCATCGCGCCTTCAGTGCGCCGCGTCTGCTCGGCAGTCTCGTTGCGCTTGTGGCGTTTCCGGCGTTTCTCGCGCTGCGCGGCGCGCCGAGCGTGACCGAACTCCTGGTGTTCTGCTGGCTGCTCGCGCCGATCCTCACCTCCTATTACTTGTCGCGCACGGGACGCTACGAAAAAGCGCACATGCTGTCCTCGCTGGCGCTCGCAGCCCTTGTGACCACGGTTGCGGCGAAGACGGGCGGGATCCACTCGGTCGCGGCGATCTGGCTTGTCGTGGTTCCGCTCGAGGCGGCGCTCTCGGCGTCGCGCCGCGTCGTCGTCGCCGCGTTGACGGTCGCGCTCGTTGCAGCCGGCCTGTTGCTGTTCATGGACGTCGCCGACATGTTGCCGAACCCGGAGCAGGGCGCCGGCGCGCTCGCCGCGCTCGGCGTCATATCGGCATCGCTGTACGCTACGGGCCTGGCGTTGGGAGCAGAGTTGCTTTCGCGCACCGACTTCTCGCTGTTCCGGGCGGAAGATGAGCGCTATCGCCTGCTCGCTCGCGATATGAGCGACGCAATCAGCCGTCACGGCCGCAACGGGGCGGTGCTGTTCGTCTCGCCGACGGCGGAGCGGTTGATCGGCGCGCGCGTCGCCGAGCTGTACGGGTTCGGTCTGTTCAACCGCGTGCACATCGCGGACCGGCCCGCTTATATGAGCGCGCTCGCCAATGCGGCGGCGCAAGGCGAGGCTTGTTCCGTCGAGTTCCGCGTCCGCTGCGACAGCGGCGATCCTGCGGTCCCGGCCCATTTCATCTGGATCGAAATGCGGTGCCGTTCGCTCAACGGCGGCGCGGTCTCGGCAAGCGGCAACGACGCACGCGACGTCGTCGCGGTCCTGCGCGACGTCACCGAACGCAAGGAGCGGGAGAGCGAGCGCGCGGCGGCGCACGCCGACGCGGAACGCGGCGCTGCGGCCAAGGGGCGGTTTCTCGCCGTCATGAGCCATGAGCTGCGCACGCCGCTCAATGCCATCATCGGCTTCTCCGATATGCTGATCAGCGAGAGGGCCATGGCCCTCGGGCCGGACCGCCGTCACCAATACGCGCGGCTGATCAATGAATCCGGCTATCACCTGCTCGCGGTCGTCAACGACATTCTCGCAATGGCCAAGCTGGAAACCGGCGAGTTCGAAGTCCGGCCGGAGCGGTTCGCGCTCGCCTCGATCGTCGCCTCGAGCTGCGATCTGCTCGCCCTCAAGGCGCGCGACTCCGGCATCCAGCTCGCCTTCAACATCGAAGCCGACCTTCCGCCGATCAACGCCGACAAGCGGGCCTTGAAGCAGGTTCTCATCAACTTGCTGTCGAACGCCATCAAGTTCACCGACCGCGGCGGTCACGTTACGGTCGCCGCGAAGCGAGACGGCGCGGACGTCGTCATTGCGGTCGAGGATGACGGCATCGGCATCCGGGACGCCGATCTTCCGCGCGTCGGCGATCCATTTTTTCAATCGGCCGATTGCCGCGAGCGCGGCCGCGACGGGACGGGGCTCGGCCTCTCCATCGTCAAAGCGCTTGTCGGCCTGCATGGCGGCGAACTGTCGATCACGAGCCGGGTCGGCGCCGGCACCCGCGTTGTCGTGCGCATTCCGCTCGACTGCGAAAGCGCGGCAGCGGCCAAGCCGGGTTCCGTGACCAAGTCCACAGCCACCGTCACCCGCCTCGCGGCCCCCGCCGACGTGGTGAGCGAAGCGCCAATGCCGGTCAAGAAACGTGCGTGAAGCTGTTTACGATACCGATGGCGCGGGCGCCGCCGACGGCGGCGGGCGCCGCCAATGGGCGATCGCCTTTCTCGGCTTCCTCTTGCGGCGTCCGCGGGACACGCTCGCCGCGGCGACGGCGCTCGCAGCGCTCGCAACCATCCTCGTGAACGCATTGTTTCTGCAGCCTGCCCCGCATCCTGCCCCGTTGTTCTCGCTGAAGGCGAAGCGATCCGCCGCCGCGCGCGACTCGACCGGCGCCATCGTGCTCCCGCGCCCGCGTCCGGGAGACTTGTCAGTTCGTGCCACGCCTGCGGCTCAGCCGGCGTCTGCAGCGCGCGGGGAGGTTCCGCCGCGCGCCGCGCCGCCGCGTTCGCGCAGCGAGATCATTACCGACGTTCAGCGCGAACTGGCGCAGCGCGGATTCTATGACGGTCCGGTGGATGGCATACACGGCAGCAAGACCGACGCCGCGATCCGCAAATTCGAAAAGCAGGTGGGCCTACCGCTTACCGGAGAACCGAGCGAAGCATTGCTCACGACGATGGTGCAGACGCCGGCGGATGGGGCGCGCGGACCCTCGCCGCGCGCCGGGAAACCACGTATCGATCCCATCGCGGCGCTGCTGCCGCGCCTTGAGCAAAGCGCGACGCGACCGCGCGGCGCATCCGGCGGCAGCGCGGATTCTATCGCCGCGGTGCCGCGTGCGGAGCCGATCGCGCCGCCGCCGACCAGCAATGCAGGCGGAGCACCGCCGCATAGCGATCAAAGCGCGCAGGTTCCGTCAAAGCTGGTAAAGGCGGTGCAGCAGGCGCTCGCCGAGTTCGGCTATGGCCAGGTGAAGCCGACCGGTATTTCCGATACCGACACCCGCACGGCGGTTGAGGCGTTCGAGACCATGCACAAGATGCCGGTAACCGGACAGATCAGCGATCGCTTCTTGCGCGAACTCGCCGCGGTCACCGGCCGGCCGATCGAGTGATGCCTCGTTCTTGTTGCCTAGCGTCGGATTATTTTGCGAACCTCACGACAGCACGTTCGACTGCGCCGCGAGACTGCAGCGGAGGCAAGGAAGCGTTCATCTGCCTGCCGATGAGTATGACAATTCCAATACAGTACGATATGCGTCTATTAAAGCAGGATGAATTGATGTGGAAGGCTTATGCCGCAGATTCCGGTCGGATCAACATTTCGTAGGTAATGGGTTTGGTTATAAGGCCGATGGAGAGTAGCGAGCGAAAGGCGGCGTGACGCGTGCGACGGCGGTTGAATTGGAAGACGAATTCGTCGAGATAGCTTTGGAGATGTTTCCTTCGCAGGCCGTGGTAGACGCCGAGCGCCCAAGTCTTCAAGTTGGAGAAGACGCGATGGATCCACGGCAGCACGATATGGGCAGCCATGTTGCCGACGACATGGGGATCGTGAGCGACGTTGGGCGCGCCTGGATAGGCTGCCCATCCATCGGTTTTGATGGTTGCGCCTCGAGCCAGGTTGGCGGCGACAAAACCGTGCAGCGAGGCGGCGGAAAAGTCCTGGATTGTTGCGAGGCGAATGCGGCCGGGCGCGCCGTCAGCGACTTCGACCGCGCCGGCGACGAGCATTTTGCTCTGGGACGAGCGACCGCCGCCACCCCTGATTGGATCGTCCTTGGCGCGCAAGGGGATTTCTGTCTCGTCGATCTCGGCGATCCCAGCCAGGAGCGCGCGGGCAGGCGCGACCATGGCCCGCCGCAGCTTGGCGCACAACAGCCAAGCCGACTTATAGGAGCCCAGCGCAAGCAGCCTCTGCAATTGCAGCGCCGAAATTCCGTTGGAGTGGGTGGCCATCAGATAGGCGGCCCAGAACCAGACGGTCAGAGGAAGCTTCGAGCCGTGCATGATCGTCCCCGCCGTGACGGAGGTTTGCCTGCCGCAGGCGGCGCATTCGTAGGTGAAAGCCTTTCCCCCGTGCGGCCAGGCCTTGTCGTGATCGCAGGCCGGGCAGCGAAAGCCCGTGGGCCAACGCGCCTCGAACAGCCACGCCGCGCAGGCGGCCTCATCAGGAAAGCGACGTTGAAAATCGACAAGCGACGTGGGGAAATCGACCATGGCGCGACCTCGTGACAGAAAGAATGTTCGCTATTTGTTCTTACGCCACGGCGCGCCGCATGTCACCATATTTCGTAGGCCCGGAGTTAGCGGGATAAGCCTTTGATGTGGAATCGACCGATCTCTTACCGTCATCGCCCGCGCAAAGCGGGCGATCCAGTAAACACGAACGTTCACCGTGATTACTGGATGCTCCGCCTTCGCGGAGCATGACCACTGCGGGTGAGGGTGGAACGACCAATCCGAAATCATCATGCTTTAATATCTTAATCACTGGTGTCCGGTTGACGGTGAGGAGCGTTCTGGAAAGAGCTGATCTGGCAGGAGCTTGCCACCGAAAATGGGTGGTGTCGATTTGAACTTGGTCGGGCGCTATTCGGAGTTTTTCCGAGGAGTTGCCCGTGAACATCGGCAAGACGCTTTTCGCCCAGCTGATGGATTTTCTGCCTTGGAGCACTTTTGCGCGGATTGTTACCCGCTACGGTGGCGACGCCCGGGTGCGAACGCTGTGTTGTGCCGAGCAATACCGCGCGATGGCGTTTGCGCAACTGACCTATCGAGAGAGCCTGCGCGATATCGAGGTCTGCCTATCGGCGCGCGCGTCGAAACTCTATCACATTGGTTTTCGCGAGCCGGTCCGACGATCGACTCTGGCCGACGCGAACGAGACGCGCGACTGGCGCATTTACGCGGAGTTCGCTCACCGTCTGATTGCCCATGCGAGGAAGCTCTATGCCAGCGAAAGCCTGGGCATGGAGCTGGCCAACACGGTCTATGCTCTGGATTCCACGACCATCGATCTGTGCCTGTCGCTATTTCCATGGGCGCACTTTCGCTCCACCAAGGCGGCGGTGAAGATGCACACGTTGCTCGATCTGCGCGGCAACATCCCGAGCTTCGTTCACATCTCGAACGGCAAGCTGCACGACGTTCACGCTCTCGATTTGCTGATCCCCGAAGCAGGCGCCATCTACGTCATGGATCGCGGCTACATCGACTTCGCGCGCCTTTACGTCTTGCAGCAGGCTGGCGCCTTCTTCGTCACCCGTGCCAAGTCGAACCTGGATGCGCACCGCGTCTACTCGGCGCCGACAGATCGGGCGACCGGTATCATTGCCGACCAGACTATCGCATTGGATGGCTATTCTACCAGCAAGGACTATCCCGTTCATCTGCGCCGCGTCCGATTTAAGGATGCCGCATCGGGAAAAAGGCTGGTGTTTCTTACCAACCATTTTACCCTGCCGGCGGCATTGATCTGCGACCTATACAAGAGCCGCTGGCAGGTCGAACTGTTCTTCAAATGGATAAAGCAGCATCTTCGGATCAAGCAGTTTTACGGCACGTCGGACAACGCGGTGAGGACGCAAATATGGATCGCGGTTTCCGTCTACGTCCTGGTTGCCATCGTCAAGAAGCGCCTCGGCTTGGAGGCCTCTCTCTACACTTTGCTCCAGGTTTTCTCGGTCACCCTCTTCGAGAAAATGCCGATGTCCCAGGCATTTTCCGAAAGCACAACCACTTTCGAAGACGGCGAACTCAGCAACCAGCTGAATTTGTTCGACTATTAACCGGACAGTAGTGATCTTAATTTAGAAGTTGCGTTCTCGCCACAGCCTGCATTGAAAAAGCCCTCACCTTAGAATATGCGGGTGACGATCTGGCCTCCCGGTATTAGCCTTCATTGGCTAGGGGGGTACTTTTGCATGACACGTCGACGCTGCATCCATTCGCGTTTGCTGCAATCGGTTGCGGTGATCGTGGTCGCGAGCGCCTCGGTCAGCGTCGCCCGAGCGCAAACGCCGAACACGACAATTGCGAACGTCAACGCTCTGAACCTCTTAGCGCCGTTTCTCACGCTCAACGCAACGCCGATCGGTCAGGAAACGCTGCAAACTGGCCTGCAGACCGTGATCGCCATCAACAATGGCGCGACCCCCGCGCAGCAGGCTCTCGCAATCAGCGACATAACCCGAGATCTTACCACGGGGAAAAACCTTGCCGGCGGCAGCGGGCCGGCGCAGCCTGTCGGCGGATTTGGCTCAATGCTCGGGCCGATATACGTGACCGGGATCAACACGGCGGCGCTTCCCGGAACCGTCAACTTATTGACCAACGCTATAACGGTGACAGAGGCCGACCTAAGCTTGGCGAAGTATTATTTCGCGAATGGAACGACAAGCGAGGGCGGCCCGGCGGCAGTCGCCCCTCCGGGCTACACTTTGCCAACGTTCAACGGTCTGCCAAACTCGATCAACAGCGTCTATGATCTTGCTTATGGCGTAACTAACAACCAGCTCGGTCCAACCCCTTATAATCAAGTTCCGTCGGGAAATTCGCGGCCGTTCCAGGTTTCGCTCCAGATCAATGCGTTCGCTCCGACCGCTTCTTATACAGCGATCCAGAATGAACCCGCTTTCGCCAGCGGCCACACGACCTACGCCTATACGGATTCGCTGCTGCTCGCGATCATGGTGCCGGAGCTGTATCAGGGCATGCTGGCGCGGGCGGCCGAATACTCCAACAGTCGCCTGGTCGTCGGCGCGCATTATCCCACGGACGTCATTGGCGCACGCGCCTTAGCGACATACGATCTCGCGCAATACCTGTCGAACCCGGCTTACATCAACAACGCTGCAGTTACGGGCACGGCCGTCGACTTGCCAAACCTGCTGACGCAAGCGATGCCCGAACTGCGCGGGTATTTATCAGCGCAATGCGGAAACACCGTCGCAGCCTGCGCGACGAGCCCCGCCAACACGGCCAACAATCCCTACGTGCCATCCGCGGCCAATCAGGCGCTTTATCAATACCGCCTGACTTATGGTTTGCCGACGCTGTCGTTTGCCGAAGCGCCGCGTGAAGCCGCGCCGGCGGGCGCGGCCGACGCCTCGATCCTGCTTGCGACCATCTATGGCGGCAGCACGGCCGCGGCGAAGCAAATCGCGCCCAATGGCGGCATTCTCGGAAGCTTGCAGACCAGCACGATCAACCAGATCATTATCAACACCGAGACGAATGCGCTGGCCGCCTATTACGGCACGCCACTCAGCTACTGGTCGCGCATCGACCTCTACGCGGCGGCGGGATATTTCCACAATGTCACGGGCGTTCTGCCGCTCGCTTCATCGGACGTGCTGAGGACGAACGTGACGGTCGGCGGCGACGGCACCTTCGGCGGCGCCGGCCTGGTCATCGGCGATACGACCGTGACCAGCGGCGGCGCCCTTGCGCCGGGCATCCCCAACGCGCCGGGCTTTACCAGCACGCCCGGCACGCTGACGCTGCAGGGCAACCTGCAATTCAATCCCGGATCGACTTATGCGGTCCAGCTCAATCCCGGCGCGACCAGCCTGACGACCGTGAGCGGCACGACGACGATCAGTCCCGGCGCGCAGGCATACGCTTTCTTTGCGCCCGGGATTTATACGATCGGCAGCAAAGTTCGGGTGCTGACGTCGCCGAACGGATTGACCGGCCAATTCAGCGCGCTCACCCAAAACGCCGGCTACTACAATGTCCGGCCGGTGCTGAGCTATGACGACGAGGACATCTATTTCACGTTGCTGCAGGCGTACCTCGCGCCGCCCCCCGGAACGCCGAGAAACGGCCTCAACATTGCGAACGCGATCAATGGCGCGATTGCCGCCGGCTACACGCTGCCTGCTTCTTTCCAGAATCTGTTCTTGCTGAGCCCCGCGGTGTTTGCCCCGACGATCAACTCGATGGGCAACCAGACGGGCATCGCCGCCGCGCAAGGCGCCATCGCAACCATGAACAGTTTTCTTGGGCTGATCTTCGACTACCCCGGACCGACGAACCAACAGGAGGCGGCCACCGCGATCGGCTTCGCCCCGGAGCGACGGGTTTCGCCCGAAGTCGCGCGGGCCTATGCGGCGGTGACGCCGAAGGACAGGCTGGCCGCCGCGGCGCCGCTCGTCGCACCGACGCTGCCGAGCTGGGCTTTCTGGGGATCGACGTTCGGAGGCGTCGCCCGGCTCGAGGGCGATGCGTTGGTGGGCAGTCAGGATGTTGCGTCGAACATTTTCGGAACGGCGGTGGGCGCCGATTACCGCGTGTTCCCCAACACCAAAATCGGCTTTGCCCTGGCGGGCGGCGAGACGAGCTTCGCGCTATCAGGCGCCTTCGGCTCGGGGCGGTCCGACTTCTTTCAGGGCGCTCTTTACGGCAAATCCTATTTCGGCGCGGGCTACGTCGCGGGTGCAGTTGCCGGCGGCACGCAGTGGGTGAAAAGCGATCGAACGGTCGTCCTCGGTTCGGCGGTCGACTTGCTGACCGCGAGCTATACGCTGCCGATCGCGGCCGGACGGCTGGAGAGCGGCTATCGGTTCGGAACCGGACAGTATGGCTTGACGCCTTACGGCGCGGTGCAGGCGCAGACCGCCTTCATCCCGGGCTACGTCGAAACCGCGACCTCGGGGACCGGGGCGACCGCGAATGTCGTCGCCTCGTATGATGTGCCGGCGGTTCGCAGCGAGCTCGGCGCCTGGGCGGATACCCGGCTATGGACGAACTCCAACATTCTCCTGCGCGGCCGCGCGGCCTGGGTGCATGAGTTCATTCGCGATGCGACGGTGTCCGCGCAGTTCGCGACGCTTCCCGGCCTGAGCTTCGCTTTGACCGGCGCGCAACTTCCGGCGGACGCCGCTCTGCTCTCCGGCGTGGTCGAAATTCCGATCACGCGCTCGCTCACCATGTCCGGCAAGTTCGACGGCGAGTTCGGCAATGGCGTCGCCACCTGGGCCGGCACCGGCAAAATCCGTTGGATCTGGTGAGTGGCATCGTCGGCTTCTGAAGACTTTCTGCGCGAACTCGTAGACCGCTCGGCTCCGCGATCAAACCGGAGCAAGATGAATTGACGTGGAATCGAAACTAATCACTTGCCGTCATCGTCCGCGGAAACGGACGATCCAGTAAACACAAATACGCTCCGTGATGACTGGATGCTGCGCCTCCGCGGAGCATGACCACTGTGGGTGAGGTGAGCGATCCAACCTGATATCATTACGCGTTAGGCGGCCTCCCTGAGGCGCGGCCTTGCACCGACGCTTCTTTGTTCGAACCGATGAAGCTCGCTATGTTGTCTGCGAGCGCATGTTGAGTTTGAAAGCGACGCTGCAGCCGATGCGTTTGAAATCCGGAATCTGGGTTGCCGCCTATATCCGCCGCTGCGGCGTCGAGGGCGTCTTCGCCGCCGTGCGCCGGCGCGGCGCGGAGGAGGCGGGCGCGATTTATGTGATCGTGAATCGGCTGGACGGGACCGCGGACCTTTACGGCCCGGCCCCGCAAGCCGCGTTCGATGACGCGCATCCAACCGATCGGGCCTTTACGCCGTTGCTCAAGACCTTGCCGGCGCCGGAAACCGCGGTCGAGACCTATATCGCCCGCGAAAGCCGGTTCGACCCGGATATCTGGGTGGTCGAGATCGAGGAGCGCTCAGGACGCCACTTTCTGGACCGCATCGTTCGCTGACGGCGAACTGGTCTGGCCGTGCGGATGCGCTGCCGCTTGGGCGTGCCGCGCCGGCATGGTTGGGGAGCCAAGCATGGTTGGGGAGCCAAGCGCAGCCCGCCCGCCCTGCGGCGCAGCGTGCGACCGTCGCCGCGCCGGCATCGCCTCGCTCGCCTCGCGCCACGACGCGACTAGGCGCAGCGCGGCCGCAAGACTGATCTCATCGAACAAAGCGGTTAGCGCATAGACGCGGCGGACCGAGTGACCGATCGAAGGATTGACGAACAGAAGGATGCGCTGGAGCACGTCGATCGGCACCGCCAAAACCTTGGCGGCGACGACGAGCGGCTCGCCCGATCGGTCGTTGACGATTGCTTCGGCGAGCGTGCGCGCAATGCCGAGCGCGCGTTCGAGTTCGCGAACCAATTCGTCCGGCCGGCCCTCCAGCGCGCTCGCTTCGAGCACGGGGACGGTGTCCTTGGCCGGCGTGAGGGTGACGACTGGATCAGGCAAGCCGCTTGCGCCGAGCTCGGCAAGGAGCGCAACGCGCTCCTCCGGCGAGGCCGCAAAGAACCGGTCGGCGATCGCCGCGGCATCGCCTGACGTTATGGAATCGGGGCCGGGAGGAAGAGTTCCAGAGTGCGGCTTCTGCGCAACACTCTGAGAAAGATTGACAGCGAGGCGGCGGACGATCTCCGCCGGCGCCCCCGGATAATCCGACAGTCGGCGCGCCGCCGCCGCCCGGGTCTCGGCGTCGACCGCATCGATCAGGCGCAGCGCCAGTTCGATGAATTGTCGTTCTTCTTCCGAAGTATGCGAGGCTTTCTGCACGTAAAGATCAGTCAATACGCACAGCAGCGTCGGCTTGAGATCCAGCCAGTCATCGGCAAGCCCGACGAGGCTGTTGAAGCCGGGATACACGGACGCACTCACGCAACAACCCCCAACGCACGACACTGGTTTCTGCCACAGTCTAGACGCATCAACTTAGCGCGACGTTAACCAAACACGGCCCTAGTCGTCGCGGGGTGGGCGAAGCGAACTGCGGATATTTGGTCCGATCGAGAGGGGGGCATAGGGGCATGGGGACAATCATCACTTTTCCGGAATCGCGGCGCTACGACGATTGCCGGGCCACTACGGAACGCAACGGATCGGCGACGATCATCATCCTGCCGGTGATCCGAATCGAACGATACGTCGACGAACCGACCGATAAGCTGCCGGATACCCCGCGCGCGTCCGGTCGCAAGCGACGCCGTCGCTCGACGCGGTCGTAACCGCCCGTCAAGGGTGAGGTGCCGGCGAGCGGAAATTCCGCGCCGCGCTACCCGGCGGTTACGCGCTCATGTGAAGCCGCGCTTGCCGCATCGCTGCCGACCGCGCGCGCTTGCGTCGCTCCGCGCGGGGTGACACAACAAGGCGATCACCTTTTGCGGCTCCGCGCATGACCGACGCCGACGATCGCCCATTCTGGAAACGCAAAACCCTCGCCGAGATGAGCAAGGCCGAATGGGAAAGCCTGTGCGACGGCTGCGGGCGCTGCTGCCTCAATAAACTCGAATACGAAGATACCGGCGAGATCGTCTATACCGATGTCGGCTGCCGGCTGTTGGACGGCGAGACCTGCCGCTGCCGCGATTACCCGAACCGCAACGCGCGGGTTGAGAATTGCGACCGGCTGACGGCGCGGAATATCGGCCGCCTCAATTGGCTCCCCTCGACCTGCGGTTATCGCCTGATCGATTCCGGGCGCGACCTTTATTGGTGGCACCCGCTCGTCTCCGGCGATCCCGAGACGGTGCACGCCGCCGGAATTTCGGTGCGCGGCCGCGTCGGCATATTCGAGCACATGATGGGCGAAGAGGAGTTTGAGGACCGCGTCGTCGACTGGCCGACCAAGATTCCGCGACGGGCTTTGCGCCCTCCGCACGGCCCCGTCACCCGGGCCGCACGGGCAAAGCGAAGCGCGCGGCGGTAGGGTTCGGCGGCGCCGCGGCGATCGGATCGTCCGGCAAAGCGATGATTTCAGTGGATCGCTCACGTCATCCGCAGTGTCATGCCCCGCGGAGGTGGGGCTTCCGGTAATCACGGAACGCATTTGTGCTTACTGGATCGTCCGCTTTCGCGGACGATGACGGAAAATAATTGGTTCGATTCCATATCAATTCATCTTGCATTAGCTGGGAGGCGGAGACGTCATGCGGGCGCTCATTCTCTACACGGTGCTTGTCGTCATCGGCACGGTGATTGCGGTGTTTATCGGCCTGTTCGTCGAACGCCAGATCACCGAAGCGGGCAGCGTCGTGGTGTTCCTCGTGCTGTTTTTCGCCAATTTCTACGTGTCCTGGATGATCACGAAGGCGGTGGTCGAGCGCACGCTGAAACCGTCGGCTGCGGACGACGCCACCCCCTCGGCATAAGCCGCCGCCGGCGTGTCGAGTTTTCAACGAAGCCAAGAATCTTCTCAAAGACCGCGCGAGGCCGGTGGCGATAAGCTCGGTCTGACCGGCTGCCGCACGGCGCATCAGGCCATGGGGAATTAATCACATATATAACCTTGACAAAGCATCCTCTATTGCTAGTATAAAAACCAGAGAGGATGCCGCGCCATGAACCGTCACTACAGCGGCGCAATCCATGTTGCTCGCTGGGGTGGTCCGTGCGCTCATCAATAACGGCACGCTTTCAGAAGGCGAATTAGAA
>CAWIXM010000055.1:0-27421 GCA_963840055.1 uncultured Alphaproteobacteria bacterium | reverse complement strand
ACTGGCGGCTCTTTTTGACGCGCGCGACCGTGTTTCCCCTCCTGAAATATTATCTGAAGCGAGCCCTGACTTTGCCGCCGCACCAGACGGCAAAGAAGGCGGTGCGTTTCGCTTCGGAGCTTGTCCGGCAAAGGATCGCCGCGTCGCGCGAACGAAACGCCCCCACCTACTGTCACGTCGATGAAGGTCGTCCGCTTGCGCGCCGCATCGTCATAACCGCCGACGACGTTCCCGACGACCTCGCGGCCGCGCTGCCGCGCATTGCCGAGCGCTATCTCACCCATGAGTTCGATCTGTTGGGTTCGGGATGGATTGAAGTGCGATATGGCGCGGACTGTCCGGGCCTCGAGCAACACAAATATCCAGCCGGGCCGCGTATCACTCCTGATGCAGAGGGCCGCTGGCTATCCACGATCGTCAATCGATCCAATCAGGAACGGGCTGCGAAGGCCTGGCGCCTGATCTCGCGGCCCGATTACCAGCCCATTGATTGGCACCTCGATTTTCGCTCCGGCCACCGCTGGAGCGCCCAGGACCGCTTCAACGAGCAACGCATCGGGTTTCCGCCCGGCTCCGACATCAAGCTCCCGTGGGAGCTCGCGCGGATGCAACATCTCCCGCAACTGGCCGTCGCCGCCGTGCTCGCGGCATCGGGGCGCGAAGGATGGCGCGCGCCGCAGGACTATATTCAGGAATTGCGCAACCAGATCGTCGATTTCTATTGCGCCAACCCGCCGCGCTTCGGCCCCAACTGGACCTGCCCGATGGATATCGGCATTCGCGCCGCCAATTGGGTCGTAGCGCTCGACATCGCAGGAAATGCCGGCTGGCGGCCCGACGAACCCTTCCGCCGTCTTCTGGTCGACAGCCTCTACGACCATGGCCGCCACATTCTCCGCCATCTCGAATGGTCGGAAAGCGGGCGCAGCAATCATTACCTGTCCGATATCGCCGGGCTGTTGTTCATCGCGGCTTACCTGCCGCCAACGGCGGAGACCGACGCGTGGCTTGCATTCGCAACGAGCGAGCTCGTCGGCGAAACCGAGCGCCAGTTCCACCGCGACGGCGCCAACTACGAAGGATCGACCAGCTATCACCGGCTATCGGGGGAACTGTCCGTGTTCGGCGCGGCGCTGATCGCCGGCTTGGCGCGGGAGGGCCGGACCGCATTCTCTGATTTCGACCGAGCGCATCTCGCGGGCATCCGCCCGCCGCTCCCTTCCGCTCCGCTCCCGCAGTCCGACGTCGGCATCCGTTGCCCGCTGACGGAGACCGCGGTCGATCGTCTCGCCGGCATCGGCCGGTTTGCGGACGCCGTGCTGCGGCCGGACCATCGCATCGTTCAGATCGGCGACACTGATTCCGGGCGGTTTCTCAAATTGCATCCCGTTTGGGATGACAATGACGATGAGGACCTGCTCGATCATCGCCATTTGCTTGCGGCAGTCGACGCCCTTTTTGATATCGCGCCCAAGCGTGAGCGCTGGCTGGACGCCGCCGTTGTGCGCTCGCTGATGGCCGGCGCAAAGCTGCGCGCGCCGGCATCGTGCCGCCGCGCAACCCGAAGCTTCTCTGCCGGCATTCAAAGCGGCGGTCGAGCGGATCATGGCGCTCCCGCCCGAATCGCAGCGGGAAATCCGAGTGGATCTTGTGTCGATGCCGGACGATCGGACCGTCCTCTGGTATCCGGATTTCGGGCTGGTCATCGTCAAAGGCAGCGGATTTTTCCTGTCGCTCCGCTGCGCGCAATCGTATCGGGCCGACGCGCCGACCGGCCATCTGCATGACGACAATCTCGCGCTCGAGCTTTACGCCGACGGTCGCCTCTTGGTTTACGACCCGGGAGTCTATGTCTACACGTCGTTGCCCGATGCGCGGAATGCCTATCGCGCCGCGGCAGCGCATCATGCGCCGCGCGCCCTCGGTTGGGATGCAACCGCGATCGATCCGGGATTGCTGTTTCAATGCCCGTCCGCCCTTCCCGCCCGGCTGCTCCACGCGGGCGTCGACGGCCTAGCGGCGGAATTGCCGGGTCCGAGGGGTGCGGTGTTGTTGCGCACGATCGAGATTGGTGCGTCTGGCCTGACCATCCGGGATGGCGTCGAAAACGGCGCGCTGCGGCCACTGACGCTTCCTCCGCCCTACTGCCGCGGTTATGGAAAACGAACGAACACGATGGCGGATTCCCGGTTTTTTCCGCGCTCGGCGACGAGCGGCGAAGGTGCAATCGAACGAAGCCGACCGACGATGCGCTGACGCGAGGTCCACCGTCGGCGGGACGCCGAAGCGCAACAGGATAGATCAAGGTGAGGGAAGCCTTGGCGACGAGAACGGGCGAAAACCTTTCGCGCTGGGGACAGCGGCTGCGAAGATATGTGCTCGCATTTGTTCCGCCTCCCGCCGGTGCGGGCGAATCGACAGAGCCCTTACAACTCGATGCCGCCGGCGTCGTGCGCATGATTCAAGAGGACCGGTCCGCGCTGTTCGGGCGCGATATCGAGATTTCGACCCCTCGCGTCGACCGAATCGATTACCGCGACAGCGCTGAGACTGCGCTGCGGATTGCGCGCGCGCGTAGCGTGACCTGGGTCGATGCGGCCGGCCGCCGCGAGCCGTGGAATCCCATATGGGTTTCGGGCACGCGGCTCGTCGTTGATCGCATGCTCGAGCCGGTGCACTTGCGGCGGCACCTCAAAGCGCTCGACGCGCTGATCCGCGAGGGTCCTATTCGAGTGCCGAAAAACGCGACGCTCGACCGCTGCCTGTATCTGCGGCTCGACACCGTTTCCGGATTGGTGGCGGGCGGCGCCGTCGCGCACACGATCGGAATTGTCGAGGCGCTCCGTAAGCGCGTCAGCGAACTTGACCTTCGTGTGCTTTGAGCGGCTGGCGGCGCTTCCGACGCACATCGAGCCGTCCGTTGTTTCGGTCAAACCGAGATCCGCATTCGGGCCCAACAATCCTATCGTCGGATTCGAAGCAATCGTCTATCACGCGCCCATGCTACAGCGGCTGGACGAACTCAATCGCAGCAAGCGGCCGGCATTCATCTATCAGCGGTTCTGCCAGGGCCAGTACGCGGGCGCATGGTTCGCGCGGCAGCATGAAATCCCGCTCGTCCTCGAATTCAATGGCTCCGAGCTGTGGATCGCGCGTCACTGGGGCGAGGGCGTCGGACGGGCGGCGATTGCCGGCGAAGATATTTTGCAACGAATGGAGGAGGCGAATCCTAGCCGCACGTCGCTGATTGTCGTCGTCAGCGAGGTCCTCCGCGATCAGCTCGCGGCCCGCGGCCATGATCCCGCGCGCATCGTGGTGGTGCCGAACGGCGTTGATACCCAGATGTCATCGGGCCGCACCTCGCGGAGCCGTCGCAGCGGCCGCGCCTTGGGTTGCCACTCGATGTCCCGGTCATCGGATTTATCGGCAGCCTCGGCCTCTGGCATGGCGTCGAGGTCTTGATCGAGGCGTTCGACCGGCTTTTGCGCGGCCATCCCGACATTGCGGCGCGCGATCCGCGGTTGCTCATTATCGGCGATGGCGACCGCATGCCGATGGTTCGCGCCTTGATCGCCAAGCTCGGTCTCGCCGACCGGGTCAAGCTCACCGGAGTTGTGCCGCAGGCCGAAGGCGTTCGCTTTCTCGCCAGCAGCGACATCCTCGTCAGCCCGCATGTCCCCAATCCCGACGGGTCGCCATTCTTCGGCTCGCCCACCAAGATTTTCGAATACATGGCCTTGCAGCGGCCGATCGTAGCGTCGCGCCTCGGCCAGCTCGGCGCTCTCCTCGACCACGGCCGTACGGCGCTATTGACCGAACCCGGCAATCCCGACGACGTTGCCGAGGCGATCGCGACCCTGCTCCGGCAGCCTGACCTTGCCGAGAAATTGGCGCTCGCCGCTCGCCGCGAAGCGGTCGAGCGTCACAGCTGGGATCAAAGGGTTGACGTTATTCTGTCGGCGCTGGCAGCGCGGCGAGAGGCCGGATAGCGGCGCGATCGGACAGCGTTCTGCTCGCCCATACTGATTCGCTTAGCAAGAAGAAGGAACGAATTCGTGAAGCAGGTCTTCATCAAGAACGGCGCAGCCGTGGTCGAAGATGTGCCGGCCCCGGCGGCGGCGCCCGGCGAGGTTCTCGTGCGCGTCGCCTATAGCTGCATTTCGGTCGGCACGGAATTGAGCGGCTTGCAGGCGACGAGCGAGCCGACCTGGAAACGCGCGGCGCGGCGCCCGGACAAGGTGCTCAAGGTGTTCAGCATGCTGTTCACCCGCGGCGTCGATGAGACCGTGAACATCGTTCGCGGCCAGATCAGCGCGGGCAGCGTCCTCGGCTACAGCGCGGCCGGCACGGTCGTAGGCTTAGGTGCGGGCGTCGAGGACATCGGCATCGGCGCCCGGGTAGCCTGTGCCGGCGCGCAGGCGGCGCATCATGCGGAGGTGATCCGCGTGCCGCGCAATCTCGTGGCGCCGATTCCCGACGCGGTCACCATCGAAGACGCAGCGACCATGACCCTCGGCGCCATCGCCCTGCAGGGCGTCCGCCGCGCGGAGCCGACCTTGGGCGAGACCTTTGTCGTGGTCGGGCTTGGGCTTATCGGTCAATTGACGGCGCAGATGCTCAAGGCCAATGGCTGCCGGGTGATCGGCATCGACCTCGACCCGCGCCGAGTGGAGCTGGCGAAATCTGCCGGCCTCGACATCGGCGTGTCGTCGTCAGACAATCCTCCTCTGGTCGAAATAACGAAGCTCACCAACGGCGTCGGCGCCGATGGCGTGATCGTGACCGCCGCTGCAAAGAGTCCCGAGCCGCTTGCGCTCGCCTTCAAACTGTGCCGCCGCAAGGGCCGCGTTGTCCTGGTCGGCGACGTGCCGATCCAGATCGACCGGGCCGACATCTATCGCAACGAACTCGACTTCCGCATCTCCACCTCATACGGGCCGGGGCGCTACGACCGCCGCTATGAGGAAGAGGGCCTGGAATACCCGATCGGCTATGTCCGGTGGTCCGAGAACCGCAACATGCAGGCCTATCTCGCGCTGATCGCGGAGGGCAAAGTCACGCCGTCGAAATTCGTCGAGGCGACCTATCCGATCGACGACGCGCCTAAAGCCTACGAAAGCCTGCGCGCCGACCCGGCCGCCGGCCCGCGCCCGCTTTCGGTGCTGCTCGCTTATCCGCGCCGCGCCGACGAAGCCGCGGTGTTGTCCCGCCGCGCCCCGTCCATGCATCCAACGCCGGTTCCCGCCGGCGCCATCCGCGTCGGGGTCGCAGGGGCCGGAGCCTTTGTGCGCGCGGTGCATCTGCCGAACATGGCCGCTTCGCAGGGGCGATTTCATGTCCGTGCGGTGATGAGCCGGACCGCGCACACGGCGCACAATGTGGCGAACAATCAGCAGTCCGACTACGCCACCACCGATTTCGGCGAGCTGTTGGCCGACAAGGACATCGATCTGATCCTGATCGGGTCGCGCCACGACAGCCACGGCGAGTACACCGTGCGGGCGCTCGAGGCCGGCAAGCACGTCTTTGTCGAAAAACCGCTGACGCTCGATCCAGCCGACCTCGACCGCATCAAGCAGTTCTATGGCGACGATTCCTCCGGCAAGCCGCTATTGCTGACGGGCTTCAATCGCCGGTTCTCGCCGGCGGCGACGGCGATTCTGGGCGCGCTGGGCGAGCGCAAAGCGCCGATGATCGTCAATTATCGGATGAATGCCGGCCATATTCCGCTCGATCACTGGGTGCACGGGCCGGAAGGCGGAGGGAGAAATCTCGGCGAGGCCTGCCACATCTACGACCTCTTCAACGCGCTTACCGGCGCGCGCGCGATTTCGACAAGCGCGGTCTCGATCGCCCCGGTCGAGGGCCGCTACGCGCGCAATGACAATTTCATCGCCACGATCCGTTACGACGACGGATCGGTCTGCTCCCTCACCTACACGGCGCTGGGCAGCAACCAATGGCCGAAGGAACGGATGGAAGTCTTCTGCGACGGCGTGGTCTACGCGCTCGACGATTACCAGGCGCTGACGGTGAAGGGCCGCGAAGGACTTGATTGGTCGGGAACGCAGGACAAGGGTCATGCCCGCGAGCTTGCCGCGCTGGGCGAGGCGCTGACCAGCGGCGGCGCCTGGCCCATTCCGCTCTGGCAGCAGATTCAAGCGACCGAGATCGCGTTCGCGGTGGAAAACGCCGTATCGGGCGCCGGCAAACCTTAACGATCGTCGGCGCCGTCGCGACACGTCGTCGCGCAACGCATTTAGATATTCTAGAGCATTTTCCGGCGAAGTGGGAACCGGTTCGCCGCAGAAAATGCGACCACCAAAAGACAACTAAGAGCGAATTCCAATTCCATTGAACGGAATTCGCTCTAGTCGGATACGGAGAACGTCCGGTGTGCGGCATCGTCGGAACGGTCATCTTCCGCGGCGATTCAAAGATCGATCCTGATCTGCTGCAACGCATGCGCGATACGATGCAGCATCGCGGCCCCGACGGTGGGGCGCAATGGATCGATCCGCGCGGCCAAGTCGGCCTGGGGCACCGGCGGCTGTCGATTATCGATCTGTCGAACGCCGCGACCCAGCCGATGGCGACGCCCGACGGCCGCTTCGTCGTTACTTTCAACGGCGAAATCTACAACCACGCGGAAATCCGCCGCGAGCTTGAAGCGCTCGGCCGCCGCGATTGGCGGACCGATCATTCAGACACCGAAGTGCTGCTGTTCGCTTTCCGCGAATGGGGAATTGATTGCCTCAGCCGTTTTCGCGGAATGTTCGGCTTCGCCATCTGGGACAATCAGGAGCGCCGGCTTTGGCTTGTCCGCGATCGCATCGGGATCAAGCCGATTTACTACGCGCGGCGTGCCGATCGCCTGAGCTTCGCATCCGAGATCAAAGCGCTGATCGAAGATCCGCAGCAAGAGCGCGAGATGGATGAAACGGCGCTGTTTCATTACCTCAGCCTGATGACGACCCCGTCGCCGCTGACGCTGTTCCGCGGCGTCAACAAGTTGCCGGGCGGATGTTGGCTGCGATTGGACCCGGACGGCGCGATCGAGGTGCGGCGCTATTGGGACATCTGGGACAATGTCGTGCCCATGATCGACCGCAGCGATGACGACATCGCCGCCGAGATCCGCGCCACGCTGGAAACCGCGGTGCGTTACCGCAAGGTCAGCGACGTGCCCGTCGGCGTGTTCCTGTCCGGCGGCATCGACAGCTCGACCAATGCGGCGATGTTCGCCAAGGGCGAAAGCCGGCCGATAAAAACCTTTTCCATCGGCTATGAAGAAGACTATGGCAGCTACAAGAACGAGCTGCATTATGCTCGCAAGATGGCGTCGTTGATCGGCTCCGATCACCACGAGCTGCGCCTCAAGCTCGATGACCTCTTGTCGTTCGTTCCCACCCTGATTCATCTACAGGATGAGCCGATCGCCGACCCGGTCTGCGTCCCCGTCTATTACGTTTCCAAGCTCGCCCGCGACCATGGCGTCATCGTTACGCAGGTGGGCGAAGGGGCGGATGAGTTGTTCTGCGGATATCCCTGGTGGCAGCGCGTGCTCAAATCGCGTCACCTGTCGGAACTGCCGATGCCGCGCAGTCTGCGCCGTTTCGGCGTCCGCGCGCTCGACCGATCCGGCCGTGGCGACCACTATTTCCGGGAAATGCTGCGGCGCGCCGCCAACGACGAGCCGTTCTTCTTCAGCGGCGCGGAGACTTTCACCGACTACCGCAAGACGCAACTCCTGTCCCCGCGCATGCGGGCGGCTTTTGCCGGTCGCACCAGCGCCGAGGCGGTCAGCGAAATTCGCCAGCGCTTCGACCGCAAAGCCTGGGAGCGTTCGCCGCTGAACTGGATGACCTATGTCGACCTGAACCTGCGGCTGCCGGAATTGCTACTGATGCGGGTCGACAAGATGAGCATGGGCGTCAGCGTCGAGTGCCGCGTCCCCTTCCTCGACCACAAGTTCGTCGAGCTCGCGATGGGCATCCCAGCCGCGGTAAAGACCCGCAACGGCACGCTGAAATATATCCTGAAGAAGGCCGTGACCGGCCTGATACCCGACGAGTTGATCCATCGGCGCAAGCAGGGTTTTGGCGTGCCGATCGCGGAATGGTTTTCCGACCGCCTGGGCGGCGCCATGCGAAGCGAGATCGCGCATTTCTGCGACGTCACGGATGTGCTCGACCGCGGTTATGTCGAGCGCCTGTTCCGACAGAACGACGGCATAAGCTTGTGGTGGCTGTACAATCTGAGCGCCTGGCACGCCCATTTCATTGAGCGCAGGAGGATCGCCGCGGCAGCTTAGGTCCGCGGCGCGAAGCGATGGCCGACAGCAGCGAACTGACAGCGCCCGAGGTCTATCGGTTGTGGCGGCACAAAGGCCGCGCCTCGCTCGCGGCGCTCGCCGACGGCGTGGCGCTGTCGAGCGGCCGGATCGAGGCGATCGGCTATCGCGACGTTGCCGACGGCCTCATGGGCCTGTTCGGGCCGCACCGATGGGTATGGCGCGACAAACGCGGCCGCGAGATCGCCGGCGGCTGGCTTCCAGTCGCGCTGTTTCGCATTGGCCTCGATGTCGCATCGCTGCCGTTTATCCTCGCGACGCATCGCCTCCACGCACGAGCGATCCTGCGCAAAGGCCCGGGAGATGCATCTTGGATGGAAGATCGCCCGCCGGCCTATCTGCGGATGGATCATCTTTTCGATCTGAGGGCCGGCGGTTCGGTCGCGCACACCTCCGGCGTCATCAACGCGATGCGCAAGCTTCTCGGCCGCGTCGTTATTATCAGCACGGACCGGCTCGCGCTGGTGGAGCCGGACGACGATTTCCATGTCTTGACGCCGCGCTACGGCGTCGGCCGCAACCTCGCCCTCGTGCCGCAGCTCACCTATAACCAACAGGTCGCGCGATGGTGGCGCAGCAACCGCTTTCCGCCCGCCTTTGTTTACGGCCGCTACAGTCTCGGCAATTACGCGGCGGCGATGATCGCGCAGCGCGAGGGCGTGCCCTATGTGTGCGAGTACAACGGCTCCAACATCTGGATTTCGCGCAACTGGGACACCAGCCGGATGCCGTTTGAAGGGCTGATGGCGCTGATCGAGGACGCCAATCTTTTCGCCGCCGATCTGATCGTGGCGGTGAGCAAGCCGTCGAAGGACGAGCTGGTGGGGCGCGGCGTGCCCGCCGAACGCGTCATCGTCAATCCCAACGGAGTCGATCCGCAGATCTACCGCCCCGACCGTAACGGCGAGTCGGTGCGCCGCAAGCTCGGCATCGCGCGCGACGAAGTCGTCATCGCCTTCATCGGAACGTTCGGCAATTGGCACGGCGCCGAGGTGCTGGCCGACGCCTTCGGGCGCATGCTCGCGAACAACCCCGATCTCGGCGCGCGCCTGCGGCTTCTGCTGATCGGCGACGGCGGAAAAATGCCGCTGGTGCGCGACATTCTGCAGCGCTCGGGCGCGATCAGCCGCACGATTCTGACCGGCACGGTTCCGCAGCCGGAGGCGCCGGATTATCTCGCCGCAGCCGACGTGTTTGCGAGCCCGCACGTACCCAATCCCGACGGCACGCCGTTCTTCGGTTCGCCCACCAAGCTGTTCGAATACATGGCGATGGGGCGCGCGATCGTCGCTTCCAATCTCGACCAGATCGGCGAAATCCTGACGCACGGCGAAACCGCCCTTCTCGTGCCGCCCGCCGACGCCGACGCGCTGGCCGAAGGCGTGGCCGTGCTTGCGCGCGACGCCGAGCTACGTCACCGCCTCGGCGCCGCGGCGCGCAACCGCTGTCTCGCGGATTTCACCTGGGAGCAGCACACCAAACGCATTCTCGACGCATTGCGCCAGAGTCGGCGATCGCACTGCAGCGCGGATTGCAGCGTGACGACCATGAGCGAGCGGCCACCCTTGGATTGCGCAAGCGCTTGCCGCTATCTTCGCGCGGCGGGAACAGACGAGCAATCGGACTCGAGATGACCGCCGGCTCGCGCGCCATGCTTCGATTCTTGTCATCGGATCGCATTTTGACCGTCGCGGATTTCGCCGACGGCCGGAGCAAAGCGTCGCGGCTTGCCGTGTCCTTAGGCGCGGTCTTTGGCAGCGGCGCAATTTACGTCTTGCTGGCGCTCGGGTTCGATCCAGTCTTCTCCCACGGGGTAGGATGCGGTGTCGTTTATCTCGTCGGTCTCGCTACTCTCAAATTCAGCGAACGGGGGCCGCCCAAGACAACGAGCCGTCAATTGGCCTTGTTCAGTTTTGCCTGCGCGCTCGCTTACGCGACGAGCCTCTCTATCTTGATCAAGTTGGGCAAACAGATTGGCGAGAGTTCATTACTGGCTCAGATTGCGGCTGGCGCGGTATTCCTGCTTGTGGTCTGGCTTTGCCTTGCGTTCGCCCCCAGAATTCTCTTAGCGCTGAGGGCGTTCAAACTTGCCAATGGCTGGATATTTCGGCCGGCCATAGGACGCGTCGTCCTGGCGGCGGCCGTCGCCGTCCTTCTCGTCATGGATGTCCTCGCGATGCATGCCGTGTGGAGCACGAAGGCCGCACGCACCGATGCCACTGGACTCCGGCCGGATCGCCGCATGGATCATGAGCGCCAATTGCTTCGGGAAGACCGGGGTCATCCTTGCGGTCTGCGACGAGCCCGGCAAGTTCGACCCAATCGAGAATGCATCCGCCGCCGATGACCGCGGCCACGGCCTTCTGCTGTCCGTTCTGCACGGCTCGTTCGGCGCGCCGGCCACGACCGACACGCTGCTTTACGCCAACATCGTCATCAATATTTTGGGCTTCGCACTCTTGGCGGCTCAACTCTACCGCATCGGGCTTAGCGTCGCCGCCATCCTCTTTTTCCTGGCGTCGCTGCGGCTGTTGCGCGAGCCTGCCGTCACCGCCGACGTGATCGGGGCGATCTATGGGATGTTCGCGCTGAGCCTCTTGTTGCCGATACAAAGCCTGCGAATGCTTGCACTCGATCGCAACACTTGGGCGGAATGGGGTTGGCTTGCCCTGTCCGGCCTATGCTTTGTGGGCGTGATGTTGCTGCGCGAGCCGTTTGGACTCATAGGGATCGTCGTCACTGCGCTCGGCCTGATCATCGGCTTTGCGCGCCGCGCGCGCGAATGGCGCATCTCCCAATTCGCATCCGCCGCCGCCGCTATCGCCGCTATTCTAATTGCGCTGAACGCCACAAACCTGCTCGTGAGCTATCGCGTTCACGTTCAAGGCGTCCCCGCAGGCTCCGGCATCCTCTCGCACGGGCTCAGCCACGCGCTGTATCTCGGCCTGGGCGCGGAGCCGAACCCGTTCGGCATCGAATGGTCCGACACGGTTGCGGACAACGCGGTCAGGGCGCGCGACCCGACCATCAAATACGTGTCGCCGCAGTACTACGAGATGCTGGGCAAGCTCTACATGGAGATTGTCTGGCAGCACCCTCTCGAAGTCGCCCGAATTTATGCAGCAAAGGCAAGAAAGGTGCTCGCGCCGAGACTTATCATCCTACTGGTCGTCTCGGTCGGCGCGGTTGCCTTGGGGCTAGCGCTCCGTCGAACGGAACGCCCGCCGATGCCGTCACGGCCGCGCGCGGGCGATATCGTCGCGGTGACCGCGGTCGCATCGTTGTTGCATGCCGTGCAGGCAATTCTCACCTTTCCCGCCGCCGTCTACTATGATCAAGCATTTGTCGGCGCGACGCTGATCGCCGCTATCGCAGCCGACATTTGGTTCAACGCGGCCTGGGACGGGGTAGATGCCGTGGATCGGCCCCCGCGCCCTCTCAGAAA
Organism: uncultured Alphaproteobacteria bacterium; assembly: GCA_963840055.1. Taxonomy (GTDB): domain Bacteria; phylum Pseudomonadota; class Alphaproteobacteria; order Rhizobiales; family Xanthobacteraceae; genus Rhodoplanes. The sequence continues at coordinate 15,623 of CAWIXM010000055.1, read as the reverse complement.
GCAAGCAATGGACTTGACGCTCGCGAAATTCCCAAAATCCCGGCCGGAGCTGCCTGCGGGCCACCGCGCGGTCTATGAGCGCGAATATGCGATCAACCGCAGCGGGCGTGGACCGCTCTATGCCGCGGTGGCCAAGCTCGAAGCATGGATGCATCACGCAATCGCTGCGCGGAAGCCGGATGGTCCGATCCTCGAACTGGGGGCGGGCGATCTCAATCACCTGAGCTTCGAGGCCGGAGCATCCGAGTATGACGTGTGCGAGCCGCTTGCCGACCTTCTGCTCAACAAGCCGCTGCCGCCGCGGGTCAGGACCGTACTCACGGACTATCGCGAGTTGAGCAACCTGGAAGGCGGCTATTCGAAGATTCTGTCGATTGCGGTCTTGGAGCACCTCGAGCATTTGCCCTACGTCGTTGCGCAATCCGCATTGCTGCTCGCTCCTGCCGGCGTATTTCAAGCCGGTATTCCGAGCGAAGGCGGAGCCCTGTGGGGATTGTCCTGGCGCCTTTCAACCGGCCTGGCCTATCGTTTGCGGACCGGGTTGGACTACGGCATTCTGATGCGGCACGAGCACATCAACACAGCCGACGAGATTGAAGCGATCGTGAGGCGCTTCTTTGCCGACGTGAAAGTGCGCCGCTTTCCCTTCGATGCCAAGCATCTGAGCATGTACACCTATCTCGAAGCAACGAACCCCCGACGCGAAGACTGCACGAACTTCGTGACGGACTACGCGGCCAGATTGGGATGGAACAAGCAGTGACCGACAGGCGCGAAGACCCGCCGAGCCCGGGGACGTCCGGCCTGAGCATCCCCACCCTGACGGTTGTCGTTCCATGTCACAACGAGGAACTGAATATCCCTGCCCTCTACGACGCGCTGAAAACCCATATGGCCTCGTGCGTGTCCGAGTTACGAGATCATTTTCGTGGATGACGGCTCCACCGATCGCACCGTGCCTATCGTGCGGGAGCTGATGCGGCAGGATCCCGCGGTCAGGCTGGTGCGGCTTGTCCGCAATTTCGGCCATCAGGCGGCGTTGCTCGCCGGACTAGCCCAATCGAAAGGGCGCGCGGTCCTATGCATGGATGCGGACCTGCAGCATCCGCCGCGGCTCATCCCGCAGATTATCGATGCATGGCGGACCAAAACCCCGGTCGTGCAGATGGTGCGGCTTGAACATGGACACTCAAACAAACTGAAGAAGCTGCTGTCGTCGGGGTTTTATGCCGTCATCAACAAGCTGGGCGACGTCTATGTCCAGCCCAATGCCTCCGATTTCTTTCTGGTCGATCGCGAGGTCGTCCAGATGATGCTGTCCTGTGCCGGCAGCCGTCCCTTCATCCGCGGGCTGGTGAGTTGGTTGGCCTACCCGACCACCATCATCGAATACGTGCCGGAAAGCCGTTTCGCTGGAAAGCCGAGTTATACGCTGCGCCGCAGCCTCAAGCTGGGAATATCGGCGCTGATTTCGAATTCGCGCTTTCCGCTGCATATGGGGGTGCAGCTCGGCCTGATTGTCGCCGGGCTGGCGATCTTGTATGTCCTGGTGGCGCTCTATTCCTACCTTTTCGGGTCGGCGGTGCCGGGGTGGACGTCGATCATCGGTGTCGTTCTGGTGCTCGGCGCGGTGCAATTGCTGGTGATCGGCGTGATGGCGCAGTATGTCGGCGCGATATTTGATCTGACGCGAAAGCTGCCAAATTACGTGGTCTATGACGACCACCCGGACCGTCGAGAGTAGCGTGTCGAGACCGTAAGTCCGCCGATATGTCAGCCGATGTCCAAGCAACTTCACCCAACACAGCGACGTCGCCCGCGAACGTCGGCAAACGCATTCTGTTCGTCCTTTTCGAGGGCCTGCCCGCGACCGTCATCGATACCCAGGTGCTTCTGCATGCTCGCGCGGCGCAAGCGGCGTTCGGCGCGCATTTCGAAGTGTGGTCGTTCTGCGGGCTGCAATCGCTCTACGAGCGTTCGCTTTCGCGACAAAGCGAAGCCGAACGTCTGGCGGACTGCCCGGTGCGGGTGTTCCGCGCCGTGCGCGCGGGAGTGCCGGGATCGAAGCTCGTCAACCGGGCGATATTTCGTCGGTTGTTCCTGCCCCGCGCAAGGGACTTCGATCTCGTGCATGCGCGCAACGACTACGTTGCCGCAACGGTGGGTCCGGTGGTCCGCCGGCTTGGGCTGCCGATGATCTGGGATTGTCGCGGCGATCCGGTCGCGGAATTCGATGAGCGGCCGGAGTATGCGTCGCTGCCGCGGTGGCTCAAAGCCATGCGCCGGCGCGTTCTCCTGCGCGAGCGCGAGCTTGCCGCGCGCGATTGCAGCGCGGCGCTGTTCGTGTCCCATCCCTTGGCGTCGCTGTGCGCGCCGCTGCTCGGTCAAAAACCGCACCAGATCATCCCCTGCGGCGCCCAGGAGGAGATGTTCTACTTCGATCCCGTCCTCCGCCAGCGCGTGCGAAGCGACCTCGGCTACAACGACGCCGACCGCGTGTTCATTTACAGCGGCGGTCTCGCGCATTATCAGTGCATTCCGCAGGTACTGGCGCTGTTTCGCGAAGTGCGCGCAAGCGACGCACGGGCGCGGCTGCTCATGGTTACGCCCGACATCGAACGCATGCGGGCGATGTGCGCATCGATGGCGCCGGGCGATCTTCAACTGCGCTCGGGCCGGATCAGCGACATCAATGGGTTTCTCAATGCCGCCGATTTTGGATTCATCCTACGGGCTCACAACGCCATCAATCGTGTCGCTTTCCCAACAAAATTTGCCGAGTATTGCCTTACCGGGCTGCCCGTGATTCTCGACGACGCCATTCCCGATTGCGCGTCGCTCGCGGATCGCTGGGGAAATCGGCTTGCGCCCGAACCAGCCGCAATCCTGCAGCGCATGGATGCGGACATCGATCGCGCTCGAATCATGCAGCTCGCGCAGGCCGAGGTGACTTGGGCGGCAGTGGCGGCGCGTTATGCGCAGACCTATGGCGTCTCATGAAGGACGTGCCTGTTCAATGACATCAGCTCCCATCGTCCATTTGGTTGCAGGCGCGCGTCCGAATTTCATGAAGATTGCGCCGCTTTGGCACGAGCTCAGCACAGCGAGCTGGTGCACGCCGCGCATCGTGCATACCGGTCAGCATTCCGACCTCAATATGTCGGACTGGTTTTTCCGCGATCTGAAGCTGCCGGCGCCGCACCACCACCTTCGCGCGCGCACCGGCTCGCATGCCGAACTCACCGGCACGAGCATGATTGCCTATGAGAAGCTCTGCAAAGACGAGCGTCCGGCCTGGACCATCGTTGTCGGTGACGTCGACTCCACGCTTGCCTGCTCGGTCGCGGCGAAAAAGCTAGGCATTTCAGTCGCCCATCTCGAGGCTGGCCTGCGCAGTTTCGATTGGTCGATGCCCGAGGAAATCAATCGGATGGTCACCGACCGCATCTCGGACCTGCTGTGGACACCCTCTCCCGACGGCGACGAGAACCTGCTACGCGAGGGCGTGTCGCCAGATCGCATCGAACGCGTGGGCAACATCATGATCGATTCGCTCGTCATGGTTCAGCCGTCGATCAGCGCGGTCGACACGGCCGCGGTTGTCGGCCGCGAGTTGCCGTCGCAATATGCGGTGGCCACCCTGCATCGGCCATCGAACGTGGACAGCGCGGAACGGCTTGCCCTGATCGTAGAGGCGCTGAACGCGCTCGCCGAACGCCTAATGGTGATCTTCCCCATTCATCCGCGCACCCGGCTGCGCCTCAAGACGTTCGGGCTCTTGCCTCGGCTGTCCGCCGAGAACATCATTTTCCTTGATCCGCTGGGCTATATTGAATTTATGGCGCTGCTTCACGCCGCCCGTCTGATCGTGACCGATTCGGGCGGCATCCAGGAAGAGACGACCTATCTCGGCGTTTCCTGCCTCACATTGCGCGACAACACCGAGCGTCCGATCACCGTGACCATGGGAACGAACCGGCTGACGCGGCTGGAAACGCTGATGTCCGATGTAGCTGCAGCGCTGGAAGCGCCGGCGACCCAGCGCCCCTCGATTCCGTACTGGGACGGGCGCACGGCCGGGCGCGTCGCGGCGAGTTTGCGGCGGCGGATCGAGGGTTGAAACAACCCTACTTGCAGATGCACTCGCCGGCCTCGTGTCGGCGCAAGAAGCCTCGGAGGGGCGATTGGCGCACAGACGTAAGATCGCGGTGATCGGGCTGGGCTATGTCGGGCTCCCCGTCGCCGTGTCGTTCGGCCGCTCGGGCGTGCCCGTGATCGGTTTCGACGTCGATCCAGTCCGCGTCGACGAGCTGCGGGCTGGCCACGACCGAGGGCGCGAAATCGAGCGCGGCGACCTCCTTCAGGACAAGCTGCGTTTCACCACCGATCCCGCTGAACTGAAAGGCGCCGACTTCTTCATTGTGGCCGTGCCGACGCCGATCGATGCAGCGCGACGGCCGAGCCTGACGGCGCTGATCAAAGCTTCGGAAATCGTCGGCGCCGCGCTGAAGCCAGGCGACATCGTCGTATACGAATCGACGGTCTATCCTGGCGCGACCGAGGAAGACTGCGTACCGGTGCTGGAAAAATGCTCCGGCCTCGTCGCCGGGCGCGACTTCGCCGTCGGCTATTCGCCTGAGCGCATCAATCCGGGTGACCGCGAGCATCGGTTTGAGACGATCAGGAAGGTCGTTTCAGCGCAAGACCAGGAAACCTGCGACATCGTCGCCGCGGTCTACGGCTCGGTCGTGCGCGCCGGCATTCACAGGGCGCCGTCGATCAAGGTGGCGGAAGCGGCGAAAGTGATCGAGAACACCCAGCGCGACCTGAACATCGCCTTCATGAACGAGCTTTCCGCGATCTGCCATGTGCTCGACATCGACACCATGGACGTGCTTACGGCCGCCCAGACCAAGTGGAACTTCCTGCCTTTCGTTCCCGGTCTGGTCGGCGGACACTGCATCGGCGTCGATCCCTACTATCTCACGCACCGCGCCGAGAAGGCCGGTTACCATCCCGAGGTGATCCTATCCGGGCGCCGCATCAACGACGGCGTTGGACAGCGCGTGGCGCGCGAGTGTCTGCGCTCTCTGCTGCGGAACGGTTGTCACGTACGGCTCGTCACGGTGCTGGGGCTGAGCTTCAAGGAGAACGTTCCCGACATTCGTAACTCGAAATCGATCGACATCGTCCGCGAGCTTCAATCATTCGGCATCACGGTCCAGGCGCACGATCCGCTCGCCTATGCCGATGACGTGCAACAGGAATACGCGATCCCGCTCGTTGCGGACTCCGAGCTGGCGCCGGCCGACGCGATCATCCTCGCGGTCCCGCACGAGCATTACTTGAAGGGCGGCTGGCCGTGGATGACGCGCCTGCTGCGCGACGGCCGCGGACTCCTGATGGACCTGAAGGCCAAGCTCGACCGCAGCACCAAACCCGAAGGCATCGAACTATGGCGCCTCTGAGCAGATGCGAGCGCAAAGCCGCATGTGCCTATTGATCGATGAACTCGGGGCGCGCATGGCGGTGCTGCTGCCTTTCCAAGAGTTTGCAAGCAATCAATTCATCGCCGTTTAAAGGCCGTCCCAGTCCCCGATCTGGAAGGCGTAGCGCCACGTCGTCGTTTCTTCTTGGTCCATCGACGCCGGGAACTTCATGAATACAAGATGCCTTTTGGGCTGGAGCCAGGACGGCAGCGGAATATAGCCTTTGCCCAAAGCGCGGAGCGGCGACCCGCTGCAAAACAAGAAATTGCAGATCAAACCCCGCCGCTGCGCCCATTGGTGAACTTGTCTCAAGATGCCTGATCGATCTGCATCTTCTTCCGCACTCATATCCATGACGACCGACGCCCGCTGCCCGAGCGGTAGCGCAAGCTCGCGAACGACCGCAAAATCTTCCGGCGCATTGCATTCCGAAATGAATTGATAGGATCGCGCCGGGTTGTGGACATAGCGCCAATTCAGATAATCGGCGTCCTTGCAGACGCACACCGTGCGCGTATCGCTGGCCTTGGTTTGTATCGCCGGCGGCGATTCCTGCACCAATGTTGAATTACTTGCTCGCACGACGAGCGTTTGCCCCACGCAGGTGCGAAGCTCGGTGACGCAACGAAAGCTCTGACGCTGAATTTCACCGATCGATAGGCGATTGGGAAAACAGATCAGCGGCCCCTTGGGGCCGAGTTCGTTAACGAGCGCCGCCAGGCATCGGCGAAATAGGCCTTGGCCGCGCGCGTCCGGCGTCGTGATCAGGTCGCCGACCTGCCATGCCAAGTGAGTTCCCGCAGGAGTTCGGAGCATTAGCGGGAAGGCCGACGCAGAGGAGATGAGGCGGCCGCCGGCGGCAATGTGGGCAATCACGGCATCGCCGTAAGGCGTGCTGTATTTCCACCGGAAAAACTCCGCACTCGTGGCCGGCTCGATCTCCTCTCGCCAGCCCACATGGGCAAAGGCCTCGCGAAACGCAGTGACATGACGATCGAAATCAAGGTCGTCTGCGGAAATGATCTGCGTTTTCATGATTTTCACGTTATTTGAAAACGCTTTGCTCCGCCAATATGGTCGCCCTTGAAGTTCGCGTCGGCGTCCTCGGCCGGTCTAACTTGACAAGGGTTGCGGCGCTCGTGCACTCACACCCGGGCCGCACCGGCTTTTTTGTAAGATTGCGAAGGGCTCCTCGCCTGCTCCACACCGCAAGGCTCTCCCCCTCATGAGTGATGGCATCTTAGCGGGCGATGAGCCGATCCTGGTTACCGGCGCTGCGGGCTTCATCGGCTTTCATATAGCGCGCCGGCTGTTGCAGGACGGACGGCGCGTCGTCGGCCTCGACAATCTGAACGCCTACTACGATCCGGCGTTAAAGCGCGCCCGGCTCGGCGAACTGCAGCCGTACCAGGCTTTTTCGTTCGAGAAGCTTGACCTCGCGGATCGCGCGGGAATAGCCGCATTGTTTGCGTCTCATCGATTCCCGGTGGTGTTGCATCTCGCGGCTCAGGCGGGCGTGCGCCATTCGCTCACCGACCCGCACGCCTATGTCGACGCCAATCTCGTCGGATTCCTCAATGTGCTGGAAGGCTGCCGGCATTCCGGCTGCCGGCACCTCATCTATGCTTCATCATCCTCGGTCTATGGCGCGAACACGCGCCTGCCGTTCCGGACATCCGATAATGTCGACCACCCCGTGAGCCTCTATGCCGCCACCAAGAAGGCCAACGAGGCGATGGCTCACGCCTACGCGCATTTGTTCGGCGTGCCGGCGACGGGATTGCGGTTCTTCACCGTCTATGGCCCGTGGGGGCGGCCGGATATGGCGATGTGGCTGTTCACCGAAGCGATCATCGCGGGGCGGCCGATTCGCCTGTTCAATTACGGACAGATGCGGCGCGACTTCACCTATATCGACGACGTGGTCGAAGCGTTGGCGCGACTGATCGACCACCCTGCCGCGGGCGATCCCGATTGGTCGGGTGATGATCCTTCGCCTGCAACGAGCCGCGCGCCGTGGCGGATCTTCAATATCGGCAACAACCGGCCGGTCGAGGTGACCGAAGTGGTGCGGATTCTGGAAACGGAACTGGGACGGCAAGCGGTGCGCGAACTGACTCCGATGCAGCCGGGCGACGTTCCCGCAACCTATGCAGATGTCTCCGCGCTGGAGGCCGCGGTCGGCTTCCAACCCCAGACCCCGATCGAGGATGGCGTGCACCGGTTCGTCGCCTGGTATCGCAGTTACACCAGCGCCGAGGACGGCGAATCGCGGCGCGAGGCGCGATAGATTGGCGACTTCTACCGGACGCTTGCCAACCGACCGCTTATTTACTGACCGTCCGGCTTCTTCGCTGCGCGTCGGAGCGACTCGATAAGCGCCGCGACCTCGCGGTTGTTGGGCGTGATCACGGCGAGCCGCTCGGCATACTGGAGCGCCGTCGCAAAATCCCCCGCATCGCGGCTGAAACTGATGAGCGCCCCCAGAATGGCGCGATCGTCGGGATGTCGCTTCAGGCTGTCCTTCAGAACCGTCATCGCTTCGGCGGCGTGACCGGTCGAATGCAGTCCGACGGCGTAGACATAGGCGTATCTCGCCTGCTCCGGACCAAGCTCGGCCGCCTGCCGCAATTCGGCGACGGCCTCGTCGCGGCGACCGAGACGCACCAGAACCAAGCCCAGCGCGTGATGCAGCCCCGCGTCGCGCGGGGAAGCGGCCACCGCCGCCCGCAACACGCTCTCGCCTTCGGCATCGCGTCCCTGGCGCCGATATAGCTCGGCAAGGTTGATCGCCGCCGGACCGTATTGGGAACTGAGCTTCAACGCGGCTTTGTATTCCGCCTCGGCTTCCACCAGCTGGCCGCGACGAGCGTAAAAGCTGCCGAGCGTCGAGCGCGCTTCCGGACGATCGGCGTTGAGGCGTTGCGCGGCCATGAACTCCGCCGTTGCGCGGTCGAGGCGTTCGCGATCGGCGGGAGGCAGGTTCGCGGTCGGAACGTTTGCAAGAAGGGACGCCGCGCGAATGCGCACGCCGCGAACGGGGTCGGACAACAGCGGGGAAACGAGTGGCCAGATCCGCGCTGCCGGAACGTTTTCCAGCATGTCGAGCGCGCCGATCCGCACCATCGGATCGGGATCGGCGAGGCCCGCCCGCGCCAATTCGATGTTGGCCGGCGAAACATGGGGAGCAAGCTCGGCGAGCGCGCTCGCGCGTGCGACAGCCGGCGTGCCGCCGCTGGCGGCGACGGCTGCGAGCTGCGCCGCCGCGGTGGCCTTGCCGGTCCATGCCGCATCGAACGCGTCGCCGAATGTCTGCAGGCCCTTGCGATTCGGTCCGTGCCAGCGCTCGATGGCGGACGCCGCCCACGCCGCCGACTTATCGGCATGGCAGTCGTTGCAGGCGTTGGACGTGCCGAGCTTCGCCGAGATGTCGGGCCGCGGAATGCGGAAGCTGTGGTCGTGACGCACGTCGACCACCATGTAGGTGCGCGTCGGCATGTGGCACGAGATGCAGGCCAGCGGCGGGTTCACGCCCGCGTGCCGCGCATGCCGGTCGTTGGCATAGACGTTGGACGCGTGGCATTGCAGGCAGGTGTTGTCGCCGGGAAAGCGGAGCTTGGCGCTGTGCGGATCATGGCAATCGCTGCAGGTGACGCCGGCGGCGAACATCTTGCTCTGCTTGAACGAGCCGTAATTGTAGACTTCGTCGAGCATCTGGCCGTCGGCCTGGTAAAGCCCGCGGGCGATCGGCGAGACCACATGGGTGTCGGACAACCAGCGGCCCGGCACCCAATCCTCGGAAAACACGCCGCGGCGCGCGTGGCATAGCCCGCAGGTCTCGACCTCCTTGCGCAAGGTGGCGGGCGCCGCGCTGCGCTGCGCGTTGCCGGTCGCGTGATTGAGGGGCCATGCGATATTGGTTCGTTCATCGAACCGCACGGCCAGTCCTTTGTCGGGATCGTCGTGTTTTCCAGGCGGCCGCCCGCTCTGCCTATCCCGCGCCCATGCGACATGACGCGAGCCGCGGCCGTGACAAGCCTCGCAGCCCACGCTGATCTCGGCCCAGCTTGTGGCGAAGCGATCCTTCGCCGCATCGTAGTTCTTGTGCACGCCGGTCGAATGGCATTCGGCGCACATGAAGTTCCAGTTCTGGTTCAGCTTGGTCCAGTGGAGAAAATCATCGTGCCGGATCACTTCATTCGGATAGAGGTGGAACCAGCGCTGTCCCCCTTGCTCCTTCGGCCGGCTGTCCCAGGCGATTGAGAGAGCCTGCAGCCGACCGTCGGGAAATTCGACCAGATATTGCTGCAGCGGGTCGAGGCCGAACGTGTATTTGATTTCGAATATGCCGAGCTTTCCATCCGGCCCGTCGGTCTCGACAAAAAATTTCCCGTCCTTGCGGAAGAAGCGAGAGCGCACGCCGTAGTAATCGAAGTGCGCATCGTTGAAATCGCCGAGCACCGACTTGTCGGTTGCATGGTCCATCGCGTGCTTGTGCTGCGACGCTCGCCAGAGTTCTGCTTCCGCCCGATGACAGCCGGCACAGGTCTCACTGCCGACGAAGGTGGCGGGTGCCGGAGTGGAAGCCGCCGGCGCTCGATCCGCACGGGGAGCAACAAGGTCATCGGCCAGGGGTCGCCAAGCGAACCCGCAGGCGACAACCGCGACGGTTATCACCGACGTTGCAATCCAAACTCGCGCTTTTCGAAAAGCGCTGCTGCCGTTGCGTGCCGAGCGACCCTGCGCCTGCACCCGTGCCTGCGTTTTAGGAGCCGCGTCCGAGGCTTCTCTCTCCGACGCATTTCTTATTTTTGGTCTACGCGCGGCGCCCTTCACGTCACCATACCCGGAACAATGACGTTCTACCTGATATTGTCCTGCTTGCCGTGCCGTCTACTGACCGAGCAGGCGTCGCACCTCTGCCAGCGCCTCATCGCAAGCACTCTTATCGTTGGCGTTGTCCGCCTCGCGGGCGTGCTTAAGCGCCGCCACGGCGTCCGTCATGTCCGGTCCTTCTCCGAGCTTCTCTTCGGCGGCTGCTATCGAGCCTGGTGTCGGCTGATGGCTGAGCGTGGCATCGACGCTCTGCGGCGCAGTCGGCCCCACCGCGGCGGTCGCTGCGATCTTCGCGTCCACCTCGGCTTGCAGTCGATCGATCTCGCTTGTGCATGGTCCGGCGCGGCTCGGCAGGATCGCAAGGACCATCGCCGCTGCGCTCACCAGGAGGGTTTGAACGGTCACGTTGTTCAATCGCATAATGTGATCTGCGGGCGCTCCACATGCAGCGCCCGCTCCCTTATGGACTCGTTGCGAGCGGTCAGAGCGAATCCGTTCCGACGGAAAAGGTATTCGCTCTACTTGTCGTCGACTCTCATTACCTGCGGCGAGCCGATTTGCCTCGCCGCAGAATGCACTAGGTCGTGGACTCATTAACCCGCAGCCATATCACAGAGATCTGGCTAACCTCAACACGCCTCCCGCTCCTCCAGCCTCAGGTCTGCTTTTGAGGGCGAAGCTGCCATGAACCGGCAGGCTAAACCGGCTGAATCAGTCGCTAATGACCCAATTGAGACGTGAGATTGATTGGTAGGGTTCTTATTAGGGAACCTCTGAATAGCACGCTCGGCTGGCGCGGCGAGTGACGGCCGTCTCGGTTTTCGGCGGTTAGTATGGCGTTCGGCGGCGGCTGCGAAGCTTTCCGGCCCGCATTTTCCCTCAAGCGCACACAAGTCGGCAGCGGGCGAGATAGAGATTGGCGAGCGCGAGGAGCGCGAACACCTGGGCGCCGTTCTTGGCGATTCCGCGATAGCGGACCTTGCGGTAGCCGAACTGGCATTTCAGCACCCGGAACACGTGCTCGACCTTGGCGCGCACTTTGCCGAAACGGCGGTTCCTGGCACGCTGGCGCTGCGTGAGGTCGCGGCCCGGCTTCGCCTTCTCTTTCACCGCCCACAACACCCCGGCCGCTTCCGCCGCGTGCTTCTTTTCGTCGCTCGCATAGCCCTTGTCGCCATAGACCGCCGCGTCGTCCTCGCGGATGAGATTAGCCATCACCTTGGCGTCGTGCACCTTGCCCGTCGTCACACTCGCGGTGTGCACGAGCCCGCTCTCAGCATCGACGCCGACGTGCGCCTTCATGCCAAAATACCACTGGTTTCCCTTCTTCGACGAACTCATCTCGGGATCGCGCTTCTGCTCCCTGTTCTTCGTCGAGGGCGAGGCCGCGATCAGCGTCGCGTCCACGATCGTGCCGCCGCGAAGGAGCTCGCCCTTTGCCGCCCGATGCTCGGCAACGGCCGCGAAGATTGCCTTCGTCAGCTCATGACGCTCGAGCAGGTGACGGAAATTGAGGATCGTCGTCTCGTCGGGGATCGCGTCGCGGCCGAGCTCCAGCCCTGCAAACGCGCGCATCGACTGGATGTCGTAGAGCGCTTCCTCGGCGCCGGGATCCGACAAGTTGTACCATTGCTGCAGGCAGTAGATGCGTACCATCGTCGAGAGCGGAAATGGCCGACGCCCTCCCTGTGCACCGAGCCTGGGATAGTGCGGCTCGATCAGTGCTTCGAGCTTCGCCCACGGCACCACGGCCGTCATCTCCGCGAGGAACACGTCCCGCTTCGTCCGCTTCTTCTTCGCCGCGAAATCAAGCGATGCAAAGCTCAGCTGGTCCGCCATCAACCGCCCCCTCGAATCAATGACCTCAGTGTGCCATGTTCGAGAGGTTGTTCAGAGGTTCCTTAAGTAAGAATTCTCTGGGAAGCATCGGCCGTCAGGCTATCGAGGTCAGCGACCTCTCGCGCTGCCAGCGTGTGCATGTGTCCGCTCAGGTGAGCAGAATCCGAGCGATAGAGCGCAAAGCCGGAATAGCGGCTCTCTCGTTCGCGCCGACGCTGTTGTGCTGCGATCCGTCCTGCCGCGCTGCCGGCTAGAAACATCCGTGTCACATCTTCTGAATAGGACTGATCGTATACCCTTCCGATCAAGGCGATCGTCGGGAGGATGCGTTCTTCGGGGGCTCTAGCCGCAGGCGCCTTGTTATTCTAGACTGAACTCAAAGTTGTTTCGCGTCGTTTCAGAAAAATTTGGGGTGCTTCTCAAGCGTGCCAACGGGTTTGCGGTAAGCCGACCGCTCGGCAGGCTGACCGGTAAGCAACGTGCATCCGGCAAATCTTCTTCGACGAGATTGGGAGCCGATAATGGAAATGCTCGATGATACCCGCGGAACCGTCGTTGGCGAAACCGCGCGCAATCGGGGTGTCGATCCCGCGTCGATCAGCATTTGGGTTCGCGGGCTCGTCACGGCGGCTCTCATTTGCGCAGGGGCGGTGCTGGCGAACGCGGGCACGGCGGGTGCGGCGCCTACGGCTGTGCTTAATGCGCAAGACGTCAATGAGGCCCAATTTGCTGCGCCGTCAGGTAAGAAGAAGGGCGCGACCGCCCCCAGCACGGTAGTCATCATCAAGGCTGAGGTGCTGCTTGGTCGCGCCGGATTCTCGCCGGGTGTCATCGACGGCAAGACCGACCTAAATTTTCGAAAGGCCGTCGCCGCATTTCAGGACGCAAACGGGATCAATCCGAGCGGCAAAATCGACGCTCCAACCTGGGACCGGCTCACTGCGACATCGACCGAACCCCTTCTCGTCGAATATGAAATCCAACCGGCGGACGTGAAGGGCCCGTTCACCAAGACCATTCCAAAGTCGCTGGCAAAACAAGCGGACCTCAAGGCTCTCGACTACACCGGCCCGCGTCAATTGCTTGCGGCAAAATTCCACGTCGACCCCGGTTTGTTGACGCGGCTCAATCCGAAGGCGTCGTTCGGAACCGCCAGAACCAAGATCCTCGTGACGAACGTTGCCACCAAGCATTCGCGGGAAAGAGTCACTAAGATCGTGGTGGATAAGTCCAAAGAAACTGTTCGCGCATATGATGCCGAAGGGAAACTGGTCGCCTTTTATCCGGCATCGGTCGGCAGCAAGGCGCAGCCGTCTCCCAGCGGCACGCTAACTGTTCGTTCCGTCGTCGAGAATCCCACTTATGATTATTCGCCCAGACTCGACTTCCCAGGGGTAAAGACAAGAGAGCCCTTCACTATCGCTCCCGGTCCCAACAATCCGGTTGGTACGACGTGGATCGGGCTTGGCGATGACTACGGCATCCATGGCACCCCCGCGCCGCAGAATATCGGCAAGACCCACTCGCACGGATGCGTCCACCTCACGAATTGGGACGCACGGGCGCTCAGTGAAATGGTCCACAAGGGCACCAAGGTCGAATTTATCGACTGAACATAAAACGGCATACACGACAGGATCGCGGGGCGCTGATTTTAGCGATGGTAGGGTCCTTAAGGGGACCGTAGAGATGAAGATCACCGCGGTGCATCCGCGAGTGTTTGTATGTTCTGCCGCAGCGACCACGACGGGACCTATTCGAACGGCTTCCGACCGTGCCTCCAGGTCATCAGCCGCCGCCATTCAGATGCTGAGTTCGTCGGTCCCGGCTGGCTACTGCCGGGACTTTTTTCTCAAGAAGCCGCGCCTAGTCCGCACCGGCTGCGGAATCCCTGAGCTTAGCAACTGAGGGGCGATTTCTGCTAATGGGATGGCCCGGCCGCGCTCAGCGCCTAATCTGCTGGACTGTGGCTGGGAGGCGCGAAGCAAACGCTCAAGGAGCATGCGATGCGCACATCTCAGAAGACGCCAGGATTGATCGCCACGATCGGCATCGACCTCGGCAAGAATACGTTTCACTTGGTAGGGTTTAACAAGCGGGGCGCAATCGTTCTGCAGCAGAAGGTATCCCGCGCTCAGCTCGAACGCCGGCTCGCCAATATCCCGCGCTGCCTGATCGGCATGGAGGCCTGCTCGGGCTCCCATTACATCGGCCGCCAGCTTTCAGCGCGAGGCCACGAGGTGCGTCTGATCCCGGCGCAGTACGTAAAGCCTTTTCTCAAGGGTCACAAGAACGATTACCGCGATGCCGAAGCGATCGCGGAAGCCGTTCAGCGGCCGACCATGAACTTTGTGGCGATCAAAACGCCCGAGCAAATGGATTTGCTGGCTCTGCACCGCGTGCGATCGCGTCTTGTCAGCCAACGGACGGGGGTGATCAATCAAATCCGCGGCTTCCTGATCGAACGCGGCATCACGGTGAGGCAAGGTGTAGCGCCTTTGCACAGAGCGCTGCCTGACATTCTGAGCTCACGTCCTGAGGCGCTCTCGCGGAGGATGGTGAGCCTCATCGCCGACCTGATGCAGGACTGGCGTCGGCTGGACGAGCGCATCGAGGTCGTATCGAACGAGATCGAGGCGCTGGCGCAACAGGATGACAATTGCCAGCGCCTGATGACTGTTCCGGGCGTCGGTCCGATTATCTCAAGTGCCATGGTGGCAGCGATCGGCAATGGCGCTGGCTTCAAGCAGGGGCGGGATTTCGGCGCCTGGCTCGGCCTCGTGCCGAAGCAAGAGTTGACGGGAGATCGCACCATCCTTGGCAGAATCTCCAAGCGCGGCAACAAATACCTGAGAACTCTTTTCGTGCAGGCTGCACACGTCGTTCTAGTGCGGCGGCCGAGCACGGCCATGCGCGGTTTGTGGCCTTGGATCGAGCAAGCATCAAAGCGCCTTCACCGCAACATGCTGGCGATCGCGCTCGCCAACAAACTCGCCCGCATCGCCTGGGCAGTTCTCGCCCGCGGTCATGCCTACCAGCCCAGGATCACCGCGTATGCGTGACGAAAGCTCGCTCGGGTCCACCAAGAGGATGCCCGCCACCCCTCTGCGCCACCGTCACTCGCCCGCCGTGATGAGCGAGCGACGGTGGCTCCGAGGGGATGGCTTCAGCTGATCCCTAACATCAACTGAGTACAGGAATGTAAAACGAAAACATCGACAGCTTCCCCACCAAGGTCTGCGAGATGGAATGAAGAGATGGACAAACGGTCTGCCCGGCGCAACCAAGAGACTGGGTGCCATTTTGGCCCTTGAGGTCTTTCCGGTAGTAAGTCTCGGATGCGCGCGGATACCCATGATGGCCCGGAGCAAATGCTCCACTTAGAGGCCGAATACATTGTTGCAGCTCTCACGTTCGTCGATCTCAAACGCCATCTTGCTCCGCGCGGCCGGGCCATAC
>CAWIXM010000054.1:85000-124123 GCA_963840055.1 uncultured Alphaproteobacteria bacterium | reverse complement strand
CGATGGAAATGGAACTGCACCAGCTTGTACTCGTCGTCGCCCAGCGTGAGCGTCGAGCCCGGGGCGACGTTGAGCTGGATTGTATGGCCATTGTTGACAATCGTGTCCGCGCTTTTCGCCCACTGAATTTCCAGCGGCGGCAGTTCTGCCTGGATCGGCGATTCGATATCGATCGGCGATTGCTGCGAGCCGGTCGAGCAGACCTTGCTCGCGGCGTCGAGGTCGCCCCAATGATCGGGGCCATCCGCGCCCTCATAGCCCCAATGTTGCCCTTCGGCCGCAAATGCGCCCGCATTGCATAACGGGCATGCCGCAAGCGCGGCCATGACCTTCAGCGCGCGACGCCGATCGAGGTTCATATCGAGGCCCTCCGGCAAAGCGCAAAAATGCGCCGCAGTCGTTTAGATGAATTTCGCCCCCCGGCGAAAGGGGCCGGCCGGTCAACAGTCGGTTACGTCGTCGCGACTGCCTTGAAAAACGTGTAGCAGAACACGCCGTCGGGTTCGGCAGTGCGGTGGAGGTCGCGGATGCCCTGGTCCCAGGCGGCTTCGTCGATGAGGCCGCGGGCGATCGCATCGTTACGAACGCCTTCGACCATGGCGTTGAATGTCTTCCTGGTAAATCCATCGACCAGCTGCGGCCGGCTCGCATCGACATAGACCATCCGCGGCGACACCGTGACGTTCTTGAAGTCGGCCTCAACAAGCAGCGGATAGAGGCGCCGGCCGATCAACGCATCGCCGCCCGCCATCGACTGGAGGTCGACCAGACATTGGATCGCGCGCCGCGCCGCCGCGCTGTTCGGATGAAAATAGGCGGAGCCGTGGTCGCCTTCGATCGCCGTGATGGTTCCGCCAGGCTTCAGCAGCCGCTTGAGCGCGGTCAGCGCACCGACAGGATCGCGCAGATGCTCGAGGACGAAGCATACGAAGACGTGGTCAAAGCTTTGCGCAGGAAATGGAAGATTGAAAATGTCGGCCTGGAGGAACGTCACATTCCTGATGCCGGCGCGGGCGACGCGGGCTTTTGCCGCCTGCAATGACTGGGCCGAGACATCCACCGACCGAATGCGCGCTCCGGGGTTCGCGCCGGCAATGGCGACGGTTTGCGCACCGACGCCGCAACCTGCTTCGAGCACGTCGCTGCCGTCGGGGAAAACCGTGTCCCAATGAAGCAGTTCGGCCAAGGTTGCGGCTTGATCGAGCAGCCGCTGGCTTTCGCGACCGGAATAGCCGTGCACATAATCGGCGCGAACGACATCTGCATCGGTCATTGGCTCGCCCACACAATGCGGGCGACCCACAGGACATCCTCCGTCGACAGCGTTCGGTCGGGATGGTCCGGATTGAGCGATTTCAGCTCCAATGTCTTCGCCGTTTTTCGCTTCAGCTCCTTCGCCATCACTTCGCCGTCCTTGGTCTTCACCACGACGCGGTCGCCGCGGCGGATCGGGGCAGAGGGCGAGACGATGATCACGGTCCCGTCGCGATAGGCGGGCTGCATCGAGTCGCCGGAGATCTCCAGCGCATAGGCGTGCTCGTCCTCGACCGCCGGAAAGGGAATCTCGTCCCAGCCTTTGCCGACGGGAAAGCCGCCATCGTCGAAAAAGCCGCCCGCCCCGGCTTCGGCAAAGCCGATCAGCGGCACCGCCTGTTCGGCATGGCCGGAGGCGTCGGTGATCAGCTTGACGAACTCCTCCACCGTCGTCCCGGTCGCCGCGAGCGATTTAGCCACCGACTCGGTCGAGGGCCAGCGCGCCCGCCCATCCGGCGTGACCCGCTTCGACTTGTTGAACGTGGTCGGATCAAGCCCCGCCCGTTTGGCGAGCCCGGAGGCGGAAAGGCCGGAACGCGCGGCAAGACGGTCGAGCGCCGTCCAGATTTGGGCATGGGTCAGCATTGGACGATCTCCCGCGCAGCGGCTGCGCCGACGGGCTTAGGCGCTTTCCATAAACTATAGGAATTTTAGCCTGATCGCGCCAGATATCCACATGCCCTGATCAACAACAATAATGGGAGGGGAGTCCAAGTTCTGAATACTTGCGGCAGCGACCCAAGCAGTGACCTCGCTCAAAGCGAGATCGCGCAAGGCCGCGGCCGAGGCGTGCGCCGGCTCGCGCGACAGCAGATTATCCTTTTCGCCGAATGATCGCGAACCACATTCTTGGGCCTTCCGCGGGGAAGTCGGCGGCGAAGGCGATGCTGACTTCACCGTGGACCAGTTCCACCGACTCGACGATCCAATCGTCCGCGAACGTGTCGTATATGCCCTGCCGGGATACGCCCGCGGGGCCTCTCTCGCGCGGGTCGTCGGTGAAGCTCAGCAGGAACAGCCGCCCGCCCGGCGCGGTGACGTGGGCGAGCCCCTTGGCGTAGCGCTTCCGCTCCTCGCCGACAAAAATGTGAAACAGCCCACTGTCGATGACGCTGCGGAAACGCCGGTCCCACGCGCTGAGGGTCATCGCATCCTTGACGAGAAACTCTGCCGTCAGGCCGCGGACGCCGGCCTTGGCGCGCGCCTGATCGATCGCGGCTTCGACAAAATCGATGCCGGTCACCTGATGACCGCGCGCGGCAAAGAACAGCGCGGTGTTACCGGTGCCGCACCCGGCATCGAGCAGTGGGCTCTCGACCCGATCGGCAACCGCAATGAAGGGCCGTTGCGGCTTGCCGATCTCCCATGGGGGGACGTCGGTATAGGCCGCGCTGAATCGTTCATGAGACGATGGTTCATCGGACATGAGCATCCCCACCATTGAAGCGCTGCGGTCGATTGTCGTCGGCGCGACTGGTTCTGCTCAGCTGCGCTCGATCTCCGCTGCGGCCCGATCGATTGCCGCTGTCATGGCTTGCACCACCTCCGGCGAGAGTTCCCCTTTGGCGAGCCGCACCCGAAGCGCGGCGCGGAGATTGTCCATGGCGCGAAACAGCTCCGGTGGCGGAACGGCGCCGAACCGGGCGCGGGCGTCGGCGAGCCGCTCGCGGACCGCTTGGATATCGGCCGAATGGGACTCAACCTCGACGCGGCCTTCGTCGGTGAGGCTATAGAGCTTCTTCGCCCCGTGGGATTCGCCGCTGATCAATCCGGTCTCTTCAAGCAGCGTCAGCGTCGGATAGATGACGCCCGGGCTCGGCGTGTAGTGACCGTTCAGCGCTTCCTCAATCGCCTTGATGATCTCATAGCCGTGTCGCGGCTGTGCGGCGATCAGATCCAGCACAAGCCAGCGCAAGTCTCCCTGTCCGAGCGGCCGGCCGGGGCGGCCGGGACCGCGCGGGCCGCCAAATCCGCGACCAAACATACGCTCGTACGGAAAACGGCCATGGTGCGGCCAACCGCGTCCACCAAACATCTCGTCGCCGCCGGCGGCGTGCATATGCTCGGCGTGGTGTTCGGGGCCTGGCCTGCTATGGCGGTGACCGCCAAACCCACCGCGCCGGCGCGGACGTCCTTCTTCCCGACCGGTGCCGGGAAAATCAAATCCAAACATATTTCGTCCTTTCTTAGATATATCGATTATAATATCGCACAGCGCCTCGCCTTTTGCAAGTTAGATATATCTAAAAAAATTATCTGTTGGACGTTGGCACTCCGGGCGCTCGGGGAGGCATCCGTTATGCCGATCATGATCACAGGATCTCAGCCGGACGACGGGGCGCCAGCCTGCCAACCTCGGTCAGCCCGTGATGCTTTTCGTCAGACGGACGATGAGCCAGATCGGGATCACCAGCACTGCGCCGAGCAGGAAATACCGCCATACCCACACCACAGCGTCGAAGCCCATGTTCCACACCGTG
Organism: uncultured Alphaproteobacteria bacterium; assembly: GCA_963840055.1. GTDB lineage: Bacteria > Pseudomonadota > Alphaproteobacteria > Rhizobiales > Xanthobacteraceae > Rhodoplanes. The sequence continues at coordinate 120,329 of CAWIXM010000054.1, read as the reverse complement.
CGGAAAAGCGCGTCGATGCTTTGGACGATGTCGAGGGGATCGAGCCCGATCGCCGACAGGATCATGCCGACGATGATCGACAGCATCGCCAGCCGCACCGCGACGGACAGGGGCGATCCGCCGAGAAACCGGGTGATCTCCCGACCATACGGCTGACGGTTCGGGCCGGATAACTGGCGTTCAGGATTGGACATGGGGCAGCTCCAGACATCCAAGCCTTGGGGGGATAATACCTGACCCACAAAAAAAGGACCCTGCCGGGCTTGTTATGGCCATGGCAGGGCTGCCCTTTCGGGTCTTGAGGCTCAACCGGCTTGGGACTCGAACCCAATTGGGCGGATTGCGAGGCCGTCCAAGCTCCTAGCTACCAGCGAGCAATCAACAAATCATTTCGTTATTTAGTCTCTAAAGTCAAGTTTCCCATGCCAAGAGAGAATAAAATTCCTCTTTTCACACGCTCAAGGTCGTTCTCAGGCAGGATTGGATGAAGATATTTTCGCTTGCCCTCATGATCTTTTCCGCTGCGAAAAAGATCGAGTTGTTCAAAGCTAACCGTTGCCAGCATATCGCATTTTGCCCAAGCAACCGTATACGAAAACGGATCGGGAAGCGGCGGATCGAATTCAAGGCGAACGCAGTAATCAGACGGCCGTTCATTCTCAGTGCCGGAAATGGGCACGACTGTACAAAGGCCATCCCTGTAAGGAAGGCGCGGGGAAATGACGATAGCGGGACGACGTTTGACCATCTCCGGGGGTTGGAAGCCGCCCCGGTTATAATCGCAAATTAGTATTGTCCCTACCCCAACGGGATACTTGATTCCCATACCAGAGAAGGTAGCAGATTCCTAAATGGGTAAGTGAACTCAAATATCGCCCAAGTCTAGGCTAGAACTAATTCCGCTCAGATCGACTTATGTTCGTTCATTCCCGCGCAAGCGGGAATCCAGCGCCTCTGTTCACTTAGGTCCCCGCCTTCGCGGGGACGAGCGGATTTTGGCTCGATTCCCTCGGAATTCACTCTCGCCCATTCAACAGTGAAGTGCAACGGGCAGATTTCTGGCGCTGAAGAAAATCTCGCGAGGGGTTTGGTAGCCGAGTATCTTTCTGGGGCGAGAGTTGAGTTTGTCCTCGACCCTTTGGACATCGGCATCGGACAAAATAGAGAAGTCGGAACCTTTTGGGAAGTACTGCCTGAAGAGGCCGTTAGTGTGTTCGTTGAGGCCGCGTTCCCACGAGTGATAGGGCTTGGCAAAATAGGATAGTGCCCCCAGCGAGGTTGCGATTTGGGCGTGAGAGGCGAACTCTTTTCCATTGTCGTAAGTCACTACTGTCCGGTTAATAGTCGAACAGATTCAGCTGGTTGCTGAGTTCGCCGTCTTCGAAAGTGGTTGTGCTTTCGGAAAATGCCTGGGACATCGGCATTTTCTCGAAGAGGGTGACCGAGAAAACCTGGAGCAAAGTGTAGAGAGAGGCCTCCAAGCCGAGGCGCTTCTTGACGATGGCAACCAGGACGTAGACGGAAACCGCGATCCATATTTGCGTCCTCACCGCGTTGTCCGACGTGCCGTAAAACTGCTTGATCCGAAGATGCTGCTTTATCCATTTGAAGAACAGTTCGACCTGCCAGCGGCTCTTGTATAGGTCGCAGATCAATGCCGCCGGCAGGGTAAAATGGTTGGTAAGAAACACCAGCCTTTTTCCCGATGCGGCATCCTTGAATCGGACGCGGCGCAGATGAACGGGATAGTCCTTGCTGGTAGAATAGCCATCCAATGCGATAGTCTGGTCGGCAATGATACCGGTCGCCCGATCTGTCGGCGCCGAGTAGACGCGGTGCGCATCCAGGTTCGACTTGGCACGGGTGACGAAGAAGGCGCCAGCCTGCTGCAAGACGTAAAGGCGCGCGAAGTCGATGTAGCCGCGATCCATGACGTAGATGGCGCCTGCTTCGGGGATCAGCAAATCGAGAGCGTGAACGTCGTGCAGCTTGCCGTTCGAGATGTGAACGAAGCTCGGGATGTTGCCGCGCAGATCGAGCAACGTGTGCATCTTCACCGCCGCCTTGGTGGAGCGAAAGTGCGCCCATGGAAATAGCGACAGGCACAGATCGATGGTCGTGGAATCCAGAGCATAGACCGTGTTGGCCAGCTCCATGCCCAGGCTTTCGCTGGCATAGAGCTTCCTCGCATGGGCAATCAGACGGTGAGCGAACTCCGCGTAAATGCGCCAGTCGCGCGTCTCGTTCGCGTCGGCCAGAGTTGATCGTCGGACCGGCTCGCGAAAACCAATGTGATAGAGTTTCGACGCGCGCGCCGATAGGCAGACCTCGATATCGCGCAGGCTCTCTCGATAGGTCAGTTGCGCAAACGCCATCGCGCGGTATTGCTCGGCACAACACAGCGTTCGCACCCGGGCGTCGCCACCGTAGCGGGTAACAATCCGCGCAAAAGTGCTCCAAGGCAGAAAATCCATCAGCTGGGCGAAAAGCGTCTTGCCGATGTTCACGGGCGACTCCTCGGAAAAACTCCGAATAGCGCCCGACCAAGTTCAAATCGACACCACCCATTTTCGGTGGCAAGCTCCTGCCAGATCAGCTCTTTCCAGAACGCTCCTCACCGTCAACCGGACACCAGTGGTCGTAAGTGATTGTTTCGATTTGGTCAGCGAGCGGCAAAAGCACGCGTGCGCAGGCCTGCACGACAGAGTCCGCGTTCTTGTCCGGCAGTTTGGCGAGCTTGGTGTATTTGGAGGTTCGCTCGACGTGCGACATGACAACGCCTTTGTGATTGGCGCCGATAATCGTGTCGGCCTCCCAGTCTCCGATGCGGATTTTTGCGGCGACAATAGGAGGCCGCTGATCGATATCGACGCGGTTCGGAATCAGCCCGCGCCCCGAATTCTTGCCCTTGCGCCTGTTGTATTTTTTGCCGCTGTGACGCAAGTGAAGATACAGCGTGCCCCCGTCTTTCTTGTCTTTCCAGACATGCTGATAGATGCGCTCGTGACTGATAAAGGCGACGCCATCCTTCGCCAGACGCCCGCTGATCTGATCGGGACTCCACTGCTGTTGCGTCAGTTTTTCTTCGATCAGCTCCACCAAATCTGGCGTTATTTTGCGCGGCTTGTCCGAGGCCTCTTGGCGTCTCTGCGAGGCCTTCTCGTGCGCTTGCTTGAAGCGATAGCCGCGCGCGCCGGTGTTGCGAACAAGCTCGCGGCTGATCGTCGACGGATCGACGCCAATTTGCCGCGCGATGTGGGCTTGCGAGTGGCCGCTTTGCAAGAGCGCGTAAATCTGGCAGCGTTGTTCGCAGGTCAGATGGAGATAGCCTTCGGGCATTTTTCCTCCGTGAGATGTGCTGTCCCACGCAAGGATAGTCTTCCATCTGACCGCCAGAAAAACCGGCATACACAACATGGCAAAGTCTGGCGGGAGAAAACGTCGGCCTCAAGGGTGCTCGCTGCGCTCGCATCGTCTCCGGCGACTAAAGCCCTTGACCCCGACCCTTTCCCCCGCCACTCACTCCGCCATGCCGTCTATGCTGCCCTGTTGCACTTCGGATTTGAAACGGCGTCCTAATAAAAACACCAGGTGCTGCAACTTACCCGCCCTTGCGGCGGCTGGTGCGCGCAAGCGCCGGTTCGATGACGCGCCCGCCCGAAGCCGGCGTTCGCTCCGCCGCCTCCAGTATGTGCAGCAGCGTCTCCAGCCGGTCGGCGTCGCTTGGCTGCTTGTCGAAGCGTAACCGGCTGATGCGCGGGAAGCGCATGGCGATGCCCGACCGGTGGCGAGCCGAGCGTTGCAGACCTTCGAACGCGACTTCGAAAACAAGCCCACGGTCGCGCTCGTGCACGACTTCGCGCACCGGACCAAAGCGGTTAATCGTGTTACGCCGGACGAAACGGTCGATCTCGGCGAGTTCGGCGTCGGTGAAGCCGAAATAGGCCTTGCCGACCGGCGCCAGTTCGTCGCCCTCCTCGCCCGCGGTCCACAGGCCGAAACTGTAGTCGGAATAATAGGACGAGCGCTTGCCGTGGCCGCGCTGCGCATACATCAGCACGGCGTCGACCACGAACGGGTCGCGCTTCCATTTCCACCACAGGCCCTTTGGCCGGCCCGGCAGATAGGGCGCGTCGCGGCGCTTGATCATCACACCTTCGATCGCGTCGGCATCCGACCCGGCGCCAGCCGCCGCCGGGTTCTCGCGCGCCCGCGCCAGCGCATCCCAGTCGGCGAAGGGGATGAGCGGCGAGAGGTCGATGCGCGGAGACGACAGGCGCGCGATGAACGCTTCGCATCGTGGGCGCCGTGCCGATAAAGGCTCGTCGCGCAAATCCTCGCCGGCCTCGGTCAAGAGGTCATAGGCGCGCAGATGCGCGGGAAACTCGGCGAGTAGCTGCGGCGTGATAGTTTTCCGGTTCAGCCGTTGCTGCAGCATGGCGAATGACTGCACTTCGCCCCCGCGCATGATCAAAAGTTCGCCGTCGAGCGCGCCGTCGAAAGCGAACGCGTCGACGAGATCGGGAAAGGCGCGGGAAATATCCTCGCCGGTGCGCGAATAGAGGCGCGCCACGCGCCGGCCGTCGGGCCGCACGCCTGCGGCCGCCTGCACGCGGATGCCGTCCCATTTCCATTCGGCGAAATATTCCGCCGGATCGAGCTTCGCGAAGTCGCTCGTTTCGAGCGCATGCGAGAGCATGGGCGGGCGAAACGGCGCGGGATCGGCGACGAGCGGTTTATCGTTCCGGCCTTCGATCCAGGCGAAGAGATCGACATAGGGCGGCGTGATCGCAGGCCAGAGGATTTCGATCTCGTCGGGGTCCTTGCCGCCGAGGGCAGCGAGCGCCGTCTTGGCGAGCCGGGCCGAGACGCCGATGCGCAGGGCGCCGGTGACGAGCTTCAACAGCGCCCAGCGTCCGGTCTCGTCCAGCGCATCGAGCCAGCGCGCGATCCGGCCCGGCAGCTCCGCCTTTCCCAACGTTGTGAGCGTGGCGACCACTTCGGTGAGGGAGGGCGCTATCTGCTGAATGCATTGCTGCAGCTCCGCAGCCTGCACCTCTCCCGGATCGCTTTGTTCGACACCTCCCCCCATGAGGGGGAGGTCGGAGCGCGAAGCGCTCCGGGAGGGGGGTGAGTCTGACCCGTCGCAGTCCGGACGATACCCCCCACCCAAACCCTCCCCCTCAAGGGGGGAGGGAGCAGATGGTTCGGGCGAATGCGCAGCAGGCCGCTGCGGCGTCGGCCACATCAGTGCGACGGTTTCCGAGAGATCGCCGACATAGTCGTAGGACAGGGCGAACAGCACCGGGTCGGTGCGCTCGGCGATCAAAGCGCGGATGAGGCCGGGCTTGGCGTGCGGGAACGACAGCGCGCCGGTGAGCGCCGCCAGCGCATAGCCGCGCTCGGGATCGGGCGTCGTGCGGAAAAACTCGGTCATCAGCCGCAGCTTGGCGTTGCGGCCGTGCTCATAGGCGAGGCGATCGAGCAATTCGGCGAAGCGGTTCATGCGTGGCCGCCGGAGTGCCAGTGGCCGGCCTCGTCTGGAGCATCGGATGAATCTTCCTCCTCGCCATAGCCAACGAGATGCAGCGGGCGGGCGGAAAGGCCTTGCGTCTCGCACCAGTGCACCAGTGCTTCTTCGGCGCCGTGCGTGACCCACACTTCGGAAGCGCCCGTCGCCGGAATTGCGCGGGTAAGCCCGTCCCAGTCGCAATGATCGGAGATGACCAGCGGCAGCTCGACGCCGCGCTGGCGGGCGCGCGCCCGCACCCGCATCCAGCCCGAGGCGAAGCATGCAATCGGATCAGGAAAGCCGCGCGTCCACACGTCCTTTAGTGCTGCGGGCGGACAAAGCACAATCGCCCCGGCGAGCTTGCTCTTCGGCATATCGCGCACAAAACGCAGCTCGCCGAGATCGAACCGCTCCGCGTAATAACGCGTGATCGTCCCGAGCGCGCCATGCAGATAGATCGGCTCGCCGTAACCCGCGTCGCGCAGGAGCGCGATCACCCGCTGCGCCTTGCCCAGCGCATAGGCGCCGACGAGATGCGCCCGCTCGGGAAACAGCGCCAGCGAGCGCAGAAGCTTGGCGATTTCACCCTCCGGATCGCCGTGGCGGAACACGGGCAATCCGAACGTCGCTTCACTGATGAAGACGTCGCACGCGACCGGCGCGAAAGCCGAGCAGGTCGGATCGGCTTGGTCCTTGTAGTCGCCGGAGGCGACGATGCGCATGCCTTTGCCCTCGACCAGGATTTGCGCCGATCCGAGCACGTGTCCGGCAGGATGAAAGCTCACCGCAACATCGTCGAGGCGCACGACCTCGCCATACCCGACCGGCTGCACAGACCCGGCAAAGTCATCGCCGTAACGCAGCCGCATCAGGTCGAGCGTTTCCTGCGTCGCGAGCACGTGCCGGTGGCCGGCGCGCGCGTGATCGGAATGCGCGTGCGTGATCAGCGCCCGGTCGACCGCGCGCACCGGATCGATATGGAATGCGCCCGAAGGACAGCACAGTCCCGCGGGCGTCGGCATGAGCATGTCTTCAGGGCGCATGAAGGTGAGATAGGCGGTCAGTGGCGGCTTTCATAGCGGTGGCGCCGCGGGCAACCTGTAGCACAGAAATTATGGGACATTCGCCGTTATCGAGCCGCGGCCGGATGTGATACACGCTCCGGCTCGGTTGACGAGGAGTTTGCATTTCTTGCATGCATCTAAAATGAAGTCCCTTGGCGCAACAGGCTGAGCAATCAAATCCATGTCCTCACAAAAACTCCTGCTGCTTCCCGGCGACGGCATCGGCCCCGAAGTGATGGCCGAGGTCAAGCGGCTGATCGCCTGGATGAACGAACACAAGCTCGGCCGCTTCGAGATCGAGGAGGGGTTGGTCGGCGGCTCATCCTATGACGCGCACGGGGTCGCCGTCACCGAAGAGACGATGGCCAAGGCGCATGCAACCGACGCGGTGCTGTTCGGCGCGGTCGGCGGGCCGAAATGGGACGGCGTGCCCTATGAGGTGCGGCCGGAGGCGGCGCTGCTGCGGCTGCGCAAGGACCTCGGCCTGTTCGCCAATCTACGCCCGGCGATCTGCTATCCGGCGCTCGCCGACGCCTCCAGCCTCAAGCGCGATCTGGTGGACGGGCTCGACATCATGATCGTGCGCGAACTGACCGGCGGGGTCTATTTCGGCGAGCCGAAGACCATCGTCGATCTCGGCAACGGGCAGAAACGCGCCATCGACACCCAGGTCTACGACACCTACGAGATCGAGCGCATCGCCCGCGTCGCCTTCGAGCTCGCGCGCAAGCGGCACAACAAAGTCACCTCGATGGAAAAGCGCAATGTGATGCGGACCGGCGTGTTGTGGAACGAGGTCGTCACCGCAGTGCACGCACGCGAGTTTACCGACGTCACCCTCGAGCACCAGCTCGCCGACGCCGGCGCGATGCAGCTCGTGCGCCGGCCGAAGCAGTTCGACGTCATCGTCACCGACAATCTGTTCGGCGACATGCTGTCCGACGTAGCGGCGATCCTCACCGGCTCGCTCGGCATGCTCCCCTCCGCCTCACTTGGCGAGCTTGACGCCAAGACCGGCAAGCGCAAAGCGCTGTATGAGCCGGTGCATGGCTCCGCGCCCGACATCGCCGGCAAGGGGATCGCCAATCCGATCGCCATGCTCGCGTCTTTCGGCATGGCGCTGCGCTATTCCTTCGGATTGGCGCGGGAGGCGGACATGATCGATCAGGCAATCGCGGCTGCGCTCGACAAAGGTCTGCGCACCGCCGACATCGTCGCGGCGGGCGAAAAAGCCGTCAGCACGGCCGAGATGGGCGAAGCGGTGCTTACGGAATTTGCCGGGCTAGCCGGTTGACGTCGCAGTCACGTGTTCGCCGGTTCCGGTTGCGCCCCACGGCAACCGGAGCAGGCTGCGGCACGCAACGCGTGCAGCTTGTTAGCGCGAATCCCACCCGGGAATGTCGTAGAGGCCCGGAAGCGGCATGCGCGACCACGATCCCGGCGCGACGCTGTAATCGAAATAGCTCGGGAAGATTGTATATGACGGCGACGCAAAATAATTGGAGTAGTGCTGCGCGAACGTCTTCGACTCGGTGCCCGGATCGAGGAAGGACCGCTTGCGCACGGTAATCCGGGTCGGGGCCCGATCTGCTCGACCGTAGTAAATGTATCGAGGCGGATGGTAAGAGCGTTTCCGTGGCGCGGCCTCGGCCGGCGCCTGCAGCATGGCAAAAGCCGCGGCGGCGAGAAGTGCGGCAGACGTGATTGAGCGCATCTGGATCCCCCCAGGTCGTCGAAACTAAACTATATCTCAGGTACAACGTTCGACCCCCCGCGATCGGCAGGTTCCGCTCGATTTATTTTTTTGGTGTTGCAGTTAATCAACACCGGCGGTCACGGTTTTGCCGGCGTCTTATTTGAAACGGCTATCCCAGATGGGCGTTACCCCTCAGCATGCGCCGGCCGGATCGGGTGGCGCGGCGTTGAATCCGGGCCTGCTCTAGCCTAAAAGCTGGCCCTCCGGCGGCCGCCTCGGCCGCACGGGATGCGCGGAGGATTGATGATGGGCTACAACGTCGCGGTCGTCGGCGCCACTGGCAATGTGGGCCGTGCGATGCTCGAAATCCTCGCCGAGCGCCGGTTTCCCGCCGACGAGGTGGTCGCGCTCGCCTCGCGCCGGAGCATCGGCGTGGAGGTTTCCTATGGCGACGCGATCCTCAAGGTGAAAGCGCTCGACCATTACGATTTCTCCGATGTCGACATCTGCCTGATGTCGGCGGGCTCCGCCGTATCGAAGGACTGGTCGCCGAAAATCGCCGCGGCGGGCACGGTCGTGATCGATAATTCTTCCTGCTGGCGTTACGACGCCGACGTGCCGCTGATCGTGCCCGAAGTGAACGCGGATGCGATCGCGGACTTCCGCAAGAAAGGCATCATCGCCAATCCCAACTGCTCGACCGCGCAGCTCGTGGTGGCGCTCAAGCCCCTGCATGACCGCGCGAAGATCAAGCGCGTCGTCGTCTCGACCTACCAGTCGGTCTCCGGCGCCGGCAAGGAGGCGATGGACGAGCTGTTCGCGCAGACCAAGGCGATCTACACCGCGAGCGATATCGAGACAAAGAAGTTCCCGAAGCGGATCGCTTTCAACCTGATCCCCCATATCGACGTGTTCATGGAGGACGGCTACACCAAGGAAGAGTGGAAGATGATGGTCGAGACCAAGAAAATTCTCGACCCGAAGATCAGGCTGACGGCGACCTGCGTGCGGGTGCCGGTGTTCATCGGCCATTCCGAGGCGATTAATATCGAGTTCGAGGAGCCGCTCTCGGCCGGGGAGGCGCGTGAGATTCTGCGCACGGCGCCTGGTTGTCTCGTGATCGACAAGCACGAGCCCGGCGGCTACGTCACGCCCTACGAATGCGTCGGCGAGGACGCCACCTATATCAGCCGCATCCGCGAAGACCCGACCGTGGAAAACGGCCTGGTTCTGTGGTGCGTGTCGGACAACTTGCGCAAGGGCGCGGCCCTCAATGCCGTGCAGATCGCCGAGTGCTTGATCAACCGCAAGCTGATTCAGGCGAAGAAGCGGGCGGCCTGACCGCCTGCTCCGCCTTCCGCTGAAGCGTCGTCTTGACGAGGCGCGGCGCAGCGCAAGTCTCCCGCGTCAGCGGCGCAATTGGAAAGGCATCAAGAGAAAAGCCCGGCCCCTTGTTCGAGAGACCGGGCTTTCTTGCCGAAGCGCCCCTGTGCAACCACTTCAGCACTTAGCGGCGACTGCGTTGGCGTAGCCGCCACAGTCAATATCCGAAGCCCCGCAGTGATTAGATCGGACAATAATTTAGATCAGAAAATCGTCTTGGCGAAAATACAAAGAAGATACCTTGCCGCGGAATCGGATGCTTTGCTGATCCTTTGTGTTGTTTATGCAACTACATCCCGGGCAACGGGCCCCTGCCCTGCCCCATCGGAGGGGCAAACAAAACAGCGGCCAGCACGCACTACCGTACGCCGTAGTTCTCGAACTCGCGGGCGATGGTCGAGTCGATCGATTTGGCGGTACGAATATCCGCGTTGCCGCCGGAAGCGTCGCCTTTTTTCATCTTGGCTTTGCCGCGTCCGAAAAAGGCGGAAGCCATCTTCGGATTGAGCCGCAGCGCCGCATCGTAGTCGGCGACCGCCCGGTCAAACTGCCCGAGTTTCAAATAGGTCAGCCCGCGGCTGTCGAGGGCGTCCGCATATCTTGGTCGCAGCTTTAATGCGTCGTTGCAGTCGGAAAGCGCCGCATCGAGTTCGCCGGTCACCGCGCGGATGAAACAGCGATTATTGAGCGCCTCGGCATCGTCCGGGTTGAGCTTGATCGACTGGCTGAAATCCTCGGTCGCGAGCGCGTATTTGCCGCGCTCGGCGAAAACCTGACCGCGCTTGTAATAGAGGTCCGGATCCCGCGGGTTGCGCCCGATCGCTTCGTTGAGCTCTGTAATGGTGGGGTCTTGCTCGACCTGCGGCGTCGAGGGCGGAGGAGGCGAAGGCGGCTGCGCCGATGTGGACGGGGTCGAGGGCGTCGCCAGTGCGGTAGACTGCGAGGATGGCGGCGGGGCAGCAGGCTTGGAGGGAGCCGCCGGGGGTGGTGACGCCGGCGACAGAGACGTCACTGGCGCTTTGCCGAAATGGAACTCCTCAACCAGCGAGGACGACACCCATGGAATCTGTTCGTTCTTGGAGGCTCGCGACACGCCCTTCTGCGTGTTGTTGAAGACCGCTTCGGCGCTCAGGCCCGGAGTGCTCATTTCCTTCAACAGCTCAGAGACGAACAGACTATTCGCCCCCTTCGAGTCGTTCACGACTTTGTCGGGCGCTGCAGAAAATATGGCGAGCGTTCCCGCCGGCGCAGTCAGCGGAGCGAGCCCGATCGATAAGCCGCGAAAACGCCGCTCGAATGGATTCCGTCGCGCAGCGTCGATGATGACAAGTTTCACCTTGGCGCCCGCAGCGTTCATGTCGGCCAAAATCGATTCGATGCTGATTCCGTCGCGCTTAACCTCCCCCTCGGTCCAGATCTGGGCGTCGACGGGAATGATATAGGATTGCTTGCCGGTCTGGATGCCGTAGCCGCTGAAGAAAATGAGCGCGGTCGAACCCGGCTTGATCTTTGCCTTGAAGCTGCCGAGCAGCGACCGCAGCTTCTGCTTGCTGACGTCTTCTCCAGTGATCACCTCGAAGTTCGCGCGCCGCAATTCCTCTGCGATCGCGCGGACGTCCTTGATCGGCTGCAAGGGCGGCCGGTCGTCGCCCGGATAGTTGGCGTTGCCGACCACCAGCGCCACCCGGCCTCCGCCGCTTGCTTGGGCCAGGCGGAAACTCTCGGCGTCGGCCGCGGCCGAGCACATGAAAGAAAGCGACGCAAATAGCAACGCGACAAAGCCGAAGACGGTGACGTTCGCCTGATTCATGATAAGAGCCTTCACGCCCAGGCCGCGCATGCGGTAGCGGGCGTCATTGCGCCTGCTTACAAACGCGAATTTAGGCGCAGTTCTAGTCCCACCATAAATAGCTTAAGCGTCAATCTCAATACTGACTCGGTCGGGGCCACGATCCGCGCACGCGGTTCTAGCCGTGCGCCGCGGCTCGCTCGACCGACCGTGACCAGGGCAATCAACCGCCTGCTTGACAGCCCTCTCTTCCGATCCCCACCATGGGGTGGGGAAACGGACTGTATGCGTTTGCACCGGGTAGCCCCGCGTCGCAGAACCCGAAACGGAGCGATTCGGATGTCTCCTCACACGCAACATGCGGGCGCGCGGGGCAAGCGCCGCATATTGTGCATCTGCCCGCGCTATACCTCGTCCTTCGGCATGTTCGAGCACGCTTATCCGCTCTTGGACGGCGTGCGTGCGCTCATGCCACCGCAGGGGCTCCTGGTCATCGCCGCGGCGTTGCCGGCGTCCTGGGAAGTCCGCCTGATCGACGAGAATATCCGGCCGACGACGCACGACGATTACCTATGGGCCGACGCGATCTTCGTCACCGGCATGCATGCGCAGCGCCGGCAGATTGAGACGATCTGTCGCCGTGCGCACCTGTTCGACCGCATCGCCGTCCTCGGCGGGTCGTCCGTTTCGGCCTGCCCCGAGTACTATCCCGAGTTCGACTATTTGCATGTCGGCGAACTCGGCGATGCGACCGACGAGCTGATTGCACGCCTCGAATGCGACGCCTCGCGCCCCAACTCACAGATCGTGCTCACCACGCGGGAGCGGCGCGAACTCACCAATTTCCCGGAGCCGGCATACGAACTCGCCGAGCTTCGCCGCTACATGACCCTGAGCATCCAATATTCGAGCGGCTGTCCTTACCAATGCGAATTTTGCGACATCCCGACGCTCTACGGGCGCAATCCGCGCCTGAAGACTCCGGATCAGATCATCGCCGAATTGGAAAAGCTGCTTCGCTGCGAGGGCGACGGCGTGGGCGGGCCGGTCTATTTCGTCGACGACAACTTCATCGGCAATCGGCGCGCCGTGCGCGAACTTCTGCCGGTGCTGATCGAATGGCAGAAAAGCCACGGCTATCCGTTCATGTTTGCCTGCGAGGCGACGCTCAATCTCGCGAAGCGCCCGGAAATCCTCGAGCTGATGCGGCAGGCAAGGTTTGAGACCGTGTTCTGCGGCATCGAAACGCCCGAGCCCGACGCCCTCAAGGCGATGGCCAAAGAGCACAATATGATGGTGCCGCTGCTGGAAGGCGTGAACACGCTCAATCGCTACGGCCTCGAAATCGTTTCCGGCATCATTCTCGGGCTTGACACCGATACGCCCGACACCGGCGCACGCGTGCTCGATTTCATCGAGCAGTCGCGCATTCCGATATTGACGATCAACCTGCTCCAGGCCCTGCCGCGCACGCCGCTGTGGGACCGGCTCAAGAGCGAAGGGCGCTTGATCGAAGACGAGGAACGCGAGTCGAACGTGGCGTTCCTCATGCCATACGAGCAGGTGCTCGCAATCTGGCGCGAGACGATGAAGATCGCCTTTTCGCCAGAAGCGGTGTATTCGCGCTACCAGCACCAGCTTACGCACACCTTTCCCAACCGGATCGATGTGCCCGTCAGCCTCAAAAACATGCCGCGGCGAATGATTTTGCGCGGCCTGCGCGTTTTATCGGCGGTGCTGTGGCAGTGCGGGGTGCGAGCCGACTACCGCCGTCTTTTCTGGAAAGTCGCGCGCGACTGCCTCAAGAACGGCCGGATCGACAGTATGATCCGTGTCGGCCTCATGTCTCATCACCTCATCATGTCGGCGCGTGACGCGGTGGCCGGGCGGCAAAGAGCATCGCATTACTCCGCCCGCCCGCAGGACATTCCGGTGCCGGCGGAATAGGACGCGATCGTCACTTGCAGGCAAATCATTTTCTCCGCGCCGGAGCAAAGGCGCTCGTTGCCCGCAAGAACGGGCCAACGCTGTACGACCTATGCGACCCCTTGCTACGTCGGCCCGGCAAGGGCGATCCGCACCTGCGGGCGTTTTACCGCACGGCGCTCGCCAATCCGGCACTGCGGCCGCTGCTCGCACGGGCGGGATTGCCGCAGCTTTCCGATCCGGCGCGGCTGCGCGCTGTGCAGGATGCGCTGGTGCGGGCGCGCGACGACCAAGAGCCTGACTGGGCCGCCGTCGGTAAGCCGATCGGAGACCTGATCGATCAACTCCCGCAGTCGCATCCGCGGCGCGGACGCGCGCCAGCGATGTCCCGCATGCCCCCGCCCGCTGACATCGACCGCATCATTCGCGCCTGCGCCGCGCATCTGCTGCGGTCGTTCCGCCGGAATGGCTTCCTGCCGGCCTATGCCGCGTTCAACCTCGTCGGCGATCCTGATCTCCGCGGGCGCGATCTTGTGGCGACACTGACCGGATCTAATGCGCGCACCTATAAGAACGCCACGCTGCTGTTCAATCTCGCGCGCGTCTACATTCTCGCCAACCGGCCGATCGCGGAGGTGATCAACCCGCCCTGGCGCGGTATCGCCGAGTCGATGTGGGAGCCGGTGCAGATTCGCCATCGCTCGGCCTATTACGATGCGTTCTTCGCCGAGGCATTGATGGACTACTTGAAAAGCGGACTCGCGAGCACCCAGGAAGACAGCGCCGCGCGCGCAGCGATCAATAATCTCATCGGCTTCTGTCTGAATGAAAGCCGCGAGAAGGTGCTGGACCCGCGCACCGGCCGACCGACCTGCGTCGTTACCGCGCTCGCCCCGCCGCCCCACACGCGAATCAGTCGTTTTTTCCGGAACCTGAAGCGCGATCTTGGCTTCGGCGCCTACGTGCCCGATTTCGACACCACCGTATGCTCGCTGTCGGCCGCGGCGCAATTCGGCTTCGACCACCCCGTGCTGGACCAGCCCCTGCTCGACCTGTTTGCCGGCTATCAGATCGGCCGCGGCGATAACCGATTTCCGGTTACCGTCGGGATTAACGACACGATCGATTACACCGGCGGCATCGTGACCTGGATCGAAAGCGCAAGCGGCGATCGCCCGTTCGGCAACGATCTCGATCCCACACTCAATCTCGACGTGCTGGAAGTCGCGTTCCGCAATCATGCGCGCTGGGGCATCGCCGAGTCGGCGGAGCGCATCGAGGTCCTGCGGCGAATCGTCCACTTCCAGGAAAAGGTGGTCAGGTCCGGCGCATGGACCGATCCGCGCTCGCATATCTACTACCTGCCCGAACTCTATTGTGCCTATTTCGGTCGCTGTTATGCCGCCTTCCGCGCGTTGCCGCAGGCGACGCGGGATGCGATCGATCCCGCCGGTGCGTTCGAGCGGATCCGCCGTGAGGTGCTTGCTTATGTTTATGACGACCTCATCGCTTTCGAGATCAACCCATTCGATGCGGCGCTCGCGCTGCTCGCACTCGCCAAACTCGATGGCGAGCCGGCCCGATTTGCGCCGGCGCTCGACCGTATTGTCCAAGGCTTCGGTGAAGGTGGATGGCGCGCGCCATTCAAGGCCTACGAATGGAACAAGATGAAAACGCCGACCCGCATCCTGGTGGGCGGACCGGAGGTGACGTCGGCTTTCGTTCTCTCGGCGCTCGCCCATACGCGCGCGGCGCTGCAACGCGGCGGCTTGGCATAGCCGCGTGCTTTACGCGCGTGAACCGATTGCAGGACGGGAAGCGACTAATGACGCCCTGAAGGTTGCTCACAATGACGCGGCGGGACGCGCCGTATTAATAACAAACGCCGCGGAAATGCTGATGAGATCAGTTGCCAGGAAACTGCGCCCCTGGGCTGATGGTCGTGAAAGGCGCGGGAGGCCCGCCGCATGAAAGTGATCAAGATCGCCGTCATCGCGGTCGGCGTGGTGGTGATCGCAGCGGCGATCTTCGCCGCCTATGGTATCCCCGCGCGCGGTTTGATCGAGGCCTATGCCGGCGACGCTCTCGCCAAGGATGGGGTAAAGCTCGACATTGCCGGCTCGGCGCGGTTTGCGCTTTGGCCGACCGCCCGCCTCACCATCGAACAGCTTCGCTTGCGTGACGCCACCAGCGATGACGATCTTGTCACCGTTGAGCGCGTGCAGGCCGGCGTCTCGCTGACCGAGCTTTTAACCGGTCGCATCCACGTCGACGACCTCGCATTAACGCGCCCGGTGGTGAACACCGATCCGATGCTTCGCCGCGCCCGGCAGACGACCGAACGGCGCGATCGCGGGGCGGCCGCGGGCAGTAGCCCGGCAGCTCCAATCGTCCTCCCGGTCGATTCAGGGGTGACGATCGACGCCGTCAGCGTCGAGAACGGCACGATCCTCATTCGGGACGGCCGCGAAACGGTCGCCTTGCCGCTTGATTCGCTGCAGCTGGCGTCGCTGCCGGCTGCCGGCGGCCGATCGACCCTGCGTCTCGACGCCCGGTTCGGCCCGACGACGGTGCGACTCATGGCCGGCGTCGACCGCCCTGGCCGCATCGCCGAGGGGACAGCGATCCCAATCGACGTCGCCATCGACGCGCCGACCGTGCTGAAAACGCCCGCCGCGCTCACCGCCACCGTAACGAAAGCGGGCCCGGTGCTCAAAATCAACGGCATCAACGGCGCGATCGACCAAGGCCGGGTGCGCGGATCGATTTCGGTGAGCTTTGCCGGAGCGAAACCCTTTATCGACGCCACAATCGAGTCCGAGCGCATCGATCTCACCACGTTGATCAATAAAATCAGCCTTTCGAACAGTTCGCAGCGCACGTCGGATGGCCGCAGCCGTCCCGCCGGATCACCGCGGCCAAGCGCGCCGAGCAAAGCCGCCGCGCCGCCCGAGCCAAAAACCGCGGCGCCGAGCAGTAGCGCCGTTCCCGCGCGCGGCGGACAAATCTGGAGCGACGCACCGCTCAATTTCTTCGGGCTGCGGCTGGTCGAGGGAAACGTCAATCTTTCGGCGCGCGAGGTGCTGGTCCAAAAGCTGCGCATTGCGCCGGCGGCGCTCGAAGCGACGCTCCTGCAAGATACCTTGACCGTAAAGCTCCTCCCCTCCGGGATCTATGGCGGGCAAGCGACCGGCGAATTCGTCGTCGACCTTGCGCAAAGAGACCCGAGGATCGGCTTGCAGGTCGCCTTTTCCGAGATCGACGCGCTTCCCTTCCTGCGCGATGCGATCGACTTCCAGTACATCGCGGGCCGCGCGCGCGGAGCGGTTGAACTAAAAGGCGCAGGCGCAAGCCCGTTGCAAATCGTTTCAAGCCTTAACGGCCGCGCCGACCTCCTATTCGAGAACGGCGCCGTGCGCGGCCTCAACCTGCCCAATATGGTGCGGTCGCTGCTCGACATGATCCTTGCCGGCTGGCAGGCGAAAGCGTCGGAGGAAACGCGATTCAGCACTTTCTCGGCGACCTTTGCGATCGAGAACGGAATAGCGCGTTCGACCGACGTCAAATTCAACGGTCCATTCATGGTGATGACGGCGGCAGGCAGCGCCGACCTGCGGACTCAAACCCTCGACTTCCGCGCCGATCCCCGGCTTGTCTCGAGCCCGGCAACCCCTGGCGGAAGCGCCGGCGGCTGGGGCATCGGCGTTCCCGTGGTCATCCAAGGCCCGTGGTCGAATCCGCGAATCTATGCGGACACTCCGAATATCCTCGCCGACCCCGATCGCGCTTTACGCGCGCTGCGTGCCGCCCTCGGCGGCGGAGGCGGCAGCGGGCAGACCGATGGCGACGCGCCGCTTGGCAAGTTCATCGAGGGGCTTTCGAAAGGGCTTGGCAATGCGACCGGAGACCCCGCGCGCGACGGCGGCGCCATTGCCGAGAAGATGTTGAAGGCGCTCGGAGCGAGCCGCAGCGTTACCGCGCCGCAACCAGAAACGACCGCCCCCAACGCCGCACCGTCCTCGCCGCAGGCCGCGACGCCGCGTTCCGCGCCGACGCCAGCGCCGGACCCCGACCTCGAGCGGGGCGCACGCGAATTCCTGCGCGACCTCCTCGGGCGCTGAAACCGGGGGCCGACGGTTCAAGCGCTTCCATTAGAGCGAATTCCGTTCCGTTGGAATCGG
The DNA here is from genome assembly GCA_963840055.1 of uncultured Alphaproteobacteria bacterium. Lineage (GTDB taxonomy): Bacteria > Pseudomonadota > Alphaproteobacteria > Rhizobiales > Xanthobacteraceae > Rhodoplanes. The sequence continues at coordinate 102,778 of CAWIXM010000054.1, read as the reverse complement.
AATTCGCTCTAATTGTCCTTGAGTGGTCGCATTTTCTGCGGCGAACCGGTTTCCACTTCGCCGGAAAATGCTCTAGCAAACACGCTCCTGCGCCGACGGCGGCAGACCTTACGGCGTCAGTTCACCGTCCGGGGCTCGGATGGGCTGTCGAGCGAGAAGGCAGGAATTTCGATCTCGAATTGCTCTCCGCTCGCAGCGACCATGCCGTAACTCCCGACCATAAAGCCCGAGGGGGTTGGAAGCGGCACTCCGCTCGTATATTCAAAGGCCGCGCCAGGCGCGAGCACCGGTTCTTCGCCGACCACCCCCGCGCCCCGCACCTCCTGCAGCCGACCGAAGGCGTCAGTGATGCGCCAGTGGCGCGTCTTGAGCTGCACCGTCTCGCGCCCGAGATTGGTGATTTCGATCGTGTAGGACCAGAAATAGTAGCTTTGTTCCTGGGAAGATCGCTCGGGCAGGAAACGCGGCGTCACCTTGACTTCGATGTTCCGTGTCACCGTGCGATACATCGTCGTCCTTCCTTGTTCCGCCGCGTTTTGCCGAAAATCACCCTGGCGAATGAGAACCAATCACCAAAACAATGCGCGTTCGCTCGATACTAGCCCGCGCGCTGGTATCCTGAAATCCGGACCTCGTTTTAGCCTCATATCCGCCACCTCGGCGTTGAATGCAACGCGGCGATAGCATGACCATGATAAGGATGCGCCGCGCGGCGCCCGCGCCGGCTTAGAGGAGACGAAGGGACGCAACCGCGATGCATCTCCCCGAGAGCGAACGCGACCTGCGCCTCGACCTATTCCGCGGGCTGGCGCTGTGGCTCATCTTCCTTGACCACATTCCATCGAACATCGTGAGCTGGATCACCATCCGCAACTATGGGTTCAGCGACGCAACCGAAATCTTCGTTTTCATCTCCGGCTATACCGCCGCCTTCGTCTATGGCGCGACCATGCAGCGGCGCGGCTTCGTGGTTGCGGGCGCCCGCATCTTCAAACGGGCTTGGCAGGTCTACGTCGCCCATATCTTCCTGTTCGCGATCTACATGGCCGAGATCGCCTACGTCGTAGCGCATTTCGAAAATCCGCTTTACGCAGAGGAAATGGGCATATTCGATTTCCTGCGGCAGCCGGACACCGCCCTGGTCCAGGCGCTCCTCCTCAAATTCAAGCCCGCCAATATGGACATCTTGCCGCTCTATGTCGCCCTGCTCGCAGGCTTTCCTTTTTATGTCTGGCTGCTATTTCGCGCGCCGACGCTCGCGCTCTCGGTATCGGTCGCCATTTATCTGATCGCCCGGAAATTCAGCATCAATCTTCCCGCCTATCCAAGCGGCCACTGGGTTTTCAACCCGTTTGCCTGGCAGTTGCTGTTCGCGTTCGGCGCCTGGTGCGCGCTTGGCGGCATAAAGCGGATCGGACGCTTCATCCGCTCGCCCTATGCGGTCGCGCTCGCCGCGACCTATCTCCTGCTTTCGTTTGCGGTGGTTATGACGTGGTATTTCCCAGCCTACGCCCATTTCGTGCCGAAATGGCTCACCGACTGGATGTACCCGATCGACAAGACGAATTTGGACGTTCTCCGGCTCGCCCATTTCTTTGCGCTGGCGATTATCACCGTCCGCTTCGTGCCGCGGGACTGGCCGGGATTGCACTCGCGGTGGCTACGGCCGGCGGTCCTGTGCGGCCAGCATTCGCTCGAAATCTTCTGCATCGGAGTATTCCTTGCCTTCGCCGCGCATTTTGCGATGATCGAGTTCTCCGGCAGCATTGCGATGCAGGTACTTGTCAGCATTCTGGGCGTTGTAATCATGGTCGCCGCCGCAGCGTTAATGTCCTGGTATCGGCGCATCGAGGACCGCAGCTCCGGGTCGCGTTCGAAGCCGCCGAGCGCGAGCCCGGCTGGAAGCCCACCGTGATGCGCATCGTTCTCGCCCTGATCGGCCTGTTATTCGCGGGCGCCGCGTTCGCGCAAACGGACAATCCCTGCCAAATCGCCGATGGCGTGCTGCAGGTAGGCTTTCCCCTTCCTCACGTGGCTGCCGCGATCGAAAACAAGCAACTCGATATCGTCGTGCTTGGCACCAGGTCCTCCGCGCTCTCCGGTGCGGGCGGAGCGGGCAGGGCCTACCCTGCGCGCTTCGAAGCCGCGTTGAAGGAGAAGCTCCCAGACGTCGCGATTCGCGTCATCACCTATGCCAAGCCGCGGCAGACCGCGCAGGACATGCAAAAGGAGATTGCTCCGATCCTGTCGCGCGACAGGCCGGCGCTGATCATCTGGCAGACCGGCACCGGCGACGCGATCCGTGGGATCGACCCGGATGCTTTCAGCGCCGCTCTTGATGAGGGGGTGTCAGCCGCGCAGACGGCCGGCTCCGATATTATTTTGATGAACATGCAGTACAGTCCACGCACCGAAACGATGATCACGCTGACGCCTTATCTTGACGTCATGCGATTTGTGGCGCTGCAATACGAAATTAACCTTTTCGATCGTTTTGCAATCATGAATTACTGGAACGAGATTGGGACCTTCGATCTTTCCGTCGCAACGAAAAGGACCGATCTTGCGGAGCGCGTTCATTACTGCATCGGGCGTTTACTGGCAGAGTTCGTATTGGAAGCGACCAAGTTGACAGCCCCAGACGATGAAGCCACTCAACAATGATGCTTATGATTAGTCGTTCCGCGTTCGCGGCTGCGCTTTGTTGCGTCTTTGCCTCGGCTGCCTCCGCCGGCGGCGCTCCACCCCCATGTCGGGCGCAGAACGATCTCACGCGGCCCGCTTTTCAGCTCCGGCACACCGCCCAGCGATTGATGAATTGCGAGCCGTTGACCATCGTCGCGCTCGGATCCTCGTCGACGGCGGGCGCCGGCGCGAGCTCGTCCGATGCCACCTATCCAAACCGTCTCGCCGCGGCGCTGAAAGAGCACTTTCCTTCCAATACGATCACCGTTCTCAATCGCGGGGTCAACGGCGAAGACGCCCGCGATATGCTTAATCGCTTCGATGCGAGCGTGGCCGGCGAAAAACCCGCTCTCGTGCTTTGGCAAGTCGGCACCAACTCCGTGTTGCGCGACAAGTCGGTCAGCCAGGTCGCTGCGTTGATTCGCGAAGGGGTCACGCGAATAAAGGCGCTCGGCGCCGACGTGATCCTTATCGACGCCCAGTTTGCGCCGCGCGTGCTCGCAAAACCCGAAAACGAACAGATGCTGAGCCTGCTCGCCGACACCGCGAAAGAAACGAGCGTCGGCCTGTTCCCGCGTTTTGCCGTGATGCGGCGTTGGCGTGAAATACAGCACATCCCGTTTGAAGCGTTTCTCTCGCCGGATAGCCTTCACATGAACGACTGGAGTTATTCCTGCATTGCCAGGCTGCTCAGCGATGTGATCGTGGCGGCCGCGACCCGATCGCAACCGGCGGCCACCGCTACACTGCACGCGTTGTTGCCGCGGCCGTAACCGGCCTTCCTCATTCTCAGTGGTCATCCCCGCGGAAGCGTCGCGGAAGCGGGCACCCAATAATTACGACGCGCGTTTACAGGATCGCCGCTTCCGCGGGCGATGACGGTGGGAAATTCCGTTTGAATTCATCCTGCTCTAAACGGCCTCCAACGCGTCGAGCAGATCGCCCACAATATCGTCCGGATGTTCGAGGCCGGCCGAAAAACGTACAAGCCCGTCGCCAATGCCGAGTTCGGCGCGCTGCTCGGGGGTCAGCCGCTGGTGCGTCGTCGTCGCCGGATGAGTAACGAGGCTCTTGGCGTCACCGAGATTGTTGGTGATGCGCACGAGTTTGAGCGCGTTCAGGAACCGGAACGCGCCGCGCTTGCCCCCGGCGACGTCCAAGGCCACCAGCGTCGAGCCGCCGCGCATCTGCCGCTGCACGGTCGCGGCCTGCGGATGATCGGGACGGCCGGGATAGACGAGACGTGCAAGCTTCGGATGCCCGGCGAGCGCGTCCGCTACCGCAGCCGCCGCTTCGGTCTGCCGGCGCACGCGCAGATGCAAGGTTTCCAGCCCCTTCAACAGCACCCAGGCATTGAACGGCGACATCGACGGGCCGGTCTGCCGCAGCAACATGTGGACATGCTCTTGGATGAATTGCTCCGAGCCGAGGATGATCCCGCCCAAGCAACGCCCCTGCCCGTCGACATGCTTGGTCGCCGAATAGACGACGCAATCGGCGCCGAGTGCGAGCGGACTCTGCCACAGGGGCGTCGCGAACACGTTGTCGACGACGAGCCGTGCGCCCGCTGCGCGCGCAATCTTCGCCACCGCCGCGATGTCGATCACCTCAAGGGTCGGATTGGTCGGACTTTCGAGGAACAAAACCTTGGTATTCGGGCGCACGGCGCGCCGCCAGGCGTCGAGGTCGAGCCCGTTTACCAACGTGGATTCAACCCCGAACCGGGGAAGGAAGTCCTCCACCACCCACCGGCAGCCACCGAACAAGGCCTTGGCGGCGATGACATGATCGCCCGCCCGCACTTGCCCCACCAGCGCCGCGGTGACCGCGGCCATGCCGGTTGCGGTTGCGCGCGCAGCCTCCGCGCCTTCAAACGCGGCCATGCGGCCCTCGAACATGGCGACGGTCGGATTGGAAAAACGCGAATAGAGAAAGCCGGGGGTCGCGCTCGCGAACCGCTCCTCGCATTCCTCCGCGCTGCCATAAAGGAAGCCCTGGGTGAGAAAGAGCGATTCCGAGGTTTCGCCGAATTGCGAGCGCAGCGTGCCCGCGTGCACGAGGCGCGTTTCGGGGTGATAGCGTTGATCGGACACGGGCATCACGGCCTCCTGAAGCGGAGCGGCGGTTCGTCCGGGCGGCTTGCCCGACGCCACTCAGGCTGAACGCGCGCGCCAATAAAAAAACCCGGCTGGACAATGTCCACGGCCGGGCGCGCGCATCCCCGGCCTTTTAGCACCTTTGTTTTACGTGGCGGCAAGCCGGCCGGCTCAAATGACCACGGGATAACGCGGCTCTTAACCGGGCTGAGCCTTTCCGTCAAGGCGAAGGTCGATTAGACGGCAGACTACGCGTATATCGCGGCCAACCCCTGGAGCCGACCGTGCCGCTCGCGTTTGCCGCCGCAGATCAGGGCATTCTGCCCGACCGACTGATCCACGCGCTCGTTGGATCGGGCGGAATCGTCCCAGCTGCGCCGATCACGCCGGAGCAAACTCAGCCAGCGAGCCTCGACCTCAGGCTCGGCAACGTCGCCTATCGCGTGCGGGCAAGCTTTCTCCCTGGACCGAAGGCGACCGTGAAAGACCGCATCGACAATCTCACGCTGCACGTAATTGTGCTCGGCAGCGGAGCGGTCCTTGAGACCGGCTGCGTCTACATCGTGCCGCTGATGGAAAGCCTCGCGCTCCCGCCCGACATCGCCGGGGCCGCCAACCCGAAAAGCTCGACCGGCCGCCTCGACGTGTTCACCCGGGTCATCGCTGACCAAGCCCGCGCCTTCGATCATGTCGAGGCCGGCTATCAGGGCCCGCTCTATGTCGAGATCAGCCCGCGCACCTTCCCGGTGCTCGTGCGCGAAGGGTCGCGGCTGTCGCAGATGCGGTTCCACCGCGGCCGCGCCGTTGTTCTTGGCGATGCGTTCGCCGCTCTGCATGCGCGCGAACGCCTGGTCGATGAGGAGGGCGCCGATCTCGATCAGGGCGTTGCGGTCGGCGTCGACCTGTCCGGGCTTGGACCCGAGGGATTGATCGGATACCGCGCGAAACGCCACACCGGCCTGATCGATGTGGACCGGCGCGGCGCTTACGAGGTCGCGGACTTCTGGGAGCCGATCCGCGCGAATGAGCGGCGCACGCTTATTCTCGACCCCAACGAATTCTACATTCTCGCCTCCAAACAGGCGGTGCAGGTGCCGCCCGACTATGCCGCCGAAATGGCGCCGTTCGATCCGCTGGTCGGCGAGTTCCGCGTTCATTACGCCGGCTTCTTCGATCCCGGTTTCGGCTATGGCGGCGCGGGCGGGCGCGGCGCGCGCGCCGTGCTGGAAGTGCGCTCGCGCGAAGTGCCGTTCATTCTGGAGCACGGCCAGACGGTCGGCCGCCTCGTCTTCGAACGCATGCTGGCGCGGCCCGACCAGCTCTATGGGCAAGGCATCGGCTCCAACTACCAGGCGCAGAGCCTCAAGCTCTCCAAGCATTTCCGCGGATAGCATTTCGCCGCGACAGGTGGGCGCGGCCGACGTAATGTGACCGCAACGCTCGGCACGTTTCTATCGCAACGGGGTTGCGCAGTTCAGAATATTATTTTATTTCTTAGCCACGCTCGGGCGCCACGGAGAAATAAATTGCTTTAGTTATGGATGAGGCAGTTCTTCTTTTTTGTGATCGCTCGTTCGGGAGGAAGGGTTCTTGCTCCCTGGAACCTCGCAATGTCGTCGGCCCGCCGCCTGGAGCGGATTACTAGGAAAACCGCTTTCCGTCTCCCTATCTAACGAAACACTGCTAACTCCGGAGGATCAATCATGTCGGAAGCCGCACTAAGGTCCGCCGCGCCTTCGCCGGCTCAGACGGTGGGCCGTGGACGCGTCTACGATTCCATCACCGACACGATCGGCGACACCCCCATCGTCCGGCTCAACCGTCTGCCGCAGTTGCAGGGGGTCAAGGCCAATATCCTCGCCAAGCTCGAATTCTTCAATCCGATCGGGAGCGTGAAGGACCGCATCGGCGTTTCGATGATCGAGGCCCTGGAGGCGGAGGGCAAGGTCGGCCCGGAAACGGTGTTGATCGAGCCGACATCGGGCAATACCGGCATCGCGCTCGCCTTCGTCGCCGCCGCCCGCGGCTATCGACTGATTCTGGTCATGCCGGATTCGATGTCGATCGAGCGGCGAAAAATGCTCGCCCTCCTCGGCGCCGAGCTGGTGCTGACGCCAGCGGCGCAAGGAATGAGCGGCGCCGTCGCCAAGGCCGACGAGATCGCGCGCGAAATCCCCAACGCGGTCATTCCCCAGCAGTTCAAGAACCCAGCCAATCCTGAAATCCACCGTCGCACCACGGCCGAGGAAATCTGGAACGACACCCATGGCGCGATCGATGCGTTCGTTTCAGGCATCGGCACCGGCGGGACGATCACCGGCGTCGCCCAAGTGCTGAAGCCGCGCAAGCCGTCTTTGCGCATCATCGCAGTCGAGCCGGAAGACAGCCCGGTGCTTTCCGGCGGCAAGCCGGGAGCGCACAAGATTCAAGGCATCGGGGCGGGCTTTATTCCCGACGTTCTCGATCAATCAGTCATCGACGAGGTGGTGACGGTGAGCAATCAGACAGCGTTCGAGACGGCGCGCGCGCTTTCTCGCTACGAAGGCATCCCCGGTGGGATTTCTTCGGGAGCGGCGGTCGCCGCCGCGCTCAAGGTCGGCGCACGCCCGGAATTCGCCGGCAAGAACATTGTGGTCATACTGCCGTCCTTCGCCGAACGCTATCTCTCGACGGCGCTGTTTGAGGGGTTGTGATCGCGTTCCGGGATGCACTTCCTTCAAGTCATCATCCGCGCAAGCGGATGATCCAGTAAGCATCGGCGTTGGCGATCTAAGGACCGATGGTCCGCCGTACTGGATGCTCCGCCTTCGCGGAGCATGACGAGGTGTGAACAGGACAAGCTGCCCGCAAGTCAGGCGGTGACAAGTCGGCGGGTGCGCGGACGCCTACTCCCTCAGCCGTTCAACGACATCCTCAGCGATTGACGGCGACGAAGTAAGGCCGGGCGACTCGATGCCGAACAACTGGACGAGCCCGGACAGGCCATGCTCGGCGGGGCCGTCGATGAGAAAATCGGCAGGCGGCTCGCCCCGCCCGGTGATCTTCGGGCGGATTCCGCAATAATCGGGCATCAGCGCGCCGTCCGGCAAGGCGGGGAAGTAGGTGCGGATGCTGGCGTAGAATGAATCGGCGCGGCGCGGATCGACGTCGTAGTTCTCGGTCTCGACCCATTCGACATCCGGCCCGAAGCGCATGCGCCCCGCGAGGTCGAGCGTGACATGGGTGCCGAGCCCGCCTTCAACGGGCGCTGGATAGATGAGCCGGGAGAAGACCGGCCGGCCAGCGTATTGGAAATAGTTGCCCTTGGCGAGCGCTCGTTTGGGCACACGCACCGGAGGATAGGGTTCGGTCGCGCGCGCGAGCGCCTGTGCGCCGAGGCCAGCCGCGTTCACCACCGCATCGACCGTAAGCGTGCCGGGTTCAGCCCCGCCATAGCGTACCTCCCAGCCGCCGGCACAGCGCGCGACCGCAACGATCGGCGTGCAGAACGCAATCGAGCCGCCGCGATCCTCGATGTCGCCCTGCAGCGCCAACATTAGGCGGTGACTGTCGATGATGCCGGTCTCGGGTGAATGCAGGGCGGCGACACAAGAGAGCGCCGGTTCCATCGCCTTGGCTTCTGCGGCCCCAATGAGGCGCATCCCCTCGACGCCGTTGGCGATCGCCTGTTTGAGCAGCGTTTCCACCTTGGCGATTTCGGCGTCCTTGGTGGCGACGATCAGCTTGCCGTACTTCTTATGCGGAACGCCGTGCGAGGCGCAGTAGTCGTAGAGCATGCGCCGCCCGCGCACGCAGTGCCGCGCGCGCAGCGAACCGGTCGGATAGTAGATGCCGGCGTGGATCACCTCGCTGTTGCGCGACGAGATTCCCGTTCCGATCTGCCCTTCCTTCTCGGCGACGATGACATCGTGGCCGCGCAGCGCAGCGGCGCGCGCGACCGCAAGCCCGATGACGCCGGCGCCGACGATCAGGATTTGCATCGCTTGCTCATCGTGGCGCGGGTATCATGTCCCGCCAGTCGTAATGGGGTCGCCGACGGCGATTTCGCCCGGCGCGATCACCTCTGCATAGACGCCGCAATCGACATGGTCGAAGCACTGCATCAGCGTCCTCGGGATGTTCATATCGCGGATGCCGGTGAAGGGCTCGACATTGGTCGCGGCGCAGCGCTCGATGCGCTTGACCACGCGCAGGCGCGCAGGCCCGATGGCGATCGTCTCGCCGACCAGATCGAATTCCCGCCAAGCGGGCCAGCCGGACACGTAGACATTGCCGCGGAACCGCAAGGGGTCGACCGGCGCCCCGACCGCAGTCTCGATCGCCGCCACCGAGGCAAGATTGATGAATGAGACGACCTTCTTCGCCACGTCGGAGAAGCTGTACCCGTCGGCATAGAGGACCTTGGGCGGCCCACGCAGTTCCTTTGCGCAATAGCGGGCGAAGAAGGCCTCAATCGCGACGCGGCCTTCGGACGTGCGCAGGTCTCCACGCGCCACCTCCTCGCCGTTCTCGACGATGCTGAGCGTGTGCGAGGCGTCGTCGAACCGCGCATCGAGGGCGGCGAGCCGCTCGTTCTTCATCAGCATCAGAAACCGCTGCTTGGGGAAGTAGGCTGGCTGAACCGGATCGAAGCCTGAGGGTCCGTTTTCAATCGCGTAGAGCCGATCGCAGGGCAACGTCTCGCCGGCGGCGAGCCGAATGCGCGCCAGCGCCTGCGGCGACAACCCCTTCACCGGGTAGCGGTAGATTGCTTGGATACGCGCTGACACGGCTTGGCCCCTCCGCGGCGACGCCACGTGATATCTAGTCGGCCGCAGAATGCCTAGCCGCCGAGGAATTCGTCCGTCCATCCCCTTCCGAGGAAGCGCAACCCCTCCTACATCCTGGGCTGGGGGGCGCCTTAATGGGCCACCCAAGCCTTATCAACGGCGCCGTGTCCGGCGCCCATGAGGATTAACCGGCCGTGCCTCCGGGGCGGCCGAGGGAGTAGACCCATGAATTTCGACAAATACACCGACCGCGCCCGCGGTTTTGTCCAGTCGGCGCAATCGCTTGCGCTGCGCGACGGGCATCAGCAATTCGCTCCCGAGCACCTCCTGAAGGTGCTGCTTGACGATCCGGAAGGGCTCGCGGCCGGCCTGATCGACCGCTCGGGCGGCCAGTCGCGCACAGCCCTGGCCGAGGTCGAGGCGGCGCTGAAGAAGCGCCCGAAGGTGGAAGGCGGCGGAGCCGGCCAGCTTTACATCGAGCCGGCGCTCGCCCGGGTATTCGACACAGCCGAGAAGCTGGCGGAGAAGGCAGGCGATTCCTTCGTGACCGTCGAGCGGCTCCTGCTCGCGCTGGCGATCGAGAAGGACAACGAGGCGGGCAAAATACTCAAGCGGGCCGGCGTGACCCCGCAGAACCTCAACGCGGCGGTCGAAGCGCTGCGCAAGGGGCGCACCGCCGATTCGAGTTCGGCCGAGAACGCGTATGACGCGCTGAAGAAATATGCGCGCGACCTCACCCAGGCGGCGCGCGACGGCAAGCTCGATCCGGTGATCGGGCGCGACGAGGAAATTCGCCGCACGATCCAGGTGCTGTCCCGCCGCACCAAGAACAATCCGGTGCTGATCGGCGAGCCGGGCGTCGGCAAGACCGCAATCGTCGAAGGGTTGGCGCTGCGCATCGTCAACGGCGACGTTCCGGAGAGCCTGCAGGACAAGAAGCTGCTCGTGCTCGACATGGGCGCGCTGATCGCCGGCGCAAAATACCGTGGCGAATTCGAGGAGCGGCTCAAGGCCGTCCTGCAGGAGGTGACGTCCTCCGACGGCGGGATCATCCTGTTCATCGACGAGATGCACACCCTCGTCGGCGCCGGCAAGGCGGAAGGGGCGATGGACGCCTCCAACCTGCTCAAACCCGCGCTCGCTCGCGGCGAGCTTCACTGCATCGGCGCAACGACGCTCGACGAATACAAGAAACATGTCGAAAAGGACGCGGCCCTCGCCCGGCGTTTCCAGCCGGTCTACGTCTCCGAACCGTCGGTCGAGGATACGATTTCGATCCTGCGCGGCCTGAAGGAGAAGTACGAGGCCCATCACGGCGTGCGCATCACCGACAGCGCGATCGTCGCCGCGGCGACGCTGTCGAACCGCTACATCACTGACCGCTTCCTGCCGGACAAGGCGATCGACCTGATCGACGAGGCGGCGGCGCGGCTGAAGATGCAGGTCGATTCCAAACCCGAGGAACTGGATTCGATCGACCGCGAGATCATCCGGCTGAAGATCGAGCAGGAGGCGCTGAAGAAGGAGCGCGATCCCGGATCGCGCGAGCGCCTCAATGGACTCGACGCAGAACTGGTCGCCCTGGAAAAGAAATCGGCCGACCTCACCGCGCGCTGGAGAGCGGAAAAAGAGAAGCTGTCGGACGCCCAAAAACTCAAGACCGAGCTCGACCAGTTGCGCATCGAACTCGCCAATGCGCAGCGGCGCGGCGAGTACCAACGCGCGGGCGAACTCGCCTATGGCCGCATTCCGGAGATCGAGAAGAAGCTCAAGACGGTCGAAGAGGCCGAAGCCAAAGGCGCGATGGTCGAGGAGGCGGTGACGGCGAACCATGTCGCCCAGATCGTCTCGCGCTGGACTGGCGTGCCCGTGGACAAGATGCTCGAGGGCGAAAGGGAAAAGCTCCTCCACATGGAGGAGAGCCTGAGCAAGCGCGTGGTCGGCCAGGCGGAAGCCGTGCGCGCGGTGTCGACGGCGGTGCGCCGCGCCCGCGCCGGCCTGCAGGACCCGCATCGCCCGATCGGCTCGTTCATGTTCTTAGGCCCGACCGGCGTCGGCAAGACCGAGCTGACCAAGGCGCTCGCCGAATTCCTGTTCGACGACGAGGCCGCGCTCCTGCGCATCGACATGTCGGAATACATGGAGAAGCACTCGGTCGCGCGCCTGATCGGCGCGCCGCCCGGCTATGTCGGCTATGAGGAAGGTGGCGCGCTCACCGAGGCGGTGCGGCGGCGGCCCTACCAGGTGGTGCTTTTCGACGAGATCGAGAAGGCACACCCGGACGTGTTCAACGTGCTCTTGCAGGTGCTCGACGATGGCCGCCTCACCGACGGACAGGGCCACACCGTCGATTTCCGCAACACGTTGATCGTCATGACTTCGAACCTCGGCTCGCAATTCCTGGTCGGGCAGCCGGAGGATGAGGACACCGACGCCGTCAAGGAAGAGGTGATGACGGTGGTGCGCGCGGCGTTCCGCCCCGAATTCCTCAACCGGATCGACGAGATCATCCTGTTCCATCGCTTGAAGCGCGAGCAGATGGGGCGGATCGTCGAAATCCAGCTGGGCCGGCTGCAGAAGCTGCTCGACGAGCGCAAGATTACGCTCGACGTGGACCCCAAGGCGCGCGATTGGCTCGCCGAACGGGGCTACGATCCGTCTTATGGCGCGCGCCCGCTCAAGCGCGCGATCCAGAAGTCGCTGCAAGACCCGCTCGCCGAACTGATCCTCGCTGGCCGCATCAAGGACGGCGAAGCGGTTCGCGTCACCGCGATCAAGAAAGGCCTCGCCTTCAACGGCGAGGTCGCCCACGCCGAAGCGGCGTAACGACCCGTACGGAACCAGGGCGCATGCTTCCGCTTGCGGCGCGTGAGCGCCGCAACGGGGTCGTCTGACCTGAGGGAGACGCGGCTTACCGCGTTTTGGCAGAAGCGCTGCGCTGCGCGACGCGCGCGGGCCGGTGCGTCGTCATCGCGCCGATGCGATCACGTTCACGCTCGAAGCTTGCAAGCACTGCGCCGTTGAGGGCGCGTCCACGCGGCAATTTCACCCGCATCGGATCGACGAAGCGGCCGTTGACGATGATCTCGTAGTGGAGATGCGAGCCGGTGGAGAGACCCGTCGAGCCGACGAAGCCAATCACCTGGCCCTGGCGAACCCGCGCGCCTTCCTTCGAGGCGCGCGCATAAGCGGTGAGATGGCCGTAGGCGGTCTCGTAGCCGTTGGCGTGCTTGATGCGGATATATTTGCCGTAGCCCGACTCCCAGCCGACCTTCTCGATCGTGCCATTGCCCGACGCGAAGACCGGCGTTCCCATCGGGGCGGCCCAGTCGACGCCGGTGTGCATCTTGGTGTAGCCGAGGATCGGATGTTTTCGTACGCCGAAGCCGGAACGCATCAATCCATCGGTGACAGGCTTGCGCACGAGGAATTTCTTCGCGCTCTTCCCGGTCTCATCGTAGTAGTCGACGAGTTCGTCGTCCGACGATTTAAAGCGATAGAACCGCTTGACCTCGCCGCCAACGCTCAATCCGGCGAATAGCACGTCCTGCCTTCCGCTCGCGGTTTCGTTGTCGCCGGCATAGATCACCTCAAATGAATCGCCCGCCTGCGCCTTCCGTTGGAAATCGACGTCGTAGGAGTAAATCCGGATAAGGTCATCGATCACCGGCCGTGGGATCTTGTTGCGCAGCGCAGTCTCATAGAGACTCTGGTAGAGCCGCACACCGGTTCCGTCGTCGTCCTCATCGTCTGTATCGGCGATCTGAGTCTCGGCGCTTTGCACGTCAACTGAAACGTACTTACCGAGGTCGGAAAGCGCGACAATCGCTTCCGTTCCGGCGTCGCCGACCAAGATCACGCGCGCCGGCTGCGTGCGATCGTCGCCGGGAACGGGCGTGAGCAGCACGCGCAGCTTGTACCCTTCCTTCAGGCCGCCGTCGCGCCCGCGCGCGCCGAGCAGACCCGCAATCGCCTTGATCTCGTCCTGAGTGGCGCCAAGGTCACCCAGAACGGTGCGGACCGAGTCGCCCTTCTTGATGGTGATGGTTCGCTCATCGGCGCTGGCGCCGCCGCCGGTTGCTTCCTTCGCAGTCTTGGGGAGCAAGGTTACATTTTCGGGGATGATGCGCGCCTCGAACCCCACGTAGGGGTCCACGTTACCCTCGGCGGCATAAGCAAGCCGGATCGTACCGGGAAAATCCGCGGATGCGTATTGCGCCGAGCTTGCGCCGGTCCAATTCGCCGCTTCGCGCACGCGTGCCACGACTTGGTCCAGCGGGATCGTCAGCGCGATTTTCTCGCGCGGCAGCAGGCCTCCGAGATCGCGGGTAATAAAGGAGACGGCGGCGTCAGGCGCTGCCCGCGGCGTCTCTTGGTTTGTCCCCGCGTTCGCCGCAGGGTTGGCGAGGAGTTTCTGCGGATTGAACGGAGGAAGGTGGGCCGAGATCTCGGTCACCGAGAGCGACAGGTTGGCGGAAACGCGCACATAGGGCCGCACGCGGACCAACTCGCGATCGCCCACGCGGCTGGTGGTCGATATCCGGATCAACTTGCGGGCGGCGACGCTTTCGCTCGGCGCGGGAAGCCGATCGGCCTTGCGGACCGCTCCGCGCTCGGCCTGGCTGAGCGTGCCGCGCAAATCCGCCTCATAAATTTCGGGGCTCGTTGCGAAATTGGCCTCGCCGTCAAGCGCTGCAAAAACGGCGCCCCCCATCAAGGCGGCGCCGCACAGTCCGGTCAGGATCGTCGCGCTGAACCATTGCACCGAGATGCGGCGATGGTCGAGCTCGCCGACCTCGCCGTCGACCGAGAGCGGCGGCTCGTTGCCGAGGTCCGGAACTGCCGATGCATGTCCGGGTTCGTACGAGCCCTGCGTCCTGCTTTGAACCAAAGTCCCCATTCCCCACGTCGAGCGATCACGGACGGATCGCTCCACCACCCCCTGCTCAGCCTCACAACATCACGCGCCGCAGGCGCACTGTCCGACGCCCGCGCGGTTAAATTGTGGGAAGCAAATCTGGATGGTACCCCCTGTCCCTGGCGGCTATAAAGTGCGTGTCATTGTGGCGGCAGTACGACCCTAGGCCTTGAAATTAGTGAAGATCTTACCATATCTGCTTGAGTGTGGCCGGCCTGCAATGGTCGCTCCCAATCATGCAACATTAATTCAGTCGGACCGCGCGGCGAGTTATCCACGGCGCGCGATTTTGGCGCGGAATCGAGTTGACAATTGGGGGCGAGGGGGCATATAAAGGCCGACACGGTGCGCCGCCGTCTCGGTGCGATGGCGTGCCTCTGAAGCTCATCAACGATGTTCGGCGAACGGCGCACCCGAAACCGATCGGGGGCGGAAGGTTCCATCGCCGAATTGCATAGGTTGGGGGACATTGTTCTGTTCTCCGGGCTCTTTGACAAGTGAATCGGAAGAAAGAGAAACGTGGACGGCGGAGTCCTTGCGGGCCGCTTTTCGCGAAGGAGCAATTCTTCGGGAGAGGCGGCCGGACGAGACTTCGGCGGTACGCGTTTCAGGTCAACACTGTGGCTTTGCAGGCGGACACCCGCTTGCACGGTCAGAGTGGGACCTCGTCAAACGTGAGTGACCAGCCGGAAAAAGTTCTCATCCAACTTGAGAGTTTGATCCTGGCTCAGAGCGAACGCTGGCGGCAGGCTTAACACATGCAAGTCTAACGGACGCAGCAATGCGTCAGTGGCAGACGGGTGAGTAACACGTGGGAACGTACCCTTCGGTTCGGAACAACCCAGGGAAACTTGGGCTAATACCGGATACGTCCGCAAGGAGAAAGATTTATCGCCGAAGGATCGGCCCGCGTCTGATTAGCTTGTTGGTGAGGTAACGGCTCACCAAGGCGACGATCAGTAGCTGGTCTGAGAGGATGATCAGCCACACTGGGACTGAGACACGGCCCAGACTCCTACGGGAGGCAGCAGTGGGGAATATTGGACAATGGGCGCAAGCCTGATCCAGCCATGCCGCGTGGGTGATGAAGGCCTTAGGGTTGTAAAGCCCTTTCGGCGGGGAAGATAATGACGGTACCCGCAGAAGAAGCCCCGGCTAACTTCGTGCCAGCAGCCGCGGTAATACGAAGGGGGTTAGCGTTGCTCGGAATCACTGGGCGTAAAGCGCACGTAGGCGGATTGCTAAGTCAGGGGTGAAATCCTGGAGCTCAACTCCAGAACTGCCCTTGATACTGGCGACCTTGAGTCCGGGAGAGGTGAGTGGAACTGCGAGTGTAGAGGTGAAATTCGTAGATATTCGCAAGAACACCAGTGGCGAAGGCGGCTCACTGGCCCGGTACTGACGCTGAGGTGCGAAAGCGTGGGGAGCAAACAGGATTAGATACCCTGGTAGTCCACGCCGTAAACTATGGATGCTAGCCGTTGGCGAGCTTGCTCGTCAGTGGCGCAGCTAACGCTTTAAGCATCCCGCCTGGGGAGTACGGTCGCAAGATTAAAACTCAAAGGAATTGACGGGGGCCCGCACAAGCGGTGGAGCATGTGGTTCAATTCGAAGCAACGCGCAGAACCTTACCAGCCCTTGACATGCCACGACGGTTCTCAGAGATGGGTTCCTCCCCGCAAGGGGCGTGGACACAGGTGCTGCATGGCTGTCGTCAGCTCGTGTCGTGAGATGTTGGGTTAAGTCCCGCAACGAGCGCAACCCTCGCCCTTAGTTGCCATCATTCAGTTGGGCACTCTAAGGGGACTGCCGGTGATAAGCCGCGAGGAAGGTGGGGATGACGTCAAGTCCTCATGGCCCTTACGGGCTGGGCTACACACGTGCTACAATGGCGGTGACAATGGGATGCGATGGGGCAACCCTTAGCAAATCTCAAAAAACCGTCTCAGTTCGGATTGTGCTCTGCAACCCGAGCACATGAAGTCGGAATCGCTAGTAATCGCAGATCAGCACGCTGCGGTGAATACGTTCCCGGGCCTTGTACACACCGCCCGTCACACCATGGGAGTTGGCTTTACCTGAAGACGGTGCGCTAACCGCAAGGAGGCAGCCGGCCACGGTAGGGTCAGCGACTGGGGTGAAGTCGTAACAAGGTAGCCGTAGGGGAACCTGCGGCTGGATCACCTCCTTTCTAAGGATGATCCCTCAGAGGCGCACTCACGTGTCCTCTATCGGATCTCTTGGAAACATCAGGGCGGTTCGATCTCGATCGAACGCAGCCTATCGGCGGGACACCGCCGTCTTCGTTTCTCTTTCTTCGTGGACGAGCTCGTGCCGCTCGACCGATCGTGCTTGATCGGCTTTTGCGAGCGGCCGGCCGGGGGCTTGTAGCTCAGCTGGTTAGAGCGCGCGCTTGATAAGCGTGAGGTCGGAAGTTCAAATCTTCCCAGGCCCACCAGTCTGAAGCCAGAAAAACCTCAAAGCAGAAAACCGAACCGTCGAAGCGGACGCGCACGCAACCGCAGTTGTCGCGTCAACCGTTCGAGTTTGGGTTCCGCCTTCTGGCTTTCTGGCGGAGGGGCCATAGCTCAGTTGGGAGAGCGCCTGCTTTGCAAGCAGGAGGTCGTCGGTTCGATCCCGTCTGGCTCCACCAGCGGGTTTGGGTTCGTCCAGGAAGTGATACGTTTCGCGGCTATCGAACGGCTTATCGGCTCTTCGCCGCCGCGTGATATCTGACATCGTGAAGAGGAGATCGCTCCGAGCGTTCGGGCGAGACGCAAGTCTCGTGTGGACGCGCTACTCCAGACTCGGGCGCAGCCCGCATCGCAAGATGCGTCGCCGCGGCCGTAGTTCATGTCGGCCTGCCTGACCGCAGGACCGTCGGATCGATCTCGAAGCAAGCTGGTCTTTCTCATCAATGTCCGGCTGCGCGAACGGGTCTACGCCCTTTCGCCAGCGCCACGCCGAGTGGGTGGGCATTGATAATGAGAGCGATCAAGTGCCTTAAGGGCATTCGGTGGATGCCTTGGCGCTGAGAGGCGATGAAGGACGTGCTACGCTGCGAAAAGCCGCGGGGAGCTGCGAGGAAGCTTTGATCCGTGGATATCCGAATGGGGAAACCCACCTCCAGAAGTCAGTATTCAGAATTCAGCGGCGGGACTCCGTCTGCTGACTTCTGATTACTGACTTCTGAAACGAGGTATGGACCTCCGAATAAAATAGGGGGTTTCAAGCGAACCCGGGGAACTGAAACATCTCAGTACCCGGAGGAAAGGACATCAACCGAGACTCCGTTAGTAGTGGCGAGCGA
>CAWIXM010000054.1:0-80000 GCA_963840055.1 uncultured Alphaproteobacteria bacterium | reverse complement strand
CCTTGCTCGAGGGCATGCTGGCGAGCCAGGCGCGGTACGTGGCGGCGCTCGACGCCGACCTGCAGCACGATGAAGGCTTGCTGGTGGCGATGGTCGAGCGGCTTCGCCAGGGCGACGTCGATCTCGTCGTCGCCAGTCGCTACATGTGGGGGAATGCGACGGCCGGTTTCGACCCGCATCGGGCGCGCGCGAGCCGTTGGTCCTCGACGATCGCCCGCCGTTTTCTCGGCGTGGAGCTGACCGATCCGATGAGCGGCTTCTTCATGATCCGCCGCGATCTGGTCGAAGAGCTCGCCCCCTCGCTCTCGTCGCAGGGCTTCAAGCTTCTGCTCGACATCGTCGCGACCGCGCGCGGCAGGATTCGGGTGGCCGAACTGCCTTACGTCTTCCGTGAGCGCCAGCATGGACTGAGCAAACTCGATACGCGCGTCATTCTCGATTTCGCCGCGCTTGTGATCGCCAAGCTGACGGACGATGCCGTGTCGCTGCGCTTTCTTCTGTTCTGCGCCGTCGGCCTCACCGGCGTCGTCGTCCATATGGCGGTGCTCGCGCTGGCGCTGGATGCGGCCGAATTGCGCTTCAGCGCCGCGCAGGCCGTGGCTACGATCGCCGCCATCACCTGGAACTTCGTGCTCAACAATCGTCTGACCTACAGCGACCAGCGCCTTACGGGATGGCGGTTCTTCAAAGGGCTGCTGTGGTTCCAGGTGATCTGCTCGGTCGGGGCGGTTTCCAATGTCGGCGCGGCGACCTGGATCTACAACAGCGGTCCCGGTTGGTGGGTCGCCGGCCTCGGCGGCGCGTTGATGGGAGCGGTGTGGAACTACGTGGTGAGCGCCGCCTTCGTCTGGCGCCAGCGCTGAGCGCCTCGCGGAGGTCGCAGCCATTGAATCGGCTATGTTTTCTGTTTCTTGCCCCTCGCAAACGCCGCTATACTTGCAAACGCCGCTATACTTGTCCGCTTTGAGTTGGGGGGCGAAGCATGCCTCTGTGGAGGGAGGCACCTCATGTGCCGCTGGATCGCCTATCGGGGTGATACGATTGCCCTGGAACACTACGTCACCGCACCGGCGCATTCGCTGATCGCGCAGAGCATCGAAGCGCTGGAAACCACGGCGAGAACCAATGGCGACGGTTTTGGCCTGGGCTGGTACGGGGATCACCCCGAGCCCGGCCTTTATCGCGAAGTGCGCCCGGCCTGGTCGGACGAGAACCTGCGTTATCTGTGCCGGCACATCCAATCGCATTTGTTCTTCGCGCATGTGCGGTCGGCGACCGGCACGCCGACGACTCGCCCCAACTGCCATCCCTTCGCCTGCCGGCGGTGGCTGTTCATGCATAACGGCGTGATCGGTCACTGGCCGCGCGTGCGCCGGCAGGTCGAGGGGCTCATTCCGGATGCGCTCTATGGCTCGCGAGTCGGAACCACCGATTCGGAGGCGGTGTTCCTTGCCATCATGGGCGCGGGCGCCGAGAGCGACCCGATCAGCGCGACGCTGCGCACGCTCGAAACGCTGACCCGGATGGTCAACGAAGACGGGCAGCACGAGATGCTGCGCTTCACTTCGGCGCTTGCCAACGGCCGCGACCTCTACGCCTTCCGCTACGCCGCTAACTGCGAAGGCCATACGCTGTATTACCGCACCGCGGGATCCGACGTGGTGATCGTGTCCGAGCCGCTCGACCACGATCATTCCGGCTGGATCGAAGTGCCCGAGAACCACATGGTTATCGCGCGCGACGGCCGGCCGGTCGGGCTCGTGCCGTTCGAGATCGGCCAGTCCGTCGCGGCGGAGTGAGTTGACCTGCTATATTCTCGTGCGTCATTCCGGGACGCGGACGAAGTCCGCGAGCCTGGAATCTATTGCCTGTCGCGATCCATGCGGATTCCGGACAGCCTCGCCGCGCTCGGCTTCCGGAATGACCGGATAGGTTTCAGAGCGGAAGACTTCACAGCCCGCTGAACCAGTTGTAGTTCTGGTTCTCCCAATAGCCGCCGCGGTCCTCGTTGGTGACCTCCATCGCGACCACGTATTTGGGGTTCTTGAAGCCGAGCTTGGTCGGCATGCGGATTTTCATCGGGAACCCATAGGCGCGCGGCAGGATGTCGTTCTCGAACTTGAAGGTCATCTGCGTCTGTGGATGCAGCGCGGTCGCCATGTCGATCGTATTGGTGTAGCCCTCGGCGCAACGGAACCAGACATATTTCGCTCGCGTGTCCGCCCCGATGCGGCGCAGGAAGTGGCGCAAGGGGCAGCCGGTCCAGCTTCCGATCGCGCTCCAGCCCTGAACGCAGACATGGCGGGTGACCTGCTTCTCCTGCGGCAGTGCATAAAGCTCGTCGAGCGTCCAGGCTTTCTTCTCGCTGACCAGTCCGCCGACATTGAGCGCGTAATCGACCGCATCGATTTCCGGCGCATCCTCCAAGGGGTAATAAGCATTGAATGGAAATGGCCGCGTGATCGCGCTGTCCGGATAGGTCGGCGCGAGCTTGGTCGGGCTGAAGATGAAAGCTTGCACGCGGTCATTGAACCGGGAAACGACATGGAGCGCATTTTCCGCGCTCTCACTGTCGACGATGTCGCAGCCACCGAGCAGCGCGACCGCGCCGACGCCTGCCGCTCCGCGCAGAAAAAGACGTCGCGATGGTTCCGGCAGCAGCTGGCCGGCTTGCTTGACCAGATACTTCGCGTCGACGCCGGGGATCGGTTTGCTGCTGCGCGCCATGGCGCTCTCCTTCGCGTTGTCTCAGCCTCAGCGTCCGCGGAGCATCGCCCGCAGGCTTTTCGGCACCAGAACCGCAAGCGCGATATGAACAACAAGGAAGCCAACAATCACCGCCATCGCAAAGAAGTGCACGTAGCGCGCCGCGTCGTAGCCGCCAAACAGCGCGGTCAGCTCCTGGAATTGCACCGGTTTCCAGATCGAAAGGCCGGAAAGGATGACGACGATACTGGCGACGATCACGCCGATATAAAACAGCTTCTGCACCGCGTTGTAGACGGTGAGATCATCATGCGAGAGGCGCCCGCGCAGCGCGGCGCCGAAATCGGCGACGACCTCGCGCGGCTGGATGGGAAAATACTTGCGCCGAAAGCGCCCGGAGAGAATGCCGAGCGTCACATAAACGATACCGTTCACGGCCAGCAGCCACATCGCTGCGAAATGCCAGAGCAACGCGCCCGGGAATTCGCGACCAAGCGTGATTTCGAACGGAATAACGAAAGGAAACAACGGCGACTCATCGTAAATGCGCCAACCCGAGCCGATCATAATCAGCATGGCCAGCACATTGATCCAGTGCGTGACGCGCACCCACGCGGGATGGATAACCGCATCGGCGCTGCCGTGAGGTGCGCTGTCGGATCGGGAAGCCGCGATATCGGTCATGACGGTGCTCCTGGCGCCTTCGCCGGGACGCCCTTTAGGGGCTACGCTCTATGACTACTTCGCAGCACCGGCCCGCAACGTTACTTGCGCTCCCGGCGAACGCGCTCACAAATCCGTCAAGGCGCGCGGCGAGCACTGCCACGCCGCCGTGCCCGGCCGGAGACCGTGCGTCGGCCCCCGGCCGGCATGGTGGTCACATCGGCATGAGGACGGTGTCGATCACATGGATGACGCCGTTCGACTGCAACACATTGGCGATGGTGACGGTCGCGGTGTCGCCTTTGGCGTCGGTGATGGTGAGCTTGCCGGGGCCGGCCTGCTTGACCGTCAGCTCTTCGCCCTGGACGGTCTTCAGCTTGGCCGCGCCATCGCCTTCCTTCACCGCCTTCATCAGGCCCGCGGCGGTCATCCGGCCGGGAACGACGTGATAGGTGAGGATGCTGGTAAGCGTTCCCTTGTTCTCCGGCTTCACCAGATTGTCGACGGTGCCGGCAGGCAGCTTGCCGAAGGCGGCATTGGTCGGCGCGAACACCGTGAACGGGCCGGCGCCCTGCAGCGTCTCCACGAGACCCGCCGCCTTTACCGCGGCGACGAGCGTGGTGTGATCCTTGGAGTTCACCGCGTTCTGGATGATGTTCTTGGACGGATACATCGGCGCGCCGCCGACGGTCACGGCCTTTTCCTTATGGTTCATTTCCGCCGCAGCAGGCAGGATCGCCGTGCCCGACAACAGTACGAGCGCGGCGGCAAACAGCGTCAGACGCTTGGACATCGAAGTTCTCCTTCATGTTGCACAATGGCGTGAGACGGCGCACCGCCGGCGGCGGGACGGCCGGAGACGAAGCCGGCCCCCGACCCTGAGAGCCGGGTAAACCGTTCGTCGTCGGGCCGAGTTACGGGGCCAAAGGCCGCCGGTTTCATCGCGGGCGAAAATTCACTGGCTCGTGAACCGTGGCGGCAAGGACATGCGCGACGGCGATCAACCGCTCTGCCGCGCCTCGCACCGACCGAACAGCTTTCACCTCTCCCCATTGGGGAGAGGTCGGCGAGCGATCGAGTGCAACGAGATGCGCGCCGGGTGAGGGGCTGTGCCATATTCTTGTATTCCCCTCACCCGGGTTCCTCGCACGCTCGGAACCCGACCTCTCCCCGCCGGGGAGAGGTGTGCGCCCATATACCTGCTGCACGCCGTTGATTGTTGCGCTTCCCTCCGGCGCTCCGCATTGCTACATGCGAGGCATGGCCATTCATCCGATCGAAAACATCCGCAATTTCTCGATCGTTGCACATATCGACCACGGCAAATCGACGCTCGCCGACCGCCTGATCCAGACGACAGGCGGTCTTTCCGCGCGCGAAATGCAGGGGCGCGAGCAGGTGCTCGATTCCATGGACATCGAACGCGAGCGCGGCATCACCATCAAGGCGCAGACCGTGCGCCTCGCCTACCGCGCGCGCGACGGCAAGGACTATGTGCTCAACCTGATCGATACGCCCGGCCATGTCGATTTCGCCTATGAGGTGAACCGCTCGCTCGCCGCCTGCGAGGGCTCGCTGCTCGTGGTCGATGCGAGCCAGGGGGTGGAGGCGCAGACGCTCGCCAATGTCTACCAGGCGATCGAAAACAATCACGAAGTCGTGCCGGTCCTCAACAAGATCGACCTGCCCGCGGCGGAGCCGGAGAAGGTGAAGCAGCAGATCGAGGACGTGATCGGCCTCGACGCCTCGCACGCGATCCTGATCTCGGCCAAGACCGGGATCAACATCGACGCGGTCCTGGAGGCGATCGTCACCCGCCTGCCGCCGCCCAAGGGCGATCCCGACGCGCCGCTGAAAGCGCTGCTCGTCGACTCCTGGTACGACTCCTATCTCGGCGTCGTCGTGCTGGTGCGCATCGTCGATGGCGCGATCCGGAAAGGCCAGCGCATCCGCCTCATGGGCACCGACGCCTCGTACGAAGTGGACCGCGTCGGCGTGTTCACCCCGAAATTGCTGGAAGCGGCCGAGCTCGGCCCCGGCGAGATCGGCTTCATCACCGCCTCGATCAAGGACGTGGCCGACACCCGCGTCGGCGACACCATCACCGACGAGCGCAAGCCCGCGGCGGCTCCCCTGCCCGGCTTCCGCCCCGCGGTGCCGGTGGTGTTCTGCGGCCTGTTTCCCGTCGACGCCGCCGACTTCGAGAATTTGCGCGCGGCGATGGGCAAGCTCCGCCTCAACGATGCGAGCTTCACCTACGAGATGGAAACGAGCGCCGCGCTCGGCTTCGGCTTCCGCTGCGGCTTTCTCGGACTGTTGCACCTCGAGATCATCCAGGAGCGACTTGCGCGCGAGTTCAATCTCGACCTGATCGCGACCGCGCCCTCGGTGATCTACAAAATGACGCTGACCGACGGCAGCGAGATCGAGATTCACAATCCGGTCGACATGCCGGATGTGGTGAAGATCAAGGAAATCCGCGAGCCGTGGATCGCCGCGACCATTCTCACGCCCGACGACTATCTCGGCAGCGTGCTGAAACTTTGTCAGGACCGGCGCGGCGTGCAGGTGGACCTTTCCTATGTCGGCTCGCGCGCGCTGGTGAAATACGAGCTGCCGCTCAACGAAGTGGTGTTCGATTTCTACGACCGGCTGAAATCGGTGTCGAAGGGCTACGCCTCGTTCGACTATCACCTCACCGACTACCGGCCCGCCGATCTGGTGAAGATGCAGATTCTGGTCAACGCCGAGCCGGTGGACGCGCTGGCGATGCTGGTGCATCGCACGCGCGCGGAAAGCCGCGGTCGCGCCATGGTGGAGAAGCTGAAAGAGCTGATCCCGCCGCACATGTTCCAGATTCCGATCCAGGCGGCGATCGGCGGCAAGATCGTCGCGCGCGAGACCGTGCGCGCCTTCCGCAAGGACGTGACCGCGAAATGCTATGGCGGCGACGTCACCCGCAAGCGCAAGCTGTTAGATAAACAGAAGGAAGGCAAAAAGCGCATGCGCCAATTCGGCAAGGTCGATATCCCGCAGGAGGCTTTTATCGCAGCGCTGAAGGTGGATGTGTGATACTCGCGCCTTTGAAGAGCCTCGATCCGCCCTCGTCCTGAGGAGGGCGCGGAGCGCGCCCGTCTCGAAGGGCGGGGGGCGGCCGGCCCATCCTTCGAGACGCGCACCTTCGGAGCGCTCCTCAGGATGAGGCCGAGACAGCTTGCTCGACGGTGCGCCGCTCCACGTCGCTTGCATCGAAACCGAGCAGGAGATTCTTGTTCTGACCGTGTTTTTCGACAGGGACGCGCGGAAGCCCTCATGACACCGACGATAAAATACCGGCCCGAAGACAATGCCGCCTACATTCGTTTGTCCCAGCAAAAAGTCCTCGACAGCGCCGAGATCGCTCCGGATGTCGTCTTCGATTACGACGCAGAAGGCCGCATCGTCGGAATCGAACTGCTCGATGCCAGGGCCCAGCTTTCTCCGGAGCTTCTCATCGAGGTAGCCTGAAGCGGCGCCATTGCGCGAGACCGTGCGCGCTTTTAGCAAGGACGTGACCGCGAAATGCTACGGCGGCGACGTCACCCGCAAGCGCAAGCTTTTGGAGAAGCAGAAGGAAGGCAAAAAGCGCATGCGTCAATTCGGCAAGGTCGATATTCCGCAGGAGGCTATTATCGCCGCGCTGAGGGTCGATGTGTAAGGGGCAGAGTCAGGTACTATCTTGCAGTTGACCGGGCGCGGACGGTCCAGGCCCTGTACCGCCCGATCGGGCTGGTGCAGCGCTCGGCAATGTAAGGGCCGTAGGTGGCTCGTATTTCCTTACGCCGTTTCAAATCCGAAGTGCAACAGGGCAGCATAGACGGCATGGCGGAGTGAGTGGCGGGGGAAAGGGTCGGGGTCAAGGGCTTTAGTCGCCGGAGACGATGCGAGCGCAGCGAGCACCCTTGAGGCCGACGTTTTCTCCCGCCAGACTTTGCCATGTTGTGTATGCCGGTTTTTCTGGCGGTCAGATGGAAGACTATCCTTGCGTGGGACAGCACATCTCACGGAGGAAAAATGCCCGAAGGCTATCTCCATCTGACCTGCGAACAACGCTGCCAGATTTACGCGCTCTTGCAAAGCGGCCACTCGCAAGCCCACATCGCGCGGCAAATTGGCGTCGATCCGTCGACGATCAGCCGCGAGCTTGTTCGCAACACCGGCGCGCGCGGCTATCGCTTCAAGCAAGCGCACGAGAAGGCCTCGCAGAGACGCCAAGAGGCCTCGGACAAGCCGCGCAAAATAACGCCAGATTTGGTGGAGCTGATCGAAGAAAAACTGACGCAACAGCAGTGGAGTCCCGATCAGATCAGCGGGCGTCTGGCGAAGGATGGCGTCGCCTTTATCAGTCACGAGCGCATCTATCAGCATGTCTGGAAAGACAAGAAAGACGGGGGCACGCTGTATCTTCACTTGCGTCACAGCGGCAAAAAATACAACAGGCGCAAGGGCAAGAATTCGGGGCGCGGGCTGATTCCGAACCGCGTCGATATCGATCAGCGGCCTCCTATTGTCGCCGCAAAAATCCGCATCGGAGACTGGGAGGCCGACACGATTATCGGCGCCAATCACAAAGGCGTTGTCATGTCGCACGTCGAGCGAACCTCCAAATACACCAAGCTCGCCAAACTGCCGGACAAGAACGCGGACTCTGTCGTGCAGGCCTGCGCACGCGTGCTTTTGCCGCTCGCTGACCAAATCGAAACAATCACTTACGACAATGGAAAAGAGTTCGCCTCTCACGCCCAAATCGCAACCTCGCTGGGGGCACTATCCTATTTTGCCAAGCCCTATCACTCGTGGGAACGCGGCCTCAACGAACACACTAACGGCCTCTTCAGGCAGTACTTCCCAAAAGGTTCCGACTTCTCTATTTTGTCCGATGCCGATGTCCAAAGGGTCGAGGACAAACTCAACTCTCGCCCCAGAAAGATACTCGGCTACCAAACCCCTCGCGAGATTTTCTTCAGCGCCAGAAATCTGCCCGTTGCACTTCACTGTTGAATGGGCGTTAAGAAGATTCTTGTCGGAATTGATTCATTCAATTCTTCTTCGCGACGCGACTTTCCCACGGTAAACAAGATAATAGTAGTAACGATGGTGAGAACTAAGATTCCGATAATCGTAATAGAAATTTTTGGCAGAATTATATTAAAATTATACAGATAATCTCTGGCATTCCAAGCAGTCCTTACCATTAAAAAACCCCAAATAACAGTTACGTACAATGCAAGAATATTGTTGATCCGCGATGGAGAAAAGGGAAATGGCTCTGCAAAGTTCTTGAATTTGTAGGAGCCGCGATCGATTAGGGTCTTATGTAACGGACCGGTTACGCGGTCTTCAAGAAAGTCGACGTGCCTTTCCCAATTTCTCTGCCAAGCTCCACTTCCACGATTTACGCAATACCAACTCAGTGAGAAAACAAACCCAAGAGATGTAACAACGAAGATGCTTGCGGTATCAGGCTGTTTTAAAATCCAAAAATAGCCGGCAAAAGCAGCGCCGATGAAGGTCCAAAAGTATGCTGCACGTTTCCAGTAAAGGTCAATCTCAAACTTGCGAATTTCGTGCGCATATTTAAGTGCTTCTATTCCGCGGTTTCCTGAAAAATTATCGTAGTACTGGTCGATTCTGATCTCTGGCATTTTCCCGCTCCTTGCCGAAATGCTACGGAACTGAATGTAGCAATTCGGCTATATGTTAACAAGCAGGCATAGACTATTGGGCGGGTTAAGGCGAAGCCGTAACCCGCCTAACCAAGAAACGGCGGAATACACTTCGCTATTCGCCCTATGTTAAATGCGTTCGTCATTGCCGGGCCGCCGCAAAGCGGCGAGACCCGGCGATCCATGCGGTAGCAAGCGTAGCCCGCATGGAGCGAAGCGGAATGCGGGACTTCATGGCGGCTCTACAACATAACCTGTCCCCGGATTTCGCTGCGCTCATCCGGGCTACGGTTATGTTCGGCTACGGTTATTTTCGTCATTGCCAGGCCGCGCTGCCGATCCCGGGTTTACCCGGGATCGCCCTATTGAAGGCCGAAGTCGGCAACTGCCGACTTCGGGTGGCGCGTGACCCGGCGATCCATGCGGCAGCGTCGAGCGTGCGGCAGTTCAGCATGGACCGCCGGGTCAAGCCCGGCGGTGACGATGCCGCGACATCCCTGACTAACAGCCGCGCGGGCGTCCGTAGCTGAGGGCAGACCCGCCGTCACTGGCGTGACAGCGTGACGGGCGAGGATGACCATAGCTGCCCTTGGTACAATGCCTCGGCATGGGATCACCCACATTTGCTGCGCGCGGATATAATTTTCGGGAGGGACAGGTCCTCGGTATGGGAGGGAGGAAAGTGAACCATGCCCGCAAATTTCGATTTATTCAATGAATTCAATATTCTGCGCATCATCTGCGGCCTGTTCTTCATCCCGCATATCGTGGGCAAGATCACGGTGCCGGCCACCCTCGACTTCTTCGTCAAGGCGGGCTTCAAGCCGCCCGCAACATGGATGTACATCGCCGGTGCGATCGAGACCGTCCTCTGCGTATGCTTGGTCTTCGACATTTACACCCGCTATGTCGGCATCATCGCCTTCATCCACCTCCTGGTCGCGGCTGCGGCCACCTACAAGCTCACCAAGAGCTGGATCTGGATAATCGGCGGCATCGAATACTGCGTCTTCTGGGCAATCTGCTGCCTGGTGGTCGCCATGCACGCCTGGCATTGAAAGAAGACATTTGCACCAAAGGAAAGCTGAACAAAGGCTTGGCCAATCGGCCTCACATTCGGCTGCGCGCAAGCAGTCCCGAGCTCGCCTAATGGCGTATTTTGCCGTTCGATTTTATCGACAGATAAATGCCTCCAACAACGAAACGCCGAGCAGGCTGAGCGCTCACCGCATTTTTTCGAGATAGCAAGCAAGCGTAGCCCGCATGGAGCGAAGCGGAATGCGGGACTTCATGGGGGCTAGACAATATAACCTGTCCCCGGATTTCGCTGCGCTCATCCGGGCTACGGTTACCCGACCTTCTACAATTCTCGCCCTCCCCCCGTTTCACGGGGGAGGGGGACCATGCCCAGCATGGTGGAGGGGGCACGGGCAAAATCAAAGCAAGCGTAGCCCGCATGGAGTGCAACGTAATGCGGGTGCGGAGCCAAACGAGCCGTCCCCGGATTTCACTACGCTCATCCGGGCTACGGTTGCTGTCGGCGGCAGTCGGCCGTCGATCACCGTTCCGTCAGAAATGCGGACTCGCGCCCGATAGCCTTGGTAATGCGCGTGCACATGTGGCGGATCGTGATCGTTGAAGAACATCCGCACGGCAATTCCGAGAAAATATGCGATCGTCGGCAAGGCTGCTCCACGGTGAAGCATCGACGATAGCATCGCAAGCCGAGCCAGCGTAGCCCACCGGCAATCCATGGGCAGGGCCGACCATGCGGACCCCTTCCGGATACCGATTTGAGCCGCTACTGTGCCGCTCTCTTGTGCTTACAGGTAGGCGTGAGGCGGCGCGCGTTCATGACAGCGCTCGGCGCAGACGGTTCGATTTCAATGGGCGACGCAGCGGCGGAGTGCTCGATAATGACATCCTCTCGACGCGGCTTTATGGGAGCGGCTGCGGCCGCCATCTCCGGTGTGGTCGCCAGTGGCGAAGCGGCGCCGTCGCCGGCGAATGCCGCCGACGTTTGCGCGGTGGACGCAATGGCGGCCGAGATCTCGGCCAAGCTGTTTGCCGACGACGGAATGGTCCGACCGGTCCCCGAGACACCCACGGTTTCCGACCTCGCCAAAGGGCTCGATCGCACCCTGGTTCTCGGTGGCGGCGGGGAGTATTACATCGCCTGGTATTGCGGCTTCTTCCACGGCCTCTTTGAACTGGGCGTCGACCTCAATGTCGCCGAGATGGTCGTCGGAACATCGGCCGGCGCCTATGCGGGCTCGTCTTTGACGTCCGGGCACTTCCAGCACTTGCGGCGGGAGTTCAATTTCTTCGGTCATTTCCCGTCGCTGTTCGCAAAGCTTGCGCCGGTCGCCAGCCCCAACATCAGCCAGAAGCGGGCGCGGGAGATCAACTTCAGCGTCAAGAACGGTGACCCAGCCTCAATCCGCGCCATCGGCCATGCCGCGCTCGCCGCCGACAACCGGCTGAACGGACCGGCGGTCGAGCGGCTGGCCGCGCTGTTGACCGACGACAGCAAGACCGGCTGGCCGGTCGCAAAGATGTACACGACGGCCAACGACTGCTACTCGGGCGAGCGGCTGGTCGTCGGCCAAGCGGTCGCGCGCAAGAACAACATTCCGCTCGCCCACGCGACAGGGGCGAGCTCGTCGCTGCCCGGCGTGATCGGCCCGACCTTGCTTGGCCAGCGGTACTGCATGGATGGCGGCATCTGCAAAACCTGGGCGCACACCGATCTCGTCGCCGGCTCCAAGCGCGCGATTGTCATCACCCTGACCAATGGATACGAGGGCAGCCTGTTGAGCGGCATCCCGCACAACATCAACAAAGAGATCGACGCTCTGCTGGCGACAGGGACCCAAGCTATGTTGATCATTGCCGGTACGCCCCCCGGGGTGAACCTGCTGGATCCCGCCGAGATAGAGCCGGCGCTACGGGCCGGATATGAGCGCGCCAAGGTCGAAGCCGACAAGATCCGGAAATTCTGGGCTTGACGCTTTTGGCTGAGGCCACCGCCCTTCGCGCACTTTAATCGCGCAGCTTCATCTAATTCGCCCACCAACCGGACCCGCCGACAAGCAGCCGTAATGACTTGCGACCCCACGTCCTCCTCCGAAAAAGAGGGCAGCTTGCTGGCGCTGGCGGCTCTGGCGCTCGTCGTCGGCGCCGCGGCCGGACTTGTCGGAGCGCTGTTTCGCCTGACTTTGGCGCGTGCGGATGAGTTGCGCAATATTCTGATCGTCTGGGCGCATGGACACGCCGCCCTGGGATTCCTGGTTCTTGTGATCACATGTGGCTCGGCAACTTGCTTCGCCGCGTGGCTGGTCCGGCGGTTCTCACCGCAAGCATCGGGCAGTGGAATTCCGCATGCTGAAGCGGTCTTGCACGGGCAAGTGCCGCCTGCGCCATATGGCTTGGCGCCGATTAAATTTGTTGGAGGAGTACTCGCAATCGGCTCGGGCCTCGCGCTCGGCCGCGAAGGCCCGAGCGTTCAAATGGGCGCAAGCATAGCGGTTTTCATTGGCCGCATGGTCGGCTGTGGCTGGCCGGATTGGCGGGTGCTGTTGGCGGCGGGAGCGGGCGCTGGTTTAGCGACCGCCTTCAATGCACCGATTGCCGGCGCGGTTTTTGTGCTCGAAGAACTGATGCAGAAATTCGAGCGTCGGACTGCCATAGCTGCGCTTGCCGCATCGGCTACGGCGATTTCGGTCGCGAGGGTGCTTCTGGGTGAAGCACCCGATTTCCAAGTCGCGCCGCTGCATTTTCCGGCCGCCGCAGCGCAGCCGCTGTTTTATGTTCTTGGCGGAATCGCCGGTTTGCTGGCGATCGCCTACAACCGCTCATTGCTCGCCACCCTCGCGGCGGCCGAGCGGCTGACATGGTTGCCGGTGGAATTGCGCGCGGCACTAATTGGCGGTGCGGTTGGAACGCTGGCGTGGTTCACACCGGCCCTGGTCGGAGGCGGGGACGCAATTACGGCGCAAATACTCGTTGGCGGGGAGTCGCTCGGCGTCGTCCTTCTTGCCTTTTTTATCAGATTTGGGCTCGGCGCGATATCATATGCAGCCAACACACCGGGCGGGCTATTCGCGCCTTTGCTGGTTCTCGGCGCGCAATCTGGCCTGCTGTTTTGGACAGCATGCCACGCAATGTTTCCTGGGCTGGATATTCAGCCTGTGGGCTTCGCCGTCGTTGGGATGGCCGCATTTTTTGCAGGCGTGGTCCGCGCGCCGCTAACCGGTATCGTGCTGGTCACCGAGATGACCGCGAATGTCACAATGCTCCTTCCTATGCTCGGCGCATGCTTTATGGCCATGCTTGTGCCGACGCTGCTCGGCAACCCACCGATTTACGACTCCTTGCGCGAGCTTACGATTCAACGTGAACGGAAACGTCAGGAGCAAGTAGGACGGGTTGAGCCGAGCTAAACCCACCGCATTCATCGACCGTAGGGCCGGCCAGGCGAAGCCGTAACCCGCCGTCCCATGAACGGCGGAAGACGCTTCGCTATTCCGCCCTACGCAAAATTACGCGAAACTTTCGTCGTCGTGGCCCACCGAATTAGTCAGGGCTGTATCAACACTGCACGTCGATATAGTGTCGCGAACGACACGGGGGGGAATATCGGTTGGCAGCTCTGCTCTACACGATCGTTCCAGTCCTAGCCGCGTTGCTCGGCGGCGCGATGACCGCCTTTTACCCCCCCTCGGGGTGGCTTCGCAGTGTCGTCCAGCACCTCGCTGCCGGCGTGGTCTTTTCCGCCGCGGCGGTTGAAATACTCCCCGATGTCATAAATGCGCATGCTCCTCTGCCTGCGTTTATTGGCTCAGTACTCGGCATCGCCGCGATGGTCCTGTTGCAATCGGCGGATAATCGGTTGCGCGGGCCGATCGGACTCACCTTCGCATCGGTTGTTGATGTCTTTATCGATGGCTTTGTTCTCGGGCTGAGCTTCCTGCACGGTGTCAGACAGGGGCTGCTTTTGACGATCGCCCTGACTTTGGAACTGTTGTTTCTCGGCCTGTCGGTCGCGGCGGGATTCGGACGCGGCTCAAAGGTGGGCGTGATCGCCATCACCGCCTGCGTCGCGTTCGCGCTTCCGATCGGCACCGCTGTCAGGACTCTCAATGGGCGGCTTGTCCCCGCATATACTTGGCGGATTCTATGCTTTCGGTTTGATCGCGCTGCTTTATCTCGTCACCGAAGAGTTGCTGAAGGAAGCGCACCGAATGAAGGACACGGCTGTCATGCCGATCGCATTCTTCGCTGGATTTGTCGGGCTGATGTTTCTGGACCAATTGCTGTAAACGCGCTCGTCATTGCCGCGCCGCGCCAAAGGCGTGTGACCAAGCGGCGACGAGAAAAGCGATGCTGCCGATATAGGCTGTTGCCTCCGGGCGCCGGTTCGGAGAAAGAGGCCCGGTGCAGCCAAACCTGACTCCCAAACCCAGCCCCCAAACCCGGCTCCCGAACTCGGCCCGCGAAGGAAAGCAGAATGGTCCCCGACGAGGCGCTCTATAAAAAGATCGCGTTGCGGCTGATCCCGTTCATGATGGTGCTCTACCTGGTCGCGTTCCTGGACCGGGTGAACATCAGCTTCGCGGCGCTCACCATGAACGCCGATCTCGGCCTGTCGCCGACAGTCTATGGCTGGGGCGCCGGCATCTTCTTCTTCGGCTATTTCCTCTTCGAGGTGCCCAGCAACCTGATCCTGGAGCGCGTCGGCGCGCGCTTGTGGATCTTTCGCATCATGGTGACGTGGGGGCTCATTTCGGCCGCCATGGCTTTCGTGAAGGGACCGGTGAGCTTCTTCGTGCTGCGCTTTCTGCTCGGCGTCGCCGAGGCCGGCTTCCTGCCCGGCATGATCCTCTATCTCACCACCTGGTTTCCGCAGGTGCGGCTGGCGCGGTTCGTCGGCCTGTTCATGATGGCGGTCCCGCTCGCGAGCGCGATCGGCGCGCCCATTTCGAGCCTGATCCTCTCGGCCCACGGGTTTCTCGGGCTCGCCGGATGGCAATGGCTGTTCATCATCGAAGGTTTGCCGGCCTGTGCGCTCGGCTTTGCGGTGCTGGCTTTGTTGCCTGACGGGCCGGCGACCGCCCGATGGCTGACCGAGGAGGAACGCGCGACCGTGGCTGCGCGCCTCGCCGAGGATCGCGCTCGCCATGTGCACCAAGTCCGTGCTGCGCTGGGCCCCACCATGTCGACGGCCGGGTATGGCTCCTCTGCCTCACCTATTTCGGCATCGTGGTCGGGCTGTACGGCGTCGGCCTGTGGCTGCCGCAGCTCATCCGCGGGCTCGGTTTCTCTATCGCGCAGGTCGGCGTCCTGACGGCGCTGCCCTATCTCGCCAGCGCCGTGGCGATGCTGGTGTGGGGCCGGCGCAGCGACCGCAAGGGCGAGCGCGTCTGGCACGTGGCGCTGCCGACGCTTCTTGCCGCTGCCGGCCTCGTCGCCGCGATCACCGTGCCCGCGGGCTGGCCGGAGCTCACAGCGCTCGGCATAGCGACCGTCGGCATCTATGCGACGCTTGGGCCGTTCTGGGGCCTGCCGCCCATCTTCCTCACCCGCACCGCCGCCGCCGGCGGCATTGCGCTCATCAATTCGGTCGGCAATCTCGGCGGCTTTCTCGGGCCGTCGATCGTCGGCTGGACGCTCGAGCTGACGAATAGCTTCCACGCCGGGCTCGCCATCATCACGGCGTGCCCCGGATTGTCTGTCGTCGCCGTCCTGCTGGTCGGATACCGGATCCGCGGGCCCGCGCGCACCGCCGTCGCCGGCATCAGCCCCTGACCAAGGCGGTGGCGGTGGCGGACGCTGGCGGGGCCGGTGTTGCGGCCAGCCCTCACCTGAGTAACATGTTACGCAACCGAGGAGAGCGGCTGTCTATGTCCATCGAACGCAACAAGCGCCGCGTCACCAGGAGCCGCGCCAAGACGCCGCGCGAGCGCATGCAGGCGCGGCGCGAACGCCTGCGGGCTCAAGGGCTGCGCCCGGTGCAGCATTGGGTGCCGGACCTGCGCGACGCCAGCGTACGCGCGGCGATTCGGCGCGAAGCGGCGCAGCTTGCGCGCCATCCCGACAATGCCGCGCTTGACGATTGGCTCGACGCGGTGCGCGATCCGCGCGATTGGCCGTGAAGCGCGGTGACGTCGTCATCGTGGTCGCGCCGGACGAGTTCGGCAAGCCGCGCCCCGCAGTCATCGTACAGGCGAACGAACTCGGCGACAGAACGACTTCGATCATTGTGTGCCCTCTGTCGTCGGCGGTCGCTCGCGCCGGCCGTATTCGACCCGTGATCGAGCCCACGCCGGCAAACAGGCTCCGCGCGCGATCGCAAATCATGACAGACAAGATCACGGCGCTCCGTCGCGACCGTGTGCGCGAAGCCGTCGGTCGGCTCGATCCCGATCAATTGGCCGATCTCGACCGCGCACTGCTTATTGTTCTGGGCCTCGCGCGGTAATTAGTACGGCCCTACCGGCGCGGCGCGCACGCCCCGCCTTTCCCAGGCCGTTGCAAACGTCCTATAAGTCGCAAAGCTTCTAAAGAAGAACCCAGGCCAGGACCTCGCCCATGAACGCCCCTGTCACGCCGCCTACGCTCCCGCCCTATCGCCATAACCCGTTGTTTCCGCTGGCCAAAGATACGACGCCCTACCGCAAGCTGACGGCCGAGGGCGTGCGCGTCGAAAAAGCGTTCGGCAAGGAATTCCTCGTGATCGAGCGCGAGGCGCTGCGGCTTTTGGCCGAGACCGCCTTCGTCGACATCAACCATTTCCTGCGTCCCGCCCATCTCAAGCAGCTGCGCAAAATCATCGACGACCCGGAGGCCTCCGACAACGACCGCTTCGTCGCCTATGACTTCCTGAAGAACGCCAACATCGCCGCGGGCGGCGTGCTGCCCATGTGCCAGGACACCGGCACCGCCATTGTCATGGGCAAGAAAGGCCGTTTGGTGTGGACCGACGGCGAGGACGAGGCCGCGCTCGCCGAGGGGGCGCGCGACGCCTACCACAAGAAGAACCTGCGCTACTCGCAGCTCGCCCCGCTCTCCACCTTCGAGGAGGCCAATACCAAGAACAACCTGCCCGCCCAGATCGAACTCTACGCCGAAGGCGCCGGCGACTACGACCAAGCCTACAAATTCCTGTTCATCGCCAAGGGCGGCGGCTCGGCCAACAAATCGTTCCTCTATCAGGCGACGCCGTCGATGCTCACGCGCGACCGCATGCTCGCTTTCCTCAAAGAGAAGATTCTCGCGCTCGGCACCGCCGCCTGCCCGCCTTATCACCTCGCAATCGTGATCGGCGGCACCTCGGCCGAGCTCAACATGAAGACGGTCAAGCTCGCCTCGGTGAAGTATCTCGACGGCCTGCCGACGCAAGGATCGATGGACGGCCATGCCTTCCGCGATCTCGAACTGGAGGCCGAGGTCCACAAGATGACGCAGGCGACCGGCGTCGGCGCGCAATTCGGCGGCAAATATTTCTGCCACGACGTGCGGGTGGTGCGGCTGCCGCGCCATGGCGCGTCGCTGCCGATCGGAATCGGCGTGTCGTGCTCGGCCGACCGCCAGGCGCTGGGCAAAGTCACGCACGACGGCGTCTATATCGAAGAACTGGAGCGCAACCCGGCGCAATATCTGCCGGAGGTGAACGAGGCGCAGCTCGGCGGCACGGTGGTGAAGATCGATCTCAACCGGCCGATGAAAGAGATCGTCGCGGAGCTGACCAAGCACCCGATCAAGACGCGGCTGTCGCTGTCAGGGCCGATGGTCGTCGCGCGCGACCTCGCGCACGCCAAGCTGCGCGAGCGCGTGGAGAAGGGCGAAAGCCTTCCCGACTACTTCCTCAACCACCCGGTCTACTACGCCGGACCGGCGAAAACGCCGGAAGGCTATGCGTCGGGCTCGTTCGGTCCGACCACCGCGGGGCGCATGGATTCCTTCGTGCACGACTTCCAGGCGCTCGGCGGCTCGATGGTGATGGTGGCGAAGGGCAACCGCTCCTCGGCGGTGCGCGAGGCCTGCAAGAAGCACGGCGGCTTCTATCTCGCCTCGATCGGCGGGGCGGCGGCCAATCTCGCCGAGCACTGCATCAAGAAGGTCGAGTGCATCGAATATCCCGAGCTCGGCATGGAGGCGATCTGGCGCATCGAGGTGGAGAACTTCCCCGCCTTCATCGTCACCGACGACAAGGGCAACGACTTCTTTACCGAGCTGAATTTGGGGTGAGGTGACCGCTAACGCGGACCGCTAGAACATTTTCCGGCGAAGTGGGAACCGGTTCGCCGCAGAAAATGCGACCACTAAAGGAAAACAAGAGCGAATTCCGATTCCACCGGAACGGAATTCGCTCTAGCGCGGACGGCTAGCGCCGGCTCTGGCGCGCGCGCGACGGCTTCGCCGGCTTCGCAGGTTCCGGATCTGCCGGCGGCGAGAAGTAGAAGTCGTCGACCAGCGCCGAAAACACCGCGGGC
This sequence comes from uncultured Alphaproteobacteria bacterium, assembly GCA_963840055.1. Lineage (GTDB taxonomy): Bacteria > Pseudomonadota > Alphaproteobacteria > Rhizobiales > Xanthobacteraceae > Rhodoplanes. The sequence continues at coordinate 61,432 of CAWIXM010000054.1, read as the reverse complement.
ACCTGCTCGCCATTCGAGGCGCGCGCCACGGTGACGCGGGTGCGATTGAAAATGTCTTCGGCGGAGCCGCTCGAGGTGCGCAGCTGGCCGAGCAGTTCGTTGACCAGCAGGCTGTTGGGCGTCTGCGTGTCGTCGGCGACCTTGCCGGGCGCAACGCCGTAGAGCACGAGCGTACCTTCGGGCGCCGCGATCGGCGCGAGCCCCGACGAGAAGCCGCGCAGCCTTCGCTCGAATGGGTTGCGCCGCGAGGCGTCGACGATAACGAGCTTGCGCTTCGCCCCGCGCGCGTTCAGCTCGGCGACCAGCGGCTCGAGCGCGACGCCGTCGCGCCGCACATCCTCGGGACGCCAGATCTGCGCGTTGACGGGAAGCAGGAAGCTCTCGCGGCCGGTCTGGACGCCATAGCCGCTGTAGAACAGGAGCGCGGTCGCACCCGGCGTGATCTTCGCCTCAAACCGCTCGATCGCGCGCTCCATGCCCTGCTTGGGCAAATTCTCGCCGAGCTCGACGTCGAACCCGCGCGCACGCAACTCGTCGGCAATCGCGCGGGCGTCATTGAGCGGCTGGACAAGCGGTGCATCTCCGTCGCGATAGGCGGCGTTGCCGATCACGAGCGCAACAAGCGGGCCGTCGGCGCGCGACGTATCCAAAGCGGCGCGCCCGTCTTGCGCGGCTGCAACGGCCTTGCCCGGCTCGTCAGCGAGCGTGGCCACACGGACTCCATCCGTGCTGATCGGGCGGCTCGTCGTGGCGGCGGTTTGCGTGCCGGGCGCAATCTGCTGCGCCACGTTCTTGCGTATGACCCCGGCCGACACCAACGAAACGCTCACGATTGCGAGTGCGAGCGCGCCAGCGAACTTCGCTATTCGCATGAAACCTCCAGCAAGAGAACGTGAGCGAGCCCGGCTCGTCGCGCCAAACCCCGCACTGTTGATCTTGGTTAATCCTACGCGGCGGCCCGGCGTCCCCCCGGCAAGATCGTTATGCGCCACATATAGACAATGTGGGGCGACCGCAAGCATTATCGAAATCTTGTCGGGAATGCGACGATCAGCGGCTCGAAATGTGCTGAATATCAGAACATTAACCGCCACAAGCGGTTACGAACTACGATCCAATGTCACGAATGATTTCTTACCTGGAAGAGGCGTGAACCGTTCTTCGATATTATGCTTCATTATACCTTCGGATATACATGCCAAAGCCCCACCCATCCGTGCGCCCGCTGCGCATGCGGAGGGCCGCCACAGTCGGCAAATCGATGCTGGCGGTGAGCCTGACGGGCGAGCGTGGAAAGTGCACGCCGATACGGGCGCGTTACCACGCGATCGTTCAGACAGAATGATTGGCTGCGACTACCGTCGCGAGGCGCGTTTCCCGTCAGTCGCCTTCGAACCAAAGCTTATCGACTACGAGGCACGGCGGCATAGACCGCGGCTTCCGCGAGATCGGCATTCACCTTTGGGCGCAGCGCAATCGTCCGGGCAGCGTGCTTTTCCCGCCATTTCGGGCCTGGCCCGCGCATGTAATGCCGCTCGGGACGATAGACGCCGAATAGATCGTTGAACAGAGAGAGCGACACCGCGGCGATCATCCCGCCAAGAGGTCGATTGGTTGGACTGAAGCCCTTCATCACCCCACAACGCTCCCTGTCAGAGTCGAACTTGAGCCCGGATTTCCGTCAATTGTTGGGCATAAGCTCGTCTTTCATTGCCTCTCATGGTCAGGATAAACCCTTAACAATCCGTGCAAATCGTCGCAGTCCGCATACTTCTTTGACTGTGTGGCTTAACGCGCGCGCAAGGTTCGATATCCAACCAAGCACGATGTGATCCAGATCACGCTGCGGCGTATAACTAGATCGCCAAGGCCATGAAGGCGAAGCGCCGCGGCGCGGGTCGCGCACCGCGCATGCTTGCCCTTTGCGGAGCGGCTCGCTACATCAGCTGCGATCCCCCACAAACCAGTCTGCGAGGATTAGGCGGCGATGGCCCGGCAATTCATCTACCACATGCAGGGTCTGTCGAAGACCTATCCGGGCAACCGCAAGGTGCTCGAAAACATCAATCTGTCGTTCTATCCGGACGCCAAGATCGGCGTGCTCGGCGTCAATGGTTCGGGCAAATCGACGCTGCTGCGCATCATGGCCGGGCTCGATACCGAGTTCACCGGCGAAGCCTGGGCGGCGGAAGGCGCCCGCGTCGGGTTCCTGCCGCAGGAGCCGCAACTCGATGCAAACAAAACGGTCCGTGAGAACGTGATGGAGGGCGTTGCGGCGCAGAAGGCGATCCTCGATCGCTACAACGAGATCGCCATGAATTACTCGGACGAGACCTCGGACGAGATGACCAAGCTGCAGGACGAAATCGAGGCGAAGGGTTTATGGGATCTCGACTCGAAGGTCGATCAGGCGATGAACGCGCTGATCTGTCCGCCCGACGACGCCGAAGTGACGAAGCTCTCCGGCGGCGAAAAGCGCCGCGTCGCGCTATGCCAGCTGTTGCTCGACCAGCCCGACCTCCTCTTGCTCGACGAGCCGACGAACCACCTCGATGCAGAGACCGTGGCTTGGCTTGAAGTGCACCTGCGCAACTATCCCGGCGCGATCCTGATCGTCACCCACGACCGCTATTTCCTCGACAATGTGACGGGATGGATTCTCGAACTCGATCGCGGGCGCGGTATTCCCTACCAGGGCAACTATTCGTCCTGGCTCGTGCAGAAGCAAAAGCGGCTCGAGCAGGAGGGGCGTGAAGAGGAAGCGCGGCAACGAACGCTCGCCCGCGAGCACGAATGGATTGCGGCTTCCCCCAAAGCCCGGCAGGCGAAGTCGAAGGCGCGCTATCAGCGCTATGAGGACCTGCTCAAGAAGGCGAGCGAGAAGGGAGCAACCGCCGCGCAGATCGTCATCCCGGTCGCCGAAAGGCTCGGGCAGAACGTCATCGACTTCACCGGCCTCACCAAGGGCTTCGGCGACCGCTTGTTGATCGACGACCTTACCTTCAAGCTGCCGCCGGGCGGTATCGTCGGCGTGATCGGCCCGAACGGCGCCGGCAAGACCACGCTGTTTCGCATGATCACCGGCCAGGAAAAGCCCGACAAGGGCACGATCACGGTCGGCGATTCGGTGAAGCTCGGCTATGTCGATCAATCGCGCGACACGCTCGACGGCAAGAAGAGCGTGTGGGAGGAAATCTCCGGCGGTCTCGACATGCTCCAGCTCGGCAAACGCGAGGTGAACTCGCGCGCCTATTGCGCGGCGTTCAACTTCAAGGGCGCGGATCAGCAGAAGAAGGTGGGCTCGCTCTCGGGCGGCGAGCGCAACCGCGTGCATCTCGCCAAAATGCTCAAGTCGGGCGCGAACGTGCTGCTGCTCGACGAGCCGACCAACGATCTCGACGTCGACACGCTGCGCGCGCTCGAAGAGGCGCTGGAAGACTTCGCCGGCTGCGCCGTGATCATCAGCCACGATCGCTGGTTCCTCGACCGCATCGCAACGCACATCCTTTCTTTCGAGGGCGACAGCCACGTCGAATGGTTCGAGGGCAACTTCGCCGATTACGAGACCGACAAGATGCGGCGGCTCGGCACCGACTCAACCATCCCTCACCGAATCAAGTACAAGAAATTTTCAAGGTGAGGCGCGCTCACCCTTACGGACCTGCGCCTGTTTTGAACAGAGGAACTCCGATCCTCCCCTCATCCCCCCAACTTCGCCTTTGCCGCGGCGGCGAGAAAAGCCGAGCGGCTGAGGCCCGCGCGCCGGGCGGCGCGGTCAACGGCGGCGACCAGGTTCTCATCGAGCGAGACATTCACCCGCACCGCCTTGCCGGGCAGGTCGATGGGGAGGCCGATGATCATGCCGTCCTCGGCGTCCGCCCGAAACATTGGATCGGCCTTGAGTTGATCCAGCGTGCGCAACACCGGGACAGGCTCGCCGTCCTCGATCAGGCTATCGATGTAGGCTGTGGCCGCCGCCGCGCCACGCTGCAAGACCTCGTCCAGGCTGTCGCCCGCAGCAATGCATCCCGGTAAGTCCGGGAAGGATGCGCCGTAAACGCCGGCCTCTTCATGCACGATCGCAATCGCATACGTCGGCATATCCACCGCGGGACGCCCCTGCGCCGCCGCGGCTGTGATCAAAAGCAGGCAGCCGCCGACGCTGGTCGCAGCCCGCGAATGGACGGCGTCAGAACCGGTAATTCAGGCCGAAGCGCACGATGCTCGAACTCGATGCCGGCGTTCATGTTGCTGAAAACATAGTTCGTCGGGGAGAGATCGACGAACAGATACTCGGCGCGAGCGCTCAGGTTCCGCGTGAGACCGACCTCGAGGCCGGCGCCGATCGACCAGCCGCCAAGAATGTGGTCCTCGGAGTAGCCGAGATAGTCGAGTTCCCCTTTGCCGTAGGCAAAGCCGCCGGTCGCATAGAACAGGATGTTGTTCATCGCGTAGCCGGCGCGCGCCCGGACCGTGCCGAACCAGGGGTTGGAGAACTTGTATGCGGCAAAGGTGTCGTCAGCGCCGGAGAACTGGAAGTCGGCTTCGCCGCCGACCACGATCTGGCCAAATTGCCAATTGTATCCACCCTGCACGCCACCCGCGAAGCCGCTCGGCTCCAAGTTGAAAAATGATGTATCTCCAAACTGATAGCCAATGTTGGCCCCGATATAAGGGCCGGTCCAAGTGTTCTGGGCGATGTAGGCGGCAGGCGTCGCCGGATAGGGTGCTCCCCCGTAATAGTCGGCGGCGCGGCTTGCGCCTGCGGCCATGGCCGCAACGGTAGCTGCAAGGATAATCGTTCGCTTCATCGTCGTCCCGCCCCGTGTCCCATACGATCCGTCTAATCGAAGGGCTCCGCTCTGACCGTCTGGGCGCTTGCCGCCAAAACCCATGTAAGAGCGGAACATGGCTAATTTCACGTTCCCAGCTTGTCGCCGAATTAGGTGAAATTTTCCTTATTCGGGCTGAGGCAGCCAGCGGTTAAGGATAAGGTCTAGTTAAAGACGCCGGTCGCGCCGGGAACGCAATCGAGGCTACTACGTAGGCGCGAGGCGGGGCCGCAGGGCGCTGATCGCCCTTTCCGGGTGCAAACCTGAGAGACGGAACATGCAAGACCCAGCGTCTGCGATCCGGCCGCGCACCGCGCTTGTGACGGGTGGGGTGAAGCGTATCGGCCGTGCGATCGCGCTGGCGCTGGCGCAAGCGGGCTATGCGGTGGCGATCCACACCCGCGCGTCGCGAGCGGAAGCCGGCGCGCTGTGTGCAGAAGTCGCCGCAAAAGGCGGGAAGGCGCATCCGATCTTAGCCGACCTCGCCGATCATCGCGCCGTTTCTGGGCTGGTCGCGGCGGCTGCGGCCGCGATCGGCCCGCTGACGTTGCTCGTCAATAATGCCGCCCTCTTTGAAACGGATGAGATCGGCACGTTCGAGTGCGACCGCTTCGACCGATTATGCTCGGTCAACTTGCGCGCGCCTCTGCTTCTCGTTCAGGAATTCGCGGCGCAGGCGCCTGAGGGGGCCGACGCATCGGTCGTCAACCTGCTTGATCAGCGCATCTATAAGCCGACGCCGCAGTTTCTGACCTACGGGCTGACGAAAAGCGCGTTGCATGCGGCGACCACCGTGTTGGCGCAGGCGCTCGCGCCGCGCTTGCGGGTCAACGCCGTCGCGCCAGGCCCAACTTTGCCGAGCCCCCGTCAGGATACGACGGCCTTCGCACGGCAGGCGCAAGCCGTGCCGCTCGGCCGCGGGCCTTCGCCGGAAGAGATCGCCGACGCCGTGCTGTATCTCGCGCAGGCGCGCAGCGTCACCGGCGTCACCATCGCGGTCGATGGCGGCCAGCGGCTCGCCTGGCAGACGCCCGACGTGGTTGGGATGGAGGAATAGCGATCGGTTTGGCCTTACAAACCAAGCACCAGACGCGCCGGGTCTTCGAGACACTCCTTGACCCGCACGAGGAAGGTCACCGCCTCGCGGCCGTCGACGATACGATGATCATAGGTGAGCGCGAGATACATCATCGGCCGCGCCTCGATCTTGCCGTCCACGACCATCGGCCGTTCCTGGATCTTGTGCATGCCGAGGATGCCGGACTGCGGCGCGTTGAGGATCGGCGTCGACATCAACGAGCCGAACACCCCGCCATTGGAAATGGTGAAGGTGCCGTCCTGCATGTCCTCGATCTTGAGGGTGCCGTCGCGTGCGCGGCGGCCGAAGTCGGCGATCGCCTTTTCGATCTCGGCAAGCGACTTGTCCTGGCAGTCGCGCACCACCGGCACCACCAGCCCGCGCTCGGAACCCACCGCGACGCCGATGTGATAATAGTTCTTGTAGATGATGTCGGCGCCGTCGATCTCGGCATTGACGGCCGGGATTTCCCGCAAGGCCTGGACGCAGGCGAGCACGAACAATCCCATGAAGCCAAGTTTGATTCCGTGCTTCCTCTCGAACAGGTCCTTGTACTGATTGCGCAGCGCCATCACCGCGCTCATGTCGACCTCGTTGAAGGTCGTCAGCATGGCGGCGGTGTTTTGTGCATCCTTGAGGCGGCGGGCGATGGTTTGGCGCAGCCGCGTCATGCGCACGCGCTCCTCGCGGGCGGCGTCATCGGGCGGCGACGGCGCGCGCACTTGTAGCGCGGCGGCGGGTTGAACGACCGGTGTGGGAGCCGCGGCGGCGCGCTCGATCGCCGCCAGCATGTCGCCCTTGGTCACGCGCCCGTCCTTGCCGGTGCCCTCGACCGTCGCGACGTCGATTCCGGTTTCGGCGCTCAAGCGGCGCACCGATGGCGCGAGAGGAGCCGCGGGCCCTGCCGCCGGTTTAGGCGGCGCAGCAGGCGGCGGAGCAGGCGCTGGCCGCGGTTCCGGCGCACGCGCGCGCGCGGCCTCGCGTTCGGCGCCGGCTGGCCGGCTGATCTTTTCATCGAGCGCTGCCGCCGCGCCGACCGCGCCTTCCGCAATTTGACCGAGCAGCGCGCCGACGGCGACGGTCTCGCCGTTTTGCGCCGCGATCTCGGAGAGCACGCCGGCGGCCGGCGCCGGCACTTCAATCGTAACCTTCTCGGTTTCGAGCTCCACCAGCGGCTCGTCGGCCGTCACCGCTTCGCCGGCTTTTTTGAACCAGCGGCCGATCGTCGCCTCGGTCACCGATTCGCCGAGAGAAGGAACGCGGATTTCAATCATGATCGTCATCCAAGAACGACATTGCGATCAGCCGAGCGCGTCGTTGAGAAATGCCTTGAGTTGATCGAGATGCTTTGACATCAGACCGGCCGCCGTCGCCGCCGCCGCCGGCCGACCCGCATAGCGAGGACGCCGGACATCGGCCCTGATCCGATTAAGCTCCCATTCGAGGTACGGTTCGACGAAGAGCCACGCTCCCATATTTCGCGGTTCCTCCTGGCACCACACGAGTTCGGCCGTCTTGAAGCGGTTCAGTCGCGTGAACAGCTCCTTCGCCGGGAACGGATAGAGCTGCTCGACGCGCAAGAGATAAACATCGTCGATGCCGCGCTTCTCGCGCTCCTCATAAAGATCGTAATAGACTTTGCCCGAGCAGAGCACGACGCGCCGGATTTTCTCGGGCTCGACCAGCTTGGTGCGCCCGTCGCCGGCGCCCTCCGCCCCGTCGGGCAGCAAGCGATGGAAGGCCGTGCCGGGCCCCATCTCCGCGAGTGAAGATACGGCCTGTTTGTGGCGCAACAGGCTCTTCGGCGTCATCAGCACCAGCGGCTTGCGGAAATTGCGCTTCAACTGCCTGCGCAGAATGTGGAAGTAGTTCGCCGGAGTCGTGCAGTTGGCGACTTGCATGTTGTCCTCGGCGCACATCTGCAGATAACGTTCGAGCCGCGCCGACGAATGCTCCGGCCCCTGGCCTTCATAGCCATGCGGCAGGAGCAGCACCAAGCCGGACATGCGCAGCCATTTGCGCTCGCCCGACGACACGAACTGGTCGATCACCACCTGGGCGCCATTGGCGAAATCGCCGAACTGGGCCTCCCACATCACCAGCGCATTGGGCTCGGCGAGCGAGTAGCCATACTCGAAACCGAGCACGGCCTCCTCCGAGAGCATGGAGTTGATCACCTCGTAGCGGGCCTGACCGGGCGCGACATAGTTGAACGGGGTGTGGCGGGCCTCGCTCTCCTGGTCGATCAGCACCGAATGGCGCTGCGAGAACGTGCCGCGCTCGGAGTCCTGGCCCGACAGACGGACCGGGTGTCCCTCGAGCAGGAGCGAGCAGAAGGCGAACGCTTCAGCGGTCGCCCAATCGATGCCCTCGCCGGTCTCGATCGCCTTGCGACGTTGGTCGAGGAACCGTTGGATGGTGCGGTGGACGTGAAACGTCGGCGGCACCATGGTGATCTTCTCGCCAATTCTTTGCAGCGTCTCGAGCGCGACACCGGTGTCGCCGCGCCGCGGCGCCTCCGCCGTCTCCGCCGCCTTGAGACTGGCCCAGCGGCCGTCGAGCCAGTCCGCCTTGTTCGACTTGTAGCTGTGGCTCGCCTCGAGCTCCGCATCGAGCCGAGCGCGCCAGTCGGCCTTCATCTTCTCCACTTCGCCTTCGGCGACGACCTCCTGCTGGATCAGTTTCTTGCTGTAGATTTCCAGCGTCGTCGGATGCGAGCGGATCGTCTTGTACATCAAGGGCTGGGTAAACGAGGGCTCGTCGGCCTCGTTGTGCCCGAAGCGCCGATAGCAGAACATGTCGATGACGACCGGCTTCTGGAACTTCTGACGAAACTCGGTTGCGACCTTGGCGGCGAACACCACCGCTTCCGGATCGTCGCCATTGGCGTGGAAGATCGGCGCCTCGATCATCTTCGCCACGTCGGACGGATAGGGCGACGAGCGGCTGTAACGCGGGTAGGTCGTAAAGCCGATCTGATTGTTGACGATAAAATGCACCGACCCGCCGGTGCGATGCCCGCGCAGTCCCGACAGACCGAAGCACTCGGCGATGACGCCCTGCCCGGCGAAGGCCGCGTCGCCCGAGATCAGCAGCGGGATGACGCAGGTGCGATCTTCCGGCGTGCAGCCGTGGAGGTCCTGCTTGGCGCGCGTCTTGCCGAGCACTACCGGATTGACGATTTCGAGATGCGACGGGTTCGCCGTGAGCGACAAATGCACGCTGTTGCCGTCGAACTCGCGGTCGGAGGAGGCGCCGAGATGGTACTTCACGTCGCCCGAGCCCTCGACGTCTTGGGGCGTGTAGGAGCCGCCCTTGAATTCGTGAAAGATCGCGCGATGCGGCTTCGCCATCACCTGCGCAAGCACATTGAGCCGGCCGCGATGGGCCATGCCGATGGCGATCTCCTTCACTCCGAGCGCGCCGCCCCGCTTGATGATCTGTTCCAGCGCGGGAATCATCGACTCCGCGCCGTCGAGTCCGAAGCGCTTGGTGGCGGTGAATTTCAGGTCGCAGAACCGTTCGAAGCCTTCGGCCTCGATCAGCTTGTTGAGGATCGCGCGCTTGCCCTCGCGGGTGAAGCTGATTTCCTTGGCCGGACCTTCGATGCGCTCTTGCAGCCACCCCTTCTGCGCCGGATCGGAAATATGCATGAACTCGACGCCGAGCGTCTGGCAGTAGGTGCGCTTGAGAATGGCGAGAATCTGCCGCAGCGTCCCGAACTCCAGCCCGAGCACATGGTCGAGGAAGATGCGACGGTCGAAATCGCTGTCGGCAAAGCCGTAGCTGCGGGGATCGAGCTCGGGATGCTCCCTGGGGGGCTCGAGACCAAGCGGGTCGAGATTGGCCGCCAGATGGCCGCGAATGCGATAGGCGCGGATCAGCATCAGGGCGCGGATCGAGTCGCGGGTCGCCTGCTGCACGTCGGACCAGGAAATTTCGACGCCGGCCTTGTGGGCCCGTTCCATCACCCGCGTGGCGACCCGCTTTTCCGTCTCCTCCCATTCGCTTTCGAAGATCGGGATCGGGCCTTCGCTGACGACCGGCCAATGGGCCTCCTGCCAGGAAGGGCCGCTCGCGCTGCGCAGCACGTCGGAGGCATTGTCCTTGAGGCTCGCGAAGAAGGCCTGCCACTCGGCATCGAGCGCCTGGGGATCGGCTTCGTATTGCGAATAGAGGTCTTCGATATAGGCGGCGTTGCCGCCATAGAGAAACGAGGTCAGGGCGAAAGCGGCGTTCGCTTCTTGACGGGACATAAAAACATCCTGAATTGCGGGACGAACCGAGCGAAAAGGACGGGCGGCCGAGGCCGTCGCGCTCCTCGGTGTGCCTTGCCAGCCTTTCTCTTATCTAGGCCGCGCGAGGCGGCCTAACAATCGTTTCCTCAAGGCTTTGCGACGAAGGAATGAAATGGCGTTCAGCCGGTTAGGCGGCCGGGATAGCCGTCCGCGAGGGTGGCGCAGGGCTTCTCTCCGTGACGCCGGCCGCATTCTGTTTGTGCGCGTGGCGGAGCTTTGATTCAGCGAAGCCGCGGGATCCGAATCGGGGCACTTGACCCGCGCTGAAGAGAAGGCGAAGACTCAAAGCGCCGACGGGCCTTGCGGATAGAGACCAAGAGCGGCCGCGCCGCTTGGTCCGAGGTCGCGAGGGAGCACTCCCGACGTCGCGGGCGTAGTTCAGTGGCAGAACGACAGCTTCCCAAGCTGTATGTCGTGGGTTCGATTCCCATCGCCCGCTCCAACCCCCGTTAAAAACAATAGCTTATCCACAGCGCGGTTGGTGAGGGTTCTGGGATTCCCGAATCGCTTTTTCGATGATTCATGAATGGTCGGCTTTCTGGAGAACCGACAAATCTGCTAAAGTAGTGCCAGTCTAGGTGCACGCTCCGTATTACTACTCCGTGTGGCACAAATATCGCGTTCTGCTCTATTCTCGTCATTCAGGCCAATTACGCAGAAATTTGTTATTGCTCGTCTTTAACGCGAGCATTAGGGTTAACTTACAGTTATGGTGGAGTTTCTACCGTGCCGGCTCGCGATCATAAGATTACGCGCGAACGAGGAGGTTATCGTGCCAAGGACAGGGATTTTGCCGAGGTCAACAGTCAAAAAGCACGTTTTGGAGGATCTTTCTGATCGCTTTTCTCGGCCAACTACCGACTTCCGTGAGAACGACGATTTAAGATCACGATGGTATTTTGATGCTCGGTCATTGCGTGAATGGGGAAAATCCCTCAACAATTCAAATTGGTTTCTGGGGTTTATTGCACCATCTGAAATAATGGCATGTCATATAATCAAGGACGTCACAGACCTGCTGTATGACTGATCTTCGACAGTTGGGGGCGGGTTGCGGCGCGTAAGCTATTGATTTTGCTTGTTTGGAGTACTGATTTTTCAAAAGTGTAGTGCCACGTCTGGCGCTAATATGGTTGACTTTAAGCTTGTCTATGCCGATCATGTGCGCACCACGAATGAGTCGGTCGGACGGTTCCGCGCATGTATTTCCGCAAAAAGACCTCGGGCGGCCGAGCCTACCTCCAGATCGTAGAAAGCCGCCGCGACGGCGCGCAAGTGCGCCAGCAGGTGATCGCTACGCTCGGCCGCATCGAGGATTTGCGCGACAGCGGCCAACTGGAGCGGTTGCTCCGGTCAGGCGCGCGCTTCGCTGCGAAAGCCATCGTCGTCAACGCCGTCGCCGAGGGCGCCGTCACGGCGAGCGCGGCGCGGCGGATCGGGCCCGCGCTTGTCTTCGAGCGATTGTGGGAAGAGACCGGCTGCCGCCAGGTGATCGAAGACCTCGCCGGTTCCCGCAAGCACGGCTTCCCGCTCGAACGCGCGGTGTTTCTCACCGTTCTGCATCGCCTGTTTGCTAGCGGCTCCGATCGGGCGGCGGACCGCTGGCGCGAGGATTACGCCATCGATGGCGCCGCGGATATCGACCTGCATCACCTTTATCGGGCGATGGCCTGGCTGGGCGAAGAGCTGAGCGAAGATCAACAGGACGACGCCACACTCTTTGCGCCGCGCTGCCTGAAGGACGTCATCGAAGAGGAGCTGTTCGCGCGCCGGCGCAATCTGTTCAGCAAGCTCGACCTCGTGTTCATGGACACGACCAGCCTCTATTTCGAGGGAGCGGGCGGCCAGACGCTGGGACAGCGCGGCTTCTCCAAAGACCATCGGCCGGACCTCAATCAGATGATTCTCGCCGTGCTGCTCGATGGCGACGGTCGACCCGTTTGCACCGAAATGTGGCCAGGGAACACGGCCGATGTCGGCAGCCTCGTCCCGGTGGTCGATCGGTTGCGCAAGCGCTTTTCCATTCAACGCGTCTGCGTCGTCGCCGATCGCGGCATGATCAACGCCGAGACCATCGCCGAACTCGAAGCGCGCGGGCTTTGCTATATTCTCGGCGTGCGCGAGCGCAGCGACAAACTGGTGCGAGACCTCGTGCTCGCCGATCCCGCTCCCTTCATCCCACTCACCATCGCCAAGCGGGGCAAGGAGATCGACTACGAGGCCAAGGCGGTCATGCTGGCCGGGCGGCGCTACATCGTCTGTCGCAATCGCGAAGAAATGAAGAAGGACGCCGCCGCCAGAACCGCGATCCTGGCCGCGCTCGAGCGTCAGCTCAAGAAAGGCGATAAAACCCTTGTCGGCAACAAGGGCTATCGGCGCTTTCTCGCGACGCCAGACGACGACCATTTCGTCATCGATCGCGCCAAGGCGGAGGAGGACGCAAAGTTCGACGGAATCTTCGTGCTGCGCACCAACGCCGATCTCCCGCCGCTCGAAACCATGCTTTGCTACAAACATTTGTGGATGGTGGAGCGCGCGTTCCGAACCTCGAAAAGCCTGTTCGCCACGCGCCCGATTTTCCATAAGCTCGACGAGACCATTCGCGGCCATGTGTCGTGTAGCTTTCTCGCCCTGGTGCTGAAGAAGGAGCTGGAGGACCGCATCGCCACGCTCGGCCATGCGAGTTCCTGGCCGAACGTCCTCGCCGATCTCGACTCGTTGACCGAAACGGAGGTCGAACAGGACGGCAAACGCTTTCTGCTGCGCACGCCGCCACGCCCCGCTGCAAGCCTCGCCCTGCGCGCCGCCGGCGTCGCCCTGCCGCCAACCGTCCGGCAACTTGCCGACGCTTGATCCCGCCCAACCCAGCCAAACCACCAGAATGTAGTGCCAAGCCGATTTTCCGGCGTGATTTATGCCGCCCGCTCAACGACTTGCAGATTCGTACTGTAGAAGATCAGTATGAGGCCCAGCGCCGTGGAAAGCCGCCGATCGAGGTGGCGCGTTATTTTAGATGAGGCCGTTAAAATGGTCTGGTCTCCCATCATCATAGGTCACATCACCCTATTGGCGATCATTTTGTCTGCATCTCCTGCATTTGCGGATTGTATGAGTGATCTTTTTGCGAGATACGCGGATCAGCGCACAAAAACGCTTAGCTTAGAAAAGCTACAAGAGATGCAACACGATCCGCAGTACCACTATTGTGCTGCGACTCGACAAGCTCAGATCGCTCGGAAAACTATTGCTTCGAGGCAAGCCAAAAAGACGAATGCATCCGAGTTGGAGGTTAGCGATATCCTGCCCAACACTTCTCCACCGACACGTCCGTTACCCCCCGCAAAGATAGTGAGCATTAAGCCATTTTTGAGGAAAGATTTCGCCGACCTTTGGTTGTTTCAAGATCCATCCGAGGTAATAAATTCGGAAGGCGCGACGTTTTCTATATCATCAGATCAGATCGCGCGAAATTCTGCATGGACAGTTCACGCTATGGCGGCCATGTCTCTTCAGTATGAGAACAATACATATGGTTCGGAGCCAAATTTTATTGGTTATAGTATTGCTCCTTATATAGAGATATATCGTATTTCAAATTCAAACCGAACAGCTCAGAAAAATAACGTAGATCAAATGACTGGTGGCGGCTCTTTTGAATTTGGATTTGATTTATTAGGTGGGTCTCAGTATTTTCGAGCCCGTGGGGCGGCTGTTCAGGACAATATAACTGACAAGACGACAGGTTCAGCCGTCTTCGAGTGGATACCTGTCTACAATAAGATAGTCGGGTCTCCGTTCGGCTTGCCTTACATTCCGGTAGTTTTTGTTTTAGCGCCCGAATTTCAAATAAGATATGACGATGTTGTTGTGAATGATGTCCAGAACGTCAAAAGCTACTTGTGGCGTATGGGACCGGAAGCGACTCTAAGATATCGCTTCGACGCGGAATTCTTACCACAATATTTTCAGCGGATTCACGGCCAAACTACATATAGCTGGCTTACTTCTGCTGAGACGCAAAAATCGTATTCATATTTTAGTACTTCGCTATCTTACGACATCGATAAGGATGGTCATGTGTCCTTGACGGGCAGTTACACGGATGGACGGACGGTACTCACTGGCCGAAAGGTCGACCTTTGGGAAGTTGAGCTCACAGCGAAATGGTAGGCCACTTCCACTCTGCTAGTAGGTCGGACCAGAGCCAGCCAATCGGGGGAAGTTCGTCGTAGGCGAGGGTCGCGGCCTCGGGACCGCTGCGGACAGCAGGGTCCTCTGCTCTAAATCGAAGTATCCGAGATCGTAGTGGGTGAAACTGACGAGCCAGACGCCGTCATCGACTTCCTTGATGCCGAGCCGTTGGCCGGCGAATACGGTGGAGATGTTGATTTTCTTGCGGTGCAGGCAGATGCGCCCGCAGGCGGTGACGAGGATGTCGCGGTCGTGGAACGGATAGTCGAACTCGGGCAGACCGTTGTAGCGGCGCGGTGAGACGGCATAGAGCTCGGCTGGACACTTCATGGCGAGCGCCTCATGCGGTCGCTCGGTGTTGAACTCGTGCATGAAGGCGTCGAAGCGGGCCTGCTGCTGGAGGCTGTTGCCGCCTGGCGGGCGGGTGGCTTCCTTCTTCAGGGTGAGGTGCATGCGCTCGTGGCGGCCGTTCTGCTGGGGACGGCCTGGCTTGATGCGTTCGATGGCGATGCCGAGCCTGAGCCACCAGACCGCGAGCTTGGAGAGGTTGAACAAAGCATTGGGACTGGCGAAGGGGACGCCGTTGTCGGAGCGGATGGCGAGCGGCAGGCCGCGTTCGGCAAACAGCCGCTCGAAGGCGGTGAAGGCTGTGTCCTCGCGGTTTGATTCCAGCGCCTCGCACAAGAGCAGGAAACGCGAGGCATGGTCGGTGACGGTGAGCGGATAGCAATAGCGGCCGTTGCCGAGCTTGAACTCGCCCTTGAAGTCGGCGCACCACAGGTCGTTGGGGGCGGCGCCCGCTGACAGGGGCGTGCCGCGCGCGCGATGGCGCGGCCCGCCGCCGCGCTTGACCAGGCCGTGGCGATCGAGCACGGCGTGGATGGTGCTGCGGGCGGGAACCCTGACGTCGCCGGACAGCCGCCGCACCAGAAGTTCGCGAATCTTGCGCGCGCCCCAGTGCGGCTTCTCGCCCTTGAGGCGAACGATCAGGGTCTCGACCTGCAAGGGCAGCTGGTTGGCGTATCGCACCGGCCGCCGCGAGCGATCGGTCAGGGCGGCAAGCCCGTGCTCCTTGTAGCGGTCGAAAATCTTGTAGCCAGTCTTGCGCGATATGCCGAACTCCCGGCACACGTCCGTCATGCTCTCGCCGTCCAGCAGGCGGGCGACAAAGCGCAGGCGTTCCTCCATCACCGAACTCGCTGTCCACGGCATCAACACCTCCCGCCAAATGGCGAAAAGTGTTACCCATGTGTCCGGTACGAAGTGTCACCTATCTCTCAGACCGCTCATCAAGCGGTTTTCAGCGTTTCGGGCCGCGCGACGCCCGCGCGTGAACAGAAGAGTAAATGATGGGCTGCTCGCCTAGCGCGAGCGACGCAGGTTTGCCGGAGAAGAATAAACAGCGCAGATTCCACCAAAATCACAGGCCATCTGCGGAACGTCGGTTACACTTGCTTGGAACAAGATCACCCTTTCCGACGGAACGAGCTAGCGAGAGTCCCAAATCATTCATAAGGACGCCCATTGGCATTGCCGCGGTTGCCCCGTCCCCTTCCCGACCCTTCCCCGCTTGCGGGGGAGGACGTCGCGCGCGGCGCGACGGGCGGGGGGAGGTTGCCGCCGCATGAATTCCAAGAAACGTTTGCCTTGCTGCTCGCCGCCCACGGCGAGCGCCGCACCGGGTCGGATAACGAGGGCGTCGCGCAGCTTGCCGCGCGTCTGCGGGCGTTGGGCTTAGCCCCCGCAGTCGGGTTCGGCTTCGTCAAGGGTGCGCCGTCGATCAGCGAGGCCGTCCGGCATCTCGCCGGCCGCCACTTGCTCGTCTATCCGCTGTTTCTGTCGGACGGATATTTCACGCGGACGCTGCTGCCGCGTCAATTGAGCGAAGCGGGCGCCTTCGCGCCAGGCCGAATAGTGCGCCTGCTTCCGCCGCTCGGGCTCGATCCGGCATTGATCGATCTCGTTCTCGATCGGGCGCGCGCCGTCGCTCGCGCCCGGAAATGGCCGGAGGCCCGTACCGAGCTTGTGCTGCTGGCGCACGGATCGAGCAACAATTCGGCGTCACGCCGCGCGGCCGAACGGATCGCGAAAAGCATCGCCGGGCGCAATGCGTTCGCCCGCGTGCGACCGGCTTTCCTTGAAGAGGCGCCTTTCCTCGGGGACGCGATCGCCGGTGCGCGCGGGCCTGCCCTGGTGATCGGGCTGTTTGCCGGCGAGGGCCTGCACGGCGGCGACGACGTGCCGCAACGCGTGGCTGAACTCGGTCGGCCGGACCTCGCTTTTGCGGGAAATGTCGGGGCGTTCGAGGCCTTGCCGGATGTGATTGCCGCGGCGATCCGACGCGCGTGAGAAGGATAGCATGCGCGCGCCGCGCGCCGTTCGCGGCGATGTCGCCCGCACCGGGATGCCTCATGCACGAGGCGACGATCGACAGAACGTGACCCACCCTGAAACGCGGCGCCGATCGGCCGCTGATGGCGAAAATGTCACGCCTCCCGGACAGCCGGCGGCGAGAGGACAACGGCCGTGCCGGCGCACCGGGGCGTCAGCGCCGTTGCGGTCAGACGCAACTGAGAGCTGTTTGCACCCATACAAAAAGCCCGTGGGTGCGATGGTTCAGCCCCTTGCAAAAGCGAAGCGAAGGTGTGATCTTCTTATGCCTGATGCGGCGGCGCACGTCGTCTCTACACGCCTGTTTACGCGGTCGAGCGACTCACAAGAACGTAACTAGCCTGTCGTGAAACGAATAAGACCACCACCACGGATCAACACCGAGCGCGCGGCTACGCTGATGAAGGCGTTGGCCAACGAAAATCGCCTATTGATCTTATGCGAATTGTTGGACGGCGAACGTTGCGTCAACGAAATGGAGAAGGTCGTCGGATTGTCGCAATCGGCGCTATCGCAGCATCTGGCGCTGTTGCGCCGCGACAAGCTGGTCAATACCCGCCGCGACGGCAAGACGATCTGCTATTCGCTCAGTGGCCGGGAAACGCCGATCGTGCTTGAGATGCTTTACCGTATGTTCTCGCCCGACGAACGGGAGTCTTACAGGAACGAATCGCGTAAGCGACGGGGCGAAAAGCGCGTCCATACTTGACGGGCGCGGCCGGCGACGACCAACGAACGCGCTATGGCACGCCAGCCGAACTGCTATCGGCGGGCTGTGGAGGGAGTGCGTCGAGCGATGCGGGCCTTTCCGCTCAAAAAAGCTAGACCGGACCCGCGAGCGGATCCGGTATGCAGGCCGTTCAGACCGCGCTAAACTAAACCGCAGTCCGCGTGGTTCAACTCAACTCGGCTTGCGCAAAGCCGTTCGGATCCTCCACGCGCTGGCGCATTGCGCTACCGAACGCAAGCAGCAGGTTGAGCGTTTGCATGGTCTCCGGACGGAGCAGCAAACGCACCAGCGCGATCACCGACTTCGGCCCCTCCTGGCTATCGCACCGGCGCGCCGCTTCGTAGAGCGACATTTCGGTGTTGCGCGCGAGTTCCGCGATTTCCCGCGTCGCCAGATTGTTCACCATGACCTCGACCGTATGATAGAGGCGCTCGACCATGTCGTCGGTCATGGCGGCGCGCCCGGCCTCAACGACCTGGGCGGCCTCGAAAATCGTGTCGAGCGATCCGGTCGTATACATAACGGTCAGCCCGTCGATCACCCGATGCAGGGCCGCGCGCGTGTCGGGATTATTCACGCGGTCCAAAATCTCAAGGCCGGTCGAGACGGTCGTCGCCAGCCGCTCGACCATGGAGTCGGTGAGAGCGGCAGAAGCCGCATCAAGCATGCCCTCCATCGCCGAATAGGAAGGCACATCCTTCACTAGCGTATCCATGGGTTTTCTCCCGGCCTCTTGCTACAGGAGTCCGCCGGCCGACAGCCAGTACATCCGGTTGTAGGCGAGCTTCGCCCAGTGGACCATCTGCGTCGGCGGCGTCGGCTTCGGCGGGGTGTTGTAATTGAACCAGATATAAGTGCCGGTGCTCATCCCGGTCTCGATGAAGCAGAACACCTTGCCGTCGTATTCGCGCAGCGAGCGCCCCTCCTGGATCATCAGGGTCAGGTTCTCGATCACGGTGTCGGCCTGGAAATGTGCGGTCGAACCAGCCTTGGAGATCGGGATATTGGTGGTGTCGCCGACCACGAAGACATTCTTTGATCCCTCGCGCAGTAGAGTTTTGGGATTGGTCGGAATCCAGCCCCCAGCGCCAAGGCCTGAGCTCTCGATCACCTGCGCGCCGCGATGCGGCGGGATGGTGATTAGAAGATCGTAGTCGAACGTATCGCCTTCCTCCGACGTGATCTGCTTCTTTGCGGGATCGACTTCCTTGGTGTTGAAGAAAGTCTGATACTTGATCCCACGACGGTCGAATTCGGGCAGTGCCCAGTGCGCTACCGGCTCCAGGCCGTGCAACCTGCCGATCGGATAGGTGTAGGTGATCTCGAACTTGTCGGCGAACCCGCGTTGTTTCAGATGCTCGTCGAGCATGAGGGTGATTTCGAGCGGCGCGACCGGGCATTTGTGCGGGACATTGATATTGACGACGATCTTGCCGCCGGTGAACGCGTCGAGAGCGTCGCGCAATTTGCGGGCGCCTTCGAGTTCATAAAACTGGTGGGCGCCTTCGGCGAGTCCGGGAACCATTTCCGGCGCAAGCTTCGAACCGGTAGCGATAACCAGGAAGTCGTAGTCATAAGCCTTGCCGGATTCGCCGTAAACGACGTTGTTGTCGACGTCGATGCGCTTGGCCGGATCGACCAGGAAATTGATTCTGCGGTCGAGAATGGAGCGCTCGTCGCGGCACAATTCCGTCTCGCGGGCGCGCCCGAAGGGGACATAGAGAAGCCCCGGCTGATACATGTGCTTCGTCGTGGTTCCAAGCACGGTGACGCTGGCGCTGCCGGTGCGCAACTCGTCGGACAGCTTACGTGACAAGCCATTGGCGACGATAGTGCCGCCCATTCCGCTTCCAAGAATGAGTATTTTCGCTCGCATAATAGCCTCCTTTGGATTCTTCCTCCTGCGGTCGCGCCTTTGCTGACGCGCCTATCGCCAAGCGATCTCGGCGTATTGTCCGTTCACTTCATTTTCTTGACGACGATCGACCAGTAATCGCCGTGCTGCTCGGTCGAGATATGTTGATGCCCGACTTTCTTGGTCCAGGCGGGAATGTCGTTGGTCGAGCCTAGGTCGCGCGACAAGACCTCGACTTCGTCGCCCACCGTGTGCTGCTTGAGCGCCGCGATCAGTTCCATCATCGGACCGGGACAGAAACAGCCGCGGGCATCGATAGTTGTGCGCTTAGACATCAGAATGGGTCTCCTGCGGACAGAGGCATTTTTGGCGCGCGGCCGCAAGCCAAATAGCCGAGGGAACGGCGGCTTTCAGCTTTCGGCGCGCTGGTTTTTATCGGGATGGGCGCGTTGCGCTCGACGGCGCAGCGGCGCATGAAAGCCGCGAAGCGCGCCGGCCAGGGTTCGACGCCGACGCCGCGCTGGTGGCTGAACGAGGCGAGGGTGTTAGCGGCGACGATGCCGTCATGGCGTCCGGTGATGCCCTGGCCGCGGAGGACGCGGTAGGCGAAGCGGGCATTGCCGGGGAGGTTTTCGAGCGCCGCGAAGTGGAACTCGTGGGCCGCGATCGGTTCGCGCGCGCCCGCCGCCGTCGGCCAGGGCGCGTGCTCGGTCTCCTCAAGCACGACATAGCCCTTACCCTTTGGACGCCCATGCATCACCGCGTCCGCTTCGATCGCACCGACCATCGAGCATCGACGGCCCTGCCAGCCAATGCTGCGCGACAGATACATCAGCCCGCCGCACTCGGCATAGACGGGAAGGCCGGAGGCGACCGCAGCGCGGATTTCGGCGCGCAGTTCGAAATTGGCCTGAAGGCCGTCCATATGCGTTTCCGGAAATCCGCCTCCGATAAACAGCCCGTCGAGGCGTGGCGGCAGGTTCCGATCCTTGAGCGTGTTGAAATAGATCGGATCGAAGCCGTTCGCGGACAGGCTCTCAAGGTCGTCATGATAGTAGAAACCGAAGGCGGCGTCTCGCGCGATGCCGACGCGTCGCCGCGGGCCAGGCGCGGTCGGCGGGATCGGGCGGTGCATGACGCGCATGCGCGGAGCCGCATCCGCGATCGCAGTCAACCGGTCAATATTGACCTGCGCCGCGACCGCCGCAGCGATGGTCGCGATCTTGGCCTGCAACTCGGCGGCTTCATTTGCCGGGATGAGGCCGAGATGCCGTTCGGTAATCTGGATGTCGGGCGAGCGATAGATAGCGCCCAGAACGGGGAGGTCGGTGTAGGCCTCGATGGCGCTGCGCAGCTTGGTCTCGTGCCGGCTGTTTGCGACTTTGTTCAGGATTACCCCTGCGATGTCGACGTTGGGATCGAAGGCGCGATAGCCGATCACAAGCGGCGCGATCCCCCTGGTGATGCCCTCGGCGTCGATAACCAACACGACCGGGGCAGCGAGAAGCCGCGCGAGCGCCGCGCTTGAGTCATGGCCGTCGGTCGACACGCCATCGAACAGGCCTTTGTTTCCTTCGATCACGCAGATATCGGCCGAACGCGCGTGCTCGCCGTAAAGGGAGAGGATGTCCTGCTCGCTCATCATATGGCGATCGAGATTGTGGCAGGGCGTTCCCGCCGCCGCGGTGAGCCAGAGCGGGTCGATGAAGTCAGGGCCCTTCTTGAACGGCTGCACGGCGCGACCGCGGGCCCGCAGCGCCGCGCATAGTCCGAGCGACACGGTCGTCTTCCCGGACGATTTGCGAGCCGCAGAGATGAACAGACGCGACATGGCCGGGGGCTCCCCTCGTCAGGCGGCCGCGCGCAGGGCGGCGCTTGGCGCCGCCGCACGCGCTAGGTCTATCGGTACGATCCGGAACAGCAGGCAGCCGGCGAGCAGCGCAGCGAGCGCGACTGCAACGCCGCCAAGGCCGAGGAAGAACTCCGCGGCGGACGGCACGTAGGATGCGACCGCCCCGTCGCCCCAGGCAGAGGTGACCTGCAATCCTGGCAGCACCGGCTGCGGATAAGTCTGACTCACAATGACGTACAGATAGAGCGTCGCCAGCGCGCCGAGGACGACCGCAGCGGCGGCGGCGATCGGCTGCTTGCGATAAACGAGCAGCAAAGCCGTGACCGTGCCAAGCAGGACCTGGCCGATCCAAAAAAGCGCGGTGTAGAGGTCGCCTTGGAAAAGCAAGAACCGTTCAAGCGACCGCGTCGGCACGGCATAAAGGTTGAAAGCGTGCGTCACTGCGGAAAAGTAGAACGAGACGGCGACGAACAGTGCGAGCAGGCGGCCGAGACGTTGCATCAACGCATGATCGGGCGCGCCGCCGGAAAGCCATGCCGCCGCAGGCAGGAGCAGCAGGAATACCGCCAATCCAAAGGTCAGAGAGAACGAGATGAACATCGGCGCGAAAATCGCCGAGTTGAGCTCCTCGCGGGCGATCAGGATGCCGAGATCGAGGCCGGTGCCGGTGGTCAGCACGAAGCGCCAGAGGAATGCAGCGTTGCTCGTCACGCCGAAGAAACGCGCAAATCGTCGATCCAGCAAGGTGACGAGATAAGCCGCGGTGATCGCGACGAAGCCGGTGTAGAGCACGACGTTCCAGGCGAAGATCGAACGCGGATTGGGCGACTGCATGGTCAGCGTCAACCGATCCGGGCGGCCGAGATCGAGCACGAGAATGCTCAAGCCTCCGGCAAGAAGCGCAATCGCGAGCAGTGCGGAAAACGGCGCGAGCGGCTCATAGGCTTTTTGCCGGAACACCGAGGCCACCATCGCGACATTGAGGGCGCCAGAAGCGGCGAGGATAAGGAAATAGGCGACCACGTGCGGCAGGCCCCACGGGACCCGGTTGGTCATGCCGGTGACATGATGGCCCTGAGTCTCGATGACGAGCACGGCGAGGCCGCCCGCGAGCAGCGCAGCGCCGAGCGCTATCACGGCTGGCCACAGCCTTCGGGGCGAGGCAGTGAGGTTGTCGAAGGCAATCGCGGTCATCTCTTCTCTCTCTGCCGCTACAAGCCGCGGTATTGGACGCCCTGGCCGAGCGCGAGATTGCCGCGCAGCCGCCTCGCGCCCTGCCCAGCGAGCACCTCGCGGATCGGGCTCTTCGGATCGTTGAGGTCGCCGAACATCATCGCGCCGGGGCAGGCCTCGACGCATGCCGGCTGGCGGCCCTCGTCGATGCGATGGACGCACAGCGTGCAGCCCTCCGCCGTCCCTTTGCCGCGCGGGCTGCGCCGCTCCCGGTCACTGACGTTGTCGCCGAGGAAGAAGCGAACGCCGAACGGACAGGCCATCACGCAATAGCGGCAGCCGATGCACCGGTGGCGATCGACCAGGACGACGCCATCGGCCCTCCGGAAGGTCGCCTTAGTCGGACAGACATCGGCGCAGGGCGGCCGGGCGCAATGCTGGCACATCAGCGGCGTTCGAACGCTCCGTCCCGTTTCGGGGTCGGTCACCGACAACACGCGGATCCACTGCGGATCCAGGCCGGGTGGGCCGCCGACGCGCCAGCCGTGCTCGGCGCTGCAAGCTTGCACACACCGCGTACAGCCTTCGGCGCAGCGCGATGCGTCGATCAAGAGGCCCCACCGTTGCGAGTCGCTCGCCGCAACGCCGGCCGGGCGCGACTGCGCCGGGGCGGCAATCAGGAACAGGCCGGGGTCTACCGCCAACGCGGCGGCTCCAAGCGCCAATTTGAGCGCCCTCCGCCGGCCTGTATCGGGTTCCGTGCTCATCGTGCAGCCCCGCTTGCGAGCGTCGCCGGAGGCGTCGAGCGATGGCATGAGAAGCAGTCGATGCGCACCGCGACCTGGTCGTGGCACGTCCGGCAGAAATGGCGCGGGTCCTCGGCCGACACGGCAGCGCCGGACGCGTCGCGCACGGCATGGCAGGTGACGCAGCGCTCGATGCGCGCCTGCGGATCGCGCTTGCCTTCACGCACCGCCGCTTGACGCTCATGCTTGAGCAGCGTGGGGTGGATGCGCCGCATCTCCGCGGCCGACCGCAGGCAGGGTCCCTGCGCCGCGGCGCTCGCTGTCGCCGGCAGCGCCGGCGCGTTATTTCCCGCGCGCAGGACGAACGCGGCGGCGGCAAGCGCGACGACGCCGAGCGCTAGCGGCGCGACGTAGCGCCGAAGCAGACCCGGTCGTGCGCCGCTACGCGTCATTCGCCAAGCCCCATCTGGATGTAGCCGGTCGGGCAGACGTCGCGACAGACGTGACAGCCAATGCACTTCGTGTAGTCGGTCTGGACATAACGGCCCGGCGCCCGTTCCGCTTTGGGGACGCGCGAAATCGCCTGCTGCGGGCAGAAGATCAGGCACTCGTCGCACTCGAAGCACAGCCCGCAGCTCATGCAGCGCTTCGCCTCGGCCGTTGCTTCGGCCTCGCTCAACGCAAAGAGGCGCTCGCTGAAGTCGCCCAACACGGCGTCGCTCGATACCTCGCGCTGGCGTCGCTGTGCCCGCGGCGCGTAGGCGAAATGACCGAGGTATAGCTCCTCGTGCGTGGCGATTTCCCGCGTCGAACGATCCTCGTAATTATGAATGGCGAAATTGCTGGTCGCAATGCCGAACGTCGGCTCGTGGATAGACGCGGGCGCCCGGCCCGTCTCGGCGAGCGTTTGCAGGAGATCGAAGTGCAGCCCGTCGACCCGCGGCCGCTGGGCCGGCTCTTCGCCGCGGAGATAGGCGTCGATGCTGATGGCGGCGATGCGTCCATGGCCAACCGCGGAGGTCAGGAGATGCGGATGCACGATGTCGCCGCCGGCGAAGTGGCCCTTGCGGCCGGCAATGCATTGACGTCGATCGGCGGCGATCAAGCCGCGCCCGTTGTCCAATTCGGCGAGGTCGCCGAGGTCGCCCGTCTGGCCGACCGCGACCACCACCAACTGGCAGGGCAACTCGAATTGCGTGCCTTCGATTGGAGTCGCCCGCATGCCATCCATCGCGACGCGGCACATCCGAAGCGAGCGGATGCGTCCTTCCGGGTCCTTCAACCCTTCCACCGGAATGACTCCCTCGCGGATTTGCACGCCCTCTCGCAACGCCTCTTGGACTTCCGCTGGCATTGCGACCTTGCGGGTGAACTCGCCGATCGTGCGACGCAGGGTGAGAACCACGTCCGCTCCCTTGCGGCGAGCGGTGGTGGCGACATCATGCGCGGTCTGACCAAAAGCGGCTGGTTCGGGATGGTCCTTCTCGTAAACCTGGGTGATGTGGCCGACCCTGCGGGCGACCGTCGCGACGTCGAGCGAGGTATCGCCCCCACCTATTACGACCACCTTGCCGGTCACTGATTGCAGCCGCCCTTCGTTGAAGGCGCGCAAGAAAGCGACGCCGCTGATGCAATTGGGAGCATCAAGGCCGGGAAGAGTCAGGCCCAGGCCCTGATGGGTGCCGAGCCCCCAAAAAATGGCGTCGAAGTCCTTCTCGAGCTGGGCAATCGTGATGTCGCGCCCGATGCGCGTCTTGAGCGCGACGTCCACGCCCATCGCAATGATGCGATTGATCTCGCCGTCGATCACTGCGCGGGGCGTGCGAAAGCCCGGGATGCCGAACCGCGCCATGCCGCCGAGCGCGTCGTGGTCGTCGAACACGGTGACCGCGTGCCCGCGCCGGCGCAGTTGATAGGCGGCCGACAGCCCCGCCGGCCCGCCGCCGACCACCGCGACGCGCTTGCCGCTTTCGCGTGCCGGCTTCGGAAAATCCATTCCGGCGGCGAGCGCCCAGTCGCCGACGAAATGCTCGATCGAGTTGATCCCGACATGGCCGTCGACTTCGTTGCGGTTGCAGGCGTCCTCGCACGGCGCCGGGCATATGCGCCCCATCACGGCCGGGAAAGGATTGGCGGCCGTCATGCGGCGAAAGGCAGCTTCCTGCCAGCTCATACCATTGGGCGGCTTGTCGATGCCCTGGACGATTCGCAGCCACCCGCGGATGTCATGGCCGGACGGGCAGGCGCCCTGGCAGGGCGAGCTCTTATGGACATAGGTCGGGCATTTGTAGGACCAGCCGGCGTCGAAGATCGCGTCCCGCCAGGATGGATATTCAACGTCTCCCTCGCGGAATCGACGGAATGTCAGGGCTCGTTGCGAGACCGTCGCGATGTCGGGAGTCATTTGCACAGACCCTTCCTCGGCGATGGCGCTCGCGTTCGGCTACGCGGCGCCTCCCAGCCGGATCGCCCGGCTGACGAGTTGATGCAGCGATACAACCATATCCATCGGGTAGCCGTAGTACGGGAGCACCTTCGTAAACTGGCTCTTGCAGATGGCGCACATGGCGACCATGTGCGTCACCCCGCAGTCGTCCACGACCTGCTTGAGCGCGTTCGCGCGCGGCTTGCAGCCCTTCACCCGGAGTTCAAGGATTTCGTCGGTCAACAGACCGCCGCCGCCGCCGCAACAGAAGGTCTTGTCGCCGATCGTATCGGGATGCATGTCGACGAATGACGGAACGCAGGCCCTGATGATGTCGCGCGGAATGGTGAACTGGCCGCCCGGCCTGTCGCCAAGACTGGACGCGCGTGCAACATTGCAGGAGTTGTGTAGCGTCACCGTCATGTCTGCATTGGCCTCTTTGTCGAGGCGAATGCCGCCGTTCTGGATCAAGTCATGGGTGACGGCGGCGATGTGCTGCGGGACGGGATAGCGCGGGTCGAGGAAGTCCCATGGGCCCGCCAAGGTGTTGAGGAAGGAATAGGCGACACGCCAAGCGTGGCCGCATTCGCCGAACATCAGGCGCTTGGCCCCGAGATCGATCGCCGCTTGGCGGATGCGGTTCGCGATCTTGTACATCTGCTCGTAGGAGCCGATGAACATCGCGAAATTGGCCGCCTCCGAGGCGTAGGAGCTGAGCGTCCAGCTGATCCCCGCCTGGTGGAACACCTTGGCGTAGCCGATCAGCCCGTCGACGTGGGGTTCGGCGAAAAAGTCGGCCGACGGCGTGACCAGCAGCACGTCGGCGCCCTTGACGTCGAGCGGGAACTTGACCGCGACGCCGGTGTCGTCGAGAACGTCTTCTTCGAGCCCCTCCAGCGTATTGGCGAGCGCCGGCTTCGTCAGGCCGAGATTGTTGCCGACCTTCTCCACCTTGCCGATGATCTCGTTGGAATATTTCTGCCCCATGCCGATCGCGTCCATGATCTCGCGCGCGGCCATGGTGATCTCGGCGGTGTCGATGCCGTAGGGGCAGAAGACGGAACAGCGCCGGCATTGTGAGCACTGGTGAAAATAGACGAACCATTCATCGAGCGTTTCGGCGTCGAGCGCGCGCGCGCCGGCGAGGCGGCCGAGCATGCGGCCGGCGGGCGTGAAGTAGTGCCGGTAGACGCTGCGCAAGAGGTCCTGGCGCGCAACCGGCATGTTGTTGGGGTCGCCAGTTCCGAGGAAGTAATGGCACTTATCAGTGCAGGCGCCGCATTTCACGCAGATATCGAGAAAGACGCGCAGCGAGCGGTAGCGCTCGAGCAGCTCGCCCATTTTGTCGATCGCGCGATCCTGCCAGTCTTCGACCAGCGCGCCGGGGAAGCCGAGCGACTCGTTATGTGCGGGCTGCGCCGCGAAGGGCCGGCATTGGCGCATCGCGTCCGGCGCCAGCGGCGGGGGCGCCTCGGCGCCGTCGCCACCCGTCGTCAGAATTGGTGTGGTAAAGGCATCCATGCCGTTACTCCGAGCCGCGGGCACGGCTTTGGTCGAGCGGGCGCGCCCAGGCGGCAACGTGACGGCGCGTGCGCGCGTCGTCGCATTGATTGCGGGTCGGGCTGAAGAACACGCCCGCGAGATGCAGCAGCTTGGAATAGGGCGCGACGACCAGCAGCGTCGCGACCAGGAGCAGATGCACGATCAAGGCCGGATCGTCGGGCAGCGGCTGCGGATCGAAGCGCCACAGCCCGGCGAGATACTGTTTCAATCCCATGATGTCGGTCGGGATCAAGAACGCCATCGCGAGCCCTGACGCGCCGATGGCGAGCAGCAGCAGCAGCACGCCGATATCGGTCGCGCTGGTGACGTAGCGCACGCGCGGCTCGAACAGCCGGCGCGCGAGCAGGCCGATGAGCCCCACCATCATCATGAGCGCCCCGATCTGGCCGAGCGGCTGGATCAGCACCACCGGCAAAGGCGGCTCCGCCATGAAGTAGCGCAGGTGGCGCAACAGCACGAGCAAAAGGCCGACATGGAACAGCATCGAGACCAGCCAGAGGAACTTGTCGGCGCGGAACAGGCTTTCGAACAAAGTCACTTCGCGCCCGACCCGGAAAGCGGCGCCGGCGCGCGTGGTCGGCGCGGGCGCGGTGAAGATCCGCAGCGGGGCAGGCGTCGATGCGTAAAGCCACACCCGCCACGCCATGCCGAGAATGAGTATGGCGAAGGAAACAACCAAGAGGGTTGAAACGATCAAGTTAACGATCAACATGACGCTCACGCGCAACAGGAATTCGACGGAACGCGACGGAACGCGGCGCCGGATGCGCCCGTCCCGCGCGCCGCCGCATCAGACGCAGCCTGTCGGCTTCGGCAGGCCGGCGATCTTGCAAGCCTGTTTGGCCGGCCCATAAGGAAACAGCTCGTACAGGTATTTGTTGCTCCCCTTGCCGTCACCGAGTCGCTTGGCGACTTGCTTGGTCAGCACCCGAATCGCCGGCGCAATTTGGTATTCCTGATAGTAGTCGCGCAGGATATTGATCACCTCCCAGTGCTCGGCGGTCATCTCAAGGTTCTCGGCTTTGGCGATGTGCTGCGCGAGCTGTTCGCTCCATTGATCAATATCGACGATGTAGCCCTCTTCGTCGTGTTCGATGGTCTTGCCGTTGAGTTGATAGGACATGCTTTCCTCCGAGGCGTTCCTTGTTGTTTACAGCCACGATTGAACGCCGCGCTTCTCGACCGTGAGGTCGACAAAGCCGTCATAGTCGACGGTCTGGACGCCCTCGATTACCGCAGCCGGTTCGAATCCGCGCGCGGAGAGGTCCGGGCCGAGCACATAGACATCGAAGGCGTTGGTGGCTTTGGCGACCTTGTCCGCAACGCTCGTTCCGCTCAGCGCGGCGTAGACACCATCTTCATAGAGAAGGATCGCTGAGCCCGGCGCGGCTCGCTTCAGGCAGGCGTCGAGCGTGTTGCGTTCGAACGGGGACTTGTTGACGAGATGCAGCATCGCTTTCCCTCACGCGCTCAAGACCACATCCATCGAGTCCATCAACGATATCATGTCCTTGCGTTCGAGCACCGCCGCGGGAATGATGAGATCGTCCGTGGTCAGTCCGCGCTCCTCCATCAATTCCTTCTCGAGATAGATTTTCTCGACGCCGTAATCCTCGAGCGCGCGATAGGTCTTGGAGAAGTCCTTCATCTCCAGCACCGCCGGCGTCTGGCCCTTGCGCAGCTGGAATACGCCGTCGTCGAGAAATGCGACATGGACGTCCTGCTCGAACATGGCCGCGATCAAGATCATCTCCAGGACCTCGATCGCATAGACCGTGCCGTACGGCGCTTTGCGGTTAATGTAGAGAAACCGCTTCGTCACGGAGGCGCCGGAGGCTTCGGTCGCGTCGGTCATGGGCGTTCTCTCCTTAATCGCCGAAGACGATGGTGCGGTTGGCGTCGATGCAGGCCTCGATCAGTTGACCGAGCCCGCTGATGCGGAAGCCGGGAGCGAGAACGTCATCGACGATGCCGCGCCGGAGGCCGGCGGCGACGCAGATGGTGAGGTCGATCTGGTTGGTTTCGGCAAGTTGCGACCACCGCTTGACGATGTTGCGGTCGTCCGATTGCGGCGCAGAGTGCTTGTTCCCGTTGTGCACGCCGTCGTAGTAGAAGAATACGCGCAGCACCTCGTGGCCCTTGGCGAGCGCGTGCTTCACGAAGTGGTAGGCGGAGTCCGAGGCTTGATGATTGAACGGGCCTTCATTGACGACGATCGCGTATTTCATCGGGCGCTCGATCCAGGTTTCGTGACCGTCAGAGGCGCACCTGCGCAGAAGCGTTCAGGCTGCCGCGCGAGCCGCGCCAATTGTCGATGTGGTACTTGGTGAAGGGCAGGCCGGTCAGTTCGAAGAAGCGCGCCCAGCCGATGCGGCCGATCCATTCGGCCATGCGCTCGTATGGCCGGGCGTCTCCTTTGTAGGCATAGAGGATCTTCAACACGATCTCGGTGACCTCGGGCCAGCGCGGTGGATTATTGGGCAGGCCTGCCGCGACGAGTTTGTGGAGCGTCGGCTTCGAGCGCGTGGACGAATGCTTGCCGCCCACCCAGATCGCGAGCTTGCTGTGGACGGGATCGTTGATCCGCATCGGCGGGCATGGCGGGAAGCATGCCCCGCAGCAGATGCATTTGGTCTCGTCCACTTCGAGGCTGGGCTTGCCGTTGACCATCGCCGGCCGGATCGCCGCGGTCGGGCAGCGCGCCACCACCGCCGGCCGCTCGCACACCTTCGCCACCAGGTCATGGTCGATGATCGGCGGCTTGGTGTGCTGCACATTGATCGCGATGTCGCCCTGCCCGCCGCAATTGATCTGGCAGCAGGAGGTGGTGATCTTCACCTGGTTCGGCATTTCGGCGTGGGTGAACTCGTGGTACAGCGCGTCCATCAGCGACTTGACCACGCCGGAGGCGTCAGTGGCAGGGATGTCGCAATGCAGCCAGCCCTGCGTATGGGAGATCATGGTCACCGAATTGCCGGTGCCGCCGACCGGAAAACCCTCCGTTTCGAGCCGCGCAATCAGCGGCGCGACCTTGTCGGCCGAGTCGACCATGAACTCGATATTGGAGCGGGTCGTAAAACGCAGGAAGCCGTCGGCATAGGCGTCGGCGATGTCGCACAGCTTGCGAATGGTGTAGACATCCATCTGCCGCTGGGTGCCGGCGCGCACCGTCCACACTTCCTCGCCGCTCTCGGCCACGTGATGCAGAACGCCCGGGCGCGGCCGCTCGTGCCACTTCCACGTCCCGTAATTCCGCCGCAGCAGCGGATGCATGAAGGGCAAGGGGTCGATAACGCCGCTTTCGATCGGTCGACGCTGTAGAGCCAAGATATCCTCCCTTGGTCCGGCCTGCCCGAGCGTGCGTTCACTCAGCGGCTGCTTGAGCAGCCGCATCCGCCTCCGCAAGCTTGCGCGCCGTCCACTTCGCGACCTCCTCATCCCAGCCGTCGGTGCGGACATAGGAATTGGTGCGCGGATGATTGATCATGTTGGGATCGACCTCGACCTCGATCCCGGCGAGGAAATTGACAAGCCCGATGCGCTCGATCATCTCGCCCATCCGCTCATGCTCAAGCGCGTTCTCGATGTAGAAGTCCATCACACGCTTGGCGAGATCGAGCAGCTTCTCGTAGTCGGCGTCGTCCTGCAGCCGAAGGAAGGGCGCCACCACCGTGGCCAGCATGTCGCCGGTCTTGAGCGTGCGCTTGCCCCCGATCAGCACGCAGACGCCGCGGTCGCGGCCTGGGCTGAGCGCCTTGGTCATCACATTGATGCAGTGCATGCAGCGCACGCAGCTCCTGTTGTCGATCTCCAGGCTATCGTCGTCATTGAGCGAGAGCGCCTCGGTCGGGCAGCGCCGAATGATGTTGTCGATGGTCCATTTGCGCCCATGCAGCGCGACGTAGGCGCGGACCTCGTCCTGATCGACCTGGATATCGTCACGCCAGGTTCCGAACACGGCGAAGTCGGAGCGCGCGATCGCGTTGGCGCAGTCATTGGCGCATCCGGAAAACTTAAACTTGAACTTATAGGGCAGCGACGGCCGGTGCATCTCGTCGAGGAAATTGTTGACGAGAAGGCGCATCGCCTTCGCCTCGTCGAAGCAGGAGTGCTCGCAGCGAGCAGCGCCGACGCAGGAGATCGAGCTGCGCACGCCCGCCCCGGCTCCGCCCAGGTCGAAGCCCAGCTCGTTCACCTCATCAAAGCACGGCTGGACTTTTTCGCTCCGACAGCCTTGCAGCATGATGTCGCCGGTCTGGCCATGCAGCGCGATCAGACCGGAGCCGTGCTTCTCCCAAACGTCGCACAGCGAACGCAGCAACGCCGTGCTGTAGTGCGTGCCGGCGGGAGGAATGACGCGCAAGGTGTGGAACTCGGCGGACTCGGGAAACTCGGAGGCGATTTCGGAAAACCGCGGTATGACGCCTGCGCCGTAGCCGCTGACGCCGACCGTGCCGCCCTTCCAGTATCCGCGCCGCGTTTCATACGAGCGCTCGAGCTGCCCGAGCAGGTCTTTCATCATCGACGCGTAGGGCTTGTCGTCCGACGCGGCGAGCCGTTTCAGCCCGCTCACAAAGCTTGGCCACGGTCCACTCTCAAGTTCGTCGAGCAGCGGCGTTTCCGGCATGGGCTTCGGCATCGCTGGCCTCCGTGCGCGTGCAAAAATCGATGCACCTTCCCGCGCAGCCACGCTTGCGCTTGCGCAGCCACGCTTGCGCGCTCCGCTACAAACGGGCGCTCGGGAGGTTTAACGTCGAAGCTTTAGTCGCGGCGTGGACGGGCGGAGACGAGTAACCCACTTCCCTATAGAAGATCCTTATCGGAAGAAGATCCTTATCGGACATCTCCGGCGATCCTGTCGGACGCCGCGTTGCGCCTTATTCTGACGCGTCCTCCATTCCGACGCGTCCTCCCAGATGTAGCCGTGGTTCTCCCCGGCCTGCCTTTTTCTACGCGCTGACGATTAGTCAATCCCCGCGCGATGCAGTACATATTAGATTAGACTAATTGATTAAGCAAGCTGAAATGCGCTTATTCTAGCTGCAACTTATTCTGAAAAGCATACGTATCAATCAACGTCGGCGCCGATTGTTTGCTGTTTTCTGCCTCGATGTCGGAGGATCGAACATGGATGAAACGGGCGATGCCGAAGTGGTCGATGTCGGCCGCACAGATGCGCCATGGGGGAAGGACTTGCTCGTCCAGGCGATCCGGTATCGCAGCGGTATGCGGATCGCGCGCCTGCGGATTCGCGAAGGCCGCAGGTTCACGGTGCTTGACCTTGATGAAGCAACCACGCGCTGGCTGACGGACGCGCTGGGAAGGGCCCTTGTCGGACGAACCGCCGAGTCAGGCGGCGACGTAGGTTGAGGCGCTTGCTTCCGCGGCGGCGGGTTCGAACCAGTTGAGCATGTCGGCGAGCGACGCCACCTTGCCGATCACGAATAGCGTGGGCGGCGCAAAGCGGTGCGCCCGTACTCGCTGCGGCAAATCCACGACGCTTGCGATTTCACGCCGTTGCGCGGGGGTCGCGCCGTTCTCGATCGCCGCCGCCGGCGTATCCGCCGGCATCCCTGCCGCGATTAGCGATGCCACGATGTTCTCTATGGCGCCGAGGCCCATATAGACGACCAGCGTACAGTCGGCGGCGACCAGCTCCTTCCAGTCATAATCGAGTTGGCCGTTCTCCTTGCCGTGACCGGTGATGAAGCGGATGGTTTTCGCCATTTCGCGGTGGGTGAGCGGAATTCCGGCATAGGCGCTGCAGCCCGACGCGGCCGTGATCCCTGGTACCACCTCGAAGGCCACCCCGTGCCTGGCGAGGCATTCGGCCTCCTCGCCGCCGCGCCCGAAGATGAACGGGTCGCCGCCTTTAAGGCGCACGACGCGCTGTCCCGAATGGGCCAGCCTGATGAGCAGATCGTTGATTTCCTCTTGCCGCAGCGGATGACGGCCGGGCTCCTTACCGGCAAAAATGCGCGTCGCGGCAGGCGGGATCAATTCCTGGATCGCCGAGCCCACCAGGCGATCGAACACGACGGCGTCGGCATTCTGAATCAGCCGCGCGGCCTTGACCGTCAACAGCTCGGGATCGCCCGGTCCCGCGCCGACGAGGTACACGCATCCCTTCCGCACCTCCGCCTCCCGATCAGCGCCCGACATCTCTTTTTATTAGAATACGCTGATGTGTTGGGAAGCTAAAGGGATATTTTCGGACGCGTCGTTCACGGCTGATGGTGGGGCGCGCAGAGCAGCGAATCCAGCTTTGCGACGAAGGTTTGGCGGACACGGCGCCGCGCCGGTGGCGGGGTCCTTTCGCGCGCGGGTCGCGCGGCGCCTGGGCGCATTCGGTCGGAGCGCGGCGTGCTCAGCGTGCGTCTTTGATTGGAGGCTGAGATACGCGACTGACCGAGCACTTAATTCCCCGGATGACTGATGAAGGTTCTCGAAACATCTCAGATAGATTGCCCGGTGCGGCAAGATAGTCGAAATAGACGGCGGGATCGCTTTTCAAAAAATCGAAGCAGATCGCGTCGCCTTTGACGGCGAGCCTTCGATCGACTTTCTTGGCAGACATAATCCTCTCCAATGGTTTTGCGACGGTATTCTGCGTCGGTTCCGCGCGGCCACTCTCTTCGTCCTGATGCAAGTCGCTGCGAGCGCCACCGGTCGGTGGAAGCATTAGATATTAGTTGTTTCTAATATTCAGACGTTAGCGATGCAATAACGAAAAGCTCAAAAAACCATGCGTATAGCGCATGGCTGAAATGCCGAAATTCGCGTTCGCCTTTAGTCTTACGTAATATTAGCAAGTATCGGCCGGAGGGATGAGCCGCAGCTTACGAATTCGATTGAGGATTGATTGGTTGCATCCAAATGGTTGCGGGCCCCAAGCTTCGAGTGCGGCAAAAGCCCTATACCAGCGGCTTATCGCGGGCGCCTTCAGGCCCCGAAGCAACAAGAACGCGAATGGCCAGGAAGTTCGGTCATAACGCGTAGAATCCGCCTCAAGCGCCGACAGCTTATCAGTGCGGGCTGGCGTAATATGCGCGCAGGATCTCTAGCACCTCGGGGCGGCTGAACTGGGTGGGGACGTCCTCGCCTTTGCTGAGCATCTCGCGCAGCTTCGTGCCCGAAAGGTAAAGACGGTCCTCTTTCCCGTGCGGGCAGGTGCGCGCGGAGACAATGCCTTCGCAGCGGCGGCAGTAGAAGGTGTCATCCATCTTGAGCGGCTGAATGATCAGGCTGCCGGCAGGCAGAGCGTCAAAAATGCGCTGCGCGTCGAACGGGCCGTAATAGTCGCCTACGCCGGCGTGGTCGCGTCCGATGATCATGTGCGAGCAGCCGAAGTTCTGGCGAATCAGTGCATGCAGCAGCGCCTCGCGCGGCCCCGCATAACGCATCTCGATCGGATAGCCCGCCTGCACGCAGGCGCCGGGCGCAAAATAGTGCTCGACCAAAGCGTTGATGGCGCGGGTGCGCACCTCAGCCGGGATGTCGCCGGGCTTGAGCGCGCCCAGCACTTGGTGGATCAACACCCCGTCGCAGACCTCGATCGCGACCTTGGCCAGATACTCGTGGCTGCGATGCATAGGGTTGCGGGTCTGGAAGGCGGCGACCCTGGACCAGCCTCTGTCGGCGAACAGCGCGCGCGTCTCTGTCGGCCGCAGGAACAGGTCCGGGTAGCGCTCCGGATAGATCCCCTCGCTCAGCACGCGCACCCGCCCGGCAAGGTTGACCTCGGCCTGCGCGAGAGTTTTCGCCACCCCCGGATGCGCGGGATCGTTGGTGCGAAATACGTGCTTGCACTCAAACTCGCGATCGATCGTATAGGTTTCGGCGACCTCCATGACGCCCATGATCTCGCCCGTTTCGGCGTTTGTGAGCGCCACCTCCTCGCCGAGCACGATCGAGGAGGCGAGGTCGCGCGTGCAGGAGAGCGTGATCGGGATCGGCCAGAAGACGTCATCGGCAAGCCGCATGTCGACGCAAGCGCCGCGCCAATCGTCGTAGCCCATAAAGCCGTCGAGGGGCGTATAAGCGCCCATCGCCAACATGATCAGGTCCGAAGCCTCGCGGCTGGTCATCGGCGCCTGCTTGAGGCTGCGCGCGCGCTTACGTTCTTCGGCCCGTTCGGGCTCGGGAATTAGGAGGGGCTTAAGTCGCCCGCCGCCGTGGGGCGGCACCAACTGGGTCATCGAGAGGTTCCTTTCCCTTCGATGCGCTCGCCCGGCGCCCGCGGTCGCGAGGCTAGGCCGCGGCGCGGACCCCGCCGGCGGCGCGGATGTCGCTGGCGGCGCGGTTACGGGCTTCGCGATAGCGCGCGATCAGCATCGCCGCTGGGCGATAGAAGACGTGCGCGAATTTCGAATACGGGGAGTAGGCGAGCAGGAAAAACACCAATACCAGGTGGACGAAGTAGGTCGGGTAGGCGACGCCCGGCAGCTCTGCGGCCCTGGTGATCTGCGCGAGGAATCCGGTCGCGGCGACCAGCAGCAATACGGTCACGAACAGCCAGTCGTTGTAGGTGGTCTTACCCGCCTTCTCCTTGTCTATGGCGCGCCGGAGCAGGAACACCAAGCAGGCGATGATCACCGCGACGCCGCTCACATTGCCGAGTATCTTCAGAGGATGGCTCTGCGACATCGGCGGGAAGAAGTCGAACACATAGATGCCGATGGCCAGTCCCATCGTGGTGATGAAAAGGCCGCCGAAGCCGAAGAAGACGGCCATGTGCGAAAGCGGTACGTGGGTCTTGTAGCTCGGTCGGTCGCCGACCCGCTTTTCGATGCACTTGTTGAACTCGCGATGAAGCAGGATGTCGTGCAACACCGTCCATGCCGCGCCAGGGACTGAAGTCATCGCCCCTTCAGCACCGTCGGATGCTTGCAGCGCGCCCCGCCAGTAGCGCGCCGCGCCGACCACGCCGGCGATCAGCGCGAAGGCGACGGCGATGATGAAGACGGTCTCAACGTAAATGAAGGGAATGAAAGCGCGGAAGATGATCTTGCCCTTGGGCAGCTCGGTCAGGGTCCCGTTCATCGCCAGCACGATCAACAACACCACGACGGGAAAGCCCAACAGCAGCGGCAAATAGCGCGGCTTGTTCACCCA
Source organism: uncultured Alphaproteobacteria bacterium (assembly GCA_963840055.1). Classification (GTDB taxonomy): domain Bacteria; phylum Pseudomonadota; class Alphaproteobacteria; order Rhizobiales; family Xanthobacteraceae; genus Rhodoplanes. The sequence goes on along the minus strand of CAWIXM010000054.1, from coordinate 25,184 downwards.
CTCGCCAAGGAAACGAGGAAAGGCGTGGAAGGCGACGCTGTACTCCCTGAGCGCCGCCATGACGTTGGCGGGCTTGGCCTCGCGCGGGCAGTAGGTGGAGCAAAGCTGGCACTGATGGCACAGCCAGATCGCCGGATCGTGCATGAGGCGATCCTTGAGGCCCCACTGGGTCCAAATCATCTCCTTGCGCGGGAAGGGGTCGTCATCGGTCGAGACCGGGCACATTACGGAGCAGGTGCCGCACTGGTAGCAGGCGGTGAGGTCGCCGGCGTCGAGTCCAAGGATGGCGCGCTTGAACGCAAGGTCCGGTTGGATGGCGACGGTCTGGTTCATGTCTACGCTTCCCCTACTCGGCTGCGTATCGCAGTGGGCTGGCGCCGAGCGCTCGGGCCTTGGCGAGCACGTCGTTCAGCATGCCAGGGATCTTGTCCGCTTCGGAGATCGCCACTTCCAGGTACTGCACGCGCTCCGGTCCCAACGCCATCCGGTCGATGACCTCGCGAATATTGTCGATCCGCGTCTTCAGAAGCTCACTGCCGTGGATGAAGTGGCACTGGTAATCCTCGCCCGAGCGGCAGCCCATCAGCGCCACTGCGTCGTAGCCCGCGATTACCGCTTCCGCGATTACCGCGCGGTTGACCGAGCCGAGGCAGCGCACCGGCACGATCCGCACCGAGCCCGGCAGGGTCGCGCGGTTGACGCCGGCCATGTCGATTGCCGGATAGGCGTCGTTTTCGCAGGCCAGGACCAAGACGCGCGGCCCTGCCCCGTCGCCATCCGGCAGCGTGGCGGCGCGCACCATCGACGACAGCATGTTGACCGAGTAGTCGGCGAACGAGATGACCTGAACGGGGCAGGCGCCCATGCAGGCGCCGCAGCGGCGGCAACGATTGGGGTTGACCTGGGGCGTGCGGGTCGCCGCATTGACCTCGATTGCGCCGAATGGGCACTCCTCGGTGCAGCGCCAGCACTGGGTGCAGTGACGCGTGAGTATCTCGGGGTATGCAAGGTCGCCGACCCGCGGATGCACCGCGGCGCCGGCGGAGGACAGTTCGATGCATTGGATCGCCTTGAGCGCGGCGGCCGCGCCGTCTCGCGCGCTCTCCGCGAGGTCCATCGCCTTGCGCACGCAACCCGCCGAGTAGATGCCGGTGCGCCGCGTTTCGTAGGGGAAGCAGATGAAGTTAGAGTCGGCGTAACCGAAGCGGTTCACCGGCATCCCCTCGCCCTGCAGGTAGGCTAAATTGAGCCCTTCAACTTCGGGCGAGGCGGGCTCCATGCCGGTCCCCACCACCACCAGATCGACGGCGATCCGCTGCCGGCCGCCGAGCAGCGTGCTGTCGAGCTCGACCAAGACGCGCCCGTTCCCGTCCTCGCTCACCGCGCGCCCGGCGGCGCGCGTGAGGAAGATGCCCGCGTCCTGCTGGGCGGCTTTGTAGAAATACTCGTTCTGGCCGGGCGCGTGCATGTAACGATAGGCGACGAAAACCTGCCGCTCGGGATCGTCCGCCCGCAGCTCAGTCGCTTGCTTGAGCGCGACCAGGCTCTCGACATTGCCGGCGTAGGGAATCTGCTTCTCGTCGGTCGAGGCATCGACGCTGATGAGAGCCACGGCCTTGGCCGGGCCGCCGTCCGAAGGCCGCCGCACTGCGCCCTTCGCCGCCATCTCCTCGAGTTCGAGCGAGGTGACGACATTGGCGATCCGCCCGTAGCCGTAAGCGTCGAGCCGCGCCTTGTCCGCGGGCTTCCAGCCGGTAGCGAGCACGATGGCGCCGACGATGAACTCCACCGGCGAGCCGTTGCGGGCGACCGTCACGTCGAAGCGGCCCGGCTGTCCGGCGACCCGCACGACCCGCGAGCCGGTGTAAACAAGAATGCGGTCCGCCGCTTCGACCTCGCCGATCAACTGGCCGATCGATGTCTTCTCGGGCGCCCGATAGGGCGGGCGCGTGGGGTACTGGCTGCGGAGCCGCGCAACCGCACCGCCCAACCGCGGCTCGCGCTCGACCAGCACGACCTCGAGCCCGGCCGCGGCCGCGTGCAGCGCCGCGCTGAGCCCGGCAATCCCGCCGCCAACCACCAGCACGCGGCGTTCGTTCGCCTCAGTATAGGGCGTCGGCGCCGTGCGCTTGGCCGCCCTTGCGACGCCCATGCGCAGGTGGTCCTCGGCCATAGCCTGGGCTTCGGCATCGCCGGCGGGATGACACCAGGCGACCTGCTCTCGAATATTGACGCGCTCGACCGTGGCGCCTGGAAAAGCGAAAATGTCGGTGTTGACGCGTGGCGAACAGGCAGCGATGACCACGGAGTTGACGACGCCTTTGGCGACGTCTTTGCGGATCAGCTCGGCGTCCTCGAGGCAGAACGCGCGCGACGACTGCACGACCGGAGCGGCGAACTCGCGTTTGGCGATTTCGGTCAGGCGGTTCGCCGCGAGACACTCGCCGATGCCGCAACCCGAACAGACGTAAATGCCGAGCTTCTTGGTCATCGGACTCATCCCCTGGCCGCCGTCTGGATCGCCCCGATCGCTTTCATCACTGCCGCAGTCGCGTCCTGGACCGCGGTCGCAACGTCCACGGGGCTGCGGGCGCAGCCGGCCGCGTAGATGCCGGGGGCGGTCCCGTCCGCGACCACGAAGCTGTCGTCGTCGAAGGCGATGTTTGCTTGGGGTTTGCCGCGCTCGAGCGCCGCGGCCATGCCGGAGGCCAGCACCACCATGTCGACCGCGACGCGCCGCTTGGCCTGCGCTTGGATGTCCTCGGCCTCGACCACGAGGTCACCGGCGGTCTCGACAATCTTCGCCACCTTGCCGTTGACCAGCTTAACGTTGCCCGAGGCCTGGATTTTGCGAGAGAAGGCGTCGTAGCCGCCCGGCGCGCGAAGGTCGATGTAGAAAATCGTGACTTCGGCGTCCGGGAAGCGCTCGATCACGTAGGAGGCCTGCTTGAGCGACGCCAGGCAGCAGATCGCCGAGCAGTAGCCGAGATGGAGCGCGTCGCGCGAGCCGGCGCATTGGACGAAGGCGATGCGCTTGACCTCGCGCCCATCGGAGGGGCGCACCAGGCGCCCGCCGGTGGGTCCGTTCGGCGCGGCGAGCCGCTCCATCATGATATTGGTGACGATGTCGGGGCAGCGGCCGAAGCCGAGATTGTCGATGCGCGCCGCGTCATACGGGTCCCAGCCAGTGGCCATGATCACGGCGCCGGCTTTGAGCCGGAGCGAGCGCGCCTGCATGGCGAGGTCGATCGCCCCGTACTTGCAGGCGTCCACGCACTTGCCGCAGGCCTTCGGCCGGCACGCTGCGTCGTCGATCACGTATTTCATCGGGAACGCCATGGCGTGGGGCAGATAGATCGCCTTGGTCGTTCCCATTCCCAAGTTGTAGGCGTCGGGCCGCTTCTGCGTGCAGACCTCGGCGCACGCGTTGCAGCTCGTGCAGCGGTCGTTGACGTAGCGCGGACGCTGCTCGACCGTAATGTCGAAGTCGCCTGGCCGTCCGCTGATGCTTTCGACCTCGGCCATGGTCAGGAAGCGGATGCGCGGGTTCTTCTTGATCCGCTGGAAGTTGATCTCAAGCCCGCAGGTCGGGACGCACAGTTTCGGGAAGTACTTGTTGAGCTGCGCCACCCGGCCGCCGAGATAGGGATTGCGCTCGACGATGGTGACCTCGTAGCCGGCCTCCGCCGCCTCGACGGCCGCCGAAATCCCGGCGATGCCTCCGCCGACGACAACTATCGACCGGTGGACCGAGCGATGTTGGGCTTCCAACATTGTGCCGTTCCTTCTGCTCGCGCTCGTTCAGTCGCACACCGGGATGAAGGGCTTCTTCGACATCTCCCATTGGCCGGTCGCCGGATCGCGGCGCGAGTTGACGAACACTTTCCAGTTCTCGTCGTCGAGCTTGGGATGGTCGGCGTTGTAGTAGTAGCCGGGCCAGCGCGTCTCTTCCCGGAACTTGACATGCTGGATGTGGCACTCCGCGGATATGGTGCGGTCCCACAATTCCCAGCACCGGAGCAGGTCGTGGAGGTCGCGCGCGCCGAGGTTTCCGAGGTCCTCCTTGAAGCCCGACAAGAGCTCCATGCCGCGGTTCAGGAGCGGTCCGTTGATCATGTAATAGGCGCCGGGCCCGCCGACATACTCGTCCATGAGCTTCTGCAGCCGCAGCAACCCCATCTTGGGCAGCAGGTAGTACGGGCTAAGGTCCTCGCGGGTGGAAGAGCCGCGATGTTTCTCGAAGTGCTCGATGGGATGCCAGATGCGGGCCGCGACAGACTCGATCTCATCCTGTTCGACCTGCGGCGCTTCGGCCTGGTCGACGACATAGGCGACCGCCGATTTGCCAGCGAGCCTGCCCTCGGTGAACGAGCCTGATGAGAATTTGTGGCCGCTCGCGCCGACCCCGTCGCCGGCGGCGAACAGGCCATTGACCGTGGTCATCCGATTGTAGCCCCACTGATATTCTTTCGGCGCGACGTCTTCGGGTCCGCTCACCCAAGCGCCGCAGCCGGTCGCGTGCGAGCCCATGAGATAAGGCTCGGTCAGGTAGACTTCGGACGGCGTCTCGGCGGGGTCGATATTGTGGGAGGCCCAGAGCAGCGCCTGCGACATGGTCATGTCGAGGAAGTCTTCCCACGCTTCGCTCTCGATCTGGCGGATTTTCTCCATCGTCTGGCCGGCGTACATCCGCTGCAGAGCTTCGTCCGTGCGCATGTAGTGCGGACCGCGCCCGGCCTTGATGTCCAGCAGCATCTGATGATTGCGCAGCGGCGTCGGCACCGGGATCATGCCGCCATAAGGCAGCCAGTTCTTGAGCTCGTCGTCGCGGGTCTGGTCGTAGCGCTCGCCGTACGCGTTCTTGATCACCGACTTGAACAACAGGAACCACATGCCGACCGGCCCGTACCCGTCCTTGAAGCGGGTCTGCACCAGCCGATGCTCCATCGAGGTCATTTCGGCGCCGGCGTTGATCATCAGCTTGTACACAGAGCCGGTGTTGAACACCGAGTACCAGATGCGTCCCAGGCCCTCGCCCACCGCATGCGGCCGCCAGACATTGGTGGCGCCGCCGCAAGCGCAGACCACGGCGCGCGCCTTGAACACGTAGATCTTGGGATCGCGGGTCGAGAAGCCGATCGCGCCGGCGACCCGGTTAGGGTCGTTCTTATCCTTCAGAAGATGGCAGACAAAGACCCGCTGGTAGATGTTGTCCTCGCCGATGGCGGCCTTCGCCGCCTCGGCGACGATCGGCTTGTAGGACTCGCCGTGGATCATCACCTGCCAACGGCCCTCGCGCACGTAGCGCCCCTCTGCGGTCTTGAAGAAAGGCAGGCCCCAGTCCTCGAACATGTGGACGGAGGTGTCGACGTGGCGCGCGATGTCGTAAACCAAGTCCTCGCGCGATATGCCCATGAGGTCGTTGCGGACGTAGCGGACGAAATCCTCAGGTTTGTTCTCGCCCCACTTCATGCCCATGTAGCAGTTGATGGCGGACAGCCCCATGGCGACGGCGCCGGAGCGCTCCATTGCCGCTTTCTCAACCACCACCGCTCTTAGGCCATGCTGCTTGGCCCAATACGCCGTTTCATAGGAGGCGCCGCAGCCCGCCATGCCGCCCCCCACGATGAGTACGTCACAATCCACCACTTCCAATTCCGGTCGCTGCATGGCTCTTGCCCTCCCCTGGTGGCCTTACTCGGCGGCCATCTCGTTTGCTTTTTTGCTCGCCGGAACGGGCAAGCGGTCGACGCCGAGGTAGTTGTCCTCGCCGAACAGCGTTGGACCCCTAAGGTCGCGTGCGCGGGGGCGGTGGCGTTCAGGATGCGGTTCGATCGCTCCCCAAGCCGTAGAGCGGATCGGGAACTTGAACCGCTTAATGGCGCCGTTGCGGTAGCGCGCGGTCCAGGCGATAACGCGAACCCCCCGCAATGGCGTCAGCGTCGCCCCCATGGGGAAGTAGTCGGCGCCGCCGCGCACCTCGATCGCCGACTGCGGACATGTCTTGACGCAGGAATAGCACTCCCAACACAGATCGGGCTCGTGGTTGTAGGACTTGCCGATCAGCGGGTTGAGCTTCATGAGATTCATTGGACAGATGTACATGCAGGCGGGACGATCGAGCGCCTTGCAGCCATCGCACTTGTCCGGGTTCACATAGGTAGGAATGGCGCACCTCCCCTCGGTTTGATGTCGCTGCCGTGGCTCATGAACGGGGCATCATCGTCGCCCACCCCGTTGTCTTTTGCGCTCGTTCGCGCCTTGTCGGCCGCGGGCTTGCTGTTCAGCTCTATGATGACCGGCTGGATCGCCTGCTCGACGGCGCGCGATGCGGCGCCCGCGGCCACGCCGTTTGGCCTGGCGTAGAGACCGACTTCTGGCGGCAGGCCGGCCAGCATGGCATAGGCCAGGCTCTGCGGAATCAGCATAACGGTCGCGATGACCGCCGCGAGCAGATCGGAAACGAGCTTGCCGCGGTCGTATTGACGCCCCCACTGGAGCGCAGGTATCACCCGATCCGGCGTTATCCGCATCAGGCCCCCTCCTTGGCATCGGCCGCGGCGCTTCGGGGACTTGCCCGCAGCCCTCCTTCGCGCGCCTGGCACGCGCGCCCCGATCAGGCCGCCGAGCTAAACACCCGCGAAATCCTCGCGTCTCCACCCTTTATCTTATGTTTCCTTTATCTTATGTTTTCATATTAGCATAAACTAATATTATTAGCAAGCCAGTTTCAACGTTTTACTTGCAATTACTAATCATTCGCGGTTGCTCATCCGATTTTGTTTTTGTCCTGATTGCGAGGCGGCCTGCGCCGACTCTCGGCTCTGGCGCGCAACTGGCGACGTTTGCAGGTATGCGCGCTGTCATCGCGTCGGCTAGGCGAATTCGATTCCGGTGGAATTGGAATTCGCTCTGGTTGTCCTTTAGGCTGTATGCCGTGGTTCGATTCCCATCGCCCGGTTCAAAATTCCATGCTCTCCGAAGAGAACCGTCGACTCGTGAGAATCTGAACAGATCGAATTAGCGATCCTCCCGCGGCGTGCTTGACATTGACGCCGGCGCCGGATGACGCCCGACATCTACCACCGACGTACAATCCGCGCGCCGTTCAACTTGCTGTTTGGGCTGTTGCTGCATTGACCTTCAGCCACGACCAACAGCGACTGCGAAAACATCGACAAACAACAGGGTCGGGTATTTAATCGACAGCTCCAAGCGACATGCCTTGGGCTTTCGCACCGAAACAATTGCAGGACGATCATGTACGACAATCTGCTCGCCGGAGTGCCGACCGACCTGTGGATCGGCGGAGAGTGGCGCAAGGCTTCGGATCAATCCCGGTTCGACGTCATCGATCCCGCGACGGAAAGCGTGATCACTTCGGTGGCGAGCGCGAGCGTCGACGACGCCAAGGCCGCGATCGACGCCGCTTCCGCCGCGTTTCCCGGCTGGGCCGCGAGGAAGCCGCGCGAACGCGGGGAAATTTTGCGCAAGGCCTATGAATTGATCATGGCGCAGGCGGAGCGCCTGGCCCGCCTGATCACGCTGGAGAATGGCAAAGCCCTGCCCGACTCCCGCGGCGAGGTCGCCTATGCGGCCGAATTCTTCCGTTGGTTTGCCGAGGAGGCGGTGCGCAATATCGGCCAAGTCTACAATGCGCCGAGTTCGGGTGCGCGCGTCGTCGTGCAGCACAAGCCGGCGGGCGTCGCGGTGCTGGTGACGCCGTGGAATTTTCCCGCCGCGATGGCGACGCGCAAGATCGGCCCGGCGCTCGCCGCCGGTTGCCCTTGCGTGTTGAAGCCCGCGTCCGAGACGCCGCTCACCATGCTCGCGCTGATGCCGATTCTGCAGGAGGCGGGGGTGCCGGCGGGCGTCGTCAACGTCATTCCGTCGCGCCGCTCCGGCCCGGTGGTGAGCGCGATGCTGCATGATCGGCGGGTGCGGGTCGTGTCCTTCACCGGTTCGACCGAGGTCGGCCGCAAGCTTCTGCACGAGGCGGCCGACGGCGTGCTCAAGCCGGCGATGGAGCTCGGCGGCAACGCGCCTTTCATCGTGTTCGATGACGCCGACATCGATGCGGCGATCGAAGGCGCGATGATCGCCAAAATGCGCAATATGGGCGAAGCCTGCACCGCGGCGAACCGCTTCTTTGTGCACGACAAGGTGCACGACACCTTTGCGGAAAAGCTCGCGGCGCGCATGGGCGCGATGCGCATGGGGAACGGGCTCGATGATGGCGTCGCGCTCGGCCCGCTGGTGAACGCCGACACCCGCAACAAAGTGAAAACGCTGGTCGAGGATGCGACCGCCAAGGGCGCGAAGGTGCTCATCGGGGCGAAGACGCCGTCCGGCAAGGGCTATTTCTATCCCGCGACGGTGCTGACCGCCGTGCCCGACAACGCCGCCATGCTGCGCGAAGAAATTTTCGGTCCGGTCGCGGCGATCCAGACATTCAAGTCCGAGGACGAGGCGGTGCAGCGGGCGAACGACACGGAGTACGGCTTGGTCGCCTATGTCTATACGCAAGACCTGAGCAAAGGCATGCGTGTTTCGGAGAAGCTCGATTTCGGCATGATCGGCCTCAATCGCGGGCTCGTCTCCGATCCCGCCGCGCCGTTCGGCGGCATGAAGCAGAGCGGGCTCGGCCGCGAAGGCGCGCACGAAGGCCTGATGGAGTTTCTCGAGACGCAATACGTCTCGGTCAATTGGTAAGAGCGGTTGCGGCGCAGCGTACGGTGAGCGCTGCGCGCCGTTGACCTGTTGACCGCAACCCGCATCGATGCACAATCGAAGTTGATACCTCGATCATTAATCGATCGGCGCGTCGCAGCGCGGTTCGATTGACGGTCGCCTAAACTACAACTTGCTCGCGTCCGGTCGCGTCACGCGGCTTGTCAGTCAGAGCGAGCGGAATACTGGGGAGGTTACTCTGATGAAATGCTCGCGCCGCCTCGCCTTCGCATTGATCGCCGCCGCCGTCATCATGGCCAGTCCGCTGGCGGCCCAACCAGCGCAACAGGCTCCTTTCAAGCTTGGCATCGTCACGTTTCTTTCGGGTGCTGCCGCAGGCCCGTTCGGCGTTCCTGCGCGCAATGCCGCCGAGTTGCTGATTGAAGCGCTCAACGCCGGGAAGGTCCCGGCACCTTACGACAAGAAAGGCATCAATGGCGTGCCGATCGAGCCGGTGATTGTCGACGAGGCCGGCGGCACCACCAAACAAGTCACCGAATACCGCAACTTGGTCCAGCGGCAGAACGTCGACGCCGTGATCGGATATATTTCGTCCGGTGATTGCCTTGCGATCGCGCCGCTCGCCGACGAACTCAAGAAAATCACGATCTTCTTCGATTGCGGGACGCCGCGCATCTTCGAGGACGCAAATTACAAGTACCTGTTCCGCACCGGCGCAACCGCGACCATGGATAATGTCGCGGCAGCGCGCTATCTGCTCGCGCACCGTCCCAATGCCAAGAGCATCGCCGGCATCAACCAGAATTACGCCTGGGGCCAAGATTCCTGGAACGACTTCAAGGCGTCGGTGGAGACGCTCAAGCCCGGCACCAAGGTCACGACTGAGCAGTTCCCGAAGCTTTTGGCCGGCCAGTATGGCGCGGAGATTTCCGCCCTGCTGGTCGACAAGCCGGATGTCGTGCATTCGAGCTTCTGGGGCGGCGACATGGAAGCGCTGGTGCTGCAGGGCAAGGCGCGCGGCATTTTCGATGATCGCGACGTCGTCCTGACGTGCGGTGAAACCGCCATGTTCCGGCTGGCGTCGCAGATTCCAAATGGCGCGATCCTCGGCGGACGCGGTCCGCATGGCGTGTACGCCCCCGACAACGCCCTCAATCGTTGGTTCCGCAAGGCCTATACCGAGCGTTACGGCACGCCGCCGACCTATCCCTCCTACAAGATGGTGCAGGCGATTCTCGGCCTCAAAGCGGCGACCGAAAAGGCGGCGGCCGGGAAGCCGGGGTTGCCGAGCAACGAAGCCATCATCACAGCTTTTGAAGGACTGAGCTTCGAGACCCCGAGCGGCACCGTGGACATGAAAATCGGCAAAGGCCACCAGGCGATTCAATCGACCGCCTACGGCCGTTTCGAGCTCGATCCGGCGAGCGGGAAGCCGACCGTGACCGACGTGACCGTATATGCGGCCGAGTGCGTCAACCCGCCGGACGGGGTCAAGAGCGAGGATTGGATCAAAGGAGGCTTCAAGGGCGCAAAGTGCCCCTGATGCCAACCCTGCGGCCCACGCCAGAGCCCGGAATAGACCGACCGATACATGCCGTCTGCCCGGGCTCGCCCTTCCACTGTGTTGCTTCCCTTGCTCCGTCATGCTCCGCGCAAATGCATGACGTGAGCCGCTGCCGCCCTGCGATTTCAATCATCAACGCGGCAATGATTGCGTCATCCACTCATGCGGATGATGACGAGAAGACCTCGGCGTTGGCGCCTTCCCGTCCGTTGGCCTGACATGCAGAAGCTTTTCGCCATCCTCGTCGACGGCACGACCTATTTCTCGTGGCTTTTCATCGTCTCGTTGGGCCTCACGCTGATTTACGGCGTGATGAAAATCCTCAACATCGCGCATGGCAGTTTTTATGCGCTCGGTGCGTATGCAGCCTCCTCCGCGATCGGTGCCTATCTTGCCGGTGCGCATCCGGTGGCGGGCGCCTATCTCGTTCTTTTCGTTGCGGGGATCAGCATCGGCGCCGTCGCCGGCTTTCTCATCGAACGCTGTCTTTTGCGCCCGATGTACGGACGCGACGAGATCATTCTCGTCCTCGTCACCTATTCGGTTTTTCTGGTGCTCGGAGATGTGATCAAGTTGGTATGGGGCGTCGACCCTTATTTCGCCCCGCAACCTTATGGACTCCTCGGCCGCGTCTCGATCGGGGGCATCGCCTTTGCGACTTACGACTTCGCCCTAGTTGCGCTTGCGCTGTTAATCGGCGGTCTCGCTTTCTGGGCGCTCAACTTCACGCGGCGCGGCAAACTGCTCATCGCGGTGATCCACGATCGCGAAATATCGACGGCGATGGGCATCAATGTCGGTCGGATGTTCACGGCGACCTTCGTCATCGGCGCGATTCTCGGGGCGATCGGCGGCGCGGTCACAGCCCCGGCGATTTCCGTCACCCCCGGCATCGGCGTTGACGTGATCGTGCTTGCTTTCGCGGTCAGCGTGATCGGCGGACTTGGCAGCGTGGAAGGCGCAGCGCTCGGCGCGCTGATCGTCGGGATAGCGCGCGCGGCCGCCGTCCACCTTTGGCCCGAGGTAGAACTGTTCGTCATTTATGCGGTGATGGCGGCGGTTCTTGCGGTGCGGCCGCAAGGGCTGTTCGGCCGCGCCGCGGCGCGAAAGATCTGATCATGCGATGGGGGACGGTGCCCGCACTGGGTGTGGCGCTGGTGGCGTTGCTCGCCATTGCTCCGTTCCTGCCGGCGTGGGCGGTGTTCATGCTAACCGTCGCTTTCGCCAAGGCGCTCGTCGTGCTTGGTCTCGTGATCATGATGCGCGCCGGTCTCGTTTCCTTCGGCCAGGGTTTGTTCTACGGGCTCGGCGCTTATGCAGCAGGGCTCGCGGCGAACTTTTTCGGATTGACCGATGCGCTCCTGCTTGCGCTCCTCGGCAGCGTCGTCGCCGCCGCTACGGGCTTCGTCCTCGGCTTCGTGATGGCGCGCTATCGCGAAATCTTCTTCGCGATGCTGAGCCTTGCCCTCTCGATGATCCTTTACGGAATTCTCGTGCGCTCGGCTGCGCTCGGCTCGACCGACGGCTTCAACCTGTCGCCCCCGAGTTTCTTCGGCGTCAAGGTCGGCGCGCAGCAGAGCCACCTGCTACTGTATATGCTGACGGTGACGCTCGCCTGCGGCAGCGCCATGGCGCTGCATCGGTTCGTCGGGTCATATGCCGGCGTCATCAGCCAGGCGATCCTCACCAATGAAATTCGCGTCGAGTATCTCGGCGCGTCGGTGACGCGGGTTCTACACCTCGTCTATGTGATCGGCGCCGCCATGGGCGGATTGGGCGGCGCCCTCGTGGGGTTGGCGACCGGCCATATCGATCCGGAACTCGCCTATTGGACCACATCGGGCGAGTTCGTGTTCGTCGCCATCCTCTCCGGAACCGGACATGTCGCGGCGCCTTTGCTCGGGATGACGATCTTCGAGGCGATCCGCAGCTTCGCGCTCGAATATTTGCCCTATACCTGGCAGATGGTGGTCGGCCTTTCCATGCTCGCGGTCATTCTGTTCCTGCCGTCGGGCCTGTGGTCATTGTTCTCCCGGAAGCGCAAAGGAGAAGCGGCGTGAACGGATCGCTGATCTCCGCCCGCGGGCTCGTCAAGCGCTTCGGCGCCGTGATGGCGGCCGACAATGTATCGGTCGAAATCCGCCCGCAGGAAACGGTGGGGATCATCGGGGCGAACGGCGCCGGCAAGACGACCTTCGTCAATATCGTCACCGGATACCTGAAGCCGGACGACGGCGCGATCTTCTTTCGCGAACAAGACATCACGCGGCTTCCACCGCGCGAGGTGACCCGTCTCGGTATCCGCCGCTCGTTCCAGGTGGCGCAGCTCTTCCCTAATCTGTCCGTGCGCGACAACGTGCTGGTGGCTCTCGCCGCGGCGGCGGGAGCCTTTCCCTCGCCAATCGCACAGTTGCGGACGCAGGCGAAGGTCGAGGAAGCCGAGCGAATTCTTGCTCGCGTGGGCCTGGACGCGCTGGTCCATCGCAATACGACCGAGTTGCCACAGGGCCAGCGCAAGCTCCTCGACATCGCGCTGGCGATGATCGGACAATCGGCGGCGCTGCTTCTCGACGAGCCGACCAGCGGCATTAGCGCCGAGGAGAAATTTCCGCTGATGGACCTCGTGTTGAACGCCGCGGGCACCGCCGAGGCCACCGTCTTGTTCATCGAACACGACATGGAGGTCGTCGAGCGATACGCCGAGCGGGTGATCGCGTTCTATGACGGCCGCGTCATCGCCGACGGCGAACCCGCGCACGTATTCATCGACGCCGATGTGCGTCGGTTCGTCGTCGGGGCCGAGCTGCATCGGCGGGAGCGGGGGCGCGCGTGAGTGCGACGCTCGACATTCACGGGCTCAATGTCGATATCGCCGGCTCCCCGGTGCTCAATGACGTCGCGCTCTCGATCGCGCAAAGCGCATTTGTCGGGCTCATCGGCCGCAACGGCGCCGGCAAGACGACGCTGATGCGCGCGATCATGGGCCTCTTGGCGGTGCGCGCGGGGACAATGACGTTTGTCGACCAAGACTTGCGGTCGGTTGCCCCGCAGCGGCGCGCGGGGCTCGGCATTGGCTACATGCCGGAGGATCGCCGGCTCGTGCCGGAATTGACCGTCGAAGAAAATGTCTTGCTGCCGGCCTGGGCGAACAAGGAACCTGCAATCAAGGACCGCCTCAACTTCGTCTATTCGATTCTGCCCGAGGTCCGCGATTTCGCCCCGCGCCGCGCCGCGCAGCTTTCCGGCGGACAACAAAAGCTGGTCGCGCTTGCTCGCGCCTTGACCTGCGGCCGACGACTACTTCTGTGCGACGAGCCGTTCGAGGGCGTCGCGCCGGCGCTGGCGCGCCGAATCGTGGAAGCAATCGCCGCACTGCGCGCAACTGGCGTGTCGGTGTTGTTGTCTGAGTCCGACTATGTCCACTCCGCTGACTTAATCGATACGCTGTATGTGATCGAGCGCGGCGTGGTAACGAGTTCCAACGCAAAGCAATGAGGTCGCTGCAATGAAGATTCGCGCTGCCATCCTGGAGGAGATGGGCCGGCCCGCGCCCTATGCTGTTTCGAAGCCGCTGTCGATCTGCGAGGTCGATCTGGCGCCGCCGGGTCCCGGCGAAGTGCTGGTGAAAATCGCCGTCGCCGGCCTTTGTCACTCGGACCTTTCCGTTATCGACGGCAGCCGGCCGCGGCCGACGCCGATGGCGTTGGGCCACGAGGCCGCCGCGGTGGTGGAGGAGTTGGGCGAGGGCGTCGACGACCTGAAAAAGGGCGATCACGTCGTGCTCGTATTCGTGCCGAGCTGCGGGCATTGCGAACCTTGCGCAACAGGCCGCCCCGCTCTGTGCGAGCCCGCCGCGGTCGCGAATACAAACGGCACGCTGTTGTCGGGCGCCCGGCGCCTCTCGCGCAACGGCGTTCCGCTGAACCACCATCTCGGCGTGTCGTGCTTTGCCGAATACGCGACCGTTTCGCGGCGCTCGGTCGTCAAGATCGACCCCGATCTTCCGCTCGACAACGCGGCCTTGTTTGGCTGCGCGGTGCTGACCGGGGTCGGCGCAGTCGTCAACACGGCGCGCGTAACCGCGGGTTCGACCGTCGCCATAGTCGGGCTCGGCGGCGTCGGGCTTGCGGCGTTGCTCGGCGCGATTGCGGCCGGGGCCGAACGCATTGTCGCCGTCGATCTCTCGCCGGAAAAGCTCGGGCTTGCCGGTCAGCTCGGCGCCACGGACCAGTTTGCAGCGGGCGATGCCGACGTGGTGGACAAGATTCGCGCGGCGACCCGCGGCGGCGTCGATTTCGCGCTGGAAATAGCGGGCTCGGTCAAGGCGCTGGAGCTCGCCTACCGCATCACCCGGCGCGGCGGCACGACGGTCACCGCGGGCCTTCCGCCGCCGAACGCGGTCTTGCCGGTGCCAGCGGTCAGTCTGGTCGCGGAAGAACGCACGCTAAAGGGCAGCTATATCGGCACATCGGTGCCATTGCGCGACTTACCGCGCTATCTTGGGCTGTTTCGCCGCGGTCGCCTTCCCATCGACCGGCTGCTTTCCAATCGCCTGCGCCTCGACGACATCAATGAAGGTTTCGACCGCCTGCAAAGAGGCGAAGCGGTGCGGCAGATCGTGATGTTCGACTAACGGACTTCGTGTCGCTCAGAGGTGCCGACGCATAAACGAGCCCGCGCTGGCGAGCGCGCGCCGCGCCGGCGCTCGGGCACGCCGGCGTGGTTAGGGCGACAATGCGTCGCGACCGTAGCCCGCGCCGGATCCGCCTGCGCCGACTTAGGGCGCTTGCCGCACCGCGGCGGGATGGCTAAACCTCAGTGGTCCGGACCCGAGAACCCGTCATGCTCGAACTGTTAAGCTTCATCAGCTATCTGCTGACAATCTATGTTTACATCCTGATCGCGGCCGCCGTGTTGAGCTGGCTGGTTGCATTCAATGTCGTCAATACGCGCCATGGCGCGGTGGCGATGATCGCGGAATTCCTCTATCGGATCACCGAGCCGGCATTGGCGCCGATCCGGCGGCTGTTGCCCAACCTGGGCGGCATCGACGTCTCGCCCGTGATCGTCATCCTGATCATCGTGTTCATTCAGTCGGTCATACTGCCGAATATCGCCCGAGCGTTCATTTGAGATCAGCGGACCGCCGTGCGCCGTGGGCGATCGTCGACGACGGTCTCATCGTTACGGTGCGACTGACCCCGCGCGGCGGAAACGATGCAATTGACGGCGTCGAAACGCTGGCCGACGGCCGCACAGTATTGAAGGCCCGGGTGCGCGCGGCGCCGAGCGATGGCGCCGCCAATGCTGCCCTCGTTGCCCTCCTCGCCAAGGCGTTGCGGGTCGCCCCAAGACGGATCACGATTGCCGCGGGCGAAAGCGCGCGGATCAAGCGGGTTAAGATCAGCGGAACCGGACCCGAGCTTGCGACCGCGCTCGGGGCGTGTGCGGGGGGACAGGCGACATGAGCGCCCGGCGCATCGATGGAACGGCCATCGCCGCCCAACTCGGCGCGAAGGTAGCCGCCGAGGTCGCGCGGCTGAATAAGGAGCACGGCCTCGAGCCGGGGCTCGCGGTGGTGCTGGTCGGCAGCAACCCGGCCAGCGAAGTTTATGTCCGCAACAAGACGGCGAAAACCACCGCCACCGGCATGCGTTCCTCGCTCCACAAACTGCCTGAAACGGTTTCCGAAAGCGACCTGCTGGCGAAGGTGGCGCAACTCAACGCCGACCCCAAAGCGCACGGTATTCTCGTGCAGCTTCCGCTCCCGCCGCAGATCGATCCACAAAAGGTGATCGAAGCGATCGCGCCGGCCAAGGATGTCGACGGCTTTCATCCGCTGACGGCCGGTTTGCTCGCGACCGGCCTGCCCGGCCTGCGGCCGTGCACGCCGCTTGGGTGCGTCAGGCTTGCTAAGTCCGTCCATCCGTCGCTCGCCGGAATGGAAGCGGTGATCATCGGCCGCTCCAATATCGTCGGCAAGCCGCTCTTCCACCTGCTGCTCGCCGAGAACGCCACGGTGACGGTCGCCCATTCCCGTACGCGCGACCTGGCCGCGGTCGCCCGTCGCGCCGACCTGCTTTTCGTTGCGATCGGGCGGCCCGAATTCGTCAAACGCGACTTCATCAAACCGGGGGCGACCGTGATCGATGTCGGGATCAATCGCGTCCCGGCCGATGGCGGCAAGACCCGGCTGGTCGGCGATGTCGGCTTCGCCGAGGCGTCGGAGGTGGCCGGCGCGATCACGCCGGTGCCCGGCGGCGTCGGGCCGATGACGATTGCTTGCCTGATGCTAAATACGCTGAGCGCGGCCTGTGCGGCGGCCGGCCTGCCTGAGCCCGCGCTGTGACCGGACGTCGCCAGCAGTTCCGCAAGGTATGCAACGCCCTACGCCGACTTAGCGAAAGCCGGCATCCATCAGCACTGCTTTTCCAGCCGACCGCGCGGTGAAGCGGGCGCTGCGCGCGGGCCGATACTCGGGCGTGCGAAGCGCGATGGCGAAAGGTCAGGAAACGACGAGATTGACGGCCTTTGGCCCCTTCCCTTTCTTGTCGGGCTCCACATCGAAGGTAATGCGCTGTCCTTCGTTGAGCGTCTTAAGTCCCGCGCGCTCCACCGCGGTAATGTGCACGAAGACATCACGGCCGCCGTCATCCGGCTTGATGAACCCGTAGCCACGCTCGCTATTGAAGAATTTGACCGTACCGCCCATTGCCATTGGGACGCTCCTAATCCCCACGCTATCCCGCCGGCCCTCACGGCACGACGGCCCGGCTGCATCGGCAGACCGAGGGAGCGTCGGCCTTCATCCGCTTCGTTTTGCTCCATCGCTTCCCGCAGGGATGGAACGCCAAAGCCCCAGTAAAGACTAACATAGAGGCCGCGGTCCACAAGAGGGCGCGCACGGTAGTAGTCCACTTAACTAAACTGGCCCGCTACCGCGCGCACTGCCCGATTGAAATCATCCTAAGCATCACTCGGGTCGGGAAAAGCCGGCTGCAAACCGCGTTCAACTCATCCTTGGTCGAGCGGTTCTCGCGCACCGTTATCGCGGAACTATCCGCCCCTGACCGGCGGCATGGTCAGGCTTTCGCGCCGGCAGCTTCGACGATCAACCTCCGGACACCCCTGAAACTGGAATTCCCGGGTGAGGCAGATTCTGATCTCACGCAGGCGCTTCTTGTCGCAACGCACCGCGATACCCTCCAGCGTAAGACCGGGATTGGCCTTTACGAAAGCGTCCTCCACCTCGCCCGGCGTCACCGTGAGCGGCGCCTTCAAGTCGATGAATTCGGCCGGGATCTTAATCGTCGCGCGCGCCTTGCGCACTGCCTCGAAATAACCGCTGGGCGGGAGACCAGAACAGACGCCGTGCCGGCCCCATTCGTGAAACACCAAGCGCGGGCTCGGCATCAAGTCCAACATCGAGGCGACGATGTCGCGATTGAGGCGCGGCGCCGGTATCTGACAATACTCGGGGAAGCCGTTCTCATATTGCGGCCACAGCCCGTGGACGACGAACGAATAGGGGCGCGGCCCGCATTGCGGGTCGGGCCGAAGCCGCTCCGGCCGTCGCTCCTCGCTTGCTTCGCAATAGGACGGCGACCAGGAGAGCGCGAGCACGTAATAATCGAACTTTCCCGGCTCGTTCTGCCGCAGGTCCTGTGCAACCGTTGGGCTTGCGGCAAGGAGTCCTATGCCGACCCAGCCCGTGAAAGTCACTATCTGGAGCCAACGCGTCATCGCATGCCCCCCATCTGAAAAAACGCGACAAACGATAATACAACCGTGAGAACAATACAAGAACAAAGTGTAATCGCGTGGATTATCCATGGCCGGAGCGCCGCACGCTCGAGGTGAGCCCCTCGGCTCCCACTCAGTCCGGGCGCCAATAGTCACACGCATGTCATAACGGTCTCCACATTGCTTCGGCACGTCCTCGATGGGTGGAGCGCATGCTGGCCGACGATCCGAAAGAACTGCTGAACGAGCTGACGCGCATTCGCGACACGGTGGTCGCGGAGGCGGCAGAGCTGATGCGCCGTTGGGAGCCGATGCTTCGGCGCAACGATTTCCGCGCGAGCGCCGAGAATTTGGCGCACTACGTGGTCTTGCGCCGTATCGACCTCCGGCCGGTACAGGCGGCGCTGGCGCCCTGGGGCGTCGCTTCGCTGGCCCGTTGCGAGGGCCGCGTGATGCCGACCTTGAACGCGATCATCGCCAATCTGCAGATGATCGGCGGCGCGAACAGTGAACCGGTGCGGCCGCGGCGTGAGGACTTTCGGTTTGGCGAGGACATGCTGCACCGGCAATCCGAGGCGGTGCTCGGTCCCTGGCCGGCCGGTCGCGAGACCCGCATTCTGGTCACGCTGTCCAAGCGCGCCGCCGAGGACCCGGCGCATGTCGAAAACCTCGTGCTCACCGGAATGAACTGCGCCCGCATCAATTGCGCGCACGACGACGCCGAAGTGTGGGCGGCCATGATCGCCAATGTGCGCGCGGCGGCCCGCGCGAGCGGGCGTACTTGCCTCGTGCTCATGGATCTGGCTGGGCCCAAAATCCGCACCCGCAACGTCGTAACGCCGCCGGACCGCAAGACCGTCGCCGCCGGCGATTGCATCTTTCTTGCTTTCGGCAAACCCGCGGAGAACTCGGAGTTTGCCTTCCGGACGAGCTGCACGATGCCGTCGGTCATGACCCAAGTATCGGCCGGCGCAGCGGCGTCGATCAAAGACGGCCTGATTCAGGGCGTGATCGACGAAGTGCGCGAGGACGGCCTCGTCATGCGCGTCGTCCGGACGCCGCCGGAAGGACAGCCCTTGCAGAAGGAGAAAGGCATCAACTTTCCCGGCACGGCGTTGCGCCTCTCGCCGCTGACGTCGGACGACCTGAAGAACCTCGACTTCGTATGCGAGCACGCCGACATCGTCAGCTATTCCTTCGTGCAGGAGCCCAAGGATATCGCGCTGCTGCAGAGCGAAATCATCAAGCGCCGGCCCGACCGCCCGCCGATGCCGATCGTCGCAAAAATCGAGACGCAGCTCGCATTCGACAACCTGCCCGACCTGATCGTGCAGGCGGCCGGCGCCAATCCCTTCGCCGTGATGATCGCGCGCGGCGATCTCGCCGTCGAGGTCGGCTACGAGCGCCTCTCGGAGGTGCAGGAAGAGATCTTGTGGATATGCGAAGCGGCGCATGTGCCGGTGATCTGGGCGACCCAGGTGCTCGAGAGCCTGGTCAAGCGCGGCATGCCCTCGCGCGGCGAGTTCACCGACGCCGCCATGGCGCAGCGCGCCGAATGCGTGATGCTGAACAAAGGCCCGTTCATCCACGAAGGCATCGTTGTGCTCGACAACGTGCTGCGACGCATGGAAACGCACAAGCATAAACGTTCGACGCAGTTGCGCCCGCTGAAGGCCTGGGCAGACGTGCACTGACCCTGCCGAGAAATCCCGAGCCTCGCATGGGTCACGTACGTAATGCCCGGCACCGAAAGTCCGTACCTGGCGAGGCGGCAGGATCGGCGCGTCGCGGCGTTTATTGTTCCCGCGGTGCAGTCGAGCTATCGGCCGGCACCCACGCCAGCGGCGCCTCTGGTTGCAAGTCGGCGCCGACTGGCAAGTCCGCCTCTGTCTCGGCCCCGACCGCATCAAGACTGACGCCCGCCGTCTCGATCCGGAACGCCCAGGTGAGGATCGCGCCCAGGAGCGACGTGCCGACCAAGATATAGAGCAGCTTTGCCGTGCCGAGATCGACAAGCAGGATGGGAAACAGGAACGCGGTCGTGCACGCGCCGACCTTGGCGACGGAGGCGGCGAAGCCCGCGCCCTTGGCCCGGATCGCGGTCGGGAACACCTCGCCGGCAATGAGGTAAGTTTGCGCATTCGGACCCATGTTGGTCATGAAATCGAACAGCATGAACCCTGTGAAAATGAACAGCATTTTCGTGCTGCCCTCGTAGGCCACCGACTGCGCCGCGATGAACAGCCCCGCCGCGCACCCGATGAAACCGAGCACTTGCAGGCGAATGCGGCCGACCCGGTCAGCGAGCAAAACGGCCACAATGACGCCGGCCAGAAGCAAAAGGTCGATCATGGCGGCGCCTTTCGCCGCAATCAGGTCATTGTGGACGAGATCAGCAACGTTCCTGATATTCTCATGCTTGTGCCCGACCGATGCGGCCAGAATAGTCGGCGTGAAAATGCCGATGCCGTAAGTCCCGAGATCCTGCAAGAACCACGGCGCCGACGCGAGAATTGTGGCCCGCAAGTTTTTCGGATGGAACAATGCGGCGTAGCCGCTCCCTCCGGTATCGCGCCGACGAACGCCGGTGGCGTCGGTCAGGCGCACCTGTCTTGGATAGGGCGGCGTGCGCGAGAGCAGCCGGAGGATCTGATCTTCGGCTTCGCGTTCCCGCCCGCGGATCGCAAGCCAATGTGGGCTCTCCGTGATGAAAAATCGTCCGAGCAGAACGAGAACCGCCGGAATAATGGCGGTCGCGTACATCCATCGCCACGCTTCCACGTCGGGATCGTTTGCAAGAATGAGATAGCCGATCGCTGTTCCGATGAGCGCGCCGGCGGCCTGGAAACCGAAGGCGGAGAGCACCAGTTTGCCCCGGCTTCGGGTGGGAGTGCTCTCGGAAATCACCAGATGAGCCGTCGGGTAGTCACATCCGAGGGCGAGTCCCATCCCGAACAGGCAACGACCAGCCAGATGAAATTCTGCCGCCCATTCAACAGTGAAGTGCAACGGGCAGATTTCTGGCGCTGAAGAAAATCTCGCGAGGGGTTTGGTAGCCGAGTATCTTTCTGGGGCGAGAGTTGAGTTTGTCCTCGACCCTTTGGACATCGGCATCGGACAAAATAGAGAAGTCGGAACCTTTTGGGAAGTACTGCCTGAAGAGGCCGTTAGTGTGTTCGTTGAGGCCGCGTTCCCACGAGTGATAGGGCTTGGCAAAATAGGATAGTGCCCCCAGCGAGGTTGCGATTTGGGCGTGAGAGGCGAACTCTTTTCCATTGTCGTAAGTGATTGTTTCGATTTGGTCAGCGAGCGGCAAAAGCACGCGTGCGCAGGCCTGCACGACAGAGTCCGCGTTCTTGTCCGGCAGTTTGGCGAGCTTGGTGTATTTGGAGGTTCGCTCGACGTGCGACATGACAACGCCTTTGTGATTGGCGCCGATAATCGTGTCGGCCTCCCAGTCTCCGATGCGGATTTTTGCGGCGACAATAGGAGGCCGCTGATCGATATCGACGCGGTTCGGAATCAGCCCGCGCCCCGAATTCTTGCCCTTGCGCCTGTTGTATTTTTTGCCGCTGTGACGCAAGTGAAGATACAGCGTGCCCCCGTCTTTCTTGTCTTTCCAGACATGCTGATAGATGCGCTCGTGACTGATAAAGGCGACGCCATCCTTCGCCAGACGCCCGCTGATCTGATCGGGACTCCACTGCTGTTGCGTCAGTTTTTCTTCGATCAGCTCCACCAAATCTGGCGTTATTTTGCGCGGCTTGTCCGAGGCCTCTTGGCGTCTCTGCGAGGCCTTCTCGTGCGCTTGCTTGAAGCGATAGCCGCGCGCGCCGGTGTTGCGAACAAGCTCGCGGCTGATCGTCGACGGATCGACGCCAATTTGCCGCGCGATGTGGGCTTGCGAGTGGCCGCTTTGCAAGAGCGCGTAAATCTGGCAGCGTTGTTCGCAGGTCAGATGGAGATAGCCTTCGGGCATTTTTCCTCCGTGAGATGTGCTGTCCCACGCAAGGATAGTCTTCCATCTGACCGCCAGAAAAACCGGCATACACAACATGGCAAAGTCTGGCGGGAGAAAACGTCGGCCTCAAGGGTGCTCGCTGCGCTCGCATCGTCTCCGGCGACTAAAGCCCTTGACCCCGACCCTTTCCCCCGCCACTCACTCCGCCATGCCGTCTATGCTGCCCTGTTGCACTTCGGATTTGAAACGGCGAGCGTAAAAACGATCAGCACGAGAAAGAAAATGAATAGTCCCATCTCGAACACGAACATCGACTTGCGGCCGAACCGATCGGACAGGCCGCCCAAGGCGCTCGCGCCGATCAGAATGCCGAACAGGCTGGCGGCGCCGACGATGCCGTGTTGCGCTTTGGTGAGATCGTATTCCTTGGCGATCAGCGGCAGGGCGACGCCGGTCAGGAACACGACCAGGCCTTCGAAGAACTTGCCGGCGACCGACAGCCACCAGATCTGTTGCTGCATCTGGGTCAGCCGCGACGGCGGCGCTGCGGTTCCGTCGCCCCATAGCGGCGACTCGTCGAGATAGCCCTGAACCGAATTCGCCCGCAGCGGCTCGCGACCGGTCGGCGTCGGATTGCTCTGCACCATTGTTGCGTTTTCCCGCACAATTCAGCGCGAGCTTAGAATATGAATTAATTGACTTTCGTGACAGGCGCCGCGCGCGAGAGCACCGGCGGTGGAGCTTGAGAACGCAGGCTATTCGGCCTGAGGCCAATGGCGCGCATTTGCGGTTCAATCGGCGCCGATGCCAATGTCGACTCCGCCAGCGCGATTTTCGCTCTGCCTTAGGCCGCCTCCAACCGCGCCAGTTCCGTCTCGAATTCGAAGCACAATTGCGCGGCTTCTTCCTGGGGCAGCCAGTTCGTCATCTGCGGAAAAATGGTGCGATAGAGCCGAACGCGCTTCGGCTCCCAGGGCAGTTTCTGCGCCGCCCGCGCCTCGGCCAGAATCCTATACAGCTCGGCGCGAACTTCATCGGGATCGGCGCGGTATTCGGGCGTGGGAGCGTCCTCGCCGAACAGCTCCGCCTGTTCGTCGTCTCGGAATAGGTCGCGTTGACGGGAAAGGGCCATGCCTCGCACGCTCGGTGATCCGAATCGAATGAATCATGCGCGATCTTGCCCCGGCATGCGAGAGGTCCCGCGGGTTTTCCCCGGACCTCACCGGGTTCGATTTATACTCGTTCCTCGCCATCATTGACTTGTCATGCGCGGGCTTGACCCGCGCATCCACGCGGCGAGCGCGCATTCGCCCCCTCCCTTACCCTCCCCCGCTCGCGGGGGAGGGAGCGAAGCGGGAGGGGGAATGGATTGCCGGGTCAAGCCCGGCAATGACGACGAGGAGAGTTTGGAGGCGTGGGAGACCGCGGCTGCGATCGTCTTCCCCGCCAAGTCCGCCTCCTGTCAGTGAGTTGGATTTCGCTGGAGAAACTTCCAGGCGTCAAGTCGGTGGCCGATAAGGTTATCTCGGCAAACTCGCCCGCCAGCAGCGAGTGGCGCGCGAAGGGGGCTGGGCGTTAATTGCTCTTCGCACCGTCGTTGCGGAAATACACGTCCGCCTGCATGCCGATTTTCAGCGGCCCGGGGTCGGGCAGATCGACGATCACCGCCACCACATCCACATCGGTCAATTTGCGCGCCCCGCGCGACGTGTTTCCGCCGGGCCCGACGATCTGCGCGATCGAGGCGACCTTGCCCACGAACTCGCGTCCGCTGAACGCGTTGGCGCGAACGACGACCGGCTGCCCGACGCGCACCAAGCTGATGTCCCGCTCGTCGAGTTCCGCCCTCACGCGCAGGGAGGAGACATTGGCCATCACCACCAGCGGCTGATCCGGCGACGGCGTCGCAATCTCGCCGACCCTGGCGTTGACCTGCAGCACGGTTCCGGCGATCGGCGCGCGAATTCGCGTCTTCTCGAGCATGACCTCGGCCAAGTCCAATTCAGCGCGCGCCGAGATCAGCGCGCCTTCCGTCCGGTTCGGCAAGGGCGTGTCCGGATCCGCCTTGATGCGGCGCAGCTCGGCGTTCTGTTGGTTCAGGCGCTCCTGCGCGCTTTCAAATGCGGCGCGCGCCGCATTAAGGCTCTGCTCCGAACCGCCGCCGCTGCGCCGGTCCGCCGCCGCCTTGTCGAAGGCGGCGCGCGCATCGGCAAACGCCCGTTCTGCATCGGCGAGCTGATCCTCCGCCTTGCGCCGTTCGCGTGACCCCCGCGGAGCCGACCGATCGTTGCGCGCGCGCTTGCGCGCCGCGACCGCCGCTTCGGCGACGGCGAGGCGCGCGAGCGCTTCTGCATCATCGAGGCGGATCAATACTTCGCCGGCGAACACCTTGTCGTTGGCTTTGACAAGAACCTGGGCGATGCGGCCGACGACCGGCGCGCCGATCTTGATCTCACGCGATGAGGCTTCGACCCGCCCCGGCGCCACCGCCGCCCACTGCTTTTGCCCCGCGGCGTCGAGGCGCGCCCGCTCCTGCGCATGCAGCGGCGGCGCAAATTGGGCGAGCGCCGCCCCGGCGATCGCGAGACCAACCAGGAACGCAAGAACATGCGGCTTGTCGGGGGTGAGCATGAGGTTCACTTCGCCTTGGGCTATTCAGGCGGACATTAGGGTGGTCCGCTCCTCGCCGACGATGCGGCCATCTTCGATGCGGACGATCCGGTTGGCGAACGGCAATATACGCGGGTCGTGAGTGACGACCAAGACCGCGCGCGAGGCGTCTTTCGCGATCGTCGCCAACACTTTCATGATGGCGTAGCCGTTCTCGCTGTCGAGCGCCCCGGTGGGTTCGTCGGCCAGGATCGCCGACGCGTCCCCCACGACCGCGCGCGCGATCGCCACCCGTTGCTGCTCGCCGCCGCTCAATTCATGTGGAAACGAATTGACCTTGTGCGACAAGCCGACAAGCGCGAGCGCCTCGCGCGCCTTGACGACCGCCTTCGCCGAGTTCTCGCCGCGCACGTCCAATACCAGAAGCACGTTCTCCACCGCGGTCAGCGTCGGAAAGAGGTGGTAGGATTGAAAGATGAATCGACATGGCGGCGCCGTAGCGCCGCCAGCTCTTCCGGGCGCGCGCCCGTCGTCGATCGGCCGAGGACGCGCACCGTGCCCCGCGTCGGCGTCAGCATGCATCCGAGCACCGACAGCAGCGTGGTTTTGCCGCTG
>CAWIXM010000053.1:0-28361 GCA_963840055.1 uncultured Alphaproteobacteria bacterium | reverse complement strand
CGTTCCTCCGCTTGCAATTTGCAGCACCACCATCGAGCCCACGGCTGATACGGAACACTTCCATTTAGGAAGTCCCGATCGCAGGCATTATACGTGCTTTTCATTGGGCGATCTGCGCAGCGAGATTCAGTCGCCGCGGCGTCGCACGAACACGAGTGGTTCGCTCGGAATGCCTGGATCTGCGATGCGGGTTCTCAGACGAGCGACGCTGAAGCCGATCGGCAGATCGCTTAGCTCTTCCTGGCTCTGCGTCTTCTCTGATACCCATTTTGGTGGCCGTCGCTGCGGAGGCGTCGCAGCGTTTCGACCTGCATCGTTAGGCCCGCAGGAGCTTCGCCGCCGCCGCCGAAACAGCTCCTTGAGCCGCCGCTGTCCTAGCACTAGGGCTGGCGCGAACTCGTGCCAGTTGTGGACGGCTCATCCACAGCGAGCTGAGCAAGGTCATGGGCGCTCCGCCACTCAGGCGGTTCGCCGACAATGCTAGGAAGACCATAGTGCTTCCAAGTTCGGTTGCCATTTCGAAGGAGCGCAGAAAGATCGGTGTGCGGCACGTTGCTTACCGCGCACAGGTCCGGAAGCCGGCGATGATGTCGTTTCGTTCAGGCGTAAAGAAGTTCCGGTAGGCCGGACGCGCGATGCGCGCACTGGTGGCCCAGCCTCCCCCGCGCAGCACTTTGCGCGTGTTGAACCACGGCTGCGAGTAATCTTCGTATGGATCCGCGCTGAAACCCGCAAACGGCAGAAAATCTGAGGCCGTCCATTCCCATACGTTGCCGATCATCTGCCTGCATCCGAAGGCACTGTCGCCCGCCGCGCATGCAGCGACATCGAGTGGCCCGAGCGAGGTTAGTTCGAGGTTGGCGAGTTCCGGGCTCGCCGGCGCCTCGCCCCACGGCCAACGGTGCCGAGTTTCGCAAGCCCTTTGTGCATAGGTTGGCCAAGCGCGGCAACCTCCCATTCCGCCTCGGTCGGGAGGCGGCGTTTGGCCCAAGAGCACCAGGCCTCCGCCTCGTACCAATTGACGAACATTACCGGCGCATGCGCGGGAAGTTCCTCCACTGCACGGTAGCGACGCCAGGTCCAACTGTCGCCGACCTTCTCAAACCAGTAGATCGGCTTGCTAGCACCGGTGCGCTCGCGCCATTCCCAACCGGCACCGCTCCAGAATTCCCGCGTGCGATATCCGCCAGCATCAACAAAGGCCGCAAACTCGGCGTTGGTCACTGGCGCTTTGGCAATGCGGAACGGTGTGATGGTGATTTCGTGCGCCCATTTCTCGTTGTCGAAAATGAAACCATCGGTCGGGGTTGAGCCCAAATGCCAAACTCCGCCGGGTACTTCGACATCGCCAGGCCAAGCCCCGGCGGCGTGAGTTGGGGGACGCCCAAGACCTTCCGGCCGCGCATAGCCGAGCGTCTGCCGGGTATAGGCCAACGCCTCGACGTGCATGTCCTCGTGTCGGATCGAAAGCTCATAAAAATACCGCCTGGGCATGTCGACGCCACCTGCCAGCCGGTCGAGTTGGCGCGAAAGAACATCCTTCATGTAGCCGAACACACCATCGCGATCGGGCAAGTCCAACTCCCACCGCGTTGCGTGGGTGACCGTGCTCGAATTCCACAAGAGATCGGCGCGGTCGATAATTGGTAGCTCGCCGTGCGCCTGCCGAAGGGTCCAGTATTCGTGGAACCAGCCGACATGCCCGATCTCCCAGAGAACGGGGTTGACGGTGGGCAACATCGGCACCACTAACTCGTCGCTTGATAGGTCTTCCGTTAGGTGAAGGGTGCGCATTCGTGCTTCGCAGAGCTGGGCCGCCAGTTCGTCTACTGTGGCGCCGCTCTTCGGTCGATCTATAAGAGTTTCGTCCATGCGGATCGCTATTATCACACCCGTCCGCAGTTCGTCACATTCTGGAAATGTCACCACGACCGGCCGCTGGGCACGAATCCTGCGCGAGCTCGGCCATGAAGTTCATATTGATAACCGCTACAATGGAGGTCCCGCGGATCTAATGATTGCGCTTCATGCGTGGCGCAGCTCGGACAGCATCCGCGATTTTCGCGAGCGCTACCCGGACCGGCCGCTGATCGTGGCTTTGAGCGGCACTGATATCTACGATTATATCGAACGCGATCCAGGTCCGACCTTGCATTCACTCGCGTGCGCCGATCGCCTCGTTGCGCTGCAGGACCTCGCGCGACATCGGGTGCCCCGGCAATTTCGGCGAAAGGTTCGCATCCTATACCAATCAGCTCTGCCGCTGCGTCCCGTTGGCCGCAGCGCGACGCGCAGCTTCGACGTCGCGGTAATTGGACACCTGCGTGATGTGAAGGACCCGCTGCGCGCGTCCGAAGCTGCGCGCCGACTGCCGGCCAGTTCGCGGATACGCATCGTGCATCTTGGCGCCGCCGAGACAGAACGCTGGCGCGACAGGGCGGAGGCTGAAATGAAGGCCAATCCACGCTACGTCTGGCGCGGCGACCGCCCGCACGCAGATGTCCGCCGGCTCCTCGGTCGCGCACGTGCCATGGTACTAGCGTCTGTAAGTGAGGGCGGGGCGAACGTCATATCTGAGGCCCTCACCGCGGGTGTTCCGGTTCTAGCCTCGCGCATCGACGGCTCAGTTGGTCTCCTCGGCGGCGACTACCCGGGTTATTTTGCAGTTGGCGACACGGCTGCGCTCACTCGACTGCTCCACCGGATCGAGACCGATCCGAAGTATCTCATGCGGTTGCGTCGGGCGGCCGCGCGGCGCGCCCACCTTTTTCGACCCGCTCGTGAAAAAACCGCGTGGAAGCGACTCATCGCCGAGGTCATGCCGAAATCTCAAGCCAACAAACGGACTCATCCAGCGCAGAGGCACGCGACCTGATTGAGGCTTGCGATTTTCTCCAAGTTGCGGGCGCGCTCGGTGTCCGTGTCCCCCCGTCCATGACGCCGGTCGATCTCATTCTGAATGAATTCCGGCTCTGCCTCGATGCTGCGAATTTCCTCTTCTTTGCTCATGGCTCAATGGAGGCTGCGATGATTACGGAACACACCGATGTTGTCGGCAGTCTTCTCCGGCCGGTTCCATTGCGCAAAGCGCGGGACGATTGGATGGCCGGGGGCGTCGTCGCGCCTGAATCCCCCTGAATCGTCTGGCAAAAAGCGCCACGAACCGGCATAGTTCCCATGACAGCTCTGTAACTGGCGGCGCTGGGCCCGGACGGCTACGCCATCAAATCAAATCTGAGGGGAAGTGGTGCGATGGCCATAACACCGCACCAAGCGACGGCTCGGTACCAATACTCTCCGTGGGCCGCGCGAAGCCGGACGGATATATGGTGAAAGATGCCGGGCACGCTTGATCTTCAACCCGGCACACTGCCGTCAGCGCACCCTGCCGGTCGTGCGGCTTGCGAACCGCCGCAGCAGGCGCCAACGCCGAGCGAAGTAGCGTCGCAAGCGCAAGGCCGAACGACGCAGCGGAGCCGGGTGGGACATTCGACCAACCTGGTCGGCGTGCCGACGGAGCTCCTTGCGAGCTTTATCTACAACGAACATCCCGTGCCCCTGCACATATCGGGCGCGCGCGAGATGAATAAGAATATGTTCGAGATGCTGTCGCAGGCGCCCGACCTGCCGGACGCGGGCATCGCGTTTTCCAGCTACATGATGGCGATGTTCGGCATCGATCCCGAGCAGCAGGAAACCGCGCGCGCGGGCGGCGGGCCCCGCCGCTATCGGTCGTCCTATCTGCGGCTGATCAAGGGCTGGGGCTACGACTCGAACGGCCGCGAAGGCGCGGTGCTGAAGGGCTGGGTGGAAAGCCGTTTCGGCATTTTCCCGACCTTCCACAAGAAAATCCTCGCGCGCTCCGGCCCCGCCTGGGCGACCTATGTGGAAGAAAAAATGTCGAGCCGCTTCCACAACAATTCGATCTATACGCAGCTCGATCTCCTCTACGAGTTCTGCCAATGGGCGCTGGACCGGTTTGCAGCGCCCGGCGAAACCCATCTGACGCTGCATCGTGGGGTCAATGCGTTCGACGAGCATCAGATCGTCAGGCGGATCGACAAGCGCACCGCGGTCGTCCGGCTCAACAGCCTGACCTCGTTCTCCAGCGACCGCGGCATCGCCGATTGTTTCGGCGATACGATTCTCACCGTCCGGGTGCCGCTGCCGAAGATCACTTTCTTCAATACTCTCCTCGCCGTGCATCCGCTCAAGGGCGAAGGCGAATATTTGGTGATCGGCGGCGATTACCTCGTCACCGCCAGCTATTTCTGACGGCGCCGGCCGCTAATATATAAGGCGGGATGAATCGATGTGGACTCCACAAATCTCGTATCGTCATCGCCCGCGCACGCGGGCGGTCCAGTAAAAACGAACGTCCACCGTGATTACTAGATGCTCCGCCTTCGCGGAGTATGACCACTGCGTGAGGGGCGACCAAGTCAGAAAATCATGCTTTAGGGCGTGTACTCATAAATCCGGTCCTGTAACCGTCGCATAGTGTCTGCTTTGCTCCGAAACCAACCGAATTGCTGCGCGGCAGCGAATTGCCGCAATGTGCCAATTTCTGCCCTGAGCAGGTGCAACACTCAACGCTTGGCGTTTATCGATGTAGGCACTTCGAGACCAACATTTTGGCGGTCCGTAGATTGACCATAAGCTCGAATTGATCGGTTACTCGTCGGACGGTCGAGCGACCAGCGCCGGCAAGACGAGGCCAAGTGCACGCCATAGCTTGAAATTTATTGTGTCGACGAAACTTGCAGCCTGCACGGCCTACGGAGGACGGACCTTCTCACTTGTGGTTGATCGAGATATGATTGACTCAAGCCGAGACGTGCCTCGGTTCTGAGGGAGAAGGGGTCATGCGACCGAGCGGCGGCACTGGCCGGCCAAGTCCCCCCCCCGCCAAACATCGGGACATGCGAAGTTGCGCAAGAAGGCCACCGAGCTAGCGCACGGCCGCAGACCTTCCGTTGCCGAACTGCAGGACGAACTCAACGTCCTCAAGCGGGAGCTGCAGCAGCGTACGCGTGAGCTATCCGAATCGTTGGATCAGCAGACCGCTACGGCGGACTTGCTCAAGATCATTAGCCAGTCGACATCTCAGTTGCAGCCCGTTTTCGACGCCATCGCCCAGACGGCGAGTCGCCTCTGTAACGCGGACTTCGCGGTGATTTTCATGCTCCGCGAGGACAAGTTACACGTTGTCGCGACAAACAACGCTTCCAATGCGTTTATCCAACATGCTTTGGATCACCCCTTTCCGCCGGGGCGCGGCTCCTGTAGCGGGCGATCGGTTCTTGAACAGCAGGTAGTCCACATACCTGATTGCCTGGCCGATCCTGACTACACATTTCTCGACTATCAAGCAGCTGGCAAATACCGCTCAATGCTTGGAGTTCCGTTACCGAGTGAAGGCGCTCCGATCGGCGTCATCACCCTTATGCGAATTGTCCTCATGCCATTCACTGAGAGGCAGATTGATCTTGTCAAGACGTTTGCCAACCAGGCGGTGATCGCGATCGAAAATGTGCGGTTGTTTGAGGCCGAGCAGGAACGCACGCGCGAGCTGACCGAATCGCTGCAGCAGCAGACCGCGACCGCCGACGTGCTCAAGCTCATCAGCCGGTCGACCTTCGATCTGCAGACGGTGCTCGATACGCTTATGGAGTCAGCGGCGCGCCTGTGTGACGCAGATCACGCCTGGTTGTTTGAACGCAAGGATGACGGCCTCCGGTGGGTCTCCAGCTTCGGTCACGCGACTGAGGTGCACGCGCGGATTAGAGAACATTTCTTAACGCTGCCGGTGCCACTAAATCGAGGCAGTGTCACAGGGCGAGCCACTTTGGAGAGAAGAGTGGTTCACGTTCCCGATGTGCTGGCGGACCCGGAATATACTTGGAGCGGCGCTCTGAAGGCCCAACAGATCGGGAGCTACCGAGCCGCGCTTGGCGTTCCGCTCTTGCGTCAAGGTGAGGTCGTGGGCGTGATCTTTGTAACCAAGACCCTGCCGCAGCCGTTTACGCCGAAACAAATCGAACTGATGACGACCTTTGCCGATCAGGCGGTGATCGCGATCGAGAATACACGCCTGTTGAACGAGCTGCGCGAATCGCTGCGGCAGCAGACCGCGACGGCGGACGTGCTCAAGGTCATCAGCCGCTCCGCCTTCGACTTGCCGACGGTGCTGCAAACGCTGGTTAAATCGGCTGCCCAGCTATGCGAAGCGGACAAAACGACGATCATCCGCCAGAAAGGCGGTACCCTCCACATAACTGAGGCTTACGGTTTTTCCCACGAATTCATCGAAGCGGTCAAAGACCTGCCGATCGAGCCGACCTTGGGAACGGCCTCGGGACGCGCGTTGCTGGAAGGCCAAACCGTTCATATTCCCGACGTCGAGGCGGACCCCGAATATACATTCACGGCGAAGAGTCTGGGTGATTATCGCACCATCCTCGCCGTTCCCATGTTGCGCGAAGACAAAGCGATCGGCGTCCTCGTCCTGACGCGACCGGACGTCCGGCCGTTCACGGACAAGCAGATCGAGACGGCATCGACCTTTGCCGACCAGGCCGCGATCGCGATCGAGAACGTGCGGCTGTTCGACAGTGTCGAGGCGCGCACGCGCGAATTGGCGACATCGCTGGAGGATTTGCGGACCGCGCAGGACCGTCTGGTGCAGACCGAGAAGCTCGCCTCGCTCGGCCAATTGACCGCCGGCATCGCCCACGAAATCAAGAACCCGCTCAATTTCGTTAACAATTTCTCGTCGCTCGCAATCGAACTGATCGGCGAATTGGAGGAGGCGCTGCAGGCCGCTCGCCTCGACGACAAGGTCAAGGCGCAGATCGCCGAGCTTGCCGACATGCTCAAAGGCAACCTGGGCAAGGTGGTCGAGCACGGAAAACGCGCCGAATTCGATCGTCAAGAACATGCTGCTGCATTCCCGACAGGAGTCCGGAGAGCATCGGCCGGTCGACATCAATGCCCTGGTCGCGGAGAGCCTCAATCTCGCCTACCACGGCGCACGTGCGGCAAAGCAGGGCTTCAATATCACGCTGGAACAGTCTCTCGACCCTGCTGCCGGTAAGGTGGATGTGTTCCCCCAGGAGATTACCCGGGTGCTGCTCAATGTGATCGTCAATGGCTTCTACGCTGCGACGAAGCGGAAGGCCGAGGCAAACAGCGGGGCTTATGAGCCCACTTTGACCGCCGCAACCAAAGGCCTGGGCGACAGCGTGGAGATCAGGATACGGGACAACGGCACCGGGATTCCGGCCGAGGTCAGGGACAAGTTGTTCAATCCCTTCTTCACGACCAAGCCCCCCGGTGAGGGGACCGGTCTCGGCCTTTCCCTCAGTTACGACATCATCGTCAAGCAGCATGGCGGTTCTATTAAGGTCGATACCCAGCCTGGCGAGTTTACCGAATTCACGATCATTTTGCCACGCGTGGCTGCGTCTGTTGCCAATTCAGGAGAGCGTCGGTGAGCTTCCTCATTCTGGTGGTCGACGACGAGCCGGACGTTGAATTGTTGTTTCGTCAGCAATTCCGGCGTGACCTGCGGGACGGCCGCTTTGCCATGGAGTTTGCCCAGTCGGCGCAAGGCGCGCTTCAGCTCATCACTGATGCGACAAACACGTCGCTGATCCTGATCCTCTCCGACATAAATATGCCGGGGATGAGCGGCCTTGATCTTCTGCCCAAGGCGAAGGCGGCGCGGCCGGACGTTCCCGTCATCATGATCACCGCCTATGGTGATGCCGACACGAGGCGCAAGGCGCTGACCAACGGGGCGGACGCCTTTCTGACCAAGCCGATCGATTTTGCCATCGTCCGGGGTGAAATTGACATGCGCGTCGGACACGCCGCATGAGCGCTCGAATCCTGGTTGTTGACGACGAGTCGGACCTGGAAGCTCTGTTAATCCAAAAATTTCGACACCAAATTCGTGAAGGTAAAGTTGAATTTCTGTTCGCCCGTGACGGCGTCGAGGCCTTGGCAACGCTGGAGGCAAACTGCGACGTCGACATGGTGGTGACCGACATTAACATGCCAAGGATGGACGGCTTGTCGCTCCTTCAGAAGCTCCAGGAGAAGGAGGAAAAGCTGTCGACCATTATCGTCTCGGCCTATGGCGACATGGACAATATCCGCACCGCCATGAACCGTGGCGCGTTCGATTTCCTGATCAAACCCATCGATTTTCTCGATCTCGAAGCGACAATCGCCAAGACTATCCGGCACGTGGAATTCCTGCGCGAGACGGGGCGGCGACAATTGGAGGCCGAGCGCGCCTATGCCTCGCTGTCGCGCTATTTCTCGCCCAATCTCGCCCAACGCCTGGCCGGTAACTTGGACGCGATCGATCTTGGCGGGCAACGTCGGGAGATTGCGACACTGTTCACCGACATCACCAACTTTACCACGCTTGTCGAGACGCTCGAGCCCGGTGTGCTCGGGCCGCTTCTCAACGACTATCTCTCAGGAATGACGGACATCGTATTTGCCCATGAAGGCACGGTCGCAAAGATTGTCGGCGACGCGTTGCATGTGTTGTTCGGAGCGCCTGGCGAACAGCCCGACCACCCCACGCGTGCAGTCTCCTGCGCCTTGGCTCTGGATGATTACGCCGAGTTCAATCCGCGACCACTGGCGTCAAAAAGGCGTTGCAGTGGGGGTCACACGGATTGGTGTGCATGCGGGACCGGCGATTGTCGGCAACTTCGGGGGTGGGCGGTTCTTTGAATACACGGCTTATGGCGACACCATCAACACTGCGGCGCGGTTGGAAGCTGCCAACAAGCAACTCGGAACCCGCTTTTGCGTGAGTGCTGCGCTCGCGGCACGAGTGCCAGACTTTCGCGGGCGGCTGATCGGGGACCTTGTGCTGAAAGGCAGGGCCGAGACCATCCGCGCGTTCGAGCCGCTGCGGGTAGAGCTCTACGACGGTCCTGTAACCACCAGCTATCTGAAAGCGATAGAGTTGGTGGAGGCTAATGATGAAAGAGCGATCGCTGCTTTCGCGGCACATGTCGGTATGTGGCCAGACGATCGTCTCGCGAGCTTCCACCTCAAGCGACTTCTGAACGGGGCGACTGGCACGCGGATTGAAGTGGGATAGAAAAGAACTGCCTGAAAGCATGGCCACTCGAATTCTGGCTTGCCAAGGCACGCAGGCTGCGTTGCAACATGCGGACTGCGCAGAGGACCGCTGTGGGTCAATCGCGACGCCTTTGCACGTTGGCTCTAACCACGTTTCGGCAAATCTGATCGGAAAGCCGACCTGATATTGGATAGGATGCGCGGCGGGTCCCGCACTCTGGTCTTTCTCTACACCAAGGAGACAGACCATGAACGACAATGATCCTGGACCCAGACCCATCTTCTACAGTTTTCGAACTTCTTGTCGGGCCGAGCTTGCGTAAGGCATTGATTTGGCGCGCGTTTATTTTTGGCGGGACGGATTCGAAACGAGCGCGTGATGCTAAATAATTTCATGTTGATGCCGATTATGGTTGAATATTTCGCGGTATCGCGGATGCTATTCGCATGTTCCTCCGCGAGAAACGAATCGGCTGTTACAGCTACGTCTATCTGGTCGAAACCGTCCGCGCGGACGGCACGACCAAGCAGCGCATCATCCAGAATCTCGGCCGCAAGGAAGTCGTCGAGGCGCGCGGCGATCTCGATCGTCTCGCTCGCTCCGCCGCGCGTCTGGCGCAGCGCTCGATGCTTATCTCGCTTCTGGAAGACGGTGGCACACCGGGTCTCAACTGCCGACGCATCGGCGCCCCGCTGCTGTTTGGTCGGCTGTGGCGCGAGACCGGCTGCAAGGCCGTTATCGAGGAGCTTCTGCGTGGACGACGTTTCGAGTTCTCGGTCGAGCGCGCCGTCTTTCTGACGGTTCTGCATCGGCTGGTCGTGTCGGGCTCCGACCGCGCCTGCGAGTACTGGCGCGACGATTACCGCCTCGACGGCGTCGGGGAACTCGATCTCCATCACCTCTACCGCGCCATGGCTTGGCTGGGCGAGGAGTTGCCGGCCTCGGATCAAGCCGACCGCACGCTTGCTCCGCGCTGCATCAAGGATCTGATCGAGGAAAGATTATTCGAGCGGCGGCGCGATCTGTTGAGCGATCTCTCCGTCGTGTTCATGGACACGACCACCCTCTATTTCGAAGGGCAAGGCGGGCAGACGCTCGGCCAGCTCGGCCATTCGAAGGATTACCGGCCGCATCAGAAGCAGATGGTCGTCAGCGTCATCATGGACCAAGACGGGCGACCAGTCTGCTCGGAGGTGTGGCCCGGCGACACTGCCGACGTCACCACGCTCATCCCGGTGATCGACCGCCTGCGCCAGCGCTTCGCTATCGGCCGGGTCTGCGTGGTGGCCGATCGCGGCATGATCAGTGCGCAGACCATCGCCAGCCTCGAAGAGCGCGGCCTCGAATATATCCTGGGTGTGCGTGAGCGCTCGTCCAAGGAGGTGCAAGAGGTCGTGCTGAACGATCCAGCTCCGAGCGTGTCGCTCGTCATCCCGCGCCGCGGACGGCGCGACACCGAACTGGAGGCCAAGGAGGTTCGCGTCGGCGGTCGCCGCTATATTGTCTGCCGCAACCTCGCCGAGGCCAAGCGCGACGCCGAGGTGCGCGAGGCGGTGCTGCGCCATCTGCGTAGCGCTTTGCGTGGCGGCGACAAAACCCTCGTCGGCAACAGCGCCTACCGTCGTTACCTGAAGACGCCCGACGAGAAGCATTTCGAGATCGACGACAATCGCGTCATCGAGGATGCGCGTTACGACGGCCTCTATGTCCTGCGCACCAATACGACCCTCAATGCGCTCGCCGTTATGTTGCGCTACCGCGAGCTCCTGCGCGTCGAAGATATTTTCAAGACGACCAAAGCAATCCTCGACACACGGCCGATCTATCACAAGACCGACGCGACCATCCGCGGCCACGTGTTTTGTTCGTTCCTGGCCCTCGTTGTTCGCAAAGCCCTGGACGATCGCCTCGCCGCGGCCGGCGTCAAGCCGGAATGGGGCCGACTATTGATGGATCTCGATCGGCTTCAGGACATTGAGATGGAGCAGGACGGCAAACACTTCATCGTGCGTACGCCGGTGACCGGAGATGTCGGCCGTGTATTCCAGGCGGTCGGCCTTGCCCTGCCCCCCAACATGCGCGAGGCCGAGGCTGTCGTTCACACGTCTAATCGTCCCCGGCCAAAGTCGGCGTGGTGCTAACGACAACATTCCTATGCTCAACTCGCTGCGCAAGCACAGTTTCCTAATTGAAAGTGTCGAAGAAAGGCCAGACGGACGCGTTCCCGCGAGCCTTGGAACAAGGGCAAGCTCATCGGACCAAAGCCGCCGCTACGGCCCAGCCACGTCTGGTCGATACGGACGAAGCTGCAGCTCGAAGGGCGAACGCGCGATCTCGCCTTGTTCAATCTTGCGATAGACAGCAAACTTCGTGGCTGTGACGTCGTAGCGGTACGGGTCGATGACGTCGCCCCGAACGGGTACACACTGGACCGCGCGACGGTCCGGCAGAAGAAAACTGGCCGCCCAGTCAGGTTCGAGCTGACCGAGCAAACGCGACAGGCCCTCGACGATTACCTGCGCCTGACAAACAGGAAGCCCGGCGAGTTCTTATTCGCCGGACGCGGTGGCTCTGGACGCGGACTGACGGCTCGACAATATGCCCGCCTCGTCGGCGAGTGGGTCGCCAGCATCGGTCTCGATCCGTTGAAATTCGGCACGCACTCGCTCCGACGGACCAAGGCGACCTTGATCTACCGACGAACCGGTAACCTACGGGCCGTTCAACTCCCGCTCGGTCACACCAAGATCGAGAGCACCGTCCGTTATCTCGGCATTGAGATCGACGACGCGATCGAGATTGCTGAAAAAATCGACGTCTGAAATACCTGGGCAGAGCTGCCGCGCTCTGCCCGGTTCAAACCGGCAAAGGAGTGCCAGGTTCAGACATTCCGACCGGAGAGATTGCCTGTTGGCAAAATATTACCGATCCGGACCGCCAAGACCAGATATCAAATATCAGCGTCGCGCTACGGAAGTGTCGGGACGATGATTCCGACAAGCACCGCGTCACAGCCGCCTTTCAAAAACCCGCACGGAGATTTCTGCTACTTGTTTCATCAGCGGTATCTGATCAAGCGGCAAGTCCGAGGCAATGTCGCGCCCGACGAGTGCCAATTGTTTCCAAGGCGAATGACGCGTTTTTTCATCACCACGCATCGCAAGCGCTGAAATCGCGCATTGCCGCGTCCAAAAAAGCCGTCGTTCAGGCAGATAAACCTTCATAAGTTTGGCAACGCGCTGTTTAGAACCTTTGACAGGATGAAGCAAATCCTCTAACGCCTCACCAGCTTCAAACCATTGATACTTAAATTCACTGTCCAGTATATCGGCGTGTGCTGTTGCCACCGCAGTCGGATCTGTTTGTTCAGGTGGCAGATCAGCCAAGAGGCCCGCAATGATTTCCATTGGCGAAGCATGATCGGGATGAACCGGGCCAAGGCCGAGACTCTCCGCCACCTCGACCAATTTGAACGGCGGCAGATTTCCAGAGGCGAAATTGTCGGCAATCGCCAGCCGCAACATCCGAGTAATGCCAGCTATATCTGTTTCCATCGCCAGCATGGAGGACTTCATTTGACGAACAATATCATCCATATCGGATCTTGATAGTTCCCGAAGAACCATAGCATCGGCGACACCTGCAAGCTTCATCATGACGCTTGCAAGTTGGTAGTGAGCGCCGACCCTTTGTGTCACGAAGAGACTTCGCGCGCCCGAGCCATCGCAGACCGAGACATAACACTTGATGACCTTTGGCAATTCAAGTTTGACCGGAGGTAAGGCGTTTAACCGCACGGCCCGTATGGTTGCGTCGAGATGAGCCTGTCGGGTCTGCGGTAGCCAAGGCCGCATGCGGACTAACCGTTCGATCAGCGAACTCTCAACGGGAGTTCGCTTAGCGGATGCGGCCAAAGCTTCAGCCGCTGACTGCGCGAGAACCGCATCAGGATGCAACACGAATCCAGCTACAGCCTGATCAATCACCGGCTTCTCGCTGGCGATGAGTTCAAGCAACAGCATGACGCTAGCCTCCGGCGGAAAGGCGGCCAAAAGGGAACTCACATATTCATAGACGTCAAACGGATTTTGTCCGGCTTGATCGGCCAGTTCCAACAACGATGATACGAGATCCTTTCCGCTGACACCTTCTGTATCCGGCGGGGCAGCTTGTAGGGCCTTAACCACAGCCTGCCTCAAGCTATCGGGAACGGCCCATCCGGCATCAGTAAGGATCTTCCCGGTCATGATCATATCAATTGGCTCTAGCGAATGACCTTCAATTGCATTGTCCAATAGATCATAGACGGCCTGGATTTTTTCACGAGCTCCCCGGTCACCTCCATTGGAGTCCACTTTAAGCTCGCTCAACACCTCAACAAGGTCAGCCAAGAGTTCGTTTTTCTCATTTTCATCAACACTACCCGGCGCGCACCGCTCCAGATATTCAGCGAAGAGATCGACAGGGTCCTCCGGACCAAACAATTCGGGGCCAAAATCCATCTCTTTCTCGATGCTCTGCCGCAGCATGTCGACCACGTCTTCATCCATATTTTTCAACATGTCCAAAATGGGATTGACCTGCCCCCTCACCTTTTGCGTGGGCGGTTTCGCTTTCGATGGCTCCGCAGCTTTGTTCGCCTTCTTCATCGATTCGGTCCTCGGATTCGCGCCCCTATTTCCGCACGAGCCG
The DNA here is from genome assembly GCA_963840055.1 of uncultured Alphaproteobacteria bacterium. Classification (GTDB taxonomy): domain Bacteria; phylum Pseudomonadota; class Alphaproteobacteria; order Rhizobiales; family Xanthobacteraceae; genus Rhodoplanes. The sequence goes on along the minus strand of CAWIXM010000053.1, from coordinate 14,557 downwards.
CCAAATGCTGCGGCCAAGTTGGACAGGAGGGTCGCTTGCTGTCATCATGCAAATATTAGAGCATTTTCCGTTGCACTGAATTGAATTTTCCGTGAAAGATTCCCAAAGGGGTAGGTCTGAGCGAGTCTTTGGCATCTGAGTTGCGGAGCTGACCCTTGTGACCGGCGTCACAAGAAGATTATTCACAGCCGCAACGGCAGGAAAGGGTTGGAGGGCCGCGTTGCCAGTGTCGGATTAAGCACGAAGTCCAATCAGGCGTATTTCGCCGCTCTGCAGCGGCTCACGGCCGAAGGCTGGCTAGATCACTGATTATTCTTAATCGTCGTGCCCTGCAGCACGATGTTTCGCAAGCAGGCAAGCTGTTCAATGCCGAAGACGAGAACAGTCATTCCAAACCGGTTGCAGCCGTGGATCGATGCACGACAGCGGTTCCACCTCTCGCATGCCCACGTCCAGATGGCGTTTGAACTTGGCTTGAACCCGAAAAAATTCGGGAAGCTGGCGAATCACCAGCAGGAGCCGTGGAAACTCGCGCTGCCGGACTTTATCGTCAAGCTGTACTTCAAGCGCTTCGGCAAGACGGTGCCGGACCCGGTCAGGACCATCGAACAAATGGCGGCGGTGCAGGCGGCAAAAAAACAGGCGAAAAAGCTGCGCAAGGCTGCGGCCCGCGCCGACGCTCCGGAGCACGGCTCCAACACCAGCAGCGGATAGAATGGGGAGGCCGTAAATTATGGCGCAGCTCTGACCGATAATACCAACATTCGATCCACCGGCCGCGCTGGGACTTGGCGCAGAGGTCAGAGGACGCGGCGTCAATAGCCACGGCCTTGTTGTTGTTTCAGCTTCTTGTTGCGGTGACGCTGGTAGGCCTCGATCTCGCGCGCCAGCGGAATACGCCAATTAAAGGTCAGATGGGTTATCGAAACGAGATGTGGGCTTTTCGTGTCGGGACCGCCGATATCCAAGCAGCAGAGAATGCCTCCCATGTCCCCAGTATAAAAAACGTCGATCACGTTGCATTGGCCGGGGATGGGGATGTCCGGAGATTGCTTTGCCAACGCGCTTGCCAGATATGGCGTGATAATCGTCTGGATAGGAAGTGACTCCTTCAAGCTCGCCATAAGCAGGTCAGTCTTATTCGGGTCGTCGATCATTGAGGCTCCTTCAAGCGAAAGACGTGGTCGTCGCGGCCGTAACTTTAGACTGCCCATCCTACGCCATGGACGAATCACCCGGCCACTTCCATATCCTATCAACTCATCGCCGCGCCCGCCCGCCCGATTGAGCGTCATCGGGTGCCGCTGCCTCAAGACTTTACGATGCCACGATAGTTAAGCACCTCGGCGGCGGCACGCAATCGCTTGCAGTGGATCAGCGCTTGCCCGCTCGGAATGCCCGCTGTGGGTCAAATTCGCCAGTCGATTTGGCATGTCACCAATGGACGGTCTACCCTCCATTGCTGAAAGTCGGTGCCCCGCGGGCAGCATTGGCAGCTCGAGCCTACTTCCGGACCCGAACGGCATCGCGACGGAAGGAATGTGCCATGACCAGCCATTCAAGCGAGCCAAAGTTTTTCTGCGTCTGAAATCACCTTCATGCCAGCAATTGCTGCCACGGCTCTGCGACGCACCTTTATTCGTGCCTCTGCTAGCGTAGATCAACCGTCATAGGCACTCCCAACTGGCTGCTCTCGTATAAAGCGTGCAGCAACCGCATCGCCTTATTCACAGCTGTGAGGTCCGACTGCTGGCGAAGACGCGCGGCAGCAATAAATCGATCTAATACGCTAAAATAACCGTCGCTCGATGATACCGGATAATCCTTGCTCGACAGGGAAGCGGTTGCACCATGCGCCACAACGCTAAAACGGACAGGCACGTTCATCTGCATCCCCCAGCCGACCTTCAGGACAATTTGCACCGCTTCATCGACCAAGATGTTCGCGCAGGCGATGTCTTCGATCTGCGCGCAGCTAGATGAGTGACGCGTCGTTCTGCAGTAGGCGATGCACCGCCGAGCCTGTGGGACCAGCGAAACTCCTATTCGTAACAGGTGCGAGCCAAGATCAGCCAGGATTCCTCCACCGCCTGCGGTTTGGGGATTATTGGCCCAGGCCTTGTCTGGTCGCGGTTTTGTGCGAAGCCACTCAAGCTCGATCAGTTCGATCGCGCCGATCTTTCCCTGCTGCACTGTTTCGACAAGCCAGACATTGTCTTCGCGCGCCGCGTTGTTAAATGTGACATCGAGCACGCAACCGCTCTGCGCCGATATCGCCTGCAGTGACGCCAGTTCCTCATACGTTCCGCAGGGCGGCTTTTCGAGGAGGACGTTCTTGCCACACTGGAAAGCATAGGACGCGATCTCGAAATGCATATACGGCGGCGTACAAACAAAAACTGATTCGATCTCTTCGTCATCGAGCAGCGACCGATAGTCAACGGCAACTGACGGAATTTTCAGTAGCTGCGCAATTTCAGCTGCGCGCCGACCATCGCCACTACAGATCGCCCGCACCTGGATGTCAGAACGGGATTCAAGAACCGGGAGATAAAATCGTCTGACGACCTCACCGGCTCCGATCAGCCCGACCCTGTGCTGTTGCTCAGAAAACGTGCTCATGGGGGCAGGATAGCCGGTCTATCTCCGCACTGTGAACAGGATCGTCGAGTTCGGCAATCTTCAATGCTTGCCACAGAGACATCAACCGGCCGATGACACCGGACGAGGCGAATGGGTGAAGTTGACGTTCGGCTGTCCGCTTAGAAATGACTGCTGTGGGTCACGGGCTGCCGTGACGATGCCAGCCGGGCCACGGACGGTCTGCCCTCAGCTGCGGACGCGCCGTTGCAGCGCACCGAATTGGCGAAGAGTGCCAGCAGCGGCCACCTGTGCATTGTGTAGATTTCAAGCTGAACCGACTGTGTGCGGCGTTTTCGGCGATCCGGAAGCGCGCGTGATCGAGTTCAGGCGGCCCGTGCTGGGCGCGACATCACATTGAGAGCAACAGCGATTGGCGAGCTACGGCGAACCACTACGCCTTCGGCGGGCGGGTACGCGCGGCCTCATAGAGCTTCTCGCCGCTCCCTTGATCGAGGCTGAACATCGTCTGCCGGAACACCAATCCGGGGTTCGCGGTGATGGACTTAACCTCGGCCGCCGATAACGGCGGCTCGACGATCGCGAAATCCAGCAGCGCCATTGCGTATTCCTCGTCCTTGTGTTCGGCCTTGCCATGGTAAGCCGCTCTTCTCAGCTTGCCGTCCGCTTTGCCGATTGCGACGACGCCGGTTCCGGATCGGTATAGGAAGACATGATCACCACGCTTGAGCCGGGCGATTTTGAGTTTCCAAGGCGCGAAGAATGCCGCCACCTTCTTTTCTTTGAGCATCGCGGCGTCGTCCGCGGGCTCGTTGCCGATGTTGGTATTCACTACATAGAACCCGTCGCCGTGTCCCTCCGCTTGATCCTCCAAGGGATCGTCAGCGGTCCGGAAGGGAGCGATCTCAAGAAGCATCTGGTCCCCAAGGGCGTACGATCGATAAATCCACGGACGCACATCGAGCCCCGTCGTCCGCCAATACTTGACGGCTCTCCGCGTCTCGACATCGAGACCGTTGGCCAAGACGACAAACACTTGTTGCCTGTTGAACTGCTCCGGCGTCAGTTGGACATCGAATTTAGCTTGATGGACTTCGTTGAGCGGCCGATCCGCGTCGGGCCGACGCAGCCAAATTTCGTTCAGCCCGTCATAATCAAGTGCACCGTTCAATTGCCCATATCTGAGCGCCTGAAGCAGGTTCTCGTGATGGCTTTCCCAAACCTTGATCTCAAAGATGTACAGCTTGCCGTCCCGATCGAGCGCCATAAGGTCGGGCTCCTCCTGCCAATGCCTCGATTGCATCAGCAGAAGCAATTCATCCTCGCCAATGAGGCGATCGAGGGAGCGAAAGAGAATGTCCTGGAGGCCGCGCTCATCCAGTCCGAATTTCTTCAGCGGAGACCCGGTCACTCGCGTTGCCGCGCGCGTGTTTGTATCGATACGTAACAACATTGTACGCTCCTACACCGGGCAAATTCTGCGTCCGATGCCCTTGAACCTGCTGACCGCGAGAGCGCCGCGGTGGTTCCTCGCCTTGCTTCCGGGCGCGGCGATGCCGGACTGCAATGGCGTCGCGTTCGGCTTAACGCGAATCGGATACCCTCCTCCGAGTATAGACGCTCTACCGGAAACGCCTGCGATGAATCTTGAACCTACTTCTCATCTAGTTCAGGATGGGCTTTCAGCGACACGCGCTGGGCGCGCCCAACTCCGCTATGGGGTAGCGCCTCCCATTTCAACCTTCAGTCCGTTCGCCATTCACGCCCAGCGATAATAGCGATCGTGCCGTCGCCGGGAGCCTCTTTAGTCTCACACAATTGGAGAGCATTATGCGAGTTTATTTCTATAAACTAACTGCGGACTAGGTGGAGCACCCTGCGTACAGAAAGGCTTGCTGTCCCTGGCGATTTGCAAACCAATGATCCGCTCCTCAGCAGGGTGCGGCGACCTCATTTTTGGCTTCGCCGCCCTTTCACTTCGCCCCAGCGACAATCGCTTGATATATGCGGCGCACATAACAGGGAAGCTTTGCAACGGAGAATATTACAAAAACCGCCGCTATGCGCAGCGGGGCGACTGCATTTACAGATTTCGCGCAGGCCGATTTATGTGGCGGAAGGCCGCTTTGTATCACGGACCAAACGACCTTGTGCACGATCTTGGTCATCATCCCAAATATCCACGGGCTAATGTGCTCTTGAGCACAGATTTTCGATATTTCGGAAAGGCCGCGACTGATAGGTACAAATCTAAGTTTCCTAGGGTGAAGCGGGCTTTGGAAAATCTCGGGCAAGGGCATCGTATTAGGCATGACCCAGACTTATTTGCCGACTTGCTGGGTATGAAGAAATGGGTTTGGCGAAGCACCCGCGACAAGGTTGCTGGGCCACCATCGAGCGCGCCGTCACGCCGCAGTTGCCTCCGCGGAAGGTCGTCTTGCGAAGTGGTTTAAACGGGTCCGTTGTGGGTCAAGGGCTGCCGTGCAGACGGCGTGTCGGGGACGGACGGTCTGCCTTCAATTGCCGAAGGTCGCGCGCTGCGATGCGCGATTTTCAGCTCGACCCAACTTCCGGACCTCGTGGCGGCGATGGCGTAGCCGGTCGAAGTTCGACATCCCGTCATCGTCACAAGCCACCGCTTCGCCATCGAGGATCACGGATCGCGAGCGCAGGCCGGCGAGCGCCTCGACGATTAACGGGAAGCGATCGGTCAGGTCATTGCCGGGCCGGCTGTACAGCCGCTGGATGCAGGGCTCGATGAAGCCGGCGGGAAGGATACGCTGATACGATACAGACATGCCGCGTCATCGCACACGGCGAGATCGCCGTGAAATGATAGTTCTCCGGCGGTAGCCTTTCAGCGCCAAGCCCCGCTCGCCTTCATCTCCCGCGACCCGCTGTCAATCGACGATCCGGGAAAATTGGCAGCGGCCGCCAATGTCTCTTACCAATGGCCGCCCCGGAATGCGCACTTTTCTGCACATCGGCTCAACTTCCGATGCATCGACTCTGATTGACTTAGCGGTGTCATGATTGAGCGCCACAATGTGGTCTCCCCTACCACGCCGATTTACGTCCGCCATTATTCGCTACCGGCTCTCTTTTTGGAGGGAGCGGCTGTGACCTTCAGGCGATTCCATTTGATTCCATTTTCACCCGGCACGCCCTCAACACCTGATGCGTCCGAACCGGCAACACATGATCCACCTCAAGCCGACCGACCGCGCCGCAACGGACGCAAGACCAACCGTCGCGGCGCCTGGCAGCAATACGCAGTGCCGGCCAGCGTTTCGAGCCAATCACGCGAGCGGAATAGCGGTGATACCTCATTGTCGGCCCTCACATGCTGGACAGGATTAGCGAGTTGGCGAGTTCGTCGGCCGTGTATGTGTCAGGCCAACCCTTGCACGCATGCGGGTCCGGCGTCGGAGGTCCGGGGTCATAGGGAGCATAAGGCGGCTCTATCGATCCGGGCAGCATACGCGTGAGTACGATATCGAGCGGGATCGCTGCGCCGGTCAAGGCGTCGGCGATAGTGTCGGCAAGCTTACCGTCGAGGATCGAATCCATGACACGCATGGTGGGTGATGCCGCGAGCACTGCGCAACATGAAAGCAGTGCCATTCGGGGACACGGGACCAGGATGCACCAAGTTAGGAAGGTCGCCGCCGACGCCGGCGCGCTGGCCAAGCTTGGCGGCTCGCAGCAAGTCGTTCGCGATCGGCGTCAGTCGCAGCCCTCTCTGCCTTCAGCATTCGCGAGTAGCGGATTGCTTCGATCCTCTCGCGCTCGGGTGCTCGCGAACAGCAAAGCATGGGTGATGCCCCGGCGCGTACGCACAGGCCGTATTATGTACTGATCAGGCTGCAATATGCGCAAACGTTTGGCGTAGGCTGTCGTTCCCTCCCATACATATTCTAGGCTGTTGGCGCTTGCGTACTCGTAAAGCTCATACGCATCGAACATCGCTTCTGGTGTCATGGGCTGGGCCCTGTCACTTGCACCTCTCGGATAGCCCCTTGCGGCGCTTCCGAACGCTCAATCATAGACAGAGGATACGGGTTTACCGTGGTAGGACATTTCTGGTCCCCAAAATGTCCCCCTATCCTGCGAGGTCTTGGCCCCATCGCGATCCAGTTCCGCCATTCAGGCGACATTATCCGCAGTACGTTGCTGAGGTTTCTGCGTCCGCTCACCTCACGGACTTCGACCGTGATCCAATTCAATTCGGCGAGCCGATCCTGTGCGCGTTTCGCTGTTTTGCGCGACATGCCGCCTCGCGCCGCGATCTCGTCGAGTGTTAGGCGACAGTCGCCGTGTTGCGCCACTTCGTCTGCGGCGATCCTGGCGAAGGCCGCTTGGCTCGTTGTGAGTTCTCCGCACATGCGGGGCGGCATGGGCCAGGTAGCCGCCAGCGTGCGGCGTCGCTTGATCGATCTTTGCCGGTCGGGCTAGCGCTGATAGCGCGGCTTTACGAAACGGCCCTGGAAACGCCTTGCTGATTTTTGGCGTGTGCCGGCCGGACGCGTGGTGATCTCGCCCGAGAGGTAGCCGGCGACGATCTCCAGGTCAGGCGTGGGCTTGCGTGCTAAGATCGCTGCGAGTTCCGCCGAGGCTTTGAGGGTCATAGCGCCCTCGCGGCGTCGATCTGGCGGCGGTGACAGCCGCGCGAGCGGCCGGCGTTATCATGGGCGAGCCAGCCGCCAACCGTCTCTATTAGCGAGCCAATGCGGATGTGGCCGTCGTAGACGGAGAGGGTCCGGGCCAGCGAGCGCGTAAAAGGTACCGTTTCGGTATCTTTGGCCGGACGGCGCCGGTTTGCCAACGCGCCGGAAACGCCTTTGGCTTCAATGTGCGCGGATAGGGAGGTTTGCCGATCTAACCTTCTGCTGTGATTATCGATCGGTACTTCTGTCGGGACCGCCAAGCTCGCTTTTTAATCCCTAGATCGATCGCGCGACCTTGGACTAGATGGTTGCGTGACGCGCCGTTTTCTATCCACGTCTGCCAAGGAGTCTTCCGAACGCGGTCGCGATGATACCGCATCCGCTTCAGCAAGTTTAACGAACAATGCTCCCGGTGAACCTCATCGTGCACGACGGGACGTGCGCTCGTATTGCTTCTCATGCGCTCGTGAGCGAGCCGCACCATCAATCGTCCGAATCGGGCTCGTCTGCGGCGATGGACGTGGCTATAACGGAGCGGGCTGGATCGTTCGGCTTTGATGCAAAATCGCGCCGAGCCATCGGGCCAGGCTCCGCCAAGACGCCGACTCGGAAGACTCTGGAGATTGACACTATGGCTGTTTCACAGCCCGTATCGGCACCGCTCACCGGCGCTGCGATCTTTCTGGTCACCACAATAAATCCGGGTCCGTACAATCGCGCGACCGTGCGATCGTTTTGCGCAGACCTCTCGGCGTTAGTTCGCGCGGTGGAATTTCGCGACATCGAAGCCCGCCTTACCTGCGTGATGGGGATCGGCTCCGACGCATGGGACCGGCTGTTCGGCGACCCGCGCCCAGCCGAACTCCACCCATTTCAAGAGATCCGGGCTGCGTCACGCCATGTGGTTTCAACGCCGGGGGACCTGCTGTTCCATATCCGTGCGAAGCGAATGGATCTTTGCTTCGAACTAGCGACGCAGATCATGACGCGGCTCGGCGACGCGGTCACTGCGGTCGACGAGGTCCACGGCTTTCGCTATTTCGATGACCGCGACCTCCTGGGTTTCGTCGACGGCACCGAGAATCCTCGCGGCCAGGAAGTGATCGACGCCGCCATTATCGGCGAGGAAGATGCCGCCTTCGCCGGCGGCAGCTATGTCATCGTGCAGAAATATCTGCACGACATGGACGGATGGAACGCGCTGCCCACAGAGGCGCAGGAGCGCATCGTCGGCCGCACCAAATTATCCGATATCGAACTGGACGAACTCGATAAAGCCGACATCGGCGCACAATGCGCTCACCACGATCACCGAGAATGGGAAAGAGGTTCAAATCGTGCGCGATAACATGCCCTTCGGCCGGGTCGGCACGGGTGAATTCGGCACCTACTTTATTGGCTATTGCCGCACGCCGCGGGTGATCGAGCAGATGATCGAGAACATGTTCATCGGGCGCCCGCCAGGCAATTATGATCGGCTGCTCGACTTCAGCCGCGCGGTGACTGGAACCCTGTTCTTCGTGCCATCCGCGACATTCCTGGAATCCGTAAGCGACGAAGCCGCCGCGGTAACGATACCCGCTGCGGGATCGACGCTCGAGCCCGCACCATCTACCGCCCCCCCGCCCGATGGTTCGCTCAGAGTGGGCTCTCTCAAAGGAGAAAACCGGCATGAATAATCTTCACCGCGAACTTGCCCCGATTTCTGATGCGGCGTGGGCAGATATCGAAGAGGAGACGACGCGCACGCTTAAGCGCTACCTTGCCGGACGGCGCGTGGTTGACGTCCAAGGGCCAGGCGGTGTCGGCCTTTCCGCCATCGGCACCGGCCATCTCAAGACGATCGCAGCGCCGACCGACGGCATTCTCGCGAGACAGCGCGAGGTCAAGGCACTGGTCGAGTTGCGGGTCCCGTTCGAGCTTGATCGTCAGCAGATTGACGATGTGGAGCGGGGTGCAAACGACTCCGACTGGCAACCGGCGAAGGACGCGGCGCAAAAGATCGCCTATGCCGAGGACCGCGCCATCTTCGAGGGCTATCCCGCGGCCGGCATTAATGGCATCCGGCTGGGCACCAGCAATCCGATCATACCGCTCCCGGCCGATGTCCGTCATTATCCCGACGCCATCGCGCAGGCCTTGAACCAGTTGCGCTTCGTCGGCGTCAACGGGCCCTATTCCGTGCTGCTCAGCGCCGACGCCTATACGGCTCTCGCCGAGTCCAGCGACAACGGCTATCCCGTGCTGGAGCATGTCAAAAAGCTCGTCAAGGACGAGATCATCTGGGCACCAGCCATCGCCGGTGCCTTCGTGCTCGGCACGCGAGGCGGCGATTTCGACCTGCATATCGGGCAGGACGTCTCGATCGGCTATTTGAGCCACACCGACAGCGTCGTGCGCCTCTATCTCCAGGAGACGTTGACGTTCCTGCTGCTCACGACCGAGGCCGCCGTCGCGCTGGCACCTCCGGCGAAGGAGTAGACGACCGGCCCTTGCGCCGGGAATTTCAGCCAAGGCCTGCGAAGGTTAGGTGGTCCCGGGCAGGGAACCTTAGGCCCGGAGGAGCTTTGTTGATGCGTCCTTCTGGCGGATGCGTGCCGCAAAGATTAATGAGGACTGAAACGACGTCCCGACCCACCGGCATGAGGAATTTGCCGCCTACCAGAGTGGACGCGATTTCGACGAGGCGTTGCTTGAGCAGCTGGACCGGATCCCAGAATTCGTCGCTGCTTGCGGATTTCAGAATGCGAAGGCGCCTAGCTTCGAGGTGGATGATTTTCTTGCCTCGGCGGCGAAGGCGGAGGAAAAACGCGGTGGCACTGTCCTCATTGGGAGCGGGGACCGTTACACCTTTCAACTCGCCTCGATCGCACCACCGTCCTTTACCCCGTCCGAGCGGGTGAACTGGCGCGGAGCGGTCCTGCCGAAGTCCGCGCGCGCTACGGCGTCGATCCGGCGCAGGTTCCGGACCACATCGCCTTGCGCGGCGATCCCTCCGACAAGCTGCCTGGAGCGAGGGCGTCGGGGCAACTGGCGCAGCAACGTTGCTCCAGAGATACGGAAGCCTTGAGGCGGTTCTCCGCTCGCTCATGCGGTCAAAGCCGCAACACGAATGCCGGTGATCGCCGTTGGACGGCCGCGCATTTCGGCGCGCAGATTAAGGCGCCCACCAATATCTGCGCTCGCAACCCGCGCAATTCCGGAATCTTTTCGTCTCCCTTCGCGCGGATGATCACCGAATTCGAACAGGCGGAAACCATTCTCAGAGCTGGTGACGCCGACTTTGTCGCCCTTGCTCGCGGAATCTTGTACGATCCGCGCTGGCCGTGGCATACTTGGATCGACGATCTAGTCGACGGAATTGTAGCGCCGATGGAGCTCGGTCACTTGCCCTACAAGAAGGGCGGCCCGCCCACGGACATGGATCACTTTCCGCCTCAGTCCTTGATCTCGGGCTCGACGAGCATGGCGAGGTGATTGAGCGACTGCTGCCAGCCGAGATAACAGGCCTCGATCGGGATGGCCGCAGGCAGGCCATCCTGAACGATACTTACCTCGGTGCCGACCGACACAGGCTGCAGGGTAACGGTGGTGATCATCTCGCCGAGCAGGTTCGGATCCTCGAAGCGATCCGTGTAGCGGATTAGCTTATCGGGAACGAGATCCAGGTACTTGCCGCCGAAGGCGTGCGTCTTGCCAGTGGTGAAATTTGTAAATGACATTCTGTAGGTGCCGCCCACTTTGGAGTCCATGTGGTGTACTGTGCATGTGAACCCGTTGGGCGGCAGCCAACGCGCCATGGCATCCGCGGTCGTAAACGCCCGGTAGACTTTTCCGGGCTTTGCAGCGAGCACACGGTGCAGGCGTACCGTGTTGGTCGAGGTACTGCCCGCGGATCCTCGCTTATTCATTGAAGTCTCCCATTTCTAGGCGCTCAATGATCGGCTCGAAGCCGCCATAGATCATTCGCTTGCCGTCGAATGGCATGGGGTTCCTCTCGGCCATCAACTTGTCCCAAGCCGCCTTGCGCGCTTCCTTTGATGGCCAAACGATCACGAGAACACCACGGTCTCGTTGTCCTTGCGCTGGACCGCCATCGGAAACGATGTGATTTTGCCCTCGGATACATCGTCTCCCCAGCACTCGACAACGCTCAGCGCACCGTATTCCTTGAAGATGGCTGCCGCCTCGTCGGCGTGCTTCTTGAACTTCTCGCGGTTGGCGGTCGGCACCGCGGCTACGAATCCGTCGATGTAGGTCATGATGTTTCCCCTGTAACTTCGGCTGTTCTGTTATTCTGGCGATCTACTGCCGGCTCAACCGATTCTCGCGGCCCATAGGTCAACGCTCTGCATGCGTCGTGAGTTCTACCGTCCCTTTGCGTCGACGGCACTCATCATTTTAGCTCAGCGCCTGTTGTACTCGTGAGGGAGACCCCACCGCACACTGTGCGACAAGTTTTCGCGGAATGGCCACGAGCCATTCATATGCAGCGTGTTCTTACCGGTATCGATACCCAATAGTGCGTGCAATTGCGGTACCTGCTTTGTTGGGCATGGCGTGTGCTCCTCGTGCTCTTAAAGCCGCCGCCGACTCTGATCGTGGCGGACTCCATGCGGTGCGCAAGATCAGTTAACGCTCGCCGCTATGGCGCAGAACCTACGCGCCTGGCAAAACTGGTTGCTCGACCGCCACCAGCGGTCGATGCATGTCCCGCATAACACAAGACCGCGCTCGCCATAGTGTTCAAGCTCATGAGGCCGCGCAGAAAAGGTGGTGATGCCTCGACGGCTACAACCAGTTGCCAAAGCTGATCACAGGTGTGAAGTTCAACGACGGAATAGAGGTTGTCGCTTGATGGAAACTGGAATGACCCCAACCGCGAGGGTCACATGGCAACCCACATCGCACGACGAAAATTCTTAATCGCGCTCGGCGCCTGGCCGCTCGCGGTGCCAGCGCACGAGGCCGGCATTACGGTGACGCTGCCGAAGCCGATGACGTCGGGCGCGAAATCGGAAGGCCGTTTTGGCAAGCAGGACTTCGTCCACCTCGCCGACGAGGATGTGTATCGGTGTCCGGCGGGCGAGCACCTGACCTATCGCTACACGAACGAGGAAGACGGCAAAATGTTGCGGCGCTCAGCAATGTCCGGACTGCCCGCTCAAACCGCAATGCACGAAAGGTCCGGAGCGACGCATCACGCGATGGGAGCACGAGCATGTGCTCGAGGCCGTACAGCAGCGCCTCGACGCTAACCCCGCAGCCATGCGCCAGCGTCGCGAGACGGTCGAGCATCCCTTTGGCACGATCAAGGCGCGCATGGGCGCAACGCATTTCCTGATGAAGACACTGCCGAAGGTTGCCAGCGAGATGGCCCTCAGCGTGCTGGCCTACAATCTGACCGAGTCATGAACATCGTAGGCATTAAGCCGCTGATGGCGGCGCTCCAGGCGTGAGACCGCCTTGGCTTCCGCCTCTGCGTCGCTCGGGGGCGGTCAGAATGGCCCCCAGGCCCAAATCGCAGTTCACCTCGCGGCGAAACCGCATCGTCCCGGCTCGTAGAGGCCACGCAGCGCGTTATCACACGACCAAGACCCTCAGCGGCCTTGGACCAAGTTTAAATGCTGCAATGCAGCTTGTGCTTTGCAATAGGTGTGGGGTTACCCGATTAAAAAGGGCTTCTAGGGTCCAGGGGTCGTTTGAGGCCCGACTTCTGCCGTAGTTTAGCTTATACCAACGTTGGTTGATTCCTGGTATCATGGAAATCATAGCGAACCCTGCTCACGCGCAATGGGGCTATACGTCTCATCGGATGAGCCCCTGCTTCTCAGCGGGGGTCACATCGTGGCGGGTTTGCCACGACGAGGATTTGTGACCCCGCGGGGCCCGCGCGGCACAGCGATCTATATTCTCGAATTGGTGATCGTCGGCGTCGTCTATTTCGCGCTCGCGAATGCCGGCTCGACGATTGCCACGATCTACTCGAACGCCATGCCGATCTGGACGCCCGCCGGCTTTGCCCTAGCGGCCGTTCTGCTGTTTGGCATTCGCGTCTGGCCGGCGATATGTGTGGCGGCTATGGCCGCCGGCCCGCCGACCGATATCGCCGATGCAGCCGTTGCTAATTCGATCTTGATGTCCTCAGCGATTGCCATCGGCAATACGCTTCAGGCGGTAGTCGGTGGTTACCTCATTAATATCTGGTCGCACGGCCGCAGAACCTTCGATACGCCGACGGGTACGGTAAAATTCGCCCTGGTGGGCCTCGGCCCCGGCAGCCTAATCGGCGCGGCCATCGGTATCGAAAGCCTCTACCTCGCCGGATATGTCGACGCGGCCAACGTCGCCGCGCCGGCGGTCATGTGGTGGCTCCGCGACGCCGCCGGAATACTGATCGTCACGCCGGTCGTGGTGCTTTGGGCTCTGACCAACCTCCGAACCTTCAATCTCGACAAGGTCCTGGCATTTGGGGTCGCGTTTGCCACGGCGACTCTTGTCGGCCTCCTCGCGTTCAGTCCGCTCGGCGATCAGAGCGCGAACCGGAGCGCGCTAGGGTTTCTCGCCATCCTACCGCTGTTGTGGGCCGCGCTGCGCTGCGACGCGCGTGCCGCCGCGACGACGGCGCTGATCCTCTCGTGCTTTGCGGTCTGGGGGGCATTGGCGGATGCGGGGCCCTTCGCCACGACGGCGCTAGATCAATCGTTCTTCCCGTTGATCATGTTCATGGTCGGCGTTTCCCTGCCGAGCGTCGCCCTGAGCGCTGATGTGACGCTGCGACGACGCCGCGAAGCCACATTGCGCCTGCAGGAGCACATTCTTCGCGCCATGTTCAACCAGGCCGGCGTTGGCATCGCGCAGATGGACACCACCGGGCACTTCAATCTCGTCAACAATCGATTCTGCGAGATCGTCCGGTATCCAACCCCGCAGCTACTGCAGATGCGGATTCAAGATCTGACCGATCCTGCCGACAAGTCCCACATGCGCACTCTGCTCACCCGTACCATCGAAACTGGGGAAGGATTTGCCGTCGAGACAAGAAACCTGTTGCCTGACGGGTCGCGCTTGTGGATCCGCAGCAACGTCGTCGCCATTCTCGACTGCGACGGTACCGCGCGCCATCTCATGACCGTCGTAGAGGACGTCACCGTCCGTCGCCGCGCTGAGGAAGATCTGCGTCGGGCGTATGATGATCTGCAGGAGGTGCTACACGAGCGCAGTGCGGCGCTCGAGCAGACCACCGAAGTGCTGCACACCGAGATCGAGCAAAGAAAGCGGGTTGAGGC
>CAWIXM010000052.1:0-45893 GCA_963840055.1 uncultured Alphaproteobacteria bacterium | reverse complement strand
TCTACCGTTAAACTATCCCCCAAACGCGCTGCGAGGGCTGATCCCGGCAGCTCACCATGCACCACGCGCGGGTAGGGCGCTCGCTTGGCGCCTGGCCCACAATCGGGTTGCGTCCGGCTTGCGACGCAAGTCTCGCCGGTCGCCCGACCGCCGGCCCGCCCGTCACATAAGCGCGACCGGCGGGCAGCACAACGAAAAAAGTGCGGCGGCAGAAGGGCGCGTGTTCACGCCGCCGGCAGATGCTTACGCAGCCTCAGCGACAGGCCGATCAGGAGAATGCCGAAGATGATGGCATAGGCGGCGATCGCCCAGATCAAGCCGAGCGCGCCGGAGCCGGGGAAAAACAGCACCAACAACCCAAACAGCACCGAGACGATGCCGGCAAGGATCAGCCACCACTCGTTGTCGATCTCCTTACGCAGCCTGATCGCGCCGATGATCTCGAAAATGCCGTGCACGAGCGCCCATGCGCCGATGAAGATCACCAGCACGAACGCGGTCAGGCCGGGCCAGAGGAACGTGATGACGCCGGCGCCAATCCCGGCGATGCCGACCAGGATCAGCCACCAGGTCGGGGCACCCTCATGCTTGCCGAAAGCCGACGCCAAGGCGATCACGCCGTCGACCAGGGCAAAGGCGCCGTAGAACAGAACCAGCGTAAACAGCGTCAGTCCTGGCCAGATGAAGGCGACGATCCCGAACAAGACCGAGACGATTCCGCGCAGCAGCACGAGCCACCATTTCTTCGCAAGGGCATGGACGAGCATGGCCCCCCCGCCGAGAGGAGCTGTGACGGATTGCATAGCTTTGCCTCCATTTTATCCGATGGCCAATACGGCCCCGGAGCCGCAGGACTGCCGCAAAACTAGCGGAGTGGCCCGGGCCTGCCAACCGGGCGCGGTAACAACCTACAACATTCCCCAACGGTCACCCCAGCGCCGACGAACCTGAGGTCCGTCAACGTGGTGCGGCGACTGTAGGGTTGGTCCGCGCAGAGAAGATGATCGCCACCGCAGCCAAGGATGTCGCGGCGATGACCATGAACACCGCAACCGGGTATCCGTGGTCCATCAGCGGTCCAAAACACAAGGGCACCAGCACGCCGGCGAAGTTGAAGCCGGTCGTGACGAAACCGAATACCTTGCCGAACGAACCGGGCGGCGTCACCGCTCGAACCATCATGTCGCGCGACGGCATCGCCATGCCGGCTGCGAGACCGGAGAGGCTCATCACGATCACGGTTGCCGCCGTCCCGAGATTATACAGGCCAAGGACGACGGCCAGGACCGCGAAAACGAGCATGCTCGCGACCGTGACCAAAACGGGACTGACGCGGCCCAAGAGCAGGCCGCCGAGAAGCACGCCGGCGGCGTTCAGCAGCAAGTACCCCGATAGCGCGAGATTGCCCTCCGCGAGCGGGACGCCATGCGCGGCGCTGAGCGCGACGACCGAGTAGGTGATGAGGCCGCCATTGGTGAAGGCGAACAGCGCGAAGAAGACGAAATTCAGCAGGATGACCGGGGACAACAAGAGCCGGAGCGAGGTCTGCCCGTTTCCGTTGCCGGCGTCGACGACAGGATCGAGATGATCGCGGCGCAGGGGCGCGTCGCGTTGCAGCGCAAGCACCCCCGCAACCGCGAGGCCGAGCATGGCGGTCGCCACAAAGGCTCCGCGCCACCCGACATAACCATAGAGAAACAGCAGAAGGCCCGGGGCAACCGCGCCGCCGAGCATCCCGGAGAAAGTGTGAATGGAGAATGCTCGTCCGATGCGTTCGCTGGCGACGCGGTCGGACAACATCGCGTAATCGGCCGGGTGGTAGACCGCATTGCCGAGACCGGCGAGCGCGAACATCGCCACGAACACCCAGAAAGAAACTCCGACGCCCGCGACAATCACGGCCGCCGAGCCAAGAAGCAGGCCGCAGATCAGCACGATGCGCGCGCCGATGTGGTCGACGAGGAAGCCGGCCGGCGTCTGAAAGGCTGCCGTCAACGCATTGAAGGCGACGAGCGCGAGGCCGAGTTCGGTATAGCTCACTTGGTAATCGGCGCGGATCACCTCGAACAATGGCGGCAGCAGCAGAATGTACACATGGGAGACGAAATGCGCGGCGCTGACCGACGCAATCGTTCTCGCATCGTTCGGGTGCTCGGCTGCGAATTGAAGGTCGGGCGCCGCAGTCATTGGGGGCTTTCAAACTATTTTGGAGGGCCAAGCGGCCGGCTTGAACACCACAGTACGCGAAGGTCACCACCCGTTTGGGGCGGATATTGGGGAGGAGCTGAGCCAGCTATGCTTCAGGACGCAAGGCATGCATATGGCATCGCTCGTATTGCGTCCCGTCTCTTGGCGCTGTTACACTAAATTGAACGCTTGTGATACGAGATCGCGGCCGTTGAGCCCGGCGAATCGGGGCTCCGGCCCAGGAAGGTAGGCGATGGACCACGGGGCCCGGGGTACCGGCCTCTGCGACCCTGCGCGTGACGGGGTAAAAGTTGCATCCGTGCATGACGGACACGCCTTCGTTACGCAAAAGCCCACCTACGAACGCCGCCGGCCCGCACGCAATCGTTTGCCTACATACGCGGCGCTTGATCTCGGCACCAATAACTGCCGGCTTCTGGTGGCTCGCCCCGCCGGGAACGGCTTTCGCGTCGTCGACGCTTTCTCGCGTATCATTCGCCTTGGCGAAGGTGTTTCCATCACGCGTCGCATCAGCGAGGCGGCGATCAACCGGGCAATCGATGCGCTGGCCGTCTGTCGCGCCAAGATGCTCAGCCGCGGCGTCAGCCGCGCGCGCCTGATTGCGACCGAGGCCTGCCGCAGCGCCGAAAACGGGGCCGAGTTCCGCGACCGCGTGCGGGAGAAGCTTCGGCTCGACCTCGAAATCGTGGACCAGGAGACCGAAGCCGAGCTTGCCGCAACGGGTTGCACGCCGCTGATGGATCCGCAGTCGCGCGGCGCGATTCTGTTCGACATCGGCGGCGGATCCTCCGAACTGGTCCGCCTCGGTCCTTCCGATTCTTCTTGCAATGGTCCGCCCAAGCCATTGATCGAGGGCTGGATTTCATTGCCGCTCGGAGTAGTGACCCTGGCCGAGCGTTTTGGCGGCGTCACCGTTACGCGCGGTGCTTTCGCTGAGATGGTGGAGGCGGTCGCACGCGAACTCCACGATTTCACCGCGGCTTATGGCGGCGACCTCGTCGACGTTCATATGCTCGGCACATCGGGAACCGTAACTACGATCGCCGGGGTCTTTCTCAACCTCATGCGCTACGACCGCCGCAAGGTCGATGGCTGCTGGCTGCGCGCCGAGGAGATCACCGAGGTGATCGAGCGTCTGATGGCGATGAGCTACCAGGACCGGGCCGCCAACCCTTGCATCGGAATCGAGCGTGCCGATCTGGTGCTCACCGGCTGCGCCATCCTCGAGGCGATCCGGCGCGCCTTTCCTTGCCCGCGGCTGCGGGTGGCCGATCGCGGGCTGCGCGAAGGCATGTTGGTGCAAATGATGCGCGCCGACGGCGTATGGGACGGGGCTCGCGCGCGGTAAGGGCCAGTCTCGCGGAAAGTTTTATGAATTCAAGAGACGGTCACCGTTCGCTCAGGATTCGCGTGAAGAGCGACGGGAGCCGGACGCCGGCTCAGAAGCGCTGGCTTGAGCGCCAACTCAACGATCCTTACGTCGCCCGCGCCAAGCGGGAGGGGTGGCGCTCGCGCGCCGCTTACAAACTGATCGAACTCGACGACAAATATCGCTTGCTGCGGCCAGGAGCGCGGGTGGTCGATCTCGGCGCGGCGCCCGGCGGCTGGAGTCAGGTTGCGGCAAAACGGGTCGGCGTTGCCGAGGGCAGGGGCCGGGTCATCGCCATCGACCTGCTCGATATGCCGCCGATCTCGGGCGTCGATTTTCTCAGGCTTGATTTTCTCGATCCGGAAGCGCCGGAGCGGCTGAGGGCGATGTTGGGCGGGGAGGCCGATCTCGTCCTCTCCGACATGGCAGCAAACGCAACCGGCCACCGCCAGACCGATCACCTGCGGATCATGGCGCTCGCCGAGGCCGCGGCCGCGTTCGCGTGCGAAGTGCTCAAGCCGGGCGGCGGCTTCCTGTGCAAGGTCCTGCGGGGAGGGACGGAAGGGACGCTCCTCGCTGCGCTCAAACGGGATTTTGCCCAAGTCAGGCACGTCAAGCCGGCGGCGAGCCGCTCCGATTCGGCGGAGCTCTACTTGCTCGCGACCGGATTTCGTCAGGCGTCGCGCTGATCGGCCGGCTTCTCCGCCTCGGGCGGGCCAGCGGGGCTTCGCGCCGCCAGTTCCTTACCGGCATCGGGGGGCAGCCGCGCGAAAATAAGGGCCGATGCGGCCGCGATGCAGGCGACGGTCACGAAGGCCGGCGGGAAATCCGGCGCCGACAGGCTCGGATGCTGCTGAAAACGCAATACGGTTTCGACCACGAGCGCGCCAACGGCGACGCCCGTCGAAATAGCAAGCTGTTGGGCGACGCTGGCAAGCGAGGTCGCGCGGCTCATGCGGCGCGTATCCACCTCGGCGAAGGCGATCGTGTTCATACTGGTGAATTGCAGCGATCGGAACAGCCCGCCGACCAGCAGCACGGCGACCATGACCCAGACTGGCGTTCCCGGCCCGAACGCTGCACACGCCCCGAGCGACGCGGCGGCAAGCAGCGCGTTGACGGTCAGGGTGCGCGGAAATCCGAACCGGCGCAGGATGCGGGCGGCAGCCGCTTTCATCGTGATCGCGCCGATGGCGGTCGCGAAGGTGATGAGGCCCGACTGAAATGGAGTCATTCCCAGGCCGATCTGCAAGAGAAGCGGCAGGAGAAACGGCAGCGCTCCCGCGCCGATGCGGAATACGAAGCCGCCGGCGACGCCTGCGCGGAAGGTGGGGAGGCGGAACAAGGTCAGGTCGATAACGGCGGTCGGTGTCCGTCGCGCGTAAAACACATAGGCGACTGCCGCCGCGGCGCCGACCACAATCAGAACGACCACGAGGCTGCGCGGCAGAAAGCCAAGACCAAGCACGCTTGACCCAAACGCCAGTCCTGCGACGGCTGCCCCGACCAGCGCCATCCCGACAAAGTCGAACGGATCGGGCGCCTCGGCGCGGACGTTTTCTACGAAGCGGCTCACCAGAAAGAAGCCGAGAAAGCCGATAGGCACGTTGATGATGAATATCCACGGCCACGACGCGTAGGTCGTGATCGCTCCGCCGAGCGGGGGACCGATCAGCGGGCCGATCAGCGCCGGCATCGTGACCAGCGCCATGGCGTCGACAAGCTTGCTTTTATCGATCGTGCGCACCAGCACGAGCCGTCCGACCGGCGTCATCATCGCGCCGCCCATGCCCTGGATGAACCGGGCCAGCACGAAGTGCCACAACGCGCCCGCAAAGGCGCATCCGACCGAGCCGAGCACAAACACCACGATCGCCGTGCTGAAGATGGTGCGCGCCCCGAAGCGGTCCGCCATCCAGCCGCTGATCGGGATAAAGATGGCGAGCGCCAGCAGATAGGAGGTGACGGCGAGTTTCAACGCGAGCGGATTTGTGCCGATGTCGGCGGCGATCGCCGGCAAGGCCGTGGCGATCACTGTCGAGTCCATGTTCTCCATGAAAAGAGCGACCGCGACGATCAACGGAACGATGCGTTCGCGGGACAGGGGCATCGACGGGCCGTGGCGAGCCGGGGAGGAGAACGAGGGCGGCGAACAGTAGGCGTTCGATCGCGAGCGGACAACCGAGCGCATTGCGCCCGGCGAGCGAAGCCCTACATCAAGCTTCACGCGGTCCGGAGCTCACCCATGATCTATATCCTCGCAGTGCTTTTGCCTCCCATTGGGCTTCTCATGAACGGGCAGCCCTTTTCGGCGCTGTTCAATTTGCTCCTTCTAGTGGTGTGCGTGTTTCTGGGGATTATATTTCAGCCGCTGTGGTTGTTGCCCTCGGCGCACGCGGTCATCGCGGTCGCCATGAAGCGGGAGCAGCGCCGCCACCGGGAGATCGTGGAGGCGATCGAGCGGCATGGACCGCCGCCGGCGTGGCGGCCCTGATTGTCGGCGCTCGGCGGCGGGAACCGACTTTTGCGCCGGCGCGGCGCGACGCGCTATGCAAGCGCCTGCGGTCGTGATAACCACCCTCGCCAACTCCGCATCGGGGATCGCGAGTCGCAGCCGCTTTCTGGCGCGAGTTTTAGCCCTTTTCCAGTCCTCGGCGGCTGATGGGAGCTTGGCATGGCCGTAATAAGGAACGGCGCCCCGCGCGAAGCACTCACCTTCGACGATGTGCTGTTGGCGCCCCGCTTGTCTGACGTGTTGCCGTCGGAGGCGGACATAAGCACGCGAATCACGCGCAGCATCGCCCTTAATATCCCGGTTGTCGCCTCGGCCATGGACACGGTCACGGAGTCGGCCATGGCGATCGCCATGGCGCAGGCGGGCGGGATCGGGGTCATCCACCGCAACCTCGAACCGGACCAGCAGGCCGCGGCGGTGCGGCAGGTGAAGAAGTTCGAGGCGGGAATCGTCGTCAATCCACTCACCATCGGACCAGACGCTTCGCTTGCCGATGCGCTTAGAGTGATGGCGGAGAACCGCATCTCCGGGGTTCCCGTGGTGGAGAATGTGGGGGGCGCCGCCGGCAAGCTCGTCGGCATTCTCACCAACCGCGACGTGCGCTTTGCCACCGATCCGCGGCAGAAGGTGTCCGAGCTGATGACCAAGGATCGGCTCATCACCGTGCGGGAGGGCACCAGTCAGGAAGAGGCCAAGCGCCTGCTCCATCAATACCGGATCGAAAAACTGCTCGTGGTTGATGACGCGTTCCGCTGCGTCGGGCTGATCACGGTGAAGGATATCGAGAAGGCGGTCGCCCATCCCAATGCTTGCAAGGATGACCACGCCCGCCTGCGGGTCGCGGCGGCGACGACGGCCGGGCCGCTTGGCTTCGAGCGGACCGAGCGGCTGATCGATGCGGGCGTCGACCTCGTGGTGGTGGACACTGCTCACGGCCATTCCAAACACGTTCTCGATGCGGTCAACCGCATCAAGCGTCTGTCCAACGCGGTGCAGGTCGTTGCCGGGAATATCGCGACGGGCGAGGGGGCGAAGGCGCTGATCGACGCGGGCGCCGACGCGGTCAAGGTCGGTATCGGGCCGGGCTCGATCTGCACCACGCGCGTGGTCGCTGGGGTCGGCGTGCCGCAACTCACCGCGATCATGGACGTCGTCGAGGTCGCGCGTGCCGCCGGCACGCCGGTCATCGCCGATGGCGGGATCAAGTATTCCGGCGATCTTGCCAAGGCGCTCGCTGCCGGCGCCGATTGCGTGATGGTCGGCTCTTTGCTCGCCGGCACCGACGAGACGCCAGGCGAGGTTTTTCTCTATCAGGGCCGTTCCTACAAGACCTACCGCGGGATGGGGTCGGTCGGGGCCATGGCGCGGGGGTCGGCCGACCGCTATTTCCAGCAGGACATCAAGGACTCGTTGAAGCTCGTGCCGGAGGGCGTCGAGGGCCAAGTCCCCTACAAGGGCCCGGCCGCCAACGTCTTGCATCAACTCACCGGCGGCCTGCGCGCGGCCATGGGCTATGTCGGCGCCCGCACGATCGCCGAACTGCACGAAAAGGCCGAGTTCGTCCGCATCTCCGGCGCCGGCGTGCGCGAAAGCCACGTCCACGACGTGGTCATCACGCGCGAGAGCCCGAATTATCCGACGCGGGCGTGATTCTGTGGCGTCGTTGTCATGTCGCCGGCCGACGGACAAGAGCGAATTCCGTTCCGGTGGAATCGGAATTCGCTCTTGTTTTCCTTTAGTGGCCGCATTTTCTGCGGCGAACCGGTTCCCACTTCGCCGGAAAATGCTCTAAGGAGGTCCGGATAAGCAGCGCCGCTTTTGCTGCGGGCGATCTTTCCCCGACCTATCGCAGAGCGGTGCTTCAAAGCCGCTGGCGGGGAAGGCGGATTTCTCCCATATAGGCCCGCAGACTTTTCCACGGAGCTCATCAATGTCGCTGCCGGCCGTGCTTGCGCCCCTATTCGTTCAGGTCGCGCTCACTTTCGTGCTTCTCGTTTGGCTTGCCTATCAGCGCATGACGCTGATCGGGTCCGGCGCGGTGAAGCGTAAAGATATCGCACTCCGCGAGCCGAAATGGCCGCCGCGCGTTCTGCAGATCCAAAACTCGGTCTCCAATCAGCTGGAGGTCCCGGTTCTATTCTACGTGCTGACGATCCTTGCGATCGTCACCCGTCACGCTGATCTTCTGTTTGTGGTGCTGGCCTGGGTGTTCGTGCTGTTGCGGCTCGTCCACGCCTCCATCCACGTCACCAACAACGAGGTCAGAAGGCGCGGGTTGACGTTCATCGCAGCTACGACCGTGTTGATGGTGATGTGGGCGATTTTCATGCTTCGCATTCTGCTCGAATTCTGATGACGCCTGCGGGCCGCCTCTCCGCCGCGATCGACGTTCTCGCCGATATCGGGGCGCGTCGGCGTCCAGCGCCGGATGCGCTGAAAGATTGGGGGCAGGCTCACCGCTTCGCCGGTTCAAGCGACCGCGCGGCGATTGCGGGTCTCGTCTACGATGCGCTGCGGCGCAAGGCCTCGGCGACGTTCGTGATGGGGGAGGCGACGCCGCGCGCCATCGCGCTTGGGATGCTGCGGCTTGAACGCGACCTCGACCCCGCCGCGATCGCGCGCCTTGCCGACGGCGCGCGATTCGCGCCGGCGCCGCTCACCTCCGCCGAGCGGCACGCGCTCGCCGAGAACTCGCTTGCAGACGCGCCCGCTCATGTGCGCGGCGACTATCCGGAATGGCTCGATTCGTCCTTTACGCGCGTGTTCGGCGAGGAACGGGCGGAGGAGGGTGCTGCACTCGCGCGGCGCGCCCCGCTCGATCTCCGCGTGAATACGCTGAAGGCCGGCCGCGACAAGGCGGCGGAAGAGCTCGCACATCTTTCTCCCGCGCCCACCCCGTGGTCGCCGCTCGGTCTGCGCATCGTGATCGGCGCCGATGCGAAAAGCCCGCCGGTTCATGCCGAGCCCGCTTATCTCAAAGGCCATGTCGAGGTGCAGGACGAAGGCTCGCAACTCGGCGCCGTGTTGACGGATGCGAAGCCTGGCGAGCAGGCGATCGATCTTTGCGCCGGCGGCGGCGGCAAGACGCTCGCGCTCGCGGCGCTGATGGAAAATCGCGGCCAGATATACGCAACCGATTTCGATATGCGGCGGCTCGCGCCGATCCACGCGCGCCTTGCCCGCGCGGGCGCGCGCAATGTCCAGGTCCGCACCCCGCGGCGACCGGACATCGACGTGCTCGCCGATCAGGCCGGGCGCGCCGATCTTGTGCTGATCGATGCGCCGTGCACCGGGACGGGAACGTGGCGGCGCAACCCCGACGCCAAGTGGCGGGTGCGACCGGGCGCCTTGGCGGAACGGGTAAAGGAGCAGGCGAGCCTGCTCGACCGCGCAACCTCGCTGGTGAAACCGGGCGGACGCATCGCCTATGTCACTTGCTCCGTGCTCGCAGAGGAGAATGGCGACCAGGTGCAGGCCTTCTTTGCGCGCCACCCGGGGTTCGCTCCGGTTGCAGCGGAGGAGGTCGCTTCCGCGCTGGGGACACGTGCGGCCGCGTTCCTCGCCGCCGTACGAGCGGGTCGCGAAGGCCTGTTGATGACGCCCCGGCGGACCGGTACCGACGGTTTCTATATCTGTTTGTTGCGGTGCAACCTGTGACCAGTAAAGTAATGATTATAAGACATTATCAAGATCGATCGGGCTGGAGTGCCGGCGCCGCAATGCGCGCGAAAGTGCATTCGACGAGGGTCATCATTGCGGCGGATCGCGCGATCCGCTAACCCCGACGTATGGCCACTCATGACAAGATCCTCATTGTCGATTTCGGCTCGCAGGTGACCCAGCTGATCGCGCGGCGCGTGCGCGAGGAGCGGGTCTATTCCGAAATCGTCCCCTATCAGCAGGCGGAAGCCGCGCTCGCCGAAATGAAGCCGAAGGGCATCATTCTGTCGGGCGGTCCGGCCTCCGTGCTCGAACCGGGGGCGCCTTTGCCGCCCGCTTCGCTTTACCAGGCGGGCCTGCCGATGCTCGGCATCTGCTATGGCGAACAGGCATTGGCCTATCAGCTTGGCGGCAAAGTCGAGGCTGGCCATCATGGCGAGTTCGGCCGCGCCGAGGTCCAGGTCACCGCCCCGTGCATCATGTTCGACGATGTTTGGGCGGTGGGCGAGAAGTACCCGGTGTGGATGAGCCATGGCGACCGCGTGACCAAGCTGCCGCCGGGATTCCGCACGGTTGCGACCTCGCCCAACGCGCCGATCGCCATGATCGCCGACGACGCGCGCAAGTTCTACGCGACCCAGTTCCATCTCGAAGTGGTGCACACCCCGCACGGCGCGGGGCTCCTGCGCAATTTTGTGCGCAAGATCGCGGGTTGCACCGGCGATTGGAGCATCCGCGCCTTCAAGGACGAGGCGATCGAAAAAGTCCGCGCCGAGGTCGGCAAAAGCAAGGTGATTTGCGGGCTGTCCGGCGGCGTCGATTCCGCGGTCGCCGCGGTGCTGCTGCACGAGGCGATCGGCAACCAGCTCACTTGCGTGTTTGTCGACCACGGTCTTCTGCGCCGGGGCGAGGCCAAGCGCGTGATGTCGCTGTTCCGCGGCAGCTACAACATCCCGCTCGTGCATGTGAAGGCACGCGAGCGTTTCGTGCAGGGGCTCGCCGGCGTCACCGACCCGGAAGACAAGCGCAAGATCATCGGCAAGCTGTTCATCGACGTGTTCGCCGAGGAGGCGGAAAAATTGGGCGGCGCCGAGTTTCTCGCCCAGGGCACGCTTTATCCGGACGTGATCGAAAGCACCTCGCCGATTGGCGGCCCCTCCGTCATGATAAAGTCGCACCACAATGTCGGTGGCCTGCCCGAGCGCATGCACATGAAGCTGGTGGAGCCGCTGCGCGAACTGTTCAAGGACGAGGCGCGCGCGCTCGGCCGCGAACTCGGCCTGCCCGAGGTCTTCGTCGGCCGCCATCCTTTCCCGGGGCCGGGGCTCGCCATCCGCTGCCTTGGCGAGATCACCGCGGAGAAACTTGAAATCCTGCGCTTCGCCGATGAAATCTATATCGAGGAAATCCGCCGCGCCGGGCTCTACGACGACATCTGGCAGGCCTTTGCCGTGATCCTGCCGGTGAAGACCGTGGGCGTGATGGGCGACGGGCGCACCTACGATTACGTCGTGGCCTTGCGCGCGGTGACCTCGATCGACGGCATGACGGCCGACTTCTATCCCTTCGACATGGCCTTCATCGGCCACGTCGCCACCCGCATCATCAACGAGGTGAAGGGCGTCAACCGCGTGGTCTACGACATTACGAGCAAGCCGCCGGGCACGATCGAGTGGGAGTGAGGGGCGAGATGCGGTTCGCATCTAAAGCGCTCAGCGCATTGCAGCCTGGGTCGCCGCTTCCACCTGCTCACGAATGATCGTATTGACGCTGCCAGCCGAAGTCATCGCAAACCGCGACGAGTGAGGCCATTTCCCCGCCCCGCCAATCGAGCGGCGGTGACCTGCATTGTAATTGGCCCGCTAGCGCGCTATCGAAGCCTTGAACCCGAGCGCGAGTTCGCTGCGCCCTCCGGTACACTTGGTGGCGGATGAAAGGCTGTGCAGCGTTCGCTCGGCCCCGCAGCGCAACACGAGAACTATTCCGAGGGTCGAAATGCGTCTGGCGGTATTCGTTCTTTCCGGCTTAGTCGTTGCATTTTTCGCCTCGGTCAACGTCGTGCGCGCCGATCCTTGCAAGTCCATTCTGGAAGAGATCAAGACCCTGTCCGACCGGGCGAACCGCGAGGTCGAGTTGTCCGCCGCCAACTTGCAAGAAGCGGCTAGCGAAGTGCCGAACGACAAGCGACGGATCGCCCTGATCGCTCAGTCTTGCGCGGCCGTGGCGGAGGCGCTCGGGGTCTTCAGGTCGTACCGGATCGTGCTCGCCGGATGTATGGACGAGCAGGAAACCGGCCGTTCAGATGCACTCGATATGCTCGATCGATCGATCAGCCGACTGCGCGTATCGCTCGATAAGGCGTGCCGATAGTACGAGAACTTTGCGGCGACGCGAGAGCCGTTTTGCCGCAAAGACTAACCGGCCCTGAAAGAAGCGAACTCGATCTCCTCGAAACGAAATTCGTTCTGCGGGGGCGCAGGTGCCATACAATCAACGTCACGCACTGTGAGCGCGGCTTCCTGTTATGATGCGTTCTTTGAAAATGGGAGCACAGCATGAAGACCGTCCTACATCGTTTCTTGTCGGTTGGCGCGCTTTTCCTCTTGGCGGGTCAGGCGGCTGCGGACGAGCACCCGGTGTTGGGGCAGGGAAATATCTCGTGTAGTTCGTGGCTCGAAGGTCGTCAGAGCGATAACGCTGGCCCGAGCAGAACAGCCTGGGTGCTCGGCTTTATGACTGCGTTCAATCAATACGGATCAAAGTCCCAGGCCGACGACGTGTCCGAGGCCGGGCACGATCGAGTGGGAGTGAGGGGGCGTAGTCTTGAATGCCTTTGGATACTCGCTCGCAGAGTAGCGAGATTGTTTGTCGCCGATAGTATTCGATAGAGGGCGACCTAGGCGGGACTGGGCTCGCGCCCTATGTGGTGCTTACCTTCCTGTCAGCGGTGGGTATCTCGTTAAGCCGAATGAGGCATTATGCGTTGGAGTAGCTCAAGCTTTCCGGGGTGCTGAGGCCTGATCGATGGCGTCGAACTCAGACGCACTCAATCGCCACGTCAGCGTGCTGAGATTGTCCTCAACATGGTGCGGTTTCGTCGCGCCGGGAACGGCGATCACATGGGGGTCGCGCATCAAAAGCCAATTGAGCGCAACTTGGCTGACGCTCGCATCATGCGCGCGGGCGATATCGGCGAGAAGCATCCTCAGAGCTTCGGTCTCCTTGGCCTCCGTCGGCCGCGTCAATCGGCCGGATGCCAGCGGAAGATAGGCGACCAGCGCCACACCGCGCTCCCGGCAGGCGTCCAGCACGCCGTTCGTTTCGGGCGCGCGTTTCAGCAGGCTGTAATTGACCTGATTGGCGGCCAGCGGCACGCCGGCCGTGTCGAGATGGTCGGCGATGCGACGCAATTTGTCCGCATTGAAGTTGCTCACGCCGATAGCCCGCGCCCTGCCAGACTTCACCGCCTCGGCAAGGCCGGCGGCGAAGACACGCAGGTCGATGAGGGGCAGAGGAAAGTGCAGATAGTAGAGATCGATCGTTTTGATGCTGAGCCGCGCGAGGGAGGCATCCAGCGCTTTCATCATCTGCCGCGGTGAGGTTCGACCCGGGAAAGGCGCGAATTTCGTCGCCACCATCGCCGGGCTGGAAGCAGCCTGCAGACACCGACCGACGGCGCGCTCGGAAAAATAGACCTCGGCCGTGTCGATCAGACAGGGGCCGGCGGCGGCGGCGCTTTGGAATGTCTTCAGGACAGCCGCCTGATCCGCCCTCGCCCATTTGTTGGTGCCGAGCCCCAGAGGCAAGACAGACAGGCCCGAGCGCCCCAGCGGGCGCCTGTCAAAGGCGGAATAGCCGACGTGCATTGCCATGGAATATCTTCTGCCGATCGGTTTCGCTGAGACGGACTGATTGAGCTATTGATTCCTCGATTTGCGCATGAGGTATGTAGAGCCCCCGACATCTGATAGCCGTGCTAAAAAACAACGTTGGTGAGGCGACCATTGGGCTTCAGTTCCATGCGAATCAGGCGTCAATCGACATTGAGTTTGCCTTGCAGCCATGATGCATGCCACATTTACGTATGACCCGTGACGAGACGATCACTCTGCTGCGCCGGCATGCGGATGATATCCGCGGCTTCGCCGTGACCGGCCTTTACCTGTTCGGCTCGACCGCGCGGGGCGAGGTGGGGCCTGCGAGCGATGTCGATCTCTTCATCGATTACAATTCTGAAGAGTTTGATTTTCGTTAAGCTTTTTGGCGTCGAGCGCTATATCGCTGACCTTCTTGGCCGCCCGGTCGACCTGCTGACCGTCCCGGGCTTCATCCCTACCTTCGGGCCGAATATTGAAGCGGAAAGCCGTCCGGGTGTTCTGATGAAGCGCGCCGTTGTGGGTCAAGACATATTCCGGCTGACCTGACAGCCGAGCATTCAGCGATACCGTGTGATCATCCCACTCTCAGTGGTCACGCCCCGCGAAGGCGGGACGTCCAGTAATCGCGGAAGCGGCGTGTTTACTGGATCATCCGCTTGCGCGGATGATGACGTCAGGAGATTGGTCGATTCCGCATCAATTCAATCGGCTCGTCGCTACACCGCGATCGAGTGACGCGAGCGGCTTTGCGGCAGATAGGCGTCGAAGGCCGCCGCCACGAGCCGGACGAAGGGCCGGCCCTCCTCGGTGACCGTGATGCGCGATCCTTCGATCGTGATCAGGCCCGCCGCGGCGAGGGCGTCGAGATCGGCCCGTTCGTGCTCGAATGTCGCAGCGCCGCGCGGCGCACCGGCCGGCAGCGCCGCGAGATCGACGGCGAGATCGCACATCAGGCGCTCGATGATGGCGCCCCGCAGCACGTCGTCGGCAGAAACCGCAATGCCTTTGACCGTGGCGAACGCGCCCTGCGGCGACCGCGCGCACGTAGCCCGCGATATCCACGGCGTTCTGCGCAAAGCCCTGCGGCAGCTTGCCGATCGCCGACGCGCCCAAGCCGATCAGCGCATCGGCGGGGTCGGTCGTGTAGCCCTGGAAATTGCGGCGTAGCCGGCCCGTTCGCGCGGCGACCGCAAGCTCGTCGTCGGCTCGCGCGAAATGGTCGAGGCCGATCGGCACATAGCCGTGGCCCGCAAGCCTTAGCGCCGCCGCGCGCGCCTGCTCGATGCGCTCGCTTGCGCCGGGCAGCGCAGCCTCGTCGATGAGTTTCTGATTGGCCTTGAACCAGGGCACGTGGGCATAGCCGAACAGCGCCAGCCGCGCCGGGCGCAGGGCGGAGGCCAGGTCGGCGGTCGCCTCCACGTCGGCAATGCTCTGGCCCGGCAGGCCATACATGAGATCGACATTGATGCGCGTGACGCCGGCGCCGCGCAGCGCATCGACCGCCGCGCGCACGGTCTCGAACGGCTGAATGCGCCCGATCGCCTCCTGCACATGCGGCGAAAATTCCTGCACGCCGAGGCTCGCCCGGGTGACCCCGAGCGCGGCGAGCACGTCGGCGAGCGGCTTGGTGACCTGGCGGGGATCAAGCTCGATCGCGTGCTCGATGAGGCGCGACAGATCGAAGTGGTTCGCAATCCTTTGCACGATCCGCGCCAGCCGCTCCGGGCCGAGGATGGACGGCGTGCCGCCGCCCCAATGCTGATGGACGACGCTGCGGCTCGTCATCGCCGCCGCGACCAGGTCGATTTCGCTGATCAGCGCGTCGGCGTAGGCGTCGAGCGGCTCGGCGCGCCGCGTCGCCTTGGTGTGGCACCCGCAATAACGGCAAATCTCGGTGCAGTAGGGAACGTGGATGTAGAGCGACAGCGTCGCGTCCGCGGGAACCGCGGCGAGCCAAGCGGCATAAACCGACGACCCCACGTCCGCGGTGAAATGCGGAGCGGTCGGGTAGGAGGTGTAGCGCGGAACATTGCGCTCCGCGAGCGCGATAACGCTCATAATCTAAATCTGAATGAGCCGGCCTGCCGCGACCTTGACCAAAATCAAACGGCTTCGCTGACCGGAGGCGCATCAGCGGCCGGCGGAGCGCCGCGCGCGATCGGCATAGGCAGCCGCAGACTTTGCGTTTAGATTTGTGATCGGAAACGATTACCGACTGAGCGCTTATCGGTATACCCATGGCAAGAGCTCGCCGCGCCGACGATTTGGTTTCGCGTCTCCTGAAGCAGATCAAGCCCAAGGCCAAATCGGTGATCGTCACGATCTATGGGGATTCCATCTCGCATCATGGCGGCAGCGCCTGGCTGGGCAGCATCATCAAGCTTGCCGCCCCGCTCGGGCTCAACGAGCGCGTCGTACGAACCTCGGTATTCCGCTTGGCGAAAGAAGACTGGCTGGTGGCGGACCAGGTCGGCCGGCGCAGCTATTACCGGCTGACGGAGGCGGGACGCCATCGCTTCGATACGGCGCACAGCCGCATCTATCATCATGCGAGCCGTCCCTGGGACGGCCACTGGACCTTTGTCATCGTCGATTTCGCCGTGCTGAAGGGCAAGAGCGGGGAGGCTTTGCGCAGCGATCTTCGTTGGCAGGGCTTCGGCCAGTTGACGACAGGCGTCATGCTGCATCCCGATCCCGATAAGGCGGCGCTGCGTCAGGCCTTGATCGATGCGGACGCGAGCAAACAGGCGCTCGTCATGCACGCGGCGGCGGAAACGGCGGCCCCGCCGGCCCCCCCGGCGGCCGTTCGCGGTCTCGTCGACCGGTGCTGGGATTTGCAGCGGCTGGCGGCCGACTATGCAGTCTTCCTCGATATGTTCCGTCCGGTGTGGCAGGCGCTCCATAACGCGACGCAGCTTGATCCCGAGACATGTTTCGTCGTGCGCACGCTACTGATGCACAGCTACCGCCGCGTTCTGCTGCGCGACCCGAAACTGCCGGACGAATTGCTGGAGGCGAACTGGCCCGGCGCGTCCGCGCGTCTGCTCTGCCGCAACCTCTACCGGCTCGTCCAGGCCGCAGCCGAACGGCACGTGCTGGCCCAGCTCGAAACGGCGGACGGCGCGGTTCCCGCGGCGCATCCGAGCTACTTTGTGCGGTTCGGCGGGCTGGAAGGAGCGGCCGCCGCCGCGTAAGGCCGCGCAAACCTGCACGGCCCTGCATCCTTCCGCGGCGGTGTCCCAAAAAGTGATACAAAAATCGTTGATACGTACAGAAAAATGTATTATATTATCGGCGCAATGAAGACGCGATGCGCGGCAGGTATTGCTTACGCGGAAAGATCGCGGCTGTATCGCGTGTAACAAAAAACGAAAATTAACGTCATAAATCTGCGTCATGAACGCTCGGCCGGCGCCGAGGCGGGCTCGCAAAGAGCTGCGACGCAGAATGGCGGAGGAAACATGCAGATGGGCGAGCCTCGCGCGGCGGCTGCGCGCAAATCCGTTCCGACCTATTGCTATAACTGCGTCGCGGGACCCGATCCGATGGTGGTCACCGTCGAGAACGGGATCGCCACCTCGATCGGGCCAAATCACGCCGCGGCGGATGTGCATCCCGGGCTGGGGCGGCCATGCGTCAAAGCCTACGGGCTGGTGCAGAAGACCTACAATCCGCACCGTGTCCTCTATCCGATGAAGCGCACCAACCCGAAGAAGGGCCGGGACGAAGATCCCGGCTTTGTGCGGATTTCATGGGACGAGGCGTTCGAGGCGATCGTCAGCCGGCTCAAGGATATCCGTGAGCGCGGCCTGATCGACGAGGCCGGGCTGCCGCGGGTGGCGGCGACGTTCGGCAATGGCGGTACGCCGCGCAGCTATATGGGGACGTTTCCCGCGTTTCTTGCCGCCTGGGGGCCGATCGATTTTTCCTTCGGTTCCGGACAAGGCGTCAAGTGCACTCATTCCGAGCACCTCTACGGCGAGTTCTGGCACCGGGCCTTCACTGTGAGTGCCGACACGCCATTGACACGGTTGATCGTCTCGTTTGGCGCCAATGTCGAGGTGAGCGGCGGCGTCTGCGCGGTCCGCCGGCATGCCGACGCGCGCATTCGCGGAATCAAGCGCATCCATATCGAGCCGCATCTGTCCCCCACCGGCGCCTGCTCGGCGGAATGGGTGCCGATCAAGCCGAAGACCGATGCGGCGTTCATGTTGGCGATGATCCATGTGCTGCTGCATGAGCTGCCGCGCACGGCGCTCGACCTCGCTTTCCTGCGCGACCGCACGTCGTCGCCCTATCTGGTCGGTCCGGACGGCTACTACCTGCGCGATCCCGCAAGCGGCAAGCCGCTCATCTTCGACGAGGCGAGCGGGCGGACGGTGGCGTTCGATACCGCAGGCGCGGTACCGGCTCTCGAAGGCCGATACCGGATCGCCGAAGCAGTCACGCATCTTCCGGACGGGGAGGTAGGCGAACAACGCGACGTCGAGGCGGCGCCCGCTTTCGTGGCGCTCACCGAAGCAATGCGCAGCTATACGCCCGAATGGGCATCGGCGGTCTGCGACGTGGCGGCGGCGACCATTCGCCGGGTGGCGCATGAATATGTCGACAATGCCTGCATCGGCGAGACGATCGAGGTGGACGGGCAGACGCTGCCGTTCCGCCCGGTCGCGGTGACACTCGGCAAGACCGTAAACAATGGCTGGGGCGCTTTCGAATGCTGCTGGTCGCGCACGGTCCTGGCGACGCTGGTCGGCGCGCTCGAAGTGCCCGGCGGCACCCTCGGAACAACGGTGCGCCTCAACCGCGGACAGGACAATCGCCTTGTCAGCGTTGTTCCCGGCGACGACGGGTTCATGGCCTCCTCGTTCAATCCGACCGACCGCAAGAACTGGATGGCCAAACCGTCCGGACGCAACGCCCACCGCACGCTGGTGCCGATCGTCGGCAATACCGCGTGGAGCCAGGCGCTCGGGCCCGCGCACCTTTCATGGATGTTCATGAAGGAGTCGCCGCCTTCCTGGCCGAAACCAAGCGTTCCGGAGCTGTGGTTCGCCTATCGCACCAACCCGAGCATCTCGTTCTGGCACGCCGACCGCCTGTCGGCGACCATGGCGCAGATGCCGTTCATCGTGGCGTTCGCCTATACGCTCGATGAAACCAATCACATGGCCGATATCCTGCTCCCGGACGCCACCGATCTCGAGAGCACCCAGGTCATTCCGATCGGCGGCACCAAGTTCATCGAGCAGTTCTGGGAGCATAAGGGCATCGTCGTGCGCCAAGCGGCGGTCGAGCCGCAGGGCGAGGCGCGCGATTTCACCGCGATCGCGACCGAGCTGGTGCAGCGCCTGGGCCTTCTCGACCGCTATAATGCCGCGATCAATCGCGGCATGCTCGGCGGCCGGCACAAGACCGAGAAATGGGATTTCTCGCTTGCCGTCGATCAGGCGCACGATGTCGACACCATCTGGGACGCGGTCTGCAAGGCGACCACCGCCGAACTCACTGACGGCAAGGACATCAAGGACCTCGCCTGGCTCAAGGAGTACGGCCTCTTCGTCGTCCCGTTCAAGCGCACGGATTGGTATCTCTACCCGAGCTTCGTCGCCCAGGGCCTGCGGTTCGAACTGCCCTACCAGGAACGGCTGATGCGGACCGGCGAGGAGCTGCGCCGCCGTTTGCATGAGCACGGCGTGCATTGGTGGGACGACCAACTCAGCGAGTACCAGCCGCTGCCGGAATGGCACGACGTGCCGGGCCGCTGGACGCGCGCGGTCGAATCGATGGGCGGCAAGCCCGCGGACTATCCGCTGTGGGCGATCACCACCAAGACCATGACCTATTCGGCCGGCAACAATTCCGGCATTCCGCTGATGTACGAGGTCGGCAAGAATCTGCGCGGTCTCGGCAACGTCATCATCAACGCGAATACGGGCAAACGCCTGGGCATCGCGTCGGGAGACTGGGTCGAGGTCTGCTCGCTGATCGGCGCAACGCGTGGGCGGGCCGAGTTGGTGCAAGGCTGCCATCCCGACACGGTCGTCATCCCGGGTCAGAACGACCATTGGAAGACGCCGTTCGCCAAGGATTTGAACTTCCCGTCCCTCAACACGGTGGTGCCGCTGTCGCTGGAGCTGACCGACGCGACCGGCTCCGGCGCCGACCTCGTGCGCGTATCCGTGCGCAAGGTTGACGGCCCGAAAGCGAGGGCCGTGTCATGACCCGCTATGTGATGATCGCCGACCTGCGCCGCTGCGTCGGCTGCCAAACCTGCACCGCCGCCTGCAAGGAGGCGAACGCAACGCCGCCCGGCGTCCAATGGCGGCGCGTGCTCGACATCGAGGTCGGCGAGTACCCCAACGTCAACCGCATCTTCGTTCCGACGGGCTGCCAGCATTGCGCCGATCCGCCTTGCATGCATGTCTGCCCGACGACGGCGACCGGACAGCGCAGCGACGGCATCGTCACCATCGATTACGATCTCTGCATCGGCTGCGCCTATTGCGCCGTCGCGTGTCCCTATGAAGCGCGGTTCAAGGTGGATACCGCCGAGTTCGCCTTCGGCGACGAGCCGAGCACGGTCGAGCGCGCGCAGTTCGATGAGCGCAAGGTCGGCGTCGCCACCAAGTGCACGTTCTGCGCTGATCGCATCGACGCCGGCCGCGCCGCCGGTAAGACGCCGGGGCGGGACCCCGAAGCGACGCCGGTCTGCGTCAACAGCTGCATCTCCGGCGCGCTCGTGTTCGGCGATATCGAAGACCCGGACAGCACGGTCGCGCGGCTGCTGGCTGAGAACAAGTCGTTCCGCATGCATGAGGAAGCGGGGACCTCGCCCGGCTTCTACTACCTGTGGGATCGGGGCACGTTATGACATCTCACGCCCTCGAACTCGGTGCGTACGAACTGCCCGCACCCGTCGCGCTTTCGCGCAACTCCCTCCCCCGCAAGCGGGGGAGGGTCAGGGAGGGGGCTGCGAGTTCAAATCATTACGAGCGAGGCGCGCCATGAGACAGATCGTCAATGCGAACCTCCAGCGCTATTGGGACTGGCGTGCGGTCGGCAATTTCAGCGGCGGCGGCACCGGCACCGGGCTCGTGATCGCCGCGGCGCTAGCCTGGGCGACCGGCGCTCCGTCAATGCTCGCGCTCGTGGTCGGGCTGGGCTTCGTCGGCCTCGGCCTGCTGTTCGTTTGGTTCGAGATCGGCCGGCCGTGGCGGGCGATCAACGTGTTCTTCCACCCGCGCACCTCATGGATGACCCGCGAGGCGTTGCTCGGACCGCCGCTGATGGCCGCGGGCGCCGCCGCGCTGTTCCTCGATTCTCGCTTCGTCTTGCTCGCCGCTTTGTTCGCGGCGGGATATCTCTATTGCCAGGCCCGCATGTTGCACGCCTCGCGCGGCATCCCGGCCTGGTGCCAGAAGGAGCTGCCGCTGCTGATCGTTGCGACCGGGTTGGCCGAGGGGACCGGGCTTTATCTGGTGATCACCGAGCCATCCGCGGTGATGATTGCCGCCGCGTTATTGGCCGGCATATTCCGCGAGGTCGTGCGCGAAATCTATCGCCGCGGTCTGATCCAGTCGAAGGCCCCGGCTGGAACGCTCGCGTGGTTCTCGCTGCCGGCAGAGAACGTGCTGAGCGCGGGGCGGCTTGCCTCGATCATATTCCTGGCGCTTGCGCTCATCGGCTGGCGCTCGGCCGCGCTTGGCGGGCTGTTGGCCGTGGTGACCGGGTGGGGCTTGAAATTCATGCTGATCACGCGCGCCGCTTACCTGCGCGGGCCCATCCTCCAGCATACGCCGGTGCGGGGGCAGGGACCGAGCCACGTCATCGTGCCGTCTTGAATGGGGATTGTGCGATGGCCGGCGTAGCGCTCGCTTGTGAACAGGAGTGCGGGGTGATGGCTCCGGCGAGCATCCTCGATGAGGACGAACATTCTTTGGATAGCCGCGCCCGCGAGCTTCCGGCTGCGGCAGGCAGCGCTGCTTGCATCGCGCAGCGCGGCGGCAGCGCGGAGCGCCGTATCCGCAGCGTTCCCGAGGAGACGCCGGTCGCGCTCACTTACAACGGCACGTCCTATGCCGTGATGATGGCGACTCCGGCCGACCTTGTCGATTACGCCATCGGATTCAGCTTGGCCGAGGGAGTGATCAGGCATCCGGCCGATGTCACAAGCCTCGATGTCATCTCGCACGATGCGGGCCTCGAGCTGCGGATGTGGCTTGCGCCTGTGCAAGCCGCGACCTTCTTCGACCGCCGGCGTCGCTTGACCGGGCCAACCGGCTGCGGCCTGTGCGGCATTGAGAGCCTCGCTGCCGCGTTGCCCGCGGTCCGACAAGTGTCCGATGGGATCGCCGTTACTCACCAGACGATCATGACGGCCTTGTCGGCGCTCGTGTCGGCGCAGGCGCTGAACGGGGCGACGCGGGCCGTGCATGCGGCTGGCTTCTTCGTTCCCGGCAGCGGAATGGTGTCCGTGCGCGAGGATGTCGGACGGCATAACGCGCTCGACAAGCTGATCGGCGACCTCGCGCGCCGCGATATCGCCGGCGCAACCGGCGTCGTCATGCTGACCAGTCGCGTCTCGGTGGACATGGTGCACAAGGCGGCCGTGCTCGGCGCCTCCATTATCGTCGCAATCTCCGCGCCGACTGCGCTCGCCATTCGCACCGCCGAGCGCGCCGGCGTCACCCTGGTTGCGGTGGCCCGCGATGACGGGTTCGAGATCTTCACCCATCCGCGCCGCATTTGCGCCGAGCGGGCGTGAATGGCTCTCACGGAAGTTCATTCCGAAAGACAAGGACTCAGAAGCGTTCGACCCAGGGGCGCAGCTCGATCTCCCAGGTCCATGCGCTGCGGTCCTGCCGCAACACATCGAGATAGGCGCGTGCGATCGCGTCGGGATTGAGCATGGAGTTGGGCGCGTCGGGCGGCTCCGTACGGCCGGGATTGCGGATCGCGCCGTCGATGACAAAGTGGGCGATATGGACGCCTTGCGGCGAAAGCTCTCGGGCGAGGCTTTGTGCAAGCCCGCGTAGCGCAAACTTGCCCATGGCGAAGGCCGCAGATTGCGCATAGCCCTTCACGCTTGCCGACGCGCCGGTGAACAGAATGGCGCCCCGTCCCTGGGCGCACATCCGGCGCGCCGCGCGCTGCGCGACGAGGAAACCGCCGAACGCGCTGACGGCGAGGGCTTGAGCGACCGTTTCGCTATCGAGATCGACAAACGGGCCGCGCGACCGCCCACTCGCATTGTAGACGACGACATCGGGCGGACCGCCGAGGCGGCGTTCCATCGTCTCGAACAAGGCATCGACATCGGCGGGCTGGGTGGCGTCGCAAGCAATGGCGACGGCGCCGGTTTCCGCGACGAGCGCGTCGAGCTTGCCGACCGAGCGCGCGGCAAGGCCGATGCGCATGCCGGCTTCGCGATGGAGGAGGCGGGCAAGCGATGCGCTCAGGCCTGCACCGGCGCCGACGATCAGCGCGCTCTTGTAGTCGTATCGCATGTTGCATCTCCTCTGTTTTGCGCCGGACGGGAAGCTGCAGGGTAACGGACCGAGCAGGCTCTGCCATGCTATAAGTATTGATAAGTTACGCCGGAACCACGCGTGGGCTGAGCTAAGTATGGACAGGCCGGCCAGGTCGGATCGAACGAGCAGGTAAGGACGAACCATGCCGAGCATGAACCACAACAGCGCGACGCTGTTGATGATCGATTTCCAGGCCAAGCTGATGCCGGCGATCGACGGCGCCGCGGCGGCGATCGCCAATGCCGGCCGCCTGCTCGGCGTCGCGCAGATGCTCGGGGTGCCCGTTCTTTTCACCGAACAGAATGTCAAAGGCCTCGGCGCGACGGTGCCTGAGCTCGCCTCGCGCGCGAACGGACCCGTTGCGCACAAGATGACGTTTGACGCCAGTCGCGCGCCAAGCTTCGCCGAGATGCTTGCGGACCGGCCGGAGGTTGTCGTCACCGGGTGCGAGGCGCATGTCTGCGTGCTGCAAACCGTGCTCGCCTTGCTCGATGCCGGCCGGTGCGTCTATGTCGCGCGCGACGCGATCGGCTCGCGGCGTGAGGAAAGCAAGGAGGCGGCGATCCGGCGGATGGAACGCCACGGCGCCGACATCGTCACCACCGAGATGGTGGTCTTTGAATGGCTCGGGACGGCGGAGCATCCGCGCTTTCGCGAGGCGACCGCTCTCATCAGGTGATTTTCGCGGCGACGCGTCGCCCTTCCGTTGTCCTGCGCCATCCGGCCCATCCGGCGTTTTTGTGATATCCTTTCGGCACGACCTGCGCGAAAGCCGAACAAGCGCAGGCATTCAAGGGAGGATTTGCGATGGCGACCTATGTCATGCTGATGAGTTTCACCGAACAGGGCGTCAAGAGCGCGAAGGAGAGCACAAAAAGGGCGGAGGCATTCAAGCAGGAGGCGAAGAAACACGGCGCGACGGTGACAGAAATCTTCTGGACGCTTGGCCAATACGACGCCGTTACGATCGTAGAGGCGCCGGACGATGTAACCATGACGGCCCTTAGCTTGAGCCTCGGGACGCGCGGCAATGTGCGCACTCAGACCCTGCGCGCATTCTCGGAAACGGAAATGAAAACCATTATTGGCAAGATGGCCTGACAGCCATCGCCGGTTCGGACCGTCATCGGCCGGCGCCGTGTCCACAGGCGCGGCCGTAACGGCGTAGATTCCGGAAGCCGGAGGTTAGAGCATTTTCCGGCGAAGTGGGGACCGGTTCGCCGCAGAAAATGCGGCCACTAAAGGAAAACAAGAGCGAATTCCGATTCCACCGGAACGGAATTCGCTCTAGAGACCGATCGGGCAGGGCCGCCCGCCGTCACCAATGGCCGGTGTTCCGCATCGATTTCCACGGCTCTTGCGCCGGCAAGGGGTCGCCCTTCTGCAGGAGCTCGACCGACTGATTGTCGGGCGAGCGCACGAAGGCCATGACTCCGTCGCGCGGCGGGCGGTTGATGGTGACCCCCGCCTTCATCAGCCGGTCGCAGGTCCTATAGATGTCATCGACCTCGAAGGCGAGGTGGCCGAAATACCGTGCTTCGCCATAATCTTCCGTGTCCCAATTATAAGTGAGCTCGACCAGCGGCGCCGGACGTCCGTGGCTTGCGGCGACCAGCGATTTGTCTTCGGGAGCGGCGAGAAAGACGAGGGTGTAACGGCCCTTGTCGCTGTCGATCCGGCGCACCTCCTCGAGCCCCAGCTTGTTGGAGAAGAAATCGAGCGCGGCGTCGAGGTTGCGGACGCGCAACATGGTATGCAGATATCTCATGAGAACCTCGCAAAAGACGATGGGTGGCGCGGCGGCGCGCCTTCTCCGGAAGGGCATATATGATCGCATCCGACATTGAGACAAGCCGGCGGCGGCTGGCGCAGCTTCTCGAATCCGCGCGCGTCGTCTTGCCGTTCACCGGCGCTGGAATCTCGACCGAAACCGGCATTCCTGATTTCCGCTCGCCCGGAGGCTTGTGGTCGAAGCTTCGCCCGATCCCGTTCGACGAGTTCCTTGCGAGCCAGGAGATGCGTGACGAATTGTGGCGGCGGCGGTTCGCCATGGAAGAACGGTTCGCGGCGGCCAGGCCCGGCCGCGGCCATCGTGCGATCGCAAGCCTCTATCGCGCCGGCAAGGCGCCAGCGGTCGTGACCCAGAACATCGACAATCTCCATCAGGCGTCGGGCATCGACGCCGACGATGTCATCGAACTGCACGGTAATACGACTTATGCGCTCTGCCTCCAATGTGAGCGGCGCTACGAACTCACTTGGGTGCAAGCGCGCTTTGTCGCGAGCGGCGGCCGCGCCCCCGACTGCGCTTGCGGCGGACATATCAAGACCGCGACGATTTCATTCGGCCAGCCAATGCCGGATGCCGCGCTGCGGCGCGCGGAAGCGCTGACGCGCGACTGCGATCTTTTCCTCGCGATCGGATCGTCGCTGGTGGTATGGCCGGCCGCCGGCATGCCGCTCCTGGCCAAGCGGGCCGGCGCGCGACTCGTAATTATTAACAGGGAGCCTACCGAGTTCGACACCGTCGCCGACCTCGTCGTCCGCGAGGACATTGGCGGCGTATTAGAACCATTCATTGCACATTAATTTGATTCGATTTCTCAACATCTACGTCAGGTTTCTGCACAGTCGGCAAACTTTGGATTGCCCGTCCGCATTTTCCTGTTTCCCATCGGAGCGCGCGTCGATATGTTTATGATGGAAGATTTGTTTTAAGCGCCCGCCAAGAGGCGCCAGATGCGGCGGCGTACGTCCTCATGGCGACGGACGAATTCGAGTCTGATGACCTCGGGTCCCGGGGACCCACCCTGGCTTACAGTGAGGAAGCGCTTGGCGGTCTCGCCGAAGAGCCGGGCGCGCCGGTCGTCGAAGTGACCGGCGTGATCAAGTGGTTCGACGTGGCGAAAGGTTACGGCTTCATCGTGCCCGACAACGGCATGGCGGACGTGCTTCTGCATGTCACCTGTTTGCGGCGCGACGGCTACCAGACCGCCTATGAGGGCGCGCGCGTCGTATGCGAAGCGCTGGCGCGCCCCAAGGGTATGCAGGCCTTCCGCATTGTCTCGATGGACGAATCGACAGCGGTGCATCCCGCGCAGATGCCGCCACCCCGCACCCATGTCTCGGTGACCGTGACCAGCGGGCTCGAGCGCGCCGTCGTGAAGTGGTTCAACCGGCTGCGCGGCTTCGGCTTTCTGACGCGCGGCGAAGGCACGCCGGACATTTTTGTGCATATGGAGACATTGCGCCGCTACGGCATTGCGGAACTTCGTCCGGGGCAAACCGTTCTTGTTCGGTTCGGACCGGGTCCGAAGGGGCTCATGGCGGCCGAAGTGCGGCCGGACGGCGGTCCCCACGCACTCGCTTCGCACTGATTGACGTCCCCGGCTGCGCGCGGTCCTTCCTTCCCGGAGGGAATAATCCGCGCGCAGAAGCGTTTGACGTGCTACGAGGCCCCCGATGATGCGGCGTCTGGCGTTCAATCACGCGATCCTTGCTCTGCTCTGGACCATCGTTCTCGGGGCCGTCACGGCGTCTGCAAGCGACCCGAAAGTCGTGGAAATCGCCACGCGAAACGGGGTGCGCGTGTTCTCGGTCGAAGTCGCAGCCGATGATGAAACGCGCGCGCGTGGCTTGATGTACCGGCGGAAATTGCCGGAAGAGCACGGCATGCTGTTCGATTTCCAGCGCGAAGAGCCGGTCGCGATGTGGATGCACAACACTTACATTTCGCTCGACATGATCTTCATCCAGGGCGACGGGCGAATATTGCGCATTGCCGAACGAACGGAGCCTTTGTCCGACCGAATCATCCCTTCCGGAGGGCCGGTGCGCGCGGTGCTTGAAGTTCCCGGCGGCACCGCGAAAAAGTTCGGCATCGCGCCGGGCGACCGGATCGGACACCCAATCTTTTCCGGCCGGTGAACGCCCGCTTTCGGGGCGAGCATAAACCGATTGCCACCAAGATTGCTGGCCGGCCATCGAACCGTTTTCGTCCGGGCGTCTGGTTGCTGGCTGCGGATGAAGCGTGTATTCGAAGGCCCGGACGGGTCCTTCCGCCGGTCCAGCGGGGCATAGCGCAGCCTGGTAGCGCGGGAGTTTTGGGTACTCCAGGTCGCAGGTTCAAATCCTGCTGCCCCGACCAGAGAAACGATTGATTCAGCTCGGTTTCGTCCCTGCAATTCTAACATGAATCTGACAGGGGAAACCGAGCTCCGAGGGTCCGAGGCCGACATGCTTGCTCGCATCTACAAGCCCGCCAAAACCGCCATGCAATCCGGCAAGGCGCGGACGAAAAACTGGGAGCTCGAATACGAGCCGAGCGAACCGCTCGAAATCGAGCCGCTGATGGGCTGGACCAGCTCGAGCGACATGCGCCAACAGATTCATCTGCGCTTCGAGACGAAAGAAGAAGCGATCGCCTACTGCGAGCGACACCGGATTCCCTACGAAGTGGAAGAACCGAACGAACCGAGCCGGCGCGTCATCGCTTACTCCGATAACTTTGCTTACACGCGGCGCAACCCCTGGACTCATTGAATCGGGTTGATCTCGGCTTGCCCTTACCCTCGTCATGCCTCGCGGAGGCGTCGCGGAGGCGGGGCATCCAGTAATCACTGAGAACATTTGCGTTTACTGGATCGCCGCTTTCGCGGGCGATGACGGCTAGAGCATTTTCCGGCGAAGCCTGCCCCGGACTTGATCCGGGGTGGGAACCGGTTCGCCGCAGAAAATGCGACCACTACAAGATAACTTGAGCGAATTCCGATTCCATTGGAACGGAATTCGCTCCGGAGATCGGTCGAGTCCAGGTCAATTGCTTTTGCTGAGTCGCGAATCCGTCAGCGACCGCGGCTCTCGGTTAGCCCGCGCCGCACTCTTTTGCGCCAGCGGCGTTACGGGTGAGCAATCAGTGCGCCAGTGTTGGCCGCCGCGCGCTTTTGCGGATTGACTTTGAGCGAAGACGTTATGTTATAACATATGGAATGGGCGGAGAGCTGAGGCGGAGTAACCGAAAGGAAGGACGTCGATGAGAGTGAAATCGCAATCCGGATTCATAGCGGCGCTGGCCGGCGCCTTGATGTTTGCCGTGACACTCGCTTCGGCGCAGGCCGCCGAGAAGGTGAAGGTGCTGGCGAGCTTCTCGATCCTCGGCGATCTCGTCCGAGAAGTCGGCGGCGACCATGTCGATGTCGATCTTCTCGTCGGGCCGAACGTCGACATGCATAATTTCCAGCCGTCACCGGCCGACTCGCGCAAGTTCTCCGACGCGAAGCTCGTGGTGATCAACGGACTCGGCCTCGAAGGCTGGGCGGACCGGCTCGCGAAAGCCGCCGGTTATCGTGGCGCGCGGCTCGTCGCCTCCAATGGAGTGCAGGCGCTCGCGGGGCATGAGCATGGTCATGACGAGGGCGGGCATGGCCGTTACGATCCGCACGCGTGGCAGGATGTCGGCAATGTGAAAATCTATATCGCAAATATCCGCGATGCGCTGAGCGGCGTCGATCCCGCCAACAAGGCGGCTTATGAGCGAAACGCCGAGAATTACCTCAAACAGCTCGACGCGCTTGACCGTGACATCCGGGCGGCCTGGGCCGATATTCCGAAACCGCGCCGGCGGGTAATCACCTCGCATGAAGCCTTCGACTATTACGGCAATGCCTACGATGTGGAATTCCTCGGGGCGCAGGGGATGAGCGAGGATGCCGAGCCAAGTGCGCGTGACATCGCCCGGCTGATTCAGCAGATCAAGAAGGAAAAGATCAAAGCGTTCTTTGTCGAAAACACCTCGAGCAATCGTCTCCTGGACCGCATTGCACAGGATACGGGCGCAACGGTTATTGGCACGCTTTATTCCGATGCTCTGTCCCCGCCCGGCGGCCCGGCAACGACCTATATCGACATGATGCGCTACAACACCCGCGCCATCACCGACGCGCTGCGCACCGGCGGCTGAAGCCGGGCAACCTCTCCGGGGGGCGTGGAGAGGTCAGCCGCCAGCGGTGAGAGCGGGATGAATTGATGTGGAATCGACGCAATCTTTTCCCGTCGTCGCCCGCGCAAGCGGGCGATCCAGTAAACACTAACGTTCACCGTGATTACTGGATGCTCCGCCTTCGCGGAGCATGACCTCTGCGGGTGAGGGTGGAACGACCAGGCTGTGAGTTTAGCAGCGCGGGACGTAAAGTCCGTCCGTCACCCTTCGGCGATGGCGGCCGCGAGCTTTTCCGCCTGGTCGGCGAGCACGGCGGGTTCCTCGGTGAAGGTCGCCGCGGGCTTGAGCGGCTCGCCCTGGTGGCGCGGCAGAACGTGTACATGCAGGTGAAACACGACCTGTCCGCCGGCCGCCTCGTTGAACTGGTGGATGGTGATTCCGTCGGCGCTGAAGGCTTTCATTGCCGCTTTGGCGATCCGCTGCGTCACTTTGTGAACATGGGTGAGATCCTCGGGCGAAACATCAAAAATGTTGCGGACAAGCTTTTTCGGGATCACCAAGGTGTGACCGAGCGAACGCGGCATGATGTCGAGGAAGGCGAAGACCTTGTCGTCCTCGTAGACCTTGTGGCAGGGGAGCTCGCCGCGCAGGATTTTGGCGAACACGTTGGTGGGGTCGTAGCTGGCCATGGCCGCCTCTCGGTCCATTCTCAAAGAGGAATATCTGTCGCAGGCGGAATGGCGGCCCGTCAAGGCGCGGCTACTCGACCTCGACGGCAAGGTCTTTCCGGAAAGGGCTCGCCTCCGCCAATTCGCGGCCGGCCGCCTCCACATAGGCGCGCTCGTGTTTGAGATAATCGGCGACCGCGCGGCGCAATCCCCGATCGACGATGTAATGGGCCGAATAGGTGGTGGTCGGTAGATAGCCGCGTGAAATCTTGTGCTCACCCTGCGCGCCCGCTTCCACCCGCGCCAGCTTGTGCGCAATCGCGTA
The DNA here is from genome assembly GCA_963840055.1 of uncultured Alphaproteobacteria bacterium. Classification (GTDB taxonomy): domain Bacteria; phylum Pseudomonadota; class Alphaproteobacteria; order Rhizobiales; family Xanthobacteraceae; genus Rhodoplanes. The sequence goes on along the minus strand of CAWIXM010000052.1, from coordinate 15,799 downwards.
TTCGATCGCTTGGTAATAGCACAGCTCGAAATGCAGGCAGGCGTGGTGTTCGATCGCGCCCCAATGACGCCCATAAAGCGTATCGGAACTCTTGAAATTGAGCGCGCCGGCGATGGTGCGCCCGCCTCGTTTCGCAATTACCAGCAGGATATCGTCGGCCATGCTTTGGCCGATGCGCGAGAAGAAGTCGCGCGTCAGATAAGGCCTGCCCCATTTACGCGAGCCGGTTTCCATGTAGAAGGCGAAGAACAGGTCCCACACGCCTTCGGTGAGGTCCGACCCGGTCAGCCACGAAATGTCGATGCCGTGCTCGACCGCCTCCCGTCGCTCGCGCCGGATCGCCTTGCGTTTGCGCGCCGAAAGCGCGGCAAGGAAGTCGTCGAAGGTGGCGTACCCATTGTTCTCCCAATGAAACTGCTGGTCCGTGCGCTGCAGGAATCCATGCTCGGCGGCGATCCGCCATTCAGGCTCGGTCAGGAAGGTCATATGAACGGAGGAGGCGTCGCGCAGCCGGGCGAGTTCGACGAGCGCTTCCATCAGCGCCGTTTGAGCGCTCGCTTCGTCTGCTCCCGGCGGCACCAATAGCCGTCGGCCGGTCACCGGGGTGAATGGGACGGACACCTGAAGTTTCGGATAATACCGGCCGCCCGCGCGCTCATAGGCCTCCGCCCAGCCATGGTCGAACACGTATTCGCCGCGCGAATGGGACTTGAGATAGCAGGGGGCGACCCCGGCGATCGATCCGTCCGCCCATTCGAGCACGAGGTGCTGCGGTTGCCAGCCGGTTCTCGCGGTGGCCGAGCGCGACAGCTCGAGCGCCGACAAGAAGGCGTGGCTCACGAACGGATGGAACGGCGATGCCGGCGACCGCACGTCGGCGCCTCGGCCCGGATTGGCGCAGGCATCCCATGACCGCGCCGCAATCTCGCTGATCGCGGGTACGGCGCGGATGTGCGTTTCGTTCGATTTCATTCAGTCTTCATATTAGCGCAAACGCGATTGCACTGGCGGCCTGAACCCCTCGAAGATCACCTGGTCCGCGTGGCGGAGCGCGCCGCGCCGCTCCGTTTCGGAACGCACCGTCCACGCGAGGACCGGCAGGCGAAACAGATGGCGCGCGACCAGCGCGGGCGCCGTGGCAAGATCCTGTTGGCGACAAGCGACAAAATGGGGGCGGGCGCGCATGACTTCGAGGATAAGCGCGCCACTGCGCGTTTGTGCCGCGCCCGATCGCTCAGCCTCGACGCCCGTCGATTTGCGAGGGCGCCGCGCGGCAAGCCCGCGCACCAGGCTTGGCGCGCGCCAGGCGAGCACAGCCACGAGCCGGGGATCGAACGACATGGCGGCGACCGGTCCGGCATGGCCGCGCAGCACCGCGGCGGCGCGCATGGCGATTGCGATGTCGCCGTCGAAGCGGCTCTTGAGTTCGAACACGAGGGTCGTGCGCCCGTCGACGAGATCGACGAGCTCGCCGAGCGTCATCATTCGGTCGGCGGTGTCCTTGAAGGCGATTCGCTTGAGTTCGGCCGCTGTGAAGTCCCGGGCCAAGCCGCTTGCTTCAGTCAGGCGGTCGAGGACGCGATCGTGGAAGACCATGGCCTCGCCATCGGCGCTGCGCTGCAGGTCGACCTCGATGGCGTAGCCCGCCTGAAGCGCGGCTGCGGCGGCCGACGATGTATTTTCGACCACGCCGCGTTCTGCATCATGCAGGCCGCGATGCGCGATCGGTCGTGCGGTCAGCCAATCCGAGTACGTCATCTGAACCGACAATATACCTGGGCGCTTTCATTCTCCCCGCGTCGCGGGGAGGCGTGCCGTCCGGGATGGGCCGCGCCTGGCGCACGCCATCACGCCACCTCGAAAATGCCGTCCACCTCGACCGCGGCGTTATTCGGCAGCACGGCGACCCCAACCGTCGTGCGAGTGTGCCGCCCCTTGTCACCGAAGACCTCAACGACGAGATCGGAGGCGCCGTTCATGACCTTCGGCCCATCAATAAAGCTCGGAGCTGAATTGATGAAGCCGTTGAGCCGCACCACGCGGACCATGCGGTCGAGATCGCCGAGCGCAGCCTTGACCTGTGCGAGGAGGTTGATGGCGCAAGCGCGTGCGGCGGCCTGACCGTCCTCGATCGAAACCGCAACGCCGAGCTGCCCGGCGGCGACCAGTCGGCCGTCGGCAAGGCACAGTTGCCCGGACACGAACAAGAGTGAGCCCGTTTGAACGAATCCGACATAGGTCGCAATGGGAGAAGCGGGCGTCGGCAGCTTGATCCCAAGTTCGGCAAGCTTTTTCTCCACCATTCCGGCCATGTCGCCCTCCTCGCGGCTGATGACGATGCGTCCGAGTCTTGGCCGATCGGGTGTCGGCGTGCAATGGGGGCGGGATCATTGCCGGTTGCGGGAGCCGGACGCTCTTCATATCTTCGGCCCGGCGAAAATGCGTCGAGATTCGGGGTGGCGGGGTAGGAGAATGTTAATGCGCGGCAGGGCGATTGGGTTTCTCGGCACGGCCGGCGCTGCATTGTTCGCCGCAGTGGTGACCGTCGCGGCGGGTCCGTTGGCGGTTGCGAACGCTACGACCCCGCTCGCCTCCCACCGCGCAGTCTATGATCTCAAGCTTCTGCGCGCCTACGGCAAGCGCGGGCTGCAATCGGTGCGCGGACGCATCCTCTACGACTTCTCGGGCAATGCCTGCGAGGGCTATGTGCTGCAGTTCCGCCAGGTATCGGAGCTAGACTCCGGGGAAGGCAAGGTGGCGCTGAGCGACTTGCGCGCCTCGACCTGGGAGGATGGCGCGGGCAAGGATTTTCGTTTTAATTCGCAGAATTACGTCAACGACAAGATGGCGAGCAGCGTCGATGGCCGGGCCGAGCGTCGCGACGGCAAAGTCGCCGTTGCGCTCACCAAACCGAAACAAGCGACGTTTGATATCGAAACGAATGTCGTGTTCCCGACCGAGCACATGCGGCGCATCATCGAGGCGGCGCGAGCGGGCGAGACCATTCTCGAGCTTCCGGTCTATGACGGCTCGGAGAACGGTGAGCGCGTCTACAACACTTTGACGGTAATCGGACGCGAGATCGAACCAAACGAGGCGCCCCCGACCGACGCGACCGCCGGCCAAGCGGCGCTCGCAGGTCTTAAGCGCTGGCCAGTGACCATCAGCTATTTCGATCGCGCGGCGGCGCGCGGGGAGCAGATGCCGGTCTATGCGATCAGCTTCCAGATGTACGAGAATGGCGTTTCGCGCGCGCTTACACTCGACTACGGCGACTTCGCTGTTTCCGGCGAGATGTCGCAACTCGAAATGAATCCGAGCCGCCCCTGTCCATGAAGCGTATCAATTGAACCCGCACGACCGTGACGCATCCCAAGACTTAGGAACGGCTGTCGCGGCCCGACTCTTGCAAGAGGGTCAGAGCTGCGACCAGGAAAGGGAAAACGGCGGTACGGTGTTTCGGCTATCGTTCAGCGTTAGCAATCAAAAGAAATGGTTTGTGAACTAACGATATTTGCGTTTCCGGGAGGAATGCCCTCTAACCTGTGCAGCGATTGCTGCTGTGCAGCGTAGCGGGTCTATGGCCGCATGGGGATTACGATGGCGAAGACCGTGCTGATCGTGGAAGACAACGAGCTCAACATGAAGCTATTCCATGACCTGTTGGAGGCGCACGGCTATCGCACCGTGGAGACGCGCAACGGTATCGAAGTGCTCGACCTCGCGCGCCAGCATCATCCCGATCTGATTCTGATGGACATCCAGTTGCCCGAGATTTCTGGCCTCGAAGTGACCAGATGGCTGAAGGACGACGCGGAATTGAAGTCGATTCCGGTCGTCGCAGTAACGGCGTTTGCGATGAAGGGCGATGAAGAGCGGATCCGCGACGGAGGGTGCGAAGCCTATCTCTCCAAGCCGATCTCGGTCGGCAAGTTCATCGAGACGATCCGCCAGTTTCTCGGATAGCCGCGAGGTGAAGCCCGCATGAGCGCTCGCATCCTGGTCGCTGCCAACACGCGCGCCAGCGTCAAGCCGATCGAAGCGCGGCTATCGGCGGCGTATTTTGATGTTCTCGTCGCTTTGTCCGGAGCTGAAACCCTCGCGATCTGCGGACAGGGTCAATGCGACATCGTTCTGATCGAGCCGACGATGCCGGACATGGACGGCTTTTCGCTATGTCGACGTCTGAAATCGAATGAGGCGACGCAGCATGTCCCCGTGATCATGGTGACGGCGCCCGATCAACCGTCCGATCTGATTCGCGGCCTCGAAGCCGGCGCCGATGAAATCCTCACCCAACCCATCTCCGACGCTGCGCTCGTTGCGCGCGTGCGCTCGCTCGTGCGCCTCAGAATGATGACCGACGAATTGCGCATGCGGACGCTCACGTCGCGGGAGATCGGAATCGAGGGCCCCGCGGCTGAGCAGACGGCGGAGACCGGCCATGACGGCCACGTCCTCCTGGTCGAGGATCGCACGGATTCTTCCGATCGCATTGCCGCGATACTTGGGCGCGAGCACAGGGTCGATGTCGAGCCGAATGGGAACGAAGCTCTGTTTCGCGCCGCCCAAGGGAACTACGACTTGGTCATTACGTCGCTTGCGCTCGAAGCTTGTGACGGGCTCAGAATTTGCAGTCAGCTTCGCTTGCTTGAGCGGACGCGGCATGTCCAGATTTTGGCGCTCGTCGAGCCCGACGAAAATCCGGTGCGGCTTGCCCGCGGTCTTGAGATCGGCGTGAATGATTTTGTCTTCCATCCGGTCGACGACAACGAGCTGGTGGCGCGCGCACGCATGCAGGTGCGCAAGAAGCGCTATGCCGAACGTCTGCGCGACCGCGGGCAGCATTTGCTCGAGCCGGCGATCGCCGACCCGCTGACCGCCTTGCACAACGGGCCGTATATGGAACGGCACCTCGCCACGCTGGTCGATCACGCGGTCGCCAGCGGCAAGTCGCTGGCGGTGCTTGCGCTCGACATCGACTTCTTCAAGGCGATCAACGACGACTACGGCTGTGACGCCGGCGACGATGTTCTGCGCGAATTCGCAGGAAGGCTGCGCAAATCCATTCGCGGCGTTGATCTCGCCTGCCGGTCCGGCGGGGAAGATTTCGTCGTGTTGATGCCTGGCGCCAATAGGGCCGTGGCCGCGAAGGCGGCGGAGCGGCTTCGCCGACGCATCGCGTCCGAGCCATTCCAGATTCAAGCCGCTGGCCAGCCGGTCGAGGTGACCGTTTCGGTCGGGATTTCCGGACTGACAGGGCCCGACGATACCCCGGCCAAGCTGCTCAAACGGGCGGACGAGGCGCTTTATCGCGCCCAGCGCGATGGCCGCAATCGGGTGGTCGCCGACGCGGCGTGATCCCAGACGCCAAAGGTTGGGCTAGCCAAGCGCCGGGCTGGCGGCCCCCGTTCATATCCTGTGGTTGGTGAAGGCCTGCGCTTACACCTGGGCGGCCAAAATCTGTTGATTTCCTGAGCGCTTGCGATAAATTTTTTAAAATCGAAGTTCCGCGACGAAATAGCCGATCCGGGCCACCTGTATGGCCTAATCGGGTTAACCCTACGGAATGCTCAGGTCCGCCGCATCTCCTGGGTCCGTGGGGTTTGGCCGGCACGGGAGCGGTGAGAGTGGCCTCCTCGTAACACCGCTCCCTGCCGGCCATCCTGCGCGGTATTCGCCTATGGCGAGTATGGCATGGACCCCGCCCGGTCGGCCGCGCGGGTGTGAACGCACGACATAATCGCAAAAGTCTGCGACTTTTCGGGATTGCTCGCGATCAAGCGCGGCGGGAACCCACCGCCGGCTGCGCTGCGACGCCTCCGCGAAAGCGTTACTTGATCTTTCCTTCGCGAAATTCGACGTGCTTCTTTGCGACCGGGTCGTATTTTTTCTTCACCAGCTTCTCCGTCTGGGTGCGGGTGTTTTTCTTGGTCACATAGAAGTAGCCGGTGTCAGCGCTCGAGACGAGCTTGACCTTAATGGTGGTTGTCTTCGCCATGGGGCGCTGTCCTTCAAATCGATCGCGTGCAGAGTTGCCGGCAACGTAATGGGCAAGCCCGGAAAGTCAAGAAACCGGCCGCCTCCCGGCCATTTGCATGCATTCGCGGTCACAGCAGCGAGCGAGTGAAGCCGCGGCCGATCCATCGATAAAACGGGACCGGCAGGTCGTGGGTGAAACCGCCCGCGATGCGGTGCTCGAGCTCGGCGAGCACGGCCTTGGTGATCGGTGGCATGTCGAGCCGCTCGGCTTCGGTCAGCGGCAGCCAGACCAGTTCGATCAGTTCGGCATCGGGGCCGACGATCCCTTCGACCTTTCCGGAGATGGTTTCGGCGTCGAGGGAAAAGAAACGGGTGTCGAAGCGCCGCGTGCGCCGCGGCGGGGTGATGGCGCGCGCGATGAAATGCATCGCGGCAAGGTCGGGGCGCACGCCTGCGCTCGCGAAGCTCACGGGGACCCCATCGTATCCGGCCGCGTTGACGCCCGCGGTGGGACCGAGGATGAGCCCAGTCTCCTCGAACGTCTCGCGGATCGCCGCGATCGCGAAAGCGCGCGACTTGGCGGCGCTCGGCCGCCGCGTTTGCTTCATCAGCCGGGCGGTGACCCGCGGATCGAGCTCGGTTGCGGCCGTGACGCTGCGGTCGGAGACCTCGACCCGTCCGCCGGGAAATACGAATTTTCCCGGCAAGAACTTATGCCGCTGGTGCCGCAGTCCGAGCAGCACCTTTGGAGCGTCGCCCGAACGGTCGATCACGATCAGCGTCGCGGCGTCGCGCGGCTGCGAGTTCGGATGCGACATGTCGCGGTCGAAGCGGTTGAGCTCGTCGGTCAGGCGGCGGGGAAGGTCTTCCGCCTGATCATGATCGGGCGCAGTTTCGGCAAGTGGCGCTGTGGCGGCGTCTGCGTTGGCGGCGGGATCGTTCGGCATGCGCGTTCAATACAGGATATTTCGTCGGTGTTGAATGCCAAGGCGAGTAGCGTTGCAGGCAAAAGGGAAGCCGCGGGTCACCGGGTGCGGAACCGCGATGACCGGCGCTCCCGCGCGCGTGATCGGCCGGAAGAACGCGGCTTCGTGTCAATGCGCCCTTCCGACAGAATCTCGAAGCGTAAAGCGCCTGCGACCGGCGCCGCTTCGACCAGCCGGACCGTCACCGGGTCTCCCAAGCGATACGCTTCGCCGCTCGCGTCGCCGACAAGGGCGTGCTGCGCTTCGTGATAGCGGAAATAGTCCCGGCCGAGCGTGGCGGCGGGAACGAAGCCGTCGGCCCCGGTCTCGTCGAGCTTCACGAACAAGCCCGAACGCGTCATCCCGCCGATATGCCCCTCGAAAGTCGCGCCGACGCGGTCGGCGAGATGGTGGGCGATCAAGCGGTCGACCGTCTCCCGCTCGGCTGCCATGGCCCGGCGCTCGCAGGCCGAGATGCGGGCCGCAATTTCGCCGAGCGACTGCGCGTCCTCGTGTCCGGGCAGTCCATCGCGGCCGAGCCGCAGCGCGTGGATCAGAGCGCGATGCACGACAAGGTCGGCGTAGCGGCGGATCGGCGAGGTGAAATGGGCATAGCGGCGCAGATTGAGGCCGAAGTGTCCGTAATTCTCCGCCGAATACTCGGCCTGCGCCTGGCTGCGCAACACCACCTCGTTGACGAGATTCTCGACGTCGCGACCCTTAACGCGCGCAAGGATGCGGTTGAACTGCTCCGGCCGGAGCGCGCCGGCCTTCGGCAGCGAAATGCCCAAGCTGGCAAGAAACTCGCGCAGCGCATGGAGCTTGTCGATTGTCGGCTCGTCATGTACGCGATAGACGAGGGGCGTGCGCGCGCGCTCGATCGCTTCGGCCGCCGCGACATTGGCAAGGATCATGAACTCCTCGATCAGCCGGTGCGAATCGAGCCGTTGAGGCGTAATCACCCGCTCGACGGTGAAGTCGGGCTTGAGCAGAATTTTCCGTTCCGGCAGATCGAGATCGAGCGGGCCGCGGTCGTCGCGCGCGCGCTTGAGCGCCTGATAGGCGGCATAGAGCGGCTCGAGGACGAGGGGCAGCAGCGGTTCGGTGGTCGCATCCGGTTGGTCCTCGATGGCGGCCTGCGCCTGCGCGTAGTGCAGGCGCGCAATCGAGCGCATCAGCACGCGATGGAAGGCGTGGCTGCGCTTGCGGCCCTGTGCATCGATGGCAATGCGAGCGACCAGAGCCGGACGGTCTTCGTCCGGCTTGAGCGAGCACAGATCGTTGGAGATGCGTTCGGGCAGCATCGGCACCACCCGGTCGGGGAAGTAGACCGAATTCCCGCGCGCCAGCGCCTCGCGATCGAGCGCCGAGCCGGGGCGCACATAGGCGGCGACGTCGGCGATCGCCACGTTCACGACAAAGCCGCCGGGATTGGCCGGGTCGGTGTCCGGCCGCGCGAACACGGCGTCGTCGTGATCCTTGGCGTCGATCGGATCGATGGTGACGAACGGGACCTCACGCCAGTCCTCGCGCCCGTCCAAGGTCGCATGCTTGGCCGCCTCCGCTTCGTGAAGCGCCGCACGCGAAAAAACGTGAGGGATTCCATGGGCGTGGATTGCGATCAGGCTGACCGTGCGCTCGCTCGCGAGCGAGCCGAGCCGTTCCCGCACCTTGGCCACCGGCTGGCCGAATTGCCCGTGCCGACTCACCTCGACCGCGACGAGATCGCCTTCCTCGGCGTCCAGCGTGTCGCCGGGGCGGATGCTGAGTTCGCGCCCGAGGCTCCGCTTCTCGACCGGGACCAAACGGCCGCCGCCGTCGGGCAAGCTGCGGAACACGCCAAGCGCCCGATGCTTGGCGCGGTCGATCACCTTGATGGGACGCCCGCGATGGCGGATGCCGCCGTCCGCCTCGGCGGTTTCCTCGGTCCGCAGGAGCGCGCGATCGCCAACTCCCGGCGTCTCGCCGGGGCGCGCCCGCCGCGGCACATGCACGCGGATTTTCGGCGCCTTCCCGTACGCCTCCTCGTCCCATTCGGTGGGAACCGCAATCAATTCGCCGTCGGCGTCGCGACCGGTGATGTCTGCGAGCACGACCGGCGGAAGCGCGCCGGCCGGGTGCAGCTTCTTACGGCGGCGTTCGATGCGGCCTTCGTCGGCGAGCTCCCTAAGCATCGCTTTCAGGCTCGCCCGGTCGGCGTTCTTGAGGCCGAAGGCGCGGGCAAGTTCTCGCGTGCCGACCCGGCCGTCCTGCGCTGCTATGAAGGCGAGGAGGTCGTCTTTCGAGGGGAGGGGCGGGCAAGATTTGCCGCGAGGAGAAGCCAACGAGGTGTCCGTGATTGATGTAGTCCGGCCAAGGCAAGGGTTTCGCAGAAAATGCGACATTGAAGACGCGGGCCAGATCTCGCACAGCAAGCCCAGCCCTCCTTCATGCCTAAGGTAAGCGGGGGCCGGCGATTTCGCCAGATCGGCGCGCGTGAGAGGGAACGTTCGCGCCGGAATAGATCGATCGCCAAGGCCGCGCGACGAGGCGACTGGCGGAGCCGAGCGAGCCACGCTATGGCTGCGCACTATGTCCGCACCAGGCCCCGCGGAAAATCCCGAACAAAGTTATCCGCCAAGCACGCAGGAAGGCGGGTCGCCGCCGGCCCCTGTGCGTCCTTCACTTATCGAATTGATGTTTGCCCTGGCGAGGGTGTCGCTCTTTGCCTTTGGCGGCGTGCTGCCATGGGCGCGGCGCATGCTGGTCGAGGAAAAGCGGTGGATGACCGCGGATGAGTTCAACCGGCTGTTCGCTGTCTGCCATTTCATCCCGGGGCCCAACGTCGTCAACATGACGGCCGTTTTCGGCCTGAGATTGCACGGCGTCGTAGGGTCGATCGCCGCGGTCTTGGCGCTGACCGCCCCACCGGTCGCGCTGATGATCGCAGTGGGCATGCTTTATACGCGCTACGGCGCGTCACCCGGCATTAGCGGGGGTCTCGCCGGCCTCGCGGCCGGGGTTGCCGGCCTCATGATTGCGACCGCCGCGCGCATGGCCGAGCCGCTTGTGAAGAAACGCATCGGCCCGGAGCCGCTGGTGGCCGCAGCAGTCTTCATCGCGATCGGGATTCTTCGCCTGCCGCTTCTGCCTGTGCTTGCGATTGCCGCGCCCCTCAGCATTGCATTAGCGTTGTGGGTTCGCCGATGAAAGCGGGCGGAGATGTTCTCCTCGCGCTGGTCGTGCAGTTCGCGCTCCTGTCGCTGCTCGCCATTGGCGGGGCGAACGCCGTCATCCCGGAAATTCAACGCCAAGCCGTCGACCTCCAGCATTGGGTGACCGACCAGCAGTTTGGCGAACTCTTCGCCCTCTCGCAGGCGGCGCCCGGGCCCAATGTGATGATTGCGGCGCTGATCGGCCAACAAGCGGCAGGACCGCTCGGCGCCATCATCGCCATGGCCGCGATGTGCGTGCCGACCGCGGTGCTCGCCTGCTTTGTCGCGAGGGTGTTCGACCGCTACCGCCAACGGCGCTGGCTCGTCGCCATCGAGGCGGGGCTGGTGCCGGTGACGGTCGGTCTGTTTGCCGCGACCGCCTTGATTATCGCGCGCGCCGCAGACCGGAGCTGGGTCGCCGTCGCCGTTACCGCCGCCGCCTTCGCCGTGACCTATTGGACGCGAAGAAATCCTTTAATCGCGCTTGCTGCGGCCGCGGCGATTGGGCTGACCGGGCTTCTTTAGGAGAGAAGGCGCGGGACGAAGCGCGCTTTCCACCGTGGCGTCTCGACCGACGTGATGCCGGCGATCGAGCGCAAGCTCGCAAGGATCATGGGCTCGGAAAAATGATGCGATGGACACTGCGACGGAAAAGCCCGTGGCGCCTTCTCGGTCCTTCGCACCTTACGCTGCAACGGAACGGCCCGTGGCTAGCACGATAGAGCATGTGCCGCGGATCGGTGATTTCGGCCGCGTGCTCTCATGGAACAAGCAACGTAGACCGAAGCGACTTATTCGCTCATAATCGCCGAAGCGACAACAAGGGTTCAAGACATGAGCGACGAATCTGCACTTGCCGGGTCATGGTGGGATAAGACAAAGGCGTGGGCCAAACGCAATCCGACATTGAGCGGTGCCGCCGCAGGGGCGGCTGCTGGAAGTATTATTCCTGGCTTAGGAACCGTCGTCGGCACTGTTGGGGGCGCGGTGATTGGGCATTTGGCCGGGCGCGACCGAACGCAGGGTGAGGAGCCATCGCCGGCCGAGGGAACGGCCAACGACGCGTCGGCCAAGGACGCGTCATGACAATTGAAAATACGGCAGTTTTGACGTGCACGCATTCAATATGTGTGCACGCGCGAATATAGGCTGAGCCCTTTCTGCGATGATCACCTGGCTCCCCGTGCCTACGCATTGCCGCCGTGGCGTGGGTGCCTGCAAGAGACCGACTCCCCTGTGAGCGGCGTGGCGTGGGCGTGGCACGACGTGCCCTCACATCCCCTGACAGAGATCATAGACATAGAGAGATGTGACCCGTTCACTGGCTCGTCCGCCCCGTCTCGTGATCTAACGCCGTGCGACGCGCGCGTGGACCGACCTGCGTCTTTCCCTGCGTCAACGACACCACGTCACACCCGCATGTGTTGGGTCCTTCCCCGCACACGCACGCCCGCCGCCCGACGAAGCGCGCTCCCCACCCATGTTCCGTACTTCCGGGCTCCGCGGGCGAGCGCGCATCGTGTGGATATGTGCGCCTGCGCTCAGATCACCAAATGGATGGTGCGCGTGGACCGTGGTAGGCAATTCATCGGGCGAACGCAGAGAGCTGAGCGTGTCAGTTGTGGCTAGGGCTTATGTTATCGTTCCGCCGATGTGTCTTCCCGTGAGCTTCCCAAAGGGGAATTTTGGGAAGATTTTGCCGATCGCGCTTACGCCAAGACACTGATTTTATTTTGTAAGTTCGAGGCGACGAGGCGTCGATGTTGCAATATCACCAACTGATGGATCGCATCCTCACTGAAGGGGTGGAGAAGCGCGATCGCACCGGGACAGGCACGCTTTCGGTGTTTGGTCACCAGACGCGTTTCGACCTCGCCGACGGTTTCCCGCTCGTCACCACCAAGAAGCTGCACCTCAAATCGATCGTCTATGAGCTCTTGTGGTTCTTGGCGGGCGACACGAACGTGAAATTCCTCAACGAGCACGGCGTCACGATTTGGGACGAATGGGCGGATAAAGAGGGCGATCTCGGACCAGTCTATGGGGCGCAATGGCGTTCCTGGCCCGCGCGTGACGGCGGCGCGATCGATCAGATCGCCGATGTGGTGGAGATGGTCCGGCACAGTCCTGATTCGCGCCGTCTGATCGTCACCGCCTGGAACCCGGCGGACATCGAGCGGATGGCGCTGCCGCCCTGCCATTGTCTGTTTCAATTCTATGTCGCCGAAGGCCGACTCTCCTGCCAGCTCTATCAGCGTTCCGCCGACGTTTTTCTCGGCGCGCCGTTCAACATCGCCTCTTACGCGCTGCTGACCTTGATGGTCGCGCAGGTCGCGGGCTTGGCGCCGGGCGAGTTCGTCCACACCTTCGGCGACGCCCATCTCTATCTCAATCACCTGGAGCAGGCGCGTCTGCAGCTGTCCCGCGCGCCGCGCTCATTGCCGACCATGCGGCTCAATCCCGCGGTGACTGATCTGTTCGCGTTCCGCTACGAGGATTTCGTACTTCAGGGTTACAATCCGCATCCACACATCAAGGCCGCGGTGGCGGTCTGAGTTTTTTATGAGGAGATCATGACCTGGCGCAAGCGACCCGTCATTTACGAGATTGCGACCTTCGTGTGGCTCAATGAATTGCGCGCCCAATATGGTCGAGCTTTGACCCTGGCGACGATCCCCGCGCAAGTGTGGGACGCGCTCGCAAAGCTTGACGTCGACGCCGTTTGGCTGATGGGCGTTTGGGAGCGCAGTCCGACCGGGGTCGACGTTTCGAACGCCAACTCCGATTCGCAGGCCGAGTTCCGCCGGGTGCTGCCGGATTATCGTCCGGAAGATAATCTCGGCTCGGCTTATTGCGTGCGGGACTACGTTGTCGCCGCGGAGCTTGGAGGGCCCCGCGCGTTGGCGCAGGCGCGCGCCGAGCTCAACGCGCGCGGCTTGCGTCTTGTGCTCGATTTCGTGCCCAACCATGTCGCGATTGATCACCCTTGGGCCTTGCACCATCCCGAGTATTTCATTCGCGGCAGTTACGAGGACCTGGCGCGGGCGCCGAACGACTTCGTCGACGTGAAGGGCGAGGTCTACGCCCATGGACGCGATCCGTATTTTCCGGCGTGGGGCGACGTCATTCAGGTCAATGCGTTCAACGTCGGCTTGCGCGCTGCGGCGATCGACACCGTGACCACGATCGCCGCGCAATGCGACGGCATGCGTTGCGATATGGCGATGCTATTGCTCAACGATATTTTCGAGCGAACCTGGAGTGCGCGGGCAGGGAGGAGGCCGGCGACCGAGTATTGGCAGGACCTCATTCCGGCGGTCAAAGCGAAGCATCCCGATGTCTTGTTTATCGCCGAGGCCTATTGGGACCTCGAATATGAACTGATGCAGAAGGGCTTCGACTACTGCTACGACAAGCGCCTGTATGATCGTTTGGTCCACGACAACGCCGAAAGCGTGCGCGCACATCTGACGGCGGGACTCGACTATCAGGACCGGCTGGTGCGCTTCATCGAGAATCACGACGAGCCGCGCGCCGCCGCCACGTTTTCCGGGCCGAAGGAGCACGCCGCCGCCGTCGTCGTTGCGACCGTGCCCGGCGCGAAGCTCATCTATGACGGGCAGATCGAGGGCCGCAAAGTCAAGCTACCGGTGTTTCTGGCGCGCCGTCCGCCGGAGCCGCCCGACGATGAACTCGCTGCGTTTTACCGCAGCCTGTTGAGCGCGATCCACGCGGACCTGTTTCACGCGGGCGAATGGCATCTGTGCGACCGCCACGGCTGGCCCGACAATGCGAGCTTCCACAACATCGTCGCCTGGACCTGGCGGCTGGGAGCCGAGCGGACCCTGGTGGTGGTGAACCTGTCCGATTTCCGCTCGCAGGCGATGGTGCGGCTGCCATGGGACGACCTGCGCGACCACACCTGGCGCCTGGTGGAGACGATCAACTGGGAATGCTACGTGCGCGACGGCGACGACCTCAGCGAACACGGGCTGTTCGTCGAGCTCGACGGCTGGCACTACCATTTCCTCAAGTTCGAGTGAGGGGAGGGCGCTCGCGTTCCTCTCCACGTTCGTGCTTCGGCGTCCGGGCGAGAACGCGATGCCGTCATGCGTGCCCCTGGAGCATTTTCCGGCGAAGTGGAAACCGGTTCGCCGCAGAAAATGCGACTACCAAAGGAGAACCGGAGCGAATTCCGATTCCACCGGAACGGAATTCGCTCTAATGGGCTACGGATCAATGGACGACCAGCGCGCCGATAGCGGCGGCCAGGAAGACGGTGAAGACGACACCGAGCAGCCGCAGAATAAGCAGCAATCTATTGACGCGGGCAATCTCTGCTTCGTCGACCACCGGCTCGACAGGCAATAGGAAAAATAATGCCCGACGCACGAAGGGCGGCGGTGGCGTTCGGTTCGCGACCTCCGATATCGGGATTTGCTTATAGTAGCTGCCAATGTCGTAATTCGCAGATGAGATCTGGTAACTTGGAAGCAGCCGGTCCAGCAGGAACAATAATCCGATTGGTCTGAGCTTGACCGTATCCGGCGTCGGGGTCCGCAGATCGGAAGGCGGCTGGTCGGGTGGGGTTTTGATTGTCGGAGAAAACGCCACCACCCTCAGCCACAGCAGGAACATTGCCCAGAAAACAATGAGGGTAATCGTCACCCACCAAAGAACCTTCCCCGGCCGATAGCCGTGGTCGGCAAGGAAATATAATGCGCCGCGGAAAAGGAGTTGCACAAAATCGCTCAGCAAGTCTGGGATCGCCGATAGCGCTGCACCGAGCTGGCTCCAGCCGCTCAGTTGAGGGGTGGGCCCGGCAATGCTGGCATCCGTTCCGGGACGCGGCGGTTGATCCGGGCCGCCCTCATGGCGTTCAACAACGCCACGGCAGAATGGCCTGATAACTGGCAGCAGCAGCCAATGCGCCGCGCGTTCGCACACTTCTCTGTTCGAGCGCGCAACTTTGATCTGCGTGCTGTCTGCCCCGGCCCTTTCGAAGGCGTTGGCGAAGGCCGTGTATGGCTGAGTTGAGCCAAGTTTGTTCAGCTCCAGCCATTTCAACACCTCATCGACGGTCGGTATGTCCAATTGCGCTTTTAGTTCGGATATGATCGAAGGCGTTCCGTCGCCCGGTCCGCCCGTCGGCGCGGGTTCGCTGCCGGCGTATTCGCAAGCGACTTGCCCGCTGTAGATTTGCTCGAATTCGAGGCCGTCCAGAGCAGTAAAGTAGTTCCTCTTGTTGTCATCGAAATTGAAAACAAACCCCGCGGTTTTCAGACCTATCGCTTCGAATTTATGGAGATCCGCCGATACGTCGTCATGAATGGTTCGGTTCTTGGACCACAGATTGACGATCAAATTATTACCGATCGTATTGCCATCGAGTGCGACAATAGTGCGGAGGTAAAGCTTCGATCCTTCGCTGGGAGCGGAGAATTTTTCTTTGGCGGAAAGATCGGCGGCGCGAGGGGAAAGCCATTGAAATTCATTGATGCAAAGAGAAGAATGCACCTTGCTATCGAACAAGAAAAATTCCGCTCTGTACTTTATAGATTTGCTCTCACACGATTTCGGCGTCGTACGACCTCCTTTACCTCGTCGCTGGTAAGCGTGCGCTTGACCGCATCCGTGATCGAAAACGCTCTTTTCCAC
>CAWIXM010000051.1:0-107317 GCA_963840055.1 uncultured Alphaproteobacteria bacterium | reverse complement strand
TGCATAATCACCCGTCGGGCGATCCCACCCCCTCGCGCGCCGACATCCAGATGACGCAGGCGATTGTCGAGGTGGCGAAGCCGCTCGGCATTGCGGTGCACGACCACATCATCGTCGGCAAGGAAGGACACACGAGCTTCAAGGGGCTGAGGTTGATCTAGGCGCGGGCTGTCATGGTCGCGCCGATTTGCGTTTAGCTGTATCCGGGTTGCGGCGCGTCGGGCCAGGGTTTCGGTCACGACCGTTGATTATGACCCGGGAATATGTTGCGAACGAGCGTCGCGCACTTGATGGAGCCGGGATATGACCCTCTTCCCGCACCCGATCGTGCTTCGCATAGTCTTTGCCGCCGTAGCCCTGGTTACGACCGTCGCCATTGCTTCGGGCCAGCCTTCGGACAGTCGCCTGAAACGGATCGGCGAAGCCAAAACCGTAAAGATCGCCTATCGCTCGGACTCCAAGCCGTTTTCATTCCTGACCGAGCAACGGGAACCTGCGGGCTATACGATCGACCTTTGCAAAGTCATCGTGAAATCTCTCGAACAGCAGGTGAATTCTCCGCTTCGCATCGAGTGGATCCCGGTCACCACGCGAGACAGGTTCGAGGCGGTCGCCAACGGCTCGGCCGACATGGAGTGCGGCTCCAGCACCGTGACCCTCGGTCGTATGAAAGAGGTGGATTTCTCCAACTATATCTTCGTTGAGAACACGGCTTTGGTGGTCACGGCATCTTCGGGAATCCACGCTTTTGCTGACCTCCGCGGACGGAACATCGCGGTCATTACCGGCACGACGAACGAAAAGGCCTTGGCGAGAGCGCTGGAGCGGCGGCATCTAAGCGCGACGATTATCCAAGTCGGCAACCGCCTTGAAGGCATGACGGCGTTGGAGAGCGGGCGCGTCGACGCCTTTGCCAGCGACAAGTTCCTGTTGGGCGCCATGAAGACCAGCACGGCTGTGACCATGCTTCCGGAGGATATTTCCACCGAACCTTATGCTATCGCACTGCCACGGGGCGACTGGGCTTTTCGCCTCGCCGTCAATACCGCTCTCGCGCACACGTTTCGCAGCGGCGAAATCCTGAATATTTTCACTAAGTGGTTCGGCGGCGTCGCACAGCGTCCCAATCTGCTGATCGGCGCCGTATATCTCTTAGGCTCCCTGGCGGATTAGCATGAGGTCAAGCAGAAGAATTTCGGCCATGCAGACACCCGCTCGCGCCATCCGCGCCACAGGGGTGGCTGCGGCCCATCTTCTGCCGACGCGAACACGTCTCTGATCACTGGCGAAAGGCGACCAAAAGACGGCTTTGCTGCGGCGACGGCGTGAACGCGGCCAGAGAACGCGGCCGATGATCGGCGCTCGAATTCGCCTGTCGGCAAGTCTTGCCATCATTCAGCCAAAGCTTTCGTAATATTGGCTAGTTGTGATCGAGGGAGGCTAGGGGGGCTCACTTGTTTCCAGCACGCCAGTTTGCTGCTCCGACAGCATTGTCGTTAATCGCAGGCGCGTTTTTCCTTCTCCTTTTCTCAGGCGTGGACTCGCGCGCTGAACAATCCATCGGCAGCTGCGACGATGCGGCCGAGCTCGCTGTCTTGGCCTCGCCGCTTGCGCCGTGGAAAGGCGCGCCGTTGCGCGTCGTCTTTGCCGCCGAGAAGCCGATCGCGGGCGAGCTTTCGCTGATCGCGCCCGACGGAAAGGTCGCGGCCAAGTCGGCTGAGCGGCACGGTGGGCCGCCGTATTTCTGGTATGCCGAAGTCGCAAAACCAGCCGTGGGGACGTGGCGCGCGACGCTTGCGCGCAATGACGCATCAGCAGGGTGCAGCACGATCACGCGCGAATTCGCTGTGAGCGGCGCCAAGCCGCGGCCGCCGCGTGCGACGTCGGGAAGCGTCTGGCCGGTGCGCAATTCATGGAATCGCGCAAACGAAAATCTGTATTCCGCCTGGATCGAAAAGCTTTTCGACGCGCCGCTCGACGCAGCGCCTTCCTGGAAGGCGCTGCACGAGGTGCTACGCGATAAGTCCCGCAATATCCTGTACAACCATCTGGGTCTCGGCGAAGACTCGATGAAGCTCGTCATTCGCCCCGACTGCGCCGACCTTCCGTATTTCTTGCGCGCGTATTTTGCGTTCAAGATGGGGCTGCCATTCGGATACGCGAAGTGCACGCGCGGTGGCGGCGGCCAGCCGCCGAAGTGTCCCGCGTGGTGGAACATCGAGAAAGAGGAACCGCATCCCGTCGCCCCGGAAGAGCAACTGGTCGCATCCGGTAGCGGCGCCGTATTCGGGATATTCGGCCAATCAGCCGCGCCGCCTCCTGTCGTCGCGCCGCGCCGGGCACCGCCGAAGCGGCCGTCGGGACTCGCACCGGGGTTCGGCTTCTATCTGCGCCGGACCGTCGCGGACGGCGTCCATTCGGGAGCCGGGCGAACGGCGTTGACCGACAACAACACCGACTATTATCCCGTGCCGCTGAGCCGGGACACGCTGCGCCCAGGCACGTTGTACGCCGATCCATACGGGCACCTTCTGGTAATAGCGCGCCGCGTGGCGCAGAGGGGCGATGCTGCCGGCGTGTTCCTCGCCGTCGACGGGCAGCCCGACGGGACGGTCGGGCGCAAGCGCTTTTGGCGCGGCAATTTCCTGTTCGCGCAGGATCCCGCGCTCGGTGGCCCCGGGTTCAAGCGCTTCCGGCCGATCGTGCGCGGCAAGAACGGCAGCTTGCGGCGTCTGACCAACGCCGAAATCGAGAAAAATCCCGACTACGGTGATTTCTCGCTCGAGCAGTCGCGGCTCGGGGTTGAAGACTTTTATGATCGCATGGACGACGTGATGTCGCCTTCGCCGCTCGATCCCGTGCGCGCGATGAAGGAGGCGATCACTTCGCTCGAAGAGCAAGTGAACACGCGCGTGACCTCGGTTGAAAACGGGCGGAAGTTCCAAAACAGCGGGCGCGGCGAAGCGGCGATGCCGGACGGCGCGTCGATCTTCGAGACGACCGGCGCGTGGGAAGATTTCGCGACGCCGGCGCGCGACCTGCGGCTGTTGATCGCGATGGACGTGGTGCGCCGGTTCCCCGAACGCGTCGCGCGGCGGCCTGACCGGTACGCGATGCCAAAGGACAAGAGCGTCGCCGAGGTGAAAACCGAATTGGAAAGTGTTCTCGCCTCGGAACTTTCGGCGCGCAAGTTCTCGTATACGCGCAGCGACGGTTCGCCGTGGACGCTCACGCTTAAGGACGTGATCGACCGCGCGGTGAAACTCGAGATGGCGTATAACGTGAACGACTGCGTCGAGCTGCGTTGGGGCGCGCCGGAGAAAACCGCCGAGGCGTCGACGTGCAGGCGGCATGCGCCGGCGGCGCAGCGCGCGAAGATGACCGAATACCGCGACTGGTTCCAAGACCGCCGCCGACCGCCGCGCGGCTAGCGGTCGGCGCGTACCGCAGTGAATGTTGCAGAACTTCCGCGGATAGAGCAGTCAATTGAGCGACGCGCCCCTCGGGTGCTTCGCTCCGATGTTTTTATCTTTCCGTGGCTGCCGGGCGCCGCCGTTTCGTAACGCGGCGAACCGCGCCTGCCGCACCGAGTTCGTCATCAATCAGACCGCCGCCAAGACATCGGGTCTGTCGATCCCCGCGTCAGTCCGCTTGCGTCGCCACCCCTAAAGCATGATGATTTTGATTTGGACCTTCCACCCTCACGCGCAGTAGTCATGCTCCGCGAAGGCGGAGCATCCAGTAATCACGGTGAACGTTCGTGATTACTGGATCGCCCGCTTGCGCGGGCGATGACGGCAAGAGATTGGTCGAGGCTCATCTGAGAAAGGACGCCCAGTTGGACATCTGGATCGGGAGCCTTCTTGAAGGCGCCCAGCAAGCAAGGGGCGCAGTGGCGATTATCGACGTATTACGTGCCTTCACCACGGCGGCGGTCGTACTCGCCAACGGTGCCTCCCGCATCATCATGGTCGGCGATGTAGCGGAGGCGATGACGCTGCGGAACGACGGCCTCGGGCAGGTCTGCATCGGAGAAGTCGGAGGCCGTGCGCCGCCAGGTTTCGACTTCGGCAACTCCCCGTTTGAAGTATCCGACACTAATTTCGCCGGAAAAGCGGTGATTCAACGCACGAGCGCAGGCACGCAAGGGATCGTGGCGGCGGCGCGGCATGCGCAAGTTCTCTATGCCGCCTCGCTCGTGACCGCCACCGCCACTGCGCGGGCACTCCTCTCGCATCGAGCCGATCGCATCGCGTTGGTCGCCATGGGCAGCGAGGGCATCGCGCGAAGCGACGAGGACGAGTTGTGCGCCCTTCACCTGCGCAATCTTCTCGAAGGCAGACCCGGAAATCCTGCGGCGGTGCGCGATGTGATTCTGGCGGGAGGCGACGTTCTGCGCTTCCACGATCCAAGCCGACCGTACCTAAATCGTCATGACCTCGAAATCGCTTTGGATATCGACCGATACGACTTCGCGATCAGGGTGACGATGGAGAACGGTTTGCCGGTGGCGCGCCGGGAGAAATAGGCGACGCGACACACTATTCAGATGCCTGCGCCGGTCCCCGGCAGCCTTCCTGCGATCTGAAGTAATTTCAAACTAATCGATCCCGTCGCCGCGCTTGCGCTCCTGAGTCGCTCGGTCGCTCGGATGGCCTATCGCTTCACCATCAGGAGCGGGTCAGGCGTTTCGGGGACGCGTTGCCAGGTCTTGTCGTCGTTCTCCTCGAACCGCCAGGTCTGATCCTCGACGCCCATCAGAAGCAGTTCGCTGCGGTCCATCTGCCAGGAGGACGGATTGAACCGCGTGATCGCGGCATCGCAGCCGGGCTTGACCGAGAGCGCATAGCCATCTCCGGCCGGCTTGTTGGCAAGCGTGAGCGAGCAGAGCTTGCTGCCGTCGTGCACGATGTCCCAATCGCCGGCCATCTGCTCCACCGTCGGCGGAGGCGGTTCGACCGCGGCGACGCTCTGCAGGAATAGAACTCCGTCGCCCGGGCGCGGCACTTCGAATATGCCGTGCTCGACCTCATTCATTTCAAGCACCGGTTTTCCTTTGGCGTCGTTCAGACGCAGGAAGTCGCTGTCGTCGATCGTCCAGCCGGTGATGTCCTTCACGAACGGAAATACGGTCGCGCAGGCCTGGTCGAATTCGAGCTTCAGCCCGGCGGCGCCGGCGAGGTCGGTCTTCAGATCGACGGTGCAACGCCGGTCGCGGTCGGCGTTGGAAAATTCATAAGCCCCGGCCATGGATTTCGCGGTGTCGTTGAGCGGATTGGCGGGCGTCTCGGCAGACGCGGCAGCGGGGTATAGGCAGGCGGCGAAAGCGGCGGAAAGCAAGGCGATGCGGGTCGTGGTCATGAGTGCAAGCTACCATGGTGACTGCGAAGATTCCATGCGGCGGGGCCCGACATCCCCGCCTCAAACTTTCTTCGGCGGCCAGGGGGTCTCGGGAACCGGCGTCAACGGCGCGCGGCCAGCGAACCAGGCAAGGAGATTATCGACGACAAGCTGATCCATCTTCGTGCGTGTGTGGACCGAGGCGGAGCCGACATGCGGTAACAGAACCACATGTTCCATAGCGATCAGTTCGTCGGGCGCCACCGGCTCATTGGCGTATACGTCGAGCCCGGCGGCGCAGATCGTGCGGTCCTGCAGCGCTTTGATCAGCGCAGGCTCGTCCACGACCGAGCCACGCGCGACGTTGATCAGAACTCCCTCAGGGCCGAGCGCGCGCAGCACCTCGGCATTGATCAGATTGTGGGTCTCCGGACCGCCGGGCACGATGACCACCAGCGTATCGACATCTCGCGCCATGGCGACGAGATCGCGGTAGTGCTGGTAGCTCACGTCGGGCCGCGCGTGGCGCGTGTAATAGACGATGGGAACGCCGAAGGCCTCGAGCCGGCGCGCGATCGCTTTGCCGATGCGCCCCATGCCGACCATGCCGATCGTGCGGTTGCGCAGCGTCGCTTTGGTCAGCGGATAGGGTTTCTCCCGCCACTTCCCGGCGCGCAAATATCGCTCCGCCTGCGAAAGCTCGCGCACCGTGCACAAGAGAAGGCCGAGCGTGGTGTCGGCGACCTCCTCGGTCAGCACATCCGGCGTATTGGTGACGATGATGCCGTGCCGGCCGGCCCAGACCGCGTCGATGTGATCATAGCCGACGCCGAAGGTCGACACGATCTTCAGCTTCGGAAGACGCGCCATGAACTCGCCGTTGATCCCGGCGACCATGTATGTGCAGGCGATCCCGCGAACCTTGTCGACTATGTCGACGGGCAAGGAGTCGCAATCCTTCGCTTTGCTCATTCGATGCAGGGTGAAGGCCGGCGCAAGCCCGTTGATGATCACCGGTTTTGGGGTTCCGAGAACCAGAATGTCGGGCTTCTCGTCTGCCATAAGGAACTCCCCCCATTTAAAACGCGTTTCGTTGATCGATCATGCAGCTCGGCTATCGCGGGAGCGGAGAGTAGACGAAGCCATCCGCCACGCCTATTGATACGGCTTATCTTTTTTCAGCGGAGCGCGACCGCGCATGGGGTATGTCGAAACCATTTTGCAGCCGGGCGAGAGCGTGCGGTTCAAGACGAATTATCATTGGGTCGCGTTCATTCCAGGCTCGGCGCTTCTCGTGCTCGCGGTTCTCTCTTATTGGTGGTCGGGCCGGCCGAACACGTGGTACGGCCTGTGGATAACGCTCGCGGTGCTGTTGCTCGCGGGGGCGGTCATTTTGCTCGCGCGCGCCGGCTATCAACGCTGGATCACCGAGATCGCGGTCACCGACCTCCGGGTCATCTACAAGACCGGGCTTCTAACGCGGCGAACCGACGAAATGCCTTTGGGCAAAGTCGAGAATATCGAGATCACGCAGTCGATCCTCGGGCGCGTGCTCGATTACGGCAACGTCGATGTTCAGGGCACCGGCGCCATCGGCATCGGATCCGATAAGCTGCGGCGGATCGCTTCCCCGCTCGAATTCCGCGATCACGTCCTGGCGGGCGCTTGATTGGGCTTGCGCACGCCATAACCGCTTAGCCATCGGGATGCCGGGCAGCGGCGCGTCGAGGGAAAACGCAAGCGCGTCCGTCATTCCGGAAGCCGGGCGAAGCTCGGCTGTCCGGAATCCATTCCCCTCCCGTGTCTGTGAATTTGGATTCCGGGCTCGTCGCTGCGCGGCGCCCCGGAATGACGGCGCGGTCATCGACTGAAGGAATCACACCAACAACGCGATTGGGTGTTCGACCGTCTGCTTGAATGCGCTGAGCAGTTCGGCGCCAAGCGCGCCGTCGACCACGCGGTGGTCGCAGGACAGCGTTGCCGTCATCCGGGTTTCGAACCGCACTCCTCCATCTTCAGTCTCGACCGGCCGGCGTTCAGCCGCACCCACTGCAAGCAGGCTCGACTGCGGCGGGTTGATTATCGCGGCGAACTCGCGCACGCCATACATGCCGAGATTGGAAAGGGTGGCGACGCCGCCCTGGTACTCCGCAGGCTGGAGCCGACGCTCGCGCGCCCGCGCCGCGAGGCTCTTCATCTCCGCCGAAATGGCGGATAGCGTCTTCGTCTCGGCGTCGCGGATCACCGGGGTGATCAGCCCACCGTCGAGCGCGACCGCGACCGCAATGTCGGCGCTGCGGAAACGTAGGATGCGGTCTTCCGCCCATACCGCGTTCGCCGCCGGCACGCGCTGGAGCGCATGGGCCAGCGCCTTGATCAGAAAATCGTTGAGCGAAAGCTTGAAGGCGGGTGCGCCGTCCGCGCCCTTTCCCGCCGATGCGTTTGCCTCCGTCCGCACCGCTTCGAGCCGATCAAGCGCCACATCGCAAGATAGATAAAAGTGCGGCACGGTCTGCTTGGCTTCGACCAGCCGCGCCGCGATGGTGCGCCGCATGCTGTCGAGCGCAATCTCCTCGTAGGAGTTCGCCGCATAGACGGCCTTGACCCGCTCGGCCGTAAGCCCGCTCGGGCGCACCGTAGCGACGGGTTCCATCCCACGCGCCATTGCGCTTTCGATGTCGCGTGCGACGATGCGGCCGTGCGGCCCGGACGATGGAATGCGGCTAAGGTCGATGCCCGCCTCGGCGGCAAGGCGGCGTGCGAGCGGCGTGACGGTTCGACCGCCCGGCAGCCGCGCCGGACCGAAATTTTTCGGCGGCGTGCGGATCGGGTGAAACGGATCCAGCGGCGGAAGGGTGCGCGCCGGGTCTGGCCGCGCTGGCTCGGTATGCAACGATCCTGCAGTCGCAGGCGCGGGAGCTTTCGTCGGCTGTGGCGCAATCGCCGGGCTCGCGCCGGCGGATGCGGAGTTTAACTGCGCTTCCGCCTCGGTAAGCACCGCGACGATAGCCCCGACCGGCACGACGGTTCCGGCCGGCACGCGAATCTCCGTCAGCACGCCCGCGGCGGTGGCGGGCACCTCCATCGAGGTCTTTTCCGTCTCGATCTCGAACAGATTGTCGCCCGGCTTGACCGCATCGCCGACCGTCTTGAACCACGCCGTGATCTTGCCTTCGGCCACCGTCTCGCCGAGCTGCGGCATCAGGATATTCATCCGCCTCCCCTCCCCCGGGACTCGCGCGTCGCACTGGCCGCTAACGCAAACACCTGTCAACTTCCGAGCGAGCGGCGCACCGTCTCGGCGATGCGCTCGACGGTCGGCAAGATCATGTCTTCGAGCGTGTCGGCGGCCGGCAACGGCACATGCGGGGTAGTGATCCGCACCGGCGGACCGTCGAGATCGTAGAACGCCTCCTCGGCGGCGATCGAGACGATCTCCGCGCCCCAGCCGCACAGGCGCGGATTCTCCTCGACGGTGAACAGGCGGTGCGTGCGCGCGACCGAGCCGAGAATGGTCTGCATGTCGAGGGGAACGAGCGAGCGCACGTCGACGACCTCGCAGTCGATGCCGTGCTCGGTCTTGAGCCTGTCGGCCGCCTCGATCGCCCGCGGCACCATCATGGCGAGCGCGAGAATGGTCGCATCCTTGCCCGGCCGAACAATAGTTGCGGTACCAAGGGTATCCACGATCTCGCCCTCCGGCACCTCGCCTTTGGCGGCGTAGAGCGTCTTGTGCTCGAAAAAGATCACCGGATCGGGATCGCGCACCGCAGCCGCCATCAGCCCGATCACGTCGCGCGGAGTCGACGGCGCAACCACCTTGAGGCCCGGGATCATCATGCACCAGTTCTCGACGCTCTGCGAATGCTGGGCGCCGAAGCGGGAGCCCGCGCCATTGCCGGTGCGCACGACCAGCGGAATATGCACTTGGCCGTTGGTCATGTAGCGGGTCTTGGGAAATTCGTTGGCAATGTAGTCGAAGCACACCGCGATGAAGTCGGAAAACATGATCTCGGCGATGGGCTTGAGGCCGGTCATCGCTGCGCCCATGGCGGCGCCGAGGATCGCCTGCTCGGAGATCGGGCAGTCGCGCACGCGCTTCGGCCCAAATTGTTCAAGCAGTCCGACGGTCGTCTTGAACACGCCGCCCGGCTTCGCCACGTCCTCGCCGAAAAAGATCACGTCGGGGTCGCGCGCCATCTCTTGGGCGATGCCGCGGGTGACCGCCTCGCGATAGGTCAATTCCGCCACGCCCAGCCTCCATCGGTATAGACGTCGGTGAACAGAATGCCGGGATCGGGCGGCGGGGCGGCCTTGCAAGTCTCGACCGCCGTTTCGACCATGCGCTTGACCTCGTCGTCGATGCGCAAAATTGCGTCCTCGCCGATGCCGAACTGCTTGAGGCGCGCGCGGTAGAGCGGCACCGGGTCGTGTTCCTTCCATTTCTCCAGCTCGCCTTCGGGCCGGTACTTCGCGGGATCGGCGCGCGAATGGCCGCTGTGACGATAGGTCAGGCACTCGATGAGCGAAGGCCCCTTCCCCGCGCGGGCTTTTACAAACGCCGCCTGCGCGGTGCGGTAGACGATATCGGCGTCGTTGCCGTCGATGATGATGCGATCGAGATTGTAGGCCGCGGCGCGGTCGGCCGCCGGGTGCTTGACGGCAGTCACCTCGGCGATCGGCGTGTATTCCATATAAAGATTATTCTCGCACACGAAGACGACCGGCAGCTTCCAGATCACGGCGAAGTTCAGCGCCTCATGGAAGGCGCCGATATTGGTGGTGCCGTCGCCGAAGAAGCACACCGCCACGTCGTCCTGCCCCTTGTATTGCGCGCGCAGCGCCGCCCCGCAGGCGATCGGCAGATGCGCGCCGATGATGGCGTAGGAGCCCATCACGCCATGCTCGACCGAGGTCAGATGCATCGAGCCGCCTTTGCCGCGCATCAGCCCATTGTCGCGCTGCATCAATTCCCCCAAAACCTTCTCGACGGCCACGCCGCGCGCGAGCGTATGCGCGTGCCCGCGATAGGTGCAGAAGCTCAGATCGCGGGGACGCATCGCCGCGGCGAAGCCTGCGGCGATCGCTTCCTGGCCGAGCGAGAGATGGCTCGTGCCCTTGACCAGATTCTGCAGAAACAGCTCGTAGGCCTTCTGCTCCGCCTCGCGAATGACGAGCTGCGTGCGGTACATCTGTAGCCGCTTGTCCTCGCCGATATCGTCGTTGACGCCCGCAGGCTCGGCGGGTGCTGCGGATGCGGGCTTATTGGCCATCTGAACCTCGGGAGTCTTGAGCTTGAGCATTTCCGGATGGTTCGCCAGGACCGTCATTCCGGAAGCCGAGCGAACCTCAGCCGCCACGGATTTCGTAATTTCTGTCCGTGAAAAGCCTTCCGGCCCGCGGCGGCGCGACGCCCCGGAATGACGACGAAGCGATCATCGGGACCGATTATCAGGCGTGGCTATGCCGATTTGTCAACCGCGCCCCTTGCGAGCAACCAACGGCAGCGCAGGCGGTTACGCGCAAGCTCCCCAAGCATTTCCGGCCTTCTGGTAACACCGATGCTCACGAAACGCGGCCTCACCATGAGGTGGGAGCGGAGCGCGATTGCGCGCGCGAAATTTGCGTTTGCGGGAGGCTGGCCCTGCGCCACCCGAGGCCTGCCCCACCGTTAGCGTTCCTCGGCGAGCACGCTTTCATGCCAGCGGCGGAGCACGAGATAGGAGAGAAGCGAAAGCGCAGCGAAGATCGCGACGCCCGCGACCGACAGGAGGATCAACGCTGCAAACATACGGGGTATATCGAGGCGATATCCCGATTCAGCGATCCGATAGGCAAGCCCGGAGCCGGCCCCGGCGGAGCCGGCGGCAATTTCCGCAACCACCGCGCCGATGAGCGCCAGGCCGCCGGCGATTTTCAGGCCGCCAAGCATATAAGGCAACGCCGCCGGCAATTTCAGCCGCAGCAATGTCTGCATGCGCGACGCGCCGTACAGCTCAAACAAGTCGACGAGATTGCGATCGACCGAACGCAGGCCGAGCGTCGCATTGGCGAGCACCGGGAAGAAAGCGACGATCCAGGCGGAGGCCAGCACCGCCAAAGGCTGCGGCAGATAGACGAGGAGCAGCGGCGCGATCGCGACCACCGGCGTCACCTGCAGGATCACCGCATAGGGATAGAACGAATACTCCACGAGGCGCGACTGATTGAACAGGATCGCAAGCGCTACCCCGCCGCCAAAAGCAAGCAGAAGGCCCTGGATCGTCGTGCGCAGCGTGACCAGCAGCGACGCCCACAACGCCTGCCAGTCGGTGACAAGCGTCTTCGCAATGAGCGTCGGCGCCGGCAGGACATAGGGCGGGATGTCATTGATGTCGACGACAGCCTCCCAAAGCGCAAGCCCGATCAAGAGCGTCGCGGCGGGGAGCAGGAGCCGGAGAAAGCGATCGCGGGCCATCGCGCGACTCGCCTGCTGCGTGCCTCGCGGCGCGCTCTTGTAGGCTGCCGTCATGCCTCGCCCTCCTCGGACACGGCGGCAGACAATGCCGTCGCGACCTTGCTGCAGTAGCCGGCATAGTCCATTGACCCGCGGAAATCCTCGCCGCGCGGATATGGCGCCTCGATTGCGACTTCCGCGAAAACGCGGCCGGGCCGCGGCGTCATCACCACGATGCGCTGGGCGAGGTAGACGGATTCGAACACGGTGTGGGTGACGAAC
Source organism: uncultured Alphaproteobacteria bacterium (assembly GCA_963840055.1). Taxonomy (GTDB): domain Bacteria; phylum Pseudomonadota; class Alphaproteobacteria; order Rhizobiales; family Xanthobacteraceae; genus Rhodoplanes. The sequence continues at coordinate 95,259 of CAWIXM010000051.1, read as the reverse complement.
ACGACCGTCGTGCCAAGGGCCTGCCACAGATCGAGCAGGTCGTTGTTGAGCTTGAAGCGGGTGATCTCGTCGAGCGCCGCGAACGGCTCGTCCATCAGGAGAATTTCAGGGCCGGTGGCAAGCGCGCGGGCGATCGAAACGCGCATCTTCATGCCCCCCGATAGTTCGCGGGGAAAAACCTCGGCAAAGTCGGCGAGGCCGACGCGGTCGATGAGCGCGGCGACGCGCGCGGCAGACTCAGCGCGGCGCATCCCCTTCAGCCGCAACGGCAGCGCCACATTGCCGGCGACCGTCGCCCAGGGCATCAGCGTCGGTTCCTGGAAAACGAAGCCGATATCGTGGCCCTCGGCGCCCGATTCCGCTTCGCCCGTTCCGCTCCAGGCGACCGCCCCGCCGGTCGGCTGAGTAAGCCCCGCGATCAATCGCAATACCGTCGACTTGCCGCAGCCCGAGGGTCCGAGCAGGGCCAGGAACTCGCCGCGCTTCACCTCGAGCGTGAAGTCTGCGAGAGCGCGCGTGCCGTTCGGAAAGAGCTTGTCGACGCCGCACAAGCGCACGATGGGCGAAGATCGGTTCACGCTGTCTCAAGCCCCCACGCCCGATGCACGGCCGCTTTCTCAATTCGTCTGCAGGCGGAAGCGCAAAGTGGCCGGACCGCCGGTCAGCACGAGGATGTCCTCTTCGAGACGCCAGTTCGTCACCTCGGCCAAGCCAGCAAGGATTTCCGCGTCGGCGCGCGCTTGTTCTGGCGGGCAAGGCCGCTCGGTCTTCGGTCCGATAAGCACCGTGATCGTGTCGGCGACGACCACGAGGCGCGCCTTCACGTTGGCGCACCAGAGATCGAGCTCGGCGAGGCCCTTGTCGTCGATATCGAGGGTCGGCTGGCGTTGCGTGTCCGGCATCGGCGCGACTTCCGCGGTCAATTCGCGGCCGAATGGAAAGGCAGACTCGCCGTGAGCGCTGGCGAGCGGATGGATGATCGCAAGACCCGCGGTCAATACAGCCAATAAGAATGCGCCGGTGTAGCGCCGACCCGCATGGCCGGGGGGCGGATGAGTGGTGCGGCGCTGCTTCATGGGGCTCTCTTGGGCGATCGTTCTCGCGGTCTTGTTCTTGCCGGGAGGACATGCTCTTGGTCAAGCGGCCGGCAGGTGCGTCGCCTGCGCGCACAGCATTCCGGACCAGGCTATTTGAGTCCGTTCTCCCCGCCTTCCCGATGAGGACATTCATGCGCATACCCGCCCTCGTGGTCGCTGCGTTTTTTACGTCCATCTTGCCGAGTTCGGCGGTTTGGTCGCAGGCGAACAAAGACGCCAAGCCGAGCCCGCTCGCCGATGACAATGTCCGTTACACCATTGTTGAGGACGGACTGCTGAGCGATCTGCCAAGCGAGGCGATCTGGCGCGAAGCGCGGAAGGGTGGGAAAACCGTCTCCGCCACGCTTGACCTCTGCTATTCCGTGTCGCCGCTCTCCAATCGCAAAGAACGGTTCGTGGTCGCCCTGCGGCCCGAAAGCGGCAAGCTCGTCGGAACAGGAAAGAGCGAGCCCGATCAAACCCCGGTCGCCGTGAGCCTCGTGCGCAAGCAGGATGGGACGACGTTTTCCCTTGAAGGCACGATCACCCGCGGCTCCGAGATCGATGAAGTGGCCGCGAGCGATCTGAGCGACATGAGCGAGATCGAATTCCGTGACCAGTTGGCACGCGAAGAAGAAATAGTCGATGCGCCGGAGGATTTCACCGAGACAACGCCAAGCTCGATCGGCGTGCGCGTCGCCTCCGATCGCCTGCCCGACCTGGTGAAGGCGCTGCGCGGGCTCAACGTGCGGGTCGACTATTCGAGCCTGGTGCAGACTTGCGCCGACCTGCGCGCCGGCAATCAACTCGTTCGGCTGGAGGTCGATCCGGCGCGCGCGCCTGCCTTGCTCGCGCAACTCAAGGCAATGCCGGGCGTGCTCGCCGTCGGCTGGACGCCGGGCGGTTATGGCATTGAGCGCGCCGTGCGCATTGCTCGCCGGTCCATGGCGCGACGGAAAAACGATCAAAATGGATCAACTCGCGGGACGCATTTCCGCCGTGCTGGCGGCCGCGCTTGGCGGAACCGCGTTGCCGCCGCAATGGGACCCGACGACGCGCGAGCTTACGCTTGGATTCAAGCGCCCGGACGCGGCGGTGCCGGGCCTCGACCTCACCGAACTGATCGAGCTGCCAATCCTGATCGGCCCGGACAAGCCGAACGGCGCCGACCATCTGGTGATCTGGATCGGCGATCCGCAGGTCCAAACGGTCGACGAAGGCGGCGGCCCGCGCCTCGACATCGGCGGCGGCGACCATGCCAGCGATGAGGACAGCGCCGCAATCGATATCGGGGGCGTTCTAGCGGCGCTCGCCAAGGAGCTGAACGGCCAGCGCTTTGATCCGGAGCAGGCGGCGTGGAAATAGGCCGCCGCGGCAAGGGCGGGGCTATCGCATACGGGAAGATATAATTTTCCCGGCTGCGGCGCCGGCAGCCGGCTAAACAAAGAAACAGGTGACGGCTTCTGAGAAGCCGCCACCTGTTTATGCAGGACCTTGGCCTGACTTACTTGACGTTCGAGCCCCAGGTCAGGTCGGCCTTAAGCGAGGCGACATAGGCCTGGCCGCACCACTTCGAGCCGAAACCACCCGGATTGATCGCGCTGATGTTCGCCGGGTTGTAGGTGGCGTTGAAGTCGCTGGTGAGCGCGTTGCACTCGCCCTCGTTCAGATCGGTGTCGTAGTAGCGTAAATCGAGCGTAAACACGCTCCAGGTCAGGCCGAGGCCGACGTTCCAGGCGGTGTAATCGGGCAGCGGTATGCCGAACGGATAGACGGGCGGCGCGGCGTAGAACGAGTTGGCGGTGCCGAACCAGTAGCGGCCGATCTCACCCGATACGTAAACGCCGGTGCCGGCCGGCATCCAGGCGCTCGGCGCCGACAGCTTGATGCCGGTCGATGCGTAGAGGCCGTCGGTGCCGAACTGCAGCCAGTCCGGATCGTAGTATACGGCGGCGCCAATTCCGAAAGTTTCGGTCGGCGTCCATGCGGCCTTGCCGAAATACTCGATGAAGCTCAGGTCTTTCTTGATGATGTTACCGGTGATCGGCAGGTTTCCGTTATTGAAGCAGTCGGTGCCGTAGGTGTTTCCGAAGAAGTCGAGGTTCGCATTGAAGCACTGGCCGCCCGGATAGTAGTAGTACCAAACGCCGAAATCGAAGGCGAGGCTACCGAAGGTTGGCCGGATGCCGCCGTAAATATCGATCTCACCCGAGGTACGGTTGGCAAAGGCGATGCTCCAGCCGCCGACGCCGGCGTAAAGCTGCAGATTGTTGTTGAGATTGTAGCGCGGCTCGAAATACGCGTTCACAGAGGGCTTATGATTGGACTGCGAGATGCCGCGGAAAATATAATCGGAATAGATGCCCGCCCCGAAGGCGATATCCCACGGATTAGGCGGCGGCGGCGGAGCGATAGGCGCCGCCATATCGGCCGCAAGAACCGCGCTCGTCGAACACACGACGGCGACCACCGTTGCGAGTAGAATTTTCTTCATGGTAGTAGCCCCTTTTCCACCGTGGCGCTTAGACAAACGCGCGCCCGCTAGACCCCCAGTATGATCTCTTCGTCTGCGACGTTAGAAACCGTCTGATATGAACTCATAAGGGGTGAGGAATGAGAAGATAAAAGCTGCGGCAATTGCTCGCTTTTTGGGCGTTTCTTCGATGTAGTGCAAAAGCGTTGCAAATCGGTCACGAAAAAAACGGTACTATATCCGCACTTCTCCGTACGACCTTTTTCCAAACATTCTCGACGAAAAGTTGCCGACGACCCAAGGTGAAAGGTTACGGCTTATCGCGGGTGATCGGCTCCGTGGGCGGCGGCCGCCAACCGGCCATCCGCTCGTAACGTTTGGCATAGCGATAGAACGTGCCTTCGAAATTTCCGAAGGCGATGACGAATCCAACCCATCCGTCGTAAAAGCCGCGCTTGAAGATGAAGTGCTTGAGAAACGCCCAGGTCGCATGGCCGAGCGCGCCCCACATCGACGCATGCTCGATTTGGTCTGCGCCGAGCGACGAATAGCGATTCACCTTCTCGATCACCTCGGCGAGATTGCGGAACGGGAATTGCCAGATGTCGTTTCGCAATCTGCCCAGCGGGCGGGCGGTCAGCAATTCATAGCCTTCATGAACGGGCTCGAGCCGATAGCGGAGCGCGCCTTTGCGGAAAAGCTGCGGCTGCCGATAGTTCGGATACCAACCGGAACCGCGAACCCACCGTCCCATCATGTAATTGCGGCGGGGAACGAGAAACGCGTCGTGCGCGGGCTCGGTCGCCAGCAGTGCGAGAACCTCATCGCGCACCGCGGGTGTGCAGCGTTCGTCGGCGTCCAGGCTGAAAATCCAATCGCTATTGCACGCATCGACGGCGCGGTTGCGCAAGTCGCCAAAGCCTTGGAACGGAATCTGCACGACGCGAGCGCCGAGCCGCGCCGCAATCTCCGCAGTGGCGTCGGTGCTGCCGGAATCCGCAACCACGATCTCGTCTGCCCACAGCACGCTCGAGACGGCGGCTTCGATCTTCTCCGCCTCGTTAAAGGCGATGATATAGGCCGAAATCCTCGGCATCGTCGCAGGGCGTGGTGGCGCGTGGTCGGGCAAATCCCTGCGGCCTAATGGCTTACCGCCTTCGGGCCTTCCCCCTGCGTCGCCTCGGTCGGATGCTCGACGTCGTTCCAAATCCGCTTCTTCGTGAAATAGAGAAGGCCCGCGAGCACCACCAGAAAGATCATCACCTGGAAGCCGAGCCGCTTGCGCGCCTCAAGATGCGGCTCCGCCGCCCACATCAGAAACGCCGACACGTCCTTGGCGTATTGGGCGAGGGTTGTTGGCGTTCCATCGGTATAGTCGACCTGCCCGTCGCTGAGCGGCGGCGGCATGCCGATCGAATGGCCGGGGAAATATTTGTTGTAGTAGCCCCCCTCGGGAAGCTTGAAACCGGCCGGCGGCGGCTCTTCATAGCCGGTGAGGAGCGCAGAGATATAGTCGGGACCCGACTCCTGGTATTGCGTCACCATGTCGATCAGAAACCAGGGAAATCCCCGCGGGAAGGTGCGCGCTTTGGCGATCACCGAGAGATCGGGAGGCGCCGTCCCGCCCATGGCGGCACGCGCCGCTTCGGCGTTCGGGAACGGCGAGGGGAAACGATCGGCCGGCCGGCCGGGCCGCTCGAACATCTCGCCCTGATCGTTAGGCCCATCCTTGATCCTGTACTCCGCGGCAAGGGCCGCGACCTGCGCCTGCGTGTAGTCGAGCCCGCCCGGTTCGCCGAGGCTGCGGAATGCGACCAACGATAGCCCATGGCATGCGGAGCAGACCTCGCGATAGACTTGGAAGCCACGCTGCAATTGTGCGCGGTTGTAAACGCCGAATGGGCCTGCGAAAGACCAGCTCTGCAACGGCGGCGTCGGCGCTTCCTCGGCGGCCCGCGCCGGCGTCGCAACGAACAGGCCGGATAGCGCCGCGAGAACGGCGATCATCGCCGTCACGCCGACTTTCTTGCCTTTGAGCGCGGCTTCTGTGATCGAGGCCGGAAGCGGTTTCGGCTTTTCGATCAGACCGACGATCGGCAGAATGATGAGGAAGTGGAGGAAGTACCAGACGGTGAGCACGCGGGCGGCAATGACATATCCTCCCTCCGCCGGCTTGGCACCGAGCCAGCCGAGGCCGATGCACACGGCAAGGAATATCCAGAAGAACTGCCGGTAGATCGGCCGGTAGGTCGCCGATTTGACCCGCGACGTGTCTAGCCAGGGGAGAAAGGCGAGGATCGCGATCGAGGCGAACAAGGCGAGCACGCCTAAAAGCTTGTTCGGGATGGCGCGCAAGATCGCGTAGAAGGGAAGGTAATACCATTCCGGGACGATGTGCGCCGGGGTCACGCTCGGATTGGCCGGGATGTAGTTGTCGGCGTGACCAAGATAGTTCGGGATATAGAACACGAACCAGCCGAACAGCAGCAGAAACACCACGAAGTAGAACATGTCCTTCATCGTGGCGTAGGGCGTGAACGGCACCATGTCCTTGTCGCTCTTCGGCTCAACGCCGGACGGATTGTTCTGCCCGACAACGTGCAGCGCCCAGACATGCAAACCGACGAAGCCGACGATCACGAAGGGCAGCAGATAATGCAGGGAGAAGAACCGCTGCAGCGTCGGATTGCCGACCGCATACCCGCCCCATAGCCACGTGACGATGGGCTCGCCGACGATGGGAAACGCCGAGAACAGATTGGTGATGACGGTCGCCGCCCAATAGCTCATCTGCCCCCAGGGCAGCACGTAGCCCATGAAGCCGGTGGCGATCATTAGCAGGAAAATGATCACGCCGATGATCCACAGCACCTCACGCGGCTCTTTGTAGGAGCCGTAATACATCCCGCGAAACATGTGGATATAGACCGCGAAAAAGAACATCGCCGCGCCGTTGGCGTGCGCGTAGCGCAACAGCCAGCCATAATTCACGTCGCGCATCATCAGTTCGACGGAATTGAAGGCCATATCGACATTCGGGGTGTAATGCATGACCAGGACGACGCCGGTCACGATCTGAATGACGAGGAAGAAGCTGAGAATGGCGCCGAACGTCCACAGAAAATTCAGATTGCGCGGCGTCGGGAAGGAGACAAAGGACGAATACAATAGACCGATGATCGGGAGCCGCGCCTCGAACCATTTCATTAATCGGTTCTGCGGCTCGAAGGTGGAATGTCCACTCATGATGTTTCTCTAATTGGAGGGCACGTCAGCCGATCTGGATCTTGGTGTCGGATACGAATTGATAAGGCGGGATGGCAAGGTTGGCCGGCGCGGGGCCGCGGCGGATGCGTCCGGCATTGTCGTAATGGGAGCCGTGGCAGGGGCAGAACCAGCCGCCATAATCACCCTGGTTCGCGATCGGAATGCAGCCGAGATGCGTGCAGATGCCGATCACCACCAGCCAGGGCTCATGGCCGGGCTTGGTGCGTTGCTGATCCGTTTGCGGATCGCGCAGACTGCCCAGGGGAACGGCGCGTGCCTCCTCCACCTCCTGCTTGGTGCGATGGGAGATAAAGACCGGTTTGCTGCGCCAGGTGACCTTGACCACCTGCCCCTCGGCGATCGGGGCAAGATCGACCTCGATAGGAGCGCCGGCAGCGATCGTGGAGGCGTCCGGGTTCATCTGTGCGATCATTGGCACGAGCGCGAAGCCCACGCCGATCGCGCCGGCTGCGCCGGTCGCGATATAAAGAAAATCGCGGCGCGTCGGAGAAGATTCTAGGATTGTGTCGAGCGTCACGGTGTCAGTCCCTTTTTCTTTGACGGTGGGCGGTTCACCTAGCGGGTCGATTCACCTCAAGGAGGGCCGAGCCGGCGGCTAGCCGGGCGGGCAGGACCACAGCAGCGGGCGGAAAGGCAGGTCTGCGCCATCACTGTCTGCACTTTTTATTGGCACCCTTGCGGGGGGAGCGCAAGCCCGCTGAGCAGGTGCAGCATCGGCCGGTCAAATTAAATTTCCGCCATAAACGTCAGACCTGCCAAAGCGGCCCATGGCGGCGGATCGGAGAGCGCGCTGACCATGCGTATCGCCTTGTTCCAACCGGATATTCCACAGAACGCCGGGACCGTTCTGCGGCTGGCGGCCTGCCTTGGGCTCGACGCCCATATCGTCGAACCGGCCGGCTTTCCGACGACCGACCGGGCCTTCCGCCGCGCCGGCATGGACTATCTCGATCGGGTCGCGCTCACCCGGCATTCCTCGTGGGAGCGTTTCGAGGCTTGGCGCAAGGCCGAGGGCCTGCGCCTCGTCCTATTCACCACCCACGGCGAGACCCCCTACCTCGCGCATCGCTTCCGCGCGGACGATATCCTGTTGTTCGGGCGCGAATCCTCCGGCGTGCCCAAAGAGGTTCACGGGACGGCGGATGCAAAGTTGGCGATCCCGATGCGCCCGGGCCTGCGCTCGCTCAACGTGGCGGTCGCCTGCGCGATGGCGGTTGGCGAGGCGTTGCGACAGTTGAGCGCCAGTCCAGGCAATATCTATGGTGGCGCGATCGACTAGCCTTGCACGATCGACTAGCCTTGCAATTCTGTATATGAAGATAATATACATAAATGCTGAATTTCGCTAAGATCGTCGGGTTCGAGTGGGATGACGGAAACAGCCGCAAGAGCGCGGACAAGCATTCCGTAAGCCAATCCGAGGCGGAGCAGATATTTCTCGACCCCCGGCTTCTCGTGCTTATCGATGATCGGCACGGCGGCGCGGAATATCGCTTTACAGCCTATGGCCGAACGCTCGAAGGGCGCCGATTGCATGTCACGTTTAGGACTCGTCGCGACGAGACCCTGATCCGGGTGATTTCGGCGCGCGCCATGAGCCGAAAGGAAAGGGCTCGGTATGACCAAGAAGCTTAAGCCAATACCGCAATTTCGTACTGAAGCGGAAGAACGGAGCTTTTGGGAGACCCACGACAGCGCCGACTATCTCGAGCTATCCAAAGCGGAACGCGCCCGCTTTCCCAATCTCAAACTATCAACCGCCTCGATCTCTCTGCGGCTGCCCCAGGCGTTGCTTGAGCGCATCAAGATCGCCGCCAATCGACGAGATGTCCCCTATCAGTCGCTGATCAAGGTATGGCTCGCCGAGAAGATAGATGCGGAGCGATGAACCGCGATTCTGAACGGAGCAGCCCCTTGCCGGCGGCCACTGATCGGGTCTTGGGCGCCCGCAAGGAGCGGGGGCGCGCATGGTTCGAGGCGCTGCGCGACGACATTTGCGCGGCGTTCGAGACGCTGGAGGACGAAGCGCCTTTAGCGCTCTATGCCGACGCGCCCGGCCGCTTCGTCCGTATGCCATGGAGCCGCACCGACCATACCGGCGCGCCCGGCGGCGGCGGCGTGATGGCGACGATGAAGGGCCGGCTGTTCGAAAAAGTCGGCGTGCATGTCTCGACCGTGTTCGGCGAGTTCGCGCCCGAATTCCGTAAAGACATTCCCGGCGCCGAACACGATCCGCGCTTCTGGGCCTCCGGCATCTCGCTGATCGCGCATCTCTGGAGCCCGCATGTGCCGGCGGTCCATATGAACACGCGCTTTGTCATAACCAGCAAGGCGTGGTTCGGCGGCGGGGCCGACCTCACGCCAGTGCTCGACGTCCGCCGCTCGCAGGAAGATCCAGACGCACAGGCCTTTCATGCCGCGATGCGGGCCGCCTGCGAAGCGCATGCACGCATTGCGCCCTACGAGAAGTACAAGGCCTGGTGCGACGAGTATTTCTATCTGAAGCATCGCCGCGAGCCGCGCGGCATCGGCGGCATTTTTTTTGACTGGCATGATTCCGGAGATTGGGACGCGGATTTTGCTTTTGTCCAAGACGTCGGGCGCGCGTTCCTAGGCATCTATCCGGACCTGGTGCGGCGCAATTTTGCGACGCCCTGGAGCGCGGCGGAACGCGACGAGCAGCTCGTGCGCCGCGGCCGCTACGTCGAGTTCAACCTCCTGTACGACCGCGGCACCGTGTTCGGTCTGAAGACCGGCGGCAATGTCGAGTCGATCCTCTCCTCTCTGCCGCCGCTGGTGAAATGGCCATGAGCTTCTTGGTGCCTGGGCCTGCACTGATACGCGCCGTACCTAAGCGGCCGAAATACCGCGCATGCGCATCCCCTCAGTTGCTGCAGCCGACGATTGCCGTCATCGAAGCAACGATCGCCTAACGCACGCGGACAATCACCGGATCGTCTCGTGAAGCAGCCAATCGACGACGGCCTTCAAGGATTGCAGGCGACTTCGGCCATTCATACGCGCCAGTGCGAAGACGCGTAGCTGCTCATCGGCGCTCGAACCGCGCTTGAGGATGTTTGCGGCATGGCGGACTTCCGAGACGCAGTCGAGCGCGGTTGCGTCCGGCTCGAGCAGTCCGAGCAGCTCATCGACAATGGCCGTGAGCGGCTTTGCCTCCCGCGACCGCGGATCGACAAGGGTCACGTTCACGCCATGGCGCTGGGCGCGCCACTTGTTTTCCTCGGTGATCGCCCGCGCAATGGGATCGAAATCGGCGTTGAGCCCCGGATGCGCGGAGAGATGCCGGATGAGACAGCGGAAGATCGCGGCGATGCACAGCGCATCGTCGAGACGCGTGCAGGCGTCGGCGATTCGCAGTTCGATCGTCGGATACCGCAGGGAGGGCCTGATCGCCCACCAGATATAACTCGCGTCCGGAATCACTCCAGCATCCGCCAATGTGTCGACGTAGCTCTGATACTCGTCCGATGTACGGAAAAGTTCAGGCAAGCCGGTCCGCGGTAATTCGTCATAGGCGGCGAGGCGATAGCCCAGCAGCCCCGTGGGTTGTCCCCGCCAGAATGGAGACGAGGCGCTCAGAGCGAGCAAGACCGGCAAGAACGGTATGGCGCGATACAGGATTTCGACCCGCCGGTCGGGATCAGAGAATCTCGACGTGGACATGCAACCCGCACAGCATGTTGCGACGCCCAAGCATCTGCAGGTCCGCCATCACGGCGTCGTAACGCGGCGTCGAGGTGGCTTTTTGTCGGGGCCAGATGGCGAGCGGATGCGTTCCCGCGGATACGATTCCAAGGCCATGCCGCTCCGCCACGGACGCGATCATGGTTCGCGAGCGGGACAGGGATTCTCGCGCCTCCGCGAGACTTCTTGCACGGCGGAGTCAACGCTTCGATTTGCGACTGCAGCATTTCGCTGGTCACCGCATCGCCCAGCCGCTCCTTGCATTCGCGAAAGAACTGCTTGGACATCGACCGCCGGACGTTCCGCGTGCCGAGATCGGTAACGAAATACTCTTCTTCAATGCCAATTCGATAGAGCGACATTTTCCCCCCGGCGGCGCATTCACTCGGTCGCGTCAGCGAAAAGAATAGTGAAATGGCAATATGGTTCAGGCGGCTCCTTGGTCCAGCCCTGAGGATCGCGACCTATCGCGCTTTGGCTTTGGTTCGATGGCATCGCTTACTCGCCAAAAGCCATATCGCGTTGGAAGCAGTACAAGAGGGATTGTCAGCCCGCAGAGAGGTCCTGCCCTCCCCGATCGTCAGGACGGCGGTCTTGAGCGATGCGGTTCGGCGATCCTGCTGGCGATCGCCTCGATCTCGGCACGCGTATCGGGAAAGCCGGCTGTAATCCAAGCTTCCTCAGCGGCCTTCATGGCTGCACCGAGCGCCGGTCCCTTGGCTACGCCGCGTGCTATGAATTCGGCGGCGCGCAGCGGGAAGACTGGAATCGGCCAGCGCCTCGGCAGGTTCACAAGCGCCTGCCAGCCCGCATCGTCGACGCTTGCTCCTGAGCGCGCCCAGGCGAGCAGGACCCGGTCGGTGAATGATTCCGCGTCGAGCCGGTACAAAAGGGCGCGCCGATCCTGCTCGCTGATCGCCGGCGAAAGATGCCGCCAGCCCTCGGCCATAGCGTACAGGCGGCGATGCTCGACATTGGAAAGCCGCAGCCGTTCGCTCAGTCGAGAGGCGTCCTCCTCGATCAGCACGGCAAGCGCGCCGAGCCGCCGCGCGGCATCCGGTTCGGCGCCGATCGCCGCCTCGATCCGCACCATGTTGTCCATGCTTGCGAGCTGCGCGACCCCGCCAAGCACGAGCTGCAGCAGGCCCGCGTCCGACATGTTCGTCAGCGTCGGCGCCGCAAGCGGCGCGACGAGCAGCTTGAACAGCTCCATGCGCACGCGTTCGCGCGACAGCCCGCGCAAGCCCTCGCGCCCGGCGATGCAGGCATGCAGCCCCTCGCGGTCGGAATCGCCGTCGCCATACAACGCGTGAAAGCGGAAGAAGCGCAGGATGCGCAGATAATCCTCGGCAATGCGCTTAGCCGGATCGCCGATGAACCGTACCCGCTTCGCCTTGAGGTCGGGGAGCCCGCCGACATAGTCGTGCACGGTTCCATCCGCCGAGAGCGACAGCGCGTTCATAGTGAAATCGCGCCGCTCCGCATCCGCTCTCCAATCGCGGCCGAACGCGACCTTCGCCTTGCGGCCGAAGGTTTCCACATCCTCGCGCAGCGTCGTCACCTCAAACGGATGCCCATGGGCGACGATCGTGACCGTGCCGTGGTCGACCCCGGTCGGCACCGCCTTGAAGCCGGCGGCGTGCGCCCGGCGGGCCACTTCCTCCGGCGTCGCGGTCGTGGCGAGATCAATGTCGCCACGCGGCTCGCCGAGCAGGGCGTTGCGCACCGCGCCCCCGACAATGCGCGCCTCCTCGCCGTCCCCGTTCAGTGCGGCGAACACTTCGGCGAGCGGCTGCGCGGTGAGCCAGCGGACATGGTGGAGCTGCGTCGCCTTGGCCTGCGTCATTGCGTCGTTCCAGGCACCAGTCGGCCGTTCTCCATATGGGCGGGAACGTATTTCGAATACGGCGGCGCGCCGCCAAACTGCGCCATCAGGACAAAGCTCACGATCATCAAAGCCAACGCGACAACGACGAGCCAGCCCAACACCGGCAGGCTCCACGCCTTCGGATCAAGTACGCCTGCGCGGGTCGCCCAGACGAAGATTGCGTAGGCGACGAAGGGCGCAAGGAACAGCGATACCTCGATTAGGAATGGCCGGACCATGTCTTTTAAATAGGTGGCGCTTGCCGATACTTGTATTCCGGACCGACACTCGCGTGCTCAAAACCGAGCACGCGAACCGGCGTTTTACGCCACTAGTGTCTCACGCCTCGTAGACCCATTCATACAGATTCCGCAGAATGCCGGCGGTCACTCCCCAAATATAGCGATCCCCATAGGGCATCGCATAGAATCGTCGCATGAGTCCCTTCCATTCGCGGCTGTGCAGCGCGTGGTTCTGCGCGTCCATCAGGAAGGCGAGCGGAACCTCGAACGCGTCCTCGACTTCGTGCGCATTCAGCGTCAATGCGTAGTTGGCGCTCACGCGCCCGACCAGCGGCAAGATGCGGTAGCCGCTGAAGGTGAGATAGAGATCGAGATAGCCGATCGGCTCGACCAGCCGCGGGTCGAGTCCGATTTCCTCTTGCGCTTCGCGCAGCGCCGCGGCGGCCGGACTGTCGTCGCCGGGGTCGATGCTGCCGCCCGGAAACGCGATCTGGCCGGCATGGTTCGGCAGATGCGGCGTGCGTTGGGTAAAGATGACGCCAGGCTCGGGTCGGTCGACCACCGGGATGAGCACCGCCGCCGGCCGTAACGGCTGCACGTCCATCTGCTCCCACAGCAGCGGGTCGAGGTCGAGGTCCCCGCGCACCGCCGTCTGGGTCGGATCGTTGAGCGCCGGTGGAACCTGCAGCGTCAAGCGGACCAGAGCGCGCGCAAAAAAGTCGTGCCCGGAGCCCACCAGCTCCTCCGCCGCCTCGAAAGCCGTCATCAGCCGTATTCCCTCAAACTCTCGGCCGGCGCCATCGCGAAGAACGCGTCCCCCGAGGCAACGCCGAACATCCGCCGACCCTCGACCATGCGTTCCTCGCCGATGTCGACGAGATCATAAAACAGCGCCCGCGTCACTTTGGCCCAAAGCCCGTCCCGAACACGCAGATAGGGCTTAAGCCCGCCGGTTCCAGGCTCGGATTCAAAGCGCAACGGATGCTCGCTTCCGCATACGACCCAGTCGTCGACATTGGTGCGGAAATGTAGCGTCGGGCTGCGGCCCGGCAGCGGCGGCGCGGCGTCCTCCCGACGCATCTCAACTGCGAGAAAGGGGGCGTCCTCAACCACGAGGCCGCATTTTTCAACCGGCGTGACAAGGAAATAGCGGTCCCCCTCGCGCTTGAGCACGGAGGCGAAGAGCTTGACCAGCGCCGGCCGGCCGATCGGGGTCTTCTGGTAGAACCAGGTGCCGTCGGCGGCGATGCGCATGTCGATCTCGCCGCAATAGGGCGGATTCCACAGATGGACCGGCGCTGGGCCTCTGCTCGCGAAGCTTTGCGCGGCGCTCGTGATCGAATCGAGCCCGCCAACCCCGATTTGCCCTTCCTTCGCCATGGTTCGACCTACTGTGGAATGGCTGTCGCGGGACCCGGAACCCGCCCGTTGTTGGCGCGGTTGATGCATGGGCTCGACGGCTGACCGTCATGACATGACGGCGCCAAAGCGACAAGGAGAAGCCTGATGGGCGCGGCGAGCGGCGACAACTTGGAGCAGTTGCACGATATGATCGTGCGCGCCGCGGAGACCACCGCCGTGCACGTGCGCAGCGCAAAGGCTGCGGTGAGCGCCGTCATCTTCGGTCAAGATCGAGTGATCGAACACGCGCTCATCACCGTGCTTTCGGGCGGCCATGCGCTCTTGGTCGGCGTTCCCGGGCTTGCCAAGACCAAGCTGGTCGACACCATGGGGGTCGTGCTCGGGCTAGACGCCAAGCGCATCCAGTTCACCCCCGACCTGATGCCGTCCGACATTCTCGGCAGCGAAGTGCTGGAGGAAAGCCCCGGCGGCAAACGCAGCTTCCGGTTCATTCCCGGGCCGGTCTTCGCCCAACTTCTGATGGCAGACGAGATCAACCGGGCGAGCCCGCGCACCCAGTCGGCGCTCCTCCAAGCGATGCAAGAGCAGCACGTCACCGTCGCCGGCGCTCGCCACGATCTGCCCAAGCCGTTCCACGTGCTGGCGACCCAAAATCCGCTGGAACAGGAAGGCACCTATCCGCTGCCGGAAGCCCAGCTTGACCGCTTCCTGATGGAGATTGACGTCGATTATCCCGACATGGACGCGGAACGGCGGATTCTGTTCGACACGACCGGAGCGGAGGAAACCAAGCCGAAGCCCGCCATGACCGCCGACGACCTGATGTCCGCGCAACGGCTGGTGCGCCGGCTGCCGGTCGGCGAGTTCGTGATCGAAGCGATCCTCGCCCTCGTGCGCTCGGCGCGGCCCGACTCCGAGGCCGCCGAGGGCCGCCTGATCGCCTGGGGCCCAAGCCCGCGGGCGAGCCAGGCGCTGATGCTTGCGGTGCGCGCCCGCGCGCTGCTCGATGGACGCTACGTGCCGTCGATCGACGACGTGCTTGCGCTTGCCGAGCCTGTGCTCAAACACCGCATGGCGCTCACTTTTGCCGCGCGCGCCGATGGTGAAACCGTTCCCGGCGTCGTCAAGCGGCTCAAGGCGCGGGTCGGATAGCACGCATGCCGACGCCCGCTCTACAGCAGGAATCCGCCGCGCTCGGCCGAGCCGCGGGGGCGGCGCGTGGTCTCGCGGACACCATGCCGCGACTCGTCATGGAGGCGCGGCGGGTCGCGGCGACCATCATTCACGGCCTCCATGGCCGGCGGCGTGCGGGGCCCGGAGAGAATTTCTGGCAATATCGCCGCTTCGTCTCGGGCGAATCGGCGGCCAGCGTCGATTGGCGTCGCTCGGCGCGCGACGAGCATCTCTATGTGCGCGAGCAGGAATGGGAGGCGGCACACACGGTGTGGATCTGGGCCGATCGTTCGCCGTCAATGCAGTTCGCGTCGAAGCTCGCGCAGGAAACCAAGCTCGAGCGCGCGCTCGTCGTTGCGCTGGCGCTCGCCGAGGTGCTGGTGCAGGGCGGCGAGCGCGTTGGCGTGCCCGGCGTGATGGCGCCGACGGCGAGCCGAAACGTCATCGACAAGATCGCCCAGGCGCTCGCGCATGACGCAGGCGAACGCGCGAGCCTGCCGCCGTCATTCTCCCCTGCCCCACTTTCGGAATTTGTCCTCCTGTCCGATCTGTGGAGCGCGATGGCCGACATTCGCGCCACGCTGGCCCAGCTTTCGGCCGCGGGCGCGCAAGGGCATGTCGTGCAGATCGTCGATCCGGCGGAGGAAACCTTTCCCTATTCCGGACGCATCGAGTTCATCGAGCCGGAAGGCGCAGGCGCGATCACCGCCGGACGGGCGGAGAGGTGGCGGCGCGACTACGAGGCGCGCGTCGATCTCCATCGCAGTGAGATCAGGGCGCAGACCGATCGGTGCGGATGGAGCTTCATCATCCATCGCACCGACCGACCCTCGACCGATCTTCTCCTCCAACTGCATGCACGACTGTCTGCCGGCCATGCCGCGTTCGGCGCCAACAAGCGGCGCGGAGCGCTTGTGAGGCCCGCATGATCCCCGGTCTACCGCTTGCGTTTGCTCAGCCGCTCGTTCTTCTCGGTCTGCTCAGCCTTCCGGCGTTGTGGTGGCTGTTGCGGCTGATCCCGCCGCGGCCGCGCCGCGTCGATTTTCCGCCGACGCGGCTCTTGTTCGAAATCGCGCCAAAGGAAGAAACGCCGGCGCGCACCCCCTGGTGGCTGACACTGCTGCGCCTAACGCTCGCCGCGCTGGTGATCATCGCCGCCGCCGGCCCGATGTGGAACCCGCCGGTTTCGACCGCCACAGGCGGTGGCCCGCTGATGGTTCTGATCGATGATGGGTGGGCGGCGGCTTCGACCTGGGACGCGCGGCTCAATGCGGCGCAGGACCTTGTCGCGCGCGCGGGGGCCGATCGTCGTGGCGTCGCGCTGGTGCCGCTGTCTGAGCCCACGCGTTTGATCTCGCTGGAAACGGCGGACGCAGCCGGGGCGCGGCTCCGCCTGCTCAAGCCACAGCCGCATGCGGTGCAGCGCACGGATACTCTTTCCGCAATCGCGCGCTTTGTCGCGGCGACCCCTGGCTTGGAAATTGTGTGGTTCGCCGACGGGGTCGATCTCGGCAGCGGCGGGGATTTTGCCGCTGGTCTCGCCCGGGTGATCGGGCAGCATCCGGCCACCGTAGTCACCGGCGGTCTCAAACCGGCGCATGCGCTGACCGCAGCGGAGAATGCAGCCGCAGGCCTCAGCGTGAAGGTGTTGCGAGCCTCCGGCGACGCCGATAGCAGTGGCATCGTCCGCGCGCTCGATCTGAAGGGATTGCCGGTCAGCGAAACGGCGTTCGACTTCAAACCGGGCGACCTCGAGACCGAGGCGCGGTTCGACCTGCCGACCGAAATCCGCAACGACATCGCGCGCCTCGAAATCGCGGGAGAGCGTTCCGCCGGCGCGGTCGAATTGCTCGACAAGCGCTGGCGGCGGCGGACAGTCGGCGTGGTGACGGGCTCGACCACGGAAACCGCGCAGCCATTGCTCGCCTCCACCTATTATCTCGCGCGCGCGCTCGGACCGTTTGCCGATGTGCGGTTGGCGCAACGGCAATCGCCGGGCGATGCGGTGAACCAGTTCATCGACCAACATCTGCCCATGCTGGTGCTCGCCGATGTCGGCAACGTCGCCGGTCCCGCGCGCGATCGGCTCGCCCGCTGGATCGAAGACGGCGGCATGCTGGTGCGTTTCGCCGGCCCGCGTCTGGCGGCCGCGGACGACGAGCTCGTGCCGGTGAGGCTGCGCCGTGGCGGGCGCATTCTTGGTGGGAGCCTGAGCTGGGAACGACCGCAGCAGCTCGGCGGCTTCTCGCACGACGGACCGTTCGCGGGCATGGAGGTGCCGAACGACGTCACGGTGAACCGCCAAGTTCTCGCCGAGCCCGATGCGACGCTTGCCGATCACACCTGGGCCACGCTCACCGACGGCACGCCGCTGGTGACGGCGGCCAAGCGCGGCAAAGGCATGATCGTGCTGTTCCATGTGACCGCCGATACACGCTGGTCGGATCTGCCGCTGTCGGGAGCGTTGGTCGACATGCTCAAGCGCATCGTCGGTCTCGCTGGCGCGGGCGGACCGGCCGAAGAAGCGAGCGCCGCGAAAGACGCGAATGCGGCGCGAGCCGTCGTCGCCCCGAGCCGCATTCTCGATGGCTTCGGCGTGTTCGGTCCGCCTCCGCCGACGGCGCGGCCGATTGCAGCCGGCTTTTCCGGACGGGCGACCGCTGACAATCCGCCCGGCTTCTATGGTCCGCCCGAGGGCTTGCTCGCCGTGAATACGCTGGCTCCGACCGACCGGCTGCGCCCGCTCGACTTCGCCCCGCTCAACGCGCGCATCGAGCCCTACCGCATCGCCGAGCCGCAGGATTTGCGCGGTCCGATTTTCCTTGCGGCGCTCGCACTCTGCCTGATCGACGCGCTTATCGTGTTCTGGCTTGCCGGCGGCATCCAGCGCCGGCTCGGCTGGCGCCGTGCGCCCGCCGCGATCGTGATCGGGATCGTACTCGCGCTTGCGCCGCCACGACTGGGGCATGCCGACTCCGCGGCCGACGATTTCGCCGTGAGGGCAACCGAAAGCACGCATCTCGCTTATGTCATCACCGGCAATGCCGAGGTCGACGCGATCAGCAAATCAGGGCTGCAGAGCCTCACGGTGTTTCTCGCCCAGCGCACCGCGCTCGAGGCGGGCGAGCCGATCGGGCTCGACATTTCGCACGACGAGCTTGCTTTCTTCCCGCTCATTTACTGGCCGATCGCGCCGGATGCGCCGAAGCCGTCGCCGGAGACGCTCGCGCGCATCGACACCTACATGAAGCAGGGCGGCACCATCTTGTTCGACACGCGCGACGCAGTGGAGGCGCCGCCCGGCCTCGGCGGCGAGACCAAGAACTCCTGGGATGGTGGCGCTGCGCGCGATCCTATCTTCGCTCGACATACCGGAACTCGAGCCGGCGCCCGCCGAGCACGTGCTGACCAAGACGTTTTTCCTGCTGCGCGATTTTCCAGGCCGCTTCACCAATGGCCGGCTGTGGGTCGAAGCATTGCCGGCCGAGACCAACGAAGCGATCGAGCAACGTCCTGCCCGCGCCGGCGACGGGGTGTCCTCGATCATCATCACCGCGAACGATTTCGCCGGCGCCTGGGCGACGCGGCCCGATGGCCTGGCGCTGCTGCCGCTCGTGCCCAACGAGCCGCGCCAGCGCGAATTCGCCTTCCGCGCCGGCGTCAACATCGTGATGTATGCGCTGACCGGCAACTACAAGGCCGATCAAGTGCACGTCCCGGCCCTGCTCGAACGGCTCGGCCAGTAGGAGCGTGAGTTGAATTTCGGTCTCTCGTTCGCACCGCTCGTTCCGCCCTATGCGCTGTGGGCCGCGCTCGTTGTGGCGGCGGTGGTGACTGTACTGTTGTTCCTCGCCCGCGGCCGCGGCGCGCTGCTGCGCGCGCTTGCGCTTGCCCTCATCATCGCCGCGCTCGCCAATCCCTCCTTCACGCGGGAAGACCGCGAGCCGCTGCCCTCGGTCGCCGTGCTCGTCGTCGACAAGAGCGCAAGCCAGAATTTCGGCGACCGCGCCGCCCAGACCGCAGCCGCGCGCGCCGAGTTGACCGAACGTCTGAAGCGCATCCCCGGCCTCGAACTGCGCACGGTCGAAGCCGGCCAGTCCGATGGGGAGACCGACGGCACGCGCCTGTTCGCCGCGCTCGGCCAGGCGTTCGCCGACGTGCCGCCCGAACAAGTCGCAGGCGCAATCCTGTTGACCGATGGCCGCGTGCACGACGCGCCGGCGGAGGCGAGCGCGCTCGGTTTCACCGCCCCCGTGCATGCGCTCGTGACCGGCCATCCCGCCGAGCGCGACCGCCGGGTGGTGCTCGTCTCGGCGCCGCGCTTCGGCATTGTCGGACAGCAGCAGATTGTTTCGTTCCGCATCGAGGATGTCGGCGCGCCGCGCGGGTCGGCCGAGGTGTTGATCAGACGCGACGGCGATCTGCTCGAACGGCGCACCGTCCGTTCGGGCGAGGCGGTGCGAGTGCAGGTGCCGATCCCGCATGCCGGGTCGAACATCGTCGAAATTGAAGCCTCGCCGCTCGAGAGCGAACTGACCCCGCTCAACAACCGCGCCGTCGTTCCGATCGAGGGCGTGCGCGACAAGCTGCGCGTGCTGCTGGTGTCGGGCGAGCCGCACGCGGGCGAGCGGACCTGGCGTAATCTGCTCAAATCCGACGCCAATGTCGACCTCGTGCATTTCACCATTCTGCGCCCGCCGGAAAAGCAGGACGGTACGCCGATCAACGAACTGTCGCTGATCGCGTTTCCGACGCGCGAATTGTTCCAGCAGAAGATCAACGAGTTCCAGCTGATCATCTTCGATCGCTACGCGCGTCAGGGCGTACTGCCCATGATCTATTTCGACAACATCGCCCGCTATGTACGCGAGGGCGGCGCGGTGCTGATCGCCGCGGGCCCGGATTATGCGTCGCCGACGAGTCTTTGGCGCACGCCGCTCGAACCTCTGTTGCCAGCCGAACCGAGCGGACAGATCACCGAGGCTGCGTATCGCCCGGAGCTGAGCGCGCTCGGTCGCCGCCATCCGGTGACGCGCGGACTGCAGGGCGCGGACGAGACGCCGCCACGCTGGAGCCGCTGGTTCCGCCTCGTCGATGCGACCGTCAAGCAGGGGATGACGGTCATGCAAGGCCCGGAAAACAAGCCGGTGCTCGTGCTCGCGCGCGAGGGCGAGGGGCGCATCGCGCTTCTGCTCTCCGACCAGATCTGGCTGTGGGCGCGCGGCTATGAGGGCGGCGGGCCGCATATCGACCTGTTGCGCCGGCTGTCGCACTGGCTGATGAAACAGCCCGATCTCGAAGAGGAGGCGCTGCGCATGTTCGTGCGCGGGCGCGAGCTCATCGTGCAGCGCCAGACCATGGGCGAGAGCGTGAGCCCCGTCACCTTGACTGCACCCTCGGGCGAAAAGCGCACACTCACCCTCGACATGAGCGAACCCGGAATCTGGCGCAAGAGCATCGAGGCGAACGAGCTTGGCCTGTGGCGCGCGAGCGACGGCAAGCTTAACGCGCTAGTCAATGTCGGCCCTGCCAATCCGCGCGAATTCGCCGAAGTCACCTCGACGACGGAGGTGCTGGCGCCGCTTGCCCATGAGACCGGCGGCGATTCGCGCAGGCTCGCGACAGCGGCGGGCGCAAAAGTCGACGTGCCGCGCGTCGTCGCCGTGCGATCGAGCGACACTTTTCACGGTGACGGCTGGATCGGGCTGAAGATGCGCCAGGCGAGTGTCGTGCGCGGCGTCGGCGTGCTGCCCGTCTTCGCCGGCCTGCTCGGGCTATTGCTGCTGCTCGGCAGCCTTGCCGCCACCTGGGCGCGCGAAGGGCGGTGACGGGGACGATTTTCAGGAATATATTTCACGCATAGCGACCTTCTCAAAGAGGGTACGGGCAGTTTTGATGATTTGCAGCGGCGCACGTCTTACCATTGGGATGGCAAGTGCTTTTCGTGAGCCTGTGCTTCGACTCGGAGTTCAGGCGAGCGAGGTCATGGAGACTTTTTACAAAGCACTTCGGACAACTCAGTCCCTAAATCTCAACGACTTGCTCACATTTGGGGGAAACTCGTACGGAGATCTTAAATTGACGATCAATACCTTCCGTGGAAGCGGTCGCATTGACATAACCCCCGCCGCATTGGTCGTCGATCTGAGAGAGATCCGTCTAGAAGACGGTCACGCTGAATCTGCCAAGAACCACCTGCAACTATGTGAGGACACGCTTCGCACAATTTTAAAAGTGGAGGTTTCGGAGCGTTTTATGCGCGCCAATCTGTGGCTAGCTTGTGAGGGTGGCCCGACGTCCGTCGAGACCTTCCTTGGAGAAAGAGGAAACGCCGCGCTGAAGCTTGATCAAGGGAAATATGCAACCTTGAAAAAGGAATTCACGCTTCAGTTTAGCGGCTTGGATGCATCCAATGCTACGAAGATAAGCCTCGCATTGCAGCGCTCGATGGCTGAGGGCGATTTGTTCGTTCAGTTCGACCACACGCAATACGGCAGCCCCATCGTGGCGCAATCAGTCATGCAGCAGTTTGAGGTTGCAGAAAAGGAACTTCAAGCTTTAATGACGCACGTAGGATTGGAGCCGAGGAAATGACGCTGGTCAACCTCGAGAATAACCGACCGCTCGAGAATGGAAGAGATGGACAATACTTAGCCGAAAAGCGCAGCGTCGGACTTGGTAATACAGACCCTGTTGCTACGCTTGGTTCTCCCCTAGGAATTGGCGTGCCTTCGGTTGACTATCGCAAAACAAGGCAACGAAAATCAGAATCACCGCAAGAGATTTGGCATGCGCCCACGGAACCAACGCTTTTTGTCCAAATAGCGGAGGGTGAAAAATCCTATTTTTCGCCGGCTGAAAGCCGATTTATTTTTGAGGCGATGCCCCCGCTTTGGACGAAGGTCGCTAAGGCGCCTGGGCAGGTGCTTCTTTTTAAGAAAGTTATGGACGATTGGGACTTTGATGACCGAGAAGCGGCAACTCTTCTCGGCTTAGAGGCTGCGTCCGACGTTGAAGAGATTTATCTTGGCGTGAGGCCTGTGCGGCAGCGTGATGCGAATGATAGGCTGCGGGCGATCCTTCGTATAGCAACAGACCTGGATGCTCTCTTCGGTGACGTGGCAGCGATCCGGGATTGGCTCAGCGAACCGCAACATGATTTGAATGACGCGACGCCGCGGGCGCTCCTTATCGAAGGTTCAATGGAGAATTTGCTGCGCGTTAAGTATTACGTCGCGTACTTATCCGGACGATAAATGATGCTGGAAGCGCTGCCGCGTGCGAACGTTACGAAGGACGTTCACCGATTCGCGAACCTTTCCCATCTGGCGGTTTTTGCAAATAAGAAGGGCCTCACAATAGGGGAGATCATCGATGTTATCGCCTTTGATCGCGGCGACGTGATAAGGGAGCTGATTGAGGCTCCATTTCAACGAAAGCAGCTTTTTGGAAACACGTTCGGGCCAGTTTCACGGTTTTCTGACGGGAGTTGGCCGGTTTTCTATGCGGCAATCGGCCGGACCACAGCGGAGAGGGAAAGCGTACACCATTATGGAAGGAAGGCTGCAGGCGGCACGAACGCGCGACGTGCAGTCCACTACTCGATTGTTCGATGTAGGTTCTCCGGGTACATTGTGGACCTTCAGCCGAAGCTTCCTGACTGGCCGGGCCTGATCAGTGAGGACTACAGGTTCTGTAATAGTTTGGGACAGGAAGCACATGATGCAGGGCTGGGTGGTTTCCTGAGTCCATCAGCTCGCAACGTCGGAGGCACCACCGTGCCGGCTTTTTTGCCAGGGACGATTTCGGACCCACAAATTGAAGCGACCGCGAGATTGGCGTTCGATCGAGCGAATATCATCGTTGAAATCAATGAGGTGCCGTAGCGCTCTTATCCCACACAGGTCCGAAACAGGCTGGTGCTCTGCTAACGTATGGAAGCGGCGGGCGCAAAAGTCGACGTGCCGCGCGTCGTCGCGGTGCGGTCGAGCGACACCTTTCGCGGTGACGGCTGGATCGGCCTGAAGATGCGCCAGGCGAGCGTCGTGCGCGGCGTCGGCGTGCTGCCCGTCTTCGCCGGCCTGCTCGGGCTATTGCTGCTGCTCGGCAGCCTTGCCGCCACCTGGGCGCGCGAAGGGCGGTGACGGGACGGACGTCCACGGCTGACGCGTATCGTCCGGACTCGGCCTGCTGACGGAAGCAGAACTGTCCGCAGCGCTTGCCGATGTCGTCATCATTTGCGTCAGCCCGACACCTCTTCCACCCTGTAGACGGTTGCGCAAGTGTGGGGGCGAAGCGCCTGAAGACTTCGCCTCAAGGTGCGAATTCGATTGGCCGAACCGTGAAGGAGATTTGAAGGGCGATGAAGGAGCCGATAGCGGTAGCGAGGTAAGTTCGCCAGCCTTGGAAATCCCATAGGCCTTAAGTAGCGCGGCGTGACCTTTTTGCCGACGAGATGGCAACGCTCTGATTCGATGAAGCTTTATTGGCCGGCGTCACGGCCGCTTACGCGCGCGTTGCGGCATCGCACAAAGATTATATTGCGCTGCACTATATTTTCCTTATTGTGGGCGCATAAGGAATAAATATGGCGTCCCAATCCCAGTACAACGATATGCCGAACCTCGCTCGGTGTGAGGCCTGCAATGCGACGGTGATCGCAGAAGCTGGCGGCAGCGTCCCGGCGGATGCGAATACCGTGTGCACGGCATGCGGCATGACGCTGGTCGATCCGCCCCATGAGGGCGGCGACTATTTCGGCGTGGTCATGAGGGTCAAGCGCCCTCTCGGCGGTCCTGCGCGGCCGCGCCGCAACGGATACTGATAAAGTCCGCCCATCCGATGCGCCGTAAGATCAGCGAATGCTGATCGTCCGCTTTTGCTTTCGCGGACGATGCATCGCGCTGGATAGGCCGCATCGCGCCAAGATGGGACTGAGAGATCACAGCCCGGCAGACGAAGATGTCGCTCCTCGAAAGTCGCTCAGGATCTGACGCGCCGAGCTGTTGATCGCCATCGGTCAACTGCGACAGGTGCCTCCTCATGTAAGCGCTCAGTTCGGTCATCGAGATCACGCCGTTTACGGTTCTGATCGTGTCGCTGCCGCGGGCCGACAATGCGTCAAGTAACGCCTTGGCGAAGGCCCCGTGCCGCCAGTTGTCATCCTCACGCGAGACCTTGTCTGCCGTCGAGGACGTCAGCACGGTCACGTTGCTGGCGGCCATTTCATCTTAGCGTGTCGGCGCTCCGCCGACCAAGCCCGCCGAGCGGCAGGCATCAAGCAAAACCAGAACGCGGCCATGCGCGGCCAGCTTTTGGTGAGGTGGCGGAACTCCGTCGCCGGAATCGAAGACGCTTGGAGACGTGCCGGCGTGCTGTTGTCTACTCCATAGGGTACCAGATAGAATTGGCCATCGATCATGGTGCCATGGCCGGAGAACATGACCACGGCAAAGTCTTGCCCGCCCCTGCGCCATATTTCTCTCCATCTCCGCTGAGCGCATCGAAAATTCCAACCTTATCCGCGGTGCGATCGTGCAGAAACATGGGCTTGACCTCGGCATAGAGGCCACCCTTCTGCGTATTGATGAGAGCGCTCGCCACGTCCTGCGCATCGCGGTGAGCAAATTTCAGTGTCAGGTCGCCTTGCCTTGTCGCCATAGTCGCTGATGCCGATGGTCAGCACATGCAGCCGCGCGCCGGGCTTTGCTCTGATCCGGTGGCCTCTTGCACGTCCGCCCGGCCGCTTGCAGGTCGGCAATACCTAGCGCCCGCGCGGTTTCCCGCTCTTGGAGCACCAGGGCAAGCGCATCCGGCCGCCGCAATCTTGGGATCGCGTTGACGGGCACCGTGTCGGCGGCGGCATCGAAACCGCGGTTGACCTGCCACCGCAGCACGCTCGAGGGCTCCCGGCGTCGCGTCGTAGAAGCCTTCGGGCGTCCAGGCGACCCAGTTCTGCTTGTCCGCGAGTACGAATAGAGCGAGGAGTTCGCGGCCATCGTCCATGCGATGCCAGCGGATGGTGCCGTCGCCATAGGCCGCGACCACCAGCCGGCCATCGCCGGTGATGTTGACCCCCCAGACGACGCCCGGCACAGCGCGTCGCCACAGGGGTCGGCCCTTGGCGTCAAGGGCGCGCAGAGACCACTCTGTCCCCAAGCACGAAGCGATCGCCGTCCGGATGCACGGCCAAGCTTCGCGATCTCTCGTACGGCTCCAGCGCGATCGGCTTGCCGTCAAGCGTCGGGGAGTATCCGTCTTCCCACCCTTCAATACTGAGTCCCTCTTGCCTCGGCGGAGTCGTCTGGTTGTCGGCAGGTGGGTCGGGAGCGAGCTTAAGCGTGCGCAGATCAAACCGCAGCGGCGACTTGCCCCACATACTCAAAGCCGAAATCGACGATCGCGCCGTCGGATGACACCGCCAGCACGTCGCTCTTGACCTCGAAAGTCCGCCTTGGGGGAATGGTGCACCCAGCGCGGTCGGCCGTCAGGTTCCAACACCGCTAGGAACGGGTCCATTGCTGCAACCAAGAGACCGCCGTCCGGCAACGCCGCAAGGCCTCCGACTGTAGTGTTCCCGGCCGGCAAAGCGCGCCGCTCGCCGCGGCCGGCACTGCCCCATGCCAGGACGGGGTTGTTGCCACTTCCATCGTTATAACGCCCTCCCGCGAAGAGGGTCTCGCCGTCCTTCGACCACATGACTTGTGACAGGCTACCGTTTCCCAAGCCGTCCACGTTCGGTCTCGGCAGCGGGGCCAGCGAATGTCCGTCGAGGAGGTCAACGGCCGCCACATCGACGTAGCCGACCGCCAACTTTGACGCCGTCGGGGCTGAAGACGATCCCGAAGGGTCGATCTCCCGCCGGGAGCTTTTCTGGGAGGAACAACCAGCTTGAAGTCGCGGTCATAGAGCCGGATCAAGCGATCATAGCTCGCGTGGCGAGCCGGCCGTCGGCGGCAAATGTGATCCCGTAGATATCAAAGCCGTAATCCGTGTCGCGGAAAACTTCGGCCCACTGCCGGTCGCGGTCAAAAATGCGCAGACCATTCTTCGCGACCAAGTCCCGCCGCCAGATAGCGGCCATCCGGCGAGAAGGCGAGACTCGTGGGTGACATTGGGAAGGCCCGAAATGCGCTTGACCAGTTTGCCCGTCGCGCTCTCAAATAAATAAATTGCCCCCAGCGAGGTTGCGATTTGGGCGTGAGAGGCGAACTCTTTTCCATTGTCGTAAGTGATTGTTTCGATTTGGTCAGCGAGCGGCAAAAGCACGCGTGCGCAGGCCTGCACGACAGAGTCCGCGTTCTTGTCCGGCAGTTTGGCGAGCTTGGTGTATTTGGAGGTTCGCTCGACGTGCGACATGACAACGCCTTTGTGATTGGCGCCGATAATCGTGTCGGCCTCCCAGTCTCCGATGCGGATTTTTGCGGCGACAATAGGAGGCCGCTGATCGATATCGACGCGGTTCGGAATCAGCCCGCGCCCCGAATTCTTGCCCTTGCGCCTGTTGTATTTTTTGCCGCTGTGACGCAAGTGAAGATACAGCGTGCCCCCGTCTTTCTTGTCTTTCCAGACATGCTGATAGATGCGCTCGTGACTGATAAAGGCGACGCCATCCTTCGCCAGACGCCCGCTGATCTGATCGGGACTCCACTGCTGTTGCGTCAGTTTTTCTTCGATCAATAAATTCTTCGGGGCCATTCGCCCATCCGGCTGATGTCCACCCGCCGGCGGCGACGAGCTCGCCGTCGGGGCTCATCGCCACTGCATAGATTTTTCCGATGTTGCCGGGTCCGGCCGGCATGCGGATCGTGTGCAGCAACTTCCCGTCGGCCACCGACCACACCCGCACCGTCTTGTCATCGGAACCGGTGACGGCAATACGCCCGGCGGTGTCCACGCCCACCGCTTTGATCGGCGCGGTGTGCATGCCGGGCTCAACGACCAGCACCGGCTGCTCGTAAAGCTGCGCCTTCGCCGCAGAGAGCGCGGCAAACAGGAATAGCGGCAGCAGAGCGAACAAGCGCGCTATTCTGCGGCCTTGACCTCGGAAAATGCCGGCCATCGCGCGGCCTCCAACTGCGTCTTGATCGTCGCGCGCGTCAGCGCGTCGTCGGCCCGGTAATCGGTGTAAAGCACGGACACGCCGGCCGATAACATCTTGAGCAACTGCTCGATGGCGCCCGCGTTCTGCGCAATGCCGGCCAGCACGCCGGCCCAACCGCCTTTCTGCCCGCCCGTGTCGGGAAGCAGTTTGGCGACGGTGTTGCAGAACTCAGCCAGACCGGAAACGCCGCTGGTCAATCTCGCCTGCAGGCTCGACAGGCTTGCCGGCTCCTGCCCTTTCGAAAGAACCGTATTCAAGCCGACAATCACGGCGTCGGCATCGGCCTTGGCATTCCCGTAGGTCAGTTGGCCGCGAGCCCTCTGCGCGTCGTCGCCATACTTTCTCATGAGGGCGACGCAGGTTTCCGCCCGCGTGCGTTCGGCGGTCAACTGCGCGACCGCATCCGGCCACGTCATGGCCGCCGGCTGACCGAGCGCAGAACCCGCCGGCACAAGCAAGGCAATCAGTGCAAGCAGCGCGCTGGGGCTGATCGAAATCGTCCTCATGGTCTTACCCCTGAGGACAAGTGTGCCCATTTCTCAAGACTTGCAAGTGACCTGGATCACAACCTTCCATTCGGGCACGGCCAACCTCCGCCTATTTTGGGCGCAAGGGCGATGCGGAATCATTGTCAGCTTACCCCAGAGAGCATGGCGATTTCGGCTTGGTTCGTCCCGCCTCACCCGCAGTGGTCATGCCCCGCGGAGGCGGGGCATCCAGAACCACTGAGAGCGTTTGTGGTTGCTGGATCGCCCGCGTGCACGATGACGGCAGGAGGGTCGATTCCACGTCAATTCATCCTGCTCTAGTCTTCTGAACAAGGCCGGTCCGCTGGCTGACCTGAACCCAGCGTGATACGATTAGTTAGCTTTTGACGGAACATGCGGGCTGGGGCGACGAATGATAGGGATCAAGCGGGCCGGCGGTTTTCTGGCGGCAGCCGCGATGGTGCTGTCACATGCGGCGTCAGCCGACGTGAAACGTGAAAGCGCTTTCCCGGAAGCGTTTTGGGGGTCGTGGGCGCCGCTGACTGACGACTGCGACAAGGCCGGCAAATCGCTTATTACCCTCTCGGGCAAACGCTACGTCAATCAGGACGCAACCTGCAACGTCGTCTGGGTGAGCGAGACCGCGGGCGCGCGGGGGACCAACTACTCAGCGCACATGCAATGCCCCAGCACGACAGACCCCACCCAAATTACGGTTACGGATATCGTGCTCATCCATAACACCGCCGATCAGCTTTCCATCGGCGCCGATTTTGACAGCCTCAAGACTTATCAACGGTGCCCGGAAAAGGCGTCTGGCTCTCCGCAATAGGCGTCGCGCCGCGTCCGTGAGAGCGGATCGATCAGCCGCCGTCAGCACAGATATTTGCAGACGAAGCTCTTGAGCGCGTCGATCGGGTTTTCTGTCGGCTCCGCGCTCGCGTAGGTGCGTCGCATGTCGCGCTTCGCCGCGACCTTGCCGCTGCTCTTCTTTCTCGGCGACTTGTCGGCAATCACCATGGCCCAGAAGGTCTTGTAGCGGGTGTTCTCGTTGCGGGCGACGGCGAATCCGACGCTGTCAGCGTTGGCCAGCAAGAGGTTTGCGTTGTGCCCCGACGAATGCTTCCACGCACGGAAGGTGTTTGCCCAGGTCTTGGTGCCGGCGGCGATGTTTTCTGCCGCGATGCCCGAATGTGCGCCAGCGATCCGGGAAGAGAACGAGCCGGCCACGCTGTGATCCATGACGCCGGTCGCAGCCATCGCCTTTGCCTGCCGTTCGGCGATCGCCGTGAGCTGCGGATCGGTCTTCACCGCCGAGAGCCCATGCGCTCGCCGGTACTGCGAGACCATTTCCGTTATGTTTTCCGCGTGCGCTAGCGTGGCCGTGATGGCCAAGACGACGGCAAGCCAAACCGCCTTCATCGCGCCCCCCTTTACCGAATACCCCGGCTCATTCATCGGAAGCGGATAAGGCGGATGTGAGGCATCGCGGCCGCTTCGGGGCAAATTTTGAAGGGCCCGCCGACGTTTACGATGCAACCGCCAATGAAAAGGCGGCGCGCAGGGACGTGTGAACCGGCGGACGCGCATGGGTCCCCGGCGGCTCACCGCCGCAAGGGGCCCTGTCACTGTCTATTGCTTCGAAAGCTGGCGATTGACCAAACTTAGCCGCGACGCCCAAACGCGTTCAGAAATCCGAAGAACGGGAAAATCTGCTGGTTCCTTCTTCGGGCGTAGTAGTTGGGGTCGCGCCTCCTCCGTACCGTCTTGGGGCGCTCGGGAGCTGCGGGCTTGGCAGCCGTTTCGACCGGCTGAGCGGTGGGCTCAGCGACCGGCTTGGCGATTTCGGCTTTCTGGGCCGGCGGTTCAACGGCCGGTTTTGCGATCTCAGCCGCCTTGGCCGGCAAGGAATTGGCCGGCTTCGCAATCTCGCTCGCTTTGATGGGCGGCGCGCTTGAAGCGGCAGTCGCTGCGATAGCGGCCGCTCCGGTGGCGAGGGCTTCGCCGCTACGGTCGGCAGTTGCTCCGCCGCGGCCGTCGGTAACGCTGCTCGGCACAGCCGGCGCAGTGCTTGCGCTCAGAAGTTTCGCCGCCGCCAGGCTGGCGCTGGTAGCATTCGCCGACTCCGCCAGAATGGAGCTAGGCGTCGCATAGACCGGACGGGCGGTGAGGCTGATCTGCTGCACCGGCTCTTGAGCGGGCGTGGAAAGCTCTGTCAGGACGTTGTGGGCCGAAATTGCGGCAACTGCGCCGATACAAAACGCGCCAATTACGAGCGCTGACTGCTGTTTGGTTTTGCGCGGCCGGGCCTGTTCCGGCCAAAGCGAATGATTAGAACTGGCACTCTTGAACATATACGACCCCCCACGCCCATTACAAAACCGGATAATAACGCGCAACCCGGCTCCTAGTTCCACTGGGTTTGTCGTAAAAGCGCACGCGACTTGCATCGATCGTTAATAATGCGTGAAGCAAGCCCGTTTATAGGCCCTCAAGCAATATGTCGGCCCGGTCGCGTTGCCGCGCGGCCACGGCGCGAAGGATCCGGCGATCCGCCGCCAATCAACTCATTTATAACTATAACTATGCTGCGTTGAGGACATGATCTGCGGTGCGTTCTCCGGAGCGCACGGCACCCAGGCGAGCTGCGACTCGCCGTACAACGTCGGCAAGTGCCGGCCAGACTATACCGGTTCAGTGCTTATGCCGAGGCTCGCCGGAACGCTCTCAGCGCGCCTTATCTGGCTAAAGCTTCGTGCCGCGCGCGCGGGGCCTTGGGACTTTCCGCGGCGGCCGTAACACCGAGATCGGGCCCCAATGCGGCGGCGGTGCTTTCGCCAAGACGCACGCGATAGACCTGCAGATTCTCCACGACCCGCTGAACGTAGTTGCGCGTTTCGGAGAATGGGATGCGCTCGACCCAGTCGATGGCATCGACCTCGGCGGCGCGCGGGTCGCCGTAGCGCCCGACCCACGTCTGAACGCGCCCCCTGCCCGCGTTATAACCGGCGAAGCTCATGATGTATGAGCCGCGGTATTCCTGCAAAAGCGCGGCAACCTCCGCCGCACCCATCTGCGTATTGTAGACCGGGTCGTTGACCATCCGCTTCCAATTGTAGCGGACGTTGAATTTCTTGGCGGTGTCGCGCCCGGCTTCCGGGGTGACCTGCATGAGGCCGACGGCCTGTGCCGGCGACGAGTCCCGTTGATTGAACTGGCTCTCGGTGCGTGCGACCGAATAGACGACGCTGAGGTCGATATCGGGACCGATCTGCTTGAAGGTCGGTATGCCAATGTCCGGAAACGCGTAAACGTCCAGCGGGAGCCCCCGTGCGAGGGCCGTCTTGCCGACGAGCAACACCGCCCTGGCGTCGTCATTGCGCTTGGCGACTTCGGCAAGCGCCGCGAGTTCGGCGGCGTAATCGCCATCAGCGGCGGCGGTCGTCAAGAACGACAAGGCGAGTTGGCGCTCGCCGATAGCGTAAAGCAACTCGGCGGCGTGGACGACTTCGGAACTGGCTTGAGGCACAGGCGCGGGCGGCGACCGCAACTCCATTTCGCTCATCCCGAGACGCGCGCGAGCCAACTGTCCGTAATAGGCCGTTGAATGGTAGGCGGCGACCTCATAACTCCGGCGCGCCGCCATGGTCCGACCCTGGGCTTCATAGGTGCGGCCGCGCCAGTACGCGGCGCGTGAGAGTATAACGGGATTGGTCGTATCGTCGTCCACATGCGTAAAGTGCACGAGCGCCGTTGCGGGATCATCGAGAAAACGCAGGGCGATCCATCCGGCCATGAAATGGAATTCGGCCCGATAGTACGGATTCTCTGGGGCAGCGGCGCTTTTTACGACCTGATAGGCGGACTTGGGATCGCCGCGGTCGAGCAGGTCGCGGGCGAGCCAACGGCGCTTGCGCCACCATTCGTCGGTCTCTTGAGACTGCGGATCGTCAGACGGAACCGCGAGCATCAGTTTGGTCGCTGCTTCGATGCCGTCGTTTTGCAGCAGAGAATGAATCCGGCATAACATGTAGCCGGGATCGTTGCGTGCGTCGCTCGAAACCGCGTCGAGAAGTTTGCGCGCATTGCCGGAATTTCTAAAAGCGCCGGAGCAGGCTTTGACGATCGCGACTGCGTCGCCGCCGGCACGGCGCGCCGCACGCATGGCTCCGCTGAAGTCTTTCTCGCCGATCCGCCGATCCATGCGCGCGACGTGGTCGGAGCGCGTCAGGATATCGTCGAATGATTTGAGTATCGCGTCCTCGAATCCGGCGGAGAGGTCCGCGGATCGCCACACGGCGCGAACCTCGCCTTCGGCCGCGGCGCGATCGCCCTCGCCGAGCAGCACGCGCGCGAGCGCTAGGCGGCCGACAATGCTTTCCGGGTGCTCGCCGATAAAGCCGCGCACCGTCGCGCCATCGCGGCGCTCCTGCCACAGCCTGGCCTCAGCGCGCCGGCGCAGCGATGGAATGCCGGGCCAGTGCGGGTTTGCGCGAATGAAGGCCTCATAGCGGTCGAAATTGGCCGTGCTGTCACCGTCTCGCAGAGCGACCCATTCGACGAGCTTTTGCGCCACTGGATCGCTGACGGACTTCACGAGCGCCGTCGCATCGGAAACCTTGCCCTTGCGCGCCTGCACGATCGCTTGCTGAACCACGCCCAGATCGCCGGGCAATGCGGGTTTTGCCGGCTCGGCGTGTTTCGCAGCCGCGCGACGCGACGTCTTCGAACGGGCACTGCGCCGTTTCCTGCGCTTAGCCCGGGCTTCCTTGACATACGATTCAGTCGCCTTGGATCGGTGTGTTTTCTTGGCCGAAACGTCCGCGTGCCGCGACGAGCTGGTTGCGTCGGAAGGAAGACCTGCGAGCAGAACGCCGGCGGTCAACAAGGCCAGCACACGAATATGCCGCAGCCCGATTCGGCCTGTCGCGCGAGTAATGAGACCGCCAAGTTCACGGCGTCCGACAAGGACGCGGGCGCCCAAATTGGTGACGCGCTCAAACGTGCAAGACAACATAGAGCCCCCTCGACGCTACTCTGCTTGCCGTTTCGACGACAAGGAAAAGGGCGTGCGGGCGGCAGTGTCGCTTGATCGATTTGAAAATGAGTTATTGCAGATCGCGCTTAGGTACTGTCCCCCACTCCCCACACCACGCGGCAATATCTCCGACACCATCTGGGCAAAACTGGGGACAAAAATGTGCGCATATTTACTTATCGTTAATATTTATGCGCTTTGGGCATTGATTTGAGTCGCCAGACTGGTCCTTGGTTCTTCCTCTTAAGCATCATTCATAGTACTACTTAATTCTGCGGTAGTAGAAATGCTGCCCCGCGGAAACGCCCCGAACGAGTCGCGATCTCGCCCTTTTTAGCTTCTATGCGACCGTCCAGCGTTTCATTTGGGAAGGGAGGACTGCATGCGCGTTAAGAGTCACGAGAAAAGCCATATCGTTGAACTCGAGGATGGCTCGGCGTGGCGGATTTGGCCCCACGATCTCGCGATTCCATTGCTTTGGATGCCATCCACTCGACTGACCGTGTCGGAGATCGACGACGATTGCTGCACGCACGCTCTCGTCGATCGCACGCACGGAACATCCGTCCGCGTCATTAACGCTACGGCGGCTTGGGCTCCTGAGAAAATCGAAGCGTCGTTCGCAAACGCATAAGACGGACCGCCAAAACCGGGTACGATCGCGTGCGCGGTCGGGTGATCGGCTGCGCGCCGGCGAGAGAGCCGGCACGCTCGCGGTCATGCATGCGCAGGCAACCGGTAGAGCTCGCCGTATTTCGTGCGCAGATAAGCGAGATACGGCGCCATCGTCATCGGACGTCCGGTCGCCCGAATGACGATCTCGTCGGGCTTGAGCGCACGGCCGTGACGATAGATGTTGTCGGTGAGCCACTCGAGGAGCGTGCTAAACCGTCCACGCGCGATCTCGCTTGCAATTTCGGAATGCGCCCTCATCGCTGCGGCAAAAAACTGCGCGCTCAGGATATTGCCAATTGTGTAGCCCTGGAATTCGCCGCCGATGCGTTCGTAAAACCAGTGCACATCTTGCAGGCAGCCATCCCGATCGTCCGACGGCGCAACGCCGATATCGGCCTGCATGCCCGCGCGCCAAGCCTCGGGTAAGTCTTTGACCCGCAGCTCGCCCTCAAGAAGCTTCAGCTCCAGGTCGACGCGCAGCATGACGTGAAGGTTGTAAGTCACTTCGTCGGCGTCGGTGCGAATGAGCGACGGCTCCACCTTGTTGATGGCGCGACAGAAGGCTCCGAGCGGCACCGATCCAAGCTGATCGGGGAATGTTTCTTGAAGCGCCGGGTAGTAATGCTCCCAGAACGGCCGGCTGCGCGCGACCACATTCTCCCACAGCCGTGACTGGCTCTCGTGAATGCCCGATAGGATTCCTTTGCCGAGCGGCGTCCCCTCATAGGCCGCACTCACCCCCTGCTCGTACATGGCGTGTCCGGCCTCGTGCAGGGTCGAGAACAACGCGTCGCCGATGTGGTTATCGCTCACCCGCGTGGTTATCCGTACATCTCCCCTGGCGAACCGCGTGCAGAAAGGATGGCGGGTCTTATCGAGCCGCCCGCGTTCGAGGTCGTAGCCCATCTGCGTAGCGACCGACAGGCCGAAGCGGATTTGGTCCGCCTCGGCGAAAGCGCGCCGCAGACAGGCATCGTCTGCGGGCGGCTGATCGCAGATCGCCCGCACCAGGGGAGTGAGCTCGCGGCGCAGCTCGGCGAAGAGGCGTTGGAGCTTGGCCGTCGTCATCCCC
This sequence comes from uncultured Alphaproteobacteria bacterium, assembly GCA_963840055.1. Lineage (GTDB taxonomy): Bacteria > Pseudomonadota > Alphaproteobacteria > Rhizobiales > Xanthobacteraceae > Rhodoplanes. Next base: position 60,697 of record CAWIXM010000051.1, on the reverse strand, counting down.
TCGTCGGCTTCGTCGATCATCGGATCGGCGATGTGCTCGTAGGGCGCGAAAAACGAAGCATATTCCCGGCTCAGCTCGAGCGTTTTTTCGAGAAAGGGAATCATTGCGGCAAAATCATTCGCCGGCCGCGCCACGATCCACGCATTGTAGGATGCCGAGCTATGGGCGTTCATGCGTTCGACGTATTCGGCTGGAACTTTGATGGCGCGTTCGAAATCACGCCGCGCGATCCGGATCAGGTTGGCGTCGTCGGCCGAAAGCTTGCCAACCTGCGGCTCCAGGCGATCAATCAGTCGTCCGAGCGCCGGATCGACGGAACGCTCATGCTCAAGCCGTTTCAGCAACGCCGCCTGCCGACCCCGCGCCACCGCGCCGCCCTTGGGCATATACGTTGCCTCGTCCCAGGTGAGGATCGATTTCGCTGCGTTGAGATCGTAAATCTCGGACAGCCGGCGCTTCAGTTCGGCGAGGATTGCGTCCAAGGATTGCCGGTTGCTCCTGCGATCGGTTGCCATCTGACGCAGTGACCCTCGCTATTCGCTCGCCTATTGGCCTACCGCTTCTATTTCAGCGTCACTGCGGGATAGCCTGCGACGCCGGCCGGAAAGCCGACGGTCAGGCCGGGTATGTCCACCGCGGCCGGGTCCCAATTCTTGTGTGCCAATTCCGGCACCATCCAGAACGCGACCGTGTTGGACAACATCTCGCGCGCATCGCGCAGCGAATGTTTCATGCGGATCATGAACTGATCGATCGCCGCGGCGCGGGTGACATGGTAATCGCCCGGCAGCGGCGGGCGACCCGGCAGGTAAATGGTCGGGATGTTTGCGAATGCCTGATCGGCGACGAGCCTGCGATAGAACAGCGGGCCCCACACGCGCTGCACATAATACGTCAGATCCGCCGGCGCCAACTGCGCCTGGCCGAGCGAAGGTCGGATTTCGGCATAAGGGACGATCTTGATCCGGTCGTCGGGCAAGGTGAACCCGGATAACGCCTTCACGAACAGCACCAGCCAATTCGTCCCTGCGGTCAGTCCGGCTGAGACATTGGTGCCGACGCGGCTGTCCACCAGCACCATCGCCCGCGGCCAGTCGAGCTTGAGCGGGCTCAACGTGCCACGCGCGTCCGTGGCGCCACGCAGCGCTTCGAGCATGAACGTGCCGATCATCACGTTGTTGAACGGAATCGGATACTTGGCGGTTGTGCCGTTGAAGAAATCATCGTTCACCCCGGTGGCGGTAAAGCCCTCGCCGTTACCGATAGCGGCGATGTAATTCAAGGTTCGGGCGCAGGCATAGTCGACCATGTTGCGAATCTGCGCCTTGTGCGCGCTCCAGGCAGGCTGGTTCAGCCGATCAAGCCAGTTATCCGTGGCACGCTGGTTGACCGCGCGCACCTGTGCGACATGCTTCTGCAACGAGGCAAGGCGCGGCTTCCAATGTGCGTCGCCGTTCGCCCTGATCTCGGCCAGATAGGCGAGCGCGGGACCGATATGGCTGATCGCCGTCAACTCATAGAAACCGCTGGCGCGGTCGACGCGAAACCGCGCCTGGCCGAGCCGGGCGCCGCTGGTCGAGTCGTAGACGTAGATATCGGAGCCGACGACCAAGACCAACGGGCCGGGCGCACCATTCGCTGCATCCTTGGCGATGATGGCCTGCGTGAGCATTTGGCCCAATGTGGGCTGGCCGGCCGGATAGTCCGGTTCGTTGCTGCCGGTAAAATCGAAGAACAGGTTCATGAATTCGGCGGGCGGCGCATAGCTCCCCGTCGCCTCCGTCGCCCCCGTCGCCCCCGTCGTCTGCGCCGTTACCGGCGCAGCGAGGAGCAGCAGCATGCTCAGCGCAAACCAGAACGGGCGGTGATAATGCAAGCTCGTGATCCTTTATGTTCCGCTGCAGAAGATGACATTCAAGCCGATCAAGGGTGCGGGGCTAGCTGCCAACCCAGACTCACGACTCCTCGGCGACTCGCCGTTTCAATGCGGCCGCCGCACCATGGGAACGAGCGGCGGCGCCGAACCGATCCTTATCGTGCCCAGAGGCGCGAAGCCGTGGCGCAGGTAAAGAGACATGTTACGCGGATTGGTGGATTCCAAATAGGCTGGCATTCGCTCGCGATCGCACCGCGCGAGCACGTGCGCCATCAAAGCATGGCCATACCCCTTGCCTTGACAAGCGGGATCGACGCCGATGAGCGGCAAGTACCAGTGCGGTTCGCGCGGATGGTATTTCGTCATCTGTTCGAACGCACCGACGATGTCGCCGAGAACAGTCGGCGCAACCGCATCTTCCATGAGCTCGGCCAGTTTCTCCTCATCAGGAGCAAGTCCGGGCGGCAGCCACAGCGCTGTGCCGGTGCATTCGTCTGTACACCACGCATTGCCGCTGGTGAACGCCGTGCCGGCGAGCGCCCGCACGAGCTCCGGCATGCTGGCCAAGTAGTCGCGTGATCGCGGCCACGTCCATCGCGCAATTGGATCAGCGGCGAACGCAAGCACAATGGTTGCGATCGCCCGATCTTCATCCGCCGCTGCGATAGCCCTTACCCTTGGCGGGTCCAAGCGACTCTCCCCAAGCGCGCGCGCCGGGAAACGGCGTCTTTTCGCGCCGACATAGACACCCGCCTCAGCTTTCCGAAGTTCGAGGCGCCTGTCACTCGTTGCGTCGCACGGGCTATGCGGATCTTCGCGCGAAAGCGCCCCAGACCACGAGCACGATGATCGCACCGACGGTCGCGCCGATGAACCCAGCGCTCTGCCCCTCGTGGTACCATCCAATCGCTTGGCCGAGAAAGGTCGCAACGAACGCGCCCCCGATCCCGAGCAGAGTGGTCAAGATGAAGCCCGACGGTTCGTTGGGCCCGGGATGCAGCAGCTTTGCGACCACGCCCGCGACGAAGCCGATAATGATTATCCAAATAATGCTCATGCGCTGTGCTCTCCGTCTTCTTCAACGATGATCCGACGTGGGTGGCTCCCACAAGCGGAACGGACTATGTCGCCGACCCGGCGATAAGCGCGGCCGCTCGTTCCCGGACCGACGGCGGGAACGCCGTCGACTTGCGAATTGCGGTATCCATGTGAACGCCGGTCAGCTCGCATAGGGCCGCCGGCGTCTCGTCCTCAATGTTCAACATGGTGTGGGCAAACCGGATGACTTTCTCGCGCATTTCGAGAAGGTGCGACTCGACTCTGATCAAGTCGCCGGCGACCAGTTCTTTGCGGTACTGAATGGTCTGCTGAACGGCCGCCATCCCGCGGTTTTCCCGTCGCAAATAGGTCGGGGTCAAACCGATATGATGGAAGAAAATCCACGTCGCCTCATCGAATTTTCCGACATACCACATGACGTTCATGTGGCCGACATGATCGCATTGCCACGGATAGACCGTTCCCACATAGGTCACGAGCTTGCTCATTCGTGCTTCCCGCGGCTCAAACGCTGAGCCCCACGCGCTGCGCTCACGCCTGGTCGCGCACGGCTCGCAAGCCGTTCATTGACCGGCCAATCTACCCCGAGGAAAGACAGATACACGATTCTTACTTTGCGGGCGGCGGCGGCGACATCACCTCGTCGGCGGCGGTGATGAGGCCGTGGGCAGGATGGGCGGCGCAGTAAGCGCCGAGCTTGGCCGCCTTGTCCTTCAGCACGGTGAAGTTGAGCACAGGCGGATCGTCCTCGCCGGTGTAGTAGCCGAGCAGCCAAGCGACGACAAAGTCGATCCGATCCTTGTTGCCTTCGAAGAAGTCCTTGCAGGTGATGGCGGAGAGGTCGATCTCCTGGGCGGAGGCCTGCGGCGCGCCCATGAACGCAGCAGCAAGAAAAACGGCGCCGAAAAGCTTCTGCATCAGGGAACCCCTCCTACCTCGTCATGACCGGCGGACCGCGTCCTCGCCCGGTCGGGCGGAGCCGTATGCCACGGCCGCACTCCGTCGACAACGCGCGTCAATGCTGAAAAGTCAGGCAGGTTCCCATTCGGGCCGGATCGCCCCGGAGACACCCTCGAAAGCGCTCGTTTCCAGCTCGGCGACCAACAGGCGGGCAGGGTCCACCGGGCCCGGCATCGTGACGCGGCCCTTCGGAATGCCTTTGAAACCCACTTTGGCGTAATAGGGCTCATCCCCGACCAGCACAACCAAGCGTTGCCCCTTGGCCTTTGCCTGGGCGAGCGCCCGTTCGATCAAGGCGAACCCGACTCCCAGATCGCGGAACGGCGGCTCAACGGTGAGCGGCCCGAGCAACAGCGCCGGCGTTTCCCCGATGCGGATCGGCGTGAGGCGCACCGAGCCGACCAGCAGCGTGCCGATGCGCGCGATAAACGACAGATCGAGCCGGTGCGACCCGCCCTCGCGAATGCGATAGGCGGTGCGCGCGAAGCGTCCGGGACCAAAGGTGCGCTCGTGCAACCGGTCGATCGCCGGCGCATCGTCGGCGCTCTCGGGCAGGATGGTGAGGGAGAGATCGCTCATGACCGTTGCGCGAGCGATTAGCACTGGGGTGGCCGCGGGTCTACTGCGGCGAAGATGAGACACGGCTCGGCAGGCGATTCTCTGCGCTCGCGGCCGCCAAATCGCGGTGCGGGTGTTGCGGCGGTTCAACATCGCCGCTCGGCTCCTTACATACGGACGCAAAGGAGCGTGCACATGGGCCTGCTGGTGGACGGCGTCTGGAAAGATCAGTGGTACGACACGAAAGCGAGCGGCGGGCGGTTCGTCCGCTCGGACTCGACCTTTCGAAATTGGGTGACGCCCGACGGCCGGCCCGGCCCCTCCGGGGAGGGCGGATTTGCCGCCGCGCCTGGCCGCTATCACCTCTATGTCTCGCTCGCCTGTCCGTGGGCGCACCGCACGCTGATCCTGCGCAAGCTCAAGAACCTCGAGGATGCGATCTCCGTCTCGGTGGTTTCGCCTCATATGAGCGGCGCCGGCTGGACCTTCGACCTGAATGAAGGCTCGACCGGCGATGCGGTCAATGGGGCGCGCATGCTCGCCGACATCTATCGCCTCGCCGATTCGCGCTTCACCGGCCGCGTCACCGTGCCGGCGCTGTGGGACAAGACGCGGCGGACGATCGTCAACAATGAATCGTCCGAGATCATCCGCATGCTGAACTCTGCCTTCGATGCCTTCACCGATGCGACGGCCGATTTCTATCCGCCGGAGCTACGCGTCGAAATCGATGAGGTGAATGCCTTCGTCTACCGGACCATCAATAATGGCGTCTATCGCGCCGGATTCGCCACGACGCAGGCCGCTTACGAGGAAGCCTTTCTCGCGCTGTTCGACGCGCTCGACGCGATCGAGCAGCGGCTCGCTTTGCAGCGTTATCTGATCGGCGGCGTGATCACCGAAGCGGACATCCGGCTGTTCACCACGCTCGTCCGCTTCGATGCGGTCTATGTCGGCCACTTCAAGTGCAATCTGCGCCGCATCGCCGACTACCCGAATCTGTCGAACTATCTGCGCGACCTCTACCAGACGCCTGGCTTCGGCGAGACCGTCAATCTCGACCACATCAAGCAGCACTATTACGGCAGTCACCGTCAGATCAATCCGACGGGCATCGTCCCCCTCGGCCCCGCGCTCGACTTTTCGACGCCACACGACCGCGGGCGGTTCACCCGCTGAACAAACGCTTTCGCGGTCTCTTGCGTGCGCGGGCTTTCATCGCGAGCGCGACCAGCAATGAAATGGTCCGGATTGGATTGACTACAACTGCGACGGCAGCACGCGGTCGGGCGGGCGATGCCCGTCCATGAAGCTCTGGATATTGATGATGACCTTGGTGCCCATGTCGACCCGGCCCTCGATGGTCGCCGAGCCGAGATGCGGCAACAGCGTGACCTTACCGGCGCGCGCCAGCCGCAACAGTTTCGGGTTGACCTCCGGCTCGTGCTCGAACACGTCGAGGCCGGCGCCCGCAAGTTCGCCCGCCTCGATCATGCGAATCATCGCGTTCTCGTCGATGATCTCGCCGCGCGCCGTGTTGACGACATAGGCCGCCGGCTGCAGCAGCTTCAGCCGGCGCGCCGACAGCAAGTGGTAGGTAGCCGGCGTGTGCGGGCAATTGACCGAGATGATGTCCATGCGGACCAACATCTGATCGAGACTCTCCCAATAGGTCGCCTCCACCGCTTCCTCGATCTTGGGCGGCACCCGGCGGCGGTTGTGGTAGTGGATCTGCAGGCCGAACGCGCGGGCACGGCGCGCGATCGCCTGGCCGATCCGGCCCATGCCGATGATACCCAGGCGCTTGCCGGAGATGCGGTGCCCGAGCATCCAGGTCGGCTTCCAGCCCCCCCACGGCTTCTCCCCGGTCATGACCGTGGCCCCTTCAACAAGCCTCCGGGGAACGGCGAGGATGAGCGCCATGGTCATGTCGGCGGTGTCCTCGGTCAGGACGCCCGGCGTATTGGTGACTGTGATTCCCCGCTGAAGGGCGGTGGCGACATCGATATTGTCAACGCCGTTGCCGAAATTGGCGATGAGCTTCATGCGTTCGCCGGCGTGACCGAGCGCATGGGCGTCGATGCGGTCGGTGACCGTCGGCACCAGCACGTCGGCGGACGCCAGAGCCTCCGCGAGCTCGGTTTGGCTGAGAGGTTTGTCCTCGAGATTGAGGCGCGTTTCGAACAGCTCCCGCATGCGGGTTTCAACCATATCGGGAAGCTTGCGGGTAACAATAACCAGAGGCTTTTTTCTATTTGTCATGTTTTTTTAAGTCCTTGCCCCTAGCGTCGCGGCGCCCCGAAAAAAGGCCGGCGCGCGGCCCTTTCAGCCCTCCTTAACCGACGTCGCAGACACTGAAAACCCGCGCTCTGGGCGTTCGAGGAGAAGCCGCAATGGTCCTTCTCTATCAGAATCAGATGGCCGGGTTAACACAATGCGCCGCGGGCGGCTTCGCGTTGTCGGGATGGCCCCCATGACGATTGGCCCTGCCTTTTCCGGCGTGTTCGCGATTCGCGGTTTGCGGAAGGCGCTGGGGCTGTGCGCGGCCGCGCTGATACTAGCTCTTCCGGCGGATCAGGGAGCGCGAGCCGCTGGCGGCGAACTCGCGACCGGATCGCAAAGCGGGCTTCCGGTGCCGCGCTTTGTCAGTCTGAAGTCGGATAGGGTCAATGTGCGCCGCGGGCCGTCCAAGGACCACGAGGTCATTTGGGTCTTCGCGCGCGCCGGGCTGCCGGTCGAGATCACCGCGGAGTTCGAGAACTGGCGCCGCATCCGCGATTGGGAAGGTGCGGAGGGCTGGGTCTATCACTCCCTGTTATCGGGCCGTCGTTCAGCCTTCGTCGTCAAGCGCAAGACAAGCGAAGAGCTGGCCCCGCTCTATGAGTCCGCCGATCAGGACAGCGCGATCAAGGCGAGGCTCGAGCCGGGCGTCCTCGGCATGATCAAGCGCTGCAGCGGGGTGAAATGCCGTTTTGTCGGCGAGCGTTTTGACGGATATGTCCCCCAGGATCGCCTGTGGGGCGTCTATCCGGGCGAAAAAATCGATTGATTGCGAGTGCGCTATGTAGCGTGGCGCATCGGCGGCTCGCGCGCGCTACCAAAAAGCGGCGCCGGATCATTTGTCCTTTGGCTTGAGCCTCACCACGACATCGATACGGGAAATTTCGTATCCTTCCGGAAGCGCGGGAAGCGAGCCCTCGCCGGTCTCCACCGTGGGGATGTCCACCAGCTCGTTCCGGTCCTCGATGAAGAAATGGTGATGCTCGGAAACGTTGGTGTCGAAATAGGTTTTCGCGCCGTCGACCGCCACCTGCCGCAAGAGGCCTACCTCGGTAAACTGATGCAGCGTGTTGTAAACGGTCGCAAGCGACACCGGAACCCGCGCCCGGGTCGCCTCCTCGTAAAGCATTTCCGCCGTCAGGTGGCGGTGGCCCTTTCCGAACAATATCCAGCCGAGCGCCATGCGCTGTAGCGTCGGACGTAAGCCAACGTTGCGGAGCATCGTCTTGACATCGTGCCACGGGCAGCCATTGAGGTCGGACAGCGCGAGCGCGCCGCCGGCCGCCTGGGCTTGCGGTCCAAAACTGTTGGGAGGCTGAAACGTCGTTCGCATCGGGCGGGAAAGCCCTCCTTTGATTAGTTGGGACTAAGTTTAACTCGCTTAGCCCCTTGTTGCAACCGCTTCGCAATATTGCCTTTCGTAAGAGTATCGAGGAATCTGTTGCGGGCTCCGTATGATGGGCGTGTTTTCAGCCGCCCATTGTCTGTGTTAGGGAAGCACCATAGAGGATTTTTCGGCCAATCGGGACGACGAACCCCTAGGAATACGGATCAGGCACGAACGCGGAGCCGACCGTCGCGCGGGGGCGTACCGTAGGGTGGCCCGCCGGGAGGGTGACAAGGAATGCATAATCGACGGTCGAGCTTCGAGTATGAGGACTTGCTCGCCTGCGGCCGGGGCGAATTATTCACCGAAGGGCCACAGCTGCCGCTGCCGCCCATGCTCATGTTTGACCGGATCGCCGAGATCGACGACAAGGGCGGGGAGCACGGCAAAGGATTGGCGCGCGCCGAGCTCGAGGTCAAACCCGATCTCTGGTTCTTCCCTTGCCATTTCAAAGGCGACCCGGTGATGCCGGGATGCCTCGGAATCGACGCTTTGTGGCAGCTACTGGGCTTTTTCCTCGGCTGGCTTGGGGCCGAAGGGAAAGGCCGCGCGCTCGGCCTGGGCGAACTCAAGCTTTCTGGACAGGTTCTTCCGACGGTCAAGAGGGTCGTGTACGGCATCGACATGAAACGCGTGGTGCGCTCGAAACTCGTGCTCGGGATCGCCGACGGCTGGCTCTCGGCTGACGGATCGATCATCTACCGCGCGTTCGACCTCAAGGTAGGCTTGTTCCGGGACGCCGTGATGCAGCCGAGCCAGGCCTGACCGGTAGAATGCACGCCCCGAAACGATCAGCCGGACAGATACGGGAACCAACGAAATGAGACGTGTCGTCGTCACCGGAATGGGCATTGTCTCTTGCATCGGCAACAACACCCAGGAAGTGTTGGCGAGCTTGCGCGAGGCGAAATCCGGGATTTCGCATGCCAAGGACTATGCTGAACTCGGCTTTCGCAGCCAGGTGCATGGCGCGCCGACCCTCAACGCCGAGGAGGCGATTGATCGCCGGGCGATGCGCTTCCTCGGCGGCGGCGCGGCTTGGAACCACATTGCGATGGAACAGGCGATCCGCGACGCCGGCCTCGAGCAAAGCGAGACATCGCATGAACGAACCGGCATCATCATGGGATCGGGCGGCCCATCTACCCGCGCCATCGTAGAGGCAGCCGAGATCACCCGCACCAAAGGTCCGAAGCGGGTCGGTCCCTTCGCCGTGCCGAAGGCGATGTCGTCGACCGCCTCGGCGACGCTTGCCACCTGGTTCAAGATCAAGGGCGTGAATTACTCGATTTCATCGGCATGCGCGACCTCGAGCCATTGCATCGGCAACGCGGCCGAGATCATCGGCGCCGGCAAGCAGGACATCATCTTCGCTGGCGGCTGCGAGGAGCTGGACTGGACCCTCTCGGTGCTGTTCGACGCCATGGGCGCGATGTCGACCAAGTGCAACACGTCCCCGGAGACGGCGTCGCGCGCCTATGATGTCGATCGGGACGGATTCGTAATCGCAGGCGGCGCCGGCGTACTGGTGCTGGAGGAACTCGATCACGCCAAAGCGCGGGGCGCGAGAATCTATGCCGAGATTGCCGGCTATGGGGCGACGTCGGACGGCTACGACATGGTCGCGCCGTCCGGTGAAGGCGCGGTGCGCTGCATGAAGATGGCGCTTTCAACCGTCAAGCCCCCGATCGGTTATATCAACCCCCATGCGACCTCAACCCCGATCGGCGACATCAAGGAAATCGAGGCGATCCGCGAGGTATTTGGGGAGAAATGTCCCCCGATCTCGGCGACGAAGTCGTTGAGCGGCCACTCTCTCGGAGCCGCGGGCGTGCAGGAGGCGATCTATTCGCTCCTGATGATGAACAACGGTTTCATCTGTGAGAGCGCCAATATCGAGAACCTCGACCCCGCCTGCGCCGACGTGCCGATCCTGCGCGCGCGGCAGGACAACGTGACGCTCGGCTGCGTGTTGTCCAACTCCTTTGGCTTCGGCGGGACTAACGCCTCGCTCGTGTTCAAGCACGTCGACGCCTAACCGAGCTGCGGCCCGCCGCAGTCGAAAGGGTTGCATCTTGCCGTTAACGGGTTCTCCAACGGGTCAGGGTCGCACCGCCGCCATGTCATGCCGATGTTGCATCGACGACATAATAAACGGCTTTGACTGCGCCGAATCGGCGCCGTGGGCAAGCGGAGCGCAGGCGCGATCGCCGGCTCTGCGAGGGAGGGTTCGACGCGATGAAGATCGATGGCTACGCGGCGCCCCCCGCCGTCGTCCAGTTTCCCCCCCGCAGGCCGGCCATCATGCCGTCTGAGCCGCCGGTCACAAAAAGCGGGTTGATGGCCGGCAAGCGCGGCCTGGTGATGGGAGTCGCGAACGATCATTCGATCGCTTGGGGCATCGCCAAAACGCTCGCCGCGCAGGGAGCAACGCTCGCATTCACCTATCAGGGCGAGGCTCTCGGCAAGCGGGTCAAGCCGCTCGCCCATTCGCTCGGATCGGACCTCGTCGCGCCGTGCGACGTCGAGGACCTCGGCTCGGTCGACAAGATGTTCCAGGCGCTCGGCAGCGAATGGGGCGGGCTCGATTTCCTCGTCCACGCGATCGCCTTTTCCGACAAGGCAGAACTGAAGGGGCGCTACGCCGACACCACGCGCGAGAACTTCATCCGCACAATGGTGATTTCCTGCTTCTCCTTCACCGAGATCGCCCGGCGCGCGGCGTCCCTGATGCCGCATGGCGGCGCCATGGTGACGTTGACCTATGGCGGCTCCACGCGCGTGATGCCCAACTACAATGTGATGGGCGTGGCGAAGGCGGCGCTGGAAGCCTCGGTGCGCTATCTCGCCGCCGATTTCGGCCCGCAGGCGATCCGCGTCAACGCGATCTCGGCGGGACCGGTGCGGACGCTCGCGGGCGCCGGCATCGCCGATGCACGGCTCATGTTCAACTATCAGCAGCGGCACGCGCCCCTGCGCCGCACGGTCCGCATCGACGAGATCGGCGGCGCGGCGCTGTATCTGCTCTCGGATTTATCGACCGGCGTGACCGGCGACATTCACTTCGTCGATTCCGGCTACAACGTCATCTCGATGCCGCATCCGGCCGCGCTCAAAACGGTGGACGAGGCCGAGACCGCCGCCGAACAGCAGGCCGCCGCCACGGACGCCGCGCAGTAGCGACGGCGCTCCAGTAGCCCGATCAGCGCGGGCTGAACGATCCGGCGCACCCACGTTCTCCATCAGGTCGCCATGCGCGATGGCCGGTCAGCCGTCAGAAGGTGACGGTATCGCCATTGCCGAGAAAGGCGCGGCTGCCTTTGGCCTGCGCCGAGTGTTTGGGATAACTCAAATAGGCGTCGGTTCCTTTGATGATGGGCACGCCATGCGTCGCCGCCTTCTCCGCCCACATCATCCCGGTGCAGTGGTTACAGCCCATCTTCTCCATGCCGAGTTCCTTGACCTCGTCGATGATCTGATCGAACTCGGGCTTCCAGGTATCGAAGATGCTGAGATGCAGTCCGCCATAGCAGCCATAGAGGCTTGGCGCGGCGAGCCTGTCCCGGGCGAAGTTGAGCAGGGTCATGATCCCCGGATGACCGCAGCCGGTGACGGTGACGAGGCCTTTGTCGGCGACGTTCACGTAAATCACGTTCTCGCCCCGCACCTGCAGCAGCATCGACGCATCGAACATGCGCAGCGCGACGCCCGGCAGGAGGCGATAAATGCCGCTGCCGTCCTCGCCGTCGGCTTCGGTGAGAACGAGCTCGCCTTCGTGCGGAACGCTGTTGCGGCAGATCGAGATCGTTTGCCCGGATTTGTCGTCGACCTTGATATCCGTCCTTTCCTGAAGCAGAGCGCGATCTTCCGGCCGCCAATGGGCGGGGGCGTAAAGCTTGATCTGCGGATTATGCTTGAGCGTCGACTCTATTCCCCAGAAATGATCGAGGTGCCAATGCGAGAGCACCATGAAATCGATCTCGCCCCGCTCCAGCATTCGATCGACGCCGCGCCGTGCGAACACATAATCCATCCAGTCATTGCTCCAGCCGGTATCAAGCAGGATCTTGCGTTGATCGCCGTCGAGCAGCGTGATGGTCAAGAGCGCCGCATAGCCACCGGCATTCTCCGCATCCCAGGCGACGCGATACTGGGTCTGCTCAGCGCCGCCGTATTCGGCCATGTTCTGCTTGAACTTGGCGTCATCGAACCAGCCGGTCTCGGTCAAGACATCGATCTTGAGACCCTTGACCGTGCCAATATTCAGCTTCTCATTCATTACGCTTCTCCCCATTCGCATCTTTCTCGTTGAGACGATTGTCGTCTTCATTCATTTCCGCGGCGCCACAGCCGCAAGCATGGTGCTCGTGGTCGTGGTCGTGGTCGAGATCGTGGTCGTGATCGTGGTTGTGCGCATGGCCGTGGCTGTGGTCATGCCCGCAGTCGCAGGTCGCTCCGGTAGGCAGGTCGAGGCCGGCCGCTAGGCATTCGAGATAGTGCTTCACGGCGGCGGCGGGATCGGTCTTTTCTGTCCGCACCGCGATGATGCCGCGCGCTGCCATGCGCTGGGCAAATCCCTCACCGAAGCCCGCTGAAAGGATGACCTCGACACCGTCGACGGGGTGTGGTCCGTCGCCACGGAATTCGTGCATCACCAGCTCTTTCGGCAGAAGGAGTTGCTCGACTTCGAGCGGCTCGTGGCCGGGCTCTGCATCGAAGATGAGGAACCTGCGGGCATGCCCGGCATGGCCGGTCACGGTGCGGAAATCCTGACTGGTAACGGCGATTTTCATGATCGTGAGTTCTGATGTTTGCTTACGCGGAGATGAGACGGGCGTCTGCTCGAACGGTCCCGAAGCGGTATCACGCTATAATACAGGTATCCTTGATACCTGTATTGGAAACTGATACACCCAGTACCGGTTTTTGGCAAGGGAGAACCGCCGGTGCGGATGACCCAGTTTTCCAACTTCGCGATCCGAGTGCTGATGTATGCGGGGCTGAACGGGCGTCGCCCGAGCGCGGTGCCAGAAATGGCGCGCGCCTACGGCGCCTCTTACGATCACCTCAAGAAGGTGGCGGCCGAGCTTTGCCGGCTTGGCTACCTGGAAACCGTGCGCGGGCGTGCCGGCGGGTTTCGCCTCGCGAAGCAGCCGGAGGATATCTGCATTGGCGAGGTCATCCGCCAAACGGAAGGCGAGGTGATCCTGGTCGAGTGCTTCGACATGGCAACCAACCGCTGCCCGCTGCCGGGCGTTTGCCAATTGCAGATAGCGCTGCAGGAAGCGCTGGCGGCTTTTTTTGCCGCGCTCGACCGCTATACGCTCGCCGACCTCATCCGCCGTCCCGAGCAGCTTTCATCATTGCTCCGCATCGAAGCCGACAAATCGCCTGATATGGCGAACGGCGCCATTCGCAACGCTGTTTGAAATTCAGCGGTTCGGACGCCGCTTCACCAAGAGCGAGTAGCGCGCCTATCAATGCAACTAAAAACCTCCCCCGCGGACGGGGGAGGTTGGTAAGCGACTTGCGCTGCTGAGCGGGCGTAGAAGCCCTCTAAGCAAGATCGTTCGGCCGAGATCAGGCAAGGTCGAAGCGGTCGGCGTTCATCACCTTGTTCCAGGCCGCCACGAAGTCGTGCACGAACTTGTGCTGCGCATCGTCGGAGCCATAGACTTCGGCAAGGGCGCGGAGCTGGGCGTTCGAACCGAAAATGAGGTCGACGCGGGTGCCGGTCCACTTCAGTTCGCCGCTCTTGCGATCCCGCACCTCGAACACGTCTTCGTCTTGCGAGGTCGGCTTCCACACGTTGCCCATGTCGAGCAGGTTGACGAAGAAGTCGTTGGTGAGCGTCTCCGGCCGCTTGGTGAAGACGCCGTGCTTCGACTGCCCGTGGTTCGCGCCCAAGACGCGCATGCCGCCGATGAGAACCGTCATCTCCGGCGCGGTCAGCGTGAGCAATTGCGCCTTGTCGATCAGCAGTTCCTCTGCCGAAACGGCGTATTTGGCCTTTTGGTAATTGCGGAACCCGTCCGCGACCGGCTCGAGCGGAGCGAAGGTCTCCACATCGGTCTGCTCCTGCGACGCGTCCGTGCGCCCCGGCGCGAAGGGAACCGTCACGTCGACGCCGGCTTTCTTCGCCGCTTGCTCGACGGCTGCGCAACCGCCGAGAACGATCAGGTCGGCAAGCGACACCTTCTTGCCACCGGACTGCGCCGTCGTTGAACGCCTTCTGGATCCCCTCAAGGGTTTTGAGCACCTTCGCCAATTGCGCAGGCTGGTTGACCTCCCAATCCTTTTGCGGCGCGAGGCGGATGCGCGCTCCGTTTGCCCCACCGCGCTTGTCGGAGCCGCGGAAGGTAGCCGCCGAGGCCCAGGCTGTCGAGACCAATTCGGGGATGGAAAGTCCCGATGCGAGGATCTTCGCCTTGAGCGCAGCGATGTCCTTCGCGTCGATCAGTTTGTGATCGACGGCGGGGACGGGGTCCTGCCACAGCAGCTCCTCGGCGGGAACCTCCGGGCCGAGATAGCGCGAGCGCGGGCCCATGTCGCGGTGGGTCAGCTTGAACCACGCCCGGGCGAACGCGTCCGCGAGCTCATCCGGGTGCTCGTAGAAGCGCCGCGAGATCGGTCCGTAGATCGGATCGAACCGCAGGGAGAGGTCCGTGGTCAGCATGGTGGGCCGGTGATGCTTCGACGGGTCCTGCGCATACGGTATCGATTCCGGGGCATCTTTGGCTACCCACTGCTGCGCACCGGCCGGGCTCTTGGTCAGTTCCCATTCGTAACCGAACAGGTTCTCGAAGAAGTTGTTGCTCCACTGCGTCGGCGTCGTGGTCCAGGTGACTTCCGGGCCGCCGCCGATCGTGTCATCGCCCATGCCGCTGCCAAAACTGCTCTTCCAGCCGAGGCCTTGCTCTTCGACGCCGGCGGCTTCGGGCGCCGGGCCCACCAGCGCCACATCGCCAGCGCCGTGGGCTTTGCCGAATGTGTGTCCGCCGGCGATAAGCGCGACCGTTTCCTCGTCGTTCATGGCCATGCGCGCGAAGGTCTCGCGGATGTCCTTGGCGGCAGCGAGCGGGTCCGGGTTGCCGTTCGGCCCTTCCGGGTTCACGTAGATCAGACCCATCTGCACGGCGGCGAGAGGGTTCTCGAGATCCCGGTCACCCGAGTATCGCTTGTCGCCGAGCCACTCGCTCTCGGCGCCCCAGTAGGTGTATTCGTCAGGCTCCCAGACATCAGGGCGCCCGCCGCCAAAGCCGAAGGTCTTGAAGCTCATCGACTCGAGCGCGCAGTTGCCGGCGAGGATCATCAGGTCGGCCCAGGAGATTTTGTCGCCGTATTTCTGCTTGACCGGCCAGAGCAGCCGGCGTGCCTTGTCGAGGTTCACGTTGTCCGGCCAACTGCTGAGGGGCGCGAAGCGCTGCTGGCCGGCTCCGGCGCCGCCGCGACCGTCGCCGATGCGGTAGGTGCCCGCGCTGTGCCATGCCATGCGAATGAACAAGGGTCCGTAGTGGCCGAAATCCGCCGGCCACCAGTCCTGCGAATTGGTCATCAGCGCGTAGAGATCCTGCTTCAGGGCCTTCAGGTCCAGCTTCTTGAACTCCTCCGCGTAGTTGAACGCCGCGCCCATGGGATTGGACAGGGAGGAGTTCTGGTGGAGCATTTTGAGGTTCAACTGGTTCGGCCACCAATCCCGGTTGGACCTCATTCCAATATTCGTATGCTGCATGAACGGGCACCCGCCCGCGCTCTCGTCAGTCTTTGCGTCCATGTTTCTCTCCGATCGTGTTTTGTAATTTTCTTCGAGTTGTTCCGTATGGAACTATCATGACACCTGGTTGCCGCCCGTCGTCGTGAGAACAGGGCGATCCGCCATGTCTGGAGGCTCCTCCGCCTTTTGTTGGTGTGGTGCGTCCGGGTCCGGACCCGGACGTTGGCGACAGCATCCTACGTTCTTTTGATCAGGTCTAATCGAATTGTTTCCGTCTCGCGATCAGATTATCTTATCTATGTGATCACGCTGAGACAGCTCAAGTATTTTGCGGCGCTGGCGCGCCATGGCCATTTCGGGCGGGCGGCGAGTGAATGCGCCGTGAGCCAGCCGGCGCTCTCCATGCAGATCCGCGACCTAGAAAAGACCCTCGGGGTCGACCTGGTGGAACGCCGGCCGGGCGAGGCGGTACTCACCGCGATCGGGCGGGAGTTGGCCTTGCGCAGCGAGGAGGTGCTCGCGGGCGCTCGCGACCTCGTCGATTTCGCCCGGCACCAGGGCCGCATCCTCACCGGGCGGTTGCGGCTCGGCGTGATCCCGACGCTCGCGCCCTATGTGCTGCCGAAAATTCTACCCGCGCTGCAGGCGCGCTATCCCGAACTACGCGTCGAGCTGCGCGAGACCCAGACGCGGCTATTGATCGAGGAACTGTCACGCGGCGTCCTCGACGTGCTGATGCTGGCGCTGCCGCTCAACGAGCCGGACATCGAGACGGCGCCGCTGTTCGACGACCCGTTTGCGCTTGCGGTCGCGGCGTCCGATCCGCGCCCCGCAGGTAAAAAGGTCGACGCGCGCGCGATCGAACGCGAGCCGCTCATTCTCCTCGAGGAAGGGCATTGCCTGCGCGACCAGGCGCTCGCTTTTTGTGCCGGCGCGCGCGGCGAGCAGGCCATGAGCCTCGGGGCGACCAGCCTCACGACGGTGATGCAGATGGTCGCGAACGGCTACGGCGTCACCCTCTTGCCGCAGGTCGCGGTCGAAGTCGAAGCGCGCAATCCGCGCATCAAGCTATTGCGCTTTGCGCCGCCCGAGCCCGGCCGCACCATCGGCCTCGCATTCCGCCGCACCGCGCCGCGCAAGGCGGACTTTTCCGCGCTTGGGACGTTGGTGACGGAGGCGCTGGGACTAGAAGGAGCAGGCAAACGCGCGCCAAAGGGGCGGATGAGCGGAGCGCAGAAGTAGAGCTGCTAGGTTTAACAGCCAGTCGCTCAGAAGCTCACGCGTAGGCCGCCCTTGCCACTGACGACGGTGCTGGAGTCGGACAGAAGGAGCCATTCCGCGCCAGCGAACAGGCCCACCGACCCGGCGTAAACTTCAAGACCGCCGCCGCCAAACCCGCCCCAGACATCGTCCTTGCCCGGCGTGGCGAACGGCAGTGGCAGGCCGAGCAGAAGTGAGTCCACACCGAAGTCGCCGAGACGCTGGACGCCGAGCGCGCCGCCATAGACGTTCACCCGCGTCAGCCACACGCCATAAAGGGTCTGGGCGAGAAGCTTGACCTCGCCGCGCTCTTCAAGGTCCTGCACGGCGCGACCTGCGACCGTCAGGTTCGCGTTCGAGCCTGTCTCCGTATACCCGTCGAACGCGCCATAGAGATAACGGACGCGTAGGTTCGGCATCATTGTCCAGGTTACGCCATTATAGCTGCCGAGAGAATGGCGTAGCCCGTAGGTCATTTCCGGGCTGACGTACCAGCCGTCGTAACTCGCCGTCGCGGTCTGCAAATTGGGAGCGAGATTGCTCGCAATCGTGCGGCTCGTGCTGTTCTGCGACGGCCCGCCCTGAACCGCAGCTTGAAGAAAAGACTCGCCGAATGCATAGCGGGCAAAGCCGCCGCCAAAAACGAGATCGCTATTCGCCCAGCCTGCATTCTGATCGAGAGACGTGCGGGTCGCACCCCCTCCGATGAATGCACCAAGCCGCAGCTCGGGTCTTACTAACCAGTCCCCGCCCATCATGCCGCCGTAATATTGGCTGGTGGCTTTGAATAGGATGCCATCCGACGGCTGAATGCGCTCGCCGCCAAAGCCGCGCGCCCAAAGCGCCGCGCCGTCCGCTCGGACCACAGTCGGGTTTTTGAATGCCATGGGATCTGCGGCATAGGCGGAGAGGCCGGGGATCGAGGCGAACACGTCCTCCACGCGCGAGGCCGGGGATTGCGGGGCGGCAAAAGCGATTGCCGTTCCACCGGGCAGATTGCTGAATCCCTCGAACATCGGGATGGCCGATGATACGCCGCGCGAGAAATCCATCAGCGTGCGGTCGAACGTTGCGAATAGCGTTGGATCGAGGGTTGCAATCTGGTTGCCGCTAATCACGAAGGGCTGCCCGCCCGATACATTGATCGTGCCGGCAAAGTTTGAGAGCGTCACCAGCCAGGAGATGTCGCGCCCGGTGACGACATTTACAAAGTCCGGCCCACCGCCCATGTCGATCGCGCCGATGATGCGCGAGCCGGGCAAGAGCGTCAGCGTGTCGGCGGCGCCACCGAAACGCAGCGCCGTTCCGCCGGTGCCGATAATGGTTCCGGCGTTGGTGACGTTTCCGACGTCGGCCTGAAATCCGACATTGCCCGAAACGGCGCCCGCGTTGAACAGATTCACGGTGCCGCCCGAGATACCGAAACGGCCCCCCGAAATGGCTCCGGAGTTTGTCACATTGATAATGTTGCCGCCGACGCCTGTGTTACCCCCCGAAATCCTTCCGAGATTAGTCACGTTGGCGGTGTTGGCTGCGACGCCTGCGTCGCCCCCCGTAATGGTTCCAGAATTGGTCACATTGGCAATGTTGGCCCCGACGCCTGTGACGCCCCCCGAGATGGCCCCGGAGTTGGTCACAGTGGCAATGTTCGCTCCGACGCCTGTGCTGCCTCCCGAAATGGTTCCGGAATTAGTCACATTCGCAGTGTTGCCCCCGACGCCCGTGTCGCCCCCCGAAATGGTCCCGGAGTTGGCCACATTGGCAGTGTTGGCTGCGACGCCTGTGGTGCCCCCCGTGATAGTCCCGGAGTTGGTCACATTGGCAATGTTGGCTCCGACGCCTTGGAAGCCCCCGGAAATGGTTCCGGAGTTGGTCACATTGGCAATGTTGGCTCCGACGCCTGTGTCGCCCCCCGAAACGGTTCCTGAATTGGTTAGGTTTGCCGTGTTAACGGCACTGATGCCGATACCGGCCGCGCCCGCGGCGGAGATGCTTCCGGAGTTGGTGACGGTCGCGGTGTTGCCAAAGACGCCGAAATTCATTCCCCGAGATACTTCCGGAGTTGGTGACGGTCGCGATAATGGCATTGATGCCGATGCCATTCGCGGCGGTTGCCGCGATACTGCCGAAATTGGTCACATTGACCGTGCTGCCGAGAATGCCGGCATTCGTTCCAATCACCGTCGCGTCGGGAAGCACAGATACGCCAAAGGTCAAACCAGGGGCGCCGTATCCAACATTCGGGGCCGGCCCCTGGTTGATTGTCGTGCCGGAGCACGTCGCAGCCGGCGGGTTGGTGTCGGCAGCCGGATCACAAACAGCAAAGCTCGGTCGGCTCATGGCGGGACTGACAGTGCGACCAGCACGACCGTCCCTGCAGCACGCAAGGGTACCGACCACTGGGAGGGAAACCGCCTAAGACGACCCTCGTCCGAACCTTCGATCGCGATTTCCGCGCCCACAACCCGCGGCCACGCCTTTCCGGCCATTCCTTCCCCCGCCGCATCAACGTGCGCAGTTTCCCGACTCGAACGATAGCTCGTTTTCGGATCGAGGCGCCACGCACGCGGAGGCGAACCCCGTCAATTGCCCGGCGGTGTGTCGCGAATGCCACAATCGCATTTAAGGCGCCGGTCCTGCGTTCCGGCGCACCGCGCCGAAGCAGGCGATAAGCCTCGGCGCGACCAGCCTTGCAAGGCTGATGCAGGTTGTCGCGAACCGCTATGGAATGACGCCTTTGCCGAAGGTCGCCATCGAAGTCGAAGCCAGCCACACCAGCCCTTCGCCGGATATGCCGCCTATTGCAATGACGTGGTCCGTGATTTCTTCGCGCGATGCGAACGTGCATTTCCGGCGGCTGCATGACAAACGTTTCACCGCCGCACGACGCTTCCGCGGGGTCGCGAGCGTGATTTTCAGCGCACCGGAAGATTGAAAAGCGAAACGGCGTTTTCGTATGCGACGGCTTCCAACATCGCCCGATCATGCGAAAACGCGTCCGCGACTGTGGCGAAAATGTCTGCGGGACGATCCTTGAAAAACGGATGGTCGGTGCCAAATAGAATGCGGTCCTTCCCAACGAGATCGGCGGCCGTATAGAGCCCACGCCGATGGTAAACGACCGAGTCTAGCCACAGGCGGGCGAGCGCTTCGCTGGGGAGCTCGGTAAGGCGCTTCTGCGCTTCGTCGTCGCCTCGCCAGCTTACGTCCAGCCGCGCGGCAAGATAGGGCAGAACCCCGCCCGCATGCGCAACAAGCATTTTGATGCCAGGATATCGCTGCAACCCGCCTGACAATATGAACCGCGAAACCGCGATCGACGTTTCGACGGGGAAGCCGATGCCCAACGGAAGTATCGTGCCAAAACCGCCAAGTTGATCGATGGCGACCGCATAATGGGGATGCACAAAGATCGGCAGGCCGGTCTCCGACAGTTCATTCCAGACAGGTTCAAGGGCGGGATCGTCGAAGGCAAGCCCACAAATCCTGCAACCGGTGATGATGCCATACAGCCCATCGGTTTTCGCAATCTCGCCAGCGATCGTCGCGGCTTCGTCGGGGCGGGCGTTGGGCAGAACGCCAAGCCCAAACACGCGGCCCTTTGTCTTGCTTTCAAGGGCGGCGAATTCGGCATTGATGCGACGGGCCCACTCAATCGATTCTGGCCCGGTGACCGGGTCGAGCCAGGGATTGCCAAGAGATACGACCGAGTGATCGAAGCCACCACGATCCATCGCTGCAAGTTTTTCGTCGATGCTCCACATCGGCGCTTCCACCGGCCGGCCGCCATTCTTTTCTTCTTCCGGGAAGATGACGAAAAAGCAGACGCCATCCTTTTCATCGATTCGCGGTATTGCGGTCCGCGACCGCAGCATCTCCATGTATGAGGGAGGATAGAGGTGCGAGTGCGAATTGATCACTAAAGACATTCCCATCTCCCGCGCTTGCATCGCGGCAAACAGGATAATCGCAAAAGACGTCTGCCCGTCCACACCCTCTGCGTGAATATGGAAGGCCGACTTGATCGGAGGGCGGCGAGACCTATTGGAAACGGACGGGGCGCGACCCGCCGCGCTCTACTCAATCGAGCTACGCTGTGCGCTCGCAAGCTGCGAAATCTCGGTGCCGAGACGCGGGACGACGACCATGCGGGTGACTTCGCCGCGCAAAAATGCCTGAAGGAATTTATTGTATTTCTTGAACGACACGCAGCCCTGCGACTGGCCGCGGGACCCGAGCATGTAGGTGTGCGCCAGCATGCCGTCGCGGCCAAACATGGTGCTGCCGGGAGCAGGGTTGAGGCGAATGGCGCGCACGCCGTGGAACCGGGCTTCGCGCATTTTGAGGTCGTAAACGTTTGGCGGCGTCGGGCCGCGGTTCTTCTTGTGGACGGCGTCCGGATCGTCGCGGTACCTGCCGCGTCCCGAATGCGCCTCGAGCCGCGTTCCGTCGGGCATATAGACGGTGTGCGCGGCGATGTCATAAACCGCGGTCTTGCTGTCGACATGGCGCAAGAAGCCCGATCCGTCACGAGGTCGTTCCGGCGACAACGGTTGTTGCGGGATCGATGCTGTAATCACCGCATCGGCTGGTTCGGCCTGCAGCGCGGCGGGACCAATAACCGTGCTGGCCCAGTCAAGTTGCGCTTGCGCGCGTGGAGCGTTCGCCGGACGTGGCAGAGCCGCTGACGCCGATACAAAACTTCCGCGCTCAAAGGCGCCTGTCGGCAGTATCGGCGCGGCGCTCGCGAGGATGTAGGTCGGAGTAGCCGTGAGGACGGGCTCAGCGTCGACGGCCACATCCTGCGCTGGAGCAGGCGTGGGCGCAGCTTCGGCCGAAACCGCGTGGTCAACTACCGCGATCTGCAGAAGGCTCGCGCTTCGCTGAACCATCCCCTGTAATCGATCCGGCGCTTTTGCGCTCAGATGAGGATGGACTGAAAATCCGACGGCAACGATCCAGATCGCAGCCACGGAAACAAAGGCGGCCGTCGCGCCGGCGCCGGCCATGGCACCGAGGCCAATAGCGGCGCGGCGAAGGGCGCTCCACCGAAACGCGCTAAGAGCATCGGCGAAGCTGTCAAACGGACTGAACTCGGGGATCGTTGTGACCGCGCACGTCATAAACTGCACTGCTTCATGTTGAGGCGGCGACCCAAACTGCGCTCGTTGAATTGCTTCGACCGCTCTGATCCCTCCACAAGGACGAAACTTCGGCGTCACGGCCCGATTAGCCGTTGCTCCCGAAACGCGCCGGACCACAATGAGGGGATAGGGTTAAGCGACCCTGAATTGGCGACCGCTTGAAACGAATTCTTTGATCGGTCGTGCCATGCCCTTAAGGCGACCGTCATTCCACGCTCAAACGTGCCAGTGCTGTCAGCGCTTGGAGAGGCGGCGGCGTGGCGGCTTCAATGGGGCTGTGGACGATCAGAACTGCACCCGTGCTTCGATCGACCCGAACAGGTCGCCGCCGCCCGGCTGCGAGGAAAACTCCTGCGTTCGCTTGGTCACGGTGAAGGCGACGCGGCTGCCGTATTGGGTGAAGATTTCCGCACCCGCTACAAGGTCGGCGACGAAGACCTGATGGTTGACCGAGGGGCTGGAGACGAAGGTGTTGCCGTCGAGGAAGACATTGTAGCCGACCGCCCTCCCCTCCGCGCCGGCGAAGAAGGCAAATCCCCACGCCGGTCCCTGCGGATTGGGCGAGAAAAACGATGCGCCCGACGGCGCCGGCCGCACGCGCGTCGGCCCCCACGTCGACGACAGCGAGCGGCCGAACCGCAACAGGGCGCCCGCGGATGCATAGGTGTAGACATTGCCCACGGTCGCGCCGAGCGAAGGAACGATATCGGCGCCGAAACCGTCGCCGTACTCGACGCCGAATTTCCAGCGGCGCTCCCAAGCGGCGAGAAAGGCCGGCTCATTGTTCAATTGGTAGCTCCAACCGGCCGGGCACGACTGCCCGAGCGCCGAATGGAACCCGCACTGGACCGTCTTGCCTCCGGCGGCCGGTCCGACCACCCCGCCGAGGAATTCGAACGAATCAAGCTGCACCCCGGCCGTTTCCTGCGCGAGCGAGAAACCCGTGTAGAGCCAACCGGCATAAGGCCGGTCGTTCGGGTCGGGCGGGACCAGCTTGAGGTTTTCCGGCGAAAAGATGCTTTGGCCGACGACCCAGTTGAACTGACGGCGGGCCGGACCGGGCGGCGCGCCGAACGTGACCACCAGACCGCCGATGAGATCGAACGGCGCATCCACGAAGGACTTGTTGAAAAAGTCGTTGAACGCCAGCGCGGCGAGGAAGCCTTGGGTGTAGCCATAGTCGCGCTGGGAGACGAGCGCGTCATTTTCTTCGACGAGGACAAGCGCAGGTTGTGCGCGGCCTCGGCCGCCACGGCCGCGAGCCCCAGCGCCGCGAGAACAATGATCCGCGCCAATCGCGACAACGTCGCCCCCTGCTGGCTGCCCAGCAATTCCCACCACACTTTCGGGGATTTCACATGGCTAAGGAAGCGTAAGGATCATGATCCATAAGGAAACGGCTCAAATGTTGCCGAAATGCAACGCTGAGGGGCGGTCACCATCCGATTTCCGCGATTTATTGCGCCCGGTCGACATGCACCGACAGGTCGCGAATGCTCGGCCGCTCGCCGGTCAGCGGATTTTTCGGCTCCCAGGCATAGGACAGCGTTTGGAACCGCAGCGCGCGGGCATCGACCATCAGCAGCCGGCCAACCAGCCCTTCCCCGAACCCGACGATTTCCCGGATCACTTCGAGCGCCATAAGCGAGCCGATCACGCCGGTGAAGGCGCCGAGGATACCCGCTTCGGCGCAGGCGGGAATCGTTCCTTCCGGCGGGGGTTCGGGAAACAGGCACCGATAGGTCGGGTTCGGCCGTCCATCGGCACCGTGTTCATGCGCGCGGATTGTCGTCAGGGTGCCGTCGAACACCCCGACGGCGGCGGTGACGAGCGGCTTCTTCGCAAAAAAACAGGCGTCGGAAACGAGATAGCGCGTGGCGAAATTGTCCGAGCCGTCGGCGACCAGATCGTACTGCCCGATCAAGGCCAGCGCGTTTTCGGCTGAAAGCCTCACTCCATGCGGCTCGACCGCGACGTGGGGATTGAGCCGCTCGATCGCATTCTTTGCGCTTTCGACCTTCGGCCGGCCGAGATCGGGGGTCGCGTGGATGACTTGCCGCTGCAGGTTCGACAACGACACGACGTCGTCGTCCACGACCCCGAGCGTGCCGACGCCGGCCGCCGCGAGGTACAGCAGCGCCGGCGCGCCGAGCCCGCCCGCCCCCACCACCAGGACGCGGGCGCGCTTGAGCGCGGCTTGGCCGGGACCGCCCACGTCGTGCAGCACGATGTGGCGGGCATAGCGTTCGAGTTCGTCGTCGCTCAGCATGGTCGATCTGGCCCAAACGGCGGCTGTTCGGCTAGACTCAGCCTGATCTACTTAGCACGCATGGAGACCGGCATGAGACGTGGCGGCGTCGCGCTTCTGACTTTCCTCGGCTGCCTAGCGTTCGCCGCCGACGGTTTCGCGCAGCCGTTCGCGACTGCGCCGAGGAGGTCCCTGGTTGTGCGCCGGTCCGCCCGTCCGGCAAAGCCTGCACCCAAAAAGCCGCCCCCCGCCTATGCCGCCATTCCCGAGGCCGAACGCATCGCCATCCAGCTCGATCTCATCTGGACCGGCGACTACAACGGCATGGCGAACGGCGAGTTCGGCGAGGCTTCGGTTGCGGCGGTCAAGTCCTTTCAAAGGAACATTGCCGGCAAGGAAACCGGTATCCTCAATCCGGACGAGCGGCTGAGACTCGAACGGGCGGCAAAGACCGTCCAGAAACGGGCCGGCTGGAAGATGATCGATGACCGGACCACCGGCGCCCAGCTTGGCCTGCCGACCAAGCTCGTGCCGCAGCAGCGCGCGACTGACAAGGGAACCCACTGGCAGTCGCGCCACGGTCAGATCCAGGTCGACACTTTCCGCTTGGCGGGCCCGTCGGTCACGCTGGCTCAAGCCTTCGAGCATCAGAAGAAAGAACCGCGCCGGCGCAGGGTCGAATACCGCGTGCTGCGCGGCGACTTCTTCGTGGTCTCCGGGCTGCAGGGCCTGAAGAAATTCTATGTGCGCGCCCACGAGAAGGGTCATGAGATCCGCGGCGTGACCGTGCTCTACGACCAGGCCACGGAAGGGATCATGGACCCGGTCGTCATCGCGATGTCGAATTCGTTCGAGGCATTCCCGACCAGCCTCGTCGGCGGCGGCGAATTGAAGCGAAAGGTCCAATATGCGAGCGGCGCCGTGGTCAGCGCGGCCGGCGACGTCGTAACCGATGCGCGGGCCGTCGCGGAATGTGATTTCATCCTCGTGCCCGGCCTCGGCCGCGCCGCGAAGGCCGCCGAGCAGAACGGCCTCGCTTTGCTGCATGTGTATGGCGCGCGCGGCTCGACGCCGCTCTCGCTCGCGAATGACGCCGCCCAGCGGGGCGACGTCGTCCTGGTTGGGGTCGCCGACCCGCAGACACAGGACGGGCGCAACGCGGCGTCAACCGTGAAAGCCGGACTGGGCGCCGATGGCGTCTCGATCACGCCAGCGCCGGGACCCGGCTTTGCCGGCGCCGCCGCGCTCGACGCCGACGGCCGGCTGGTCGGCATCGTCGCCTCGCGACCGCAGAGAGTGGCGGGGCCGAACTCCGCGGCAGCCGGGGCGACCCTCGTCCCCGCCGCGTCGGTCAAGGCGCTGCTTGCCAAGCAAGGGAGCGCGCCTGCGGCTGGCCACACGGGCCTGGAAGCGGCAAAAGCCGCCGTCGTGCGCGTAATCTGCGTGCGGGAGTAACGGGCCGCCACCCTCTTTGCAGCGTCATAGCCCACCTCGCCCCGTTGGGGAGAGGTCGGCGAGTAGCGAGTAGAGCGAGATGCGAGCCGGGTGAGGGGGCGTTTTCGTCCGGATTATCCCCCTCACCCGGATTCGTCGCTCCGCTCCGAATCCGACCTCTCCCCACCGGGGAGAGGTGTATCCGAGGAATCTGGGAATGCCCGGAGGCGTACGCAGGCGGGCGGTGAAAGCCGCCCGAAGTCGTGCTACAGGCTGGCGCGAAACAAGATTCTTCCGGCAAGGCGCATGACGCAGGCGACCAACACCGCAGAAAACGGCCGCGCGGAGGCGCTGCGCGCCTCCTACGAGCGGGCGGGCTATGCGTGCGTCTGCCCGAAAATCCTGCAGCCCGCCGAGCCCTTCCTTGCGCTCTCGGGCGAAGACATCCGCCGCCGCATGTATCTCGTCAACGATGGCGCGGGCCGCGAATTCTGCCTGCGGCCGGACCTTACGATTCCGGTGGCGCTCGACTATCTCGCCTCGGAAGCAGCCGGGCGGCCGGCGAATTTCTGCTATCTCGGCCCCGTCTTCCGCCAGCGCGGCGACGCTTGCGGCGAATTCGTCCAGGCCGGCGTCGAATCATTCGGGCGCGACGACAAGGCGGCTGCCGACGCCGAGACGCTTGCGCTCGCGCTCGAAGCGACCACCCATTACGGCCTCGCCGCACCCGAGATCAGAATGGGCGATGTCGGATTGTTTGCGGCGCTGATCGAGGCGCTCGGCCTCCCCCCGGTGTGGAAGCGGCGTCTGGTCAAGGATTTCAACCGCAAGGCCCTGCTCGCCGAAGATCTCGATCGCCTCGCCCTTGCCGGCGCCAAGGAGCGCTCCGAGTACCAGGGCGTGCTCGCTGCGTTTTCCAATTCCGACCCCAAGGGTGCGCGGGCGCTGGTCGCCGATCTTTTGTCGATCGCAGGCATCAGCACGGTCGGTGGCCGTTCGGTGGGAGAGATCGCCGACCGCTTCCTCGAACAGGCGGAACTCGGTGCGAGCGCCGCCTTGCCGGGCGAGATGCGCGCTGTCATCGAGCGCTTCTTCGCGGTTGCCGGCGAGCCGGACGCAGCAGCAGCCGAACTATGGAAGCTCGCGGAGGCGGCCGACATCGAGCTTGCTCCGGCGCTTGACTTGTTCGAGAGCCGCACCGGCCTGTTGGCGGCGCGCGGCATCGATGCGCGCCGGATCAAGTTTGCGACGGCTTTCGGCCGCGGCCTCGATTACTACACCGGCTTCGTGTTCGAGCTGCATGATCCGCTGGGCCGCGCCGACGGCGAGCTCGTCGCCGGCGGGCGCTACGACGGGCTGTTCGCGCGGCTTGGCTGCGCCGAGCCGATCCCCGCGGTCGGACTGGCGGCATGGATCGAAAGTCTCGTCGCGATCGGGGGCGGACAATGAGCGCCTTCGTCATCGCCGTGCCGGCCAAGGGCCGATTGATGGAGAATACGGAGAAGTATTTCGCCCGCGCCGGGCTTGCGCTGATCAAGCCGCGCGGCGCGCGGGAGTATCGCGGCGCGATCGCGGGTTTGCCCGGCATCGAAGTCGCGTTCCTGTCGGCGCAGGAGATCGCCCAGCAGCTCGCGACAGGCGCGGTCCATCTCGGCATCACCGGCGAGGATTTGGTGCGCGAGACGATCGCGCAGGCGGACGACCGCGTCGTGCTGGTCGAGCCACTCGGCTTCGGCTTCGCCAATGTGGTCGTCGCCGTGCCGCAGGCCTGGATCGACGTGCGCAGCATGGCGGACCTCGACGATGTCGCAACGGCGTTCCGGCTCAAGCGCGACCGGCGCATGCGGGTCGCCACCAAATACGTCAATCTGACGCGCAGCTTTTTCGCCGATCACGCAATCGTCGACTACCACATCGTCGAGAGCGCGGGCGCGACCGAAGGCGCGCCTGCCGCCGGCACGGCCGAGCTGATCGTCGACATCACCACGACCGGAACGACGCTTGCCGCCAACGGCCTCAAGGTGATCGAGGACGGCGTGATCCTCCGTTCGCAAGCCAATCTCGTCGCCGCGCGCGCGGCTGTCTGGGGCGTTGGCGAGCGCGAGACGGCGCGGCTTGTGCTCGACCGCATCGCCGCCTATGCCCGCGCCGCCGCCTTTCGTGAGCTGCGCACGCGCTTTCCCGGCTGCAACGATGCGCTGCTCGCCGCCGCAAAGGAAAAATTCGGGGTCGAGACCCCGTTCGGCGGTCCGACCTCCTCAGGTATGCTGACGCTGCATTGTCCACCGGGCGAGGTGCATGCGCTCGCGACTTTCCTGCGCGAGCATGGCGCATCGACTGTCGTGGTCGGCGAACTCGATTACGTGTTCGCGCGCGACAACCCGCTCTATGCGAAGCTGGAGAACTCCCTAACCCCGCTTGCGGGAGGTAGGTTGGGGTGAGGGCCTTTTGAGAGCCGAGCGACCGGCTCTTTTGCTTTTCGCAAGACGGACAGCACCAAGGGCTGGTAAATTCACCATTGGTCGATTCACATGCGGCATATTTTCACGATCGTTCGTCACGTACGCTGTCATCCGCCTTTCCGACCAATAGCCGTAGCCCCAGGGCCGCAATGAGTTTTAGCACCGTGCCAAATTCGGGACTGCCTTGCGAATTAAGCAACCGATGAATGCTTTCGCTGGCTAATCCTGCATCTTTAGCCACTTGAGTTATGCCGCGAGCCGTGGCCACGCTTCCAAGCGTGTTCACAACCGACTCCGGGTCACCCCTTGCGAGGGCAGCATTAATCTCAGCTGCAACCGCATCGTCAGACTTGGCACGCGCTGTTGAGCTGCGGTCCGCATAACCGAATAACTGAGGTTCTTCGGGATGGTTCGGCATCCGGGGCGAATGTGGAGACATCCACTCTTCCGAAGTCGTTCGTTTGCGCAGATCATCGCGGAAATTAATATCTAGTTGCGAGATAAAATTATCCCAATCGAGTGAGGCCTTAAATGTAATCGCTGCTTTGTTGGGCACATTCAGCAACACAGCCTTCTTGCCCGCGCGAACGAGCCTAAGAATGTTTAGTACTGTTCCAACACTTTTTCCATCCCAGATCATTAGGCCGAAATCAGCTTCGCGAGCCATGGCTCGATCTTTCGCCGCGTAGAAGCTAAAACCCTTCGCGTTGTCGGGTGCACTAATGTTCTTCGTTTCCCATTGACCAAGGTTATTGCGGCAGGAGTCGCCGGAACAAAACACTGTTACGTTCTGGTATGCATTATCCAAAAGGAATTTCTGAGCGGCTTTGTCAGCTCCATTGGCATCACCAACAATTACATGAGCACCGCTGCGTGTAATATTAAACAGCCGTTCTTGAACCTGCTCCGATAACCGAGAGATGCGACGAGAGCCGCCGATGAATACGGTGCTCATTGGTTGCTCCGCGTGCGTGTGACGGTCAATACTTGTACACTCGCTGCCTTGCCATATTGCAAGAGTAGAGTGGTTATAGCATTCATCGTCGCGCCGGAGCGGAACAAATCATCAAACAGCAACACGTTCTTTCCGATCGTCTTCGCCGCATCAACGGCGTAAAGACCATCGAGCAACTCCTTGCGTTTCACAGGATCAAGGACTCCTTTGAGCTCAGTTGCCGGGCGTGTCGTGGTTACGCACTCAACCACCGGCGTGCCGATTTTATTCCCGATGCCCTTGGCTAGTGTAATAACGGGCTGAAGAGTGCGCGCACCTGAGGGCGGAACAGGCACAATGAGATCGAATTCGGAAAAGTGCTGGGACAGGTAATTTGAAGCAGTGTCAATGATCTCTTGAGCGGCGGACATATCACTCCTGTATTTGAGGCGATAGAGCAGCTCTCCAAGCTCTGATCGCTTGGTATCGTAGACCTCGTGGCCGTATTCGTTGACACCAAGATACGTGCTGCTGACGGTGTGGACGTCGAGCGCGACCCCGGAACGCCAGTTGCCCGTAATTTTCGTCGGGTTGATCGCTGCCACGTGACTTACCCCTGTAACTCGATAAATTAAGCTATAGAGTACAAAATCCAACCCTGCTCCGGGTCGAGCGAATGCGAGGCCCGGAATCCAAACCCCCTGCTTGAGAGTATAGATTCCGGGCTCGCGGGTTTCTGCCCGCGCCCCGGAATGACTCACGTGCGCGTCAGGCCGATGCATCCGGCCGCTTTGCCCGAAACACCACGAAATGCGACATCGAGAAGTTCACAACGAAGCTCACCAGGATGGCGCAACCCTTCGCTGCCCAGACCGGCAAAACCTGGGCAGCGAGAACGAGCGTCGCCGTATTGGCGATGACGCCGAGCACACCGGACGCGGCGAACGCACATAGGCTTTGAACCTCAGCTTGCGACCCGATTCGGCGGCAAACGTGATGGTCGAGTTCATCACATAGGAGAGGGTCATCGCCACCAGCCACGCGGTCATGTTAGCGGCGACCAGCGCGAGGTCCTCGGCGGCACCGCAGCGGCACAGGCCCGCGGCCGCGGCGAAAAATCGGATCAAGGGCGCGGAGCTGGTGAGATAGGCGTAGACGAGAAAGAACACGGTCGCATCGACCGCCGTATTGATGAGCCCGATCAATGCGAAGCTGACCGCCTTGCGCATAACGCCCATCCGCTTTTGCAGCATGGGGAAGGCGCGCGACAACAGACTTGCGGATGGGGTTCGTTCGGTCATTCGCTCCGCTTATCACGTCCGGACCGCGCGACCGAGACCAAAGGCACGACGGGCGCAGGCGCTCGCTGCGGCGGCGCGGCGAGGGGTTGCGCTCGCACGCGTAGGGCTGCAACAATCGCCACATGACCTCCGTTGCGTCACCCGCCGGACCAATATCCGGCGCGTTTGGCCTTACATCGCAAGCCGCTGCCGGCTTGTCGATCGTGGTGCCGGTCTTCAATGAGGCCGCCGGCCTGCCACAACTCCATCGTTCGCTCTCCGAGGTGGCGCACGCGCTGCGGCGGCGATGGAGTCTCGCCTGCGAGGTGGTGTATGTCGACGACGGCAGCCGCGATCAATCGCTCGCTACCGCCAACGCGCTTCTCGCCGATGAACTCGACGTGCAGGTCGTTGCGCTGTCGCGCAATTTCGGCAAAGAGGCGGCGCTGCTCGCCGGTCTCGACTTCGCGCGGCACGGCGCCGTTCTGTTCATGGATGCGGACGGCCAACATCCGCCCGACCTGATCGAGACATTGGTCGACCACTGGCTCGACGACGGGTACGACGTTGTTTTCACCGCGAAAGCGCATCGCGAGAAGGAACCCGTCCTCCAGCGGCTGGGTGTGAAGGCCTTCTATGCGCTGATCAATTGGGGCGCGCGGCAGAAAATTCCGGAAGATGCCGGCGACTTCCGGCTGCTTTCCCCGCGCGCCGCCGCAGCTCTGCGCCGGCTTCCCGAGCGCAACCGCTTCTTCAAGGGGCTCGCGACCTGGATCGGCTTTCGCCAGTTGCGGGTCGATTACGAGCCGGCCGAGCGCAAGCATGGGCGCACGACCTGGAATGCGACGACGCTGATCGGGCTGTCGATCGAGGGCATCACGTCGTTCTCGGTCGCGCCCTTGCGGATTGCGAGCCTACTCGGTCTTGTTCTCGCTGCGAGTGCGCTGATCTTCGGGGCGCAGATGGTGTTCGAGGCGATTTTCTACGGCGTCTCAGTTCCCGGCTATCCATCGGTCGTGGTGGGGCTGATGGTGCTCGGCGGCGTGCAGCTCGTCATGATCGGGGTGATGGGCGAATACATCGCCAAAATCCTGTCGGAAACCAAGGCGCGACCGATCTATCTGGTCGCCGAGCACAGCGTGAAGCAGGCGAACCCAGCCGTCCCAACCGCGCCGGAGACTGCGCGATCGGTCGCGGAGTGACTTTGTGACCGAAGACGCGCAGAGCCCTTCCGTCGGAAATTCCGACCAGGCCGAAAATGCGCCGGTTACACCGCGTCTGCCCACGCGCCGCATCTGGCTTTGCGCCGACGATTACGGCATCTCGCCCGGCGTGAGCGAGGCGATCCGCGAGTTGATCGCGCGAGGGCGGCTCAATGCGACAAGCGCGATGGTCGTGGCTCCGAGCTTCGGGCCTTCAGCGGCGTTGCAGTTTTCCAATCGGATGGCAGGCAAGACGGGCGTCGCCATCGGACTGCACCTCACGATGACGGCGCCGTTCCGTCCGCTCACCGCATTCACGCCAGTGACCAAGGACGGGACGTTCCCTCCCATCTCCGACATGCTCGTCCGCGCCTTCTGGCCGCGATTCGACCGTGCCTTGGTCGCGCGTGAAGTCGAGGCGCAGATCGACGCCTTCGTCGCAGCGTTCGCTCGGCCGCCGGATTTCGTCGACGGCCACCACCACGTGCATCTCCTGCCGCGCATCGGCGAAGCCGTCCTCGCGGCGATCAAGAGGGTGAATCCCGCTGCCTGGGTGCGCCAATGCAGACAGGTCACGCCCCTTGCTGCGAGGCTGCACGACCGCAAGGGCATCGTCATCGACCTTCTGAGCCGTCGCTTCCGCGCGCAGGCCAAGACATTCGGCGTGGCCACCAATCCCGCTTTCGCCGGCACCTATCGCTTCCAGCCGGACGCCACCTTCGCCGGTTTTTTTCCGAGCTTCCTCGATGGTCTGCCGGGCGGAAGCGTGGTGATGTGCCATCCCGGCTTCGTCGATGCGGAGCTCGAGCGGCTCGACTCGCTCACCACGCTGCGGGAGAAGGAATTCGCTTTTCTTGCCAGCGATGAACTCCCCGCGCTGCTCGCCGCGCGCGGCTTTTCCCTAGCGTGACGCGCAGCCCGCAGGTGCGGCAGGGTGCCTCAGCCTCGCTTCGCCAATGTCATTCTAGCGCCCGAACGCAACCCCCATATAGGGGCGTGCGAACGCCGCTAATCCGGCGTTCGGCGCGCATGACGCTGGTTCCGGCCGCCCCTTGCACGCCTCGCCGGAAGGTGCCGATCGGAGAGCTTCCATGACCCCGCAGGAACGTCAGCTCGTTGATCAATTATTCGATCGCCTCGCGACGCTCGAAAACGAACCGCGCGATCCGGACGCCGAGCGCGCAATCCGCGACGGAGTCGCCCGCGCGCCCAACGCGCTCTATGCCCTGGTTCAGACCGCGCTCGTCCAGGACGAGGCGCTGCGGCGGGCCAATGCGCGCATCGAGGAGCTCGAAGCCGCGCAGGACGCCGGGCAAGGTGAACAGCAGGGCGGGTTTCTCGACAACCTGCGCAACGCGATGTTCGGCGAGGAGCAAAAGCGCGGCTCGGGTTCGGTCCCGACCGTTCGACCTGGCGACGCCGCTCGCCCCGATAGTCGCTGGAATTCCGGCCAGGTGATGGGCGTCCCGCCCGGCTATGGGCGCGGCCCTGACCCCGGTTGGCAGGGCGGTCCGGCGGCCGGACCATCGGGCGGCGCGCCCGGCGGCGCTTTCGGCGGCGGGGGAGGTTCGTTTCTCGGAACCGCGGCGGCTGCGGCGGCCGGCGTGATCGGCGGCTCCTTGTTGCTCGGCGCCATTCGCAACGTGATGGGGCCGGCGCATGCGGGACAAGGCGCGCTCGATCCCGGCTCGGCCGGGGATTCGATCTCGCCGTGGGGCGGCGAGGCGGCCGGTGGCGATCTCGGCCGTCAGGCGGGACTGGACGATATCGGCAGCCGGCAAGCCGGCGCGTACGACGACGGCAGCCGCGATACGTCCGACGACCACGATGCGTCCTATGACGACGGCGATCCCGATTACGACGATTCGGACGCGGATTTCGGCGACGACACCGATTTCGCGTAAGCAGCGATTGAAGCAGATCACTGGCGTTGGACGCGCGCAAGCTCCTGCTCGGCGGCGGGCAGCCAGCGCGCCTGCTCGACGCTAAGCTGATGCTTGGCGGCGAGATCGCGCAGCGTCGCTACAATCAGCCCGAAACGTTTGGCCGGATCGTCGCCGCCGCTGGCGAGCCGCCACTGCAGAACGAGCAGGTCCCACTGAGATTGCGCATCGCTAGGATCGCGCGCGAGCAGCCGCTCGCGGATGGCAAGCCCCGCCCGGTAGCTCTTGAGCGCGTCTTCGGTCGCGCCTTGGGCGGTGAGCGCGTCGCCCAGCTTGTTGTACGACACCGCGAGGTCGCGCTGCAGGGCGAGGTTTTTCGGGTCGTTCTGCGCCAGCCGTTCGCGCATCGATAAGCTGGTGCGATAGACGGCGACCGCGTCGCCGATCGCGCCGCGCGCCATCAGAACATCGCCGATGCGCTCGTGCGAGACCGGAAGATCGCGCTCCCAACGCGCATTGCCGGGATCGTCGACGGCCACGCGTTCGCGGATGGCGAGGCTCGCGCGATAGGCGGCGAGCGCTTCGTCCCACGCGTGTTGCTCCCGGAGCACGTCGCCGATGCGCTCGTAAGTCACCGAGAGGCCGCGCCGCGCCGCATTGTCGCGGTTGGCGGCGGCAAGTTGAAGGGCAAGTCCCGCGCGGTAATCATTGAGCGCCTCGTCGAGCGCACCGCGTGCGACCAGAACGTCCCCGATCTTGTTATAAGAAACTGCGAGCTGACGCTGCCAGTCGCCGGAAGCCTCGAGGTCGACCGCGGCCAAGCGAAGGGCGAGACTCGTTCGATAGGCCCTGAGCGCGTCGTTCAACTCGGCCTTTGCCAACAGCACGTCGCCGATGCGCTCCTGCGAGACCGAAAAGTCCCGTTGCCACGCATCGTTCTTGGGATCGCGCTTAACCAACCGCTCGCGAATCGCCAAAGCCTCCCGGTAGCGCTGCAACGCCTCGTCCAAGAGACCCTTGGCAAGCAGGGCGTCGCCCACGGCGTTCTCGGCCAGTGAAAGATCGCGTTGGCGCACAACATTATTCGGGGCGGCGGCTGCCCGACGCTGCAGAGTCGCAAGGCTTGGGCGAAGTACCTTGAGCGCTTCATCGGCTGCGCCGTTTGCCAGCAACTCGCTGCCGACGGCAAGCTGGGCCATTGCGACGTTGCGTTCGAGCGTCGGATTGTCGAGACGCTCGGATCCGATCCCAGCAAGCAGCGCGTTCGCCTCTGCCATGTCCTCACGCGACGCGCTCGCGTGACCGAGCGCCGCGTCCTGCCGCGCAAAGGCGATCAGCATGGCCGCTTTGCGATAGCGAAGCGCAGGCGTGTTCGGAGTCCATTCGGCCACGTTGCGCAGCGCCGCTTCGCTCGTTTCGGCGAGTCCGCGCGCAAGGAAGCGCAGCATGGAGAAATGCTCTGCGACCTCGACCATGCGCGTAGTCATCGTCGTGCCCTTCTCGAGAACGGCGTCGAGGAGCGGCGGATTGCGCGGCAGCTCGTAGCGCAGCCATACGAGCGCGCCGGCAATGATGACAAGCAGCACCAGCGCCGCTAAAAAGCGCGCACCCATGCGGGAGCGCGAGTTGCGAACGGGCTTCGCCGCAGCGGCGGGCTTCTGTGTCGCCGCAGGCTGTTCTCCGGTTGCGGGCGGCGCCGCAGCGGGCTGGGCGGTCGAAGAGGACTCCGTCGCGTGAGCCTGCTCTGCTGTCGCTGCCTGAACCGGCTCAGCTGCAGCAGGCTCAGTCGCCTGCGCACGTTCCGTCACCGGATGCGGTGCGATCATGGGAAGCGGCGTCAATCGCGGTCTCGGCGCCGTCGCTTGGACAGCTTCCTCGGCCTGAAGGTAGGCGTCGAGATCGAGCCCCGCCAACGCCGCGGTCAGCTTCTGGATGGCGCGATCCTTCCCGTCGCCTTGGGGCCGCGCGTCGATGACAAGCGGGGCGACCGGATCGTCCGGTTTGATCGAGAGCGCGCCATCATCGGCAAGCTTGAGGCGCAGGGCTGCAGGGAAGCACTCGCGCTCTTCGCTCGTGGGCTCGCCGCCGATGATGACCGGGACGATCCGATCGCGCTTGCCCGCCAACTTGAAGCGGCGCACGGCGGCGTCGACGTATTCGCTCTTGGCGCTGTCGGGAGAACATAGAACGATGAGAAACAGCGAGTCGGCGAGCGCGGCGGCCGCTTCGTCGGTAAGTCCTCCCTGCCCTTCCGGCAGCGCGTGGCCATAGCGGAAGATCGGCCGGAGGTTGTCCGGCGCCGGCCCATAGGGCGTTTCGCTGCCGACGAATTGCGCGGGAATCTGCACGCTCTCGAGCGCGCGCTGAAGGTCGTCGGCCCACGCCGCATCAGCCTCGCTGAAGGCGATGAACGCACGATATTTAAACTCGGTCGCCTTTTCCGTCACGGCACTCGCCTCCCGAATCACGCGCAACACACCGGCCTGGGCACTGACGGGCCCGCTTCAACCGCAAGAATTTGGCCCTGAAATGTCCGTTCACAGCCGGCGATATAGCGACTAAAAAACGCCGGGAGAATCAGGACTTGCGCGGAACCGCCGACAGCGGTCGGGCGGCTTCGTACCACCCTTTGGTCCGGTTGACGAGGTACACGACCGACAGCATCACGGGAACCTCGATCAGGACGCCGACCACGGTCGCCAGCGCCGCACCGGAGTTGAATCCGAATAGAACGATGGCGGCGGCGACGGCGAGCTCGAAAAAGTTGCTCGCCCCGATCAGGGCGGAAGGCCCGGCGACGCAATGCGCCTCGCCGACAAGACGATTGAGCAAATAGGCGATGCTGGCGTTGAGATAGACCTGGATCGTAATCGGGACGGCCAGCATCGCAATGACCAGTGGCTGGCGCAGAATTTGTTCACCCTGAAATCCGAACAGAAGAACAAGCGTCGCGAGCAGCGCGCCGAGCGAAATCGGCTGCAGCCTGTCGAGTACCCGCGCAAGCATCGCTTGACCGCCGACCGCCAGTAGCCGCTGCCGCAGGACTTGCGCGGCGATCACCGGGAGCACGATGTAGAGCACGACTGAGAGGACGAGCGTCTCCCACGGCACGACGATCGCCGACAAGCCGAGCAGAAATCCAACAATCGGAGCGAAGGCGAACACCATGATCGTGTCATTGAGCGCGACCTGCGACAGCGTGAAATGCGGCTCGCCTTTGGTGAGGTGGCTCCAAACGAACACCATCGCGGTGCATGGCGCGGCCGCGAGCAGGATCAGGCCGGCGATATAGGAGTTGATCTGGTCGGCGGGCAGCCAATCCCGGAACAGGTAGCCGATGAACAGCCAACCGAGCGCCGCCATGGAGAATGGCTTCACCGCCCAGTTTACGAAAAGCGTCACGCCAATGCCGCGCCAGTGCCGGCGCACCTCGCCGAGCGCGGCGAAGTCGATCTTCACCAGCATCGGGATGATCATCAGCCAGATGAGCACCGCGACCGGGATATTGACCTTGGCGACCTCGGCCGCCCCGATCGCATGAAACACGCCCGGCATCAGATGGCCGAGCGCAATCCCGACCACGATGCACAACCCGACCCAAACGGTGAGATAGCGCTCAACCGCCGACACGCCTGGCTCCCTGCGTACCGGGTTTCGACGGGCCCAGTTTCGCAGAGTCGGGTTTCGACACGCCGGGCGTTGCGCCTTCCATGTGGCCGATCTCCTCGATCCGTTTCTGCAAGGTCAGCCCGTCGAGTGCAGCGATCGGCAGCGAGGTGAAGATGCCGATCCGCTGCGCGAGCATGCGGTGCGTTTCATTAAAAGCGTGGGCGATCTCACTCTCGCTGCCGGTGACGGCCGCGGGATCGGGAATGCCCCAATGCGCCGTCATCGGCTGGCCCGGCCACACCGGACAGGTTTCGCCGGCCGCATCGTCGCAGACGGTGAATACGAAATCGAGCGCAGGCGCGCCGGGGCGTGCGAATTCGCTCCACGACTTGGAGCGGAAGCTGCCGATGTCGTAGCCAAGAATTCGCAGGAGCCGCAGCGTGTGCGGGTTCACCGCCCCCTTTGGATGGCTGCCGGCGCTGAACGCGCGAAAGCGCCCTGCCCCGACCTTGTTGAGGATGGCTTCGGCGATGATCGAGCGCGCCGAATTGCCGGTGCAGAGAAACAGCACGTTATAGAGGTGGCTCATGACTCCCCCTTCCGGTTCGAGGTCGCGCGCGACAATTCCTTCCGAGCCGAGGCTGCGCGCGGCGATCGGGCCGGCATTGCAGACGTCTCGCGGTCAGGCTTCGCCCCGCCGAACGGGCCGCAGCTTTCATTGCCGCCACAACAATTCTCGGTGAGATAGGCGACGAGCGCGGTCATCGCGGGAAAATTCGCCGAATAGATCATCGAGCGGCCGTTGCGGCGGACGCTCACGAGTTCCGGCGAAGCGCAGCCGGTCGAAATGGAACGACAGCGTGTTCGGCGGAACGCCGAGCGCCGCCGCAATCTCTCCGGCCGGCAGCCCCTGCGGGCCTGCCTGAACCAGCAGCCGAAACACATCGAGCCGGTTGTCCTGGGCGAGCGCAGCCAGCGCCGCAACTGCAGCCGTTTTTTCCATATTTCTATGGATATCGAAATAATACGCGATGTCAAGTCGGGTTGGGCCGAGTGATGCGGCTTACGGATGATCGGGATGGCGAACGAGGCCGTTCAGCGAGAAGGCGTACAAGGACGTGCTGGCCGCCGCGCCACGCCGGCGGGCGATTTGTTCGGCGGCACGGCGTGCGCGGGCGATCAGTTTGCCTGCATCAAGGACGCTGCGCCCCGCGCTGGTTGGTGTAGATCGCGTATAGTGTCTGCGAGGCGCAGATGAACAGGCGGCAGCGATCGCGCCCGCCAAAGGTGATGTTGGAGACCGTGTAGGGCACCTTGATCTTGCCGAGCAGCGCGCCCGACGGATCGATGCAGTGCACGCCGTCGCCGGCGCTGCTCCACACGTTTCCCTCCTCGTCGCAGCGAATGCCGTCGGCGTTGCCGGGGCTTACCGCATGGAACACCCGGCCGTTCTTCAAGCCGCCGTTCTCATCGATGTCGAACACGCGGATGTGTCGCACCGGGTTATCGGCAAACAGGATGCCGGTGTTGACGATGTAAAGGCGCCGCTCGTCGGGCGAAAAGCACAGCCCGTTCGGCCCGTCGAACTCGTCGGACACCACCGATAGCACGCCGGTGCGCGGGTCCAGCCGATAGACCCGGGGAGGCAACTCCTGCTTCTGCTTGCCTCCCTCATAGTCGCTCTGAATGCCGTAGGGAGGATCGGAGAACCAGATCGTTCCATCGGATTTCACCACGACGTCGTTGGGCGAGTTCAGGCGCTTTCCCTCAAAACGGTCGGCGAGCACCGTCACTGTGCCGTCGAGCTCGGTGCGCACCACGCGCCGGTCATGATGCGAACAGGTGATCAGGCGGCCTTCGCGGTCGCGCGTCTGGCCGTTGGGAAAGCCGGCGGGTTGGCGGAAGATTTCGACACCGCCGCGCTCCGTCCAGCGCATGATCCGATCATTCGGGATATCGCTAAAGAGTAGGCATTCCATGTCGCCGAACCACACCGGGCCTTCGAGCCAGCGAAATCCGTCGCCAAGTTTCTCCAAAGGTGCGTTCGGCAGAACGAAGCGAACGAAGCGCTTATCGACGATCTCGAATCCATCCATCAAAGGCCTCGTTATTATCGCAGCTTTTGCTGGAAGCACGACGAGCCTCGGCACGGCGGCGCTGGCAGCGAGCACGCCCGCGGCTCTGGCGAGGTCGCGTCGTGTCGCGCCAGCCCCACTCCTGCGCTCATGCCGAAGCATCGTGGTCCCCTTCCAGCTACTCGCGCAGTGTTGCAAGAAAAGCTACCGCATCCTCGATCTGTTCCAGAGTCAAGACTAGCGTCCACTCGCCGTGCTCACTTGAACGCGCCCGGGCGGGCGGCGACCCACTTCTTGTCATCGAGCTGTACGATCATAACCACGGCCGGCACATCGCCGACCGTCCCTGAGCGATGGCCGATGCGACCGTGGGCGTCAGGCTTCGTATTCTGGTCGCCCCCAAACGAGAGCTCTCCCTGCCCCATCTCCACGCGCATGCCATCGGTGGTCTCGACGAACCAGCGGCCCGACAGCGGGACGATCCACTGTGGTTTCGGATTTTCGTGCCAGTCGCCGATCCAACCGACCGGCATGATTGCGACCAGCACGGTCGTTTCAGAGGTGACAAGCAGTTCGTTCCACTGCGGCGCAACACCGCCGCCCATGCGATGCAAGTGGAATGCAGTGAGCTCGCAGCGGGCCTGATGCGTCATGCCGTCGTCGTCGGTCCAGACATGCCAATAGGGAAATTTGGGAGGCGTGTCTTGCGCAGGCTGCGATCCGCCCGCAATCTTCGCATCAGTCCCGCTCGAACTGCCCACGGCGGCTCCTCCGTTCGGTCGCGTTTGCTTGCTCGCTCGCTCTGTAGATGAGCGACCAGTGGTTTGGCAATTTCCTTTTGCCGCGGTTTCGGCCCGCGCCAGATTAGCGCCGAGAATAAGCAGCGCCATGCTGCCGATAAGTCCGACATTCCTGAGGACACCCCAGACGTGAATACCGGCGCTCGCCTGTTCCAGCGGGTCGGCGATTTTCTTGAAAAATGCCATCAGGCACTCCCCGCATTGAGCGACAGCCGCCATTGATGAACAAATCCACTGATTATCCCCCTGACGACGGTGCCCGCGCGCGCGTCCATCCGGTTGAGTTGGCGCTGGATTGCGGCCAACGCAAGCGCAGACTTTAGCGCGCCTCGTGCAGCCGTGAAATCTGCGCGCTATCGTTTGTTTGCATCGTTTGTTCTTGGAGCCGCCGCAGCCGCGACGCACACCGCAGGACCTTCGCGCCTGTCTTGCGGGCCGGAAGGAGACGCGCAACAGTCGCGCCGGTTCGGAAACCCTCCGAACCGCTGGGCTCGAGGCAACCCATGCAGATGATCGCTAGAATTCTCCTTGCCGCAGCGTTCGTGATGGCGCCGATCGTGGCGACCGCTCACAACGAGCTTGTCCGCGAGCCCCGCGGCATCGACGCGGTCGTCCCCACCAGCCCTGCGGCGCCGGCGGAATCGTCCCCGCAGAAGAAACGCCGTGGCCCGGCGGCGCTGCCCACCCAATCAAATGTCAGTCGCGGAAAAAGTAGTTTCAGTTACAGTTGCCGAAGCTAAGCAGTTGTCGCACTCCCAGGCAACATCGCAATTGACGCCGTCAAGCAAGATCAAGCATCTGAATATCCGAGCGCCGGAGAGCTGATCGCGCTCAAATATATACGACGGTGGGCTCCCCTCGTATGTTCATCGGTCGTACGATTTGCCGCTCGCGGGTTCCAATTCGCTGCGGGCTTGGTTGTCTGTTGAGCGCGGCGCCCGGACGAAGGGTTGGGCGTCTTGTGAATGGAGCGCGGATAGAGGAAATGATGAGCCCCGACAGCCCCGTCGCATTCCTGCTGGACGTCGATAACACGCTTCTCGACAACGATCGTATCGAGCGGGATATCAAACACTATCTCGACGGCTACATTCGGACCCAACTCCGGCGACGACTTCTGGAAGGTATTCGAGGAGGTCCGCGCCGAACTCGGCTATGCGGATTACTTTGGCGCTTTGCAGCGGTACCGAATTGGGCGTCTTCGCGACCCACGCATTCTCGATGTCTCTTCGTTCCTGATCGACTACAGGTTCGGCGACTGCCTATATCCGCGCGCCCTCGACGTCATCGAACGGCTTCGGACGTTCGGTCCAACCGTCATCGTCAGTGACGGCGATGCGGTGTTTCAGCCGCGCAAGGTGCGGCGTTCGGGGCTATGGAAGGCCGTCGACGGCCACGTGCTGATTTATATCCATAAAGAGAACATGCTCGACGACATCGCGGAGAGGTATCCGGCGGACCGTTACGTCATGGTCGACGACAAGATCCGCGTTCTCGCAGAGATGAAGAAGACATGGCGGGATCGGCTGACGACGGTGTTCGTGCGGCAGGGTCATTACGCAAGGGATAAGGGCGCCGTCGCGCAGTATCCGCCGGCGGATTTGGAGATCGAGGATATCGAGGCGCTATTGCAGCAAGAGGTGATCGCAGCCCTAAGCCGGCGATAAAGCGTGATTCCGCACCGGCTTGATGCGCGTTGAGGTGCGGCGCCAGCCAGCGGCCGAGCGCGCTCAGCTGACAGCCGGCGTCTGCTGCGCAAGCGCAAAAAAATTGGACGGCGGGGCGGGGAAATCTCCACATCCTCACCCCCGCCGCGCACTGCGGGCAACATCGCCAGGACCTTCCAGATACGTTACTTCTTCAGCTTCGAGGGGTCCTTGAAATTGGGAATGGTCTCGAACTCGAGGTTATATAGTTCGCCATCCTTCCGTCCGACCTTGCGGATATATATGTTTTGGATCATCTCCCGCGTTTCGGGATCGACGGTCACCGGTCCGCGCGGACTGATCCAGCTCATGCCCTTCATCGCGTCGACGAGTGCAGCGCCGTTGGTCGAGCCATTCGTCTTCTTCAACGCCGCATAGATCAGGTGCATGGCGTCATAGGCCTGCATCGCCATCAGGTTCGGACGCATGCCGTTGTTGGCTTTCTTGAATGCAGCGACGAAGGCCTTGTTTTCCGGGCTATCATGCGCGGCCGAGTAGTGATGCGACGTGATGATGCCGAGCGCGGCGTCACCGATCTGGTTGAGGATGTCGTCCTCGGTCAGGCTGCCTTCGGCGATGAACCTGATGCCGGATTTATCCAGCCCGCGTTCGACGAATTGCCGCATGAATATGGGTCCGACCCCTGCCGGAACAAATCCCAAAATCGCGTCCGGTTTTGCTTCAGACACGCGCTGAAGAAAGGGCGCGAAGTCCGGATTGGCGAGGGGCACGCGCAAGGATTCGATGACCTTGCCCCCGGCGGCCTCGAAGCGCCGCTTAAACGCCTTCTCGACATCGATTCCGGGCGCATAGTCGGAGACGACCGTCACCACCCTCTTTATCCCGTTTTTCGCCGCCCAGGCCGCAAGCGGCTCGACCGTTTGGGGAACAGAAAAACTCGTCCGCACGATGTAGGGCGAGCGTTCGGTAATGATCGAGGTTGCCGCCATCATGACGATTTGCGGCACCTTGGCTTCGGTCGCAATGGGCGCAGTGGCGAGCGCGCCAGGCGTAAGCCCAAATCCAGCCAAGATGGCCACCTTGTCGTTGACAACAAGTTCCTGTGCAAGCCGCTTGGTTAAATCCGCAGTGCCGGCGTCATCCTTGATGATGAGTTCGATCTTCTTGCCCGCTACGGTGTCCCCATGGAGCTGCATATAGAGCCGCGTGCCGGCGACCAACTGCTTGCCGGTCGAGGTGAAGGGTCCCGTCAGCGGAACGATGAGGCCGATCTTGACAACGTCCTGCGCCCAGGTTGGTGGTGCTCCCATGAACACCATTGCAAACAGGGCCGCCGCGATGGCGCTTATCATCCGCATTGACGCCTCCCCAATTTACCCGCGATTTCCAGATGGCCCGCGGCTTGGCGTCGATATTCGCGCCGTTCCCGCCCTTCTGCAACACAGACGACGCGGCGACTGCTAACCAAGCGAGACCGTCTCGCCATTTTTCCCAGCTTCTGGGACTCTGGGAGGAGACGCCTCTTGAGTGACAGGATTTCTGCCTGCGCATCCTCCGGTGGTCATGCTAATTTGGGCGAAGGACTTCGGTATTGGCTGAACGGGCGCCTTGGTCATTTCCCCCTGACGAATGCGCCTTGCCCACCAAAACGGCCGCGCCTCTTGAACTGGATCAACGTGGAATGAAGCGAAGCGAGCACCGCATTCTGACAACCCATGTGGGCAGCCTGATTCGTCCCAAGGCGTTGCTCGACGCGCTGAAGGATACTGATCCCACCCAACGAACGCGCGAGCAGGAGCTAAAGCGCGCAGTAACGGACGTTGTAGCCCGACAGGCGAAAGCGGGAATCGACGTGGTCAACGATGGCGAGTTCGGCAAGTCGGGATGGGCGAACTACAGCCTGGAGCGGCTGACCGGATTCGAGCCACGGCCGGACAAGCTCTACCCGGCCATCTGGCTGGGGCGCGACCGCATCCGGTTTGCCGAATTCATGGCCGCGGAGTTCCCGCGCGGGGCGGTGGGGACGCCCGGACATGCTTGCATCGGGCCCATTACCTATCGCGGTCATGCCAGCGTCCGCCGCGACCTCGATAACCTCAAGGCTGCCGCCGCGACAGCGGGTGTGGAGGACGTCTTCTTTACGGCCGTGGCTCCGGCCAGCGTCGGCTACGACGCCGCCAATGAGCACTATGCGGACGAGCGCGACTATGTGTTCGCCATCGCGAGTGCAATGCGAGAGGAGTATCTCGAGATCCACAAATCCGGCGTCGTTCTCCAGGTCGATGATGCCGTGCTCGCAAACATGTACGATCACCTCGTCGAGCAGAGCCCGCAGCGCTACCGCGAATGGGCGGAGCTGCGCATCGCGGCGCTCAATCACGCTCTGCAGGGCATACCGGAAGAGCGCATCCGTTATCACGTCTGCTTTGGAAGCTGGCACGTGCCGCATGTCGCCGATGCCCAACTCGAGGATATCGTTGACTTGATCCTGAAGGTGCGGGCTGGCGCCTATTCGATCGAAGCGGCCAATGTGCGCCACGAGCACGAGTGGACGGTGTGGCGGAAGGTGAAGCTGCCGGCCGGTAAGATCCTGATCCCGGGCGTCGTCACCCATCACACGACGACGGTGGAGCACCCCCGGCTGATCGCCAACCGTATCATCACCTTCGCCGAACTCGTCGGGCGCGAGAACGTGATCGCGGGCACCGATTGCGGATTTGCCCAGGCGCAGGACATCCAGCGGGTTCATCCGCA
The DNA here is from genome assembly GCA_963840055.1 of uncultured Alphaproteobacteria bacterium. GTDB lineage: Bacteria > Pseudomonadota > Alphaproteobacteria > Rhizobiales > Xanthobacteraceae > Rhodoplanes. The sequence continues at coordinate 16,111 of CAWIXM010000051.1, read as the reverse complement.
AGTGATGTGGGCAAAACTCGAAAGCCTCGCCGACGGCGCCGGTCTCGCCAGCAAGGAACTGTGGGGTCGTTGATCAGGCTTTGCGGATTTTCGCACCGAACCTCGGCGTCGCCCGCGGCTGTGCTACCGGTGCACGCTTATCGTTCCAAAAAGGCTTGTGGGCGGCCACATGGTGTTGATATAGGCGGCGTTCTGTCCGGCCGTTTCGAAGATCGAAGGCGCGGTCTTCTGCGTCGCCGCCACCGGAATGTATTGCTCGATCAGTTCGCGCATGCGGGCATCGCGCTTCGCATTCGAAGTTCCGCCCAGCACGACCGCCACGATGTGCTTGTCGTCGCGACGGACTGACGCCACCAGATTGTAGCCGGACGCTTCCGTGTAGCCGGTCTTGATCCCGTCGACGCCCTCCACTCGTCCGAGCAGGGCGTTGTGATTGCGCATCTCTCTGCCGCGAAAGCGGAAGCTCGGAGTCGAGAAATAGCCATAGTACTCGGGAAAGCGATCCTGGATCGCGCGACCGAGGAGAGCCTGATCGCGCGCCGTCGTTATTTGCTCCTCAGCCGGCAGCCCGGAGGCGTTGACGTAGGTCGTGCTGATCATACCCAGCGCTCGCGCCTTTTGGGTCATGAGTTTTGCGAAATCCGCTTCGCTGCCGGCGATCGCTTCGGCGACCACCACCGCGGCGTCGTTTGCCGATTTGGTCACAAGACCTTTGATCGCATCCTCGACCCTAAGCGTCTTATTGACCTTGAGGCGGAGTTTTGTCGGGGGCTGTTGGGCGGCGAAAGCGGAGATTGGCAGCGGTGTATCGAGCCGGAGCCCGCCGGCCTCAAGTTGCTCGAACAGCAAATACAGCGTCATGATCTTGGTCAGCGACGCCGGATGGCGCGGCTTGTCGATATTCTCGGCGTGCAACACCTGGCCGGAATTGTCGTCCACCACGATCGCCGCGTATGGCGGATGATAGTTCCGGCCATGAATGACCCGTTTGTGCACCGCTGCGCGATGAGACCTGCGCGGAGCACGGGCTTCCGCCGTATCCCCGCCGAATCCGGCTATGGTCAACGCTGCTAATAGCCCGGCAACCGCAAAACGGCGCCAGGGTGAGGCCCCTCGCAGACACATTGCGCGACTCTCCCCGTCGAACCTAAAGCTATAATCGCGAGTCGGCGCTCTGGCTGTAATCTGGGGGCAACACTTGGCGAAAATCGCTCCTGACGAGCGCGCGGTGCTCGCGGGCTTACCCAAGGAGCGCAATGAATCGTGGACCCGTCACCTCAACCCTACTCGAATTCAAGGCGCAATCGTTCTTGCGACACGGAAGCCCAAATCGTTGAACAGAAAAGTGGGGGTGCCCCTGAGGCGGCTGGCGGAACGGAGGCCCTCCGGAGCGTAGTGCCAGGAACCGCCACGGATAACCCGGCGAGGACAATCGTTATTGATCCACGCCGAACCGTCCGCCGGTGCGCCCTGGAAATCGCCGTTGAAGCAGTCCTCGACCCACTCCCAAACATTGCCGAGCATGTCGTAAAGGCCAAACTGGTTGGCGGCAAACGAGCCGACCGGGGCCGTTTGCTTGGCGTCCCACTCGCTGCCGCAGGCGCGGCAGTTGGCGTTGCCCTTGCCGATCTCATCACCCCACGAATACGGCTTGCTGCTCCCAGCGCGCGCCGCGTATTCCCACTCCGCCTCGGACAGCAATCGATAGGGCTTGCCGGTCATTCGAGAAAGCCAGGCAGCGTACCGCTCGGCGTCGTGCCAAGTGACATTAATCACCGGCCGGCGACCGCGTCCCCAGCCGTTGTCGTCAGCCACCGGCGCACAATCGCCATCGGCGACACAGGCATCCCACTCGTCAAATGTCACCTCAAACTTTGAAACGGCGAATGGCCTGGGGATCGTGACCGTGTGCTGTGGGCCTTCATTGCGAAAGCGCCCCTTTTCGTTGGCGGACGATCCCATGACAAATTGCCCCGCCGGGACGACCACCATCTCGGGGCAGTGCTCGGCACATTCCTTAAAGGAATCTCCCGGTTTCAACGCCTGCTCGGCTGCCGCGGGGCCGGCGAGAACGGCAACAGCGAGGACGCCCACGAGCGCTAGCACCCACGGTTTTCCCCCACGCACCGGCGCGGGTATCGGCGCGATCGTGTCCTGATCTATCATGAGATGCTCTACCCCACTGAGGATTAGATTCCGTGCTGTCCTTCTTTAGTCGCACCGACAGCTGTCGCCGTTCGGTGAAGAGAGGGTGCGGCATGTCTCCACGCTACGTTCTACCGGAACCTCCGGCGTCCGGTGTTGAGGATATAATCCGTCGGGCCCGTGCAGCCCAGGCGGTCGTGAAGCTAACATCGTCGGATAGCGCGTGAGAGTGCGAGAAGGCGGCATCAGCCGACCACCCCCTTGACCGCCCACGCTCTTGCCTTCAGCGAAATCGACCCATCCTCGCGGCGAGGCAGACTGTCGTGGAGCTCTTGCTTCAAGCGCTGCCGGGCCGCAGGATCCAGACTCATGCAGTAGCCCGGCGCCGGCCCCGCGCCCAAAGTGAACGGGTGCCAATAATCCTCAAAGTCCTTAAACACCGTCGCTATCTCGATGGGAATGCAATCGACGGACGCCAAGCCGCCTCTCCTGGCCAAATCGGCCAATCCATCGGGCGTGCAAAACGGAAAGCGCCTGTCCTCGGTCAGATCCACTGCACCAGGATCGAGGGCGACAACGGCTTTCCAGAAAGCGTGCACGAATTCGACGCCGCCGCCAGCGTAGTCCCACACGTAAAATCCAACCGTCGCCCCGCGTCGCGACACCCGTATCATCTCGGCAAGCGCCTTTTCCCTGTCGGGTACGAAATTCAAGACCAGCGCCGACACGATCACGTCTTTGCTCGCCGTCTCCACGGTCAAGGATCGCGCGTCGCCTACATGAAACTCGGCTCGAGCATCCGGGACGTTTGCGCGCGCCATTGCGACGAAGCCTGCAGACGGGTCTAAGCAGAGCACACGGCGCGGGTTGCAGCGTGCCAGTATTGCCGCCGACAACGCGCCGGTCCCACAACCGACCTCTAGCCAATCCAAGCCCTCCGTCGCGGCGAGCCATTCAAGAAAGCGTGGGGCAATTTGCCGGCTCCATCGGCCCATATAAAGGTCGTATCTATCACTGGCCTGCCAAGCGTCATGCCGGGATGTCTGAGTCATCGCTCGTTCCTCGCCGCGCGGCGGCTACCGTCATTCGCCAATCGCAGAGCAGCGATCGTCGTGGCCCTGGGCGGAGGAGCGGTCGCGCATTCGCCGGACCGATCGGGGCCGCTCGGTCATTAGCGCGGCGCGAGATCGCCGATCAGGCTGTTCATGACCTCCGCCATCTTGAGTGCAGCGCCAAGATTGAATTGGTTGATCGCGACGAAAACACCGATGCCGTGTGCCGGTGCAAAGGCCATGTAACAGAATACGCCCTGCAGGCCGCCCGCCTTCTGCAGAATGAGCGGCTGCCCGTTCTTCGGCATCATGATGACCCACCCCAGCCCCATCGCGTCCATTCTGCCGGATTCGTCGAGCCCAAAAACCGGACTGAGCCCGTTGCGATAGACATAAGCCGCATGATCGAGAAGACGCGTCTCGGCGTCGGCGGTCGAGAATCGATCGAGATGCCAGGTGATCCACCGCAGGATGTCGTCGGCCGTGGAATAAAGCCCACCCGAACCAACAATCATCGGACTCGTCGGCGCGTCAGCAAGCGGCTTGCCATCGAAATCGTGGCCCTGCATTAGATTCTTTTGCTGCGCATCGTGCGCAAACACGGTGTCGCGGAGTCCGAGCGGTTGCAAAACCCGCTCGCTCAGCAGATCAGCGTAGGATTTCCGCGCCGCATTGCCGAGCGCCTGAGCCAAGAGATCGAAAGCGAAATTGGAATACAGCGCACCGGTGCCGGGCGGAAACAGCAACGGGTCGCTGCGCAAGTTGGCGATGAACGCTTCCTTGGTGATCGTTTGAAAAGGATTGTCCGGCGGAGACGGCGGGCGTTCGATCTCGCGCGGCAGGCCGCTGGTCTGGGTGACGAGATCGATCAGCCGGATATGCTTGCCGTCCTTGGACGGGATTTCCACGCCCCAATTGAGATACTTCTGCAGCGGATCGGTGAATTTAACCGTGCCATCGGCGACGAGGCTCGCCAGCACCGCGCCGGTGAAGACTTTGGTGATCGAACCGATCCGCAATAGCGTCTTTCCATCCGGCTTCCGGTCTTCCCGCTCGCTCACTTGGCCAAATCCGGCGACCGATGTTTCGCCGTTTCGCACCGCGCCGATGACCAGTCCCGGAACTTTCGTCTCCAGAAAGAGGAGCCCGCCGGTAAATTCGATGACTTCATCGAGGAGCTTGTCCTTGGCCTGAGCTCCGGACGGCATCAGAGTGGCGCCAAGCGCCAGAACCATCGCGCATGCCAGCACCTTTCGAAAGACCGAGGTCATCAAGAATCGCTCCACTGCTTTCCCACTCTCGCAGCCCCGACGCTTCCATCAGAACAGCTCGCGCGGCAGTGGACCAAAGCATGCGCCAACGCGTAGCCATCTCGATCCGAGGCCGCGCGTTCTATTGCTCTGACCGCTCAGGCGTGAGCCGGTCGTTGGTTGTGGCGATATCCTCTTCGTCGATGTGCTCTTCCACGCCGGCGCTCAGGCGTTGATAGAAGCCCAGTCCGACGACGATCATGATTGCCGCGATCAACAAGAACGTCGGATAGATGAGCTGTGGCACGTTCTCCTTGCCAACGTGGAAGACGATGACGAGCGCCTCAAGAAAGATCGCGACCGCAACCGTGGAGACGAGCCGCGTGAGACTACGCCTTGCTTTGGATGCAATTAGGCTTTCGCGTCCGCGTCCGCGCACCACTTCTTCTTCGGTCAGGTACCTGGCAATTTCGAAAGTCGCGATAGACACAACCACATAGCCAATGCCGGCCAACGCCGCTTCCGTAACCTCGCCGCCGACAAGGAACTGGCGAAAGAACTGGAACACCGCGTCACAGGCAAGCACGAGCGCCAGAAAGAGAAGAATTATTGCGATCACGCCGTAAACGATACGCGAGAGTAGTTCGAGAAATTTCGTCATGGCGTTCGGGCCGGTTGGATGAAATGTGGTCGGGCGTCGCGGAGGGTCATTCAGCTATATCAGATTGATCAGAGATTCCGCGGATGAACCTCGAAGCGGTGCGGAGAATAGCGACTTGTTGGCCCCACGGGAAGCCAGCGACCATTTGCAGGTGCGCCACATTCATATCGGTCTTACCGTCGATGACACCCGGCGAGAATCCGGCGCGACCAAGCAGCACCTCAGCCTTGATGATGACTGCCGTGCTGGGGGCGCTCGCGCCTTTCTTACCAGACGGCGCAGCCAACTGGGCCGCATTGACGGATTGCGCATCGAGCAGCAGGCGCGACCCGCCGTGCCCGCGTTCGCCAGCGCCGCCCCGGCGCCGCGGAGCACCGCCAGGATTTGTTCACAATCTCGTTGGAGGGGCTTCGGAGACCGGCCGGTGGCTGGGACATGCGGTCGGGTGCTTGCTATATTTTGCGACATTATGCGCGCAGTCAGAGCTTGCTTGGTCAGGGAGGAATAGATGACGCCTTCGACACTTCTGCGCTACGGCTTGTCCGGATTGATGTTGACAGCGTGTCTTATCGCTGCGGGTCCGGTGGTCGCCGAAACGATCGCCTTTAAAGCCAATCTCGGGGGAAACAGCGAAGTGCCCGCCAACGATAGCAAGGGCAAGGGAACGGTGACCGCGACCTACGACACCGCGACCAAAAAGCTCTCGTGGAAAGGGGACTATTCCGGGCTGTCCGGCCCAGCGACGATGGCTCATTTCCATGGGCCGGCGGCACCGGACAAGAACGCTGCCGTCGCTTTGCCGATTGTGCCGAGCACAAGTCCTTTTGAGGGATCGGCGACCTTGACCGATCCTCAGGCTGCACAACTGATGGCTGGACAGTGGTACGTCAACGTCCACACTGCCGCATTTCCGGCTGGCGAAGTCCGCGGCCAAGTCGTCAAGGCCAAGTGATTAAGACGGAACTGCCGGCAGAGCGGACGAAGAAGCGGTAGACCATCTCGCCCCAGCATGGTTGCCGGGAAGGCGTTCAATGCCGTCACCGGCTGCTCCGCCTGCCAGCGCGGTTGACGACGCGGTTCAGCGTTTCTTTAAGCGGTGGGCGACGTGAAAGGTGCCAATCGAGAATCGTCGCCGTTACTTGGGTGGTCAGGTAGCTCGAGCGGGTATCGGCGCAGATATGTAGAACTATTGCGCCGCCATTCCGTGCTTATCGATCGATCTCCGCCAAAATTTCTACGGTTGTCATCGTGCGGCAATAGCCGCTGAATGCCTTGAGCGCATTGTCGTGGCGTGTTTGGGAATGGCTGGCGCAGGCATCGGCGATGCAAATCGGATAGAACCCGCGATCGGCGGCATCGCGGATGGTGTGGTCGACGCATTGGTCGGTCAGAAAGCCGATGACGACCAGCGTCTCTATCCCCATATTGCGCAGCAGATACTCGATATTCGTCGAGTTGAAGACCCCCGATGACGTCTTCGGCAGCACAATGTCGTCGTCCCCCGGCGCGACGATGTCCAGCACCTTCGCCTCCCACGAGCCTTTGCCGACGAAGAAGTCAGAGAGCTTGTAGTCGAGACTTCGATCTCTGCCGTCCTTCGTCAGATTCTCTATTACGGTGTACATGACTTCGGCCCCTGCCCTGCGGAAGGCGTCGATGAGCCGCCTCAGGTTCGGCAAAACCACGTCGCGCACCTGCGAGTCAAAGTACGGGAGACGCTTTGCGACATCGGGGTTCCAAACATAGTTTTGCACATCGATGAGCAAGAGACAGGTGCGCTGCGCGTCGAATGGCCGGATGCGGGTGAAAGGGCCTTGGTTTTCTTGCCGCACATTGGTCTCCTTCTCCGAACCGTGCGGACGCCGCTAGAACTTGTAGAAGTGATGGGCAAGCTCGAACGCCTCGTCCTTGGCGCCGAAGGCTGCTGCTTCTGAGCGCTTCACCGTGAGGAACGTTCGGCCCAAGAGCTCGCCGAGCGCGCTCATCAGTACGTCGTCGCGTTCGAGCGCGTCCAACGCTTCGGCGAGATTCCTCGGCAACCGTTGGATGCCGCGGCGCGTGCGCTCGTCCTCGCTCAAGGTCCCCGGATCGACGGCCACCGGTTCGCCCGGGTCCAGTTTCTTGTCGACTCCATCGAGACCGGCCGCCATCAAGGCGCCAAGCGCAAGATAAGGATTGTTGCTGTTATCGGACGGCTTGAGCTCCATGTTGAGCGAGGCTTTGGTCTCGTCCCACAGCACCGAGGCGATGCGCACGGCGGCCTCGCGATTGTCAAACCCCCAGCAGCCGAACGCCGAACTCCACATATGCGGCTGCAGCCGCCGATAGGAATTGTAGCTTGGCGCGGTAAGCGCCACCAACCCCGGCAGGTGTTTGAGGACCCCGGCTATCCACCAACGCCCAAATTCGCTCAGGACATTGGGCTTGCCGTCGACCGCCATGAGATTGCGCGTTTTGGCAGGGTCCCAGGCGCTCAGATGGATATGGCAGCCGTTGCCCGCCTGATCGGCAAATGGTTTGGGCGCAAGCGACGCCACGAAACTGTGCTTGCGCGCGACCGCGCGCACCGTGTCGCGATAGCGGACATGATTGTCGGCGGCGCGCAGGGCCACCGCGTGACGAATGGTCAACTCCTGCTGCCCGTGACCCAGTTCCGGATAGAACAGCTCCACGGGCATTCCTTGCGCCTCGAGGGCGGCGACGATGTCGTCGATCACGTCGACCGACGATTCCCAGCCGACGGTGCTGAAGCACAGGCTCTGGTCGGCCGGAACGCACGAGCCGTCCTCCTTGCGCACGGCCAGCGTCCATTCCGGTTCGAACGCCGCCTCGATGACCACGCCGGCCCCTCGTGCCCGCTCGATCATGCGTTCGAGAAAATTGCGCGCACACGCTCCCCAGGGTTCGCGATCGAGCGTCACCATGTTCGCCATCATGGCGGCGCTATGCGGCGCATAGGGCAGCCGCGTGTAGCTGTCGATGTCGGGCACCAACCGGATCTCGCCCACCGGCCCCAGGCCTTCAACGGGCTGGAGTTGGTCGAGCATGTTCATCGCCGGCATCGCGACGGTCAGCCCGATGCCGCCTCGCGTGCGTTCGATCAGCTTGTCGATGTGCACCGACTTGCCACGAATGATGCCACTGGTGTCGCAATACAAGAACCGCACGAAACGCACGTCGTCATAGCGAACCTTGCGTTCAAAGGCGTTTAGATCCATTGGTCGGTCCCTCGAGAATGCGCCACTGGAGCTGGCGACGCGCGCTAGGATATTGCGTTTCGACTGCGGTGAACTGCCATCCTCAGGTCACAACGCTGATGGACGCGATTACGGTTGTATTATTGCCAGAAGCTTCCTATCGTTGCACGGGTGCGACGAGACTGGTCGAAAAGATGGGCGTGCGCAGCCTTACACTCAGAATTGTTGTACTTAGAATTGTTTTCGTCATCGCGGCCATCGTCGCTCTCTGCGCAGCCGTAACTGCGCGGGAAGCGGTTCGATTCGTCCCCCAACTCGCTGTGACGGATCTTCAGCCAAATACAGTCGTGTTCGCCCCAGATGACGAAACACTGCTAATGGTGGTGAACAGAACTGGCCGGATTGATCTGTTGGACATCAGTAATCCGGACCGGCCCGTAAAGATCACAGAAATAATGGCTGCCGCAAGCGACGCGGCGTTCACGCCGAAAGGAACGGTCCGGAACAAAATCCGCATCGTCTCCGGCGGCGATGACGGGACGGTGCGGCTCTGGACGCTCGACGGCAAGCCGGCGGCGCAGCCGTTCAAGGGACATGACGGCAGGGTCTATAGCGTTGCGTTTGCGCCCGACGGCACGCGCATCGTCTCCGGCGGCTCTGACGGGACGGTGCGGCTCTGGACGCTCGACGGCAAGCCGGCGGCGCAGCCGTTCAAGGGACATGACGGCATGGTCTATAGCGTTGCGTTTGCGCCCGACGGCACGCGCATCGTCTCCGGCGGCTCTGACGGCACGGTGCGGCTCTGGACGCTCGACGGCAAGCCGGCGGCGCAGCCGTTCAAGGGACATGACGGCTTGGTCTATAGCGTTGCGTTTGCGCCCGACGGCACGCGCATCGTCTCCGGCGGCTCTGACGGCACGGTGCGGCTCTGGACGCTCGACGGCAAGCCGGCGGCGCAGCCGTTCAAGGGACATGACGGCTTGTCTTGAGCGTTGCGTTTGCGCCCGACGGCACGCGCATCGTCTCCGGCGGCTCGACGGCACGGTGCGGCTCTGGACGCTCGACGGCAAGCCGGCGGCGCAGCCGTTCAAGGGACATGACGGCTCTAGCGTTGCGTTTGCGCCCGACGGCACGCGCATCGTCTCCGGCGGTGAGACGGCACGGTGCGGCTCTGGACGCTCGACGGCAAGCCGGCGGCGCAGCCGTTCAAGGGACATGACGGCTGGGTCTGGAGCGTTGCGTTTGCGCCCGACGGCACGCGCATCGTCTCCGGCGGCTCTGACGGGACGGTGCGGCTCTGGACGCTCGACGGCAAGCCGGCGGCGCAGCCGTTCAAGGGACATGACGGCAGGGTCTATAGCGTTGCGTTTGCGCCCGACGGCACGCGCATCGTCTCCGGCGGCTCTGACGGCACGGTGCGGCTCTGGACGCTCGACGGCAAGCCGGCGGCGCAGCCGTTCAAGGGACATGACGGCTTGGTCTATAGCGTTGCGTTTGCGCCCGACGGCACGCGCATCGTCTCCGGCGGCTCTGACGGCACGGTGCGGCTCTGGACGCTCGACGGCAAGCCGGCGGCGCAGCCGTTCAAGGGACATGACGGCTTGGTCTATAGCGTTGCGTTTGCGCCCGACGGCACGCGCATCGTCTCCGGCGGCTCTGACGGCACGGTGCGGCTCTGGACGCTCGACGGCAAGCCGGCGGCGCAGCCGTTCAAGGGACATGACGGCTGGGTCTTGAGCGTTGCGTTTGCGCCCGACGGCACGCGCATCGTCTCCGGCGGCTCTGACGGCACGGTGCGGCTCTGGACGCTCGACGGCAAGCCGGCGGCGGCGGCGCAGCCGTTCAAGGGACATGACGGCTGGGTCTGGAGCGTTGCGTTTGCGCCCGACGGCACGCGCATCGTCTCCGGCGGCTCTGACGGGACGGTGCGGCTCTGGACGCTCACGACACGAACCTATTCCTCAACCGTTTCCCTTGGTCGAGCCACAGCATTGGGATTTCTCAGTACCGGCCAATTCTGGCTCCGATACTCGGATCGCATCGTCCTGCAAAATGGCTCCTTTAGGCCGCGAGGTGAGATTTTCCTCACCAAGGAGGGGCTTATTGCCTCAGTCTATTCTGAGGGGATCTGACGTTCCGAATGACCGGATGGGGTCACCCTTTCGTGCCATAACGGAGGACGGCTCCGTTGATTGGAGCCGTCGCGCGGTCCCTGAAATCTCATTGAAGCGCGTGCGGCAAGTTCTGCTTGATGAATGGACTTTGTCAGAACGAATTCGTGAAATTGCAAAGCAGACCTACTCCACGTTGGAAGCGTGGTACCAAAGCCTGGGATGGCTGAAGGTGCCATTCTGGCCCGCGCTCGGCTGGTTTGTTGCGATCGCTGTGGCGATTGGCATGTGGATCTTCGCACCTCACAAGCTTGCAACCTGGGCCATGCCGAGGTTGGGGAGCGCAGACATTCCGATTTACGATTGGAAATGGGTTGCCGGCGTATTGACTCTATTTGGATTCCTGGGGACGACACATCGCGCCTTGCGCGCTTGGGTGCGAAAAAACCGCGACGCTCTGCACGACCAAAACTTTGCGTATCGCACGCCGGTCAAGGAACGAGAGAAATACTGCGTTCTCACCCACCAAGGGGAGATCGCCGCATTTGTTCGCGACCTTGGGAGCGTAAACGGTGCGCGAGTTTGGATCGACGGTGTAGGGGGGAGTGGCAAGAGCGCGCTGTCGTTCCAAATGGTACGGGCTGCGAGCGGAGCTAATCCGTCCGCGCCGATCCCTATTCTGGTAGATGAGGATTGGAACGGTCCGCTCGTTAATCACGTCGCTCAACTGCTCAGGCTCGGCAATCGCGTTCCGACCAAGACAATGGTCGAAGTTCTCGGCTCGCGCGGTGATGTCTGCCCCGTCATCGATTCTCTCAGCGAGCGAGGCATGCCGGATGCAGTCGAGAGGATCGCAAACGCAGTCGGCAGCGGGGCATTTAAATCGGTGATCGTTAGCTCGCGCCAGCCGGCGCCGAACGGCAAGACCTGGCAAGGTTTCACCTCGATGACTGCGGTCCCGCTCACCGCGGCACAGGCACCGGAGTATGTAGCGACCTACGCACCAAAGGATAGCCGCGCTCAGGTGCTAGATAGGATTGCACCGTTGATCGCCGACAAACAATCCATTAGTCCGCTCTTTCTTCGATTCGCTGTCGAACAAGCGCTGACAGGTCCGGTTGCGTCGACCAGCACGCTCGATCTCGTTTTGCAGTACGTTGAAGCGCTTCGCGCAGGGAAGCTCGACCTCTGCGCCGACGACATGCTGCGCGCTGCGTCCATTGCCGCTCGCGAAGCGGTGCGCGAAAGCCTTGTGCCTCGCGAGATCGAGCAGTCTTATCTGCGCGGCGTCTTGGTAAAAGAAGCCGATGCCATGGCGTTCATTAACGCCAAGAACGACGAGTCTATCGATCCAGCGGCTATTATCGAGATGTTGGTTGCATGCGGGCTTCTCAACCGCAATCGCACCAACCGGCGAACTCCAGTTCGCGTATGATCCTGTCGCCGAACAACTGGCGGCTCGTGCGGTCGCGCAGCGGCTTGAGGATTCGAGCGTCGTCCAGCTTAAGAAACGCATTCTTTCTGAACCAAGTTCGGCTATCGCGCGCGCGGTAGGTGAAATCGAACTCGCCACCGCCTTCGCCCACTGATCTTCTGCTCTCGATTCAACTCCAGCGATCGCGTAGCCGTCCCGGAGGTCTCCGTTATGGACGATCCACCGCTGGCAGCTTTTCCGTAGTCCTCAGCCCCGGCAAGATTTCAGTTGTCGCAACCGCGAAGACTCTCAAGACATGCGTCCAAATGCCCCAACAGTGCCGACAGCGCCCTCGCGCGCTTTTCGCGCCGCCGGAGGTCATGATAGCTGCAACAGCAATGGGAATGCCTGGCTCAATAGGATAGGCGGAGCGAGGCCATCGCAACGGCAGCGATGCGCGCAGTGACGCAATCGTAGCGGCCAAGGCAGCGCCAAGCAGGAGGCTTTTGTGTTTTCACTCACGATCCCTATCAGCTCCGAAGGCGGTGACACCAGCTTTCACAACAATGTTCCCGATCCCGTCACCTCGGGGAAGGAGCTTCCAACCTTCAAGTTCGAATTGGAGAAATCCGAGGGACGGGTAATGGGCGGCAGCTACGGCAAGGAAGCCACCGTCGCCCAGCTGCCGATATCGAAGGGAATCGCCGGTGTCTCGATGCGCATGGAGCCGGGCGTGATGCGGGAGCTTCATTGGCACGCGACGGCGGCGGAGTGGGCCTTTGTCACCGAAGGTCTGGTGCGCACTACGGTAATCGACCCGCAGGGCTGCTCGGAAACCAATGACTTCGGTCCGGGCGATATCTGGTATTTCCCGCGCGGGCACGGCCATGTCATCGAGACCTTGGGCGACAAACCGTGCCACTTCATCCTCGTTTTCGACAACGGCTACTTCTCCGAATTCGGCACCTTCAGCATCAGCGACTGGCTGGGACACGCCCCGAAGCAACTTCTCGCCAAGAATTTCGGGCTGCCGGCCTCGACCTTCGACAGCTTTCCGAAATCGGAGGTCTATTTCGCCAAGGGCAAGATTCCGCCCGCTGTCCCCTCCCCGCCGTTGCAGGGTTGGAAGCCGCCGCCGCTCACTCACAAATACCGTCTCCTGTCGCAGAAGCCGTTCGAGACCTTCAGCGGCGGCTTGGAGTGGCGCGCGGATGGGTCGCAGTTCCCCATTTCCACCACCATGACCGGCGTCGTGCTGGAGATGGAGCCGGGCGCCCTTCGCGAATTGCATTGGCACCCGAACGCGGCGGAGTGGCAATATGTGCTGAGCGGCACCTTCAGCGTGACCCTGTTTGGCTCGCAAGGGCGCTGGCGCGAAGAGACCATCAGCAAGGGCGACGTCGCCTACATTCCGCAGGGCTTCGGCCATTCCATCGAAAATCTCGGCAGCGAGAAGGCGCGCATTCTCATCGTCTTCAACAGCGGTCACTACCAGACCATCAATCTGTCCCAGTGGATCGCCGGCAACCCGTCTGATATCCTGGCAACCAACTTCTCTCAGGATGCATCGCTCTTTGAGAAATTCCCGCATAAGGACGTCTTTCTGACGAAATAGGTCGCGTCAATTAATAGCGACGACCTTTTCGTCCAACGCATAAATCCAATTTTCTAAAAGCAACAGGAGACAACATCCAATGAGCGAACTCCAAGCTCTCGATATCAACGTCCCTGCGGACGTTATCCACAACTGGGGCTGGCTCCTGGCCTTCGGCATCGGCTTGGCGCTGCTGGGAATTATCGCGATCGTGCGCTCCGTTGCGGCCACGGTCGTCTCGATGCTGTTTTTCGGATGGTTACTGGTGCTGGCAGCCGGATTTGAGATCGGCGAAGCCATCATGGTCGGCAAATGGGCCGGCATGTACCACCATTGGCTGGCCGCGGTTTTGTTTGGGATCCTCGGAGCGCTGATCATATGGCGGCCGGTGATCACCGCCGAGGTTTTAACCTTGATGATGGGAGCGCTCTTCCTGGTGGCCGGCTTGTTCCAACTGATCACGCTGTTCGTCGTGTCCGTGTCCGATTGGGGCTGGCACGCCGTCAATGCCGTCATCACGTTCTTGCTCGGCATCCTCATTGTGGCGCAGTGGCCGGTTTCCGGACTCTGGGTGATCGGCCTGTTCGTCGGAATCGAGTTGCTCCTGTACGGCATCACTTGGATCGGGATCGCGCTCAATCTGCGCGCGGCCGGCTAAAGCATCTTCCGGCGAAGCGGAAACCGGTTCTCCGTAAACATCGCCAACTGACAATGAATGCGAATTCCGATCCCGCCAGAACGGAATTCGCTCAAGTCGGAACATCAGCGGGGATCGGCGGCGCGCTGCCGAGATAGAACGGCTGCGGATCGAACAAGCGAGCGCGTCCATCGTGCGATCGGCCGAGCGCGCTCGACCAAAGGAATTGCTTGGCCATCTTGTTGAATGAAATTCCTGCGGCCTTTCTCGCAGGCGTCCGGACCCGCAAGGGTGATTGCGGCCGCAGACGCATCGTTCGGCCGCGAGCACAAAACGCTCGCCGAAGACTCACGAGCGTGAAACTGGTCAGGCGATATCCCGCTGGATTGACCGTACGAGTTGCTCGTATTCGCCGGGATAATTGATCGCCTCACGCGCAAGCATTCGCCAGTATCCGATCAGCTCCGGCTCGATAAGCTCTCCGTTGATTTCGATCTCGACGCGGCCTTCGTCGCTGATCTCCATCAGCCGGCGAGCGACCTCGTTCGCACTCCGATGCACTGTTTCGTTGGGGACTTTCCCGACATTCTGGTGGAGCCCCCGATCTCCAACGAGACGGACCACAACATGTGCCAAGTGGTCGCTATTCTGTTCATTCGACAATTTCGTTGCTCAGCTGCCTTGACTTGCCCGACCTGCAGGGCGCGCGACCTATAGCATGCGCGCCGAGGTCCCGCCGCCGTCGCGGCGGATTCCACGATGACGCGCCCGATGTCCATCAATGAGGTCTGCGGCCCCCCAACCCATTGCGAGCGCCAAGAGACGCCCCGTCGCGATCAGGGGTGAAATTATGCAACCTGCGCACCAGTGAAGAGCCCCGCCACCCTCTCAGGCAGCGGGGCAAATCTAGCCAGTGCGCCTGCGATTGCACCGATCGTCTCACTGGATCGATGCATGGCCTTCCTCCAGCTCGAGCAGCTCGAAGCTGATAGCGCGGGATTTCGAGCGCTTAGCGCGCACGCCATGCCCAAAACGCCTCCTTCGCATCCTCTGGCATCAGTCCTTTGAGCTCCGTCTTCGCGCGCTCGTGCTCGACAAAGGGCAGCGAACAACCCTCAGCATATGACCGATGAGTCTTCCTCGCGATCGAACGTTGTGATGCGATCGACTAGGCATTCATTCTTGGCGCGTTTTTCCTGCACGTTAGCATCACATAGCTCCCGAGATAGGCCGAGAGCCGCGGGTAATCCACCTCCAGCCATCGGATGGCCTTCCATAGGAGCTTCCCAAGGCCCTTGAACTCGGTGACCTCCCGGTAGAAATAGTTCGACGGCATGGAAAGGGCGATGACTTCTACCGGGCCAGCGCGGGCGAGTCGCTGCCGCATCCAGCCGATTGCCATCGGTTTATACGGGATCGGGGGCTTCGAACGAACGCGGTTGAGAACCGACCCGACGACAGGTGTGTTGCTGGCGAGGCGTCGGGCGAGCCTCACAGGGAATACAAGTGGGTATGGGTTAGCAGCGATGAGGACCACAACGCCGCCGGGGCGCACCACTCGTATCAACTCGGCGATAGCAGCATCCTGCGCCACCGCGTCGTCAATGTGGTAAATCATGTGAGCGCTGTAGACCGCGTCAAAGGCGCCGTCATCGAACGGCAGTGCGCAAACGTCTGCGTTTAGAAATTCATGCGGGATTCGAACGTCCGAAAAGGATGATCGAGCCCTCCGGAGTCCAGTCTCGGAGAAATCGACACCGGTGTACCGCGAGCACAGGACCAGAAGCCCTTTTTGGGGCGCGCCACCACAGCCGCACTCCAAGAGGTTCAACGCGGTCCCGGCACGTGACAGTGCCAAATGAATGCGGTCCGTATTCAGCCGGCGGAGTTCGACGCGGATTGGGCCGTCTTCCTTGAGACCGAATAGATTGTGATCGACAGAATCGCCGTCCTGTGAATGCCACCCTTCCTCGTCGTAATAGCGCCGTGTTCGCTCAGTTCCGGGTCTCTTGATCATACTGTTGGGCCCCTCGCAGGGTTTTTGTAAAAC
>CAWIXM010000050.1:0-188286 GCA_963840055.1 uncultured Alphaproteobacteria bacterium | reverse complement strand
AAAATACAACAGGCGCAAGGGCAAGAATTCCGGGCGCGCGATTTCGCGAACCGCGCTCATATAAATCCATCAGCGGCCTCCTATTGTCGCCGCAAAAATCCGCATTGGATACTGGAGGCTGCTGAGACGATCATCGGTGCCAATCACAAAGGCGTTGTCATGTTGCACTTGTCCAGCCAACCTCCAAATACACCAAGCTCGCCGGTACTGCTGGATAAGAACGTGGACTTCGTCGTGCAGGCCCGCGCACGCGCGGCTCCGCCGCCCGCTGACCAAAATCGAAAATAATCACTTATGACAATGGAAAAGAGTTCGCCTCTCACGCCCAAATCGCAACCTCGCTGGGGTCACTATCCTATTTTGCCAAGCCCATCACTCGTGGCAACGCGGCCTCAACGAACACACTAACGGCCTCTTCAGGCAGTACTTCCCAAAAGGTTCCGACTTCTCTATTTTGTCCGACGCCCATGTCCAAAGGGTCGAGGACAAACTCAACTCTCGCCCCAGAAAAGATACTCGGCTACCAAACCCCTCGCGAGATTTTCTTCAGCGCCAGAAATCTGCCCGTTGCACTTCACTGTTGAATGGGTGCTTTATCTGGAAAAGAAGGTGATTTCATGACACCATCGGAGACCAGCCTGCAACTCCTTTTGTACTAATACGTAAAATGGAGCCATCGTCTAACAGTTTATCAGCTTCATCAAACGTCTTAGCCAGCAAGACACCATCTCTCAACGTGCCAATTAGCTCGGCTATTACCTTGTGCTCGTGTATGTTCGATTTAAAAAACTTAGCCAGTAATTGTTCAGGAATACTTCCCTTAAGCCTTGCCACCTTCAAAACGGCTTCTGATGCCTCGCGCTGCGTACCGATACCTCCGTGAAGATACAATGCTTTCGGCAAAAAAACATAGGTTTTCGGCATCAATGCTGCTATTTATGCCCGCTATGTTTATTGCTTGCCTCATGTGAGCGATTTCGCAGCCGCTCGGTTGCCGACTTTAAAATGATCTTGGCTTTTCTGGAAAAACGAAGTTTTGGATTATTGTCCGATGATTGGGCCAGCTCGATAAGAGTTAAAGCAATCTCATATTCGTTGCAGTCTCCTTTTCCTTGGCCCTATCTACTAAAAATGCAATTCTTTTCTTAGCTGGCCACTGAAGCAAAAATCCTTTGCCCTTTACCGTAAACGTCTTAGTAAAGACGTCTCTTTACTTCTTTAATCATTTGCCCCTACTTTTGAGTTTACCCGACAGGTAATCTTTCGTTAGAGGAAGCGCAATGTATCCGCCCGCTCGTGCACCGCGCGCCGGATAGATCAGTCCCTTATCGGATATCTCATATATAGCCATCTTTACGACGTCTGCGGGAAGTCCCAATGCAATACTAATCATCAATGGCGTCCATTCTGCCTCAAGATAAGGAATTAACTTTGCTACGTCCTTAGCGGTATCGGAAAGCGTATCAAACATTTTTGCAAAGCAGAAGCATAAAAATTCCTGTTTATTACTTCCTAATCCTTTGAGTACGCCAGCGGCTTCCCGCAAAGATTGCTTTTCACGGGTTATCTGTGCGGCCCATTTAATCGCCAACGGAACGCCGCCCGCCGAGGTTAATACATCCCGAAAATATGGATCGTCGGCCTTTGAAGTGTTAATACCAAAATTATTCAGCTCTGACGATAAAAGCTCTTCGGCCTCCTTGATCGTCATCGCGGGGACTGAAATGGTCGACGCGCCTATTCTTTTTGCTATTCGACTTGTAACAAGAACCTTTACAGGGTCTGGCACCTCGTAGTAGATAAAATCCAATACGTTAGGATCATCGATTTCTTCAATGTTATCTATTAAAAGCAGGCCGGGAACATTTCGCATCAAACGAATTAGCGAGTCCTTGAAAAATACGATATCATCAGTTGGACTATATCAGGAAAGACAGAGGCGATTTTGGTCAGAAGTTCTTTCAAACTAGCGAAAGCCGCTTGCTTGGCGGCAATATGGCCCATCCAAATCTTAGATTTTGCCGAGAGGGAAACGATGAACATGTATTTTTTTCGGTCATAGAGCTCTTTAGCGGCCTGGATTGCGATGGCGGTTTTACCAACGCCACCCAATCCATCCAGGGCTATGACTGGATATCGTGAATCGAGCTTCGCAATTACCTCATCTATAATATCCTGTCGTCCGATAAACTTGTCGTAATTGGGGTTCAATAAACGAAAATACGGCAAATCTACTTCATAATTGTATGCACTTAAGTACTCAGCGCTAAAATCTGAAAATAGACGTTCTACTTCACCATCATTTAGGCAGCGCTTTACTTCATCATTGTACCTATAGAAATAGTCACCTTTGGCGAAGATGGGTCGACCGGACTTGGCCGGTCCGTATTGTTCCATTGCTAAGGCTTATGCCGCAGATTCCGGTCGGATCAACATTTCGTAGGTAATGGGTTTGGTTATAAGGCCGATGGAGAGTAGCGAGCGAAAGGCGGCGTGACACGTGCGACGGCGGTTGAAATCGGAAGACGAATTCGTCGAGATAGCTTTGGAGATGTTTCCTTCGCAGGCCGTGGTAGACGCCGAGCGCCCAAGTCTTCAAGTTGGAGAAGACGCGATGGATCCACGGCAGCACGATATGGGCAGCCATGTTGCCGACGACATGGGGATCGTGAGCGACGTTGGGCACGCCTGGATAGGCTGCCCATCCATCGGTTTTGATGGTTGCGCCTCGAGCCAGGTTGGCGGCGACAAAACCGTGCAGCGAGGCGGCGGAAAAGTCCTGGATTGTTGCGAGGCGAATGCGGCCGGGCGCGCCGTCAGCGACTTCGACCGCGCCGGCGACGAGCATTTTGCTCTGGGACGAGCGACCGCCGCCACCCCTGATTGGATCGTCCTTGGCGCGCAAGGGGATTTCTGTCTCGTCGATCTCGGCGATCCCAGCCAGGAGCGCGCGGGCAGGCGCGACCATGGCCCGCCGCAGCTTGGCGCACAACAGCCAAGCCGACTTATAGGAGCCCAGCGCAAGCAGCCTCTGCAACTGCAGCGCCGAAATTCCGTTGGAGTGGGTGGCCATCAGATAGGCGGCCCAGAACCAGACGGTCAGAGGAAGCTTCGAGCCGTGCATGATCGTCCCCGCCGTGACGGAGGTTTGCCTGCCGCAGGCGGCGCATTCGTAGGTGAAAGCCTTTCCCCCGTGCGGCCAGGCCTTGTCGTGATCGCAGGCCGGGCAGCGAAAGCCCGTGGGCCAACGCGCCTCGAACAGCCACGCCCCGCAGGCGGCCTCATCAGGAAAGCGACGTTGAAAATCAACAAGCGACGTGGGGAAACCAACCATGGCGCGACCTCGTGGCAGAAAGAATGTTCGCTATTTGTTCTTATGCCACGACGCGCCGCATGTCACCATATTTCGTAGGCCCGGAGTTCAGCGGGATAAGCCTTCCATTGCTTTCGGAGTAGTTCGGAACTTTTTTATGAAAATTAACCAGACGAACTTGTTTTCGGATATCGGTATAGAATTCTGGAATAATTCAAGGTCTTTTCCAACGTAATAACGGACTTTGTCATGTAGATGTTTCGTATCTAGAATTGATTCCCCAGTAACTCCACGTACGGCATAGTCATATGTTACTCCGACAACTATAACACCACCGTCTGTATTATGAAATGCAAGGACATCTTTAGCAAACTCGGCAACTGCAAAAGTATTATTTAGCGGAAGGTCTTGCTTGTAGTCCCAATATTTTGTTTCGCAGCGATTGTTTGCTTTATTTTTTGATGATGTTAGCAGCGCCTCGGGAAAAGATACGTGCATATGTCCTTGGTTTAACGACTTTATAATTGCAGAATTTAGATTAATATTAGACATGGCGTTCACGGAGCGAGGCCTGCATTATTATGATAACGCAACCTAGCCGTGATATCAAATAAAAATAAAACACAGGGCGAGGTTGGGCCACGTGAGTCAGTTAAAGTGGCGTCGCGGACCGGGAAGGTGATCGTCACCTTCACCCGGCATCTCGTGCCGATGAACCGCGGCATTCTCGCAACCATCTATGTGCGGGCAAGCGCCGGGCAGAAGGCGGAAGATTTTCACGCGATCCTGGCGCAGGCCTATGCCGGCGAGCCGTTCGTGCACGTGCTTCCCTTCGGCGAGATGCCGCAGACGCGGCATGTGCGCAGGTCCAACATGACCTTCATCGGGGTCGCGAAGGACCGCAAGGCGGGCCCCGCCATCATCGGCTCGGCGCTCGACAACCTAGTCAAGCTGATCTTCGACAGTTGGGGCGGGTTGCGGCGCGTAAGCTATTGATTTTGCTTGTTTGGGGTACTGATTTTTCAAAAGTGTAGTGCCACGTATGGCGCTAATATGGTTGACTTTAAGCTTGTCTGTGCCGATCATGTGCGCACCACGAATGAGTTGGTCGGACGGTTCCGCGCATGTATTTCCGCAAAAAGACCTCGGGCGGCCGAGCCTACCTCCAGATCGTAGAAAGCCGCCGCGACGGCGCGCAAGTGCGCCAGCAGGTGATCGCTACGCTCGGCCGCATCGAGGATTTGCGCGACAGCGGCCAACTGGAGCGGTTGCTCCGGTCAGGCGCGCGCTTCGCTGCGAAAGCCATCGTCGTCAACGCCGTCGCCGAGGGCGCCGTCACGGCGAGCGCGGCGCGGCGGATCGGGCCCGCGCTTG
The DNA here is from genome assembly GCA_963840055.1 of uncultured Alphaproteobacteria bacterium. Lineage (GTDB taxonomy): Bacteria > Pseudomonadota > Alphaproteobacteria > Rhizobiales > Xanthobacteraceae > Rhodoplanes. The sequence continues at coordinate 183,599 of CAWIXM010000050.1, read as the reverse complement.
TCTTCGAGCGATTGTGGGAAGAGACCGGCTGCCGCCAGGTGATCGAAGACCTCGCCGGTTCCCGCAAGCACGGCTTCCCGCTCGAACGCGCGGTGTTTCTCACCGTTCTGCATCGCCTGTTTGCTGGCGGCTCCGATCGGGCGGCGGACCGCTGGCGCGAGGATTACGCCATCGATGGCGCCGCGGATATCGACCTGCATCACCTTTATCGGGCGATGGCCTGGCTGGGCGAAGAGCTGAGCGAAGATCAACAGGACGGCGCCACACTCTTTGCGCCGCGCTGCCTGAAGGACGTCATCGAAGAGGAGCTGTTCGCGCGCCGGCGCAATCTGTTCAGCAAGCTCGACCTCGTGTTCATGGACACGACCAGCCTCTATTTCGAGGGAGCGGGCGGCCAGACGCTGGGACAGCGCGGCTTCTCCAAAGACCATCGGCCGGACCTCAATCAGATGATTCTCGCCGTGCTGCTCGATGGCGACGGTCGACCCGTTTGCACCGAAATGTGGCCAGGGAACACGGCCGATGTCGGCAGCCTCGTCCCGGTGGTCGATCGGTTGCGCAAGCGCTTTTCCATTCAACGCGTCTGCGTCGTCGCCGATCGCGGCATGATCAGCGCCGAGACCATCGCCGAACTCGAAGCGCGCGGGCTTTGCTATATTCTCGGCGTGCGCGAGCGCAGCGACAAACTGGTGCGAGACCTCGTGCTCGCCGATCCCGCTCCCTTCATCCCACTCACCATCGCCAAGCGGGGCAAGGAGATCGACTACGAGGCCAAGGCGGTCATGCTGGCCGGGCGGCGCTACATCGTCTGTCGCAATCGCGAAGAAATGAAGAAGGACGCCGCCGCCAGAACCGCGATCCTGGCCGCGCTCGAGCGTCAGCTCAAGAAAGGCGATAAAACCCTTGTCGGCAACAAGGGCTATCGGCGCTTTCTCGCGACGCCAGACGACGACCATTTCGTCATCGATCGCGCCAAGGCGGAGGAGGACGCAAAGTTCGACGGAATCTTCGTGCTGCGCACCAACGCCGATCTCTCGCCGCTCGAAACCATGCTTTGCTACAAACATTTGTGGATGGTGGAGCGCGCGTTCCGAACCTCGAAAAGCCTGTTCGCCACGCGCCCGATTTTCCATAAGCTCGACGAGACCATTCGCGGCCATGTGTCGTGTAGCTTTCTCGCCCTGGTGCTGAAGAAGGAGCTGGAGGACCGCATCGCCACGCTCGGCCATGCGAGTTCCTGGCCGAACGTCCTCGCCGATCTCGAACTCGTTGACCGAAACGGAGGTCGAACAGGACGGCAAACGCTTTCTGCTGCGCACGCCGCCACGCCCCGCTGCAAGCCTCGCCCTGCGCGCCGCCGGCGTCGCCCTGCCGCCAACCGTCCGGCAACTCGCCGACGCTTGATCCCGCCCAACCCAGCCAAACCACCAGAATGTAGTGCCAAGCCGATTTTCCGGCGTGATTTATGCCGCCCGCTCAATGACTTGCAGATTCGTACTGTAGAAGATCAGTCAAGGGCGCGTCGGGTCAGGCGGTGCAGAACATGAACCTGATGCTCGGCTTTCCCGAGACCACGGGCCTGGAGCAGATCGCGCTGTTTCCGTGATCTGTCTCCACTCTCCCCTTGAGCGGGGAGAGGTGAGCGGATTTTGCGGCTGGTATGCGGCGCCGAAGGATGCTCTAAGTGCCGCTGAGGATCGGCCGGACGATCAGGTTGTCCTTCACCGCCTTCACGCCCGGCATCGTCTCGATGGCGATGCGGATCGCCTGTTTTTCCGGCGCCGAGTTGACGATGCCCCAGACGTCGGCCACTCCGCCGGCGACCGTAACATTGATCAGTGCTGCGCGGCTCCACGGCTCGTCGGCGAGGCGTTTCATGATCGCCTCGCGCAGTTCGGAATCCGCGGCTGGTCGCGCAGGGATCTCGCTGCGCAGTGAGGCGAGCGCGTGCAGCAGGTTGGCGCGGCTGACGATACCGACGAGTTTTCCATCTTTGACGATCGGCACCCGCTTGATCCGGCTGCTTTCGAGCATCTCGGCGATCTCGCTGACCGGCGTATCGGGCGTCGCGGTGATCACCTTGCGGCTCATCACGTCGGCGATCTTGCGGCTGTGCTCTTTCACATATTCGGTGGCGAGCTCCTCGTGTCCCATCAGCAGTTTCAGCCACCAGGAGCGCTCGTGTTCGGTGCCGGTTTCCGCCCGCCGGAACAGATCGCCCTCGCTCACAACACCGACCAAGCGGCCTTGAGCGTCCACCACCGGCGCCCCGCCGATCCTTTTCTTGAGCAGAGTCTCAGCCGCGTCCCGTACGCTGCCATCAGCCGCCACGGTGATGACATCGGTCGTCATGATGTCGGAGGCCTTCATGGGCGCAATCCTCTCCTATTGGTTCTTACACCGCGGGCGACCATCGTCGCTTGGCCGGGACTGTCGGAAGCACGCCAGCGCGCGGCATTGACTTGGCTCAACTCTCGTACGCCCGAACAAGAGACGGCGCGCAAGTCGCCTCGCGCGCCGTCAAGCATCGGGAAGAGCCGCAATTGAGGGCTTGAGCGAATTCCGTTCCGGTAAAATCGGAATTCGCTCGATTTGTCCTTTCGCGGTCGCATTTTCTGCGGCGAACCGGTTCCCACTTCGCCGGAAAATGCTCAGTCGCGCATTTTCACATAAGCGCCCGGTGCGTCTTCGATGACCGGGAAGTTAGGGTTGGAGCCGGGCTGGCGCGCCGGTACTTCCGAGCGATCGAAGTTCTTGATCCACTCGACCCAGTAGGGCCACCACGAGCCCTTGGTCTCGGTCGCCTGCTTGAGCCACGCCTCGGGATCATCGAAGCCATCGGGCTTCGGGCCGACCCAGTACTGATACTTGCCGCCAGCCGGCGGATTGACGATGCCAGCGATGTGGCCGGAGCCGGCGAGCAGAAAGTCCACCGGCCCGCCGAAGAACTTGCAGCCGATGAGCACCGACTTCGCCGGCGCGATGTGATCTTCGCGGGTGGCGACATTGCAGATCGGCGTCATCACCTTCTTGAGGTCGAGGCGAACGCCGTCGAGCTCCATCTCGCCTTTGCTGAGCTTGTTCCCCATGTAGCAGTTGCGCAGATAGTATGAGTGGTTCGCCGCCGGCATGCGCGTGGAGTCGGAGTTCCAGTACAGCAGGTCGAACGGGAAGGGCTGCTCGCCCTTAAGATAGTTGGAGATGATGTAGGGCCAGACGAGGTCGTTCGAGCGCAGGAAGTTGAACACCGTCGCCATCTTCTTGCCTTCGAGATAGCCGAGCTCGGCCATCCGCCGTTCGATCGCTTCCACCTGTGCAGGCTCGGCAGTGAACAGCGTGAGATCGCCGCCGTGCTCGAAGTCGACCTGGGCGGTGAACATGGTCGCCGAAGCGATCTTTTCGAGCCCGCCTTTATCGGCAAGGTAGGCCATCATCACCGCGAGCATGGTGCCGCCGACGCAATAGCCGATCGTGTGCGCCTTCGGCTCGCCGGTGATTTCCAGCACCTTGTCGAGCGCTTCGATCGGGCCCTGGTGCATGTAGTCGGCGAACGTCTTGGTCGAGAGCCGCGCGTCGGGATTGATCCAGGAGATGACGAACACGGTCACGCCCTGGCTCACCACCCATTTGATGAACGACTTCTCTTCGTTGAGATCGAGTATGTAATACTTGTTGATCCAGGGCGGCACGATCAGCAGCGGCATCTTCAGCACATTCTCGGTCGTCGGCGTGTACTGGATGAGCTGCATCAGCTCGTTCTGGTAGACGATCTTGCCGGGCGTGATCGCGATATTGCGGCCGACCTCGAATTGGCTGTGGTCGGACTGGCGAATGCGCAGTTCGCCGCCGCCGGCCTCGATGTCCTCGGCGAGCATCTTCATGCCGCGCGCGAGATTCTCCGCGTTCGAAGAGAGGGTGAGCCGCAGAAGTTCGGGATTGGTAAACAGGAAGTTCGACGGCGCGATCGCGTTGACGAGCTGCTTGACGTAGAAATCCGCCTTGCGCTTCGTGTGGCTGTCGAGGCCCTTGGTTTCCGACACGATGTGGTCGGCCCAATGGCTGGTGACCAAATAGGCCTGCTTGAGGAAGTCGAAATACTGGTTCGTCGACCATTCCGGATCGGCGAAACGCCGATCACGCGGATCGGCCTTGGCGACCGGCTCGACCTGCTCGCCCGTCATGCGGCGCACCGCGTTCGACCACAGATCGAGATAGGCCTTGCTCAGATTGGTCTGCAGTTCGACCGTGCGCCGCGGGTCGGTCATCCAGTATTCGGCGACCCGGCCGAGCGTCTTGACGATATCGGCGACCTGCTCGTGCGGCTCCTTGACCTTGCCTTCGGCGCGCGGCTTGAGCCAGGCGGCGAACGCCTTGCCGCCTTCCTCCACGACCTTGGCGATGTTGGTCGCGAATTTCTCGATATCGATCTGAGGCGGGGGCTGCGGTTCCGCCGGCGCCTTGGCCTTCTTCGCGGGCTTGGCGGGGGCAGCGGCGCCATTTCCTTCGGCTTTTGCCGGGGCGGGCGGGGAATGCTCGGTCACTTGCGGAGCAGGAGATTGGTCCGTTGCTTGTGCGTCTTGTTTAATGTCCATGGGGGCGGGACTCCTTGCTTTAGACATATTACCTCGATACGGCGAGGTTCAGCTAGTCTTTAAACGGTCGCTTTTTTAAATGTTCATCGTCCGGCATCATGTCTAGAACCGAACCACTGCGCCGTCGAGTGCCGATATGGCGTATTGCGCTCGCGATCAGCGCCGCGACGGTCATTGCAGGATGCTCGTCCGTCTTCTCAAGCCTCCCCTCCGCGGTCGGGGGGCTTCCGGAAGGGACGCCGGAGCGTTCGGCCGATCGGCCGGCCTTCCCCCGAGTCCATGAGATGCCGCCCACGCGTTCGGAGGGTGTATTGTCCCGTGCGGAGGTCAAGAAGGTCGAATCCGATCTTGCCGCTGCGCGCGACAACGCCACGCGCCGCGCGACCGAGGCTACCGCCGCGGTCACTGGGGCAAACGCCGCGACCACCGAGGCGAACGCCGCGGCGCACTGAGGCCCGCAAGGTCGAATAAAGGCGAAGCCCGCCGCGCGCCGAGGCGCTTTACTACCCCCACCTATATCGTATTACAGGTCGCCCCGATTCGGGCGGTCTGTGCCGCCGCAACGAGAGCCTCGATGTCCATGGAACAGTTTCACCGCATTCGCCGGCTGCCGCCTTACGTGTTCGAACAGGTGAACCGCGCCAAGGCGGCTGCGCGCAATGCGGGAGCCGACATCATCGATCTCGGCATGGGCAATCCTGACCTGCCCGCCCCGGCCCATGTCGTCGAAAAGCTCAAGGAAACTGTCGGCAGGCCGCGCACCGACCGCTACTCCGCGTCCAAAGGAATTGCCGGGCTGCGCAAGGCGCAGGCCGCCTATTACGAGCGCCGCTTCGGGGTGAGACTCAACCCCGAGACGCAGGTCGTCACGACGCTCGGCTCCAAAGAGGGCTTCGCCAATGTGGCCCAAGCGATCACCGCGCCGGGCGACGTGGTGCTGGTCCCTAATCCCAGCTATCCCATTCACGCCTTCGGCTTCCTGATGGCGGGCGGGGTGATCCGCTCGGTGCCGTCCCAGCCGACCCCTGCGCTTTTCGAGGCGCTCGAGCGGGCGGTCGTGCACTCGATCCCGAAGCCCACTGCGCTTGTCGTCTGCTATCCGGCCAATCCGACCGCCTACGTGGTAGACCTCGACTTCTATAAGGATGTCATCGCCTTCGCCAAACGGCACGGGCTCATCGTCCTGTCCGATCTTGCCTATGCCGAAGTCTATTTCGACGGCAATCCGCCGCCCTCGATCCTGCAGGTGCCCGGGGCGATGGACGTCGCGGTCGAGTTCACCTCGATGTCGAAGACGTTTTCCATGCCCGGCTGGCGCATCGGTTTTGCGGTCGGCAACGAGCGCGTCATCGGCGCGCTTGCGCGGGTCAAGTCGTACCTAGACTACGGCGCCTTCACGCCGGTGCAGGTGGCGGCGACGGCTGCCCTCAATGGGCCGGAAGACTGCATTCGCGAAATGCGGGAGACCTACAAACGCCGGCGCGACGTGCTGGTGGAGAGCTTCGGGCGCGCCGGCTGGGAGATCCCCGCCCCGCGCGCCTCGATGTTCGCCTGGGCGCCGTTGCCACCCGCTTTCCGCACGCTTGGGAGCATCGAATTCGCGACGCTCCTCGTCGAGAAAGCCGAACTCGCCATCTCCCCCGGCATCGGCTTTGGGGAGCACGGGGAAGGCTTCGTGCGCATCGCGCTTGTCGAGAACGAGCAGCGCATTCGTCAGGCGGCACGCAATCTGCGCCGCTTCCTCGAGACCGGGCCGGATAAGCTGCACAACGTCGTTCCCCTTGCCAAGTTGCGCTAACTTTATCCCTTAAGCCACTATAAATTTAGAGAAATTCAGTCCTAAGGCCCCGCGATGGTTGCGCCGCTCAAGATTGGTCTGGCCGGGCTCGGGACCGTCGGCGCCGCCGTCGCCCGTCTCATCGATCAGGAAGCGCATAGCTTTGCGCTTCGCTGCGGCCGTCCGATCGAGGTGGCGGCGGTAACTGCGCGCTCCCGCTCCAAAAAGCGCGATCTCGGCTCGCGGCCGTTACGCTGGGCGAGCGACCCGGTGACGCTTGCGACCGATCCGGAGGTCGGCGTGTTCGTCGAGTTGATGGGCGGCGACGGCGATCCAGCCAAAAGCGCGATCGAGGCAGCGTTGAAGGCAGGCAAGTCGGTGGTGACTGCAAACAAGGCGTTGCTCGCTCGCCACGGCGTGGCGCTTGCCGAACTCGCCGAGGCGCATGGCGCTGCTCTCGACTTCGAGGCGGCAATTGGCGCGGCCATTCCGATCGTCAAGACGCTGCGCGAGGGGCTGGCGGGCAATACCTTCGATCGCGTCTACGGAATCCTCAACGGCACCTGCAACTACATCCTGACCCGGATGGAGCAGGATCGGCTTTCCTTCGCCGACTGTCTCAAAGATGCGCAGCGACTCGGCTATGCCGAAGCCGACCCCACCTTCGACGTCGAAGGCTATGACACGGCGCAGAAGCTTTCGATCCTTGCGAGTCTCGCATTCGGTATCAAGGTCAACCCGGAAGCCATTTTTGTCGAAGGGATTTCTTCGATTGCGCCGGAGGACATCGAGGCCGCGGCCGAACTCGGCTACCGGATCAAGCTGCTGGGGGTCGCGCTGCGCACCGGGGAGGGCATCGAGCAGCGGGTGCATCCGACCATGGTCCGGCTCGGTTCGCCGCTCGCGGAGGTCATGGGGGTGACCAACGCCGTCTCGATCGACGCAGAAGGAGTTGCGCCGATCACGTTGGTGGGGCCGGGGGCTGGCGGGGCGGCGACCGCTTCCGCCGTGGTCGCCGACCTCGGCGACATCGCCCGCGGGGTGCGGTCCGCGCCGTTCGGACGCCCGGCCGCGTCGCTGGTTGCGAGCAGCCGCGCCCCGATGCAACGCCACGAAGGCGGCTACTATATTCGTTTGCTGGCAGTCGATCGCCCCGGAACTTTTGCCACTATTGCGCGTCATCTTGCCGACGAACAGATTTCGCTTGAGTTGATTGTTCAGCGTCGTCGCAATGCCGAGCCGCATGGCGGAGACGACCCGAAAAGCCCGCACTCGCCCGCGCCCGTCATCCTCGTGACCTACGCCACGACCGAAGACGCCGTCCATAAGGCCTTGCGCGAAATCAAAAATCATGGCGTGATTGCAGGACGACCGCAAGTGATCCGGATCGAAAAGAACTAATGAGGCTGACCTCATGATAGGCAGCCCGAGGGAAGGAAATATCATCGTGAGCACAGGCGAGCTTGCCGGGGCGGAGCGCACCTCGATTGCGGCCGCAACCCGCGAGACGATGGATCGTGTTGTGTCCATCGAGATCGTCCGGGTGACCGAGCGAACCGCCGTTGCAGCCGCCCAATGGCGCGGCCGCGGCAACGAAAGAGCGGCCGATCAGGCGGCGGTCGAAGCGATGTGGCGCGAGCTTAACCGCCTTTCCTTCTCCGGCAGAGTGGTCATCGGCGAGGGCGAACGCGACGAAGCGCCGATGCTGTTCGTCGGCGAGCATGTCGGCGCGCGCAAGGGGCCGAAGGTCGACATCGCCGTCGCGCCGCTCGAGGGCAAGACGCTGTGCGCCAAGGCGCTGCCGGGCGCGATTACCACCATGGCGATGAGCGAGGACGGCGCGCTTTTGAACGTGCCCGACGTCTACATGAACAAGATCGCGATCGGGCCCGGCTATCCCCCGGGCATCGTCGATCTCGACGCCAAGCCCGAGCACAATATCCACGCGCTCGCCATGGCGAAGGGCGTGAAGGCGCACGAGATCACCGCGCTCATCCTCGACCGGCCGCGCCACGCCGACCTGATCGCCGCCGTACGGCGAACCGGCGCGGCGGTGCAGCTGATCAGCGACGGCGACGTCGCTGGCGTAATCCACACCGCCGATCCAGAGTCGACCGGCGTTGACATTTATCTCGGAATCGGCGGCGCGCCCGAAGGCGTGCTGGCTGCCGCGGCGCTGCGCTGCATCGGCGGCCAGTTCCAGGGGCGGCTGATCCTCGACAGCGATTCGAAGCGCGGGCCGGCGCGCCGGGCCGGCGTCCGCGACCCGCGGAAGAAATATACGATCGAAGACTTGGTGCAGGGGGATTGCGTGTTCGCGGCCACCGGCATTGTCGGCGGCTCGCTGTTGCGCGGCGTGCGCTTCCGCCCGGGCCTGATCGAGACCGAGACGGTGGTGATGCGCTCGACCACCGGCACCGTGCGCTGGATCCGCGCCGAGCACCGCCAGTTCGATAAATTCCAGATGGATTAGGGGCGGGGCGATCGCGCTGCCGCTTGTATTTGCTGCGCCCCGCACGCGTGCGGGGCCGAGCTTTTATGAGCAAAGTATTCGGTTCAGATTCAGAGCAGCTTCGTCGCGCCGGAATGACACGATCGACCCATTAGCCCTAGACTGACTCATCTGCTGGAAAACTGATTCGTGGTCAGCCCACGCGATCCATGCTGCGCAGTCTTTTGACGGTTGAGCCGTCTGTTCGTTCTTTTCTCGGCGTCGAGCGCTCGGCGACGGGCCGCGTTTGGCGCGACCGGCTCGATGAGCGCGGAACGCAGCGGGCGCTCGCCATCGTCCAGCGCTGCGGCACGCCGGAACTGCTCGCGCGCATTCTCGCTGGCCGCAATGTCGAGCCGGACGCGGTCGAGGCCTATCTCGATCCGGCGATCCGCCGACTGATGCCGGACCCGCATGTCTTGACGGCGATGGAAGCCGCCGCCGCGCGGCTTGCCGATGCCGCCGAGCGCCGCGAATGCGTTGCGGTGTTCGGCGACTATGACGTCGATGGCGCGACGTCGAGCGCGCTGATGGCGCTGTTCCTCCGCCGCGCCGGGCTCGACCCCATCGTCTATATCCCCGACAGGCTGTTCGAAGGCTATGGACCGAATGTCGAAGCGGTGCGCACGCTCGCGTCACGCGGCGCGCGCCTGATCGTCGCCGTTGACTGCGGCACGACGAGCGTCGAGCCGCTCGCCGAGGCGCACAAGCTCGGCGTCGATGTCATCGTCATCGACCATCATCTCGCCGACGAAACGCTGCCGCCCGCCATCGCCGTGGTGAACCCCAACCGGCTTGACGATCTGTCCGGCCTCGGCCAGCTCGCCGCGGTCGGGCTCGCGCTGATGACGGTCGTCGCAACCAATCGCGAGCTGCGCCGGCGCAGCTTCTGGACGGTGGCGCGGCCCGAGCCCGATCTCCTCGAATATCTCGATCTCGTCGCGCTGGGCACCGTCGCCGACATGGCGCCGCTGACCGGCCTCAACCGCGCTTTCGTTCGGAAGGGCCTGATCGCGATGCGCCGCCGCGAGCGGATCGGCCTGACCGCGCTGATGGACATTGCCCGCCTTTCCGGGCCGCCCGAGCCGTGGCATCTCGGCTTCCTGCTCGGTCCCCGCATCAATGCGGGTGGGCGCATCGGCCGGGCCGATCTTGGCGCGCGCCTGATGATGCTCGATGACCCGGTCGAGGCGGGCAGGATCGCGACCGAACTCGATCGGCTCAACCGCGAGCGCCAAGCGATTGAACAGGCGGCGGTGGCGGAAGCCGAAGCCGAGGCGATGGCGGCGCTGGGACTTGAGGAGAAGGGCGCGGTCGTCGTCACCGCGGCGGCGAACTGGCACCCGGGCGTGGTTGGCCTCGTCGCCGCGCGGCTGAAAGAACGGTTCGGCCGCCCGGCCTTCGCCATCGCGCTCGAGCCCGGCGATCGCGGCACGGGGTCCGGGCGTTCGATCCTCGGGGTCGATCTCGGCCATACGGTCAAGCGGGCGGTCGCCGAAGGCCTGCTCATCAAGGGCGGCGGACATGCGATGGCGGCCGGCGTCACCTTGCGCAAGAGCGCGCTCGCCGCCTTTCGCGCGTTTCTCGAAGAAGCCCTCGCGGGGCCGGTGGAGGCGGCGCGGCGCGATTCAGCGCTTCTGATCGATGGCGCCATCACTGCCGCGGCCGTGACGCCGGACTTGTGTCACATGATCGCGCGCGCGGGCCCCTATGGCGCGGGCAATCCCGAGCCCGTCCTTGCGCTGCCTGCGCATATGCTTGCCTATGCGGAAGAGGTGGGACAGGCGCATGTCCGCGCCCGCCTTAAAGCGGGAGATGGCGCGATGGTGGAGGCGATCGCGTTCCGAGCGGCGGGGCAGACGCTCGGACGCGCGATGATGGACAATCGCGGGCGCAGCGTGCACGCGGCGGGTTGCCTTGCGCTCGACCGCTGGCAGGGCGCTGAGCGCGTGCAGTTGCGCCTCATCGACATTGCAAGCGCGGAACCGATCACGGTGCGTTGACGGTGCGAACTCAATGACGACCGAACAGCAGGTTGCAGAGCAATACCGGCACGGAGCGCTTGAACGAGCGATCCTCAACGCCCTGGCCGCAAGCGGCAAGGATGTCGAAAGGCTTACTCGCCGCGATCTCGGTAGTGCCGACGAGTATCACCTTGGCTCGCACCCAGCGACGGCAGGGCTCGCGAGCGATCTGGGGCTCGCGAGTGGCATGCGTGTCCTCGATGTCGGCGCTGGCATCGGCGGGCCGGCGCGCTATTTCGCCGAGGCGCACGGGTGCATGGTCCATGGGATCGACTTGAGCGACGAATATGTGCGGGTGGCGAATGCGCTGACGCGGCGCTGCGGGCTTGCGGAGACGGTTTCCTTCGGCCAGGCGAGCGCCCTCGCCATCCCCTTAGCCGACCAGAGCTTCGACTGCGCCACGATGATCCATGTGGGCATGAACATCGCGGACAAGGCGAAAGCTTTTGCGGAAGTGCGGCGTGTGCTGAAACCGGGCGGCCTGTTCGGCGTATACGACGTCATGCTCACCGGCGATGGCGAGATTGCGTACCCGATGCCGTGGGCGATAACCGCTGCGGCGAGTTTTCTTGAAACGCTGGCTGCGTACCGCGCCCTGCTGGCCGCGGAAGGCTTTGCGATCGAAAAGGAACGCAATTGGCGCGAGACAGCCCTGCAACTCGGGCGAAAGATGCGCGAGAGGTCGGCGCAGCATGGCGCGCCTCCTCTCGGCCTGCATATCTTGATGGGGCCTTCGACGCCGCAACGGATCGCGAACGTCATCAGCGCGCTCGAAGACAATGTGATCGCGCCAATAGAAATCGTGGCGCGGGCACTTTAGCGTCCTTGAGCGGTCGCCTTCTCGCGGCGAACTGTTTTACGTCGGCGGAAAATGCTCTCGTGCCGCTGTAAGAGGGGAAGCGTCTGTGTTCATGACGGTGATCGGGGCGTTGTTGCCCGTCGTGGTGACGCTGCTGATGGGCGTCGTCGCCGCGTGGCACCACGACTTCGACGCCAAGGAGGCGACCGTCCTCAATCGCATGGTCATGATGTACGCCCTGCCGATGCTGCTGTTCGCAGGCATGGTGGCGATTCCGCGCGATCAATTGACAGGTGACGTCAGGCTCTTCGCGGTGATCGTGATCACCATGGTGATGGGGTTCATCGTCCCGTTTCTGATCGCGCGATTTCTATTCAGCCGCGATCTAATGACCTCGTCACTGCAGGCGTTTACGATCGGCGCGCCGTCGGTTGCCTTTATCGGATTCCCGGTGCTCGGCTATCTGTTCGGGCACCTCGCCGCGACGATACCCATCGCGGTCAGCACCTTGGTCCTGAACATCGTGCAGGTCCCCGCATGCCTAATCTTGCTGACGATTGGTGCCGCGCAAATGGACGCGAAGTACGGAGCGGAAAAATCTTACCTCGAGATCGTGTTTTCGACCTTCAAGCAGCCAATCGTCTGGGCGCCGATCCTTGCCTTCGTCATCATGCTGGCGGACTTTGATATCCCGCCGGTCATTCGCCAGGCCCTGGTTCTGCTGGGCAAGGCGACCGGCGGCGCGGCGCTGTTCGCGTCGGGGATCATCCTCTACAGCCGCCGCGTCACCTTCAGCCTCCCCATCGCCGTTTCGGTTGTCGCGCGTAACCTCGTGGTGCCTGCGGCGGTATGGGGCTTGGTTATTTTGCTTGGCGTCTCGCGCGAATCGAGCGACGAAGCCGTTATGGCAATGGCTATTCCGACCTCCTCCCTCGCCGTGATCTTCGCCGTTCAGTTCCAGGTGGCCGAACAGGAAATGGCCTCGGCTTTGTTCTTCAGTACGATTCTGGCGCTGCCCACGATGGGTCTGTTTATTTGGCTGGTGGGAGTGTGAGCTTCGTCCGCCATCACCTCGGGCTGGGCCGCGACCCGCGGACACGGACCGAATAGTCAGCCGACGAGCTGCGTTACCGCGCGCGGTCCACGAGATCACCGCTGGAAAGGGAACACCTGCTTCCAGTCGCGTTTCATGTCGACGACGGTCCAGCCGTTCTTGCCTGCGGCGTCGAGCGCCTTGTCGAGCCGCCCGACGGCGGAGTTTCGATCATACGCCCATTCGCGCTCGGCGTCGGTGTGATGCACGAGGCCCATGAAGCGCAACCCATCGCCCGCCCCGGTCCATTGCAGCATCTCGTAGTCGCCATCGGAGTTGCCGAAGGCGAAGATTGGCCGCCGTCCGATGAACTGGTTGATGGCGACAGGCTTGCCGGCCTTGTCGTCGATGAAGTCGATCTTGGCTTCGCGCACCAGGATCGGCTTGCCGTCTCGCATCTCGAATTTCGTGACGATCGACGAGCCGATCACCTGCTCGGGCGGCACGCCGTACACGCGGTCCGCCCATACGCGCAGAAATTCGATGCCGCCGCCGGACACGATGTAGATCCTAAAATCGTTCGCGCGCAGATAGCTCAGCAGTTCGAGCATCGGCTGGTAGACGAGATCGGTATAGGGGCGCTTGAAGCGCGGGTGCTGTGCGGTCTTAATCCAATCGTCGACGATCTTTGCGAATGCTTCAGTCGTCATGCCGGCGTGGGTCGCCATCACCAATTCGCCGACGCCCTTTTCGCCCGAGGCGGCGAGGGCATCGAAGTCGCCCTCGATCGCCGCCTTGAACAGTTGCGTGCTTTTCCATTCCGGATGCTGCGGCGCCAGCGCCCGCACGCGGTCGATCGCGAACAATAGCTGGAAGTAGACGGGCTTCTCCGCCCACAGCGTGCCGTCATTGTCGAACACGGCAATCCGATCCGCCGGCGCGACGTAGTTCTTGCTGGCTACATCCGTGACGGCCTTGACGAAATCCATAATGCGCGTTTTTGCGGCGCCATCGTTCCAGGAGGGCAGGGGGTCGGTTTGCGCGTGAGCGAAGACGGCGAGCAAGACCAAGCTCGCCGCGACGGCGATGGAAAAAAGTCGTCTCATCCCATTTCCCGAATTCTCGATCGTCACACGGCGCAGGCGAAGGGCAAGGACCGCGCCCACCCCCACCCAAGGTTCTCAGTGTCCGCCGGCAGCGTCGCGAAGCTTCGCCTCGATCTTCGACAGGTTGAACGAACCGGGCGATTGGCTCGGCGGATAGTCCTTCATCGTCTGCAGGAATTGCGCCGCCAGCCCCTGGATCGGGACAATGACAAAGGCCCGATCGAGCACCCAGTCATTGTAGATCGTGGCGTTGTGCTGCGCCTTCTCGAACGGATCGCGCCGCAGATTGAAGATCAGCGGCACGCGCAGTTCGACGAAGGGCTCGCGCCATACTTCGAAAGCCTGGCCGCGGTTCTCGAGGAATACGACCTTCCAGTCGTCGTAACGTGCAGCGACGATCTGGCCGTCGTCGTTGACGTACCAGAACTCGTGGCGCGGCGACTCCTTCGTCTTGCCGGCGAAGTAGTCGTTCATGTCGTATCCGTCCGGATAGAAGCGATAGGGCCGGCCGGCGAATGCATCGCCCCTTTTCAGACGGTCCTTCACATCCGGCATGCCGGCGGCGGCGAGCAGCGTCGGCAGCCAGTCTTCATGCGCCACGATCCCGTTCAGCGTGACGCCGGATTGCCATTTGCCCGGCCAACGCGCGAAGGCGGGCACGCGGTAGGCGCCTTCCCAGTTCGAATTCTTCTCGCTGCGGAACGGGGTCGTGCCGGCGTCGGGCCAGGTGTTGTAGTGCGGGCCGTTGTCGGTCGAGTAAAACACGATCGTGTTGTCGGCGATGCCGAGGTCGTCGAGCTTCTTCAACAGTTCGCCGACCTGGCGGTCGTGTTCGACCATGCCGTCCGAGTACTCGTCCTGTCCGGAAATGCCGCGGTTTTCCGCCTTGACGTGGGTGCGGAAATGCATGCGGGTCGCGTTCCACCACACGAACCAGGGCTTGCCCGCTTGGTGCTGCCGATCGATGAAGTCGAGCGCCGCGGCGAGAGTTTCCTCGTCGATGGTCTCCATGCGCTTCTTTGTGAGCGGTCCGGTATCCTCGATGGTCTGGCCGCCCGTGCCGTCGGCTTTTGTCTTCAGCACGCCGCGCGGTCCGAATTTTTTCCGGAACTCGGGGTTCTTCGGATAGTCGGGATTCTCCGGCTCCTCTTCGGCGTTCAGGTGATAGAGATTGCCGAAGAACTCGTCGAAGCCATGGATGGTCGGCAGGTGTTCGTCGCGATCGCCGAAGTGGTTCTTGCCGAATTGCCCGGTCGCGTAACCCTGCGCCTTGAGCAGCGCAGCGATCGTCGGATCGCTTTTCTGCCAACCTTCTTTCGCGCCCGGCAGACCGACCTTGGTCATGCCGGTGCGGACCGGCACCGCGCCGCTGATGAACGCCGCGCGTCCGGCGGTGCAACTCTGCTGGCCGTAGTAATCGGTGAAGGCAATCCCCTCTTTCGCAATGCGATCGATGTTCGGCGTCTGGTAGCCCATCATGCCACGGTTGTTGTGGCTGATGTTCCAGGTGCCGATATCGTCGCCCCAGATCACCAGGATGTTGGGCCGTTGCTGAGGTTGCTGGGCAGCCGCCTTCAACGATGGGAAAGCGATAAAGGCGAGCGCGACCACTATGACTGCGTAATGAACCCGTCGCATAACGATCTCCCTTCTCACGCCAATTGAAAACGCCACAAAAGCAGCGCGCCTCGCCTTGGCGGCGCGCTGTTTTCTTGACGGTGTCGCCCCGCTGTCAGCTCCTGTTTAGGCCTTCAACTCCTCCGGCACCTTGCCGCCGTTCTCGGCGAGTTTCTGCATGACCTGCTTGTGCAGCCACACGTTCATTGCCGCCGAGTTGTTCATGTCGCCGGAATAGTGCAGCTCCTGTGCGAGCTCCTTGCGCGCCGAGAGGCTGCTGTCGAGATCGAGCAGCTTCATCAGGTCGACGATCGAGTGACGCCAGTCGAGCTTCTCCTTCTTTTCGGCGAGGAGCTTGGTGAGGACGTCAGCCACATCGACCTGCGTAGCCGACCCGGCCGGCGCGGAAGACGCAGACTGTCCGCCCGGCCCGGGCGAAGGTGCGGAGGGCGAGGCGCTAGCCGCGCCCGCCCGTCCGAAAATGGACGACATGATCTTGCCGAAAATGCTCATGGTCTCCTCCTCGTTAGCCGCCGGTCGAGATGAGCGTTTCGACCGGACGTAAGATCGTATTGGCGGTCCGCCGGCCGCCGCGATCGTTTGCTTGTGCTCCGCCGCTAGAGCTGTGCGGCGTTGAACGTGTCGCAGGCCGTGATGTCGCCGGTCTTCAGTCCGGTGGTGAACCAACGCACGCGCTGCTGCGAGGTGCCATGCGTAAACGCGTCGGGCACCACGTAGCCCTGCGAGCGCCGCTGCAAGCGGTCGTCGCCAATCGCTGACGCTGTCTGCAGCGCCGCTTCAACGTCGCCGGGGTCGAGGAACTTCCATCGCTGCTGCGAGCGGCTGGCCCATACGCCAGCGAAGCAGTCAGCCTGCAGTTCGGCCATCACCTGAAGGCGGTTGGCGTCCGCGCGATCCAGGCCGCGTTGCATCTGCTGGAGACGGGGCAGGATCCCAAGCAAATTTTGCACGTGGTGTCCAACCTCGTGGGCGATCACGTAGGCTTCTGAAAACTGACAAGCTTTCGTCGAATTACAAGCGCCGAAGCGCCGCTGCAAATCCTCGAAGAACGCGGTATCGAGATAAACCTGCCGGTCCTTCGGGCAGTAGAATGGCCCCATGGCGGATTGGGCGAAGCCGCAGGCCGACGAGGTCGCCCCCGAGAACATCACGAGCGTCGGAGGCTGATAGCGGCTATTGGCTTTTGCGAACAGCTCCGTCCACTGCACCTCCGTGCTGCCGAGCACGGCGGCGACGAATTCCTTCATTTCGTTGGTGCCGGCCTTTCCTGTTTTCGACGTGTCGGAATAAGACGGCGGTTGCTGTTGTTGACCCCCGGTCAGAACTTCAGCCCCGCCAATCAACAGACGGGGGTCGATACCGAGCGCCCAGCCAATCAGGGCGAGCACAACCAGCGTTCCGATCCCGATCCCGCCGCGGCGCATGCGGACGCCACGGCGATCATCGATGTTCTCGCTGCGCGGCAGTTCATCTATGCGCATGATCGCCCCTCTGTACCGACCTGACTAGGCTAATGGGCAGTGCGATGCGCGACCGAGAGCCCGGTCATCGCATTTGGTCGAGTTCGGCTACGGTGGGAAGCCGGCCCCTGGGCGTGAGTTTGTCGACGACGCCCGGTAAAGCCTGCGACAATTGCCGGATAAGTTCTTCCTCCGACATTCCCGCCCGCTCGGCGAGCGTCTTGATGATGTTGGGGCCGAGGGCGTTTCCTAGCTGGCCCGGCGATACCGACTGGTTGGGCCCCGAGCCAACCCAGGAATTGGCCGCTTGTCCCTGGCCGGCCTGGCGAAAGCGATCAAGCAGACCGCCCAGGCCTTCGAGCAAGCCGCCACCACCGCCCTCGCCGGTGGGAACGCGCGGCGGATCGGTTGTCACGGGGGGAGTTTCGCGACCGCCGCTCCTGAACAGAGCACCGGAGGCGAGTAAGGCGAGGAGGGCGAGCGTGAGCGGCTTGGAGACTTTGCCGCCGGGAACCGCGGAGCCCAGGATGTCATCGAGGAATCCCATACATTTCTCCTTCATTTAGTCAGTGTGGCTGACAGCGGCATGCCGGCCCTCATACGGGGCGTCGGCCAGCGGTGGCGTGATAGACCCACAGCACGACTACCGAGCCGATAATCGCGACAATCATGCTGTAGAGATCGACGCCGGTGACGCCCGAGAAGCCGAAAGCGCTGAAAATCAACCCGCCGACAATCGCACCGACGATGCCGAGCGCCAGATTGAGCCAGAGGCCCTTGCCTTCTTTGTCGACGATGCGGCTGCCGATGTAGCCGGCGATCAGGCCGAGGATGATCCATCCTATAATAGACATGAGTAACTCCCCTGTGTGGGCACACGATGCAGTACAAACGCGGCAAAGCCGAATTCGTACTGGCCAAATCGCGCTCGCATGCAAATTTTCAGGATCAGGTAGATAATCTGCCTTATGCGAAGCCGACGGCATTATCAATATTCGCAATGGATTAGTCGCAACCGCCTAATGCCTGTTGCGGAAGTGCGTCGGCCGCTCATCCAGTAAGAGCCGGCGAGGCATCAGCCCGACCGGCCCAGCGCTTGCCCAGAAAGACCGCAAGCCAGACCAGCGGGGCGCCGAGGGAAGCAATCGCCACCTTTACAAGATATTGGCCGACCAGAGCCGGGCCGAGCGGGAACGATCCGTAGAACGCAACGGTTACGAACACGGTCGTATCGAAAAATTGTCCCACCAGCATGCCGACGAAGGCGCGAACGGCGAGCGGCGCTCTGCCTTGGGTCACGTCCCGCATTTTCAGGAAACCCCAGAGGTCGAGGTACTGACTCGCGAGGTAGGCGAGCCATCCCGCGAGCCAGATCCGCCACGATGACCCGAGCACCGTCTCAAACGCTTGTTGGTACGGCCACACGCCGGCCGGCGGGAGCGCGATCGTCAGTTTGAAGTAAAGCGCAGACAGCGCCATTCCGATCAGGCCGAGATTGATCACCAGCCGTGAGAACTTGGCGCCGTAAAGCTCGGCAATGGCGTCGAGCACGACGAAAGTGAGCATGTAGCTTATGACGGTGGCGCTCGCCGAAAGGCCGAAGGGCAAGGCGAACAGCTTCGACCCCGCGACGGTGCTGGTGATCAACAGCGAGCCGTGCAACGTCATCAGAAATAAAAAGAACTTGATCCTGCGCTCGATCATGTCGCTGCACGTCACACCGCCGCGATCGGGTCGGCCGACCGCAGGGAAGAATTCTAGATCCCGGCATTTCTATATTCACGTGTATGTTATATATCAGCAATCAATAGTTGAAATTGACTCTAATTGGTGACAGCCTCGACCGGCATTCAGGGATGCCGGGAGAAGTGCATGCCAAAGGATTTCTGGGCCTTTCGTCGATTCCTGAAGGCGGCCAGAGGGCGCTCCCAGGAAGAGATCATCATCGAGTTCCTGGCGTCGACTGTGCTCAATGACTCCGTGTCCGAGAACGGCTCCGTGCTGATCAATCATCCACAAAAGAAAGTGCTGATCACCTTCAACGAAGGCGATTTTCTCTTCGAAAAGAAGCTACTCGACCCGCAGACGCGGGGAAGCTGGCCCGCGGAAATCGGCTACTACGACAGCATCGCTGGAATATGCTTCCGAACCGAGGAAACGCAGACATATTGCCGGGCCGAAAATCCTACCGACAGCCGGTTTTTTGGAGACAGCCCGATCGCGAACATGGTCTGCATTCCCATCATGACCGGCGGGAGCGTCCCATTCGGCGTTGTATGTTTTCACAACAACAAACCAGCAAAGACTTTCAGCCAGGAGCACGTAAAACTGCTGGAATCCTGCGTCGACGTCCTCGCGATCGCCCTGCACAATCCGGTTCCCGAACTGAACCTTGAGCGAAACGTGTTCATCGTGCATGGGCGCGACAGGCAAGCTCGGCTGGAGCTGGAAAACATGCTTCTGCAGAGAGATGTCATGCCCCGGGTCTTGGAGCGCGAGGACAAAGGGCCGAACTCAATCCTGGAGGAACTGGAGTCGCTCATCCGCATTTGCAGGGCCGGCTTCATTTTGGTGACGCCGGACGATGAGGGGCGCTTCACAGGCGGCGATGAGCCGCTCGCCGGTCGCGCCCGGCAAAACGTTATTTTCGAGACCGGGCTTCTGTTCGCCAAATTCCGCGTGTTCGAGCGCGTTGCGCTCGTAGTGAAAAGGCCGCTCGAATTGCCGTCCGATCTGAACGGGATTTTCTATCTGGAGTTCACGTCCTCGGTGCAGGAGTTGGAAAAACCGATCGAAAAAAAATTGGACGCTTGGTTGGCGAGCAAGCGCGAAGTCGCCTTCTAAATTGGCATCGGCAAAAGAATTGCCCGCCGCGCGCCTATGATCCCTGGCGCAGCCGCGCCAGCAGCCGCAGCCCTGCATAGCCGTCAGGCTCCATCCCTACCTTGCGCTGGAAGGCAGCGACCGCGCGGGCGGTGCCCGATCCCACACGGCCGTCCACGCCGCCGGTGTCATACCCGAGCGCCGTCAACCGGCGTTGGATCTCCTGCAATTCGGCCAGCGTCGCCGCGCGCTCGCCGCCGGGGAAGTTCTGCACGAAGGGCCCGTCGCCGCGAATGCGGTCGGAGAGATAAACGATGGCAAGCGTGTACGAGAAGGCCGGGTTGTACGAATGCACCGCATTGAAATTACGGCCGAGCAGAAAGGCGGGACCGCCTGCCACGGGAATTGCGAGGCGAACCTGGTCCGTCGGACGGGGAAACTCTTGGCCGTCCGCCCGCTTGACCCCGAGCTCGCGCCACTTGGCGTAGGTGCGGTATGTCTTGCGGCCGGCGAGACGGGAATTGAAACGCGCCGGCAAGCGCACCTCGCAGCCCCAACTTTCGCCGCGGCGGTAGCCGCCGCGATCGACGAGATAGCGCGCGAGGCCGGCAAGCGCGTCGTCCGGCCTCCCGAAGGGGGAGATGCGGCCGTCGCCGTCGTAATCGACCCCCATATTGAGCCAGACCTCGGGCATCCATTGCGTGTGGCCCATGGCGCCCGCCCACGACCCGACCATTTCCTCCGGATCGCCCCAGCCGCGCTGGACGATGACAAGCGCGTTCAGCAATTCCTGTTCCCAGTATTTGCGTCGGCGTGGCTCGCCCCAGGCGAGCGCAGCAAGCGCGGGAATCACCGGGCGCATGTATTTGCGATTAACCATTAGCTCGCCGTAGCCCGACTCGATCCCCCAGATAGCGACCAGCAGGAACCGGTCGACACCGTAGTCGCGTTCGAGGCGATCGAGCAGCGCGGCGTATTCCCTCGCGCGTTCCTGGCCCATGGCGATCCGCCAATCGGAGACCCGGCGATTGAGGTATTGCCAAAGCTTCTCCTGGAATTCCGGCTGGGCGCGCTTGAGCGCATAAACCGAGGTGTCCGGCTTGAGCGCCATCACGCGGTCATAAGTTTCTGCGGATATGCCGCGCCGCAGCGCACGCGGTTTGAACTTGGCGCGCCAGTGTTCGAACGATTGCGCGGCATCTGCCGAGACCGGCATGGCGAACGCCGCGAGGCCGCCGGCGAGCCCGCGCAGAAATTGGCGGCGGGCCAGGGGAGCAAGAATAGAGTCGTCGGTTGTCACGCTGTCCTCGTTGGCGATTCAGGAAGTTCCAACAGATTACCACGGGCCGGCCATGCTTCTCGCGGCGACCGACGCGAGCAATTGCTCACGAAACGTGATTCGGCTGGTGTGCGACGGTGATAGCAAGGTGCGGCGCAATGATGACCTCGGGCAGGCACCCTCAGAAGCGCGTGACGATGTCCGCCAGCGCGGGGCGAGCGCGGTCCTCGGGCTTACGGGCGATGCGGCCGATATGAACGAATCCGGCGATTTTTTCGTGCGGTTTCAAGCCGAGCGCGGCGAGCACGGTGCGGTCATATGCGTACCATTCGGTAATCCAGGTTCCGGCGAAGCCGAGCGCGTAGGCGGCGGTCAACAGGTTCATGGCCGCGGCGCCGGCAGACAGCACCTGTTCCCATTCCGGGATTTTGACGTGGGGCGCAGCGCGGCTCACCACGGCGATTACCAGGGGCGCGCGGGTTAGCCGGTCTTCCTCCACCTCGATCTGCTCCGCCGTCGCGTCCGGGTATTTTTGGACGAAGGCCGCCGCGATCGCCTTGCCGGCCTTGCGCCGAGCATCGCCGGCGAACACGATGAAGCGCCAAGGCGCGAGTTTCCCGTGATCCGGCACGCGCGACGCGATGGTGAGCAGCGTTTCGATCTCGGCTTCACTGGGCGGCGGGCCCAGCAGTTCCTGCGGTTTGACCGAGCGGCGGGATTTCAACAGTTCGAGCGCATCCGGCATGGCGTGTCTCCGACTCCGTTGGCGGGCGATGGCGGGAGGGCCGGCAATCGTGGTTTCCGGGCGGTTCGGCATGAAATTGCCCCAAATTCGGGGCTAAGAACTAGTCTATGATCAAGGGGCTGGGTCGCTCGATCGGTACGCCAACTAGCGCCTGCGGGGCGGCGCTGATAATCGCGGTCTTATGGTCGGCGCCGGCGGCGGCGCAACAAAGCTCGTTCGTCGGGGCGATGCAGCGCTTCGTCAACTCGCTGCCTTTCAGCGGAGCTTTTACATCCAAACCGACGCCCGACCCGAACGCGAATCTCGCACCCTCAAGCAGCACCGTGTCGCGCCCGATGCCGGGCGGGCAATCGCTCTTGCCGCCGCCTCCAATCCCTCCGGCGCCCATCCCATCGGTGCCCGCATCTTTGGCCCCAGCGCCAGGCGCGCCGACATCGCTGACGCCGCTACAGAGCCCGGCGGCTGTCGTCGCACCCGTCGCACCGCCTCAATCCAACCACCTAGCGCTCAGCTTGAGCGCGCGCTACAGCCGCGATATCGCGCAACCGATCAATGGCGGTATCGTCTGGCGCATCTATCCCGCCAAGCCGAGCGTGACCGGCGTCTTCCGCACCCTGCGGGAGGAGCGCAGTCCGTCCCCGACGCTGATGCTGCCGCCGGGGAATTACATCGTACACGCAAGCTTCGGACTCGCGAGCGCCGCCAAGACGGTGCACCTGCGCACCGAACCGGTGCGCGAGGTGTTCGAGCTTCCCGCGGGTGGGATTCGCATCGAGGGGCGGGTCGGCGACGTGCCAATCCCGGCCGGCCAGATCTCGTTCGACATCTTTAGCGGCAGCCAGTTCGACCCCGGCGACAAGACCCCCGTCGCCCAAGGCGTGATGACCGGCGACATCGTGGTGGTGCCGGAGGGCACCTATCACATCGTGTCCAATTACGGGGACAGCAATGCGGTGGTGCGCTCCGACATTCGTGTGCAGGTGGGTAAGCTCACCGACATTACGGTCTCTCATCGCGCTGCGGTGATCACGCTCAAACTGGTGGGCGAGCCCGGCGGCGAGGCGCTCGCGAACACCAATTGGACCGTATTGACGCCAGGGGGCGACGTGGTCAAGGAATCGATCGGCGCTTTTCCCAGGGTCGTCCTCGCGGAGGGCGACTATCGCGCCATCGCCCGCAACGAAGGCAAGACCTTCGAACGCGAATTTAAGGTGACAACCGGCGTTGACGGCGAGATCGAACTGTTGGCGCGTTGAACGTTTTTCGGCGGGTCTCCGATTTTCCAAGACTGCTCGTGCGGGAACTTCGCTCCGATGGTATGGGAGTTTGCTATTTTTATTGGCTTTCGTTGCATTTTCTGCGTGGTCCGATTCCCACGTCGCCGGAAAATGCTTTAAGGAAGAACCACGAAGCGCTTGGCCCGATCGGTTGCGGCCGGCGCGCGCATGATCGAATTGATTGGGCCCCGATGATGATGATGATTAACGTGCCTTGGATAGCGATCCGGCTCGCTGTGTGTCTCCTCGCGAGCATGCCATTGTTTGCCGGCGCGGCGAGCGCCGCCGACCCCGCGACGGGCGAGCGCATCGCGGCGCGTTGGTGCGCTTCATGTCACGCCATTGGGCGCGGGCAGCCGAGGACGCGGACCGAGGCGGCGTCCTTCGCCGAGATCGCGCGCGTCCCCGAGTTCAATGCGCGGCTGCTGGCCTTCTTTCTTCTCGATCCGCATCCTAAAATGCCGGACATGAGCCTGACCCGGACCGAGGCCACCGACCTCGCTGCCTATATCCTTTCGCTGAAGAATTAGGCCTGCGACGTCGCGCGCCTCGGGTTGGTGAGATCGCGGTCGCGGCGCTCGGCAAGCGAACGCTGCGCGGCCGAAGCGAGGACTGCCCGGCCTGAAATCAGGCCCTGTTGCCCGTGCGATCGCGTTGCGAAAAACGACGGGAGTGTGAGCGATCTCACACCTGTGAACGTCGGTTCCGGTGCAAGCACAGTACATTATCGCGAGCGGAGCAACCCTGGCGCAGGGAGCGGGGGATGGGTCAGTCGACACTACAGCGCCCGAACCGTCGCACAGTCGAATCCGAGAGACCATGGCTTCAGCAGAAAATATTGCGTTTCAGGCGGGTCCCGCATGGGCCGCGTGAGATTCGCGCCGCCGCGCCGATTATAACGGGACGGCGAGAGCTGCCGGCACGCGCATGCCCGCGATTTCATCAACTTCGTATGTACGCCTGCTTTGCCGACGCGGATCAACGACCAGTCACTGACGCGTTTGAGAGAAGGAAGGTTGGCCGAGATCGGCACGGCGGAGGCCGAGCAGGAAATGGACGATAGGAGAGAGGGGACGATACCATGCGCGTTTCCCAAGAGGCATTCGATCTGATCGTTTCCGAAGAAGTAACGAGCAAGTCGCATTACGAGGCCAAGTTGAGACACACCGAATGGCCGGGCGCGTCATCGGGTGTGACGGTCGGGATCGGCTACGATCTTGGTCAGACGGATCGCGAGAAGATCAGAGAAGATTGGCGTGGCCGCGTCTCGGAATCGATGCTCTCGTCCATGCTCTCGGCCAGCGGTGTGACCGGGAGGTCCGCTCGGTCGCTCGCAGCCGAGCTTAAGGCAGGCATCGACGTCCCATGGGATGTTGCGGTCGCCGTCCATCGCGAGTGCGTATTGCCGCGCTGGGAAGCTATCGTGGAGAAGGCGCTTCCGAACACGGAAAAACTTTCGCCCGACTGCTTCGGCGCCCTTGTATCGCTTACGTTCAACCGCGGCGCTTCGTTCGACAAGGAAGGTGACCGCTATCGCGAAATGCGGGCGATAAAGGCGCATATGGCCGCCGGGGCGTTCGACAAGATTCCTGCCGAGATCCGCTCAATGAAACGTATCTGGCAGGGCCAGGGAGTCGATGGCCTTTTGCGTCGCCGCGACGCTGAGGCCAACATGTTTCAACATGGCCTCTCAGCACCCGCTCCGACGCTGCGTCCGGCCGTATCTGAGCCGGCCGATCGAGCGCGCGCAGGGGAGGGCATGATGGCTACCGGCGCGGGACTGTTGAGGCGCGCTCGGGAGCATATTGGGGAAAGATACGTATTTGGCGCTCGACCGCCGAAGGATGATCCCCAATGGAAAGGGCCATGGGACTGCGCTGAGTTCGTTTCCTGGTTGGTCTATCAGGAAGCCGGCATCCTCTATGGCTGTGTCAACGATAACGTCGAGCCTTCCGAAGCCGATGCATACACGGGTGGATGGCGAACAGATGTAGAGCGACGCGGCATCCGCGTTTCGGTCGAGAAAGCGGCAGCCACGGTTGGCGGTATCGTCCTTCGGTACCCACGAGACGGGGCCACCGGGCATATCGCTTTGTGCGATGGAAAGGGTGGAACAGTTGAAGCTCACAGCACGAAGCGCGGCCTAATCCAAAATACCGTTCAAGGCAGAAGATGGGACACCGGTGTTTTCGTTCCTGGCATAACCTACGACACTGTATCGGATATGCCTTCAGTTCGGCCGCCAGAGGTAATTTACTTTCGCAATGCTCCGAATATGGATCGCGCGATCATTATCGAGATCCAGAAGGCGTTAGCATCGAAGGGCTTCAGTCCAGGCGAAATCGATGGTGACTTCGGACCACAAACGGAGGCCGCCGTCTTGGATTTCCAATTGTCCGAAGGTTTGCTGGCGGATGGGGAGGTAGGACCTGATACCGCGGCCGAATTAGGAATATCTTTGACACCCGCAAAGCAGCCAGAGCCAGGTACGCAGCCCGAGCCGGGTGCCCAGCCCGAGCCCAAACCAAGCCCACGGCCCGGGCCAGAGCCCAAACCAATCCAGGGCTTTCCTATACCAATCCCCCCAATAGGAATTGGAACCATGAACCCATTTATTTTTATCGCGGCGCGGGTTTTTCCAGAAATCCTCAAGGCTGTCGTAGGCGATAAAGCTGGGACAATCACCGGAGTACTCACCAAGGTAATCACGGATGTCACCCATGCGAATACTCCCGAGGAGGCGAGAGACAAGCTCAACGCCGACCCGGAGGCGGTCGCCAAGTTGCAGCTCGAGCTTGCGACAATCGCCAACGACTATGAGCTGGCGCGCCGGAAGGCTGAGCTCGACTTGATCAAAGAGCAAAATGAACAGGAGATAAAGCGTCAGCAGACTCAACTCGAAGCGCTGAAAGTGCGGTACGAGGAAGACGCTAAAAAACGCGAGGCGGATTTTCAAGGATTCCGAGCCGGGCTCGAGGACACGAAAGACGCTCGTGCAAGCCTGCGCGCAATGGCTGCGATCGCCGGAGCGGATAAGTGGCTCCTGCGCGCTCCTCCCATCCTGTCGTATATGGTCACCATCGGCTTTTTCCTTGTGCTAGCCTTCTTACTGCTTTTTGGGATTGCACCATGGGCCAAAGAGCCGGACGCCGCTCAGCAGGTCGTTTATATCGTCATCGGCGCTTTGACGGCCGCGTTGGCCACGGTTGTGAACTTCTGGCTGGGGTCTTCACAAAGTTCGCAGCGAAAAGACGCCGCTACCGAAAGGCAGGCGATACACAACACCGAGTTCCTCGAAAAAAGCGCCAAGCAGAACGCCGAGGTGCTTGAAAAAAGCGCCAAGCAAACCGAGGCTCAAACTAAGGCTTTCCAATCAACCATCGCAACCGTGATCGAGAAGAGAGCGGGGGGCGCGGCGACGAAAGCTTCGAACGCCATCGAGCGATGTGTCGACATTGTCTTGAAGCACGAAACGGATCCGGATCTTAAAAAACTCCCGCCGGACAAAGCGCGCGAAATCTATCGAACCAAGTATTGGAACGTATTGAGGTGTGACGATCTACCCGCTGGTGTAGATCTGGTGGTCTTCGATTTCGGCGCGGAGGCTGGCCCGGCAGAGGCTGCCGCGGCGTTGCAGCGGGTAGTCGGGGCGGAAGCGGACAGCTCCGTCGGCCCCGCCACGATTGCCGCCACCAAAGCTGGGTCTCCGAGCGATATCGTGATGAGGTTGTCGCAGCTTCGGCGCGAAAGTAAGCGCGGTTCAAGCGAAGGGATAGGCCGGATCAACGAGGTCGAAATCGCCGCCCAACAGATGGTTGCCGCGGCGAGCGCGGTCGCCGTGTAGACGGGACGTCGGCCGGCCTCCCAGCGGCGGAGCGCGCTTGCCCGATCGCTTCGTTTAATGGGTGGCCGCGTGCGCGTCGTTCAGCGCGGCGAGGAGCGGCTGTTCCAGACGGCCGATCAGATAACGCGATCCGGCATAGGTCAGGTGCACGCTGTCGCGAAACAGCAGCTCATCGCCGATCTTCACGGTGCAACTCTCGTCGGAACAGAAGGCCGGTTTCGGATCAAGAATGATGAGGCCGGGCGCCTCCTTGCGCAGGCTCTCGACCATGGCGTCGACCGCAGCATTGACTTCGCGCGATTTAGCCAGCGAGCGCGGCGCGCATGCGGCCGGCGTCGCTTGCGGACGGGCAAGGCATCGCGGCAGATCGATGCCTGCGTCATAGGCCTGCTTGAGCACGATAACGACGCGCTCGTCGGCATGGATCTTTCGCAGGCTCTCGGCGAAATGCTGACGAATCCAAGCCATATAATCGGCCCCGACCCCGTCAAAGACCTCGCCTTCGGCGGGGCCGATGCCATGCGTATACGAGCCATAGGCGCCGGCGATGATGACGGGCCCTCGATCGGAGGCGATCTGCCGGTATGCGGCGCTCACATTGCGCTCGCAGCCCTTGTCCGGCACGCCTTTGAAATAGGCGCGAGTGCCATAGAGAAACAGGCAGCCGTGATCGAACAGCGCGATCCCCTTGATCTGATGCCGTTTGAACAGCTCGTCCAGCCCCGAGAGCAGGTTCAAGGCGTGGCTGTCGCCCATCAGATAGACGATGCGCGAGGAGGCGAGGTCGCCGAAGCTGCACCAGCTGCGCCGTGAATTGCAAATATCGCCGGCAAAGCTCAGTTCTCCCGGCTGCTGCACGATCTTGAGCCGGCTCGGCACGCCCTTGGCGACCGCCACGGAGGTGGCGAAGGCGAGCGTGACCACGGGGACGATGACGATGAGGCTCGCCATGGCCGCGGAAGCCTGCGGCCAAAGCCTTTGGATGAACGAATCCGGAGGAAGCCCGTAACGGAACGGCTTCTCGATGAGCGCGAACATGAGCGCGCCGAGCGCGAGCGAGCCGATATAGAGCCCGACCATTTCGAGCAAAGTCAGCGGCACCATCGTCCAGTAGCGATAGAACACGATCAGCGGCCAGTGCACGAGATAGATCGAATAGGTGCGGCGCCCGATCAGCACGAGACCCGCATTGCCGAGGAGGCGGTTGGGGATGGCGTCGGGGCCCGCCATGATCATGGCGGCTGCGCCGAGCGACGGCACGAGCGAGTTCGCGCCCGGCCACACCGTCGTGCTGTCGAACCAGACGAGCGACAACACGATCAGGGCAAGCCCGGCTGTGCCGCAAATCTGTCGTTGCAACTTTGTCAGGCGCACTCCGCTCATCAGCAGCACCAGCGCCCCGATGGCGAACTCGAAGGCGCGGAAGAACATCATGTAAAAGGCGAAGTCGGGGTCGATGCGGGTGACGACATAGCTTGCGATCAGCGACGCCGCGAAGATCGCCAGCATCGCCCAGCGCAGGGACAGCCTGAACCGCAGGCAGCCGATCAGCAGCGCCGGCCAGATGAAGTAAAATTGCTCCTCGACGCTGAGCGACCACACATGCAAGAGCGGTTTGAGCGAGCTCTCGGCGTCGAAATAGCTGTGCGAGAGGTAGAAATAGACATTGGCGACCGCGAGCACCGAGCAGATCGCGGATTTGGCGAGCGAAGCGTAGTCGGCCGGCGCGAACAGGATCCAGCCGGCGATCATCGAGCCGAGCACCGTGACGACAAGGGAAAAGAAGATGCGGCGCATACGGCGGCGATAGAATCCGATGAAAGAGAATTGCTTGACCTCGATGATCTGCTTCGAAATCAGATAGCCGGAGATCGGGAAAAAGATATCGACCGCGGAATAGCCGCCGGTCAGCGCGTTGACGTCGAGATGATAGACGAGGATAGCCAGCATCGCGAGCGCGCGCAGGCCTTCGATATCGGGGCGAAAATCCGTAACTGGTTTCGCTTGCGTCAAACTGAGCTCCTCGCAACGAGATGCTTAGAGCATTTTCCGGCGAAGTGGGAACCGGTTCGCCGCAGAAAATGTGACCACTCAAGAACAACCAGAGTGAATTCCGATTCCATTGGAACGGAATTCGCTCTAGAGCATTTTCCGGCCGGTCCCCAAATCAGGGCCAGGGAGGTTTTGCCGAATTGCCGAGGTCCTCGCAAGGGCGGCGCGGCTTCCAACCGCGCCCTCGATCCACTCGCTCTCGCAAACTCACGCCGCCTGTTTCCGGTCGCGTCGCAGGTCCGGCGCGATCGCTTCGTCGCCAAGCGAAGCGAGCGCCGCATCGAGCGGCATCACCGTCTGCTTGTCGCTGCCGAGCCTGCGGATTGACACCGCGCGCTCGCCCGCTTCCTTCTTGCCGACCACGAGCAGGGCAGGGACCTTCGCCAGCGAGTGCTCGCGCACTTTGTAATTGATCTTCTCGTTGCGCAAATCGGTTTCGACCCGCAGCCCGGCCCGCCGGCACTGCTCGGCGACCTCGCGTGCGTAATCGTCAGTGTCGGAGGTGATCGGACAGATGACCGCCTGCACCGGCGCGAGCCAAAGCGGGAAGTGTCCGGCATGATGTTCAATCAGAATGCCGAGGAAACGTTCGAGCGAGCCGAAGATCGCGCGGTGGATCATCACCGGCGTTTTCTTCGACCCGTCGGCGTCGATGTAGAAGGCGCCGAACCGGCCCGGCAGGTTGAAGTCGACTTGCGTGGTGCCGCACTGCCAGTCGCGCCCGATGGCGTCGCGCAGCACATATTCGAATTTCGGCCCGTAGAACGCGCCTTCGCCCGGATTGATCCCGGTCTTGATGCGGCCGCCCGACTGCGCGGCGATGCGCTCGAGCACGATCGCCATCGCGGCTTCCGCGCGGTCCCACAGATCGTCGGAGCCGACCCGCTTGTCGGGCCGGGTGGAGAGCTTCACCACCACGTCCTCAAAGCCGAAATCGGCATAGATCGACAGGATCAGATCGTTGATCTTCATGCACTCGTCGGCGATCTGCTCCTCGGTGCAGAAGATGTGCGCGTCGTCCTGGGTGAAGGCGCGCACGCGCAACAGCCCGTGCAGCGCGCCCGACGGCTCGTAGCGGTGCACCGTGCCGAATTCGGCGACGCGGTAAGGCAGTTCGCGATAGCTGCGCAGGCCGTGCTTGAAAATCTGCACATGGCCGGGGCAGTTCATCGGCTTGATCGCGAACCAGCGTTTGTCGTCGGCTTCATCGCCCGCCGATTGCGCGGCGAACATGCTCTCGCGATACCATTCCCAGTGCCCAGAAGTCTCCCACAGCGACTTGTCGAGAAGCTGCGGCGCGTTCACCTCCATATAGCCGACGGCGTTCTGGCGGCGGCGCATATAGCCGATCAGCTCCTGGAACAGCGTCCAGCCCTTGGGATGCCAGAACACGACGCCCGGCCCTTCCTCCTGGAAATGGAACAGGTTCATCTCGCGCCCGAGCCGGCGGTGGTCGCGCTTTTCCGCTTCCTCGATCTGCTTGAGGTAGGCGGCGAGGTCTTCCGGCTTCGCCCACGCCGTGCCGTAGATGCGGGTGAGCATCGGATTGCGGTGGTCGCCGCGCCAATAGGCGCCCGCCACCTTCATCAGCTTGAAGGCGTTGCCGACCTTCCCGGTCGAGGTCATGTGCGGGCCGCGGCAGAGGTCGAACCACTCGCCCTGCCTATAGATCTTGATCTGCTGGTCGTCCGGGATGGCGTCGACCAGCTCGACCTTGAACAGCTCGCCCTTGTCGCGGAAAACGCGCTTTGCCTCGTCGCGCGACCACACCTCCTTGGTGAAGGGTTTGTCGCGCGCGATGATCTCCCGCATTTTTTCCTCGATCGCGTCGAAATCGTCGGGGGTGAACGCCTCGTTGCGGAAGAAGTCGTAGTAAAAACCGTTCTCGATCACCGGGCCGATGGTGACCTGGGTGCCGGGCCACAGGGTCTGCACCGCCTCCGCCATCACGTGGGCGGCGTCGTGCCGGATCATGTCGAGCGCGCGCGGATCGTCGCGCGCAATGAACTCGATCTTGGCGTCGTGGTCGATCGGATTGGAGAGGTCGGCCAGCGCGCCATCGACGATCATCGCGACCGAGCGTTTCGCCAGCGACGGCGAAATGTCCTTGGCGATCTCAAAGCCGGTGATGTCTTGGGGGAACTCCCGACGCGCGCCGTCGGGAAAGGTCACAGCGACCATGCACGTCTCCTGTTGCTCACTCGCTGCCTACGAACGCAGGTAAGCGGAATCACCGGGGATATAGGGCAGGGGGCGGTAGGGGTGCAAGCCATTGGGGCGCAGAAGACAATAACAGCGGAAGGGACGGGCGCGAGCCGGAGCTGTCCCGAACCCGTTCGTCCCCGCTTGCGCGACGCGGAGGCGGGGCGTCCAGTAATCACAGATAGCGTTTGTGTTTACTGGATCGTCCGCTTTCGCCGACGATGACGGCAGGAGGGTCGATTCCACGTCAATTCATCCAGCTCTAAGCTGTCACATTACAGTCGTTCCACCAGAGCCGGTTCGCCGGCCTTTTCGCGTTCGCTCACCCGCGCGACTTCTGCCTGCAAGGTCGGCAGGATGTCTTCTACCGCACTGCACACGCTGTATTTCAACAACGCGCCGCTGTGAATGAATCCGGCGGCTTGCATCCGCGCGAACAGATCAATCAGCGTCGTCCAATATCCTTTGATGTTGGCAAGCAGGATCGGCTTTTGGTGATGGCCAAGCTGGGACCAAGTAAGCTGCTCGACCAGCTCTTCGAGCGTGCCGATCCCGCCCGGTAGGGCGACGAAGGCGTCGGCCCTCTCGAACATGATGCGCTTGCGATCATGCATGTCGCGTGTGATGACAATTTCGTCAGCGCGTTCGAACAGAATCTCTTGTTGCCGCAAAAACTGAGGAATGACGCCGAGAATATGGCCGTGGTGTTCATGCACGGAGCGCGCGAGCGCGCCCATCAAGCCATTTGAGCCGCCGCCATATACCAGGCCAATCCCGCTTTTCGCGAGGATCTTGCCGAAAAGCTGCGCGGCGGCGACAAAGCTGGGATCATGTCCCGGGCTCGAACCGCAATAGACGCAAACATTGTGAAGCTCACTCATCATTCGAATCTGGTGCCGCCACGCTGCACCGTCAAGTCTGCCTCTCCGCCTGCCTGGCTCGGGCGCGGGCCAACGATCGGCAGGTGAAGCCTGCTGTGGAAAGGTCTATATCAAATAGGACGCTATCCAAGGTTCGCCTATTTGCGCGCTTCCCGGCCTATGAGCGACTGACGTGAAACCGATTGCTGACAAGCCCGATATCGCGTTCGGCAAGGGCGGGCTGTTGCGCACGCTCATCGGACTGTGGCCGTATATTTGGCCGTCGGATCGACGTGATCTCAAGGGACGCGTGGCGGTCGCGCTCGTCCTGCTGTTGCTGGCGAAACTTGCGACCATCGCCGTGCCGTTCACCTTCAAGTGGGCGACTGACGCACTCGCGGGCACGACCGATGCGGCCGCCCCCGGCCGACCGCCATGGATCGTGTGGGTGCTTGCCGCGCCGCTCATGTTGACCGTCGCCTATGGCGGCGCGCGCATTCTGATGGCGCTCCTCACCCAGGCGCGCGACGGGATTTTCGCCAAGGTGGCGATGCATGCGGTGCGCCGCCTCGCGATGCTCACCTTCGAGCACATGCATCTTCTGTCGCTGCGTTTCCACCTCGAACGCAAGACGGGTGGGCTGACCCGCATCCTTGAGCGCGGTCGCAACGGCATCGAGACCATTGTGCGGATGGTGTTGCTGCAGCTCGCCCCGACCGTGGTCGAGGTCGCGCTCATCGCGGGGGTGCTGCTCTATCAGTTCGACTGGCGCTATGTCGTGATCATCCTGACGACGATCGCTCTGTATGTCTGGTTCACATATGTGCTGACCGAATGGCGGATCGCCATCCGCCGCAAGATGAACGATAGCGACACCGAGGCGAACACCAAGGCGATCGACTCGCTATTGAATTACGAGACGGTCAAGTATTTCGGCGCGGAGGAGCGCGAGGCGAAGCGCTACGACGCTTCGATGGCGCGCTACGAAGACGCGAGCGTCAAGGCCTATACCTCGCTTGCTGTCCTCAATGCCGGGCAGGCGGTGATTTTCACCATCGGACTGACCATCGCGATGGGCATGTGCGCCTACGGGGTGCGCGCCGGGACCCACACGGTCGGCGACTTCGTGATGATCAACGCCATGATGATTCAGCTTTACATGCCGCTCAACATCATGGGCATGCTCTATCGCGAGATCAAGCAGGCGGCGATCGACATCGAAATGATGTTCAACATTCTGGCGCGGCCTGCGGAGATCAAGGATGCGCCGGACGCGGCGCCGCTCAAGGTGAGCGCGGGCGCGATATCGTTCGAGAATGTGCGTTTTGTCTACGAGCCGGCCCGGCCGATCCTGCAGGGGCTGAGCTTTGAGGTTCCGGCCGGCCGCACGGTGGCGATCGTTGGCCCATCGGGTGCGGGCAAGTCGACCATCGCACGCCTTCTGTTCCGCTTCTACGACGTGATCGGAGGGCGCATCACCATCGACGGCCAGGACATTCGCGAGGTGACGCAGGGGTCGCTGCGCAACAGCATCGGCATGGTTCCGCAGGATACGGTGCTGTTCAACGACACGGTGCGCTACAACATCCGCTATGGCCGCTGGGACGCGACCGACACCGAAGTCGAAGAGGCGGCGCGGCTTGCTCAGATCGATGCGTTTATCCGAGCATCGCCGCGCGGTTACGAGACGGAAGTCGGCGAGCGCGGGCTGAAGCTCTCGGGCGGGGAGAAGCAGCGCATCGCAATCGCGCGCACGATCCTGAAAGGCCCGCCGATTCTGCTGCTCGACGAAGCGACCTCCGCGCTCGACAGCCACACGGAAAAGGACATCCAGGACGCGCTCGACCGCGTCTCGCGCAACCGTACGACGCTAGTGATCGCGCATCGCCTCTCCACCATCGTCGGCGCCGATGAGATCATCGTGCTCGATCAAGGGCGCATCGTCGAACGCGGCACGCATTCGGCCCTGTTGGCGCTGGGGGGCCTTTACGCCAGCATGTGGAGCCGCCAGCGCGAGGCAGAGGAAGCGCGCGAGAAGCTCGCGCTGGTTGGGGAGTCGCCCGTCGCAATCGAGCGCGAACAGCTGACGGACAATGGCCGGCGAGAGGACAAACCGTTCGCCGCCGACGCCGCTGAGTAAGGCATCGGCGCCGTCTTTGCGCCTCAGTCCAGAACGCGATCGCTGAGAGTGAGACGGGTCATTTTGCTATCCGTCGTTGCCAAGACCAACCGAAGCAAGCAGTTTGCCAGTCCGCTCTTCGCCGCGCTTGGCCCGCCTCGCAATCCGATCTACATGAAACGCATGAAAACCGAGCCGGCCATGTCCATCGCCGATTCCATCCGTTCGCAGCTCGCTCCGATCAACTCCGAGGGCTATCCATTCATCGCCGCGTTTGCGCTGGGGAGCCTCATCCTGTTCTGGCTATGGACGCCGCTCGGCTGGCTCGGGGTCATCGCGACGGTGTGGTGCGCCTACTTCTTCCGCGATCCTCCCCGCGTGACGCCGCTGCGCGAAGGGGTGATCGTCGCGCCGGCTGACGGGCGGGTATGCAGCGTTATCGATGCCGTTCCACCACCCGAGCTGGGCTTGAGCGAGCAGCCGCTCGCGCGCGTTTCAATCTTCATGAGCGTGTTCGACTGCCACGTTAATCGCAGCCCCGTAAGCGGGCGCGTCGAACGGCTCGCCTACCGGCCCGGCCTATTCATCAATGCCGAACTCGACAAAGCGAGCGAGGGCAATGAGCGCAATGGCCTCGTAATCGAGACCGTGGGCGGGATTCAGATCGGCGTCGTGCAGATCGCCGGGCTTGTCGCCCGGCGCATCGTGTCATTCGTGCGCGAGGGCAGGAGCGTCGCCGCCGGGGAGCGGATCGGCATGATCCGTTTTGGCTCGCGCGTCGATGTCTATTTGCCGGAGGGCGTTCGGCCGCAGGTCGCGGAGGGGCAGACCATGATCGCCGGCGAAACTGTGATCGCCGATTTGTCGTCGACCGACGTGGGCCGCAGTTTTCGCGTAGAGTAGCCCGACCGCGCTACCTTCCTTCGAAGGCTATGCCCGGCGGAGGGCCGGGCATAGCGAGGTTTGAGGGCCAAAGGTTCGCACGGGCTGCGGCCGGTAAAAGCAGACCGTCGCCTCAATGTGCAGGCATTGCGCTGGGCGGCGCTTCCGCGGCGATCGCGCCCACCTTGTATTCGATTGGGACCTTTCCGGCCTTCTCGAAGACCAGCTCGCCTTTCAGGACTTCGCCCTGCTTAAGCGGCTTCTTCAGCCGCATGAACATGACGTGATAGCCGCCCGGCGCGAGCTTGACGGTTTGGCCCGGCTTGATCTCAAGCCCGCTATGGAGCGGGCGCATGGTCATCACGTTGTTCTCCATGCGCATTTCATGCACCTCGAACTTTCCGGCTTGCGGCAGCGAGCCGCCGATGAGCCGATCCGGTTCGGTGCCGATGTTGGTGATGGTCATGTAACCGGCGCCGACCTTGGCGCCGCCGGCCGTCGCCCGGCTCCATGGCTGGCTGATGACGAGTGACCCCGCCTTGAACTCCTGCGCCGAGGCCTTGAGCGGTCCCAAAGCAGACGCCAAGAGCAGCAGAACAAAAAAGAAAGCTGAGGGTTTCATGTCAGTCTCCCAGCGCAAGCAACGCTTGGCGTTTGCTCGCGCGAAACGAAGGATCATCGTGCGAAGATTTTCGGTTATGCGCCGTGATTACGCCGGCGGCGGTGCTCGCGCCCGTATAGGCGAGCGTTCGCTTGGCGGCGCAGGATCATTCGGCTCTCGCCCGCGCAGCGGGGCGGCCAACGATGGGCCCCAGCCCGGCGTTTGCACCACTCCGGGATTTGCCGCGGTCGCGTCGAGCGCCGGAACCGTGCAAAGGATGCAGCAGCCGTGGTGCGTTCGGTCGTGAGCCGGCGCCGAACCGTTAGGCTCGGAGGGCTGCCTGCCCGATCCGACGCAGAGAACATACGCAGCAAGGCGGTCGATCGCTGCGGCACCGAGGGTTTGCGGCGGCGTCAGGCTCGACAGCGCAGCTTGGAAGATCAGGGCCGTTACCGCCAGCGCGGCGACCCAAGCTTTCCACTCCGCCGGCCGGACGCTCATCAAGATGCGGTCTCGCTCCTCTCCCGCGACGTGGGCCGCATCAGCTTGCCTCTCGTTCCTGCGCCTCGAGCGAGGCGAGGAATTCCTGCGCGTCCTCCTTTTTCTCGAACACGTGCGGAGCAATGTTGCGGCGGGTGAACGCCTCGCCGAGCTTCATCCGCATGAAGGCGCTCGTCGCAAAGCGGGTGATGGTCGTGTAGTAGTGGTCGAGCATGTAGTGGTCCATTTCCGCGTAAACGTCATAGGTATCCTCGGAAATGCGGAAGTTGTCATAATTGACGAATACGCCGACCCGCTTGCCGATCTTCTTGCAGTGTTCCTCCAACAGACGGCGCAGCGCGACGATGTCGTCTTTGACCCGGATATACATGCCCTCGAAGTTGAGGAACAGGATGTTGCGCTGCGAATCGTAGGTGATGCGGTCGGGAAGATCGAGATTGAGCAGGTGCGTCTCCAGTCCCATCGGTTCGGGGCGGAAGATGCGGACATCCATTAGGTCCGGCTCGCCGATGATCGGCTTGAAGCCCATATGCGCGAGGATGTCCCGTTCGATGTCGATGCCGGGCGCCACCTCGATGAGAGCAAGACCGGCGCGGACGCGGCGGAACACGCATCGCTCCGTGACGTACAGCACCATCCGGCTGCGGTCATAAGCGAATTGGCCGGAGAAACTGATCTGGCCGACTTTCTCAACGAATTTGCGCTGTTTTCCCTCCTTGAGGATTTTCAGCTTGCCGTCCTCAACCGCGACTTCGAGCCCGCCCGCGGTGAAGGTGCCGGCGAACACCACGCGGCGGGCGTTCTGGCTGATATTGATGAACCCCCCGACGCCGATCAGGCGGGTCCCGAAGCGGCTGACATTGACATTGCCGGCGCGGTCGCACTCGGCCACGCCGAGGCAGGCCATGTCGAGGCCGCCGCCATCGTAGAAGTCGAACTGCTGGTTCTCGTCGATGACCGCATCCATGTTGATGCTGGCGCCGAAGCTCGCGCCGCTCGCCGGAATGCCGCCGATTGCGCCCGACTCCACGGACAGCGTGATGTATTGCAGCACCTTTTCTTCGTTCGCGACCGAGGCGACGCCCTCGGGCACTCCGACCCCGAGATTGACGATGCCGTTGGGCGGCAGCTCGAAGGCGGCGCGACGGGCGATGACCTTGCGCTCGTCGAGTGGAAGCGGCGGCACCGTCGCGACGGGGACGCGGATGCGGCCGGCATAACCGGGATGGTACTGTGTCGCGAGGTTGGTCATGTGGTCTTCGGGGTCGGCGACGACGACGCAGTCCACGAAAATGCCGGGGACCTTGACGTCGCGCGGCGGCAGGGTGTTGCGGTCGGCGATGCGCTCGACCTGCGCGATCACGATGCCATTCGAGTTCTTGGCGGCCATCGCCATCGCAAGATTGTTCAGCGTGAGCGGCTCCTTCTCCATGGTGATGTTGCCCATGGAGTCGGCGGTGGTGCCGCGGATGAACGCGACCGTCACGGGGGCGACCTTGTAGAACAGCCATTCATCGCCTTCGAACTCGACCAGCTTGACGATGTCGCGTGTGGTGACTTTGTTGATGCGGCCGCCCTCGTAACGCGGGTCGACGAAGGTATGCAGGCCGATCTTGGAGAATGTGCCGGGTTTGCCGCCGGCCAAGTCGCGGAAAAGCTGGGCGATAATCCCTTGCGGCAGATTGTAGGCGTAGAGCTTTTCGTCGAGCGCCAATTGGCACACCGAGGGCATGCGTCCCCAGTTGCCGGCCACTACCTTGCGCAGCAGTCCCTCGTGGCCGAGACGGCTCAAGCCCTTGGTCTTGCTGTCGCCTTGGCCCGCGGTGGCGAACAGGCTCAGATTGCGCGGCGTGCCGGTCTTCAGATAGCGGCGCTCCAGCGCCTTAAGCAGCGCTTCCGGCACACAGGACTGAACGAAGCCGCAGCTCGACAGAGTGTCGCGGTCACGCACAAGGCTGATAGCCTCGTCGGAAGTGACAATCTTGTCTTTCATGATGTGACCCTTCTTGGCGCTCGGCGGCGTATTTTTTTCTTCGATGCGACGATCATCGAGCAACTGGATTAAGTCAATCGCGCCCGGCGTGGCGAGATCGACCTCGCCGACGGTGCGCTTCCTCCTGCTCCCTGCGCCAGAGCGAATTCCGTTCCAATGGATTCAGAATTCGCTCTAGTTATCTTTTGGTGGTCGCATTTTCTGCGGCGAACCGGTTCCCACTTCGCCGGAAAATGCTCTAGCTGCGCAGATGTCCTAGGCGTCTCCCAGCGTGGCGGTAGCGGTCATGGCGACGCCGCCGTCCGGACCAATCGCTTCCAGCCCCACGGTATCGTTTTCAAGCTGGCCGCTGAGGCGGAACGGTGCGAGGTCGAACAGCGGCGCGCGGCCGCGGAAACTATAGGCGATCACGGGGCGGTCGGAATGGCGATGCACCAGGTCGAGCAACAGCACCGCCGTGAGTGGCCCGTGCACGACGAGGCCTGGATAGCCCTCCGCGTTGGTGGCGTAGGGCCGGTCATAATGGATGCGGTGGGCGTTGAAGGTTAGCGCCGAAAACCGGAACAACAGGATAGGATTGGGCGTGATGGTGCGGGTCCAGGCGCCGGCCGGCGGCGCGGGCAGATCGATCACTTTGGGTGCCGCGATGCGGGCGCCCGGTTCGCGATAGACGATGTCCTGCACCTCCTCGACGCACACCCGGCCGTCTTGCTCGATCTGATATTCGACGGTGACGAAGACCAGGGTGCCGCTCGCACCGTGCTTCTGCGAGATGTCGCGCACCGTGCCGGTGCGGCTGGCCGGCTTGCCGATCACCAGCGGATGCCGGAAATGCAGCCGCGCGCCCGCGAACATGCGGCGCGGCAATTCGACCGGGGGCAGAAATCCACCGCGCTGCGGGTGACCATCCTTGCCGATGTGCGAGGCTGCCACCCGGGGCAGAAAGTAGAACCAGTGCCACAATAGCGGCAACGGGTCGCCCGGTCCAAGCTTGCGTTTCTCATCGTCAAGCGTGGCGAGCGCCGCCATGACGGGAAACGGCGACAGCTCTTCGGTGATGCGCTCCTCGCGACCGATCCAGGCGCTGTAGTCTTGTTGTGCCTTGTTCAGCATCACCTCCCTCACTGCTCGATCGGACCTGCGACGACCTTGGTATCGCGCAATTTTCCGATCTGCCCGTCGCCAAGCCCCAGCACCTCGGCAAGCACCTCGTCGGTATGCTCGCCGAGCATGGGAGCGCGGATGGGTGGCTGGCGCGGCAATCCCCCGAAATCGAGCGGCGACCCGGGCACGAGGTAGCGGCCGATGCCGGGCTGCTCGATCTCGCGAAACAGTGGATTCTTGGTCGAGCAGCGCGGGTCTTCGCGCAGCATCTGGCGGAAAGTTTGGTACGGCCCCCAGCATACGCCGGTGCCCACGAACGCCTCCTTGATTTCGTCGAGCGTCCGCGCCGACACCCAAGTTTCCAGGACCGCCGAGATCATGTCGCGCGCCCGGAAGCGGTCGCCTTCGTCTTTCAAGTTCACGCCGAGCAGCGGCTCGATCATGGCGAAGCGGTCCTTGAGCCCGGTAACCCGGCCGAGTTCGCTCCACATGCGGTCGGTGATCGCGACGATATAGATCAGCCGGTGGTCCTTAGTCTCAAAATCACGCCCATACGCCCCGTAGAGATAATTTCCGAAGGCCGGGCGGTCTTCGTGCATCAGCTCAGCCTCGGCAATGTAGCCGAGATTGCCGACCATCGCCATCGCCACGTCGGACAGCGCGATCTTAATGAGTTGGCCTTCGCCGGTGAGGCGCCGGTGGCGCTCGGCCGTAACGATGCCGAGCGCAGACGTGACCCCCGTGATGGCGTCCCAGGCGGGCAGCGCATGATTGATCGGGTGGGTCGCGTCGCTGTGGGCGGGCCCGGTGGAGAAGGGGATGCCGACCGCACAGTTCACCGTGTAATCCACCGCCGAGCTTCCATCCGGACTACCGAACAGGTTGAGCATGATCAGATCGTGGCGCCGCTTCTGCAGCGCTTCGTAACCGAGCCAGCCGGACGCAGGGAAATTGGTCAGGAAAATCCCGTTGCCGGGACCCGGCGCCGTGATCAGCGCCGTGACGATTTCCTGGCCTTCCGGCTTGCGCGTATCGATTGCGATCGAGCGCTTGCCCTTGTTCAGGCCGACCCAGTAGAGGCTCCTGCCGTGCTGATCCACCGGCCAGCGCTTGGCGTCCAATCCGCCCCGGATCGGATCGAAGCGGATCACGTCGGCGCCGAGCTGCGCGAGCGTCATGCCGGCGAGCGGCGCCGCGACGAAAGCGGTGCCTTCGATAATGCGCAGATCTTTCAGGATAAGGTTCATGCCTCCCCCCGCCAGCGTTGGTCTTCGATAAAAATAGCCGTAGCGGGCAGAGTTGAGAAGCCGGCATGGCGCCACGCCGCACGTTTCGTCACGATCGCCCAGCAAGGCGGCGGGACTTGTCGGGCCATTGCTGACTATCGGCGGGTATTTCCTTTTGGCCGATAATCCGGGGCTTGCCTGAGCGCGCCTTGACTTAGGAGATGGCGATGAGCGGGGTTGGATGGATCGCGGCGCTGGTGATTGGAGTTCTGGCCGGTTGGATCGCCGAAAAAGTGATGTCGCGAAATCACGGGCTTCTCACCAACCTGATCGTTGGCATCATTGGCTCATTCGAAGGCGCCGCAGTCGCCAGGGTGCTTGGCTTTGCCTATGCGGGATTCCTGCCGAGCCTCGTCGTATCGGCCGAAGGCGCGATCCTGTTCTTGTTTATTCTCGACCTCGTGCGCGGACGCTCCGCCAATCGGCGATGGTCATAGCGCCTGCGGCTATAGCGACAGCAACAAGAACGGCCGGCGCAAAGCCGGCCGTTCTGAATCGATATAACCCGTTAGCTGCGCACAGCTATTTGTAATAGCCGACGCCGCAGCCTTGGCTGCCGACCTTGGTAATGAACGACTGCTTCGGCGCCGGGTCGGTTCCGCCCGGCTTCGGGAACATGTAGTCCACCGCCGTGACCGTGCCGTCTTTCGCCGCGGCGAAGATGGCCTCGCCCATCGCCGCGCCGCTCTTGTCCTTCAGGGCCCGGATATCGGTGCCTCTGAGCTTCGCATTAGGGTGCGCGGTGAATTTGCCGGTCGCCGTCTCGAAGCAGAACACATAGAGATCGCGATCCTTAAAGCCGGCCTCGCCTTTATTGAATTTGTCGAGCGCCGCCTTTTCATCCTTTTTCAATTCGGCGGCCGCCTTGTTGAGCATGGCTTTGGCCTCGGCGGCGGTGCCGAGCTGTTGAGCGCTCGCAGCCGTCGCTGCGAATAGCAGGGAAATCGACGCGACAGCCGAAATAATAACCGCCTTCCTCATTGTTTTCCTCCATGGGTCAGTGCTTGATCCGGACATCATGGCCTAACGACCATGTCCCAACGACCGTGTTGCGCATTGCGAGAAGAAAGTAGCGGTGCGCCGGTTTCATTTGCAAAGCAACATGGCGTGAGCATGTCGATTCGTGGGACCGGCACGTGCCGTGCAAGCGCAAAGGCAAGGTCGCGAGGCGATTCGAATCGTTGGCTGGCCCTTGCGCCGACGGACTTCGTCACGCAAATGACATGAATCCGCTGGAGGTGCGGAAGAATGAGTGAGCCGCCGATGATCAGCGCCATGCCAGCCATTCCTGTCACCGACGTCCGCGACGGCGGACCGCTGCAGCACGCGCAGGAATGCGCGAGGCGGGCGCGGGCTCTGCGCGACGACTGCCTCGCCTTTTTTCCCCGGGCGGCCACGCCGCTCGTGCCGACCCTCGACGGGGTGGCGCGGCGTTGGTTGACCCGGTCGCGGTCGCCCTATGTGCCGGAGATCGCCCAGATCGCCGCTTCGCTCGGCTTTCCAGGCGTGTGGTTTCTCAATGGCTCCTATATCTGGGGCTGCACCTCGCTTGCGTGCGAGGAAGCGGGCTCGGCGTGGCTCGCCCGCACGCTCGATTGGCCCTTTCCCGGGCTCGGCCGCCATGTCGAGGTGGCGCGGATGCAGGGGCCGGCCGGCGAGTTTTTCAGCGTGACTTGGCCAGGCTATGCCGGCGCTCTGACCGCGATGGCGCCGGGGCGGTTCTCCGCCTGCTTGAACCAGGCGCCGTTGCGGCGGCGGACGCGCCATCCCTGGCTGCGGCTTTTTGATTTCGTCGCGAACGCGCTCAATACCTGGACGATCCACCATATTCCGCCCGACCAATTGCTGCGCCAGGCGTTCGAGACTTGTGGAAGCTATGCCGAGGCGCGTCGCATGCTGGAGACCGAGCCGGTGGCGAGACCGGTCATCTATACGCTGGCCGGCTGTGCTCCGGGCGAGCGTTGCGTCATCGAACGCACCGAGGAAGACGTCGTCACGCACGAGAACGATACCTGTGCCGCCAATGATTGGGTCGTGAGCCGACCCGATTGGGAGGCGCGCATCATCGCATCGCATTTGTTCACGAGTTCGGCGGAGGAGGCGATGCAGCGGAGTCGGGCGCGGCGCGACGCGCTCGCGGGATTCGGCGGATGTGTCTCGGAAGCCGGATTCGACTGGGTGACGCCGCCGGTGCTCAATCCCTATACGCGCATCGCCGCCGTGATGTGCGCGGCGCGCGGAATCCTGCGCGTCGCCGGCTATGAAGTCGTTGCCGCCGGCGCGCTGCCCGAGCGCGTGACGCGGGTGCGCGAAGTCCAAGCTGGGGCGTTCGCACCCGCGATGTGAAAGCGTGCGCGCGCCACGTCGCGAAAAGACCGGCCACGGCCGACACTAAAGTTCAGCAGATCACGTCAGCCTCGCAACGATGTCGTCGAAGCTGTTGAAGACCACGTCGGGCGCATGCGCTTGCAGCGCTGTGGCGCTTGCGTAACCCCACGACACGGCGCCGAAGGCCGCGCCGACCGCGCGCGCCGCCTCCGCGTCGCGGGTCTCGTCGCCGATCGCGATTGTCTGGGCGGGCGGGATTGCCGATCGCTTCAGCACCGCGCGGAACTTCCTCGGCTTGCCGAACATGCCCGACGCGCAGGCGTAATGGGAAATTCGCTGCGCGTTGTGCGGCCCGAGCACGCGGCGCACGTTATCCTCGGTATCAGAGCTGACGATCGCGAGCATGATTTCGCGCGCGGCAAGTTCGGCGAGCAGGCGATCGACGCCAGGAAACAAAGCGATTTCATGCAGGCGTTGCGTTTTAAGCGCGCGCATATGGCGCGCAATTCTCGGCACTTTCCATAGCGGTACGCCGAGCCATTCAAGGATCTGTCGCGAGGTGAGGCCGCGGAGCGTTTCGACCTCGTGCGGTGCAACCCGTCTGAAGCGATATTTATCGGCGACTGCGTTCAGAACGCTTATGAACCAGGGAAAGCTGTCGGCCAGCGTGCCGTCCATGTCGAAAATGACGAGCCTGTACTTCACGGCGCCCCCGCGGGCTCCCGCTCGAAAGCGCCGTTCTTTCCCCCTTTGTGGAGGTGGGCATGGTGGTCGATCGGTTGGCGCGCCGGCGGGGAGGAGATGGTAGTCGCCGCACTCTATGAACGGATGCAGGCGAGGGCAATCCTCAATACCCAGCGCAGGCTTTCTTCCC
Source organism: uncultured Alphaproteobacteria bacterium (assembly GCA_963840055.1). Taxonomy (GTDB): domain Bacteria; phylum Pseudomonadota; class Alphaproteobacteria; order Rhizobiales; family Xanthobacteraceae; genus Rhodoplanes. The sequence continues at coordinate 139,909 of CAWIXM010000050.1, read as the reverse complement.
GCCGGCGAAACCGCGCATCCGCGCGACCGTAGGCCCCGTCGAGCGCGGCCTTTAATGGTCGTTTCGCCGCCGCTATATGCTTGGCGAAGCGAGGCCCCATGTACGATCCGCAGCTCCTGCCCGACGACCTGCCTGTCCCGGCCGACGATGGCGCAACCCGCCACCTGACCGGAATGCCCATTCCGTCGCTTGCGCTCGAGGCGACTGATGGGTCGCAGGTCGACCTTTCGCGCTTCCGCGGGCGCACCGTCGTCTACGCCTATCCCCGCACCGGCCGTCCGGGGCAGCCGCTTCCCAGTGGGTGGGACGCCATCCCCGGCGCGCGCGGATGCACGCCGCAGTCCTGCGGTTTTCGCGACCACTATGCGGAGCTGCGGTCGCTCGGCGTCGGGCAAGTGTTCGGCCTGTCGACGCAAGACACCGCGTATCAACGCGAAGCCGTCGCGCGGCTGCACCTGCCGTTCCCGCTTCTGTCCGATGCGGCGCTTCAGTTGACGAGCGCGCTCAATCTGCCGACCTTCGAGGTGGAGGGAACGCGGCTGATCAAACGCCTTGTCCTCGTCATCGATGAGGGCGTGATCACGCGCGTGTTCTATCCGGTGTTTCCCCCGGATCAGAGCGCCGCCGAGGTGCTCGCTTGGCTCGCCGCATCGAGGTGAGACCGCGCCTGCGCGAACAACGCGCGGAACATCTCGGCCGTTAGCACCCCGGTATTGGTGTTGTAACGCGAGCAGTGATAGCTGTCGAACAGCGCCAAGCCGTCCATGGCGTGACGAGCGCCATGGGCGAAAGGCGCCGACGCGCCGCGGCGGCCCAGCGCGGCGACGACGCTATCATGCGCGACGCGCCCGAGCGCGACGATGGCTTGCAGCCGCCGCATCTCCGCGATGCATGCTTTGAGGAACTCGCGGCAGGTCTTGATCTCAACCGGCAGCGGCTTGTTATCTGGCGGCACGCAACGCACCGCGTTGGTGATGCGTGCATCGACGAGCACAAGCCCGTCGTCGGCGCGCTCCGCATAGTCGCCGCGCGCGAAGCCGAACTCCTTCAGGGTCGCGTAGAGGAGCTGGCCGGCGAAGTCGCCGGTGAACGGCCGCCCGGTGCGGTTCGCCCCGCGCAAGCCGGGCGCAAGCCCGACGATGAGCAGCCGCGCCTCGACGGGGCCGAAGGACGGCACCGGCGCATTGAACCAGCCGGATTCCTTTGTGCGCCAGGTTTGCCGAAACGCGACCAGGCGTGGGCAGCGCGGGCAGTCGCGCCCTGGCTCGGCATCCGCCCCAAGAACGGCCTGCATCGTCACTCGTCGTCGAACACGTCTCCATCCCCTGGAGCGGGCTCGGGTCGCACACCCGTGCTACGCTGGAGAAATTGCGGCGTATGGCGCGGCTCACGGGGGGCGCGCTCGACCCTCTCGGTGGGGTCGCGCCCGATCTTCGGCTGCAGTTCCACGATGTCGAGGAATACATCGGCCTGTCGCCGAAGTTCATCTGCAACCATGGGAGGCTGCGTCGAGATTGTCGAGACTACGATTACGCGGACGCCGCGCCTTTGGACTGCTTCGACCAGGGATCGAAAATCGCCATCTCCGGAAAATAGCACCATTTGGTCGATGCTACCTGCGATTTCCATGGCATCGACTGCGAGCTCGATATCCATATTGCCCTTCACCTTGCGGCGCCCGGTCTGGTCGACGAACTCCTTGGTCGCCTTGGTCACGACGGTGTAGCCGTTATAGTCGAGCCAGTCGATGAGCGGGCGGATCGAAGAGTACTCTTGGTCTTCGACAACAGCCGTATAGTAGAAAGCGCGCAGCAGGTAGCCACGACTTTGAAACTCGCGCAGGAGCCGCTTGTAATCGATATCGAATCCAAGCGATTTCGCCGTCGCATAGAGGTTAGCACCGTCAATGAATAGAGCGATTTTTTCACCGGGAACTGTCATGTCGTCTCTTTATACTCCAATTGCGCAAGATGACGCCGGGCAAGATCGCCCGTCGGGTTGCAACCACTTTGGAAACCTTGGATGCAAGGCAATAAACGCCTCCGGCACCGCACTCGCGGATCACCTAGAGGCTCGCGCTCCTTCGATGTCGCCCTCGGATAGTTAATGTTCAAGATGTTTTCTAGGCAATTCACAACGGAAATAGCCGATAAGCGCAGCCAATGCAAATCAATGTTGCGCTTTGCGGCGGGGGAGACTACGAGGGGCCAAAGCCCCGACATCGCTCCTCAGCAAGGAGAACGAGCCTATGGCCCGTGTAACGGTAGAAGATTGTATCGACAAAGTTGAGAACCGGTTCGAACTTGTTCTATTGGCGGCGCATCGCGCGCGCATGATCTCCTCCGGCGCTCAGATCACCGTCGAGCGCGACAATGACAAGAACCCGATCGTTGCGCTTCGCGAGGTCGCCGATCAGGCGATCTCGGCCGAGGACCTCAAAGAGGACCTCATTCATTCGCTGCAGAAATATGTCGAAGTCGACGAACCCGAGCCGGAAGCGGTTCCGCTCATCGGCGCCGGTGGCGGGGGGGTCGATGCCGACGACACCGAGGTGGCGATGGAGCGGATGACCGAAGAGGAGCTTTTGAGGGGGCTCGAAGGCCTGACGCCGCCCGAGGAGCGGCCCGAGCCGCCGGAGCCCGACGACGAGGAATAGCCGGGCCGGGTCGGCCTCGCCTGCACCCCCGTCTCAAAGAGAAAGGGTCGGCGGCCCATCGGCCGCCGACCTTTTCTTGCGCTTCGGCGCTCGACATAATTGAAAACGTGGCGGCGGCGGGCCGCTTGCGGCACAATGTGTCGGCAACCACATCCTCGCCCAGAGGAGCGTTTCATCGTGGGCACGCCCATCACCAGCTTGCCGCGGATGCAGGTTCAGACACGCATCCATGCGCCGCGCGAGCCGACGGCGCAAGCCGCGACCCGACCGGTCGAACCGGCGGTCGCGGCGCCGAAGCCGATGATGCGCCAATACGAGCTGGTCGAGCGGGTGCGGCAGTACAATCCGAAGACCAACGAGGACCTCCTCAATCGCGCCTATGTCTACGCCATGAAGGCGCATGGCGGTCAGAGACGCGCCTCCGGTGACCCCTATTTCTCTCATCCGCTCGAAGTCGCCGCCATTCTCACCAATCTGAAACTTGACGACGCGACGATCGCCGCGGCGCTCCTGCACGACACGATCGAGGACACCGAAGCGACCCGCGCTGAGATCGACGACGTATTCGGCAGCGACATCGGGCAACTCGTCGAGGGGCTGACCAAGCTCAATCGGCTCGAACTGGTGTCGCGCGAAGCCAAGCAGGCGGAAAACCTGCGCAAGCTGCTGCTCGCCATCGCCGAAGACGTGCGCGTCTTGCTCGTAAAGCTCGCCGATCGCCTGCATAATATGCGCACCATCGCCCATATGCCGGCCGACTCGCGGCGGCGGATCGCCGAGGAGACAATCGACATCTATGCGCCGCTTGCCGCCCGCATGGGCATGCATGCGATGCGCAGCGAGCTGGAAGACCTCGCCTTCGAAGAGCTTCACCCGGAGGCGTTCCGCGTGATCAACACGCGGCTCGACGCGCTCGCCGCCCGCAATAGCGATCTGATCAGCGAAATCGAGCATCAGCTTACGACCAAGCTCGCCCCTAGCGGGATCGCGGCCCGCGTGACGGGCCGGCGCAAGCACGCCTACTCGGTCTGGCGCAAGATGGAGCTCAAGGCGCTCGGCTTCGAACAGCTCTCCGACATTCTCGGGTTCCGGGCGATCGTGAAAACGGTCGCGGAATGCTACCAGGCGCTCGGCATCGTCCACACGACATGGCCGGTCGTGCCGGGCCGGTTCAAGGACTACATCTCGACCCCGAAACAGAACGATTACAGCTCGCTCCACACCACGGTGATCGGCCCGCGCAATCAGCGGGTCGAACTGCAGATCAGGACGGCGGCGATGAACGAAATCGCCGAATACGGGATTGCGGCGCACGCTCTTTACAAGGACAGCCAAGACTCCCCGTCGGAAACCCTATCGCGCGAGTCGAACGCCTATGCCTGGCTGCGGCGAACGATCGAATTGCTGGCGGAGGGGTCCAACCCGGAGGAGTTCCTCGAGCACACCAAGCTCGAGCTGTTCCACGATCAGGTCTTCTGCTTCACCCCCATGGGCAAGTTGATCGCGCTGCCGCGCAACGCGACGCCAATTGACTTCGCCTATGCGGTTCATACCGATATCGGCAACCATGCGGTGGGATGTAAGGTGAATGGCACCATCAGCCCGCTCATCTCCCCGTTGCGCAATGGCGACGAGGTCGAAATCCTGACCTCGCGGGCGCAAATCGCTCCGCCCGCCGCGTGGGAATCGGTAGTCGTGACCGGCAAAGCGCGCGCCGCGATCCGGCGTGCGACGCGGGTCGCGGTGCGCGCGCAATATGCCGAGCTGGGCCGACGTATTGTCGAGCGCCTCTGCAAAGTTTCCAAGAGGGAATATTCCGACGAGCAGCTCAACGGCGCGTTGCCGCGCCTAGCCCGCGCGACGATCGAGGATGTCTTCGCCGCGGTCGGACGCAGCGAAATGAAGGCCGCCGACGTGGTGCGGGCGATGTATCCCGACTACAAGGAGGAGCGGGTGACCGCGGTGCCCAAGCCCGACAGCGGATGGTTCGGGCTGACGATGGGCCGCGCGGTAAAGTTCAAGTTTCCCGGCGCCAAGGGCGACGGTGGCGCCATTCCAATCCGCGGGCACAACGGCGATCTGCCGGTCCGCTTCGCCCCCGAGGGCGGCGCCGTGCCGGGCGACCGCATCGTCGGAATCATGACCCCAGGCGAGCAGATTACCATCTACCCGATCCAGTCTTCGGCGCTGAAAGTATTCGAGGACGCCCCCGAGCGGTGGCTCGATGTGCGCTGGGATGTGGATGAGAAGAACCCGCAGCGCTTTCCCGCGCGTATCGTGGTCGAGTTGGTCAACGAGCCGGGCTCACTCGCCCAAATCGCGCAAGTGATCGCCGAAAACGACGGCAACATCGACAATATCAATATGTCGCGCCGTTCTCCGGACTTCACCGAGATGAACATCGACCTCGAAGTCTACGACCTCAAGCACCTGACCGCGATCATCTCGCAGTTGCGGGCGAAGACCGTGGTGGCCAAAGCCGAGCGCGTGACCGGATAATGGGCCAACCACGCGGCCGTCCCGGCCGATCGGCCCTTGAACCCAGAGACAATCTGATCACATAGGATCGGTCATCCAACGGGCCAGACCACGCACAGGAACTTCATGTGAGCGGACTCAGACCTATTCGCCTCGGCGTCAATATCGACCATGTCGCCACGATCAGGAACGCGCGCGGAGGCCACCATCCGGACCCGCTGCAGGCGGCCGAGATTGCGATCGCGGCCGGCGCCGACGGCATAACCGCACACCTGCGCGAGGATCGGAGGCACATCCGGGATGACGATATCGCCCGCCTCAAGGAGCATCTGCGCAAGCCCCTCAATCTCGAAATGGCGGGAACGGAGGAAATGACGGCGATCGCGATTGCGACCCGCCCGCACGCCGCCTGCCTCGTGCCCGAGCGGCGAGAGGAGCGTACGACGGAGGGCGGCCTCGACGTCGTCGCTCACCGGCATGAATTGGCCGACGTGGTTGCTGCGCTCGGCGAGGCCAAAATCCGCGTGTCGCTGTTCATTGCGCCGGATGAGCGCCAGATAGAAGGCGCGGTCGCCCTCAATGCGCCGGTGATTGAAATCCATACCGGCGCCTGGTGCGACGCCGTCACCGACGGGGAGACGGCGCGCGCCGCCGCCGAATTTTCGCGCATCGCGGCGGGCGTGGAGTTCGCCCATCGGCTCGGCCTCGAAGTGCATGCCGGCCATGGGCTCGATTTTTTAACGGCGGAGGCGATCGCCGCCCTGCCGTATGTCGTCGAACTCAATATCGGCCACTTCCTGATCGGCGAGGCGGTCGCAATCGGGCTGGGAGGTGCGGTTGAACGCATGCTAGCGGCGATGCGGCGCGGCCGCGTGATGGCGAAGGCGGCTTCGTGATCATCGGCATCGGCACCGACATCGTTGATATTCGCCGGATCGAGCGGACGATCGCGCGTTTTGGCGAGCGGTTCCTCGACCGCATCTTTACGGCGAAGGAGCGCGCCCGCGCCGAGCGACGTGCGAATCGCGTCCCGACCTATGCGAAACGGTTCGCCGCCAAGGAGGCTTGCGCCAAGGCCCTCGGCACCGGGTTTCGCAAAGGCGTGTTCTTTCGTGATATCGGGGTCGTCAATCTCCCCTCCGGGCGGCCGACCCTGAGCCTCACCGGGGGGGCGTCGGCGCGACTTGCGACCCTCACGCCACCGGGATTTGCGGCGCGCATCGAGCTTGCGTTGACCGACGAATGGCCTTTGGCGCAGGCCTTCGTCATCATTTGGGCGTTTCCGGGCGCAAGAGAGGAGCGAATGGTCTGATTTGCGCGTTCGGTCCCGAGCGGCTAGAACTTCGGCCTCCATGATTTCGTTTTCATGACCGGAAGGCCTCACGCCGGCATCCCAACATGCAATTCTCGAAAGGTTTGCGGCGGCACCGCATGGCTGCGTTTCGGACGTAGTTGAGCAATCTGACGGGTAACGGCAAGCGAACACAAGAGAGGCCGATGAGAGTGTCCGGTCAGGAAAAACAGCGCGAGAAGAAGAAAGAGGGCGGCATTGCCGAAACCGTCCGCGTCATCTTTCACGCGCTGATCATCGCCCTTGTCATCCGCACCTTTCTGTTCCAGCCGTTCAACATCCCCTCCGGATCGATGATGTCGACGCTGTTGATCGGCGATTACTTGTTCGTGTCGAAGTACAGCTACGGGTACAGCCGCTACTCGTTTCCGTTGTCACCGCCCTTGTATTCTGGGCGCATCTTAGCGTCTCCGCCCGATCGAGGCGACGTTGCGGTGTTCCGCCTGCCGAAGGACGACTCGACCGACTACATCAAGCGCGTGATCGGCCTGCCGGGCGACCGCATCCAGGTGATCGGGGGCGTGCTCCACATCAACGGCCAGGCGGTCAAGCGCGAGCGTGTCTCAGATTATGTCGATGATGAGAGCGGCTATCCGGTTCGCGTGCGACGGTGGCGAGAAACGCTGCCCAACGGCGTGAGCTACGACACGCTCGATCTCCAGGACAACGGCTTTCTCGACAACACCCAGGTCTACGAAGTTCCGCCCGGCCATTATTTCATGATGGGCGACAATCGCGACAATTCGACCGACAGCCGGGTGCTGAGCCAGGTTGGCTACGTGCCCTTTGAGAATTTTGTCGGCCGCGCGCAGATCATATTCTTCTCGATTGGCGAGGGGATTCCCGCCTGGCACGTGTGGGCATGGCCTTGGGCCGTTCGTTGGAGCCGGTTGTTCACGATTGTCAGATGAGCGAGAGGGCGCAGAGAAAACGCGACCTCGAGGCCCGTATCGGGTACTCCTTCTCCGAGCCGGGCCTCCTGGAAAGCGCGCTCACGCACATCTCGGCGCTGTCTGGCAAGACGCGGTCGGCGAGCTACCAGCGTCTTGAATTCTTGGGCGATCACGTGCTCGGGCTTGTCGTCTCCGACATGCTGTATCGCGCTTTTCCCAAGGCGGCGGAGGGCGAGTTGTCGCGCCGGCTCGCCGATCTCGTACGCAAGGAAACTTGCGCGGACATCGCTCGCGCCATTGATCTCGGCTCGGCGATCAAGCTTGGGGTCTCGGAGGCGAATGCCGGTGGACAGCGGCGCGTCGCGATCCTCGCCGACGTATGCGAAGCGCTGATCGGGGCGGTGTTCGTCGATGGCGACTATCCGGCAGCCGCCACCATGGTGGAGCGGCTGTGGGGCGAGCGCATGCTCAAGTCGGTGCGGCCGCTGCGTGACCCGAAGACCGTGCTGCAGGAATGGGCGCAAGGGCGCGGCCTGCCGACGCCGTGTTACCGAGAAATTGAGCGGAGCGGTCCCCACCACGATCCCGTGTTCCGGGTCGTCGTGGAACTTCCAGACATGGCCCCCGCGGAAGGGCTAGGCCGGTCGAAACGGGCGGCGGAACAGGCTGCGGCCGCGGCGCTGCTCGCCCGCGAGCACGTGCCTACGGTGAACGCGGATGGCTGAGGCGGCGCAGCGGCCGACGGATGCGACCCGTTGTGGCTTCGTCGCGGTGATCGGCGCGCCCAATGTCGGCAAATCGACGCTGGTGAATGCGCTGGTCGGCGGCAAGGTCACGATCGTCAGCCCCAAGGTGCAGACGACGCGTAGTCTCGTTCGCGGCATTGCGTTGGAAGGGAACGCGCAACTGATCTTTGTTGATACACCCGGCCTGTTCGCTCCGCGCCGGCGGCTCGAACGCGCCATGGTGAAGACCGCCTGGTCGGGCGCCCAGGACGCCGATATCGCCTTGCTCGTCGTCGACGCCAAGCGCGGGCTCGATGCGGATACCGGCGCGATCCTCGACCGGCTGGCGACCCTCGCCGCGCGCAAGGCGCTTGTGCTCAACAAGATCGATGTCGTCGCCAAGCCCATCCTGCTCGATCTCGCGCGCACGGTGAATGCGCGGGTTGCCTTTGCCGCGACCTTCATGATCTCGGCGCTCACCGGAGACGGGATCGCCGACCTCAAAGCATGGCTCGCGCACGAAGTGCCCGAGGGGCCCTGGCTCTACCCCGAAGATCAGATCTCGGATGCGCCGCTGCGCAGCCTCGCCGCCGAGATTACGCGGGAGAAGCTGTTTCTGCGGCTCCATCAGGAGTTGCCCTACCGCTCGACGGTCGAGACGGAGGCGTGGAAGGAGCAGCCGGACGGCTCGGTGCGGATCGAGCAGACGATCTATGTCGAGCGTGAAAGCCAGCGCAAGATCGTGCTCGGCAAGGGCGGGCAGACGATCAAGGCCATCGGCTCGGACGCCCGCAAGGAGATCGCCGACCTGATCGGCCAGCCGGTGCATCTGTTTCTCTTCGTGAAAATACGCGAAGACTGGGCCGACGACCCAGAACGTTATCGCGAGATGGGCTTGGAGTTTCCACGCGAGTGAATATGGGCTGAGCGCTCGGATGCAGTGGACCGAGGAAGGCATCGTGCTCGGCGCTCGCAGGCATGGCGAGGCGAACGCCATCCTCGAGCTGATGACGCGCGGGCGCGGCCGCCATCTCGGCTTGGTGCGGGGAGGGGCGGGGTCGCGGCTGCGGCCGGTGCTGCAGCCCGGCAACGTGGTGTGCGCGACCTGGCGGGCGCGGCTCGACGAACATCTCGGTCACTACGCGGTCGAGGGCATAAGGCTGCGCGCCGGAGCCTTTCTGCCCGTCCCGCATGCACTGTACGGCGTGAGCTATCTCGCCGCGCTGGTGCGGCTCCTGCCCGAGCGCGACCCGCATCCGGCGGTGCATGACGCGCTTGAGGCCGTGCTCGACCGGGTCGGCGATCCCGCGATCGCCGGAGCGTTGGTGCTGCGGTTCGAGCTGCAATTGCTCGCCGAGCTCGGCTTCGGACTCGACCTTACGTGCTGCGCCGCAACCGGGGAAACGACCGAGCTCGTCTATGTGTCGCCGAAATCCGGACGGGCGGTATCGCGAACGGCCGGCGAAGCCTGGCATGACCGGCTGCTCGCGCTCCCGGCTTTTTTAGCGCCCTCCCAACCCTTCCCGGCGGGCGGAGGAGGGGGCGGAGCGGAGCGAGGTGGGAGGGGGCTCGTGGTTCATGAGCGCGAGGAAGTCTCGCCAGACGAGCTCGCCGCCGGTTTCGCGCTGACCGAATTTTTCCTTGCACGCCACCTGTTCGAACCGCGCGGCCTTGCTTTGCCGGACACACGCTCCCATTTTTTAAATGCTGTGTTGCGTTCGGCATAGGCCGCCGCGAGCGCATGCGCTAAAATGCGCTGGCCAGTATCATGAACGAAGAGCGGAACCGAGCCTCGGGGTAAGGCGTTAAGGTTCTGGCTCGAGTAAGGGTTAGTCCCATGCGCGCGTTTTTTCGGCGCTTGATCATGCATTACGGCATTTATCGCCGTTACCCGCTTGCACGCATTCCGGCCTTTAGGAACGCGTGGCGCATCTCGCGGGCGTAGGCTGATCGTAGCGCAGCAGAGGCATCATTTTTGTTCTTGTCGCGCGGATACTCTCCGGATTGCGGTCGATCTGATTCACGTCCATCTCTCTCACGATAGTTAACGGATCGGGCAGGCCGGCTTTTTTCGGCAAAAGCTCGCTTACTCCGGTAAATTACCTTAGGTAAATTACTTACTTAGGCGGAATACCACGAAATAATTGGCGTCAGTTTTCAGATTCCGGGCTCGCAGTCTCGGCGCCGTTTCCGACGCCACCCCGCGGGCCAAATTGGTTGGTCCGCGGAAAACCCTTGGGCGCGATCCGGCCGGCGTCGGCGCGATTGCCGCGCCAGTCGGAGAGCTCCTTCAGCGCCAGCGTGAACACGCGTCCGGCCGCGTCGGTCCAGGACAGGCCATCCACGCTCTTGAGGGTGGTCACGTCCGACAGACCGCCGTCCTTGTAACGCTGCAGCCGCACCCCGCGCCCGCGGCCCATCTCGGGGATTTGGTCGAGCGCGAAAATCACGAGCTTGCGGTTCTCCCCGATGATCGCGACAAGGTCACCATCAACTGCGGTCAGCGCCCGCGCCTCGTCCGGCGGGGTCACATTCAATACTTGCTTGCCCTTGCGCGTATTGGCGAGGCACTCATCCTCCGGCACGATGAAACCGCGCCCGGCGTGGCTCGCGACCAGGAACTTGCGCCCGCCTGCGTAGGGGAAGGCCGACACCAGGTCGGCGTCCTGTTCGAGATCGATGAACAGACGGACCGGCTCGCCATGACCGCGCCCGCCGGGAAGCTTTCCGGCGTCGAGGGTGTAGAAGCGGCCATTGGTGGCGAGCACCAGAATCTTCGAGGTGGTCTCGGCCGGAAAGGCGAATTTGAGCCGGTCATCCGTTTTGAAGGCGACGCAGGAGAAGTCGGTCACGGTGCCTTTTAGCGCCCGGATCCAGCCCTTGTCGGAGACCACGACGGTGATCGGTTCGCGCACCGCCATGGCTTCTTCGATCGCCGCCTCGTCATGGGCGGGCGCCAGCGCGAAGCCGGTGCGGCGCTTTCCCAGCGCGGTCTTCGGTCCGAACGCCGCGCGCACTTCCTTGATTTGATCGGCGACCTTCGACCACTGCTTCTGCTCCGAGCGCACCAGCGCCCGCAATTCGCGCTCCTCCGCCCGCAGCGCCTTGTCCTCGGCGCGGATTTCCATCTCCTCCAGCCGGCGCAGATTGCGCAGCCGCATGTTGAGGATGGCGTCGGCCTGCACCTCGGTGAGCGAGAAGGTGCTGATCAGCACCGGCTTCGGCTCGTCCTCCCGGCGGATGATGCGGATCACCCGGTCGAGATTGAGATAGGCGACGAGATAGCCGCCCAGCACTTCGAGGCGATGGGCGATCTGGGCGAGCCGATGGTTCGACCGCCGCCGCAGCACGTCGCGGCGATGGTCGAGCCATTCCCGCAGCGCCTCGGCGAGCCCAATCACCCGCGGGACCTTGCCGCGCACCAATACATTCATGTTGAGCGGGATGCGGGTTTCGAGGTCGGTCAGCTTGAACAACGACTCCATCAGGAGTTCAGGATCGACCGTGCGCGCCCGCGGTTCGAGGACGAGCCGGATGTCCTCGGCCGATTCGTCGCGGACATCGGCGAGCAGCGGGAGCTTTTTCTCGTTGAGAAGCTCGGCGAGCCGCTCCACCAGCCGCGACTTCTGCACCAGCCACGGGATTTCCGTGACCACGATGACATAGGTTCCGCGGCCGGTGTCTTCCTTGGTCCAGCGCGCCCGCACCCGGAAGCCGCCGCGCCCGGTGGTGTAAGCCTCGGCAATCGTTTCGCGCGAGTCGACAATCAGCCCGCCCGTCGGCAGATCGGGTCCCGGCACGAATTTCAGGAGATTGCGGCTCTTGGCGTTGGGGTGCTCGATCAGGTGCAGGGCGGCGTCGCACAGCTCGGCGGCGTTGTGCGGCGGGATCGCGGTGGCCATGCCGACCGCGATTCCCTGCGCGCCGTTCGCCAGCAGGTTGGGGAAGGCGCCGGGCAGCACCACCGGCTCTTCCTCGGAGCCGTCATAGGTCGGGCGGAAGGCGACGGCGTCCTCGTCGAGCCCGTCCAGCATCAGCCGGGCGACCTCGGTGAGCCGCGCCTCGGTGTAACGCATGGCGGCCGGATTGTCGCCGTCGATATTGCCGAAATTGCCCTGGCCGTCGATCAGCGGGTAACGCTGGGAGAAATCCTGAGCGAGCCGCACCAGCGCGTCGTACACCGCCTGGTCGCCATGCGGGTGGAACTTGCCGATCACATCGCCGACCACGCGCGCGCATTTCTTGCAGGCCGCGCCGGGGTCGAGGCGAAGCAGGCGCATCGCATACAAGAGCCGCCGATGCACCGGTTTGAGCCCGTCCCGCGCGTCGGGAAGCGCTCGATCCATGATCGTCGACAGCGCATAGGCGAGGTAGCGCTCCTCCAGCGCCGTCCGCAGCGCAACGTCGTGAACCTCGGAGGGATCGGGGGGAATCAGTATGTCGCTCATAGGGGATGGTTAACGCGCGGCGAGAGCGGGAACAACTCGGGCTCGGATAAGAATAGGCTCGTCCCGCCTTCGCCGGGGCTGGCAATCGTTCGCGTTCTGCGGATAAGCATGAAATATCCGAATTTTTTGCGCCAGTTCATGGAATCAGCTGATTCTGGCTATATATTTTAATATGAGAGGAAGTTTATTTCATGCACGCCAGTAAAACACACGTATTCGAGAACGCGAGCGCAAGGGAGCTCATGCCTTTGTTTGCAGATGTGGAAGCATTTCCTAGCTTTGTGCCTGGTTATAAAAGTGCCGAGGTCGTAGAAAGAGAGGGAAACCAGTATAAGACCAAGTCAGTGATGGCGCTTCAATTGGGATTTCTTACGCTCGAAGAGGAACTGGATTCCGTCACGACGCTCACTTATCCGTCGTGCATCGAGGTCCATTCGATCGGGACCAAGTTCATTCGATCCTTTTCCAATGTCTGGCGCTTTCGCGATGTGCCGGGCGGCTGCGAAGTGACCTTCGACATGACGCTCGATATCGCAGTGGTGCCTTCGTTCGTGCAGCCGATGCTTGCGGGGTTGGTGGAGCCGCAGGCCGGGAGGATCCTGCAGGCCTTCGTGGCACGGTTCGAGCCGCAGCGCCAAGCCGCGTCACGTGGCGTCTCCGCGGCGTTGTTTCAGACTTAGATCGAAAAACTTGTCCCGCAGCCGCAGGAGGCCGCCGCGATCGGATTGTTGATCTTGAACGACGCGCCGATCAGGTCGTCGACATAGTCGATCTCGGCGCCGGCCATGTATTGCAGCGATACCGGGTCGATCAACACGGTCGCGCCGTCGCGCGCCAGCACCAGATCGTCGCTCGCCCGGTCGCGGTCGAGATCGAATTTGTACTGGAAGCCGGAACAGCCGCCGCCCTCTACGCAGACGCGCAGCATCGTGCCGGCGGGCTCCGCCTTGAGGATTTCGCCGATCCGCCGGACGGCGCGGTCGGTTAGCGTCACTTGCGTGGTCATGGTTCCCGCAATTGTCATATTCCTCAGTGTAGTTAAGGGCCGTTCCGGATTTGGTCAACGCCTGCCCAACCGCATGTGTCGTCGGAGAAGGGAATGCGCCCATCTCCTTTCCTTGCCAGCGAGGTCGCGCACCTTACGGAGGTGATCGGCGACCAATGCAACGGCATGACCTACCCGCCGTTCCCCGAGCTGGAGAGGTTTTGCCTGGTCGACCGATGCGACTAGGCCTTGCACTCAAGACCGTTCTTCATTCATGAGTTGGGCCGGGCCCGCCGCAGCGACCGCAGTTTCATTCGTTCGCGAGCGCTCCGACTGGAACTGTCTGATGGCTGATGACCGAATGCAGCGCAGGTTGGCGGCTATTTTGGTCGCAGACGTTGTTGGCTACTCGCGCCTGATGGAAAAGAACGAAGAAGGCACCCTGGCGCGGCTGAAAACCTTGCGGCGGGAGGTGGTCGATCCAGCGATCGACAGCCACCGCGGCCGACTCGTCAAGCTCACGGGCGACGGCGCCTTGGTTGAGTTTGCCTCCGCTGTCGATGCCGTGCGCAGCGCTGTCGCAATCCAGCAATCCATCGCGGCGCGCGAGCAGAACGAACCGCCCGATCACCGCATCTCCTTTCGGATTGGCGTCAACCTGGGTGATATCCTCGTCGAGGGGGACGACGTCTATGGCGACGGAGTTAACATCTCGGCGCGGCTCGAGGGGTTGGCCGACCCGGGGGGAGTTGTGATTTCCGGCAACGTCTACGACGAAGTCGCGCGGCGGCTTCCGGTCGGCTTCGAAGACATGGGCGAACTGCGCGTCAAGAACATCGATCGGCCGATCCGCGCTTGGCGCGTGCTGCCGGAGGGCGCCGCCGCAAGCCCCGGGCAGGCGTCCGCGGCCCGCCGGTGGCCGGGAAGGGGCCGCCGGCCCTGCCGCTCCCCGACAAGCCGTCGATCGCGGTCTTGCCGTTTACCAACATGTCGGGCGACCCGGAACAGGACTATTTCGCCGACGGGTTATCCGAGGACATCATCACCGAGCTGTCCCGTTTCCGCTGGTTGTTTATCATCGCTCGTAACTCGTGCTTCGTCTACAAGGGCCGCGCGGTCGACGTTCGCACGGTGGGGCGGGAGCTCGGCGTGCGCTACGTGCTTGAGGGCGGCGTGCGCAAGAGCGGCGAGCGGCTGCGAATTACCGCCCAGCTCATCGAAGCGGCGACCGGCAACCATCTGTGGGCGGAGAAGTACGACGGCAAGCTGGCCGACGTCTTCGACCTTCAGGACAACATCACCCGCACGATCGTCGCCACGTTGCCGGGCCGGATCGAGGCGGCCTACGCCGAGCGCATTGTCCGCACGCCTCCAAAGGACATGGCCGCCTACGAACTCTTGCTGGCTGCCAAGGTGCTGCACCACCGCGCGACCAAAGATGACAATGCCGCCGCGTTCGCGCTCGTCGAGCGCGCTATCGGCATCGATCCCGGCTTTGCCCAGGCCTATGCGTGGAAGGCCTGTCTTACCGGCCAGGCGGTCGCGCGCGGGTTCTTCGACGGCAATTCGCGTGAGCACCTCAAGCGCGCCTTCGACCTTGTGATGAAAGGGCTCGCCCTCGACGAAAACGACATCGAGTGCCATCGCGTGCTATGCGAATCATTCATGGACCAAGGCGATCTCGCCCGCGCACGCATGCATCACGACCGCGCGTTCGCGCTCAACCCGAACGATCCTCGCATCGTCGCTCAACGCGGCGAGCTGATGACATGGTTCGGCGAACCGGACCAAGCGGTCGAATGGTTGCAAACCGCAACGCACCTGGATCCGTTCGGCGTTCGCGAACGTGCGCATCTGCTCGGTCGGGCGCTGCTTGCCGCGCGCCGCTATGCGGAGGCGGCCGACGCGTATCGCCAGTCTGCTGGCAGGCACCGTCCCGAATATCATGCCGACCTCGCTGCTGCGCTCGCGCAGGCTGGCCGCGCAGAAGAGGCGGCCGCCGAGGTGGCGGAAACGCTCCGCATCAAACCCGAATTCTCCGTCGCATCCTATGTCGAAGGCCTCCATTACAGCCGCGACGCCGATCGCGAGCATCATCGCGAGGCGCTCATCAAGGCGGGACTGCCGGCCCAGGTCGGTGGCGCGGTCCGGCATGGTTGATCGCCAACGAGGGCGACGGGATATGGCCCGTGATAGCCGAGCGGATGCAATTGACGGGTCGCATGTCGATGCCTGACCGCCGCAAAGTGACCGCGCCCTACGCCGCCGATCCGGCGAGGAGCCGCGGCCGATTGCATCCCGAGCCGCGAAGTTTGACCCGCAGCGTGTTTCGACGCGATTGCGACCGGGTGATCCACGCGACCGCGTTCCGCCGGCTCGCGCACAAGACCCAGGTCTTCGTGTATCAAGAGGGCGACCACTACCGGACCCGGCTCACCCATACGCTGGAAGTCATGCAGGTGGCGCGCTCGCTCGCCCGTGCGCTCGGCCTCGACGAGGATTTGGCGGAGGGCTGCGCACTTGCGCATGATCTTGGCCATCCGCCGTTCGGCCATGCCGGCGAGCGCGCGCTCGACCGCTGCCTCGAAGGCTTCGGCGGGTTCGACCACAATGCGCAGACGCTCGCGGTCGTCACCCGGCTGGAGAAGCGCTATGCCGCCTTCGATGGCCTCAACCTCACTTGGGAGACCCTGGAGGGGCTGGTTAAGCACAACGGCCCGCTGCTCGATGCGCAGGGGCGGCCGACCGCGCTGTATGCTGCAAAGGGCATTCCGTCGGAAATCGCCGACTACAACCGGGTGCACGATCTGGCGCTCGACACGTTCCCCAGCCTGGAGGCGCAAGTCGGGGCCATCGCCGACGATATCGCCTATGATTCCCACGACATAGACGACGGACTTCGCGCGGAGCTTTTCACTCTGGACGAGCTCGCCGAGCTGCTGCTGGCCGGCGACATTCTGGCGGAGGTGCGCTTCGCCTATCCTGACCTCGAGCCGGCCCGGCAGACCAGCGAGCTTATCCGCCGCATGATCACGCGAATGATCGAAGACGTGGTGGGTGTGACGCAGCGACGGCTCGCGGAACTCAAGCCCGATTGTGCGGAGGCCGTTCGCCGGGCGGGCGCGCCGATGGTCGGCTTTTCAAGGCCGATGGCGGCGGCAGAGGGGGCCGTGAAGAAGTTCCTGTTCGATCGGATGTATCGGCACAAGCGGGTGATGCACATCATGGGCGAGGCCGAAGGCGTGCTGCGCGACCTGTTCGCGCGCTATGCCGCCGACGCCGCGGCGCTGCCGGCCGAATGGCGTCAAACGCTTCCCGCCGATGCGCGCGCCCGCGCCCGCCATATCGCCGACTTCATCGCCGGCATGACCGACCGCTATGCGCTAAGCGAACACCGACGGCTTTTTGACGTGACCCCGCTTCTGCGCTAGGCCGGCATCTCGCAACGCCGGAGCGCGCTGGCCGCATGGGTGAAATTTACAGAGAATTCAGAGATATATTTGCAACTGTTCGCGCTCGAATTGAGGCGGTGAACGATGCGCTGATCGCTGCCGGGCTGCTCCCGGCGGGGATCGATCAGAGCCGGGTCCTGGTCGAGCCGCCGCGCGACGTGGGCCATGGCGACCTTGCGACCAACGCGGCCATGGTGCTCGCCAAGGACGCCAAGCGTAAACCACGCGAACTGGCGGAGGCAATCGCGGAGCGACTTCGCAGGGACGACTGGATTCAGTCGGTCGAGGTCGCCGAGCCGGGCTTCATCAACCTCACCCTCAAGCCGCTTGTGTGGCAGGAGGCGTTGCGAGCGGCGATTCTGGCCGGGCCCGATTTCGGCAATCCCGACAACGGCCAGGGCCGAAAGGTGAATGTCGAATATGTCTCCGCCAACCCGACCGGGCCGATGCATGTCGGGCACTGCCGCGGCGCGGTGTTCGGCGACGCGCTCGCCAATCTGCTGGAGTTTGCCGGCTTTGCGGTGACGCGCGAGTACTACATCAACGACGCCGGCGCCCAGGTCGACGTGCTCGCGCGCTCGGCCTACCTGCGCTATCGCGAGGCGCTGAGGCGAGGACATCGGGCCGATCCCCGAAGGGCTCTACCCGGGTGACTACCTCAAGCCGGTCGGCGAAGCGCTCGCCCGCGAGCACGGACCGGTGTTGCTGAAGCTGCCCGAAGATAGATGGCTGCCGGCCGTCCGCGCCAAAGCGATCGACATGATGATGGCCGCGATCCGCGATGACCTCGCCGCCCTCAATGTGAAGCATGCTGTGTTTTTCTCCGAGCGGTCGTTAAGCGCAGGCGATGGACCCGGCGACGGCGTCGCCGATGCGATCGCGTGGCTGCGCGCGCGTGACCTCGTCTATGAGGGGCGGTTGCCGCAGCCGAAGGGCGCGCCGTCCGAGGACTGGGAGGATCGCGAGCAGACGCTGTTCCGCTCGACCGCGTTCGGCGACGACATCGACCGCCCGCTGAAGAAATCGGACGGGAGCTATACCTATTTCGCCGCCGACATCGCCTACCACAAGACTAAGCTCGACCGCGACTTCCACGACCTGATCGACGTGTGGGGCTCCGATCACGGCGGCTACGTCAAGCGCATGCAGGCGGCGGTGGCCGCTTTGAGCGGCGGGACGGCATCGCTCGACGTCAAGCTCATCCAGCTCGTGAAGTTGCTGCGCGCCGGTCAGCCGGTGAAAATGTCGAAGCGGGCCGGGGAGTTCGTGACGCTTCGCGAAGTCGTGGACGAGGTCGGGCGCGACGCCGTCCGCTTCATGATGCTGTTCCGCAAGAACGATGCGGCGCTCGACTTCGACCTCGCCAAGGTGATCGAGCAATCGCGCGACAATCCCGTCTTCTACGTGCAGTACGGGCATGCACGGGCGCAATCGGTGTTCCGCAACGCTGCCGAGGTCATTCCCGATCTGCCGCCGACCAACGAAGCCCGCGCGCAGTTTCTCGCCGCCGTGCCGCTCGATCAGCTGACCGACGACGGCGAGATCGCGCTGATGCGGCTGATCGCCCAGTTTCCGCGGCTGGTCGAGGCGGCGACGGCCGCGCACGAACCGCACCGGATCGCCTTCTATCTGTACGACTTGGCGAGCGCGTTCCACGCCCAGTGGACCCGAGGCAGCAAGGACTCGCCATATTTACGTTTTATTATCCAATATGATAGAGAAGTCACCCTAGCTCGCCTTGCATTGGTGGAAGGCATCGCTACGGTTCTCTCCGTAGGGCTTGGGCTGCTCGGGGTCGATGCGCCACCCGCAATGTGATAGGCCGGTGCAGAACATCTAGGCCGGACGCGAACGCCCATCGTCGAACTGCGGTCGATGCGGGCCTCGCATGACAGAGGCACCCCGGAAACGGTGAAGAATAGGCATGGCGGACGACCGATACCGTCGCGTAAGCACGAATACGACACCTCCGGCCCCGGGAGCAAAGCGCGGTGCTGCTGCGGCGCGACAACCTGGACCTGATCCGCTGGTCGAACTCGCCCGGCTGATCGGACAAAACGAAACGCCGGCGCGCGATTCTTCGCGCGCCGCTCGTTGGCGGGACGAGCGAGAAGCGTTGGGCCAGCGGATGGCGCAGCGGGGTCAAGCGACCTCGTCGCAGCCAACGCCGGGCCAGACTGTACAGCGACGTCCGGCCACTCCTTCGCAGCCGGCGCCGGACCAAGGGGTGCAGCGGCGTCCGGCCGCTCCTTCACAGCCAACGCCGGACCAAGCGGTGCAGCGGCGTCCGGCCGCTCCCTCACAGCCAACGCCGGACCAAGCGGTGCAGCGGCGTCCGGCCGCTCCTTCACAGCCAACGCCGGACCAAGCGGTGCAGCGGCGTCCGGCCGCTCCTTCACAGCCAACGCCGGACCAAGCGGTGCAGCGGCGTCCGGCCACTCCTTCGCAGCCGGCGCCGGACCAGACCGTGCAGCGGCGCCAAGTGACGCCGCCGCAATTGGCCCCCGACCGCGTCGTGCAGCGGCGCCAAGCGATGCCGTCGCAGCCGGCGCCCGAACCGAGCGTCGAGGAAGGCCCGCAGTACGAGCGGCATCCGGACCAGCGCTATGGCGGCTACACCGAGCCGGCCGGTCCTTCCCCGGTCCGCGGTCAAACGAGGGTGGGTCACCCTCATGATATCGCGCCGCCGGATCTGAGCGACCCTTACCGCACCGACGCCGGGTGGCGGGCGCCACGGCCGAAAGAGCGGACAGCGCGTCCGGATCGTGGGGCAGCCTACCCTGCCGCCTCTGGCGGCGACGCCAGGAGGCCCGCAGCGCGGGCGCCGGCGCAAGCACTCGAGTCGATGCCGCCGGCTGCGAGCGACAGCGCGCGGTCCCGGACGCCGGCAACGGCTGATTATTCGCGCTACGGGCCCGCCGCCGAGCAGGCCTATGAAGCCGAGCGGGCCGATGAATCGGCGGCATATGGTGACGCGCAAGCGGTCGCTGACGAGCTCGCGCCGACGCCGAGTCGGAGCGCTACGACGAAACTGACGCCTATGTCTATGACTCCGAGCCGCGGAGCCGCAAGCTCTGGGCCGCCGTCGCGATCGTCGCCCTTGCGGTGATCGGCACCGCCGGGGCTTATACCTACCGTTTGATGGTCGGCGGAGAAGAGCAGCAGCAGTCGCCGCCGCCGGTGATCCACGCCGACACCTCGCCGAAGAAGATCGCATCGGCGACGCAGCAAAACAGCAATGACAAGCAGATTCAGGAGCGCTTCGGCGCCAGTGGCGCGGGCGAGCGACTGGTCTCGCGCGAAGAGCAACCTCTGGCAATCAAGGATCCGAATGCGCGGACGCTCGTTCCCGACACTCCGCCAGCCCTGAGCGCTCCGGTGACCACCGCGCCCAGCAATGCGCGCCCGTTTCCTACCCCAGGAGGAGCAGCGAGCGAGCCCAAAAAGATCAGGACGGTGACCATCCGCCCGGAGGGAGACTCCGGGAGCACGGCCGCATCCCGGGCGGGCGCGCCCGCAGCCGCCGTGCCAGCAGTTCCCGTGCCGGCGTCCGCCGCCCCCCAGGCGCCTGCGCACACCCAGACCGCGGTCGTTATGCCGCAGCCGCGGCCGACTGCACACAATTACGTGGTTCAGATTTCCGCACAGAGGAGTCAAGCAGATGCGGAGGCTTCGTTCCGCATCATGCAGGCTAAATATCCTTCTGTGCTCGGCGGTCGACAGCCGATCATTCGCCGCAAGGAATCCAGCAAGGGCGTCTATTACGGCACGCAAGTCGGGCCGTTCGCCTCGCGCGGGGATGCGATCCAGCTGTGCGAGGAGCTCAAGGCCGCGGGCGGAAACTGCTTCGTTCAGCGGAACTGAAGCGAGGGGCGAGGCGCGATAATCGCGCGGCGATTTAAGCGCTAAAGTGAGCGTCCGATATTGCGCCTGGCGTCAGCGCAGGCTCGCATTGATTTTCGCCAGTGCTTCCGATCCCGGGCACAATTCCTTCTCGGTGAGCGAATTGAGCGGGGTCTCGACCGTGTGAGTGTGATCGTGCAGGTCCTCGGGCGCGGGGTTCAGATAGAGCAGCCCGGTCACGATCTCGCCTTTCGCGGCGTGCACCGCCAGGAAGTTCATGGCCGCGAGGCGGTCATGGATGTCGTATTCGTCGTTGAGCTTGCGCAGCGCGACGATCGAGCCGTCGTGCTGCTCGACCAGCTCGACGCTGCCGGGCGCATAGCTTACCGCGATCGGGCTGCGCGGCGAGACGAAGTCGAGCCGGTTCACCGCATCGTTATGGGCACGCACATAATCGTAACTCTTAGTCGAGCCGGGATGATTGTTGAAGGCGACGCAGGGACTGAGCACGTCGATGAAGGCCGATCCTTCGTGCTCGATCGCCGCCTTGACGAGGGGGACTAGCTGCTCCTTGTCGCCAGAAAACGAGCGCGCGACAAAGGTTGCGCCGAGATGCAGCGCGACCGAGACGAGGTCGATCGGGCTGTCGGCGTTGACATTCCCGCGCTTCGATTTCGAGCCGCGGTCGGCGGTCGCCGAGAACTGGCCCTTGGTGAGGCCGTACACGCCGTTGTTTTCGACGATGTAGACCATGCGAACGGCGCGCCGGATCGCATGCGCGAACTGGCCGAAGCCGATCGAGGCGGAATCGCCGTCGCCGGACACGCCGAGATAGATGAGATCGCGATTGGCGAGGTTGGCACCCGTCAGCACCGAGGGCATGCGGCCGTGCACGGAATTGAAGCCGTGCGAATTGCCGAGAAAATAAGTCGGCGTCTTCGAGGAACAGCCGATGCCCGAGAGTTTCGCCACGCGATGCGGCTCGATTGCAAGCTCGAAGCAAGCTTCGATGATCGCCGCCGAGATCGAATCGTGGCCACAGCCGGCGCACAGGGTCGAGATCGAGCCCTCGTAGTCGCGCCTGGTGTAGCCGAGCGCATTCTTCGGCAGGCCAGGATGGTGAAACTTCGGCTTCGCGAGATAGGTCATGCCATCCTCTCGTTTCGATCCGTACGGCGGCCCTTCATTTGTCGCCCGCGGCGAGGAGCCTACGCCGACGCTTGCGCGAGCTTCCGCGGCTTCAGCAGGCTGCGGAGATACCGCGTCAAGGGCCGCTCGAACATATAGTAAGTCACAATCCCGAGCGCGATCGCGCCGACGAGGGCGAGACCGACATAGAGCCAGGGCGCGCTCGCGAAATCGAGAGACGTCGCGCGCGACAGCGCCAGAGCTCCGCGAATGGGAGCGGAGTGCAGCAGATAGATCGAGTAGGAGGCGTCGCCGACAATTGCGAGCGAACGCCAGACCGGACCTTCCAGGGAGAAGTCCCCGAACGTCGCGCCGGCGACCAGGAGCGCGGCGGAAAAGCTGGCCCAGAGCGTCAGCGGCGGGGCGTCGATCGATGAGGCGCGGAAAACGTAGACCAACGCGCAGCCGGTGACCATCAGCCCGACCGCGAGCGGCTTCGGCAATCTCAGCCCCTCCCGGTAGAGGAGGCCGATCAGCATCCCGTAGATGAATTGCAGGATGAGCGGGTTTGTCCAGAACGCCAGAACGGTCGACGTCGGGACGAGTTGCCGGCCAATGATGACCATGGCGGCGAGTGCAGCCGAAGCCAATGCCACCGCGAACCTTCGGGGTGCGAACACCGCAAGCGCAAACACCGCGTAAAACACCATTTCGTAGTTGAGGGTCCAGCCGTGACCGACTATCGGCATGATCTCGCCGTCGGCGTTCAGCATCGGGATGAACAAGAAGGACGTGATGATGAAATCCAGGCCGTAGCTCCTGCCGAACTGCGGAAACGCCAAAGACAGCGCGATATAGCCCGCCGTGACGATCCAGTAGAACGGGACGATGCGAACCAGCCGGTGCAAGAAGAAGATCTTTGGTCCCTCGGGCCGGCCGAACATCGGCTCCGAGGTGTAAACCATGATGAATCCTGAAATGACGAAAAACAGATCGACGGCAAAGCCGCCGAGGAAATGCAAATCAAGCGGCGCGTGCGGCGCGCCGGTCATCTTCGAAATCCAAGACTGCGCGTGGGCGACCACAACGGCGCTGGCGGCGACCGCACGTAGGATTTGAACCGAAACGATCGTCCGCATCAGCAGCCCAGTGCATCGCAGGGTTAGCCGCAGGCCGGTGCATCGCTGCAGCTTTGGTTACGCCCCCAGTTTCCGCAGCGGCGTGATCTTGCGCGCATCAAGACGGCTCCCGATGGCGCCGGCGATAAAGCGCGCAGTGATCGGCATGCCGTCATAATGCAAGATGGAGACCAATCGCGATGGCTCGAGACCTTCCTCGGCCACCAACAAGGTCCGCAACTGCGCGTCGCGGTTCTGCTCGACGACGAAAACGACATCGTGCTCGGCCGCGAAATCGATCACATCCTGATGGAAGGGAAAAGCACGAACGCGCAACCGGTTCAATCGATGGCCACCGGCTTCGAGGAGGGTGATCGCTTCGTCCATCGCCGGCGTGGTCGAGCCGTAATAGATCACGCCGCATCGCGTCGGCACCCCGCAGTCGGAACGCACCGGCCGCGGGACCAGGTTCTTCGCGGTTTCGAATTTCCGGCGCAGCCGGTCCATGTTCTCTACATAAAGCCCGCCGTCCTCCGTATACCGCGCATTGCGGTCATGGGAGCTGCCGCGGGTCATGAACGAAGCCTTGGTCGGATGCGTGCCGGGATAGGAGCGGAACGGAATGCCGTCGCCGTCGATATCGTCGTAGCGTATGAAAGACTGGCCGGCTTCGATAGCGGCCGCTGTCGCTACCTTGCCGCGGTCGTATCTGCGCGCGTCATCCCAGACGAACGGCTTGCTCAGTTGGCGGTTCATGCCGAGGTCGAGATCGAGCATGACGAAGATCGGCGTTTGCAGCCGATCGGCGAGGTCAAAGGCTTGCGTGCTCAGCTCGAAGGTCTCGCTCGGGTCGGCGGGAAACAACAGCACGTTCTTGGTGTCGCCGTGCGAGGCATAGGCGCAAGCGAGCAAGTCGGATTGCTGCGTGCGGGTCGGCATCCCGGTCGATGGGCCGCCACGCTGCACGTCGAAGATCACCGCCGGAATCTCGGCGAAATAGGCAAGCCCGAAAAACTCCTGCATCAACGAGATGCCGGGACCAGAGGTGGCGGTGAAGGCGCGCGCGCCGTTCCAGGCGGCGCCGATGACAATGCCGATCGAAGCGAGCTCGTCCTCGGCTTGGACCACGGCGTATTTGTTCTTGCCCGTCGCCGGATCGACGCGGAACCGCCTGCAGTAACGGCCGAATGCTTCGGCGAGCGAGGTCGACGGCGTCAGCGGATACCAGGCGCAGACGGTGGCGCCGCTATAGACCGCGCCCAACGCCGCCGCGGCGTTGCCGTCGATAAAGATGCGATCGCCGACCGCATTCGCGGGCTCGAGGCGCAGCCCGAGCGGGCAGGGCACGTTCGCGAGCGTCCAGTCGCGGCCGAGACGCAGCGCATGGGTGTTCGGTTCGATCAGCTTCTCCTTGCCGCGGAACTGCTCGCTGATCAGCGCATCGACCGCCGCCACGTCGAGGCCGATGAGCGCGCACAACGCCCCGAGATAGACCATGTTCTTGAAGAGTTGGCGCGCGCGCGGTTCCTCGTACTCGCGGCTGCAAATCGCCGTGAGCGGAACGCCGATGACGGTGATGTCGTTGCGGAACCGGCTCGCCGGCATCGGTCGGGTTGAATCGTACAGGAGATAACCGCCCGGCTCGATTGCCGCGATATCTCTGTCCCAGGTCTGCGGGTTCATCGCCACCATGAGGTCGACGCCGCCGCGGGTTCCGAGGTAGCCGGCCTGCGAGATGCGCACCTCATACCAGGTGGGCAGGCCCTGAATGTTGGACGGGAAGATATTGTGGGCGGCGATCGGCACGCCCATGCGCAGCACCGCGCGCGCGAACATCTCGTTGGCGCTCGCCGAACCCGAGCCGTTCACATTGGCGAAGCGGACAACGAAGTTGTTTACGCTGCTGATTGGGCTGGTTGTTGGCATGAGCGTCCTGCATGGGTCATGTCGATCAGATACTTCCTCATATCCCAGGCGCCGGTCGGACAACGCTCGGCGCACAGGCCGCAATGCAAACAGACGTCCTCGTCTTTCGCCATGATGCGGCCGGTCTTGAGCACATCCGAGATATAGAGGTCTTGCGTGAAATCCGCGGCGGGCGCCTTCAGCCGCCCTCGCAGCTCTGCTTCATCTCCGTTCGCCGTGAAAGTGATGCAATCCATTGGGCAGATGTCGACGCAGGCGTCACATTCGATGCAGAGCGACGTCGTAAACACCGTCTGCACGTCGCAATTCAGGCAACGGCCGGCCTCGGCGAGGGCGAGCGCAACGTCATATCCGAGTTCGACCTCGGCCTTGATGTCGGCGAGCGCCACGACCTTGTCGCGCAACGGCACGCGATAACGCCGGTCAGGAGCGATTTCGTTGTCGTAGCTCCACTCGTGAATTCCCATTTTCTGGCTGATCACGACGATCGACGGCGCTGGCCGATCGTGCACATCCTCGCCGTTACAGAGCTTGTCGACCGACACCGCCGCCTCATGTCCGTGCGCGACGGCCCAGATGATGTTTTTCGGCCCGAAGGCGGCGTCGCCGCCGAAGAAGACTTGGGGATGGGTCGAGCCCATGGTGCGAGGATCGACCTTGGGCATGCCGTAGCGGTCGAACTCGACGCCGATGTCGCGCTCGATCCACGGGAACGCGTTTTCCTGCCCGACTGCGATCAGCACGTCGTCGCAGGGAAAGTGCTGGTCCGGCTCGCCCGAGGGCACGAGGCGGCGCCGGTCTTCGGCGTCGTACTCGGCCTTGACCTGTTCGAACACGACGCCGGTCAGGCGGCCGTTCGCATGGGTGAATTCCTTCGGCACGAGAAAGTTGAAGATCGGGATGCCCTCGTGCATCGCGTCTTCCTTCTCCCACGGCGAGGCTTTCATCTCCTCGAAGCCGGACCGGACCACGACCCTTACGTCCTCGCCGCCGAGGCGGCGCGAGGAGCGGCAGCAATCCATGGCGGTGTTGCCGCCGCCGAGCACGATGACGCGCTTGCCGATCTTATTGGTGTGGCCGAAGGAGACGCTGGCGAGCCAATCGATGCCGATACGGATATTGGCGGCGGCTTCCTTGCGGCCGGGAATGTCGAGATCGCGTCCGCGCGGCGCGCCGCAGCCGACGAACACCGCGTCGTAGCCTTCCGTGAGCAGGCCCTGCAGGCTATCTACTCGCTTACCGCCAACGAACTCGACGCCGAGATCGAGAATGTAGCCGCACTCCTCGTCGATCACCGTCGTCGGCAGGCGAAATTTCGGAATCTGGGTGCGCATCATGCCGCCGGCTTGGGGATCCTGATCGAACATGACGCATGAGTAGCCGAGGGGCGCGAGGTCGCGCGCCACCGTCAACGAGGCGGGACCGGCGCCGACCAGCGCGATCCGCTTGCCGTTCCGGCGGTTGGCTGGTTTAGGCAGACGCGCGCGGATGTCGTCCTTGTAGTCGGCGGCGACCCGCTTCAATCGGCAGATCGCAACCGGCTCGCTCTCGACGCGCCCGCGGCGACAGGCAGGCTCGCAGGGACGGTCGCAGGTGCGGCCAAGGATCCCAGGGAAGACGTTGGATCGCCAGTTGATCAGGTAAGCGTCGCTGTAACGGCCGGCAGCGATCAGCCGGATGTATTCGGGAACGGGCGTGTGCGCCGGGCAAGCCCACTGACAATCCACGACTTTGTGGAAATAGTCTGGGTCGGAAATGTTGGTCGGTTTCATTGGAAGCCTATACGTCCGCGCAAGAATGCGGGCGTAATGATTATGTGGGACTCAATGATAGTGACGTCAGCGCTTCATGACAGCCCAATCAGGTCAATTTTTAGTCAAGGCCGCGACCGTTAGCCACATGAAAACACGTCAGAATATCGCTGCGGCGCGAATGGCCGTTGTGCGGCGCGAAGGCTTGCCCCACGACATGTCGGCCGTCCAGGACGGCAAAATCCAGACCACTGAGCGCCTGCCACCCAGTCTCAAAACGAACGAACCTTCTCCGGCGGAGCCGTGAGAAGGTTCGTTCGCTCGTGTCTCGGGGCTGTTTGGTCAGCAGACGTTGACCAAGCGCCACGCGCCGCGCCACCAAACCTGCCGCACACAGCCCTGGTAGCCGCCATAGTAGCCGGGGTAACCGTAGTACCCGTAACCCGAGGCTGCCAGTCCGACGCCAAGGCCAATCGCGGCTGCTCCAATGGCAAGCCCCGGACGCCAGCCGCCATATCGCCAGCCACCGCCCCGCCAGCCACCGCGCCAGCCGGCGCCCCGCCAGCCACCGCGCCAGCCGGCGCCCCGCCAGCCACCGCGCCAGCCGGCGCCCCGCCAGCCACCGCGCCAGCCGGCGCCCCGCCAGCCGCCGCCGTGCCAGCCGCCGCCGCGCCAGCCGCCGCCGCGCCAGCGAGCCTCGGACGGGGTCGCAGACAATGTGAGCGCGATCAGCCCGGCCGTAGCACACGCCAATAGCGCTGTTCGCTTCACCTTCATCGCGTGCTCCTATTTCATTTGCGTCCGTACGACCCTGCCGGGACGTCAGACGAGTTTAGCCATCGCCCGCGGCAATCCTATGCCATGCCTGGTCGCATAGTCGAGCGGAGGGGTTGGCTGGCAGAACGCTCTGGGCTTGGTCATAAACGTTCATTGTGCTGAATTGTTTCTTGGTGGCCGCCGCTCAGGACGCGGACACGCGCTTCGGCGCAACCAACGATAACGATGGTGAATTTGTTCGACGAGATTTTCGGCGAGCCCGTCACCGACCCGAACGAGGCGGCACGGGAAACCATGCGCGCCCGCCGCCAGCGCTTCTTCACGACCGCGACGGCGCGAGAGAGGGAAGGCGCATTCGCTGTTGAACTGGACGACAAGCCGGTGCGGACTCCGGCGCGCCGGCCCCTTGCCTTCCCGACATTGCCGCTTGCGGAACGGGCCGCCACGGAATGGCAATCCCAGGGCGAGTTCATCGATCCCGCCAAACTGCCGCTGACGCGCCTTGCCAACACCATCATCGATGCGGTCGTGGGCGCGCATGCAGAAGTTGCGGCTGACGTCGCGCGATACATCGCCTCCGACTTGTTGTTCTATCGCGCCGAAGGGCCTGAGCGGCTGGTCGCGCGCCAAAACAACGAATGGGACCCGATCCTAGCGTGGGCGCGGGAGGCCCACGGAGCGCGTTTCCTACTCGCACAGGGCGTCGTCTTCGTGACTCAGCCGGAAGCGGCGGTTGCAGCCATGCGGCGGCTCATCCCGGCAAGCCTATGGCGGCTGGGGGCGGTGCATGTGATCACGACGCTGACCGGGTCGGCGCTGATCGCGCTCGCCTTGGCAGAACAGGCGATCACGCCCGACGACGCCTGGGCGGCCGCGCACGTCGACGAGAATTGGAATCAAGAGTTTTGGGGACGCGACGACGTCGCACTCGCCCGCCGCGCGCTGCGTCGAACCGAGTTCGATGCCGCCATTAGCGTGCTGCGGCTGGCTCCCGAAGCACCGTAGCCCAGGGCGCGGCCCCGCTTACGCCGGTCAGATCCTCAGCGCGCGCCGGAGACACCCCCCTTTTTGCCGCGGCGCCCATAATTCGCTGCAGCGCCCTCGCGGCGATGCGAGAGCCGTGCTATTGACGATACCGTAATAACCCGGAATTGTCCGCGTCGGGCGGCCGATCCGGCGCCAGTTGGTCGTTTAAAACATACGACAATACAAGAACCCAGAACGACCTCTTCACACCGAAGATCGTTCTTACTTGGGGCAGGTGTGACGGCATGAAAGACATTTTGGAAAGACTGGAAGAGCGACGGTCCGGGGCACGGCTCGGCGGGGGAGAGCCGCGCATCCAGATGCAGCACAAGCGCGGCAAGCTGACGGCGCGGGAACGCATCGATTTGCTCTTGGACCACCAGTCGTTCGAAGAATACGACATGTTCGTCGAGCATCGGGCGACCGAATTCGGCGCCGACAAGAGCAAGATACCCGGCGACGGCGTGGTGACGGGCTGGGGCACCATCAATGGCCGCGCAGTATTCGTTTTCGCCAAGGACTTCACCGTGTTCGGCGGCTCGTTGTCCGAGGCACACGCACAGAAGATCACGAAGATTCAGGATATGGCGGTGAAGGCGCGGGCGCCGATCATCGGCCTGTTCGACGCGGGCGGAGCGCGCATCCAGGAGGGCGTTGCGGCGCTTGGCGGCTATGGGGAAGTGTTCAAGCGCAATGTGCTCGCTTCTGGGGTCATCCCGCAGATTTCCGTGATCATGGGTCCCTGCGCCGGCGGCGATGTCTATTCACCGGCGATGACCGACTTCATCTTCATGGTGCGCGATACGAGCTACATGTTCGTCACCGGCCCCGAAGTGGTGAAGACGGTGACGAACGAGATGGTCACCGCCGAAGAACTCGGCGGCGCGAGCGTCCATGCAACCAAATCGGCGGTCGCCGACGGCGCATTCGAGAATGACGTCGAATGCCTGCTGCAGATGCGCCGGTTCATCGACTTCCTGCCGTCCCACAGCGGGGGCGGCGTGCCAGAATGGGCTTCGTTCGACAATCCCGAGAGGGTGGAGGACTCGCTCGACACGCTGATTCCGGAAAACCCGAACAAGCCTTACGACATCAAGGAGCTGATCCTGAAGATTGTCGACGAAGGCGACTTTTTCGAGTTGTCGACGACCTTCGCGCGCAACATCGTCATCGGATTCGGGCGGATCGCCGGGCGCACGGTCGGCTTCGTCGCCAACCAGCCGATGGTGCTCGCAGGCGTGCTCGATTCCGATGCGAGCCGCAAGGCGGCGCGGTTCGTGCGCTTCTGCAATGCCTTCGACATTCCGATCGTCACCTTCGTCGACGTGCCGGGCTTCCTTCCCGGCACGGCGCAGGAGGCCGGCGGCCTGATCAAGAACGGGGCAAAACTATTGTTTGCCTATAGCCAATGCACGGTGCCGCTGGTCACGGTGATCACCCGCAAGGCCTATGGCGGCGCCTACGACGTCATGGCGTCAAAGCATATCGGGGCCGACGTAAATTATGCATGGCCAACCGCGCAGATCGCCGTGATGGGCGCCAAGGGAGCGGTCGAAATCATTTTCCGCTCCGATATCGGCGACGCGGAGAAGATCATCGCGCGCACGAAGGCGTACGAAGAGAGTTTCATGTCGCCGTTCAAGGCGGCGGAGCGCGGCTATATCGACGAGGTGATCATGCCGCATTCGACTCGCCAGCGGATTGCGCGGGCGCTCTCGATGCTGCGGACGAAGACCTTGGAAATGCCGCAGAAAAAGCACGACAACCTGCCGCTCTGACGACGGCGCCTAAATACGCGCGGCGCGGACCTGGGCCGCACTCTCGGCTATCGCGCCGCGTCACGGCCGCGATAGCTGGCGCGGAGGCACGGGCGCCGAGCGTCCTGCGGTGCAGGGGTTCAGTTGACCACGGACCCGCGGCGGATATCGGCCTCGATCAATAGCCGAGTGCCCTTGCCGAAGCGGACCCGATAGGCCTGCAAATTCTCCATGATGCGCTGGACGTAGTTGCGCGTCTCAGAGAACGGAATGCGCTCGACCCAGTCGACCGGATCGATATTCGGGTTGCGCGGGTCGCCGAAGCGCTCGATCCATTCCTGCACGCGGCCGCGGCCGGCATTGTAGGCCGCAAACGCGAGGATGTAAGAGCCGCGATAAGCCTCGATATTGCCGCCGAGTTCGGCTGCGCCCATCTGCACATTGTAGACGTTGTCATGCAGCAGGCGCTTCCGGTCGAAGCGGACGCGATAGGTCTTGGCGATATAGCGCCCGGCGGCCGGGGTCACTTGCATCAGGCCCAGAGCATGCGCTGGGGAGACCGTCTGCGGATGGAATGCGCTTTCCTGGCGGGCGATCGAATAGACGATCGCCGGCTCGACCTGCGGTCCGATCGCCGAATAGCGCGGTAGTCCGTAGGTCGGGAAGGCGTGATGGTCGAGCGGCAGGCCGCGGCCGACCGCGTCCTTGCCCATCACCACCGCGGCGCGCGCATCGTTATTCTTGCGCGCAAGCTCCGCGATGAGCGTCAGCGCTTCGGCATTGTCGGTGCGCTCAAGGTCGGCGACGAAGGTGATGACAAGGCTGCGCTCGTTGACTTCATAAAGGAGTTCCACGGCGCGGACGATCTCCAGCCGGCTGAGCGCGGCGCGCCTGGCCGCCGACATTGCGGGCGGCGGCGCAAGCGCGATGTTTCTCAGGCCCAGCCGGGCCGCGGCGAGCTGGCCGTAATAGGTGGTGGCATGACGCGCCGCCGCCTCGTAGAAGGCGCGGGCCTCATGCCGCCGGCCCGCGGCCTCGGCGGCGCGGCCTTGCCAGTAGCCTGCGCGCGAGAGCGCTGTCGTGTTTTCGAGGCCGAAGGCGCGGATACGGGCGAAGTGCTGCGCAGCGGTGTGCGCATCATTGAGGAACCGCAGCGCGATCCAGCCCGCCATGAACTCGCTTTCGACCTTATAATTCTCCTTCGCCGGCAACGCCGCGTTGCGGCAGATGAGGTAGGCGGCCTTGGCCTGATCGAGCTCAAAGAGCTTGCGCGCGATCAGGCGCCGTTCGATCCACCATTCGTCGGTGTCGTGAGCGGCGCCGAGGTTCGACGGTGCGGCAAGCAGTAGACGCGCGGCCTCCTCATAATACTCATTGCGGCGCAGCCATTGAATGCGGCTGAACATGTAGCCGGCATCGTTGCGGGCGCTTGCGGGAACGGCGTCGAGCAGGGCTTTGGCGTTGTGCGCCTTGTTGCTCACCGCGTTGCGGGCTCTGAGAATTGCCAGTTCGACTGCGCCGAGGTGAGCCGCAGCGCGCTGGGCGGCCTCGATATCATCTTCGTAGATCCGGCGGTCCATGCGCGCTTTGTCGTCGGCGGGCGTGATCAACCCTCCGAAGACGTCGCGCGCTTCGCTTTCGACATCGCGACTGAACGGCTGGGTCCAGCCTACGCGCATCTGCGCCTGCGCCGCCGTGCGGATGCCATTTGCCAGCAGCGCACGGGCATAGGCAAACCGGCCCAGGGCGGTTAGCGGCTCTTCCTTCGCGAAAAATGCACGGACGGTTGCGAGATCGGCTTTTTCCGTCCACAGCATCGCCTCGGCCCGCCGCCGCAACTTCCCGATGCTCGGCCAGACCGGGTTGGCGGTTATAAACGCGTTGTAACGGGCGAAACCCACATCATTGTCGTCGCTGCGCAGGATCATCCACTCGACGAGTTTGCGCGCGAGCGGATCGGAGGTCGCGCGCTGCAGTTCGGTCGCGGCGTCCGACTGTCCCCGTCGCGCGTATTGAATGGCCTGCTTGACGGCGTTGATGTCGGAACTCGACGTGGACTGGGTCGGAGCGAATGTCAGCGGGATATCGTCGGACGCGGCCGACACGGTGGGCGCCCGCGCAGCAGGCGCGGAACGTTTGTTGAGCGCCGCCGCCTGGGCATTGAGTGAGCGCGGGCCGGGGTCCGGTGTTCGCGTTGCGGTCGCAGAGGTTGGGCGCGCCCGCGGAAGCGGAACCGGCTTGGTCGAGCGCGCGATGGCCGGGGCCTTCTTTCCCGCCTTTATGGCTTTGGCCGATTTGGGACCGGCGAGCGCCGGCGTTGCCGTCGCAACAAGCGCTGCGAGCACGACGAAGGAAAGGCGCAAGGTGGCAAGCTCTCTGCTCTTGACCACTGACCATCCCCCCGGTCAGACGTGAATTCGGCTTAAGAACCTATTCGGCCGGTTGCATTAACAATGTCTTAAACCGTTCAAACATGGCAATGTTTCGGCCGACCAACGGCCTTGGAAAGGGCGGCAAGCCAACGTCTTGCGGTAAATGAGGCATGCAGAACGGGGCTTTCGCCTGCGGTCGGGACCCGATATCAATGTGAGCCGGAGGCGAAAGCGCCGACGATCCCAGCCGAGGAGCAAGTCATCATGACCGCCAAGACCACCTTTCGGGGTTCGTTCACCGCCTTGGTGACCCCGTTCAAGAACGGCGCGGTCGACGAAAAGGCCTTTCGCGATCTCGTCGATTGGCAGATCGGCGAAGGCACCAACGGACTCGTGCCGGTCGGCACGACAGGCGAAAGCCCGACGCTTTCGCACGAGGAGCATCGGCAGGTCGTGCAGTGGTGCGTCGAACAGGCGCGCGGCCGCGTCCCGGTGATCGCCGGCGCGGGCTCGAACTCGACCGCCGAGGCGATCGACTTCTCCCGCCACGCCGAGAAAGTCGGGGCGAACGCGGTGCTCATCGTCACCCCCTATTACAACAAGCCGACGCAGGAAGGTCTCTACCAGCATTACAAGGCGATCAACGACGCGATCGGCATCCCGATCATCATCTACAACATCCCGGCGCGCTCGGTGATCGACATGTCGGTCGACACCATGAAGCGCCTGTTCGAACTGAAGAACATCGCTGGCGTCAAGGACGCGACCGCCAACGTGGTCCGGGTCTCGCAGCAGCGCGCCGCGATGGGACCGGACTTCAACCAGCTCTCCGGCGAGGACGCGAGCGCGATCGGCTTCATGGCGCATGGCGGGCATGGCTGCATCTCGGTGACCTCGAACGTCGCGCCGCGGCTATGCGCCGAATTTCAGGGCGCGTGCCTGAAGGGTGACTATGCGGCCGCGCTCAAGCTGCAGGACAAGCTCTTGCCGCTGCACACCAACCTGTTTATCGAGACCAACCCCGCGCCGGCGAAATACGCGCTCTCGCTGCTCGGCAAGTGTGCGGACACGGTGCGTCTGCCGCTGGTTCCTTTGTCCGACAAGGCGAGGGCCGTGGTGCGCGACGCGATGGTGCATGCCGGCCTGGTCAATTAGCGTTTAATGGCATTTTCGCGGCTCGCGGCTTCCGGGGTTCCGGCTCTGGCGGAGGCCGGCGGGCGCGCCGCTCGTCGAGGAGAACGGCGATGCTCGAAGAATTCAAGAAGTTTGCGATGCGCGGCAACGTTGTCGATCTCGCGGTCGGCATCGTCATCGGCGTCGCATTCACCTCGATCGTGAACTCACTCGTTAACGACATCATCAACCCGGCGATCGGCGCGGTCACCGGCGGCCTCGACTTTTCCAATTATTTCCTGCCGCTGTCGTCGCAAGTCTCGGCGAACAGCCTGGCCGAAGCAAGAAGACAGGGCGCGGTTCTCGCCTGGGGCAATTTCGTCACCATGGTGATCAATTTCCTGATCGTCGCCTGGGCGCTGTTCTTCGTGGTCAAGGGCATTAACCGTCTCAGCGCGAAGGAGGAGGAAAAGAAGCCGCCGCCCGAGGACGTCCAGTTGCTGACCGAAATACGCGATCTCCTAAAGAAGTGACCGCGCGTATCCGCCATGGCGAAGGCTCCAGCGCGCAAAATCAAGGTGGTTGCTGACAACCGCAAGGCGCGGTTCAACTACGAGATCGGCGAAACCTTTGAAGCCGGGATTGCGCTCGCCGGCTCGGAAGTGAAATCGCTGCGCCAGGGGCGCGCCAGCATCGGCGAGTCCTATGCGGATGCGCGCGCGGGCGAGTTGTGGCTCGTCAATGCCAACATTCCCGAGTACCTCCAGGCAGGCCGGTTCAATCATCCGCCGAAACGCCCGCGCAGACTGTTGTTGCATCGCCGGCAGATCGATCGGCTCGCCGCCGGCATCGAGCGCGAGGGCATGACGATCGTTCCGCTCAAGCTGTATTTCAACGAGAAGGGACGAGCCAAGCTCGAGCTTGCGCTCGCCCGCGGCAAGAAGCTGCACGACAAGCGCGAGACCGAAAAGCGGCGCGACTGGGATCGCGAGCGCGGTCGCCTTTTGCGCGCGCGGGGGTGAAGAGAATCGCCGCGTCAGGCCAAGAGATCGTCGAATTCCGGGTGTCGCGCCACGTAGTTCGCAACGAACGAGCAGCGCGGGACGACTTTGAGGCCGCGCGCCCGCACCGCGTCGAGCGCGCCATGGACGAGCCGCGAAGCGATGCCGCGCCCGCGCAGGCGCTGCGGCGTCTGCGTATGCGTGAAGGTCATCACGCCGTTGGCGAGGCGGTAATAGGCGAGCGCCGTTGCGCCTTCGGCGTCGAGCTCGAAGCGGGAGAGGGCGGCGTTGTCGCGGACCGAAGACATGGCATAAGGCGTAGGGCACGAGGCGAGGAAGCCTCAAAAATGTAGGGTGGGGCGAGCGGACGCAAAACCCCATCATCCGATCATGGCCGAATGGGTTCGGAGGGGCGGGATTTGGCGGATAGGCAAGGCAAAACGCATGATCGAAGGTCGATTCTCACGCTTCTACCGGGAAATGGTCCGGACGCCGCGGCAGGACGAGATGGCCGCGGCCGACCTCACGCCATCTATCCGGGACATTGTGCGGCGATCGAAGATCGCCAACGGATTCGTCCAGCTCTTCGTCGTCGGCTCGACCGGCGCGATCGTGTCGGTCGAGTTCGAGGACGGCGTGTTGCAGGACCTCAAGGACGTTCTCGACCGGCTGATCCCGCGCGGCCGCGACTATCATCACGAACGCGCGTGGGGCGACGGCAACGCCCATTCGCATCTGCGCGCGGCCGTGCTCGGCCCCGACATGACGGTGCCGGTCACCGACGGCCGGCCCGACCTCGGCACCTGGCAGCAGATCGCAGTCGTCAACCTCGACAATCGTCCGCGGGACCGGACGGTGGTGGTGACGGTATACGGAGAGTGACGTTCTTCTCTCCGCCTTGCGTCCGGTCCGCAAGCGTTGATGATGTGACCGTGGTCGCGATTGTTACGCCGGGCTCGGCGCTTCGCTTGCTTCCAGCGGATATTTCCGTTCCCACTCTTCCCGCGTGATCCAGGCCTCGAGGATGCGCACGTGCTCGGATTCTTCCTCGACGAACTCTTTCGCCACGGCCCTGATTGCTGGGTCCTTCGCGGCGCCGGAGACCTGGTAATAGAACTCGAACGCTCGCTTTTCTCCGCGCAGCGCCACGCGCAACGCATCGAGCCGCGACAGGTCGGGATCGCCCGCCCAGATGTCCGCGCGTTCGGGCGTGGCGCTATCCGCCCAGACATAGTCCGGCGGCAGATGCTTTGATACGTCGATCGAGCCGGCGCGGCTTTGCGCCTCGGCGAGATGCATGCGGGAGAAGCGCGCAAGCTGCGCGAACAACTGCGCCACCGCGTGGTTGCCGACATCTTCCATCGCCTTGGTCAGTTCTTCGTAATGGATGGCGGCGTCCTCCTCGGCCTTCACGGCGTAGCTGAGAAACTCGTCGAGCGAGTGAACCTCCAAGCCGCCCTTGAAGATTTTCGAGGCAGGCGTGAGGTGCGGCTTTTTCGCCGGTAGAACCTGGTCGCCTTCGAAGGTGACGAGAATGTCTTCGTCGCGAATGAAGCACTGGCACGCCAACCGATAGCGCGGCGGCATGTCATTGGTTTCGGCGTTATAGATTTCCTCGGGCGTGATTTTTCCGAGTTGGCGCAGAAGTTCCTTTTCCTTCTCCGTCAGCGCGATGCCGTATTTCGGCTTGTCGGTCGCAAGGTGCTTGACCTCGACAAGGCATGATCCGCACTCGCCGTCCTGACAGTCGAACGGGATCGGGACGTTGTGGGATTTCGCCACGGCCAGGATGGTGCCCCGGTCGCCGGCGATCGCATAGACGGTCATGTCGCGCGCCATTACCGGGGATGAAAACGTGACATTGGTCATCGGCATGCTCCTGTGGCCGCGTGTCTTGTTGACGAACGCACTACCGCACCGGGCTCGCCAGAAAGGCGCTCCTCGCCGCGGGTCCTGTTGATCGCGATCGTGGACGCGGCACCCCGGATCCCGCCCCACGGTCACCGGTTAGAATGAAAGCAAAGTGCGGGCCAGTTTGTTGCGCCGTGACATCGGCCTTGTGACGCTGTGCAAGCGCCTATTTTCATTCTTACTTTTATTTTGCTCCCAGGCCGGGTCCTTGGCGGAAAAATCAGCTGCTGACGGAGCCGGAGCCGGATCAGGAGGAAGGTCGCGAACGCCACAAAATCCGCTGTCGGTCTGGTCGGATTCGCGACAACGAACGGTTCCAAACGTCGCCCTCTCCGAGTGAGTGGAGAGGCCCCCGAGCGGAGCACGGCGGGTGAGGGGGTAAGGCACCATGAAGGCGCGGGGGAACCTGTGCACGCATGTTACATTGCGCGGGCCAACGCAATCGAGCCGGGGCAATGACACAACGCATGACAATCGTTTCCGGCGGGCAAAGCGGGGTCGATCGTGCGGCGCGAAACCGCGTAGATTTGTAGCCGCATGGAGCGAAGCGGAATTTGGGGCTGCCCTCACGGATTTCGCTGCGCTCCATCCGGGCTACGCTTGCTACGAGCTTGCCCCTACAAATCGTCTTCGCTCAGACCCGTGTGTTTCGCGATGCGAGCGAGCATGCGCGGGCCAATTTCGTCGCCGTCATGAAACGCGAAAACAAAATCCGGCCACCCCGGCCGCTGCAAGGTGCGATGCAACCCACTCTGACGTTTGACGGTCCAGCCGATCCGCAGAAGCGCCGCGAGCACCCGCTGCGCCTTGGCGGCGGCCAGCGGCTCATGCCAGCTGGAACATGCCGGCAAGCTCGCGCGGCAGCGCTTCGCCGTTTTCGACCCGCTCGGCGATGACCCGCAGCGCCAGCGCGGTCGCCTTGGCGCGCGCTTCCGTGTCGGTTGCGCCGTAACTGAGGACGCCCGGCAGTGCCGGCACTTCCGCCAACCAGCGGCCGTCTTCCTCACGTTCGATTTCAATCCGGAGCATGAGGGATAGATAGCATTAGGGCCCCGGTTTGTCAGGGCCGGGCTTGCGTACTCTCCGTTCGTCCCCGCGCAAGCAGGGACGAACGCTTTTTCCCGCTTGCGCGGGAATGAGGCAAGGTGAAAGCAAGCGGCATTGCGGCGAGGCGGTCAGAATGCCTTGGGCAGCCCGGCGTCCTTCAGGATTTCGTTTGCGGTGTGGCGGCTCTTCGTGCGCGGGACGATCAAAGTGCGGCCGGTTTCGCCATGTCGCCACTTCTCATGCGAACCCTTGCCGCCCGGTACGCGCCGCCACCCAGCGGCGCGCAGGAGCCGGACAAGCTCCGCATAGAAGTCCTTTGGCAATCAAGCGGCGCTCAGCACCAAGTCACACCGGCCCTCGATACGCACCACGAACGGACCCTTCGCCTCCGGCAAGTTGTCCGCAATCATCTCCGGCGCGAGGTCGCGGACGAGCGCAACGAATTCATCGAATGTCGCGGCTTCGACATGCAGGCCAGGAATATCCGAATGCGAATAGAACACGCCGGCCTCGGGGTCCCAGGTGGCGGTGACCGTGAAGGAAGCGGAACTGTTGTTCGGTTCTACGCTCATGTCGGTAAGTTACGCGAGCGCCGCGGGCTTGCCAACGGTTCCCCGAGCGATGGCGGCAACCTCTGCGGTGGGTTACGCGCCTTCGGCGCTAACCCACCCTACACGCTTCGGCAACGCAGCACAGTTCTGGCTCGATTTGCAGAGCGAGTACGACATTGCGGTGGTGGAGCGGGAAAGGGGGCCGAAATAGCCAAACGCGTGCGGCCGGCGGATGCGGCGTGAATTATCGCCTGTAGCCTGTAGCCCGCATGGAGCGCGGCGGAATGCGGGGCTGCCCTCCCGGATTTCGCTGCGCTCATCCGGGCTACGCTTGCTTGACCCGGCAATCCATGGGACAGCGCCGCTCATGCTGGTCTGCCCTCACCCCCCCTCCCTTGCCCTCCCCCGCAAGCGGGGGAGGGAGCGGAGCACAGCGACGCGGGAGGGGCATGGACCGAATGGGTATGGACCGCCGGGTCGCCGCCCGGCGTGACGAGAGAACGCAGGCAAGCGGCATCTTGGCTGGGCAATCAGATCAGAATGCCTTGGGCAGCCCGGCGTCCTTCAGAATTCCGTTTGCGGTGTAGCGGCTCTTCGTGTGCGGCTCGCAGGAGCCGGACAAGCTCCGCATAGAAGTCCTTCGGCATTCAAGCGGCGCTCAGCACCAAGTCACACCGGCCCTCGATACGCACCACGAACGGCCCCTTCGCCTGCGGGAGATTGTCAGCGATCATCTCCGGCGCGAGGTCGCGGACGAGCGCAACGAATTCATCGAATGTCGCGGCTTCGACATGCAGGCCGGGAATATCCGACTGCGAATAGAACACGCCGGCCTCAGGGTCCCAGATGGCGGTGACCGTGAAGGAAGCGGAGCTGCTGTTCGGTTCTGCGATCATATCGCCTAAACCTAGAGCGGACAAGTTTGAGTCCGCAAGCTCCGCCGCAAAACCTTCGCCGGTTCAGGGAGTGGCGTCTTGCCGACCAGAAAAACCGGACATGTATTGGTCCGCACTTCGGGGGACGGAAAGGCCAGTGATTTCAGTCGTGGAAATCCGCCATGTCAGGAGGTCTGAAGTTATGCGAGCGTAGCCGGCTTGCCAACGGTTGCCCGGGCCAAGCGTGCCGCAGGCCATGAGCAACACTCGCCATCTCACCTTGCGGGACAGGGTGCCCGAGCCGTGTCAGCGGCGAGGGCAGTGAGGGGGAGTGCGGCTGAAGGCTTCTCTGTAATTGTATTAATCGGTCCATAAGTAAATGCACTGTCAGGCGGCATATTTGAGCGATGGTTTGGTAGAAATACCTGAGTTTTTCTGGTTCGTTTTGCAGTTGGCGCATGGATTTCCTGTCAATAAAAATGAGCAACTACTTATGGACTGATTAATAAGATGCAAGTCACGCTCACTCACGGTGACGGTCGCGTTTGGCGCCAGAGCTTCAAAGCCAGTGGCAGCGGATCAATCTTGACCGCTTGCCACCAGGCGCCCTCATCGCCTTTGCGGTGCAGGTCGCGGTGATGGACGCGACAGAGCGGAACGGTAAACTCATCGCTCACGCGGCGTCCGAGCGCGCGCGGTTGGGCGAAGCGGAGATGGTGCGGATCGCTGGGGGAGCGGCCGCACACGAGGCAGGGTTGTCGTGCGACAAACCTACGGTGCTCCTTGTCGCGCAGCCTAATGTCCTTCTGCAGGAGCGGTCGGCTCTCGGGCTCCGCGAATGGCGAGGTCATCTCGGGCCCGCGAGCAGGGTCGGGTCCGTCTGAACGAGCTATTCGGATGCCGGCGTCAGCAGAACTGGCATCGGGCTCGGTCTGATCGAATGAGGACAGCCTCGCCGCGAATGTACGCTCGACCGCGTGCGCGTCAACCGTGGTGAGCGCGTTCTTGACGGGCAGCCGATCGCGCGCCCATGTGGCGGCATCTTCGGCGGAATTGAGCCGCTCGATTTCGACGAGCAACGCATCGCGTCGGCTCGCTGACTGTTCCGCGCTAAGGATTGGCTTGGAAGTCGTTTTGAACTCCCGACCGCTCCGGACAGGAGGGGGCCTGCGCCCGTCGCTATGCTTTGGCCCATTTGCGGATCCCCGGTCGGCATCGAGACCTTGGCTTGGCTTTGTCGCGGCAGCCTCAAGATCCGGTGCGTCAACATCGTCCTCGCCGGCGATGCCGACCAGAGTGAAAAGCGCGTATCTGCGGGCATAGGTGAGGGCCGCGCCCATTCGGTGCGGCTCGGCGGTCTCGCTGACTGGGCATATGGGCCAATCCGAGCACACCCACTCGCCCGATGAATGCGCGAGCATGGTGGTCAGGCGGATTAGTCCTGCTTCGGTATCAATTGCGGTCGTCTGCATGGCGGCGATCTCATGCCGGCCGAGACACTTGCGGATGATCTCGAGTCCGCTCGCGAGCGGCGCATAGCGAAAGCTCCGCTCTCCCTCGGACGGCGACCGGATGGTCGCAACCAGCGACTTCTCGGGGTTGGTGAGTTCGGCCTGCGCCTTGGCGAGCGCCGCCGCGATCGCGCCGATCGTCTCACTGCGCCGGTGCATAGCCTTCCTCGAGATCGAGCAGCTCGAAGCTGACCGCGCCAGACTTCGAACGTTTGGCGCGTACGCCATGCCCAAACGCCTCTTTGGCGTCCTCCGGCATCAATCCCTTCAGTTCCGATTTCGCTCGCTCGTGCTCGACAAAGGCTTCGCGGGTGGCGCGGAAGATTTCAGCGAACTCGGCCCAGGAGTTCGAGGCGCTCATGTCCACCATCCGCACTGCGGCGATCCGCGCGCGCGGGGGTTCGACGCCGAACAGGCGAGGGGGCTCGCCGCTCTCGACGTTGCGCCAAAACTTTTTTTCCGCCGTGAGCAGAAGATGCTGGTAAAGCGGATCGGCCGCAATCTCGATCTCAACCCACTTACCGCCCCCAGTGATGATTGAGAGCACGGAGAGCTTGGCGTTCGTCACCCACATATTGTGCTGTAGCTGGGCCATGTGTTTTTCCGCCGCGAACTCTTCCGAAAAGGCCCAGGGCAGCATGAACTTCGCCTCGAACACGGCCCCAGTGCCCTCGACCATGCCGTCGAGGGTTGCCGCCATCCATCGCAGGACCGGATGCTGGACGTGGCGCTGCACGTCGAAAACGACCTGATCGGTGTTGCGCTCGAACCAGCGCCGATTAAGCTCTTCGGTTACGGCGCCGATCTGAACAACGAGGTTGTCCGAGAGGTCCTCAGATTCGATCTCGCCGCGCTTCTCACGCCACAGACGAAGGAGGGCCCCTTCATCACTCCCCATAATGATCCGCGCATCCGAACCGCCGATGAAACTGCTCCGGTGATTGGCTGCTATGGTCGTCTTCATTCTATTCCGCTTTACGGTGGACTAAGTGGAAAGACAAAACGCAGTCAACAAAAAATGTTCATAGATCGCTTCAGTCCTTTAGTCAACAAAAAATGTTGATTGCAATGACGCCGTCCCAATGTAGAGCGGCGCGCTCACTGCTGGATATGACCCAATCGCAGCTGGCCGATGCAGCGAAACTAGGGCTCTCGACCGTTGTCGATTTCGAGAGAGAGCGGCGGCTGGTCTCGCAAGAGGCGACAATCGCCTTACGCCGAGCCCTTGAAACCGCCGGTGTGGAGTTCATCGACGAAAATGGTGGTGGATCAGGCGTCAGGTTGAAGACGAGCAAAACTACCAAGCGCCGGTCTTGACTTGCGGCTTAATAGACACCAGATTTGGTAGGTCTAGGCCATTTCGTCCCTATATTGAGCTTGATCCTGGCGAGCCATGGTTCGTCGGGTGCGACCACAGTAGGAGCCGCTGAATGGCGAACAGCCAATCCCTCAC
Organism: uncultured Alphaproteobacteria bacterium; assembly: GCA_963840055.1. Classification (GTDB taxonomy): domain Bacteria; phylum Pseudomonadota; class Alphaproteobacteria; order Rhizobiales; family Xanthobacteraceae; genus Rhodoplanes. The sequence continues at coordinate 97,761 of CAWIXM010000050.1, read as the reverse complement.
GACGAAGGCCGCCGCGGTCGCCCCTGAGCGGCTGCCTTGCCTTGGTCCGCCGCCGCTGCTCGAAGGGGAGAGTTCAGCCGACTACGACGACCTGCTCGCGCGCGTTTCGGCAGCGGTCAAGCCGGCTGATATTCTCGAGGAGATCTTCGTTCGTGACGTCGTTGATCTCAGTTGGGAGGCGCTTCGACTCCGCCGGCTCAAGGCAGCGTTGCTGGAAAGCTCGGAGCACAGGGGAATTCGGAAACTCAGCAGGCTGTTTTTCGGCTACAGCGAAATGGACGACATTGCTGAAGGGTGGCAAAAACGCGATAAGCAAGTCGTGCGACGGGTTGAAAGGGCGCTCGGTTCGGCCGGCCTTACGCGCGAGCACGTCATGGCGCAAACTCTGTCGGTAGAACTCGACAATATCGAGCGCATTGATCGCTTGATCGCGAGTGCGGAAGCACGCCGGAACGCTGTACTCCGCGAAGTCGATCGCCATCGAAGCGCGCTTGCCCAAACGCTTCGCCGGGCTTTGGAGGAGCCCGAAGATGCCGAATTCGAGGTCGTCGAAAAAGAACAGATAAGCTCCGACTAGGCCGATGCCGCATAAGACAACTCAGTTGGGGCAAAGCTCGTGTGACAAGACGCGGTCGTAGATGTCCGAGCGACGCTTATTCCATCGAAATGGCCAGCGAACGCAAACTCTCAGCCAATCGTACCAATGCCCGTGCGAGCACGGGTCCAAGATCGATGCACGGCAAATCACGGGTCTCGCGTAACGCGCTGCGTCATGGTTTGGCTGTGCCGGTTGACTTCGATTCCAGGATTTCTGCCGAGATTGACGCGTTCGCGAAAGACATCGTCGGGCCGCACCTAAGTCCCGATTTATTAAGCTTCGCTCGCCCCATCGCCGAAGCCCAGTTCGACCTCGTGAGAATTCGACGGGTGCGGCACGACCTCCTGTCGAAAGCGTTGTCTGATCCAGCCTATGAGTCCTCTGCATCCACAAAGCGGAAGATAAGCTTTGCGGCCGCGCTCGCCCGGACGCACGGCGCGACCTCACCCGTGCCCAGCTGGGCCTTGAAGATGATTCTTGAAAAGCCGAGCGGGCCCGAGAAATTCGGGGTCATTCTGTCGGACATGGCGCGCAAGCTCGCCGCCATTGACCGCTATGAGCGCCGGGCCATATCGCGCCGCAACTCGGCCATCCGGACATTCGATTCGGCGCGTCGGCGTGCGCACGCTGAGTGGTCCGGCCGTCAGCGAGCAGACTTGGCAGAACAAAGCCAAATAGCCTAATAGTTTCAATGGAGGAGGAAGATCTAGCGCTACGCCGGCTCTCTCGGCGCGCAGGCCGCGACGCTCAGCCCGCCACCGATGTCAATACGAAAACACGCCCATACTTCGCCGCCTCGGTCACGTCGCCACGGCGCAGCGCCAGCCTGACGGTATCAAGCTTGCGCGCGTCGTCGGCCGACATCGTCGGCGACCAGCTATCATCGCTATAGTGAAGTTCGATCGGAACTTCGGCTGCGTATTTGCCTTCGTGGATCAGCTTGATGGATGTTTTGGTCATTGGCTTCTCCGTCGTCTGAAATCGCTATCCCACAGATTAGGGTCGGGGCGATACGCGGTAACGATAACGGCGGGTCGGCGTTTGTCGGCAGGGAGGGCCCACACGACGTGTATGGGGCGGCCACTGAAATCGCGCTGCAAAGTCAGAATGCTAGGGCCGCGAAATCGAGCCGGATAATCCTCTACGACGATGGCCGTCGCGATACCTGCCACTGCCTAATCGAAAAGAATATCTATCCTCGCGGAGTTCCTCATAGCCGTGTTCTGAGACATGGACATCGCGAGCGAGCGCAAGTGTTTGTACGCGACGCAAAATCTCGCTCATACTCTCGCCAGCCCCTCATCCGGCTCGTGGCGCTGCCGCTCGCCCCCTTCTCCCCGCCAGCGAGGAGAAGTGATGGTTCGCTTAACCCGCTGTTTCGGCACACCGGAGATTTCCGGTAGCTTCACGCCGGCTACCCCGTCGCCTTCTTCCGCGCGGCGGTGGCCCCCGTGGCCGCCGCTTTCCTTCCAGCACCGGCTCGCTGACGAGGTAATCGCCGGCCAACACGAGTGTTTGCACGCGACGCAAAGTCTCGCTCATCCGGGTGTCAGCCCCTCATCCGGCTCGCGGCATGAGCCGCTCGCCACCTTCTCCCCGCGCGCGGGGAGAAGGAACCCGCGCGGGCGTTATCCCGCCGCCTTCTTCCGCCGTGTCGCGCCGGCGTCGCTGAGCGCGGCCGGTTTTGCCGTCTTCCGCCCCAACACCGGCCGCAGAAACCGCCCCGTATAGCTCCGCTCCACGCGCAGAATGACTGCCAGCCGCGACGATCATCCCGAAACCGGCGTCAGCTCGAACACACGGCCGTGCTTCGCTGCCTCGGCGATATCGCCGCGGCGCAGCGCGAGCCTGACGGTGTCAAGCTTGCGCGCGTCCTCAGCCGACATCGTCGGCGACCAGCTATCATCGCTATAGTGAAGTTCGATCGGAACTTCGGCTGCGTATTTGCCTTCGTGGATCAGCTTGATGGACGTTTTGGTCATCTGCTTCTCCGTCGTCTGAAATCGCTGTCCCAGACCCAACTTCGAAGGTTTGGTTACTTAACAAGATCGAAAACCCCGTGGATGCTGGGGTTTTTTGAGAGGAGTCCGATTTGTGGTGCTAAAGATTTCTGGGCGTCGGGACTCGAGATCGCCTTGTCCCAACGAAGGAATTGTGATTCCGTCAGCAACCACGGTGGCGCTCTTCCGATTCCCCTGTCAACGACATCGGCGCGCAAACCGGCATTTCCCGCCAGATCACTCCACACATTCTTTTGCACCACAGATGCACGGGTGTGGTGCCTAAAACTCCAGACGATCGTTAACGCGCTGATTTTGCGAGCTATTTAATTTAAAAGTGCAGAAGTTGGGCCAGAGATTAGGGTCGGGGCGATACGCGGTAACGATAACGGCGGGCCGGCGTTCGTGGGCAGGAAGGGCCCATACGACACGAGCGCCTGTACGCGACGCAAAGTCTCGCTCATGCTTTCGCCAGCCCCTCATCCGGCTCGCGGCAAGGGCCGCTCGCCACCTTCTCCTCGCACGCGGGGAGAAGGGAGTATATGCCAGCGTGCCTACCCTGCCGCCTTCTTCCGCGCGGCGGTGGCCACCGTGGCCGCCACCTTCCTCCCCAACACCGGCCTTAAAAACTTCCCCGTATAACTCCGCTCCACGCGCACGATCTCCTCCGGTGGGCCGGCGAAGACGATCTCGCCGCCGCCGTCGCCGCCTTCGGGGCCTAAATCGATGATCCAGTCGGCGGTCTTGATCACTTCGAGATTGTGCTCGATCACCACCACCGTATTTCCGCTCTCGACCAGCTCGTGCAGCACTTCGAGCAGCTTCGCCACGTCGTGGAAATGCAGCCCTGTGGTGGGCTCGTCGAGAATATAGAGCGTGCGCCCGGTGGCGCGCTTGGCCAGTTCCTTGGCGAGCTTCACCCGCTGGGCCTCGCCGCCGGACAGCGTCGTCGCCTGCTGGCCGACATGGATGTAGTCGAGCCCGACGCGATGCAGCAGTTTTAACGGTTCGCGCACCCGCGGCACCACCTTGAAGAACTCGGCCGCCTCCTCGACCGTCATGTCGAGAATGTCGGCGATCGACTTGCCCTTGAACGTCACCTCCAGCGTCTCGCGATTGTAGCGCTTGCCCTTGCACACATCGCAGGTGACGTAGACGTCGGGCAGAAAGTGCATCTCGATCTTGATGACGCCGTCGCCCTGGCAGGCCTCGCAGCGCCCGCCCTTGACGTTGAAGGAGAAGCGCCCCGGCTGGTAGCCGCGCGCCCGCGATTCCGGCAGGCCGGCGAACCACTCGCGGATCGGCGTGAACGCCCCAGTATAGGTCGCGGGGTTGGAGCGCGGCGTGCGGCCGATCGGCGACTGGTCGATGTCGATGATCTTGTCGATGTGCTCGAGGCCCTCGATGCGGTCGTGCGGGGCAGGGGCCTCGCTCGCGCGGTTGAGCTTGCGCGCCACCGCCTTGTACATCGTGTCGATGAGCAGCGTCGACTTGCCGCCGCCCGACACCCCGGTGATGCAGGTGAACAGGCCGAGCGGGATTTCCGCGGTGACATCTTTAAGATTGTTGCCGCGCGCGCCGATGAGCTTCAGCGTGCGCGGCGCATCCTTGCGGCGGCGCTCGGGCACGGGGATCGACTGCGCGCCGGTGAGGTACTGCCCGGTGAGCGAAGTCCGGATTCGCCATGATATCGGCGGGCGTTCCCTGCGCGACGATCTCGCCGCCGTGGATGCCGGCGCCGGGGCCGATGTCGAGCACGAAGTCGGCGGCGCGGATCGCCTCCTCGTCGTGCTCGACCACGATGACGGTGTTGCCGAGGTCGCGCAGCCGCTTCAGCGTCTCGATCAGCCGGGCGTTGTCGCGCTGGTGCAGGCCAATCGAAGGCTCGTCCAGCACATAAAGCACGCCGGTCAGCCCCGAGCCGATCTGCGAGGCCAGGCGGATGCGCTGGCTCTCGCCGCCCGACAGCGTGCCGGAGGCGCGCGCCAGGGTCAGATAATCGAGGCCGACGTCGACCAGGAAGCGCAGCCGCTCGCGGATTTCCTTGAGCACACGGACGGCGATCTCGTTCTGCTTTGCCGTGAGCTTTTCCGGCAGGGCGGTAAACCACTCGCCCGCGCGCTTGACGCTCATCGCCGCGACTTCGCCGACATGCAGCCCGGCGATCTTCACCGCCAGCGCTTCCGGCTTGAGCCGGTTGCCGTTGCAGGCCGCGCACGGGATCGCGGTGAAGTACTTGGCGATTTCCTCGCGCGCCCAATCGCTCTCGGTCTCGCGCCAGCGCCGTTCGAGATTGTTAACCACGCCCTCGAACGGCTTCTTGGTCTCGTAGCTGCGCAGGCCGTCGTCATAGACGAAGCGGATGTCCTCTTCGTCGGAGCCATAGAGGATCGCCTGCTGCGCGCGCTTCGGCAGGTCCTTCCATTTGGCGTCGAGGGTGAAGCGGTAGTGCTTGGCGAGCGCCTCCAGCGTCTGCAGGTAATAGGGCGAGGAGGAGCGCGACCACGGCGCGATCGCCCCGCGGCGCAGACTCACCTCCTTGTCGGGCACGACCAGCTCGGGGTCGATCTTCTGCTCGACGCCGAGGCCGCCGCAGGCCGGGCAGGCGCCGTGCGGGCTGTTGAACGAGAACAGCCGCGGCTCGATTTCGGGAATCGTGAAGCCCGACACCGGGCAGGCGAATTTTTCCGAAAACAGCAGGCGCTCCGGCCCGCTTTGCTGGTCGTGAATTTTCGCCGTCTTTTTCTCGGCGCGCGCTTGTGTGGCCTGTTCCCTCCCAGCCTGCACGGCCTTCTCCCTCCCCCCTTGAGGGGGAGGGTCGGGGAGGGGGGTCTGCTTTGCGGTTTCCATACCCCCCTCCCGGCGCTTCGCGCCGGCCTCCCCCGCAAGGGGGGAGGCGTTATTGGAGCGCGCACTACGCGCGTCGACCTCTCCCCGCTCGCGGGGAGAGGTGGCGCCCCCTCCCGCGTCGCTGCGCTCCGCTCCCTCCCCCGCGTGCGGGGGAGGGGTGGGGAGGGGGTCGGCAAACTCTGCCACGGCGAGCCCGTCGGCGAGCTTGAGGGCGGTCTCCAGCGATTCGGCGAGGCGGGTGGCGATATCGGGGCGCACGACCAGGCGGTCGACCACCACGTCGATGTCGTGGTTGAGCTTCTTGTCGAGCGCGGGCGCGGCGGCGATCTCGTAGAACGCGCCGTCGATCTTTACCCGCTGGAAACCACGTTTCATCAACTCGGCGAGCTCTTTCCTGTACTCGCCCTTGCGCCCGCGCACGAGCGGCGCCAGCAGGTAAAGCCGCATGCCCTCCGGCAGCGCCGTGACGCGATCGACCATCTGCGAGACGGTCTGGCTCTCGATCGGCAGGCCGGTCGCGGGCGAGTAGGGCACGCCGATGCGCGCCCACAGCAGCCGCATATAGTCGTAGATCTCGGTGACGGTGCCGACGGTCGAGCGCGGGTTCTTCGAGGTGGTCTTCTGCTCGATCGAGATCGCCGGCGACAACCCGTCGATCTGGTCCACGTCCGGCTTCTGCATCATTTCCAGGAACTGGCGGGCATAGGCCGAGAGCGACTCGACATAGCGGCGCTGGCCCTCGGCATAGATCGTGTCGAAGGCGAGCGAGGACTTGCCTGACCCGGACAGGCCGGTGAACACCACCAGCCGGTCGCGCGGAATCTCGACGTCGATGTTCTTGAGGTTATGTTCGCGTGCGCCGCGGATCGCGATCACGCGGGCGTCGGGACGGCGCGGCGGGTTGGACGAATTGTTCATGCTGTGCACGCGAACCGGCGCCGCCGAGATCGCCTCGACGTAGAAATGGCGGCGGCGTGCCCGCAACGTAGTGAGAACGGTGGCGTTTCGCTACTGTGTTTGCGCCCTACGTCCCTAACGCTTCTCGGGGCGATCGGCGCGGCAAAAAAACCCCGGGCCGAAGCCCGGGGTCTGAAGTTCCACGAAGGAGAGACTGCTCAGTAGCGCGCATAAACTGGGGCCACAGCCGGAGGCCCGAGGTGGAACAGATAGTTGATGCCGACACGCGCCACATATTCCTTCGCATCAATGCTGGTTTGGTAAGCCCTGCCGGTAAAGTTGAAAGGCACGGCGGGCGAGATGTAGTCGAACGAGCCGAAGTCGAGATAGAGGAACTCGGCCTTGGCGGTCCAATTGGCGGCGAACGCCCACTCGAAGCCGCCGCCGACGGTCCAACCGATTTTATTCTCGCGATAGGCGCCGAAGAAATCCGGACCCGTGGGGTTAAAAGAGAAGGGGAGGGTGTGGTCGACTTGGGTGTAGGCGTCCAGCGCACCCATTGCCACGCCGCCCGTTGCATAGAGCAGCACGCGATCCCACCAAGCGGCGCCGACGCGCACGCGCGCAGTCGAGAACCAGTCGAGCTGCTTGTGGGTTAATTCCGTCCGTGCCGGCCAGAAGCCCAAAGGCGTTGAAGGAGCGGAGATCGGGCCGAAGGCGAAGTAATTGTCTTCCTTCAGGCCGCTCCAGTTGGCATCCCATTCGCCGCCGAGCACCAACCAACCAGCTTGATACTGGCAGCCGAACTGACCGCCAAAGGTCCCGTCGGACTGATCGCTGCTGTAAGAGTGGGAGAGCAGGGCGTTGTCAGCGGGCGTGGCAATGTCGCCAAATGGGTAAAGCACACGCCGGCTCGAGGCGTATTCATCTCTGCCGCCGATCCAGCCGCCGTTGATGCCGAGATAGCATCCGGTCCAGGTGAAAAGTGGCACAGGCGCAACGGGAGCCCTCACCGCCAAGTCGGCGGCCGAGGCCGTCCCGGCAAGCCCGAGCGCGGCAACACTTGCAAGTAGGATCCTCTTCATGGAAGCCCCCCATGGTTCGCGTCAAGTGAGCTGACTATAGAGAGACTCGCGTTTCCAAAGGTGACATATGCGCAACACCCATCGGCGAATGTGCGCTTTTTGGGCTTCAATTTCGCCATTCATTTGCCGCCGATAGCAAAGGCCGGCAGGGCTTGTTTCCACGATGCCTTATCGGTGCTTAACAAAGGCCTCACCGCTCCCCGCTCGGCAGGAGAAACGGGGCGAAGCGTCGTGCTCAAAGAGTGGGTAGACATGTGGGAAAAAGGACGCGCGCGGTCAGGTCAAGCCCTGCCATAGCGGAATCCAAAATGACTCGGCGAAAACAAAAAGCCCCGGGCGGGTCGCCCGGGGCTTTTGTCCGCGAAGTGGTGCGGGTCAGCAGCGCGCCACCTGGGGCGGGCCGCGGCCGAAGTGGCCGTTCAAGCCGACTTGGCGTGTCAACGCCACCAAGCTCGCGGCTCGAGCAGCAAAGCGCTGGTTCCGAAGGTGTCCGCACGCCGCACTGTCATGCGGAACATGTCCTTTGGCTTGATGCTCCAATCTGCAGGTTCGGCTAGCTAAGTAGAATTGCGCGGATTAGCCGTTGGGTGCGCTCCGCATATTGACGGCGTCGACTCGGTTTCTCCCCTCGTCCCTGCGAAAACGGGGACCCAAGCCCAAGCGGCGGGATCCCCGCTCGCGCGGGAATGAACGGAACGGTCTGCTTAGCGAGAGACCGGGTCAGTCACCGTCGCAAGCAAATCTCCAAACAAAAAGCCCCGGGCGGGTCGCCCGGGGCTTTTGTCCGCGAAGCGGTGCGGATCAGTAGCGCGGCACCAGGGACGGGCCACCGCCGAAGCGGTAGTTCAAGCCGATCTTGGCGGTGTGAATGCCGTCCAGCTCGTGGTTCCAGCAGTAGGTGCCGGGCCCGAAGGCAACACCCGTCGTGTAGCCGCAAGCGGACACGTTATCCAGGCCGATGAACATGTACTCGGCCTTGACGCTCCAGTTCCAGTCGAACGCCCACTCGATGCCGCCGCCGACGGTCCAGGTCGCAAGCGACTCGGTGGTCTGAGCGATAAAATCCGGGTTAAAGACCAAGTCGGTCACGGTCGCATTAACATCGACGAAAGCGACGCCGCCTTTGAGATAGACCATGGCGCGATCCCAGGCGTAGCCGAGACGGCCGGTGGCCATGCCGTACCAATCGCCGATCCGGACTGAAGAGTTGATGCTCTGGAAGGGATCGGCCGGAAAATCGAGCGCTGATGCCGTCAGCCGGAGATAGCCGATTTCGCCTTCGGCGCCGATCACGAACGGCGAGCCGATCGGCTGCCAGTTGCACCCGAGCGTGCCGCCGCCGAGGAAGCTGCTCTTCAGGTCATAATTCCAAGCGTCGTATAAGCCGGAAAGGTTAAAGTTATACCCGTTGACGTCGTGAACCCGGACACTTTCAGCGCCCCAGGCGCCGCCGACATAGCCGCCGATATAGCAGCTCGTCCAGTTGTACACCGGGGCGACGAGAGGCCGCGCCGGCAGGGGCCGGAGGTCAGCCGCCGAAGCAACGCTGGCGAACCCAAGAACCGCGACTGTTGTGAGCAGGATCTTCTTCATAACGGCCCCCTTCATGCGGGTATCGAAACCGAAAACCAAGGGCGCACTTTAAGGATTTTCCCGCGTGGAAAGGTGGTAAAATGGCCACATGCCGCAGACATCTTCGAATGCTCTGTCAGGATAAGTAGCGGATACTATGGCCTAATTCGTTCGCAGCATGATTACTCTTTGAGCACGGCTTCGGAAAAAACCAAGCTTTCTTAATGTATTCGAACGGGCCTGGGCAGGGCTCGCCGACGACGGCCGTCAAGATGATTGGAATATGTCTGAAGAGTTGGGGCTTGCTTCGCGGACCGTCGATTGCTAAGAACATACCATGAACATTAATGGGTGCAGTGGCCAATGACGGCGCCATCGTGCTTGATGGGACGCGGTTCTTCCGCATTAGCGCAATCCGATTCTTGCGCAACAGACGGCCCTTGCCGGCGGCGGAAGTCGGTGATTGAAATCATTGGATCAGAGTTTTAGCGGCAAGGGGAATCGCCTCGCGGCCGGGCGTTGTGACGAAGCACGACGGCGAAGTCCGACACGATCGATGGAACTCGCTTGACAGCCTAGCCGTTGGCGCGGGCGCACTTTCCAGGGGAGATCAGACTATGGCGGGTTCGGTCAACAAAGTGATCCTGATCGGCAATCTCGGGGCCGACCCGGAAATCCGGCGCACGCAGGATGGTCGGCCGATCGCGAATTTGCGCGTGGCGACGTCGGAAACCTGGCGCGACAAGGCGAGCGGCGAGCGCCGGGAGAGGACCGAATGGCATCGCGTCGTCATCTTCAACGAGAATTTGTGCCGGGTGGCCGAGCAGTATCTCAAAAAGGGGTCGAAGGTTTATCTCGAAGGCCAGCTGCAGACCCGCAAATGGACCGACCAGCAGGGCGTCGAACGCTACACGACGGAGGTCGTGCTGCAGAATTTCCGCGGCGAACTGACTTTACTCGACCGCGCCGGTGGCGGAGGGACGGCCGAAGGTCCCGATCAAGGCGGGGACGATTTCGGGGCGGCGGGGCCGACCGCCGGCCGCGACCGCCAGCCCGCGATGTCCGGCTCACGCCGCAAAGAGCTTGACGACGACATCCCATTTTAAGCTAGCAAACGGATTCGTTGGCCGCTTGATCAATCGCCGATGCAGACTCTCGCCAAATCCCTCCTGCAGGGCTTGAAGGCGCACGGAGCGCGCGAATTGTTCGGCATTCCGGGCGATTTCGTGCTCGCTTTTTTCAAAGTGGTCGAGGAGAGCGGCATTCTCCCCTGCTTCACGCTGAGCCACGAGCCGGCCGTCGGCTTCGCCGCCGACGCCGCTGCGCGGTATCATTCGGGACTTGGCGTCGCCGCTGTCACCTATGGTGCGGGCGCTTTCAACCTCGTCAATGCCATCGCCGGCGCCTATGCCGAGCGCTCCCCAGTCGTCGTCATCGCCGGGGCGCCGGGGGCAAGCGAGCGCGCGAGCGGGTTCCTCCTTCACCACCAAGCGCGCACGGTCGACACGCAGTTAGCCGTGTTCAAGGAGATCACTTGCGACCAGGCGATCCTGAACGAACGGGTGACCGCCCCGCAGGAGATCGCCCGCGTATTGCGCAACGCGCGCGAGCGCTCGCTTCCAGTTTATATTGAGTTGCCGCGCGACATGGTGGGCGCGCGGGTCGCGGCGGTTCCCGTGCTGCCGCACCGCGCCGCCGATCCGGAAGCGCTTCACGAATGCGCCGATGAAATCATTGCTAAGCTTGCCGCCGCATCCTCGCCGGTCATTCTGGTCGACGTTGAGATTCGCCGCTACGGCCTCGAGGCCAAGGTCGAGGCGCTCGCGCGCGCATATGGCATTCCTGTGGTCACCACCTTCATGGGGCGCGGGCTGCTCGGGACCTTGCCTGGCGTGGTTTGCGGTACCTATCTTGGCAGCGCTGGCGACCCCGCAGTGACGCAGCTGGTGGAGGAGGCGGACGCGCTGCTGTTACTTGGGGTAATCGTCTGCGACACCAATTTTGCGCTCTCGCAGAAGAGCTTTGACTGGCGCCATACAGTTCTCGCCATCGACCGCACCGTGCGGGTCGGCCATCACGTCTATCCCGATCTGCCGATCGAAGACTTGATCGACGCTCTGCTCGCGCGCGCCGCCGCAAGCAGCGCGGAACGGCCGCGGCCCGCGCCGCCGAGCGAAACCTATCCGCGCGGCCTGGTTGCTGACGATCAGGCGATCACGCCAACCGATATCGCCGCTGCAATCAACGACCTGTTCGATCGCCATGGCGTCATGCCGATGACTTCCGATGTCGGCGATTGCCTCTTCACGGCGCTGGAGATCGACAACACCGCGCTTGCGGCTCCCGCCTATTACGCCGGGATGGGATTTGGCGTGCCGGCGGGCATCGGCGTCGCCGTCGCGACCGGGCAGCGCCCGCTCATCCTTGTCGGCGACGGCGCGTTCCAGATGACCGGCTGGGAACTCGGCAATTGCCGCCGCTACGGGCTCGACCCGATCGTCGTGCTTTTCAACAACTGCAGCTGGGAAATGCTTCGGGTGTTCCAGCCCGAATCGCAATTCAACTATCTCAACGACTGGAATTTCGCGGCGACCGCGCCGGCGCTGGGCGGCTATGGCGAGCGGGTAGCGACTCGGCGCGAACTCGTCGATGCGCTCGAACACGCGGTTACGCGCCGGGGACGGTTCTCGCTGGTCGAGGTCATGCTTCCGCGCGGGGCAACCTCGCGTGCGCTCGCGCGCTTTGTTGCGGGCTTCAAGTCATCCCGCGAACGCGCGGCACAGAAGTGAATTTCAAATTTCGCCTTCGCCGATTGCCCGCGCCGCGCTAACTCAGTAGCAACCGATATCTCGCGAACGAAGGGAGGCGGAGTTGGCGTCTTACCAACAAAGCGGCGTATTTTCGATCGTTCGCTCGGAAGGAGCGTTCATCGCCGGCGCGGCGACCACGATTCTATTCCTGGTTTTCGGCGACGCATGGCTCGCTGACCTCACGAATTTTGGCAAGGTCAGTTTTTTGTTCTTATGGATATTCATCGTTATTTTCTGGTGCGCGTTACGCGTGGTCTATCACGCCGAATGCCTCGCAGTACTGCTCGGCGAGCCTTACGGAACCCTCATCCTCACCATTGCTGTGATCGGCATCGAAGTGGCGCTGATCGCCGCAATGATGCTTACGGGTGGCGCCGACCCGACGCTTGCGCGTGATACCATGCTGGCGGTGGTGATGATCGTGCTGAACGGCATGGTCGGCATCGCGCTATTGCTTGGGGGCCTTCGTCACGGCGAGCAGGAATTCAACCTACAGGGAGCGCGGGCGTTTCTTGCGGTCTTGGTGCCGCTAGCGACCATCTCCCTGATCCTGCCTCGCTTTACGACCTCAACCACCGAGCCGACGCTCACGCCGCTGCAGGCGGGCTTTTTCGCGGCGATGACGGTCGTACTCTATGCCACGTTTCTAACCATCCAGACGCGCCGTCATCGTTCTTTCTTCATGCAGCCGAACGCGGGCGGCAACGCTCAGGCCGATGCGGACGACGACGATGGCCATGAGGGGCTTTATCCCCAGTCGGTCTATTACCACGCCGTTCTTCTTGTCCTCACGATGCTGCCAATCGTCTTTCTGGCGAAGACCCTTGCCATTCTTCTCGATTACGAAATCGCCACGCTGGGCGCGCCGGCTGCCCTTCGGGGCGTCCTGGTCGCAATCTTGGTGCTGACGCCGGAAGCGCTTGCAGCATTTAGGGCCGCGCTTGCCAACAAATTGCAACGCTCGGTCAATATCTGCCTGGGCTCCGCCTTGGCTACGATCGGTCTAACCGTACCGGCCGTTCTCACCATCGGCCTTGTGACCGGGATGAAGGTCGTGTTGGGGGTTGGCCAAGCCGATTTGGTCTTGTTGGTTCTGACCTTAGCCCTCAGCATCCTGTCCTTCGGCGGCGTTCGCACCAACATGCTGCAAGGGGCCGTGCATCTCGTGGTGTTTTTTGTGTATCTCGTGCTGATCTTCCACCCGTAGGCGCGGTCGCGAGCGCTCACGCCCGCGGTTGGCGCGAGCCCCATAAATCACCAACGACGGCGTTCGGCGGCCGAGCCATTGTCGTCTCGGCCGCTGATCGGCTGGTTGTCTGCGTCACTTGAACGTGGCGAAACCCTGGGGAAAGAGATTCGAGGCGTCGCTCTTGAAGGCGAAATCCGAGATCAGCCACCCGCCCGAGTTCTTTTTGATGACGAACTTGAAATACACGTAGTCGGTCCGCCGATAGAGCGCGAGATAGATGACCTCGCGAAGCGCGCCGCCGAATTTTTCGTCGACGACCTTCTCCATGAACACCGGCGCGCCGAACTGCTGCAGAACGCGCAGATTGGCGGCGAACGGATCGAAGCTGTTCGGTTTGTCGATCAGGGCCAGGTATTTGTGTGCGAATTCGTCGGTCTTGCCCTGCGCAATGTCCTTCAGTCCCTGTTCGATCCATTTGTCCGGATCAGGGACAACCGTGATGTCGGCCCGAACGGGCGCGATGGCGGCAACGACAAAGGCAATGGCGGCGAGACATCGAACGAGCATGGAACGCTCCATCATTGACGAGGCCTAAGGGCGCACAATTAGCACGGCTTCGCGCGGCGAGTCCTCTTGGCGACCGTGCGGGGCGATAAAATCGTCGTCGGGCTGCCTGGATACAAAAAACGAACAGTGTGCAGCCGCCGGAATGGAGTAAGCAATGCTCGCCCGAGCAGCTAGGCAACGCTTCGGCGAGGCCCCAGCTCAATGGAGCGTTTGCGTCGATCTTTGCGTGCTGGCGACGATCTTTGCCGCGGCTGCAGCCCGAGCAGCCTCGCGTCTTTTCTCTGGGTCGCAGTTTTTTGCCGCATCCTCGAAGTGCCGATCGGCGTCCGCCTTCTGTTCATTCATCAGCTTGTTCCCAACGGACCAAGGACTGATGATCGATCGCTCTTTGAGGCTATTATAATAATCAACGCGGTGAAGCGCATAACAACGGAATTCATTGCCCATGTAATCAATTTTGTCGAGCCTATTTGATAGATCTTTATGGAAGGCCTGATCCCAACTTGCGTCCGAACTTTTGGCGTTCTTCTTTTCTGCCAAGAGGTGATTAAGTTGCATGAAGCAATAATGTATTCCTATGAGCCTGATTTTCAAGCGCTTAGCGTCGAATCCTTTTCGTTTCAACTCCTCCGGTAGCGAAGACAAGCAATTGATATTTCTCAGTTCCCAATAGTCCCTAATGCCTTTATGGTGCCCGTGGCCCAGCCTGCGCATGGATAAAAATAGGGCGGTCGAGCGCATAATCGAGATCTGTCACGAGTTGACCGATGCCTTCATTCCAGCCCTCAAGTTGCTCATAATAAGTATTGAAGCGCTTGTTCCCCAAGTGCAAGTCAAGGGCGCTCAAGTAATAGCCGGGGTTGGCAAAGCGGGCTTCGGCAGCGATTGCGCCGGATCAGTCGCCACTGGCGGGCCCCTGCCGTAACGTCTGGTCGATAAAGCTGCTCGTTCGCGTTTTCTGCATTTAATCGCTCAAGCTTCCCAATTTTTACTAAGACCAGGCCCCGGAGAGAACCAATAAACGTAATGTTGCATATTTTCGCTGGTTGATTGCCGCCGAAACCTTTTCGGAGACGTTCATTGCGCGGTTCGCAATCTCCGTCGCTTCCCGGAGGCGGACCTCGTTTGTCCAGCTGACATATTGGAAAAGGCCGGCAAAAAATACCGTCGCCGCGCTGATCATCAGTGGAAGAATGATGCTGTTAAAAACCGAGAAGCCGCGGAGTTTGTGGCCGATCTGTTCGAGCTGGTCGCTCCGTATCTTTAACCGGTCAGCTTCGTCCTTTTCGACGAAAACGAGAACGTCCAGCGGCTCCTGTTCGGTCTTCATGGCCTGCCCTCTCAGCTCGCACGTTTGAAATGGCAGCGGCAGAAAAAGTTCGAGTGTAAGTATGCCATATGCAATCTTTGCTAGCGGTGACCTAGGTCACACGCTTTTTCAGAGCGCGGATCGCGGCAAGGCGAGAAGACGGCTCCGAGATCGACCGCCGCTTTCGGCTCAAGCGCCTCATCGGCGGCGCGCAGCGCGGATCGTGAACCCGATCTAAATGCCTGCGGTTTAAGCGGAAAAACTCATTGTCCAGAGCCGAAATGGCTGGCGTTTCGGCGCCCGATACACTATTTAAGAGACAGCCGAATTCGCCTGGAAATCCCCGTGGCCGACAACGAAAATCCCCCGCCGGCGGGTGGCAGCCCCTCGGACATCCGCCCCGTGTCGATCACGGAGGAGATGAAGCGCAGCTACCTCGATTACGCAATGAGCGTGATCGTGGCGCGGGCGCTGCCGGACGCGCGCGACGGGCTCAAGCCCGTGCATCGCCGCATCCTCTTCTCCATGCACGAGAACGGGCATCTGCCCGACCGCAAATACGTCAAGTCGGCGCGCGTGGTCGGCGATGTGATGGGTAAATACCATCCGCACGGCGATGCCGCGATCTACGACGCGCTCGTGCGCATGGCGCAGACCTTCTCCATGCGGCTGCCGCTGATCGACGGGCAGGGCAATTTCGGCTCGGTCGACGGCGATCCGCCGGCGGCGATGCGCTACACCGAGTGCCGCCTCGCGCGCCCGGCGATGTCGCTGCTCGACGACATCGACAAGGACACGGTCGCCTTCCAGCCGAACTATGACGGCAACGAGCGCGAGCCGGTGGTGCTGCCGGCGCGCTTTCCCAACCTGCTGGTCAACGGCGCCGGCGGCATCGCCGTCGGCATGGCGACCAACATCCCCCCGCATAATCTCGGCGAGGTCATCGACGCGGCGGTGGCGCTGATCGACGATCCGGCGCTCGGCATCGACGACCTCATCCAGATCGTTCCGGGACCGGATTTTCCCACCGGCGGCGTCATTCTCGGCCGGCAGGGCATCCGCGCCGCCTATCACCTAGGCCGCGGCTCGATCGTCATGCGCGGCAAGGTCGAGTTCGAGACGCTGCGCAAGGAGCGCGAGGCGATCATCGTCACGGAAATCCCGTATCAAGTTAATAAGGCGACGATGGTGGAAAAGATCGCCGAGCTGGTGCGGGAGAAGAAGATCGAAGGCATCGCCGACCTTCGCGACGAATCGGACCGCGACGGCTACCGCGTAGTGATCGAGCTCAAGCGCGACGCCATGCCGGACGTGGTGCTCAACCAGCTCTATCGATTCACCCCGCTGCAATCGACCTTCGGCGCCAACATGGTCGCGCTCGACGTCGGCCGCCCGCAGGTGATGACGCTAAAGGACCTGCTCGCCGCCTTCATCGCGTTCCGCGAAGAGGTGGTGTCGCGGCGCACCAAGTTCCTGCTCAACAAAGCGCGCGACCGCGCCCATGTGCTGGTCGGGCTCGCCATCGCCGTCGCCAATATCGACGAGGTGATCCGCCTGATCCGCGCCTCGCGCGACGCCAACGAGGCGCGCGAGGCCTTGATGGCGCGCGACTGGCCGGCGCGCGACGTGCAGGCGCTGCTCGAGCTAATCGATGATCCGCGTCATCGGATCTCCGCCGACGGCACCTACAAGCTTTCCCCCGAGCAGGCCCGCGCCATCCTCGACTTGCGCCTTCAGCGGCTCACCGCGCTCGGCCGCGACGAAATCAAGGACGAGCTCGACAAGCTCGCCGCCGAGATCACCGACTATCTCGACATTCTACGCTCGCGCGCCCGCGTGCAGGCGATCGTCAAGGCCGAGATGCTGGAGGTGAAGGAAAAATTCGCGACGCCGCGCCGCACCGTCATCATCGACCAGGAAGGGGAGATGGAGGACGAGGACCTGATCCAGCGCGAGGACATGGTCGTCACCGTCTCCCATTTCGGCTACGTCAAGCGCGTGCCGCTCTCGACCTATCGGTCGCAGCGGCGCGGCGGCAAGGGCCGTGCCGGCATGCAGACGCGCGAAGAGGATTTCGTCACCCGCCTGTTCGTTGCTTCGACCCACACGCCGGTGCTGTTCTTCTCGTCGCGCGGCCAGGTCTACAAGGAAAAGGTCTGGCGGCTGCCGGCGGCGGCGCCGCAGGCGCGCGGCAAGGCGCTGATCAACCTGCTGCCGCTGGCGCAGGACGAGCGCATCAACACCATCATGCCGCTGCCGGAGGACGAGAGCACCTGGGCCGAACTCGACGTGATGTTCGCCACGACCAGCGGCAGCGTTCGGCGCAACAAGCTCTCGGATTTCTCCGACGTGCGCCGCTCCGGCATCATCGCGATGAAGCTCGACGAAGGCGAGACGATCGTCGACGTTCAGATCTGCACCGAAAAGGACGACGTGCTGCTCACCAGCGCGCACGGCCAGTGCATCCGCTTTCCAGTCACCGATGTGCGCGTGTTCTCCGGCCGCACCTCGATGGGCGTGCGCGGCATTGCGCTCGAAAAAAACGATAAGGTGATCTCTCTATCGATCCTGCGCCATTTGGACGTGACCGCGGAGGAGCGCGAGGCTTATCTCAAGCGCGCAAGCGCGGTGCGGCGCGGCGCCGAGGGCGAAGGCGCGGAAGCGGGTGAAGAGGGCGAGGTCGAAGAGGCGGCCGATGCGATCGAGCTTGGTGAACAGCGCTATGTCGAATTGTCGGCGGCCGAGCAATTCGTGCTCACGGTGTCGGAGCGCGGCTATGGCAAGCGCACCTCATCGTATGAGTACCGCGCCACCGGCCGCGGCGGCAAAGGCATCGTCGCCATGGACAATCGCACGCGCGCCGGGATCAGGCCGAAGATCGGCAAGCTGGTCGCATCCTTCCCGGTCGAAGAGAGCGACCAGATCATGCTGGTCACCGACGGGGGCCAGCTTATTCGCTGCGGCGTCGCCGAAATCTCCATCAAGGGCCGCAACACCCAAGGGGTGATCGTGTTCGCGACCGCGCAGGACGAACATGTGGTCGCCGTCGAACACATCCCGGAGGAAGGGGAGGGCGACGGCGAAAACGGCAACGGGAATGGCGAGCCGAATGGCGGCTAGGACCTTCGTAGATGCTAAGCGACACAAGCCCGATCGCCTTGCAACGGGATGAAGGAGAGGCGCTCTGGTTTCTTGGCCTGCTGGCGATCGTCAAGGCTGCGGGAGAAGCCACGAACGGTCGCTTTGCGGTGATCGAGCACCTTGCGCCGCAGGACTGGAGCCCGCCGCTTCATGTGCATCGGCGCAAGGACGAATGGTTTTACGTGTTGGAAGGCGAGCTGACCTTCTGGATCGACGGCCGCGTGATCGCGGCGCCGGCCGGATCGTTTGTCTACGGGCCGCGCAATATCCCGCACACATTGGTGGTCGCGTCGCCCACGGCACGGTTTCTGGTCGTCGTTGAACCGGCTGGGTTCGAGAATTTCATGCGCGCGCTTGCTAGGCCAGCCGGGTCGCTTTCCCTCCCGCCCGTGGGCACGGAGCTGCCAAATCCCGAACGACTCACTGAAGTTGCGCGCGAGTACGGAATCCATATTCTCGGTCCGCCAGGCATTCCGCAGTCGACCGATTCATAGACGGCTCCGCCGGGCCGCCCGCGACCAATCAGCCAGGGCAACAAGCGGAGCGTTGCGCGCCCGCAGCAGTGCCCGGCTTCTTGGCGCGTATAAACGCACTTAGGAAACGGCCGTCGACCTGGGCCGCGACGGCGTCGACATCGATGCCTTTGCCGGTGAGGAATTCGCGGGCGTCCTCGATGTGATAAATCCGTGTCGGTTCGATCGAGATTGTTGCGAAGCCGGCGGTCGCAAGCTTGGCCACATAGTCGGCTTCATCCAAGGCCCCGGCGAGACAGCCCACCCAAAGCTCCAGATTCCCTCGCAGGACGTCCGGGATGTCGCCGCGGGTGACCACGTCGGACACCGCCAAGCGGCCGCCCGACTTGAGGACCCGGAACGCCTCGCGCAACACGCGGTCCTTGTCGCTCGACAGGTTGATGACGCAGTTCGAGATGACCACGTCGATGCTGTTGTCGGGCAGGGGAATGCTTTCAATCTCGCCTTTCAGGAACTCGACATTGTCGACTCCCGCCTTCCGCTGGTTTTCACGCGCCAAGGCGAGCATTTCGTCCGTCATGTCGAGGCCATAGGCCTTGCCGGTCGGCCCGACCCGGCGCGCCGACAACAGGACGTCGATCCCGCCGCCCGAGCCAAGGTCCAACACGGTCTCGCCGGGCGCGAGCTGCGCAAGCGCGGTCGGATTCCCGCATCCGAGCGAAGCCTGCAGCGCCTCAATTGGAAGGCTTTCGGCCTGCGCGCTGTCATACAGGTTGGAGGTGATCGGATCGCAGCCGTCGATAGTCGACGAGGCGCCACAGCATCCGCCCTTGCCGACCTGCAACGCCGCTTGTCCGTATTTCTCGCGCACGACAGCCTTCACATCCGCTTCGGCCATGGCCGCGCTCCTCTTGTTCGCCGAATGATCTACTCAGTCGGCTCGCATTCCGTATACTTGATATTCGTCGACCCTCGCGTCAAAGCCGAGGACGGTCTTTTTTTTGTGGCTTTCAACGGACGTGGAACGGCCCATGAACCCGGAACTCTTCCTCGCTTTTCTGCTGATAACGGTCGTGCTGATTCTGACTCCGGGGCCGGTGGTGACGCTGGTCATCGCGACTGGGGCGACCGATGGGGTGCGAGCGGCGCTGATGACCGTGCTCGGTACGACCATTGGCAATGCGCTCTTGATCGGGGCGGTGGCGTTCGGGCTCTCCTTCGTGCTGGCGAGTTCGGCACTACTGTTCGACGTGATCCGTTACGCCGGCGCCGCTTATCTCGTTTGGCTCGGCGTCCAGCTCTGGCGCAAGGCCGAACGAACCGCTGCGCCCCCGCCGGCGCGCGGTCATGTCCATGCTGCGCGCGGGTTCGTCGTTGCGGTGTCGAACCCGAAAACCGCGGCGTTCTTTACCGCCTTCCTGCCGCAATTCGTCGATCCGGCGCTGCCGGCCGAATTCCAGCTTGCCGTGATGTGCGCCGCCTCGGTGCTGATTGCTGCCGCGCTCGATTCAGGATGGGGGATCGCGGCGGGTCTTGGCCGCGCGTGGTTCGTTAGCCCGTCGCGGACGAAGCTGCTCGGCCGGTTCTCCGGCGCGGTGCTGGTTGGGGGTGGCCTGTGGCTCTCGCTCGCGCGCCGGCCGGCGTGATGCCCGCATTGATCCCGCCGCCATGCATACGGCCGCGGGTTGCGGTTGACATCCGTCCAGGCTAAGACCCGCGCCTATGCCGAGAATCGCATTCTATGCCGGCTCGTTCGACCCGGTGACCAACGGCCATATCGATGTCGTGCGCCACGCCGCGCGGCTGGTCGACCGACTCATTCTCGCGATCGGGATTCATCCGGGCAAAGCGCCGTTGTTCTCGGCTGAGGAACGGCTGGCTATGCTGGGCGAGACCTGCGGCCCCGTCGCCAAAGCGGAAGGCTGCGAGATCGCCAGCATGACGTTCCGTGGCCTCGTCGTCGAGGCGGCGCGGCGCGAGGGCGCGACGCTGCTTATTCGCGGCTTGCGTGACGGCACCGACCTCGACTACGAAATGCAGATGGCCGGTATGAACGAAGCCATGGCGCCGGATATCGCAACGGTTTTTCTGCCCGCTTCGCCCTTGGTGCGCCCGATCACCGCCACACTGGTTCGTCAGATTGCCGGCATGGGCGGCAACGTGTCCGCCTTCGTGCCGCCGATTGTGGTGGCGCGCCTGAAGGCCAAGTTCGCCGCCAAAGCGGCGCGCTGAATTTTCGCCGCCTGAACCTCAATTAAGGAAACTCCCATGATCCGCATGCTCGCCGCGCTCGCCTTGCTGGGTCTTTCCATCGCCGTCGCGCCCGTGCAAGCGGCTCCGAAGACCGATCCGCAGAACACGATCTATCTCGACACCAAGGACGGCCGCATCGTCATCAAGCTGCGGCCCGATCTTGCGCCCAAGCATGCGGAGCGGATCAAGACGCTCGCACGCGAGAAGTTCTACGACAATGTGCCGTTCCATCGCGTGATCGGCGGCTTCATGGCCCAGACCGGCGACGGCCAATTCGGAAACGGGACCGGCGGGTCGAAATATCCCAACTTGCCGGCGGAATTCTCCAACGTGCCATTCAAGCGCGGCATCGTTGGCATGGCGCGCAAGGGCGGCGACAACAATTCCGCCAACAGCCAGTTCTTCATCATGTTCGCCGAGGCGCCGAGCCTCAACGACAAGTACACCGTAATCGGCGAGGTCGTCTCCGGCATGGACGTGGTCGACAAGATCAAGAAGGGGTCGCCCACGCAGAACGGTGCCGTCGCCAATCCCGACAAGATCGTACGCATGCAGGTCGCAGCTGACGCGCGCTAGAACGAATTCTGTTCCAATGGAATTGGAATTCGCTCTGCTTATCCTTTAGTGTCGCATTTTCTTGCGGCGAACCGGTTCCCACTTCGCCGGAAAATGCTCTAAGCGCGGATAGCGACGCCAAGCCGACGGAGGACGCTCATGACGACGAACGCCGAAGACACCCTGATTTTAGAGACCACCAAGGGACCGGTCACGATCGTGATGCGGCCCGATCTTGCGCCCAATCATGTCGCCCGGATCAAGGAATTGGTGCGGCAGGGCTTCTATGACGGGGTCGCGTTCCACCGCGTGATCGACGGATTCATGGCGCAGACCGGCTGCCCGCACGGGACCGGCACCGGCGGTTCAGGACAGAAGCTCAAGGCCGAGTTTTCGCGTGAAAACCATGTGCGCGGCACTGTCTCGATGGCGCGCGCGCAAGATCCCAACTCCGGCGACAGTCAGTTCTTTATTTGCTTTGCCGACGCGCCGTGGCTTAACGGGCAATATACGGTGTGGGGTGAAGTGACGGCGGGGATGGAGAATGTCGATCAGATCAAGCGCGGTGAGCCGGTGGTCAGCCCTGACCGCATTGTCACGGCGCGCATGGGTTCTGATGCCGCATAAGCCGCGATCAGACGGGGTGAGGCCAATATAGTTTTACTGGCGCGTTAGACGCGCGCGTTGCGCTTGCTCAAGTAAAAGCTCCGCCGCGACGCGGCCGACCTCCTGTCGAGCATAGTCTTGCGCCGAACCGGGCTTGTCTTCACACCGTCCCCACTGGGTGGTAACACTACGCAACATGTCGTCAGGATTACTGTAGGGGTAGGTCGAGAAGATTGCGCCGGTCGGGATATGGACGATTTCTACTTCGCTTCTTATTCGGAATTGGTCACGCGTTACCGTGGTCATCACCGCCTCCGCGTTTATCCACAAGCTCGTTATATCGACTAAAGTCGAAAGCGGAAGGGCGATTCGTTCCGCGCACGGAAAAATGATTAACACCGGTTCATGCGTACCTTTGCGTTCGACTTCGCGTTGCCGCCGGATCGCATCGCGTTACGCCCGGCTAGCCCGCGCGACGCGGCGCGTCTGCTCGTGGTGCGCCCGGGCGGCGCGCCCGAACTCGACGATCGAACGGTGCGCGAATTACCCGAGCTGTTGCGGTCGGGGGATCAGCTTGTCGTCAATGACACCAAGGTGATAGCGGCGAGCCTGAGAGGTCGGCGCATCGGCCGGGGCGCCGAGCCAAGAATTGAAGCGACGCTGATCGAGCGGCTCGACGGATCGCGCTGGCGCGCGCTCATCAGGGGGGTGAAAAAGTTGACGTCGGGCGATGTCGTGCGCTTCGGCGACGAAGGAAAAGTGTGCTTCCTCGGCCAGTTGGACGCAACCGTGGAAACTAAGGGCGAAGCCGGAGAGGTCACCCTCGCTTTCGCGTTTCACGGGCCGGTGCTCGATCAAGCGATCGCCGAACGGGGAGACATGCCGCTGCCGCCCTACATCGCCTCCCGTCGCCAACCGGACCAACAGGACCGCAGCGACTACCAGACTATGTTCGCGCGGGCCGACGGCGCGGTCGCTGCCCCGACTGCGGGCCTGCACTTCACCGACCGGCTGATTGCGCGATTGCGCGAACGCGGCGTCGGGCTGCACGCCGTGACCCTCCATGTCGGTCCGGGCACTTTCCTGCCGGTGAAGGCCGAGGATACGGACGAGCACCGGATGCATGCCGAGTGGGGTGAGGTGAGCGCGGCGACCGCGGCGGCGCTGAATAAGGCGCGCGGGGAGGGGGGCCGGATCGTGGCAGTCGGTTCGACCGCCCTGCGTCTTCTGGAGACCGCCGCCGACGAGAACGGCGCGATTGCGCCATTCGTCGGGGAAACTGCGATTTTCATCACGCCGGGCTATCGCTTCCGTGCGATCGACCTGCTGATGACCAATTTTCATTTGCCGCGCTCGACCTTGTTCATGTTGGTCGCGGCGTTCAGCGGGATCGAGGTCATGCAGCGCGCCTACGCACATGCGATCGCTGCCGGCTATCGCTTCTATTCCTATGGCGACGCGTGTCTGCTGTTTCCTCCGCCCGTCACATGATTGAAACAATGGCCGACCGCTTCGCCTTCCGCCTGCTCGCGACCGACGGGGCGGCGCGCCTCGGCGAAATCACAACGCCGCACGGCATCATCCGCACGCCCGCCTTCATGCCGGTCGGCACGCAAGGGGCGATGAAGGGTGTGCACTGGCGCGAGCTGCGCGAAGCGGGCGCCGATATCGTGCTGGCGAACACTTATCATCTGATGCTGCGGCCGGGGGCGGAGCGCATCGCCTCGCTCGGGGGCCTGCACGCGTTCGTCAACTGGCCGTACCCGATCCTCACCGATTCCGGTGGTTTCCAGGTCATGTCGCTGGCGGAGCTGAGAAAAGTCGAGGAGAGGGGAGTGACCTTCCGCTCCCGTGTCGATGGCGCGATGATCGAGCTCACCCCGGAGCGCGCGATCGAGGTGCAGCGGCTGCTCGGCGCCGACATCGCGATGCAGCTCGATGAATGCGTGCGCCTGCCGGCGCAAACGCCCGAGGTCGAGCGGGCGATGCGGCTATCGCTGCGCTGGGCGGAGCGCTGCAAGCGCGCCTTTGAAACGGATTCAGCGAGCGGACGCGCGCTGTTCGGCATCGTGCAGGGCGGCGACGATGCGCGGCTGCGCGGCGAGAGCGCGCGCGAACTCGTCGGCATGGCGTTCGACGGCTATGCCATCGGCGGGCTGGCCGTCGGCGAGCCGCAGGCGACCATGCTGGCGATGATCGAACAGGTCGCGCCGCATCTGCCGACGGAGCGTCCGCGTTATCTGATGGGCGTCGGTACGCCGGATGATATTCTTGCCGCGGTCGCGCGCGGCATCGACATGTTCGACTGCGTGCTACCGACCCGCAACGGGCGCCATGGGCTCGCCTTCACCCGCTTCGGCCCAATCAATCTGCGCAATGCGCGCCACGCCGACGACCCGCGTCCGCTCGATCCGGAAAGCCGGTGTGCGGCCGCCCGCGACGCACCGCGCGCCTACCTGCATCATCTCGTCAAGGCGAATGAGATGCTCGCCGCGATGCTGCTGAGCCTCAACAATCTGTTTTATTATCAGGACCTGATGCAGGGGGCGCGCGCCGCGATTGCCGAAGGGCGGTTCGACGAATACTGGCATTTGGCGCGGGAAGGGTGGGCGCGCGGTGACGTCGCGGCGGTCTAGCCTTGTGACGGAGCGCGCTGACTTGCGACTCGAAGCGCATTCACCTCTCCCCGATGGGGAGAGGTCGGCGAGCATCGAGTGAAATGAGATGCGCGCCGGGTGAGGGGAAATATTCCTCTCGGCGAGCCCCCTCACCCGAATTCCTAGCTGCGCTCGGAATTCGACCTCTCCCCGCCGGGGAGAGGTGGTGTGTCCGAGCTGCGCTTCATCACGGCCCTTTCATCAAGGTCCGGCATAGAGCCAGGATATGCCGTCATAAGCCTGCTCCGGCGCGCGATTGCGGAGCGCTTCGTTGCGCAGTTCCGCCGTCACGCCGTGCGCGTGATAGAACTCGCCATAGACGCGCGCCATCAATTGTACCTGGCCGGTGCGCAGATAGCGGCTGTCCTGATAGGCTTTGAATGCGCCGGGAATGTCATCCGGGGTCGCGGCAACCTTCTCGGCCAGCATTATTGCATCCTCGGTCGCCATGCACGCTCCTTGCGCGAGGTACTGCAGCATCGGGTGGGCGGCGTCGCCAAGCAGGGTGACGCGTCCATGCGACCAGTTCTTCACCGGCTCGCGGTCGCACAGGACCCACATACGCCAGGTCTCGATGCGCTCCAGCATGCGCGTGACCTCGGGCCGCTGCCCCCCGAAGCGCCGCCACAGTTCGGCGGGATCGCCGCGCGTGTTCCAGCCCTCGACATAGCGATCGGAGTGGAACACGGCGACCAGATTGTAGAGCGTGCCCCGCCGCAGCGGGTAATGGACGAAATGCGTGCGGGGTCCGGCCCACAGAATCACGTCGGGCTGCCAGAGATCTTCGGGCACCTCCTCGCGCTTCAGCACGGCGCGATAAGCGATGTGACCGGACACGCGCGGGATCCCATCGCCCAAGACCTTGTCGCGAATCCGTGACCACAGTCCGTCGCAGCCGATCAGCGCGCGGCCGCGCGCCTGTTCGCCGTCGTCCAGCCACAGCACGACGCCGTCGTCCGCCTGCTTGAAGTCAGCGACACGGCTGTCGGATTCGAGCGAGACGAGATTATGGGTATGGCAGGCGTGCAGATAGACGCCGTGGATGTCGGCGCGATGGGTCACCGCGTAGGGAAAATGGAACCGCTCCTGGAACGCCGGACCGAGCGGGATGGTGGTGATCACGTCGCCGGTAAGCGCATCGCGCATTTCGAGTTTGCCGGGCTGCCAGGCGTCGATCAGCATCTCATCCTTGAGGCCGACCTTGTCGAGCACACGGAAAATGTTCGGCCCCAATTGGATGCCGGCGCCGACCTCGCGGAATTCAGCCGACTGCTCGAACACCCGCACCGGGAAGCCCTGACGCGCAAGCGCGTAGGCTGTGATCAACCCGCCAATTCCGCCGCCCACGATGAGAAACGGTAAGTCCTGTCCGTTTGTCGACGCCATCGCGCGCTCCAGCCAACTCATCCGCAGCCTGACAGCATGTCGGAAAAATCGGCTGAATCAAGCTGTTGAAGCGTTCGCGAAGAGCTTTCGTGGCGGAAAAAAATGGAGAGCGAACCGTCCACACGCGTGTGGATTTACTCTCCTCGATCGAAGCGTGCAGGTCTATTTGAGCGGGCCGTGGTTTAGGATCGGCAATGCCGAACCTTATCGCGACGCGGCACGCGTCTTGGTCGCAGCAGAGACTGCCGGTTTGACCGGGGTTTTAGCCGCAGACTTGATCGGCGTAACGACGGTTGGTTGAAGCGACGGGCTTTCCGTGGTGGCCGGAGGGGCCGTAAGAGCCGCAGGAGCCGCAGGAGTTGGGGTCGCTGCAGCGGCAGGGGCCGCCTTCGCAGGCTTCTTCGCCGAGCCTTTGGCGGGAGCGCGCGACTTCGATGCTGCCTTCTTCGGGCGGCGCGCCGCGGCCTTCGTCGTTTCCGTCGTCGGCAGCTTGGCAGTCGGCTTCGCCGGCTTCTCCGATTTCACTGGTTCGGCGACGGGGGTGGCCGCCGCAACTTCCGCCGCAGGTTCTGCCGCGACTTCCGCCACAGGTTCTGCCGCAACGTCCGCCACAGGTTCTGCTGCGACCACCGCCACGGATTCCGCTGCGACTTCCGCCGCCGCTGATTCCGCGGCGATTTCCGCCGCCGCTGATTCCGCGGCGATTTCCGCCGCCGCTGATTCCGCGGCGATTTCCGCCAGCACTTCGCGCTCGGCCATCAGCCAGAACTGCCTGTCGTCCCCCGCTCCGCCATGGGCCTGCGAGATGAAGTAGGCGCGATCGCGAATGCGGTCTTCCAAAGTCACTTGCATGGAGGGGCCTCCTGTTGCTCAGAAAAATCCGAGGGTTCTTTCATGCATTAATCATGGTTAACAGGCGGTAAATGCCTCCCCGTCCGGCCACGCAGAAGGAACCGCCGACCATTGTTCGACGCCTGTTTATCGATGATTTGGCGCTATTTTGCCAAGCCTGCCTGCAGGCGGGCGCTGACGCCGGTGTCATGCACGCGGAACACGGTGGCGCGTACCCTCAAACCCGCAACGTCATCGCGCCGCCGCATGAGCACGAATCGCACGCCCGCTGATCGGTGTCGTGCATTTCCCTCAGGTGGAAGAGCCCGCTGCGGCAAGCGCATTGCGGAATTCCGCTGGAATAGGGGCGGGCGCGACCGAATTCTCGCTCTTCCTGACTGCCCACACGCGCGCTTCGAAACCCTCAAAGACGATTTCCTTCTCGCGAAACGCTTTGTAGCTCACCCGAAAGCTTGTCCGGCCCCAATGAGAAACCTCCGCCTGGATCATGAGCGCGTCTTCGTGCGTCGCCGAAGCATGGAAGCGCGCATTCGCCTCGACCAGTGGAATGCCGATCGCGCCGAACTTTTCGCGAATGATTCTGAGGCTCAATCCTGCTTTGCGCAGCAAAGCCTGGAAGGCGCTGTCCATCCAATAGAAGTAGTTCGGATAGTAAACGATGCCCTGCTCATCGCAGTCGCCCCAGGCGATTTGTACAGTCATGGTCGGCGGCATGCGCTTTCCTTCGGAGTTAAAAACTCGGCTGGTCGAACCAGCGGTCGCACTGACATGTCCCCATACGAATGGGCCTGCGACCGGAAATGATTGTTCCGGCTCCAGACCGATGTTACGTTTGCATTGCTGGAAGAAAAAGCAGGGAGAAGCGCTATGCCCACCATAGAAAGCACCCCGCAACGGCTGGTGCTCCAATCCGGCTCGACAAAGCTGACGCTGGACAAAGAAGCGGGCAAAGTCAGCATGCAGCGCAAGGTTCTGTTCTGGAACCGAGCCCCGATCGAGAAAGCGCTCGCCGAGATCGCCGACGCCACCGTCGATGCGGCCGTCGATCGATCGTCCGGCGTGGAGGTGTGCAACACCATGCTGATCTCGCGCGCCGGGGAGGGCTGGGCGTTGCCGGCGAACGACAAGAAGGACGCGGAATTGACCGCGCGTCAGATCAAGGAGTTCCTCGGGCTCAGGTAAGCGGCCCGGAGAAGCTCCGGATCGGATCGAGCTCGCGCGCGCGCCGAGCGATCGGCTATGCGCGAGCGCTGTTGCGCTGCCGGCCCGTCGGCCGGTAGGCGATACGCGCGTGCCCCGCGCAATAGGGTAGCCCTGGAAGAGGCTCGTTTCCGCAGTAGAAGACGTCGTCGGCGCCTGGGCCGTCGATGGGCCAACGGCATTTGCCGTGGCCCAGTTCGAGCAAGGTGCATCCGCGACCTTCGTGAATAGGGATGGCTTCGCTCAACAGCTGGTCGGGATACGTCGTCGTCAGCATCACGCGTTGCGCAAAGATGTTCAGGCGCATGCGTTTCGGCCGCGCAAATTTTGCGGCGCGCTTGTGATCCTGGTGCTTGGCGAGCGCGTCCTTGGGCCGCGACAGGCCCAAGCGATTCATCTTGCCGATGACCGCGTTGCGGGTCACCCCCATCTCGCGGGCGATCTGACTGCTTGAGAGCCCGGCTTGGAAGCAGCGTTTTAGCTGATCAATGCGCTCCGAACTCCAGGTCGCGCCGTTTGTGAACATGGCGATGGCCCCGCGTTGGCAATGCTGAACTCCGCGGGCCGGCGACCGGCGAACATCGCTGGTTTCCGGCCATACGCTTGGTACGCGTACTCACGCAACAGCAACACAAACGCTCCGCCCTCACAGGCCGCGGTCGCCACTGACTTGGGCTGCATGCGCCAGGCATGAGTCGAGGGTGCTCGCATCCATCGGCGGCGAGCCGGCGAGCTCCGCGCATGTCAAGCAGGCCAGTGGATTGGGCTCAGGCGGCCCCGGCGCACCGCAACGCAGATTGCCTTGCTAGGACCCACTGTCGCAGTGGTGCAGCCGAATCAAACCTGTCACGATTTGATTCGCTAAACAAGAGTTAAAATGGCATTATAACGGCGTTATAATTTTTGGAGTGTTGCAATGGCGCGACCTGAAAACCGTTCGGAGGCTCGGCCGCTCAGTCTGACCTTGCCCGAGGAGACGTTCAACTATTTGGTTTTGCTTGCTACTCTCGGGAAGCTCGGCCGCACCGAAAACGAGGTCGCCACGCATATCCTCGTGCGCGAGGTCTATGCGATGCTCCAAGGCGGCTTCCACGAGCAACGAATCCCCGCGGTGGCCGATCAGGGCTAGAGCATTTTCCCGCGAAGTGGGAACCGGTTCGCCGCAGAAAATGCGACCACTCAAGGAAAACAAGAGCCGTGAACGCGGCCATCAGACCAAGCATCCGTCACCTAAGCTGCTCGCCCATGTCCCGGCATACTAGGGATTTGCTGCAAAGTTTCGATCGTCGACATAGCGGACGCTGATCGGGCGGCCGGCGATGGCGCTCTTGAAAGCGGCGGAAAACGACAGCCGCCCGCAGCGGTCAAGTGCCTCGTCGATCGCGTGCCGATAAATCTGTTTCACCTCGGCCTTGGTTCCCGGCTTCGTATAGGTCACGAAGGGCGGGGCCATAATTTCCCCGCTTCGCCGAAAGGCGAAGCGCACCGTCATCTGCATGCCTTCCCGCGCTTGTTCGCGCGCCGGGGGCGCCCAGCACGCGCGCAAAGCGGCGAACAGCTCTTGCAGCGAATTGATCGGCGCATCCGGCGAAGGACTCTTGCCGGCGCCAGCCGTCCGGCTGTCGATCGTCAGCGCGAGCGTTTGCGGCAGGCACGGGCCGCCGCGGCCGCATCCCGGATAGCGTTTGACGATCGAGTCTTTTTTCCCCGCGCGCGGCTCAGGCACGACCAGCACCGGGACGCCGCCCGGCGTGTATCTGTACACCGGCGCGTCGCGCGCGGCCTCGCCGGGCGCGAGCGGCGTGCCGCCGAGGCCAACCCCGCCGGGGATATAACCATTTACCGGCGGACCCGGCGCAATCGGGCCGCCGCCCGGCCCCGGCGTGATCGTCAATTGCGCAAGAACGAGCGAATTGAAGCCGATGGGAATCGCCGCCAGGAGGCCGAACATCGGTCAACTCCGTCATGCGAGCATTGTCCGGCGACGTAGGCCGGTCTTGCCGCAAAAGATGCCAGCGCAAGGGAGATATGAGGGCGTTCTGACTTTTACCAGAACGGAATTCGCTGTCGCTTGTGCTGAAGGCGAGCGCCGCAGCGCGCATTCCAGGACGTTTTAGAGCATTTTCCGGCGAGTGGGAACCGGTTCGCCGCAGAAAATGCGACCACTAAAAAACAGAGCGAATTCCGATTCCATTGGAACGGAATTCGCTTGGGGCGCCGAAGTCAAGAGCGCCGCGGGGCAGGGGCTGCCTCCCGCGGCCGCGCTCGCGCTGTGTGATTAACTGCACAGAAATCGGCATCGCCGACATTCATAACAACGCTCGTTCGAAACCTTCGCTCGATCATCCGCGACCGTTCGCAGCGTCGGTTGTTCCCCAGGAGAACTATCATGCGGTCCCCGGAGTTGTTGTCTTTCAAGGCCAATATGCGCCTTCCATCGTCTGCGGTCGCGACCGTGAGCGGGCTCGGCAATCAGAACGGACCGCGGCGCGCTGAATTGTTCGCCGATCACGACGATGCGATCGGACCGGCGAACGGCCTGTCGGCGCTCCGATACTGCGTCAACAACGATCTTATTTGAGACTGTGGTTAACCGCGGCGGCCGCGCCCCGCGCGCAAAGCAAATGCCGCTCGCGCTGTCGATGGTCCACAATCGCGCGGCGACCTGCCGGACGATGACGCCCCCAACCTGCTTGCTCGATCGTATCCGAAAAGTCCGCGAATTCAGGGTTTTTCGCGCGCGAGCGCCGGCCCGGTTCGCCGGTTCCTACTCGCCCGCATCTCGCCTAGTTCAGCCGCGCGTGAGCGCCGGTCAGCGTGCGTTCTTCCACGGGTCGAATTGCACCTTCGGCTCTGGTATCTTGTCGCCTGCCGCCTTGAATTCCGCGTCAAGCTTCTTCTTTTTCTCGCTCCTTTCTAGCCGCTTGCCTTCTTCGACCCGGCGGCTCCATTCCCCAGACTTTTCGTTGGTAATTTTGACCTGGGCGTAACAAGGTCCCGCCAGTAAGGCGATGATCGCCGCCGCGCTCAGCATGATTTTCATCGCGTTGCCCTCCGCTTGCGCCATCTTCCTATGCCCTCGCGCTTCACCGCGGCATTTTTGTGAATTTTATTGCGGGTCTCGCATCGCCACCGACGACCCCGCAGTGAGTACGGACCGTGCCGCAACCAGATCGCCGCATGATTCACCGCAACGATTGCGGCGCGTCTCCGGCTCCGGGATCACGCTTTGCCTAGGCCGGATCTTCGCCGATCCCGTCCGCTACCTTGCTGTACTCATCGAGGGCCCCCATCAGGACAACCTTCGCGGAAACAATGTCAGCTTTGTTGCCGCTCTTGAGGGCCTGAAGCAACCTATCCTCGGCGTCTCTAAGCCCTGTAGAAACCACGTTGAATCTTGGAAAGTCTGGGTGGTCTTCAAGGTCCATAACCGGCGTGTCCTTCGCAATCTCGGTCAACGTAAAGCTCACAAGAGTGAGTGTCCTGCCACGAGTGTATCCGTGGTCGGCCGCGCAAGCGAGTGGACACCGACCGCATGTTGCCCACGAGTCATCGGAGGTCGGGCTTCGTCAGATCGGTTATCAGCTCTTGGGCGCCAAGGCATGAACGAGACGCCTTCCGCGAATGGAAATCTTCGCGTCTCCAAGCCTGCAAGCGGGAAATCGAAGGCTCGCGGCTTCCTCAAAATTGCCTTGACGTCGCCCCGCTTTGTCCCGTCTTGCAATCTATGGGGTGCCTCGTATCGCACGGTGGAGGGACCGACATGCGTATCAAGAAGCGCCAGAATGGCTGTATTATTGAGCTTGATGACGGCTCGGCTTGGCGGATATGGCCAAACGATGTCGAGAGAATTAAAGAGTGGACGCATTCGACGAAGCTTACGATTTACAAGTTTAATGGGGGTTTTTGCACCCATGTTCTCTTCGATCGTTTGCAGGGGATATGTGTGCGGGCCATCGATGCGGCAGAGCATTGGCCATCTGAAGCTATGCCGCAAAGAGATCACGCCCCGATAGCGGCCTGACTGTGGCTGGGCATCGAATTAGGCCACCTTAGGGCGGTCTCTGGGTGCCGACCCCAGGCTTCACGGACGGGGAACGCGAGCGACTTCGCACATGCTGCCGGCGGCGACCGCGAATGGTTCGCCGCCCGCGAGAAGAACGGCGCGATCCTTCGCCTCCGCGAAGTCAAACATTGCATATAGAACCACATCAGATCGGCCCCGATATTGTTCGGGCCGGTAGATCACAATAGCCATTCGGTCGTCCAACTTCTTGTATGTGTAGCGCGCCTCGCCGGCGAGCTTGCCGTCGGCGGTGACATAACAGGTCTCCTCGGTCTCGTAGGTCACCACATGCGTCGAGAGGTCTGTGAAGTCACCATGCTCGGAGTGGTGAACGCCCGTCCACTCGATACTCTTGCCAACCAGCGTGTCCGGTGCCTTCGCCATCGATTATCTCGTCATGCGCAATGCCGATTAGCTTCCATTATGCACCTGCATGTTGAGGTCTCGCCCCGCTAACGCCTTTTGCGACGTGATCTGGTTGCTCCGCCCCCTTCTGGCTTGTCGGAAGAGGTGGCGCGCATCTTATCCAGGTCTCGGTTTATTTCGAGACAAGTGATGACTTCGATATAGCTGGGGCTGCCGCCAATCTTGGCCGTCGCAACACACCCCACCTTGTCCTTCGCGGGAAATTCTCCCCAGCTCTTCTTCAGTTGGTCGCGTGCCGCCTCCTCACTCTGGATGCAAGCATTCGAGTTCCGGCGCCCGAAGACGGCCTCAATATTCCGCCCCTGGCAGCTTTTCTTAATATCGAAAACAGGAACCGAATCCGCGACGGCCAGCAAATGCGAGCCAAGCAAGAGTGGGGCAAAAACGAACATGGCACGGACCTCCGCCCGCTTAGAGCGAATTGTGTTCCGGTGGAATCGGAATTCGCTCTAATTGTCCTTGAGTGGTCGCATTTTCTGCGGCGAACCGGTTTCCACTTCGCCGGAAAATGCTCTAGCAGCAACCTATCCGCAGAGCAGATATCTACGCGGGCTGGTGCGGGAGGGTCCAGCGGAAAGGTCATGTCCCGAGCGCGCCCACTCCGCGCATGTTGCCAAGCGTCATTGAAGGGCCGGGAGGGGGAGCAAGGCTGCCACGAGGCCAGAGCGCGACTCTCTACGGCTTGAGCACGGTCGTCTGGTAGAGCCTCTCCAGCCATTTGCCGTCGCGCTTGACGTAGAGCGACGTTACGAACACCGGCGACGGCAGTGGCCGACCTTTGAAGGCGCCCTCGTTCTTCGCAGTGAACGTAATCGCGGCGGCGTCGGAACCAAGCAGCGAGACTACGACCCCCGATACCGGGGTCTCGTTGAACTTGGTGAGGTCGGGCAGCGATGCGATCTGCTCGGCCACCGATTTCGGAGCCCCGTAGTAGGAAGTGATGGCGAGATGGTCGGTTGTCATCAAGCCTTTGATGGCTTCTCCGTCCCGGCGAGCAAACGCATCGTCCAGCGCGGAGATGGCGGCTTTGACCGCATTGATTGTTGCCGCATTGTCGGCGTCGGCTACGCTCGCGCCCACAGCGAGCAGGACGCCGACACAAAGGGCGAGCAATTTCGTCACGGCGACTTCCTTTCCCCACGGTTTCAAAAAAATGCGACAGCGGTCGCTTAGTGGCGTTGTTATTCGAGAGTGAGAATTGGGGTTTGTCGCGACGTCACCCTTGCCAATTGCCGCACGCCATCATCTCCCGCCAATTTGGCCGTGCGTCGGCGCCCACAACAGTTTGACGCCGCTTCAATCCTTTCGTTCAAAGACGACGTGATAGAGGCGGCCGTCGAACATCGACAACAGTTCCTGGGTCTTGGCCTTGGCCTCGGTGCGCTCCGGCGACGCCATGGTGCGGTCAATGGCGGCCTGGGACGGATAGTCGAATTCGAGCATCATGTGGATCGGCGGCGCCGCCGGATCAGCCGCGACATGGCGCAGAACGCGGACTCCCGTCGAGCCCGGAAACCGCCGCCAGAGCGGCAGCAGCTGTTGCTGGACGAAATCGTCGAAGGCGGCTTCCTTTCCGTCGCGGACGCGGCCCTCGAAAAAGGCGCAACGGATCAGCATCGACGGATGTCTCCTTGTTCTCCCCACCGAGATTGCGCCGGGGTGGAACCCACATCCTACGCCAGTCCCGTCACCTAGAACAGCTCCGGCCCGAAACCGGAACTTTGCAGACGTTCCAAGGAGCGCCGCATATGGTCTGTGCATCGCGATCGCGATTTGTTGCTGGCGTGGCGACAGGCTAAGCTCGGCAGGTTTCCGCCGTCGGCCGGAGATTTGCGCTCAGCTCTGCTGTTCCGGGATCGGCACGTCGAAGCCGTTGAGGGTGGTGGAGACAAAGGCGTATAAGCCGACAAGGTAGATCAGTTCCGCGGCGCCGTGCATACCGAAGGCGCCGACCGCCGCCCGGTAAGTGAGCTCTGGCAACACCCCGCCACGCATCAGGCCAGCGGC
Source organism: uncultured Alphaproteobacteria bacterium (assembly GCA_963840055.1). Taxonomy (GTDB): domain Bacteria; phylum Pseudomonadota; class Alphaproteobacteria; order Rhizobiales; family Xanthobacteraceae; genus Rhodoplanes. Next base: position 63,262 of record CAWIXM010000050.1, on the reverse strand, counting down.
GACGTCGTAGGCAATCGCCTCCTCCGGCGAAAGGTCTGTCGGCCGCTGCCCGGCGACGATCGTCGCGATCTTCGCCTCGGAAAGCCCGGACTTTTCGCCAAGCAGGCTGTGCGCATAAATTTCGTACGCGGCACGAAACGCGGCGCCGGCGACGAGGATGGCCACCTCGCGGACCGGCCGTGGTAGGCTAGGGAAGTACGACAACGCCTTTACGAGCTCCCAGATCGGCCCGCCGAACTTCGGCTCGTGCAGCCAGGGGTTCCACGGCCCGAGGAGAGCGCCGTCCTCGCGAATGGTGGAGAACCCGCCAAATCGTGTCTCAATACCCCCCTTCATATCGGCATAGAGTGCCTTCTGTGTCTCATCGAGGCGATCGGGTGGCAGGAGGGGCAGGCGCATGGAACGGCTCGCGGCTGAAAGGTCGGCTGCAAGTATCATGCTGATGCGCCGCGGTGCAACTTTCTATGCGGTTCCGGCGCGGAAAGTAGGAGCGCCGGAGTTGGTTCGCCAATTTCCTGACACGCTCAACTGCCGCCAATCCGGCCGGGCATCAGCGCCGACGATCCCGCACTGAGTCCAGACCATTCGAGGAGCCGGGCGAGTACCTGATCAAGAGCGACCATCTCTCTACCATCCAGTTCTTCGGAACCGGGCCGAGGGACCAGATTCTCGCCAAGATCGTGGTGACGGAGGAAGATGGCGGCCAGCCGATGTCGTCGATCGAGAAGATGCGCTTCACGCCCGGCATCCCGGCCGAAGGCCCGCCGGGCACCGCCGATATCCAGCCCTCGGAGATCACGCACCGGCGCCACTTCGTCTTCGACATGGACGGCGACACCTGCCGGCTGCCTTATCCGCAGTTCCGCATCAACGACACGGTCTACCAGACCGACACGGTCGACTTCGAGATCGAGCAGGGAACGGTGGAGGAATGGGTGCTGGTCAACCCGAGCGGCGGCACCCATCCCTTCCACGTCCACGTCAACGCCTTTCAGGTGAAAGAGAGCTATTCCGCGCAGGTCCCGGATCCCAAGCTGGTCGGCGCCGACGCTCCGATCGTGCAGTCGCGCATCGACGCGCTTAAAACCATCGACCATCCGAACCAGTGGCGCGACACTATGATCATCCCGCCGAAAGGTTATCTGCGCGTCTGGAGTCGGATGTACAGCAAGCGGGTCGGCAAGACGGTTCTGCACTGTCACTTCCTCGCGCATGAGGAGACGGCGATGATTCAGAACTTCCTGATCAAGCCGAAGAAGACGAGCGGCTAGCGCAGGTCCCGCTGCGGTCAAATACAGTATAAGGAGGAACGGCATGCGTCGCGGACGCGGCCGAAGTTCGTGGGGTTCCACGCGTCAATGACCGCTGGCGCCGGGCAGTCAAGTACTGCAATCACTACGTATGACCAACGACGACCTGAGCGACCGGATTTCCCTCCTCGAAGCTGAAATCGATCGCCTAGCTAGGCTCGCCGAAGGTTGCCGGAAGATCATCCTGATCTCGAAAATCGCTATCGTGCTCGGCGCTCTGACGCTGTTGGCAACGGTGTTCGGGCAAATAAAATTCGATCAGCTCGTTTTCGTGGGATCAATTGCGGCAATCCTCGGCGGGATCGTGGCCGCCGGTTCGAATGCTGCGACGTTGCGCCAGGCTCAGGGAGAAATGCGCGACGCCGAACAACTGCGGAACAAGTTAATCGACCAGCTTGAGTTCCCTTCCTGATCGACGAAGGTCTCTAGTCGGGAAGGATAGCCCGGCAAGGAGGTATGGAGCGTGCAGCATTTGGCATTGCGATTTCGAGCCGCCTGGTGGCAACTGGCGTTGGCGATCGGCCTGAGCATTCTCGGCACGGGTTATGGCGCGCACGCCGAGCAACGGGCCTCAGGTCCCCACATCGTTGTGACGGGAGAGGGCAAAGTCAGCGTCGCTCCCGACATCGCGCAGGTCCGCAGCGGCGTCACCACGCGTGGCAAGACCGTGCAGGAGGCGGCCGAAGCAAATTCCAAGGTGATGACGGCCATTCTAACCGCGCTGACCGAATCCAGAATCCCACAAAAAGATGTGCAGACCGCACAATTATCGATCCAGCCCGCGTACGCCTCGCCGAAGCCCGGCGAGGAGCGGAAGCTGATTGGCTACAACGTCGGCAACCACGTCATTGTCACGATCAGACCGATCGATCGCCTCGGAGACGTGCTCGACCGGATGATCGCTGCAGGCGCCACCGAGGTCTCGAACGTGGAGTTTCTGATATCAGATCCTGGTAAAGCTCTCGACCAAGCGCGAGAGGCGGCGATCGCCGACGCGCGCCGAAAGGCGGAAGTATACGCGCGGGCCGCGGGGGTGATGCTAGGCCGCGTGGTCTCGATCGAAGAGGGATCGGGCGTTTCCGCGCCGGCGCCGAGGCGCGCACTGGCCCAGGCGGCGGGCATGCAGATGCCGATTGCGCCGGGGGAAAATACGCTGCGCGCCAGTGTCACTATGGTCTTCGAGATCGCCGCTCAGTAGCCAGGTGAAAACCTCGTCCATTAATGTGTCCGGATATTCGCGAGTGCAGCCGGCAAGACCGAATCGTGCCACACGCGGAAATAATGCGCGTGTGCGAGTTTTTGTGTGAAAACTTGGGGCGGATGGAAGACGAGCGGCTAGCGCAACTCCCGCTGCGGTCAAATACAGCAAGAGAAGAACGGCATGCCCGGAAGGGATTGATCGCGCTGGCCGCGATAACTTCGGCACAGTCTGATGCGAGCGTCGTGCTGCCTACCGATCCGGGCTGCCCCGTCGGCGCCGGATGGTGCGCCGTCGGAGACGTGCTGGTGAATCCAGCACCAAGTCCCAGCGGTCCTTGAAGTCCTTCACGGTGCGCAGGCTGATGAAGCCGTTCGCGCGCCACTTCGGTGAGTTGGGCCGGTGGACGTACTCGGCCACGTCGCCGTTGCGCACGATGAAGTAGCGCACCGGTGCACGGCAGTCCTCCTTGCCGATGATGACGTAGACCGTCACCTGGTCCGGCAGTTCGGTGTAGTCGGCGACGCGCACGTACCACGGTCCGCCTCGCACCGACTTCACCTGCACGCGCCGCATGTCCCGCCCGTCGCCCGGGCGCCCGACGAGCAGGTCGTAGCCCTTGGTATTGCGGTCTGCGAGCTGCGCGTCGTAACCGCGCCGCAGCAGCTCGCCCATCACGAAGTACTCGCCCGCGTTCCCCGTCGGGATGCCTGAGCGGCGCTTCTTCTTCTCCGTCTCAGTGCCGGTGGTCTTCAATGTGCTGGATCGCCTCCGGCGGATCGAGCTTAGTGCCTAACTTAATGTCTGTGGCTGTGAGCGACGAAAATCGCGGACCGGCTGATCGCAAATAAACCCTTGGATCTTGTTTGGCTCCCCGGGCCGGATTCGAACCAGCGACCAACCGGTTAACAGCCGGTTGCTCTACCGCTGAGCTACCGGGGAACAAACGCCAGCGATCAGGCCGGTTGCGTATAACAAATGCCCACGGCCGTTGCAAAGTTCAATCGCGCGCGGGACGAGGGGCGGGGGCGAGCCGGAGTTTGGCACTTGGCCTCTGGTTTATTGTTTCCGCCGTCGTTTTGGCACATAGGCTAGGGTCACTTTCCGTTAACAATTGGCGTGGTTCGGCCACCGCGCGGCGGGCCAATTCGGAAGTGAGATCGAGTGGTTAGGTCGAACGTCGCACGGGTGGCGTCAGCAATTGCCAAGGTCGTTTGACGCGACTGCGGTCGCAATCCCGGGCTTCGCCTCAACGCTGCCAACATTCTTCGTGAGCGATGATTGAGCGATGATCGGATGAGATATGCTGTGCCTTGAAAAGGAAGTGCTCGGGAGATGCCATCCATGCAAGTCGACAACATCCTGAAAAGCAAGCGCCCCGCCGTGCTCTGGGTATCACCGGTCCTATCGGTGGGGGAGGTAGCGGACCGTCTTCGGTCCGCGGATGTTGGCGTCATGATTGTCAGCAATGACGGCGAGATACTGAAGGGCCTCGTCTCGGAACGCGACGTCGCCCACGGACTTGCGGTGCACGGCGCGGCGCTGCTTTCGTTGAAGGTGTCGGACCTGATGACCCGCTCGGTGATCACCTGTGCGCCGGGGGACAGCGTCGCGGAAATCGCGCGGATCATGACCATGCGCCGTATCCGGCATATTCCTGTCGTGGATGGCGGAAAGGTCGTAGGCGTCATCAGCATAGGCGACGTGTTGAAGTCGAGGATTTCGGAGATCGAGCTTGAGGCCAATGTCTTGCGCGATCTCGCCGTCGCGCACCGGTAAGACCTTCGAAGGGGAAAACCGGAAGTGAGCACGATGAACGCCTTGACGACGTTGCCGCGCTCGGCATCGGGGCTCGGCACCATGGCGGCGTTCGCCGCCGCCGGGTGCTTCACGAGGCAGTTCTCGATCTCGGGCGGGCCGATGCGATAGCCGTGCCAAGGGCTCCAGAGTGCAGTTAACCGATTCCAGCTCCCATGTTACGTCGCGCCACCAAGTCAGTTCTGAGCGGAGTCGGCTAAGTACATTGCACGTATTGATTTTTCGAATGATTTGAGTGGAGGCCACGCCCGGAATTGAACCGGGGTAAACGGTTTTGCAGACCGCTGCGTAACCACTCCGCCACGTGGCCCCTGCGCGGACCAATTCAAGCTGATCCGGTCGATCGATAGTTAGCGACGGCATTCCGGGCGCGCAACTACAAACGCCAGCCGCTGCTGGCGCGTTGCAGGCTCGGCGAGTCTCGCCATGAGGCGGGCGCCCCGGCCATGCCCTATGTCCCGATAGCGCTGCTCTCCTGGAGCCTTCTGATCGCGCCCTGCGCGAGCGGCACGTTTCAGCGCCCCTTGACCATGATGGCGGCGGCAGGTCACACTTGTTCTAAAGAGCGATGACACAGACGGGCTCGCCGGCAATTCCGCTGGGCGTCCCGCCCGCGGCAACGATCAGAGACAATCGATTGGGAATAGGGAGGGCGTCAATGCCTGCCGTTTCGTTGACGGTGAACGGGAAACCCGTTCGTGTCGAGGTCGAGCCGCGCACCTTGCTGGTGCAACTCCTGCGCGATCAGTTGCGCCTGACCGGCACCCATGTCGGCTGCGACACCTCCCAGTGCGGGGCCTGCGTCGTCCATGTGGACGGCAAGGCGGTGAAGTCTTGCACGATGCTGGCGTTGCAGGCCGACGGGGCCGACGTGCTCACAATCGAAGGAGTTGCCCCCGGCGATACGCTGCATCCGATGCAGGAGGCGTTTCGCCAGAATCACGGCCTGCAATGCGGCTATTGCACGCCGGGCATGATCATGACGGCGCTCGATATCGTGCGGCGCAAGGGCTATGCGCTCGACGAGCGCACGATCCGCGAAGAGCTCGACGGCAATCTCTGCCGCTGCACCGGCTATCACAACATCGTCAAGTCGATCGCCGCGGGCGCGCGGGCGATGGAGGACGCGGCGGCGCCGCAAGCCGCCGAATAACCAAAGGCGACCGATCGCCGGCAAGAGCGGTCGTCGCGGAGAACGCGGTTGCAAGGAGCGTAGCAATGAGCGCGACAGGCGTGGGCGCATCGGTTCGGCGCAAGGAGGACTTCCGTTTCATCACCGGGCGCGGCCAATACACCGACGACATCGCCCGGCCGGGTCAGGTCTACGCCGCGTTCGTCCGCTCGCCGCACGCGCATGCCGCCATCAATCATGTTGATACGAGCGCCGCCGCCGCGATGCCGGGCGTGCTTGCCGTCCTGACCGGCGCGGACTTCGCGGCCGACAAGCTCGGCAATCTCATTTGCGGCTGGATGATTCATTCCAAAGACGGCTCGCCGATGAAAATGGCGCCGCATCCGGCGCTCGCTAACGGCAAGGTCTGTTATGTCGGGGAACCGGTCGCCGTGGTGATTGCGGAAAGCCTGGCGCAGGCGCGCGACGCGGCGGAAAAGGTCGAGGTCGATTACGGCGTGCTGCCCGCGGTGGTCGATCCGGCGGCGGCGCAGGCCGCAGGCGCCGCGCAGATCCACGACATCGCGCCGAAAAATACGATCTTCGAATGGCATCTCGGCGACGCCCAGGCGACCGACGCCGCGCTGCACGCGGCAAAGCACGTCACGCGGTTCCACCTGCGCAATAACCGGCTCGCGCCCAACGCCATCGAACCGCGCGCGGCGATCGCCGAATACGACGCCGGCAATGACAGCTTCACCCTGTGGAACACGACCCAGAACCCGCATGTCGCGCGTCTGGTGCTGTCGGCGTTCATCGGGGTCGCGCCCGAGCACAAGCTGCGGGTGATCGCGCCCGATGTCGGCGGTGGGTTCGGGTCGAAAATCTTCATCTATCCGGAGGAAGTGGTCTGCCTGTGGGCGGCGAAGAAAATGCGGCGGCCGGTGAAATGGACGGCGGAGCGCATCGAGGCGTTCCTCGCCGACGCGCATGGCCGCGACCATGTCACCCACGCGGAAATGGGTTTCGACGAGAAGGGTAAGATCGTCGGCCTGCGGGTCAAAACCGTCGCCAATCTCGGCGCCTATATGTCGACTTTCTCCTCGTCCATTCCGACCTATCTCTACGCGACCTTGCTGTCGGGTCAGTACGCGATCCCGGCGATCCACTGCGAGGTCGACGCGGTCTACACCAACACGGTGCCGGTCGACGCTTATCGCGGGGCGGGACGTCCCGAGGCGACCTATGTGGTCGAACGCCTGATGGAGATCTCCGCGCGCGAGATGGGCATCGACCCGGCGGAGCTGCGCCGGCGCAACTTCATCAAGACGTTTCCGCACCAGACGCCGGTGATCATGACCTACGACTGCGGCGACTATGACGCGTCGCTCGATAAAGCGCTCGAACTCGCGGGCTACAAGAGCTTCGGCGAGCGCAAGCGTGAGGCAGCGCGGCATGGCAAGCTGCGCGGCATCGGGCTCTCGACCTATATCGAGGCCTGCGGGATTGCGCCGAGCCAGGCGGTCGGCTCGCTCGGCGCCGGCGTCGGCCTTTGGGAGTCGGCGGAGGTGCGGGTCAATCCGACCGGCTCGGTGGAGGTTCTCACCGGCTCGCACAGCCACGGCCAGGGCCATGAGACGACCTTCGCCCAGCTCGTCGCCGAGCGGCTCGGCATTCCGATCGAGCAAATCTCGATCGTGCACGGCGACACCGACAAGGTGCAGTTCGGCATGGGGACCTATGGCTCGCGCTCGGGCGCGGTCGGCATGTCGGCAATCGCCAAAGCGCTCGACAAGGTCGAGGCCAAGGCGAAGAAGGTCGCCGCGCATCTGTTGGAGGCGGCCGAAGCCGACATCGAGTTCAAGGACGGCAAATTCACGGTCGCCGGCACCGACAAATCGGCGGCGTTCGGCGAGGTAGCGCTCAACGCCTATATCGCCCACAAGTTCTCGGGAAGCGAACTCGAGCCGGGACTGAAGGAAGGCGCCTTCTACGATCCGACCAATTTCACTTTTCCGGCCGGCTGCCATGTCTGCGAGGTGGAGGTCGATCCCGAGACCGGCCAGACCGCGATTGTGCGCTGGACCGCGGTTGATGATTTCGGGGTCGTCGTCAATCCGATGATTGTGGAAGGCCAGGTGCATGGCGGGGTCGCGCAGGGGATCGGTCAGGCCCTGATGGAACACGCCGTCTATGACGAAACGGGCCAGCTCGTCACCGGCTCGCTCAGCGACTACGTGCTGCCGCGCGCCGAGGATTTGCCTCCGCTCGTCGTCGACACGACGGTGACCCCTTGTCCATCCAATCCGCTCGGCGTCAAGGGATGCGGCGAAGCGGGCGCGATCGCTTCGCCCGCGGCGGTGATGAACGCGATCACCGACGCGATCGGGACGGAGGATTTGGCGATGCCGGCGACGCCGCAGGCGGTGTGGGCGGCGCTGCAGAAGGCGGGTCGCCGCGCGGCGGCGGAGTAATCAAACCCTCTCCCCTTGCGGGAGAGGGTGGCGAGGAAAGAGCGCTAGCGAATTCCGAGCCGGGTGAGGGGTTTCTCGGGATCGACTCACGGATCCCTCACCCGGTCCCTCGCTGCGCTCGGGACCACCCTCTCCCACAAGGGGAGAGGGTTACGGTCTACGCAGCAGCGGTGGGAATCGAAGAGGGACGGCGGATGCACAACTTCACCTATCATCGGGCGAGCGGACTGCGGCAGGCGCAAAATATGCTCGGCAAGTTCGAGGACGCCAAGCTCATTGCCGGAGGCCAAAGCCTGTTACCGATGATGAAGCTGCGCCTCGCCGCGCTGGCCAATCTCATCGATCTCGGCAAGGTGGAAGGCCTATCCGGCATCGAGCTGAAGGGCCGCGCGCTCGTCATCGGCGCGATGACGACCCATGCCGAGGTCAATGCCTCGCCGGTCGTCAAGGAAGCGCTGCCGGCGCTCGCCGAACTCGCCGGCATGATCGGCGATCCCGCGGTGCGCCACCGCGGAACGCTGGGCGGCTCGCTTGCGCACAACGACCCGACCGCGGACTATCCGGCCGCCTGCGTTGCGCTTGGCGCCACCATCATCACCACCAAGCGTCGTATCCCGGCGGATCAGTTCTTCACCGGCCTGTTCGAGACGGCGCTCGCGCCGGACGAGATCATCACCAAAGTGAGCTTTCCTCTCCCGAAGAAGGCGGCGTACCAAAAATTCCGCAATCCTGCCTCGCGCTATGCGATCGTCGGCGTTTTCGTCGCCAAGCGTCCGTCGGAAGTGCGCGTCGCTGTTACCGGCGCAGGGACGTCGGGCGTCTTCCGCGTGCCTCAATTCGAGGAGGCGCTGAAGAAGCGCTTCTCGCCAAAAGCTTTGGAGGGACTGAGCGTGCCGGCCGAAGGATTGTCGAGCGATATCCATGCGAGCGCGGAATATCGCGCTCATCTTATCGGCGTGCTTGCCCGCCGCGCGGTCGCTGCGGCGCTTGGGAAATAGATCCCTTCACCTCTCCCCGGTGGGGAGAGGTCGGCGAGCATCAAGCGGAGGCGGGATGCGAGCCGGGTGAGGGGAACATTGACTGATATGCTTTATCCCCTCACCCGAATTCCTCGCTGCGTTCGGAATTCGACCTCTCCCTCCAGGGAGAGGTGTAGATCAGCTGAACCGGACATCTGTAGGTCAGGCCCGGCAATGACGACATGCCGGCGCAGCGCTCGGATTGTCACCACCGCCGTTTGCTTTCGAAGGATTGTTGGGTGACTGCGCTTCCTGCCTCCATCGACGACACGTTGGACTTACTTGCACGCGAGAACTATCTCGCCGACCGGTCGCTTGCGACCGTGCTGTTTCTTGCGCTGCGCATGGGCCGGCCGCTGTTCGTCGAGGGCGAGGCGGGCGTCGGCAAGACCGAGATCGCGAAGGTACTGAGCGCGGCCCTGGGGCGGCGGCTGATCCGTCTGCAATGTTACGAGGGGCTTGATGTCGCCGCGGCGGTCTATGAATGGAACTACGCCGCGCAGATGATCGCGATCCGCCTCGCCGAAGCGGAAGGCACTGTCGACCGCGCGCGGCTCTCCCACGATATTTTCTCCGAGGAGTTTTTGATCAAACGCCCGCTTCTGCAGGCGCTGGAACCCGACACCGCCGGCCCGCCCGTCCTCTTGATCGATGAACTCGACCGCACCGACGAGGCGTTCGAGGCGTTCCTGCTCGAAGTGCTCGCCGATTTCCAGGTGACGGTCCCGGAACTGGGCACGGTGAAGGCCGCGCATCCGCCCATCGTGGTTATTACCTCTAATCGTACGCGCGAAATCCACGACGCGCTCAAGCGCCGGTGCCTCTATCATTGGGTCGATTATCCGAGCGCCGAGCGCGAGCTGGCGATCGTGCGCGCCAAGGTGCCGGGGGTTGGCGCGCGGCTGTCGGCCGAGATCGTGTACGTGGTGCAGGCGCTGCGCGGCCAAGATTTATTCAAGGCGCCCGGCGTCGCCGAAACCCTCGACTGGGCCGCCGCGCTCGTCGAACTCGACGCGGTCGCGCTCGATCCCGCGACGGTCTCCGACACGCTCGGCGTGCTGTTGAAGTACCAGGACGACATCGCCCGCATCCAGGGCTCGAAGGTGCAGGAACTGATCGACCAGATGCGGGCGGAGCTGAAGGCGGCGGCGGAGTGAATGGACGACGACTGCGCGGGACTGGCTATCCGCCTTGCTCCACTTCGCGGATTCAAGTGGGACACTTGTCGGGGTCCGAGAAAGTGCCATTAGCGGAAGGTTGCTAACCGCTGGCTATGTCCCCTCCATGGAAGGCGATATACTAAAGAAGTTCGAGCTCGATCGTGCTGTTCGAGTGAAGTACGCAGTTTGACAAATAGTCAGCGTCGGAGTGGACCTGAGCATGTTCCATGGGAACGGACAGAAGTGACCTCTTAGCGACAGATCGCGCAGAACGAACGCTCTCAGCTATCATGGCGGTCGATGTAGCCGGATACAGCCGGCTGACCGGCATAGACGAGGAAGGGACGCACACCCAGCTGATGGGCCATCTGCGCTCCTTCGTCGATCCCAAGATCGCTGAGCACCGTGGTCGGGTCGTCAAGAACACCGGCGATGGGCTGCTGGCTGAGTTCAGCAGTGTCGTCGAAGCGGTGCGCTGTGCCGTCGATGTCCAGCGCGGTATGGTTGAGCGCAATGCCGAGGTGCTACAGGGGAAGCGCATCGAGTTTCGCATCGGCATCAATGTTGGCGATATCATCATCGATCGCGGTGACATTTTCGGCGACGGCGTAAACGTGGCGGCACGTTTGGAGGGTTTTGCAGCGCCAGGCGGCATCTGCGTCTCGGCCCGGGTGCGGGAGGATGTGCGGGGCAAGCTTGATGTCGCTTTTGAGGATGCTGGCGACCAACACTTCAAGAACATCGCGCAGCCTGTGCGCGTGTTCCGCGTGCTCTTGGATGGGCCAAAGAAAACGGCGCTCTGGCGTAAGCGCTCAGGCGCATTCGTCCTCGCCGGGGTCCTTGCGCTCCTGGCCGTCGGCGGCGCGGCGACCTGGTGGTGGTGGGCTGTTCGACATGAAGAAGCGCTGCAATCCGCACTGCCCAGCACTTCCCAAAAAATTGACCCCGCCTCCGCCCGGCCCGTGGTCGCTGTGCTCCCTTTCTTGACTTTGAGCACGGTGCCGAGCGATGATTACTTCGGTGACGGATTGACTGAGGATATCATCAGCGCCCTCGGACGATTCTCCGAGCTTACCATCCTCGCTCGGAATGCCGTGTTCCCGTACAAGGGCAAGCAGCTCCGGTTCGAAGAACTGGGGCGCGAGCTTGGCGCCCGTTATCTCGTCGAAGGGTCGGTGCGGCGCAGCTCTGACCGTCTTCGTGTTTCCGTTCAATTGGCTGATGCATCGAACGGCACCTTGCTGTGGTCAGCAAAATACGATGAGAAACCAAAGGACATTTTTTCGATCGAGGACAACATTACGCGTCGGATCGCCGGCGCCCTCGCCGTCAAGTTGACAAGGCTGGAACAGGCGCGATCGGCGGCAAAGCCGCCGGCCAACCTCGAAGCTTACGACCTCGTGCTGCGCGGGCGAGCATTGATGGCACGCCACACACGCTCAGCGAATGTTGAGGCACGTAGCCTTTTTCAGCGTGCGATCGACATCGATCCCAAATACGCTGCTGCCTACGTAGGGCTTGGAAACGCCTATCAACTCTCGTTTATATTCGGTTGGACTGACCAGCCGGTGGAGACACTAAACAGGATTGAGCAGCTTGCCACCACCGCAATCGGTCTCGACGCCTCCAATACAGGCGCCCACGCGCTGCTGGGCCAAGTCTGGCTGCAATTCCAGAAATACGACCAAGCAATCGATCAGCTGAGGCTCGCGCTCGACCTCAACCCGAGCAACGCGGAAACGTACGGCTGGCTGGGCAGGGCGTTGCTTTTCACTGGCGCCCTTGATGACGCTATCAAGGCAAGTGAGACGGCACTCCGTCTCGACCCAAATCTATCGGTGAACCGCATGTGGGACCTAGGGACAGCATATTTTCTGGCGGGCCGTACCGCGGACTCTATCCGTCTGATGGCGCAGAGCGTTGCGCGGGAGCCAGGCGCAGTATTCTCTCACGCGACACTCGCTGCGGCCTACTCGGAAGCTGGCAAGCCTGAAGATGCCGCTCGCACTGCGGCGGCGGTGCGCAAACTCGATCCCTTCTTTGATACCGGCAGGTTCGGTTCGCTTTTTCGTAATCCCGAGCATCAGGCCAAAATAGCCTCGGCACTACGCAAGGCCGGACTCTGAATTCCTGCCCTCTAATGCTGGGCTTTGAGAGCTGCCCAATTGGCGTCGGCCTTGGCGATGACCCCGGTGGTGTCTTCGGCGAAAATTGATGAGCCCGTCTTGCCAGCAAATACATAAAGCCTGTCGTTGGAGATGGCCCAAGAATGAGGATCGACCTCCAGCTTCATACCCCTGGAGAGAGCGACTGCACAATAGCCGGAATATCGCGGCGCGTAGCGATCTGGATCGGCAGCAAACATTTTCTGATGTTCAGCAGAGGCAAAGTGATACTTAGCGTCATCGAACGTGAACGAGAACGCCGGCACTCCCTTAACTGGGTGACCGTCGACGAAATAGGCGACCGGATCATAACCTTTCAGGGCAACCCGCGGAGTCTGCTGGCCATCCTCCGTGGCGCCGGAAACTTGAGCCCCTGCGCCGCAAAAGACGATCGCAATCGTCATTTGGGTTAGGCGCCGGCGGGTCAATTCGTTCATCACCTTGCTCCTCGCTGCGACCGCCCCAAGTCTCCGGCAGCTGATTTGAAAAATCTTATCCCGAAGCCACGGGTGCGTCCACGGTCAGACTGGTCATTCGGCGATGTCAACTCGATGTCCGGTTTGCCCGAAAGCGGATATAGGTGGGCGATTTATGAGTACACGCCCTACTAGAGATACACCCCGCTCGCGCGGCGCTTCGCGGGGCGACCTCCCCCTCAAGGGGGGAGGTGACGAGAAGTCTGGTCACCGAGAAACCAGCGGTGCCACAGGCGCGGGATACACCCAAGCTTGACCTTGCCGCTTACCGGGATGCGGCTTGGCTGATCAAGCGCCAAGCCGTCACCGTGCTACCCTCGGTCGCAAGTCTCAAGGCGCTGCGGGTATTCGCGCGGAAGGACGAGGGCAAAAAGCCGCTGGTGGGCTTCGGCGATCCAGTGTTTAAGCCTGACGCTGGGTCTTCACCTGCTATGTCCCGTGAGCGGAGGGGCAAAGCCGCTTCGGCCGCCACGCAGTCGAAGCAGATCAGGCTTGCAGCCAACACCCGCGCCTATACCGAGTTCTGGAAAGGCCAGGAGGTCGACCGGGAAAAGCTCGCGCAAGGTTTGCCTCCGCTCTCCGAGACAGCGGATGAACTGATGACAGTTGCCAGAGAACTCGGAGCGCCGATGAGCGATATCCATCTTGGGCGTGACGCCAGCGAAACCACAGTTAAGCACCTTGCGCTCTCGAATTACCGCGTGATCTACTTTGCGACCCACGGGCTTGTCGCCGGCGACATCAAGGGCCTCGGCGAGCCTTCGCTCGCGCTTACTCTGCCGAAAGAGCCCAGCGATCTTGACGATGGCCTGCTCACGGCGAGCGAGGTGGCACAGCTCAAGCTCAATGCCGACTGGGTGGTGCTCTCCGCCTGCAACACGATTGCCGGCGATAAGCCTGGTGCGGAGGCGATGTCGGGACTTGCGCGCGCCTTCTTCTATGCTGGTGCGCGTGCGCTGCTGGTCTCGCACTGGTCGGTGGAATCCGATTCAGCGACCCGGCTGACAACGAAGACCTTCGAAGTCATGAAATCCAATTCAACCTTGGGCCGCGCCGAAGCGCTGCGCCGCGCCATGCTCGACCATCTCAAAGACACATCCGTACCGCGTAACGCATATCCCGCCTTCTGGGGACCACTCTCGATCGTTGGCGAAGGAGCGGCGCGAAATCCGTCGCCGTAGCGGCGTCACCTTGGATTTGGACCGGCGCGAGTGAACTGCAATTCCCCCTGATCGGATGGGAGTAAGAATCCATTCGCGTGGTTTCTCGTCTTGGTTTGAACAGGGCGTTCCGCCCGATCATGGATCATGGCCTCGGCTGTATCCGAGCTCCCCCTCAAGGGGGGAGGTGACGAAGGACAGCGCGACGGGGAGGGAAATGAGCGCCGCCCAGCCCAGCCGCTCTCCGCCAGTGCCCGGCACCAGACATACTATTGCAGCTGCCAAATTAACTCCGAGCGTTAAGCCGACTTGATCGCGTCCCAAAGGCTCTCGTTGTTAGCGCCGGCCGACCATAGCCAGCCAAAAATGGCACATGCGACCGCAGCAAGAGTCGGCGGGGCAAGCCAGTCCCAAATCCTGGTCGACACCGGCAGGCGAACAACGCTGCTCGCTGCGCGATAGCCGCCGCTGGCAAAATCGGCGGGGTTTTCACCCCCGAGATTGGCGGGCAGCGAGATGGTGACGTGTCCGATCATTTCGAGTCCGCCTGCGATCAGCAGGACGGCGAGCAGTCCAGCCAACAGGCCCTGAACGAACATCTCGATCGCCACCTGGCGCCGGACCTGACCACTCTCCCAGCCGAGCACGCGTAACAGCGCGAATTCCCGCCGGCGCTCGGACGTGACGCCGAGCACGAGCATCGCGCTCAGCGCCAGCGCAGCAGCGCCTCCGATGGAGACGGCGACCGGGCCGAAGCGGCCGATGGTCTGCGACACGCCGCCGAACAACTGCAGGACGGTGCCGGGCGACGAGACCGAGGCGCGCGGCATCCACGCGGCGATGCGCTGCTTGATCGTTTCGGTGTCGGCAATGTCGGCCACCTTAAGAAACACTTGGTTGACTAAACCGGAGGGAAGCTTGGCGAGCGCGCGCGCCTCGTCGATATCCATGTAGAAATTGCTCGAAGCGATCTGGCTACCCTCCTTAATGTCGACCACGCCAACGACCGTGAACGTCGTGCCGCCGATATCGACCGCACTGCCTGGCTTGAGGCGATAGAAGGCACCGTAGTGCCGTTCGACCAACATTTCGCGGGCGCCGGGCGCCGGCAATCGCCCGTTAATCAGCCATTCGCGCGCCCGACCCGGACCGAGCGCAGGGGCATCGCGCGCAAGCGGAATGCCGCTCATTGAATAGAAACGTCCAGCGCCGAGGTTCCACAGCAGCACGAACCCGGCGCTCTGCGAAACGCCGGGCTCGGCGGCAAGGCGAGCGAGTTCGTCCGGCGCGATCGGCTGCGCCGAGTAGGGCAGCATGATGCCCATATCTTTGGGAACCGCGCTCTGCACCGCATTACGCTGCACGATCAAGTCGGCGCCGAGATTGCGGAATGGTACGGTCGCGACATCGGCGAAAGAGCGGCTGAGCACGTCCAGCATCACGACGAGTGACGCCGCAAGCGCAATGCCGCCGACCAGCAACGCGGTGCGGCGCCAACGGTAGGTCAGCTCGCCGATGAGGTAACGCCAATGAACAAGGCGAGCCATTGTCACTGCGCTTTGTCGCCGAGCGCGGCGCGCAGCGCGGCCTCGAAATCGGCGACGCTCCACGTGCCGTTGAGGCCCATGGGACTGCCCGCGGCGACAGGGAAGTTGACGAACTCGACGGTCTTGCCGTCGGCGCGCTTGAAGCTCTTGCTGTCGTCGATCAGAAGCACGATGGGAATGTGGCCTTTCAGCCCGACGGCTTTGGCGCGCTTCTCGCCCTCGGGGCTTTCGATATTCAATTCGACCACGCGCACGCGGCCGTCCAGGCTCGCAAGCAGATCGCGCACCGGCTTCAATGCGCTCTGCACCGGAGAATGCGCCATGGCCAACACCTCGACCACGGGCGGCGCAGCAAAGGCGGGCCGTAGCGATAGTGCACGGATGGCGGCAGCGCCGGCTACAACAGCAATAATCACTTCTCTACGCGTTGCCATGCTGAATTCTCCCGTCCTTCATTTCCACTTTCATGTCTGCCTTGCCGGCGATGTCGAGGTCATGCGTGACGACCAGAAGGGTCGTTGCGAAGATACGGCTCATGTCGAGCAGCAGGGCCAGTATCGCGGC
Organism: uncultured Alphaproteobacteria bacterium; assembly: GCA_963840055.1. Taxonomy (GTDB): domain Bacteria; phylum Pseudomonadota; class Alphaproteobacteria; order Rhizobiales; family Xanthobacteraceae; genus Rhodoplanes. The sequence goes on along the minus strand of CAWIXM010000050.1, from coordinate 47,260 downwards.
GCCGGTTTCCGCATCGAGATTGCCGGTGGGTTCGTCCGCGAGCAGGATCGCGGGCCGGTTCACGAGCGCCCGCGCTATCGCGACGCGCTGCTGTTCGCCGCCGCTCAATTGCGACGGCCGGTGATGGGCGCGATTGGCGAGCCCGACCTGCTCGATCAGCGACGCGGCACGCTGGCGACGATCTGCGGCCGTGCTCCCGGTCTCGAAGAATGTGGGCAACAGGACATTTTCCAGGGCCGAAAGTGAGGGAATTAGGCTGAAATTCTGAAAGACGATGCCGATCGCGCGGCGCCGCAGGTCAGCCATGCGCGGCTCGTCAAGCTGAGACAGGTCCTGCCCCTGCACCACGACGCGCCCGACGTCCGCCTTCTCCAGCCCAGACACGACGCCGAGCAGGGTGCTCTTGCCCGATCCGGATTTGCCGATCACCGCGGCAAAGCAGCCGGCCGGCACGATCAAATCGATGCCCTTGAGAACGTCCAAAGAGCCGTACCTCTTGGTGACGCCCTCGACTTGGATGGCAGTGTCGCTCATGGCGGTTCTCTCATTCGCTGCGCAGCAGCGACCAAGTTTGCCGCGGCGGCGCGGCGGCGAGGATGAGGGCGGCTGCGACGGCAACGGCGATGCCGCCGGCTGCGGCGACGACAGCCGTTTCCCACGAAACGGCGATCGGCACTGTGATCGTCTGCGTGCGATCGCGCGTCGCTTCAGGGATGAAGTGCGGCGTCGAGCTCAAGTCCCACGGCAGATCGATGGTGATGGAAATGTGCCCGAGCGCGGCCGCGATCGCGACGGCCAACAGCACTCCGAGCACGACTCCGATAAAGGCGAGAAGCGCGTTCTCGAGGACGAGCTGCCGGCGGATGCGGCGCCACGGCCACCCGACCGCCTGCAGTACCGCCATCTCGCGCCTTCGCTCGGTGATCGCCGACGCGGTCGCGCGCAGCACGAAGGCCGCCGCAAAGGCGCCGATGACCGCGGCGACAATCAATCCCATGCGCTGCGACAGGAACAGAACGCCGCTCAGCGCCTCGCGGAACGACAGTTCGCTCGACACGATCCCTTTCTTGCCGAGCCGGGCGACGATCTTGTCGACGACGCTTTCGAGATATTGACGGTCGACCTTGACCAGCAACAGGTTCACGTCGTCGGCGTGAAAAGGATAAAGCGCCTGCACCATCGGGGCCTCGGCGGCGAGCCGTTGCGCCGCCGCGAGCGGCATATAGACATCGGCGCGGACGACCTTGCCGCTGCGCGCCGCATCAACGATCCCGACCACGGGGAATTTGGCTCCACCGACGTCAAGCTCGGTCCCGACCTTTAGGCCGTTCTTGCTCGCGAAGTCGCTGTCGAGGACGACCGCCTGGTCGCCGCTCTGCAATGCCTTGCCATCGATGAGCCGCGGCGCGAGCGAACCGAGTCCGACCTCGCCGTCGTCGATGCCGAGCAGCGACTGATAATGGTCCGGCGCAAGCTCCCACATATAGACGCCGCGCGTCACCGAAATGACGCCCGGCATTCCGGTGATGGCGGTGACGGCGGCGGCCGGCACCAGGGCGTTGGGATGCGGAAACACGAGACCTTCGAGCTTGGGGGGAACATCGCCGGTAATCTGCACCACCACATCCGCCCCGACCGTTTCGACCGGGGCCCGGACCGCGCGCGCGTAGGAGGCTGCGAGCGCGGTCAACAGCACGGCCGCCAGCACGGCGACGGCGATGCTTGCGACGGTGACCAGCGAGCGGCTGCGGCGAAAGGTGAGTTCGCGGATGGCGTAACGAATTGACATCGATGACCTCGACGCTCGCTCGCCACGCGAGCTCCTAAAAGGAACTCACTGCACTCACTAGATTGCCCCCGTGTCTCTACCGAGTAAAGATTTGTAAACGCGGAGCCACTCACACCGCCAAGCAGCCGCTAGAGCATGTTCCGGCGAAGTGGGAACCGGTTCGCCGCAGAAAATGCGACCACTAAAGGATTACCAGAGCGAAATCCGATTCCACCGAAACGGAATTCGCTCTAAATGACCGCTTGGGGTGTGACTCGGGCATGCAGCGTCCTTCGTGGCCGTCAATTTCACAACTGGTTCTAGGTTGCGGCAAGACTAGCGCTCGTCTTATAGTTCGCCGTGCTTGAGCTGACGACTGGATCATTACTATGGCGGAGAGGCCAAGCAACCCTGCAGGCACACCCCCGTCTCCGAGCAATGAACCGCCCGGCGACGATGTACGCCCGCGTCGCGACGGCGAAGCGTCCACTGCTGGCACAAAGCCAGCCAATGCCGCCGCGCAGGCGGAAGACCTCGACAAAGTCAGGGGTGCGGTGGTCGGTTCGGCCGATATGGCCCGCAACGTTTGGGTGCTCTTCCTGTCGTTCGGTACCTATCTCGCGATCGCCGTCGGTTCCGTGACCCATCACCAACTTTTGGTCGAAAAACCAATCCGCTTGCCGCTGCTCAACGTCGAACTGCCGCTGGTCGCCTTCTTTTTAGTCGCGCCCCTGCTGTTCCTTATCTTCCACATCTACCTGCTTATGCACCTCAAGCTTATGTCGGATAAGGTGCAGCACTACAACGAGGTGGTGCGGGAGCTTGAACTCGATCGAATTACCAAAGATCACCTCCGTTTGCAGCTGCCTGATTTCATGTTTGTGCAGTACCTTGCAGAGCCAAGCGAGGGCTTGAAAAGCCTTATGCACTGGTTGTTGATCCTGGTCGCGTGGCTCACGGTGATAGCTGGGCCGGTGATCCTGCTGCTCGTGATTCAGTTGCAATTCCTCCCCTACCACGATGCAGTGATCACCTGGATACAACGGGTTATTATCTTTATCGATATCGTCCTGCTTTGGTGGTTTTGGCTCAAGATTGCCGCGGAGCGGCGTCAGGCGCCTGCTCCGACGCTTGAGCGCGCGCTGAAGAGACTTCGGCTTCGTCATCAGCGTGGGGCTTATCGGATTCAGCTTCCTTATCGCGGTGTCCCCAAATGAATGTCTTTACGGAAATTGGGTTAACCAGAACATCCAAAAAAAAGTCGAAAAAGGCTTTTTTGTTGCAAAGCCCGATCTAACATACGCCAACTTGACGGAGTATATTTTCGAAGGACCAGTTGACACGGTCAAGAATCGGCCGATGCACTGGGTCTCGAACAGGCTTGTGCTACCAAAGGAACAATTTGTTGATAAGGAACAACTTGTTGATGTCGACGGAGGGAAACAGGAAGGTGGATGCCAAGGGGTGGACGAATACGCGCCTTCATTGCGCGGCCGCGATCTGGTTGGCGCGGTCTTAAATGAAGCAGACTTGCGCCAAGTCGATCTGTCTGGGGCGAAGCTTCAAGACTCATGGCTTTTCAACGCCAAGCTTAAGTGCACGTCGCTTGAGGGCACGAAGCTTCAGGGGGCGACGCTTAACGCTGCCAACCTTCAAGGAGCGCGGCTTAACAACGCCAACCTACAGGGCGCGCGGCTTGAGAGCGCCACGCTTCAGAAAGCAGAGCTTTTCAACGCCAACCTTAAAGGCGCGTCGCTTGACATGGCCAACCTTCAGGGCGCGGCGCTTAACGCTGCCAACCTTCAGAGCGCGTCGCTTGTCGGAGCCGACCTTCAGGGAGCCTACCTTCAAGGCGCGTCCCTTGAGAAGGCCAAGCTGCAGGGTGCGTCACTTGAGAAGGCCAAGCTGCAGGGTGCGTCACTTGAGAAGGCCAAGCTGCAGGGTGCGTCGCTCAAGGAGGCCAACCTCCAGGCCGCGTTTCTTGAGAAGGCCAAGCTGCAGGGTGCGTCACTTGAGAAGGCCAAGCTGCAGGGTGCGTCACTTGAGAGGGCCGAACTTCAAGGCGCTGCGCTTGCCGGAGCCCAACTTCAGGACGCGTCACTTGCCGACGCCAGTTTATGGCGCGCCTATGGTACGCCCATTTTCGCAGAACCGCCGCGCGTCTGGGTTAAGAACTCATCGCCGCAAGCCCCAACGGATGAACAACTTGTTCAATGGGAGAAGGATGCTCTGGAGGGAGTTGATAATGGCGTTGTGAAGCAACGCATAACGAATGTATTCCAAGGGTTGAAGGCGTTGAAAAAAGAAAAGGATGTTCAAGACCATTTGCCTGATTGGATAGTGCTCGGCACTAAGGCGAGTGAAGCGGAGTACCAAGAAGGTTTGGCTGACCGCTTGACTGAGTTGGCTTGCCAGGACTCCTTTGTTGCCCAGGGGGTGATTGCCTCCTCCCGCCTCAAAGCCGTCGGTTCCTCCCATCTCCCGCGCGTAGCCCAGCAGCTGCTTGACGCCGCGGAAGGCAGGAGCGCGGACTGCGATGGGGCCAAAGGGCTCAATGACGCTGAGATCATCGAACAATTGCGCAAATGGGCCAAGAACAAGACCAAGCAGACGTCACAATAAGGATGCAGCGCACCCGCGCTTAAATATCCATGGTTAAGCGAGAGGAGGTCGACATTCCAGAACGCTGGCTCGTCGGGACCTTTCGCTGCAGCACAGTGAGTTGGTGTTGCTGCGTAAGGATTTCAGCTTCAAGCGACGCCCGCGAACCCCACCCGACCGAGCCAGGGCAACCTGCAGATCACGAATTGCGCTTGCGCCATTGAGTTTGTGGTAGTACCGACAGCAGCTTAGCTGTTTTTCGCGGATCGAGGCCTCGCTACAGGAAGATAAGATGCAGGATTTGGCTTCGCTGTTCCTTTTGGCATCCGCCGTCGTGGCTACCGCCCCACCCGCTTCAATGTCGGAATCCCGCGCCATTCCCGGTGTTCAATCGGCGCAGTTGGGCCGAACATGCGTGACCCCAACTCGCTCTTGCCCTACACCGCCACGCCCAATTAACTCACAATGTTTTTGCGGCAATGAGCGCGGCGTTGTTCGTCCGTGATGCAATCCGCCCAGGACCGGGACGGCCGAATATGCGGCCAACGTTCCGGATGACGGGCGAAACCAGCTGTCCCTATCGTAAATGTCATCCGGCCGACCAGAGACACCGGATCGAGCGATCCTGTTGGTGGTGTCTGATCTCTGTACGGCATGGCGACTTTGAAAGCAGAATCAGCCAAGCCTAAAGCTCCTTATAGCGCTTCGTGGTGACCGCTCCGGGTCAGACTGGTCATTCGGCGATGTCAACTCGATGTCCGGTTTGCCCGAAAGCGAGTATAGGTGAGCGATTTATGAGTACACGCCCTGACGATACACCCCCCTCCCGGATCGCTGCGCGATCCGACCTCCCCCTCAAGGGGGGAGGTGACGAAGGACATCGCGACGGGGGAGGGGAAACGCACGTCACCCGGCCCGGTCGGCTTACCGCCAATCCAGGCCGGCTCGCGGAAAACATCGTTTATTTCGCCCGCGTGTTGCGGCGCGCAGGGCTGCCGGTCGGGCCCGGCGCGGCGATCGATGCGCTCGAAGCGATTCAGGCCGCCGGCCTGTCCACGCGCGAGGATTTCTACTGGACGCTGCACGCGGTCTTTGTGAAGCGCCACGAGCATTCGCTCGTGTTCGACCAGGCGTTCCGCATTTTCTTTCAGCGGCGCGGTTATCTCGAACAGCTCATGGCGCTGATGTCGCCGGCCGCGCCGGGCGCGTCTGCAGCGGCAGCGAAGCCTGCCGCGGCGCGCGTGCAGGAGGCCTTGTTCGCCGACGCCAAAGACAGGCTCACCCGCGAGCAACGCGAAAGCGAGGTCTCGGCGCGGCTGACCGCGTCCGATGAGGAAGTGCTCCGGCAGAAAGACTTCGCGCAGATGAGCGCGGCCGAGATCGCCGCCGCCAAGGAAGCGATCAAGCGGCTCGCGCTGTCGCTTCATGAGGTCAAGACGCGCCGGCTCGCGCCCGACCGCCGCGGCCACCGCATCGATCTGCGCCGCACGCTGCGGGCGAGCTTGCAGGGGGGCGGCGCGCTCATCGACCTGAAGCGTCGCGGCCCGGCGACGCGCCTGCCGCCGATCGTCGCGCTCCTCGATATTTCCGGTTCGATGGGCGAATACACCCGGCTCTTCCTGCACTTCCTCCACGCGGTCACCGATGCACGCAAGCGCGTGCACTCGTTCCTGTTCGGCACGCGGCTCACCAATGTCACCCGCGCGCTGAAGACCAAAGACCCGGACGAGGCGCTTGCCGCCTGTTCGACGAGCGTCGCCGATTGGGCGGGCGGCACGCGCATCGCGACCTCGCTCGCCGCATTCAATCGCTTGTGGGGCCGGCGGGTCTTGGGGCAGGGCGCCGTGGTGCTGCTGATCACCGACGGCCTGGAGCGCGACGCCGACGACCGCCTCGGCTTCGAGATCGACCGGCTGCACCGCTCCTGCCGGCGGCTCGTATGGCTCAACCCACTCCTGCGCTTTGCGGAGTTCGAACCCAAGGCGCACGGCATCCAGACGATGCTGCCGCATGTGGATGAGCTACGTGCACTTCACAATCTCAATAGCATGGCAGGCCTTGTTGAGGCGTTATCTGAGCCGCGCAGCCGCCGGACAGCCGTGGAATCGTGGGCGAAGCGGGTGGCCTGATTCCAGTCGCGCCTAATGATATTTTTTAATAAAGCATAATAACATACTGAAATATATGAATTATATGTTTGGCATAACTACTACAGCCGCTAGCTTTTGATCCGAGTCCTCTTGCGCCCGCGGCCGGTTCGTCTTAAATATTGACTGACCAGTCAGTCATGTTTTTTTGAATGAGCACGTCGAAACCACCGCGCAAGATTGGGTCGGCGACGTCCGATCCGCCAAGCCGAACTCGGCGGTCCTCCTCCGATGAAGCTGGACCGGCCGAGGCGGGCAGCGCCAATTCCGACCCGCGCAGGAAGCGCGAGCCGTTCGATCCCGCGTCCGCGCCCGCGTCTTCTGATTCCAACGGCCCGGCGCGGCGCAAGCGCGCCGAGAAGAGTCAGGCCCGTCGTGAAGCGATCCTCGCCGCGGCTCTCGACGAATTCACCGAGCGCGGCTTCGCCTCGACTCGCATCGACGATGTCGCGCGCCGCGCCGGGGTCGGGAAAGGCACGATCTACCTGCACTTCAAGGACAAGGAAGCGCTGTTCCAGCAGCTTGTGATCACCATGCTGGGGCCGATTGTGGCGCAGGTCCAAGGGCTGCCCGACGACGATGTGCCAGTCCGCGCCGTGCTGGAGCGTCTGTGTGCGCTGTTCGTCGAGGAGATTTACGCTACCAAGCGCCGCCAGGTGCTGCGGCTGATCATGGCGGAAGGTCCGCGGTTTCCGCAGTTGGCGGAATTCTATTACCGCCATGTGGTAGAGCCCGCGTCAGCCGTGCTGCGCCGGCTACTCGAGCGGGCCAACGCCCGCGGCGAGCTTCGCGATCGCCGCCTCGCGGAGTTTCCGCAACTCGTGATCGCGCCCGGGCTTGTCGGCATTATCTGGAGCAGCCTGTTCGACCGGTTCGCGCCGCTCGACATGGCCGGTCTCATGCGCGCGCATCTCGACCTGCTCTTCGGGCCGGGAGACGCGCCATGAACACATTGCGCGCCAGCCTTGTCCTCTTGGCCGTGCTGGCGCTGTTCGGCTGCGCGGAGGCGCCTAAGACTTACCAGGGCTGGGTCGAGGCGAACCTGATCTTCGTCGCGCCGGACGAAACGGGGCGCGTCGGGACCCTGTCCGTGCGCGAAGGGGAGCACATCGACAAGGGCTCGCCTCTGTTCACCGTCGATGAGGATCTGCAACGCGCCGACCTCAGGATGAACGAGGCGCTGGTCGAAAACGCGCAGCAAGCCTTCGATCGGGCGAAGCTCTTGTTGCGGACCCATACCGGCACCCAGAAAGCCTACGACGACGCCGAATCCGCGCTGCGCGCCGCGCAAGCGCGCCTCAACAGCGCGCAGACCCGGCTGACGCGGCGCAAGTTGGCAAGCCCGGTCACCGGCACCGTGCAGCAGGTCTATTTCCGGCCGGGCGAAATGGTGCCGGCCGGGCGGCCGGTGCTGTCGATCCTCCCGCCGGGCAACCTGAAACTACGCTTCTTCGTCCCGCAAGCCGTGCTGCCGCAGATCGCCTATGGCGAGCGCGTCAGAGTGAGTTGCGACGGCTGCGCCGACGACATCATTGCGCGGGTAAGCTTCATCTCCCGCACCGCCGAGTACACGCCGCCGGTGATCTACAGCCTGGAAGAGCGCTCGAAACTCGTGTTCCTGATCGAGGCGCTGCCGGACAATCCGGAGAAGCTGCGCGTCGGTCAGCCGATCGACGTCACGCTCCTGGGCGGAGGGCCGAGCCAGACGACCGGCAAGGCAGGCGGGGCCGGGAAATGAGCAACGTTGCCTCGACATTCGATCACGCGCCGGGCGGCCCCCCGGCAAGCGACATTGCGATATCGGTCGAAGGGCTGACCAAATCCTTCGACGGCAAGCCGGTGGTGCGCAATCTCACGATGCAGGTGAAGCGGGGGGTGATTTACGGCTTTCTCGGCCCCAACGGCTCCGGCAAGACGACGACCATCCGCATGCTGTGCGGCCTGCTCACGCCCGATTCGGGCCGTGGCACTTGCCTCGGCTACGACATCCGCGCCGACGCCGAGAAGATTAAGCGCCATGTGGGCTACATGACGCAGCATTTCAGCCTGTACCAGGACCTTTCGGTGCGGGAGAATTTGGAGTTCATCGCCCGCATCTATGGCATTTCGCACCCGCGGCGCGCGGCGCGCGAGGCCATCGAACGGCTCGGGCTGCAGGCGCGCAAGGAACAGCTCGCGAGCGAATTGTCGGGCGGCTGGAAACAGCGCCTTGCGCTCGGCGCCTGCACGTTGCCCGACCCGCAGTTGCTCCTGCTTGACGAGCCGACCGCGGGCGTCGATCCGAAGGCGCGCCGCGAGTTCTGGAACCAGATTCACGAACTCGCGGCGCAGGGCCTCACGGTGCTGGTCTCAACCCACTACATGGACGAGGCCGAACGCTGCCATGAGATCGCTTACATCGCCTATGGCGAATTGCTGGCGCATGGAACGGTCGCCGACGTCATCGCGCACTCGCACCTGACCACCTACACGGTAAGCGGCCCCGATCTCACCCGGCTCGCCGCCGAGCTCGCCGAACGCGACGGCGTCACCATGGTGGCGCCGTTCGGATCGAGCCTGCATGTGTCCGGGCGCGATGCGCAGGCGCTCGAGGCCGCGATCGCGCCCTACCGGGCCGATCCTGCGCTCGACTGGCAGCCGTCCGTTTCATCGCTCGAAGATGTCTTCATCGACCTGATGAGCGGAGCCCCGGCGAGGCCGTCATGAGCGCGTTCTCGACAGCCCACGGCTTCTTCCGTCGGTCCGGCGCCATGCTGATCAAGGAGTTCCTGCAGCTCAGGCGCGATCGCATCTCGCTCGCGACCATGATCACGATTCCGCTGATGCAGCTCCTTTTGTTCGGCTACGCCATCAATACCCAGCCACGCAATCTTCCGACGGCGGTTCTCGTGCAGGAATCGAGCGATGTCGGACGCACCATCATCCGCGCGCTCGAAAATACCCGCTATTTCAAGATCACGCACGTGGTGCATGACGAAACCCAGTTCGACCGCCTGCTGCAGTCGGGAACGGTGCTGTTCGGGGTGGAAATCCCGGCGAATTTCGAACGCGCGCTACGGCGGGGCGACCGCCCGGCGCTGCTCGTTGCCGCCGACGCAAGCGATCCGGTTGCCTCGAGCTCGGCGCTGGCAGCGCTTGGACCGCTCGTGCAAACCGCGCTGCAGAACGATCGCGCGATTCCCGACAGCATTCTCCCACCGTTCGAGATCCGCACGCATGCGCGTTACAACCCGGCCGCGTTGAGCCAACTCAACATCGTGCCGGGCTTGCTCGGCACCATCCTCACGTTGACCATGCTGATCTACACGGCGCTGTCGGTAACGCGCGAGACCGAGCGCGGCACCATGGAGGCGCTGCTCGCGATGCCGATCACGCCGGTCGAGATCATGCTCGGCAAGATCATCCCTTATGTGGCAATCGGCTTCCTCCAGGCGACAATGATCGTCACCGCCGGCCATCTGTTGTTCAAGGTGCCGATCGTCGGCGATCTCGCGCTGCTTGCCACGCTGACGACCCTGTTCATCGCCACTAACCTGTCGGTCGGCTACACCTTCTCGACGCTGGCGCAGAACCAGCTCCAGGCGGTGCAGATGTCGATGATGTTCTTTCTCCCGAACATGCTGCTGTCGGGATTCCTCTTCCCCTTTGCCGGCATGCCGCAATGGGCGCAATATGTCGGTGAAGGCCTGCCACTCACCCATTACCTGCGCATCGTGCGCGCGATCATGCTGAAGGGCTCCGACCTCGCCGACCTGCGCTACGACACCCTGGCGTTGATCGTTTTGATGCTGGTCGCCATGACGGTCGCCGTGACCCGCTTCCGCCGGACGTTGGATTGAGCTGATTGGCCCATCCCAACGCCAGGTGGACGCAGCGCCACGGTCAGTTCAGCGAGCTGTCCGGAACGTCGATGGTCTCGGGCTTCTGGTAGGTCGGGACCGGCAGCGGCGGCTTGAGCGGCGCCTCCTGAAATGGCGGATTGCCGGGGAGCCCGACCCACACCTTCCAACCCGCGCCCTGCGCATATTCGCGGTAGTCGCGGTAATTCGAAAAGCTCGGCTGCCAGCTCGAGTTGTCGCCGCCGATGCGGACGTAAAGATCGCCGTTCCGCCCGACCACGCGCGCCGCATAGACGCCGTTCGCCTGCGCATTGCTTTGCATAGTAGATAGTGCTGCCCGCATGCACGCCCGCGACCTTCCGGGCGTTGATCAGCGCGCGGATCTTGTTGCGCAGGTCATCGCCCCAATCGAAGTAATGCTTCCAATAGACGGTGGGCACGCCGGGATGCGTGAGTATCTGGGCGTAGCCCTGCTCGACCTGCCAGCCGTTTTCCAGGCTGTCATGCTCATGGTCTTTTTCCGGCGTGCCGTCCTCATTGGTGCGAAAGCCGGTGTCGTGGTTTTCGAGGAAGGTAACGGCGCGGTTCTTCCACGCATGTCCGTTGGTATTATCGCCGACGAGGCCGATCCCAAGCCCATGCCGTAGAGCGCGCGATAGTTCGATGCCTTGATCTGATCCTTGAGCGCGAACTGGGTGGAGAAATCGAATACGTTGCTCGCCGTGTCGAGGTGATCGGGCGTTCGTCGCAGTATGCCAGACCCAGCCCCGCTGTTCCGCCCTGCTTGTCCCAATCATATTCGCCGACCGAGAAAGCTTGGCGCCGTAGCGCGATTGTAAACCGCGATCCAGCGCGCGTGATAGCCGTGCACCATGTCGTAGCGCCAACCGCGATAGCCCATGCTCTTGAGCTGCAGCAGGTAGCGGATGAGATCGCGGCGCACGCTGCGCGTTCGTATGGTCGATGTCGCGGAACGAGACGTATTGGTAGGTCGTTCCACCGTGCTGCGTGTAGGGACTGGGGCTTCTTCTCGGCGCGCCGCGTTTGTCGACCGGCGTGTTGAACGACCTCGGATGCGCGATCCGTGAACGCATTGTCGTCACGGGTGATCGCCCATGTGCCCCAATTCGGATTCTTGAAATCGGCCCAGCCCGGTCGATCCGTCGCGGTGATTGATGACGATGTCGGCGATCGGCTCCACGCCGGCGCCGAGCAGAGCGGCGAGCATTGCTTTATGAGCGTTGAAATCGCCATAGCTGTTGGCTGAGATTGAAATATTCCTTAGGATCATAGCCGGCGCTGTATTGCCCGGCGAAAGAGGGCGGTGGCAGCCAGATGAGGTCGAAACGGCCCGCCCGGATCGCGGGGGCCTGCTCCTCGACAATCTGATACCAGGTCTTCGCTCCGTAGCTTGGGAATTTCTCCGGATGTCCATGGCGATAGGACTCCCAATAGAAGCCCTGGAGCATCACCCGATCGTCCTCGAAACCGGCCTGCGCCCGCGCAGGTCGCGGGTATGGCGCCAAAACGCCACAAACAGGATAAGCGCAAGAAACCGAACAGTTTTGGCCATCATGTCCTCCCAGAGCGTATCGTCAACCTAGGGGTGATAAGTGTCGCTTGTCCGTTCCATATGAGCCCGGTGGATGTCTCTTTGTGCACCTCAGTTTGCATTGTTCGAAGGTGACGCCCACAGCCCCGGCTTTCCTCGCGGTCGAGGGCAGATTCACGCCCGGCCCACCGAGCTGGAGCCGGCGTACTAGCGGACTTTGCGCTCCTGCCGCCCGATCGCCATGTGTGCTAGGACACACGCTCGCCGCCTTGACCCCGACGCCCGATCCTTTATGACCGCATCTGCCCAATTCCGAACCGCCGGCCGCCTGCAACTCCGCCCTCCTGGAGAAGGTGCCGCTCGAGCGCTATGTGCCGCCGGCCAGGCCATCCTTGATCGGCCTATCGCGGCTTGAGCTTGCCGAAGCCCTGGCTGGGATCGGCGTGCCTCCGCCACAGCGGCGCATGCGCGTGCAGCAGCTCTGGCATTGGCTCTATGTGCGCGGGGCGCAAAGCTTCGGCGCGATGACCAGCATGTCGAAGGAGCTGCGCGCGGAGCTCGACCGCCATTTCACCTTGGCGCGGCCCGAAGTCGTGGCCGAGCAGGTTTCTGCCGACGGCACGCGCAAATGGCTGCTGCGCTTGCCGGGAGCATTTTCCGGCGAAGTGGGAACCGGTTCGCCGTCAGAAAATGCGACCTACCATGAACGACAAGGAACGAGCGAGCGCCCGCACGAGGTCGAATGCGTCTACATCCCGGAGACCGACCGCGGCACCCTGTGCGTCTCGAGCCAGGTTGGCTGCACGCTCAACTGCTCGTTCTGCCATACCGGGACGCAGCGGCTGGTGCGCAACCTCACTGCGGGCGAGATCGTCGGTCAGGTGATGATCGCGCGCGACCGGTTGGGCGACTGGCCGGGCGGAGGCGGGCCTGCCGCAGGCGCGGTGGTCCCGACCGAAGCAAGCCGCCTTATCAGCAATGTCGTTGTGATGGGGATGGGCGAGCCGCTCTATAATTTCGAGGCGGTGCGCGATGCGCTGCTGATCGTCGCCGATAACGAGGGGCTTGCCCTCTCCAAGCGTCGCATCACGCTCTCCACCTCCGGCGTGGTGCCGCTGATCCCGCGCGTCGGCGCCGAGATCGGCTGCATGCTCGCGGTTTCGCTGCACGCGGTCACCGATGCGGTGCGCAACGAGCTGGTGCCGCTCAACCGCAAATATCCGATCGCCGAGCTGATGCAGGCGTGCCGCAGTTATCCCGGTCTCACCAACGCCAAACGCATCACCTTTGAGTACGTCATGCTTAAAGGGGTGAATGACTCGCTTGCCGACGCCAAAGCGCTGATCAAGCTGATCAAGGGGATTCCGGCGAAGATCAATCTGATCCCATTCAATCCCTGGCCGGGCACGCGCTACGAATGCTCCGACTGGGACCAGATCGAGCAATTCTCGGAATATGTGTTCAAGGCGGGCTATTCCTCGCCGGTGCGCACCCCGCGCGGACGCGACATCCTCGCCGCCTGCGGCCAACTCAAGAGCGCGACGGAAAAGCTCTCCGCCCGCGAACGCCTCGCGCTCCGCGCCATGGCGATGACGGAGTAGCGGCCGATCAATATCTCGCCGGCCCGCGGGCTAGATTTTCCCTCGCATGGAGTGCTGCGTAGGCGTTTCGGCCGCAACTCGCCCAGAAACGAGGTCAACAAATCTACGTGCCGCCAAGCCCCGCAGCCTCGCGGCACGCCCGGCGGCATGCTAGGAAGGGGTTATGACAGAGGAATGTCGGTTATGAGCTTGACGTTGAAGACTGTGGACGCCGGGGGCGATCTCGTTGCCGTCATGGGTGATATCGGGCGGAGGGCGCGGGCGGCTGCGCGTAAACTTGCGCTCGCGGCGACCTCGGACAAGGACGCAGCCCTCAACGCCATGGGGGAGGCGATCCGGGCGGCCGCACCGGCTATTCTGTCCGCCAATGCCGAGGACGTGGCCGAGGCGCGCAGCCGCGGCGCGACGTCAGCCTTCATCGATCGCCTGGCCCTCAACGAAGAGCGCGTCGCGGCGATGGCCGAGGGCATTGCGGTGGTCGCCGGCCTCGAGGACCCGGTCGGCGCCCTGATCGACGCCTGGGATCGGCCCAACGGCATGCGCATCGAGCGCGTGCGGGTGCCGCTCGGCGTGATCGGCGTAATCTACGAAAGCCGGCCGAATGTGACCGCCGACGCCGCCGCGCTCTGCCTGAAGGCGGGCAACGCGGTCATTTTGCGCGGCGGGTCGGACAGCTTTCGCTCCGCGCGCGCCATTCACGCGGCCCTCGTGGACGGCATCCGCTCGGCCGGATTGCCGGAGGATGCGGTCCAGCTCGTTCCCACCCGCGACCGCGCCGCGGTCGGCCTGATGCTGGAAGGGCTCGACGGCGCAATCGACGTGATCGTGCCGCGCGGAGGAAAGGACCTCATCGCCCGCGTGCAAGCCGAAGCGCGCGTTCCGGTGTTCGCCCATCTCGACGGCAATTGCCACGTCTATGTGGACAAGGGCGCCGATCTCGGGATGGCCAGGGCGATCGTCCTCAACGCGAAAATGCGGCGCACCGGCATTTGCGGGGCCGCCGAGTCGCTGCTCGTCGACCGGGCAGTCGCTCCGAAACTGCTTGCGTCGCTTGTCGGCATGCTGATCGACGCCGGCTGCGAGGTGCGCGGCGACGCGGAAGCGCAGGCCGCTGATTCGCGCGTCAAGCCCGCGACCGAGCAGGATTGGGCGACGGAGTATCTCGATGCGATCATCGCCACGAAAGTGGTCGATGGGGTCGACGATGCAATCGCTCACATCGAGCGCTACGGCTCGCACCACACCGACGCGATCGTCACGACCGATCACGTCGCGGCGGAAAAATTCCTGCGGGAGGTCGATTCGGCGATCGTGCTGCACAACGCCTCGACCCAGTTCGCCGACGGCGGCGAGTTCGGCTTCGGGGCCGAAATCGGCATCGCCACCGGCCGGCTGCATGCGCGCGGCCCGGTGGGCGTCGAGCAGTTGACCACGTTCAAATACCGCGTGCGCGGTTCGGGCCAGGTTCGTCGCTAGGCGGCGGGCTGCCCGCGTCTCACCAAAGTTGCGCCGCGCCGGAGGATTCAGAACGTTCATGTCAAGCGCGTACCAGCCGCGCCGGCCCGTCCCCGCCTGGGACAGCACGAGGCTTCAGCCTCGCGATTACCGAATTCCCCCGCATATGCCAGGGAATGCGGATTGGCTTGTTCGGCGGCACTTTCGATCCGCCGCATGAAGCTCACCTCGGCGCCTGTCTGCTGGCGATGCGACGGCTTCATCTCGACCGCGTCTGGTGGCTCGTTACCCCCGGCAATCCGCTAAAATCGACCACTCACCTTGCGCCCCTGGCGCAGCGGATTGCGGCGGCGCGGGCGCTTGCTCGCCATCCCCGGATCGAGGTCACCGGGCTCGAGGCGGCAGTCGGGGTGCGGTATTCCTATGACGCCATCCGTTACCTGGTGATGCGGTGCCCAGGCGTGCATTTCGTCTGGATCATGGGCGCCGACAATCTGCGGAGCTTTCATCGCTGGAATAACTGGCGCGGCATCGCGTCCCTCGTGCCGATCGCGGTGGTGGACCGCCTCGGTCCAAGCCTTTATGCGAACGCCAGTGCGGCGGGCCAAGCGCTGGGGTTCGCGCGCCTTCCCGAGAGGAGCGCCGCGACGTTGCCTTTGCGTCCGCCGCCCGCCTGGGTTTTTCTGCACGGCCTGAAGTCGCCGCTGTCGTCAACCGCGCTCCGGGCGAAGCGGCAGTCACAAAGTGATCATCGAAGCACGGCAGACTTCCCGCTGCGTTCGGCGAGTCTCGAGAGCGCCAAGCGGACGCGTCAGGGGATGGCGGCGGACGCGGCTGCCGGCCCGACGCGGCTGGATGGGGGCACTGCCGAGCCGCCATCCAAGGCGGCGACCGACACGCGCTCTGCGGTGCGCGAGCGCGATGTCGAAAGAAAGCTGCGCGGTGGAACGCGAGGAGGTTGAATCGATTAACCCCGGATGACTATCTTCTGCGGAGTGCTATCAGAGAGTCGCGATAAGGCGCGGGCGGCGATGCCCGGGCCGTGAGCCGAGAGGAAGGACCCCTGAACACAACTGCATTGCCGCGGGCGAGCGCACGCCGTACGCCCCAACCCGTCTCAACCGGCCGTCCCAACGGCTGAAGAGACGCTTCGCTTCATCCTCGCGCGCCTCGATGAAATGAAGGCCGAGGACACCATAACCCTCGATCTCCGTCGCAAGTCTTCGATCGCCGACTACATGGTGGTGACGTCGGGGCGATCGAACCGCCATGTGGGATCGGTCGCCGATCGCGTGGTGGAGGACCTCCACAAAGCCGGTTTGTCTGCGCGCGTCGAAGGAATGCCGCATTGCGACTGGGTGTTGATCGATGCGGGTGACGTGATCATCCACGTTTTCCGGCCCGAGGTCCGCGCCTTCTACAATCTGGAGAAAATGTGGGCGGGCCGCGCGGCCATACGGCGCGCAAGCTAGCGCGGACGCTCTTATAACGCTCGTCAGTCCGGCTCGGCTCAGGCGCAAACCGGCCATTGCGGTTTGACCGCCAATCTCCCATTATCGCGGGCTTTTTCGGTCCAGGCCTCCGCGCCGGGGGCAATCGGCGATGTCTCGGCAGAGGATCGCGATCAGCGCGCGAGCAGGGTGAAGATGCGTCTATTTCTCTCGGCTGTCGGTCGTCTCAAGAATGGGCCGGAGCGCGAGCTTGCGGATCGCTATCTTGACCGCCTGCAAAAGGCGGGGCGTGGCATCGGCCTTACCGACATCGAAGTCATCGAAATCAAGGACAGCCGCGCGCAGGAGGTCGGCCGCCGGCTGTTGGAAGAAGCGATCGCGCTCGCAAATGTGATTCCCGACGGCGCGGTCACGGTCGTGCTTGATCCGAAGGGCGAGAACCTCAATAGCGAAGCGATCGCCGGCGAGATTCGCGCGTGGCGAGACGCGGGGCGCCAAGCCGCGGCCTTTGTGATCGGCGGGCCGGATGGGCTCGGCGAGGAGTTTAAGCGGCGGGCCGATTTCACCCTGTCATTCGGAGCGGCGACCTGGCCGCACCAGCTGGTCCGAATCATGCTGCTCGAGCAGCTCTACCGGGCGGCCACGATCCTGTCGGGCCATCCCTATCATCGCGCTTGAATGGCGGGCGGCAAGAGATGGTTAACACCCTCGGCTTAAGGATAAATCGACCGCACGGCCATTATCTTGCGCCAACGCGCGGTTGCCGACAGATGAGCCCGGCGACGCGAAGCTGCCCCAATCCGCGATTAAATGCTGGGGTTTGACGGAAAGCCGAACAACTCGTTGCGAATGAAGCGCTCCTCTTGCCCCCTTGTCGTGCCAACCGCGCTGGCGCTGGCGGGCGTGCTTTTTGCCGGCATGGCGCAGGCCCAGGCCGAGCGGCTGAACACGCCGCAAAGCGCGTCGTCGCTTGAGGTGCTCAAGGAGCGCGACAAAGAACTCGAAACGGTTCGCGCGGAGCAGAAGCGCGCCACCGAGACCGAACGGAAACTGCGGGGCGAGATCGATCGGCTCGGCGAAGACCGCCGCAAGCTCAATCAGACGATGATCGAGACCGCCGCGCGCATCCGCACGGCCGAGCAGAACATCGCGGCGATCGAGAACAGGCTCGACCTACTCGACAATACCGAGCGCGGAATCAACGGCTCGCTCGAAGGGCGGCGTGAGGTCATTGCGAAGATTCTTGCGGCGCTGCAGCGGATTGGTCGGAATCCGCCGCCCGCTCTGCTGGTGCGGCCGGAGGATGTGCTGCAGTCGCTGCGCTCCGCCATCCTTCTGGGCGCCGTGCTCCCGGAACTGCGCCACGAGGCGGACGTACTCGCCGCCGATCTCGCCGACCTCGTCCGCGTCCGCCGCGAGGCGGCAGCCGAACGGGCGCGGCGCACAACCGACCTTGCCGCTCTCTCCGAACAGCGGACGCGCATGGGCTTGCTCATCGAAGAGCGGCAGCGGCGGCTCGCCGAGGTGGAAACGGAGCTGGCGACTTCCCGGCAGCGCGCCATGCAGCTCGCGCTCCAGGTCGATAATCTCAAGGATTTGATCGCTCGGCTCGAAGCCAATCTCGACGCCTCCGAACGCGCCGCGCGCAACGGCGAAGAGGCGCGCCAGCAGGCGGAGACGCATCCCAATCTCGCCGCGCTTAAAGACCCGGGCAGGCTCTCTCCGGCGATCGCCTTCGCCTCCGCCAAAGGCATGTTGCCCTTGCCGGTCAACGGCGCGCGCACGCGCGAGTTCGGCGCATCCGACAGTTTCGGCGGCACTTACAAGGGGATGTCCGTCACGACGCGCCCCGGGGCGCAGGTCACGGCGCCGTGCGACGGGTGGGTCGTCTATGCCGCGCCATACCGCTCCTATGGCCAACTCTTGATCCTCAATGCGGGCGGCGGCTATCATGTTCTGTTGGCCGGCATGGATAAGATATCGGTCGATCTCGGTCAGTTCGTGCTGATCGGCGAGCCGCTCGGCGTCATGGGAAGCGGCGCGGAGACGCTGGCGGGCTTTGGAACTGGCGGTTCTCGACCGGTCCTATATATCGAGTTCCGGAAAGACGGGTTACCCGTTGACCCGTCACCGTGGTGGGCGACGAACAACAGCGAGAAGGTCCGCGGATGATGCGTAAGACTTCGTTAATGCTCCTCGGAGCCCTGGCCGGCGCCGCGGTCACCGTGATCGCCATCCAACCGCCCGCAATGCTGACGGGCGCTTTTGCGAAAACTGCGCCATCCGACACCTATCGCCAACTCAATCTGTTCGGCGACATATTCGAGCGGGTCCGCTCGCATTATGTCGAGAAGCCGGATGATTCCAAGCTCGTCGAAGCGGCGATCAACGGAATGCTGAACGGGCTCGACCCGCATTCGAGCTACATGGATCCGAAGACCTTCCGCGACATGCAGGTGCAGACGCGCGGCGAGTTCGGCGGGCTCGGCATCGAGGTCACGATGGAGGACGGGCTCGTCAAGGTCGTGGCGCCGATCGACGATACGCCGGCGGCCAAGGCCGGCATTCGCGCCAATGACTTGATCACGCATCTCAACGACGAAGCCGTGCAGGGCATGACGCTCAATCAAGCGGTCGAAAAAATGCGCGGCCCCGTCAACACCAAGATCAAGCTGCGCATCATGCGCAAGGGCGCCGATAAGCCGATCGAAGTGTCGATCACCCGCGACATCATTCGCGTGCGCTCGGTGCGGTCGCGCATCGAAGGCAACGATGTCGGTTACATCCGCATCACTCAGTTCAACGAACAGACGACCGATGGCCTGAAAAAGGCGCTGAGCGATATCTCTTCGCAAATCCCGGCTGACAAGCTGCGCGGCTACGTCATCGATCTGCGCAACAATCCGGGCGGCCTGCTCGATCAGGCGATTTCGGTATCCGATGCCTTCCTCGATCGTGGCGAGATCGTTTCGACGCGCGGCCGCGACCCGGAGGAGACCCAGCGCTTCAACGCACGGGCAGGCGACCTGACGAAGGGCAAGCCGGTCATCGTGTTGACCAATGGCGGCTCGGCGTCGGCTTCCGAGATCGTCGCCGGCGCGCTGCAGGACCACAAGCGCGCGACCCTGGTCGGCACGCGCACGTTCGGCAAGGGTTCGGTGCAGACCATCATTCCGCTGGGCGCCGGCAATGGCGCGCTGCGGCTCACCACGGCGCGCTACTATACTCCGGCGGGCCGCTCGATCCAGGCAAAGGGCATCGTGCCTGACATCGAGAGCCTTCAGGATGTGCCGGAGGAAGTGAAGGCGCGCTCGGCGGAGATGCGCGGTGAGTCATCGCTTCGCGGGCATCTCAAGGCCGACGGCGAGGAGCAGGGCGGATCGCAGTCGTATGTTCCGCCGGAAGCCAAGGACGACAAGGCGCTCAACTTCGCGCTCGATCTGTTGCGCGGCGTCCAAACGAATCCGGCCTTCCCGCCGAGCGGGAAGGCGGCCAATCTGCCGCGCTAGAGCGAATTCCGTTCCAATGGATTCGGAATTCGCTCTGGTCCTCCTTTAGTGGTCGCATTTTCTGCGGCGAACCGGTTCCCACTTCGCCGGAAAATGCTCTGGGGCGCTTCGGCGCGCCGGAACAGGCGCGCTAACCGCTGACGGATTCGTCCCCCCGGCCCTGTCTCGCGAGCGGAGAGCTCTGCGTGACGGGGCCAATTAGCGATAGCCCCAGCGGCAGCGCATCTGCGGCGTGACCACGGTGCCGGCGAGACGATGCTCGATCTGGTACCAGTCGACGCACTTGCGGACGAGCCGGCGCGACGGGGTCACGACGATACGAGCCGGTGCGCGGGGCGGGGGCCGATATCGATTTTCGTCACGGCGCGACGACTGGGCCTGGGCGGACTCCGTCCCGACGCCGGCCATGCCGGCTGTTCCGACTGCAACCGCAATCGCGCATCCCCATTTTGCAAGTCGCATCGCTTGCCTCCTGCCGTCCCTCGCGCACGGTCGCCTATCGAGGCCGTTGCGTCAATGCAGTGCTTGGCGTTGCCCTGCTCGTGCAGACATTTTCTCACCGGCCGCTGGGCGAACTGATGCTGCGCGGCGGCCGCCGCGTACAGAAGCCATTGCGGCCAGAGCGAATTCCGTTCTGGTGGAATCGGAATTCGCTCTGCTTGTCCTTTGAGTGGTCGCATTTTCTGCCGGCGAACCGGTTCCCACTTCGCCGGAAAATGCTCCGGCGCTTGGCCGGGGCGCACTCGTCCCTTACAAACATGGTCATGCCAAATGCGCCCCCCGCCGATCCGCTTGCCTGGCGCCCGCTGAGGGCGCCCTCCCTGGAAGAAATGGAGGTGGTAGCCGGCGAGATTTTCCGACGGCTGCCGGCCAACTTCCGCGCCATGTGCGAGGACCTGGTGATTCAGGTCGATGATTTCCCCACCGAGGAAGTGCTGGACCTCTTGGGTATCGAGAGCGAGTTCGACCTGCTCGGATTCTTTCAGGGCGTCGGCCTGCCGTTCCGTTCCGAGAGCGCCGCGGTTCAGATGCCGAATATGATCTGGCTCTATCGCCGGCCGATCCTCGACTACTGGGCCGAGCACGAAGAAACGCTCGGCGCCATCATCGCGCATGTGCTGGTGCACGAGATCGGACACCATTTCGGCCTCTCCGACGAGGACATGGAGGCGATCGAGGCGCAGC
Source organism: uncultured Alphaproteobacteria bacterium (assembly GCA_963840055.1). Taxonomy (GTDB): domain Bacteria; phylum Pseudomonadota; class Alphaproteobacteria; order Rhizobiales; family Xanthobacteraceae; genus Rhodoplanes. The sequence continues at coordinate 26,152 of CAWIXM010000050.1, read as the reverse complement.
AATCGGATCAAGACGGCAAACGCTGAGGGGGGAATGGCGAGCGAGGAAGCGAGGCGCTTCTGGGCGGCGATGCGCGCCCAACCGAAAGACGCAAATCCGACGGTCGAGCAGCGGCGGCAGGGCGACGAGTACGCCGAGGTCCTGTCGAGCGAGCCGGTCGGCGTCGCCTTCGCTCCTGCGCCTGCGGTCAACGGCCTGTGGGCTGACCCGCCTTCGGCGCGGCCGGGCGCGGCCATTCTCTACTTCTACGGCGGCGGCTACGTGCTTGGCGCGCCGATATCGCGACGCAAGACGGCTGGACATCTCGCGCTCGCCGCGCAGGCGCGCGCCCTGATCCCGACCTACCGGCTCGCTCCCGAACACCCGTTCCCGGCGGCGATCGAGGATGCCGTGGCCGCCTATCAGTGGTTGCTCGCCGAGGGCGCGGAGCCAGCGCGTGTGGTGCTCGCCGGGGATTCCGCAGGGGGCGGGCTTGCGCTTGCGTCCGCGCTCGCGCTGCGCGACCGCGGCATCGCCCGGCCGGCGGGCGTTGTCACGATATCGCTGTGGGGCGACATGACGTGCAGCGGTGAAACGATGGAGACCCGCGCGCACACCGACATTTGCTGCAGCCGCGACGGCCTCTTTGAACTCGCCGGAATGTATCTTGCGGGCGCCGACCCCCGCCACCCGCTGGTTTCGCCGGCGTTCGCCGACTTTTCCGGCCTGCCGCCGCTCCTGTGCATCGTCGGCGGAGAGGAGCGGCTGATCGACGACTCGGTGCGAGCGGTGCGCGCCGCAGGCCAGGCCGGCATTGACGCAACCCTGTTCATTGCTGCCGAGATGCAGCATGTCTTTCCCATCTGGGCGGGTGCATTTCCGGAGGCCGACGCGGCCATCCGCATGATTGGCGACTGGATCCGGGCGCGCAGCGGTTGAGAGCGCGACCGCATCCGAGGGCGATGCACGGTGCAATGGAGGCTGCCATGATCGTGACAGTGTTCCGCTCTCGCCTGAAACCAGGGGTGCGCGACGAATATGTCGCCATGGCGAAGCGTATGAAGGAGATCGTCGAAGCCATGCCCGGTTACATCTCGGACAAGGACTTCGTCGCCGAAGACGGCGAGCGTGTAACGGTCGTCGAATTCGAGTCGGAAGAGGCCCTACGCGCTTGGCGGTGCCATCCCGAACATGTCGCGGCGCAAAAGAAAGCGCGCAAAGTCTACTATTCCTCCTATTGCATTCAGGTCTGCGAGCTCTTGCGCGAGGCGGCGTTCGAGGCAGCAAACCCAATGGCGGATGCTTGAGCTTGACCCCCGGCGCTTGAACCGCCATCAGTTATCTTCGGGGCCATGCGTAGGCAGGTTGCGAGAAAGACGATGGAGAAATTCACCACGCTCGAAGGCGTCGCCGCGCCGCTCAGGATGATCAATGTCGACACCGACATGATCATCCCCAAGCAGTATCTGAAGACGATCAAACGCACGGGTCTCGCCAAGGGCCTGTTCGCCGAAAAGCGCTATCACGATGACGGCAGCGAGCATCCTGATTTCGTGCTCAACAAGCCGGCCTATCGCAAGGCGACCATTCTGGTTGCGGGCGACAATTTCGGCTGCGGCTCTTCGCGCGAGCACGCGCCTTGGGCGCTGCTCGACTTCGGCATCCGCGCGGTGATCTCGACGTCGTTCGGCGACATTTTCTACAACAACTGCTTCAAGAACGGCATTCTGCCGATCAAGGTCTCGCCCGAGGATTTGGAGAAGCTGTTCGACGACGCCGAGCGCGGCGCGAACGCGACCCTCACCATCGACCTTGAGAAGCAGGAAATTCGCGGACCGGACGGCGGCATGATCCGCTTCGAGATCGATCCGCACCGCAAGCATTGCCTCTTGCACGGGCTCGACGATATCGGGCTGACGCTGGAGAAGCGGCCGAAGATTTCCGCCTACGAGGAGAGGGCCAAGGCGGCGCGGCCGTGGGTTTGATCCCGTGCGCTTCCTGCCTGTGGCGAGGGCGTGGCTTTATCTGCTGCGCGGCGCCTTTACGTTGGCGACATAGGCCGATGGGCAGCTAACTTGTCTAGAACCAATCCGGACACGGATTGATGATCATCCAGAGATCGGCGCCATTCCTCAGCTTTTTCATCTTGGGAGTGAGTCCGCCTTGGCGGGAGATCCATTCCTTGACTGGATTCGGGTACACCGACATCAACTCGGCCGTACCGGCGATGCTGGTCACCTTCACGCCGGCGGTCCAGCGCTTGTCGAAATAGGCCTGATGGAACCCGAGGCTTGCGCGCGGCGTCACGCAAATCCGTTGCAGCGGCACGATGCCGAGCACGAGCGTGCAGGCGGAATTGCAGATTCCGTCGATGATCACCCGTTCGCCGGTCTCGCGAATGCGTTGATATTTGGCTTTGTATTCCTCGACGTAACCGCCGAAATCGCGCGTAATGCGCAGATCAGCGAGCGCTGGTGACGTGATGACGAAGGCAAGAAGGATAGAAGCCAGGCGAAGCATCGCCGCAAGACCCCCCGTTATTTTCCCCGGCGCTTACCTGGGCCGGAGACTGGGCGAAAGTTTGACCTGGCTTTATTTGAAATTCGTTAACCACGCTGATTCCGCGTGTAAAATTCTACGTGCGAATTCTTATGTAAAATCACGCATACGCTGCGTGGCGACGATTCATCCGATCGCGGCAACGGGGCATGCTTGACTTGGGGGGCGCGTTCGATGCCGCACAAGCGGGAAAACCTCGTAATCTATGCAGCTCCGGCGTTGTTCGTGGTTCTATGGGCCTCGGGCTTTATCGGCGCGAAATTCGGCTTGCCCTATGTCGAGCCGCTGACGTTCCTCACCATTCGGATGATCGCCGTCGTTGCTCTGCTGGCGATCCTTGCAGTCGTGACGCGTCCGACCTGGCCGGACATGCTGGGCATCAGGCACAGCATCGTCGCCGGCCTCTTGGTGCACGGCGTTTATCTCGGCGGCGTGTTCGTTTCGATCGATCGGCGATTGCCGGCGGGGCTGTCGGCTCTGATCGTCAGCCTGCAGCCTGTGCTGACCTCGACGATCGCGAACCGGTATCTCGGCGAGCGGGTGGTCGCGCGGCAATGGGTCGGCCTCGCGCTCGGCATCGCCGGCGTCTATCTCGTCGTCGCGGACAAGACGGTCGCGGGCGAAGCGACGGCGCTCGGCTGGGCGGCCGCGGTGTGCGCGTTGATCGGGATTACGGTCGGAACGCTGTATCAGAAGCGGTTCGGCGGAGGGATCGATTGGCGCGCCGCTCTCATCATTCAATACTCGGCGGCCGGAGCGCTCTTTGCCCTGGGATCGATTCTGTTCGAAAGCCAAAAGATCGAATGGACCATCGAACTGATCGCCGCGTTCGCCTGGCTCGTCCTGGTGCTGTCGCTCGGGGCGGTGTGGCTCTTGTATTTTCTGATCCGCCGCTCGGCTGCGACCCGCGTGACCAGCCTGTTCTATCTGACGCCGGCGGTCACGGCCCTGATGGCTTGGCTGATGTTCGGCGAACGTCTTGGCGTGCTCGCCCTTGTCGGCATGGGCGTCTGCGTCACTGGCGTCTTTCTGGTGAACTGGCGCACCAGCTAGTCGTGATCGCCCCCTGCGGCCAAGCGTTTCAGCTGACGAAAACGCAACTGGGCATCGCCTTAGCGGACCTGCAGCCGCCGCGATATATGGAATGGGGTCGGCCCGTAGAGAAACACCGACGCCGCCACGCCTTGCTTTCGCAGGTCCGATATCGCATTTACACGGCGCGCCGCGCTGCAAAAAACTCGTCCGGGGGTGTCTTCAATGGGATATTTCATTCTGATTGTTGGCCTAGTACTTTTCATCGGCGCGCATGTTTTCGTCACGATGCGCCCGCAGCGCCAAGCCTTGATCAATAAGATCGGGGAAGGGGCCTATAAAGGTCTGTTCGCACTGGTCGGCACGGCCGGCATCGTGTTGATCGCCTGGGGTTACGCGCTCTATCGGGAGACGGAATGGGTCGCGGTCTGGGATCCGCCCTCATGGACGCGCCACGTCACCGTCTTGCTCATGTGGCCGGCGATTATCTGCGTGACGGCGGCCTACATTCCCGGGAACATCAAGCGCACGCTCAAACATCCGATGGTGGTGGGAGTCAAGCTATGGGCGGTGGCGCACCTCATCTCCAACGGCGACCTCGGTTCGATCATTCTATTCGGCTCGCTGCTCGGCTGGGCCGCGTATGATCGCATTTCGCTCAAATGGCGCACCGATCCCGGCGGCCCGCCAATCCCGGTAGGAGGCCGTCGCAACGACATTATTGCGATTGTTGTCGGGACGATTTTCTATCTCGCCCTCGGGCTCGTGTTTCACCCGCTCGTCATCGGCGTCCCGGCTTTCGGCACGCCCGCGCTGGGGACCTGATCATGTCGGCCCATCTGGAGGAGAAACGGCTCACCGCCCCGGACATCCGTTCCCGCAAGGGCGGGCTGCCGATCGTCATGCTGACGTCGTATCACGCGCATACCGCGCGCATTGTCGATCGCCATTGCGACGTGATTCTCGTTGGCGACTCGCTCGGCATGGTGATGCACGGGTTCGAGACCACCATTCCGGTCACGCTCGACATGATGATCCTGCAAGGCCATGCGGTGATGCGCGGCTCGCGCCGGGCGCTTGTCGTCATCGACATGCCCTTCGGGTCCTATGAAGCCTCCAAGGAGCAGGCCTTTCTGTCGGCGGCGCGGGTGATGAAAGAGACCGGCTGCGGCGCGATCAAGGTTGAAGGCGGCCAGCGCATGGCCGACACGATCGCCTTTCTGGTGGAGCGCGGCATACCGGTGATGGGCCATGTGGGGCTCACGCCGCAGTCGATCAATGCGATCGGCGGGTTCAAGGCGCAGGGCCGCGATCTCGCCGACTGGGGGCGCATCGAGGCGGACGCTTGCGCGGTCGCCGATGCGGGCGCTTTCGCGGTGGTCCTCGAGGCGGTCGCCGAGCCGCTCGCCGTGCGGATTACGGGTGAAGTCGCGATCCCCACCATTGGCATCGGCGCGAGCGCGACCTGCGACGGGCAGGTGCTGGTGCTCGAAGACATGCTCGGGCTATCGCCGCGCGTGCCGAAATTCGTCAAGCGTTTCACCGACCTCGGCCCGTCGATCGACGCCGCGGTCGAAGCCTATGCGGCCGAAGTGCGCGCCCGAACTTTCCCGAGCCCCGACCACGTCTATTCCATGAAGAAGAAAACGACGTGATCGGAAGGCGTTATCGGTAAGATGCGCCGTCCGTTTTGCCTTGTCTGCGCCATACCGTTAGGTTAATCGGCGTGAGATCAATGACGGAATAGACGGTCGAAAGGCGGGTGCGCACGCGTGGCCGATATTTTTAGTGAAGTCAACGAGGAAGTCCGGCGCGAGCAGCTGAAGAAGCTGTGGGACCGCTACGGCCTTTTCATCCTTGCGGCGGCCGTGCTGGTGGTCGTCGGGGTCGGGGCCTGGCGCGCCTATCAATGGTACGAGACGAGGAAGGCGGCGGAAGCGGGCGCGGCTTACAATGCCGCAGCGCAGCTTGCGCAGGATGGCAAGCCGACGGAAGCGACCGCCGCATTCGCCCAGCTTGCCACATCGGGAACGCCGGCCTATCGCACGCTTGCACGGCTGCGCGAAGCCGAGGTCATGGCCACGCGCGACAGCGCTGCGGCGGTCGCGATATTCGATGAGGTCGCGGCCAATTCGGGGGCTCCGCAGCTCTTGCGCGACCTTGCGACGGTTCGGACAGGTTTTGTCCTGGTCGACAAAGCACCCTACGCCGATATCAGCCGCCGTCTCGAGCCGCTGGCACAACCAAACGGTTCGTTTCGCCATTCCGCGCGCGAGCTGCTGGCGCTCTCTGCCTGGCGCAGCGGCGATATGGCGGCGGCGCGGCGCTGGGCCGAAGCCGCGCTCTCCGACCCCGATGCGCCGGCAGGCCTGCGCGCGCGCATCGATGTTCTGAAGGTGCTGACAAGCGAGAACGGCAAGAGCTCATGAGAGGGAAGATGCGCGTCTGTGCTCGCCTTGTGCTCGTTTCGCTGGTCATGACGGCGGGCCTCAGCCTTGCCGCTTGCGATTCGATCGACCGATTGACCGACACCATGTACGGGATGTTCGACACCAAGAGGCGGCTGCCAGGCGAGCGCAAGCCGGTCTTTCCCGAAGGCGTGCCGGGCGTGACCCAGGGCGTTCCGCCGGAATACCTGCCGGCAAGGCAACAGCCGGGGGAGGAAGCGAGCGAGCCAGCCGCGCAGCAGAGCGAACCGTCCGCGGAGTCGAAGACGGCGAACACGCCGCCCGAGAAGAAGGCGAGGCCGGCGCGCAAGCCACGGCCGCGCACCGCCGACGTGCCAAAGAAGCAGGTAAAATCGGTGAAGCCTGCAACGGCCGCGCCCGCCAAGCCGGCGCAATCGCAAGCGCCTTGGCCGCAACAGCAACAGACGCAATCGCAAGCGGCCTGGCCGCAGCCGGCACAGAGGCAGACCTCGCCGACGGCTCCCTGGCCGGCCGCGCCGCCCCCCGGAACCTTCTCACGCTGAGCGCGGCCATTTATTGATTTTGTTTTCACCGTGGGACGGCCTCAACGTGGCCGTGCTATGGCGAATTCCGTTCTGGCAGAATTCGCTCTAATTGTTTTTCGCGGTCGCATTTTTCTGCGGCGAATCGGCTTCCTCTTCGCCGGAAAATGCTCAAGCCGGTTGCGCCCATGGGCCTTACCATCGCGATTGTCGGGCGGCCCAATGTGGGCAAGTCGACCCTGTTCAACCGGCTGGTCGGCAGGCGCGTCGCCTTGGTCCACGATCTCCCGGGGGTCACCCGCGACCGGCGTGAAGGCGCGGGCCGCCTCGGCGCGCTCGACTTTACCGTCATCGATACTGCGGGCTTCGAAGAAGCCCCGACAGCGAGCCTCGTCGGGCGCATGCGTGCGCAGACCGCGGCGGCGATCACAGCGGCCGACGCGGTGCTGTTTCTTATCGACGCGCGTGCGGGGGTGACGCCGATTGATCGCGCCTTCGCCGACTTCGTGCGCAAGGCCGGCAAACCGGTGGTCCTGGTCGCAAACAAGAGCGAAGGGCGCGCGCAAGCGGCAGGCATCTATGAGGCCTATGCGCTCGGCTTGGGCGAGCCGGTTGCGATCTCAGCCGAGCATGGCGAAGGGCTCGCCGACCTGCTCGACGCGCTCCGCGCGGCTTTGCCGGAGCTGGCCGGTGCGCAACTGCCCATCGCAATGGTGGGAGCGGTCGAGCAAGAGCCTCCGGCGCAGGAAGGAGCGGCTCCGCATCGCCCGATCCGGGTCGCCGTAGTCGGCCGGCCCAATGCGGGGAAATCGACGCTCGTCAACCGGCTGATCGGGACGGAGCGGCTCCTCACTGGACCAGAGGCCGGCATCACCCGCGACGCCATCGCTGTGGAGGCGGCGTGGGAAGGGCGCGACTTCCTCGTGTTCGACACCGCCGGCCTGCGGCGGCGCTCCAAGATCGAGGATACGATTGAAAAGCTGTCGGTCTCCGATGCTCTGGAGGCGATCCGCTTCGCCGAAGTGGTCGTGCTGCTGATGGACGCGGCCGCTCCCTTCGAGGAACAGGATTTGCGCATCGCCGATCTGGTCGAGCGCGAGGGCAGGGCGCTTGTCATCGGAGTCAACAAATGGGACCTGACGGCGGGAGCGCCCGGTGCGATCGCGCGGCTGCGCGCGGAGACCGACCATTGGCTTCCCCAGCTCAAGGGCATGCCCGTTGTCGCAGTGTCCGGCCTGACCGGGTTTGGCCTCGACCGGCTCATGCGCGCGGTCGTCGATATCCACGCGATCTGGAACCGGCGCATCGCCACCAACCCGCTCAATCGCTGGCTTACCGGGGCGATTGCCGCGCACCCGCCGCCTGCGGTCGCGGGCCGCCGGCTCAAGCTCAACTACATCACCCAGCCGAAGGCGCGGCCGCCGAGCTTCGTCCTGTTCTGCAGCCGCGCCGACGCGGTGCCGGACGCCTACCGGCGCTATCTCATCAACGGATTGCGCGAGGTCTTCGACCTGCCCGGCACGCCGATCCGCCTGACCTTGCGCGAGAAGGTGAACCCTTACGCGAGGCGAGCGCGGAGGGGTCGGTCTTGAATTGATATCAATAAGTGATACTACATGAAGCTGAGCAGGAAACACCGTGCGACGCTAGAGTCGATATTTGCCGAACCGGTAAGGGCAAGCATTGCGTGGATGGATATCGAGGCCTTGTTTCGCGCTTGTGGGGCGGAAATCAGTGCTGGAAGCGGCTCGCGCGTCCGGGTTGCATTGAGAGGAAGGCGCGCCGTTTTTCACCGGCCGCATCCGCGAAAGGAAACCGATAAGGGCGCGGTTAAATCGGTCCGCCGCTTCCTTATTGAAGTGGAAATCATGCCGTGACGGTTATGACATACAAGAACTACGAGGCGGTCGTCGAATACGACGACGATGTTGGGATTTTTCACGGTGAGGTCGTCAATCTTCGCGATGTGATTACGTTTCAAGGCAAGTCAGTTGCGGAGCTAAAAAAGGCATTTGCCGCATCCGTGGAAGACTATCTCGCCTTCTGCAGGGAGCGGGGCGAAGAACCCGAAAAGCCGTTCTCGGGCCAATTCGTGGTGCGCACCGAGCCGGCACTACACAGGTCCATTGCCCTTGCAGCGAAGCGGACTGGCGTAAGCCTCAACAAATGGATCACGTCAGCTTTGGAGAGGGCCGTAAAGCGGTGATAAGGCACTTTGCGACCTATTGAGGCCCACGGAAATCCATGAATTGTGCGCTCGGCACATCATACAGCCGGCCCGTCTCCTCGAATGAAGGCAGGCAGAGCTGCACGATGGCGTCGGCGACGCGGTCGGGCGGGGGCAATGTCATCGGGTCTTCGCCGGGCATGAACTGGGCGCGCATGCGGGTGCGCGTCGCGCCCGGATTGATCAGGTTGACGCGGACGCGCGTTGTGACGGTTTCCGCCGCATAGGTGCGCGCCAGCATTTCGAGCGCCGCCTTGGAGATCGAGTACGTGCCGACATAGGCGCGCGCATTGTGGGCCGCCCCGGAACTCAGGAACACGACGCGGCCGGCCGGTGCGATCCGCAACAGCGGGTCCATGCAGCGGATAAGCTGGAGATTCACGGTGACATTGATGCGCATCACCTGCTCGAACTCTTTCGGATCGACATGGCCGAGCGGGGAGACCGCCCCGAGCAGGCCGGCATTGCCGATCAGAATATCGAGGCGCTGGTAGCGCTCGGTGAGCGCGAGCGCGAGCCGGGCAATGCCCTCGAAATCGTCGAGATCGAGCGGGACGAGCGTGGCAGTGCCGCCCTCTGCGCGAACCGCATCGTCCAGCTCTTCGAGCCCGCCCACGGTGCGCGCCACCGCAACGATATGCGCGCCGGCACGTGCCAGCGCGAGCGCAGTCGCATAGCCGATCCCGCGCGAAGCGCCGGTTACGAGCGCAATGCGATCGGCAAGCGGTTTCTCAGCCATAATTGGCGCGTCTCTTGTTCAAGCGAAGGAGATTCGGATCGAGCTTGTTTACTCCGAGCGCGGATTTTTCGTCATCCCGCGTTCGGATTTCGAATCGTTATATCAATTTTTCGCAGACGGCTCGCGCCACCACACTTCCGGCAGGTAGCCATAGAGCGACGTCGCCGCCGGATGATGGATCGATCGCCAGCGCGCCACCCACTGCACGGGCAGATGGTAGAGCGGCACCACGAATTGGCCGGAGAGGAGAACGCGGTCGAGCGCGCGCACGGCGGCGACGAAATCGGCGCGCTGTTCCGCCTTCAGCATGGCGGCGATCATTGCATCGACGGCGGCGGAGCGCACGCCCATATAGTTGCGGCTGCCCTGTTCGTCGGCGGAAGCCGAACCCCAGTAGAACGCCTGCTCGTTGCCGGGCGAGAGTGACTCGTCCCAGCGATACTGGATCATGTCGAAGTCGAAACTGATGCGCCGCTGCTCGTATTGCACGGCGTCGACCATGCGTATCGACGGCGTGATTCCGGCGCGCTTCAGGCTGCGGGCGAAGGCGAGCGCGATCCGCTCCTGGTCCTTCGTTGTCACCAGGATCTCGAAAGTAAAGGGTTTGCCGGTCGCCCGCTGCTTGAGGACGGTACCATCGATCGCGTAGCCCGCTTGGGCGAGCAGATCGAGGGCTGCCTTCAGGCGCTTGCGATCGCGGCCCGAGCCGTCCGAGGTGGGCGGCGCCCAGGTTCCTTCCATGACGTCCGGCCGCACTGCGTCGGGAAACGGCGCAAGCAGCGCGCGCTCGCGCGCATCGGCCGGGCGGCCGCGGCTCGACAGCTCGCTGCCCTCGAAATAGCTGCCGGTGCGCTGATAGCGCCCGTAAAACAGGTTGCGATTGATCCATTCGAAATCGAGAAGGCCGGCGATCGCCTCACGCACGCGGATGTCGGCAAAGACCGGACGCCGCGTGTTGAACACGAAGGCCAACATGCCTTGCGGCAGGCCGGTGGGGAGTTCCTCCTTGACCACGCGGCCGTCGCGCGCAGCCGGAAAGTCGTAGGCGGTTTCCCAGCGGCTGGGATCGGTCTCGAGATTGATGTCGAACAGGCCCTTGCGGAACGCTTCGAAATGCGCGTTGGCGTCGCGGTAATAGTCGAAACGCACCGTGTCGAAGTTCCAGAACCCGCGGTTCACCGGCAGGTCGCGCCCCCAGTAATTGGGATTGCGCTCGATGGTGACGCTTTTGCCGACATCGACCGCGCTGACGACATAAGGACCGCTGCCGACGATCGGCGTGAGCGAGGTCTCCTCGAATTTGTCCGGGTCGGTCGCGTGGCGGGGCAGCACCGCCATCAGGCCGAGAATGAGCGGCAGTTCGCGATCCTCGGCGCCGGAGAGATCGAAGCGCACGCTGTGCTTTCCCACCACTTCGGCCTTGGTCACCTTGGCGTAATAGGTGCGGAAATTCGGCCGCCCCTTGTCGCGCAGCAGTTGCCAGGAGAAGATCACGTCCTCGGGCGTGACCGGCGTGCCGTCGGAAAACCTTGCGCGTTCGTCGAGGTTGAAGGTGACGTAGGAGCGCGCCGCGTCGGTCTCCACCGAGCGGGCGAGCAATCCGTACAGGGTGAACGGCTCGTCATAGCCGCGCGCCATCAGGCTTTCGATGACATAGCCGCGCAGCGACTGCGCCGGCACGCCTTTGACGATGAGCGGATTGAGGCTGTCGAAGGTGCCGAGCACGCCGACCGTCAGGCGGCCGCCTTTCGGCGCATCCGGATCGGCATAGCGAAAATGGGTGAAGTTCTCCGGCAGGGCCGGCTCGCCATGCATGGCGATGGCGTGCCGTGCCTGCGTTCCGGCCAGCGATGCAGGGGATGCGGCGAGGAGCGCAGCGAGCAAGCCAAGCAGCGCGATGCACGCCGCCGGCAGAAACCGCGCAGCGCCGTGCGGCCCGCGCAGTGGCGTCAGGGATAGGTGAGCAATTTCCTGACACGCGGCAGAACAGGCAGTCACCTCTCCCCGTCGGGGAGAGGTCGGATTCCGAGCGCAGCGAGGAAGCCGGGTGAGGGGGCAACACCGCGTGTCGCTGTCCCCCTCACCCGGCGCGCGTCTCGCTTCGCTCGATGCTCGCCGACCTCTCCCCCATGGGGAGAGGTGAAAATCGAATGGTACCGGCCTTAGGTCAGAGGGCAAGCTGGGTGAGCCTTCCCGCGATTCGTCGCCGCCTGGCAAAACCTAACACACTCGATGTGGCAGAGCTGTGGTATCGCAGCGCGATGACGAATGACGGCAAAACCGAGAACTCGTTGTCGGAGCAGATCGTCGATCTCTACGAGCGGCACGCCCGCAATTGGGATGCCGATCGCGGGCGCAGCCTGTTCGAAAAACCGTGGCTCGATCGCTTTGCCGCGCTCCTGCCTCGCGGTGCCTCCATCCTCGATATCGGCTGCGGATCGGCGGAGCCGATCGGTCGGTATTTGATCGAGCAAGGCTTTCGCCTCACCGGGATCGACTCCGCGCCGCGGCTGATCACGTTGTGTCGTACCCGGTTCCCGACCCAGATCTGGGCCGTCGCCGACATGCGAACCCTGGCGCTCGGACAGACCTTCGACGGCCTGATCGCCTGGGATAGCTTCTTCCACCTCGCGCACGCGCATCAGCGCCGCATGTTTCCCATCTTCAGAAAGCATTCCGCGCCGGGCGCGGCGTTGCTGTTCACCTCCGGACCGGCGCACGGCGAGTCGATCGGCAGCTATCGGGGCGAGCCGCTCTATCACGCAAGTCTGTCGGCAGCGGAGTACCGCGCGCTGCTGCGCGCGAATGGCTTTGTGACCGTGCGCCATATGGCGGAGGACCCGGACTGCGGCCGCCACACCGTTTGGCTCGCTCAGCTGAATCCGACCACCGTCCCGTACAGATCGTAAGCGTCGGCGCGCTCGATCTTCACCGTGGCGATTTCGCCCGCCCGCAGGGGGCGGCGAGCAGATACATAGACGGCGCCATCAATCTCGGGCGCATCGGCCTTGCTGCGGCCCTTGGCGAGATTCGGGCCTGGCTCGTCGATGATCACCTGCTGGCGCGTCCCGACCTTCGCCTTCAAGCGTTTTGCCGAGATCGCCTGCTGGCGCTGCATGAAACGATGCCAGCGCTCCTCTTTCACCTCGTCCGGCGCCGGCGGCGCAAGCTCGTTCGCCACGGCGCCCCTGACCGGCTCGTAGCGGAAGCATCCCACCCGATCGAGCGAAGCTTCGTTGAGCCAGTCGAGCAGGAAGGCGAAGTCCTCCTCGGTCTCGCCGGGGAAGCCGACGATGAATGTCGAACGGATTGTCAGCTCCGGGCACATCTCGCGCCAACGGCGGATGCGCGCGAGCGTCTTCTCCTGTGCGGCCGGCCTACGCATCCGCGCGAGCACGGCGGGCGCGGCGTGCTGGAACGGCACGTCGAGGTAGGGGAGCACCTTGCCCTCCGCCATCAGCGGGATCACCTCGTCGACATGCGGGTAGGGGTAGACATAGTGCAGGCGTACCCACGCGTCGAAGTCGCCGAGCGCGCGCACGAGATCGATGAAACGCGCGCTCACGTCGCGCTCGCCCCAGGCGCTTGATGCATATTTTAGATCGGCGCCATAGGCCGAGGTGTCCTGCGAGATGACAAGCAGTTCTCTCACCCCGGCATCGACCAGTTTCTCCGCCTCGCGCAGCACGTCGGCGGCGCGACGCGACACGAGGTCGCCGCGCAGCCGCGGAATGATGCAGAAGGTGCAGCGGTTGTTGCAGCCTTCGGAAATCTTCAGATAGGCGTAGTGACGCGGCGTGAGCTTGACGCCTTGTGGCGGCACCAGATCGAGGAAAGGCGCGTGCGGCCGCGGCGCGGCGCGGTGCACCGCATCCATCACCTTCTCGTATTGCTGCGGTCCGGTCACGGCGAGCACGTTGGGATGGCGCTCCGTGATCGTTTCCGGCTCCGCTCCCAGGCAGCCCGTTACGATCACCTTGCCGTTCTCGGCAAGCGCATCGCCGATCGCCTGCAGCGATTCCGCTTTGGCGGTGTCGAGAAAGCCGCAGGTGTTCACGATCACGAGGTCGGCGCCCTGGTGGGCGCGCGTAAGCTCATAGCCCTCCGCCTTGAGCCGCGTGACGATGCGCTCGGAATCGACCAGCGCCTTCGGGCAGCCGAGCGAAACGAAGCTGATTTTCGCCGCGCGCGCCGCTTCGAGATCGGCCTGCGCGTCCGGCCTGTACGGGTCTTGCATCGACTAACCGTGTCCTAGAGCGAATTCCGTTCCAATCGAATCGGAATTCGCTCTGGTTTTCTTTAGTGGTCGCATTTTCTGCGGCGAACCGGCTCCCACTTCGCCGGAAAATGCTCTAGTTGGGAGCCGCCAAGCTCCCAAAGGCATTGCCCATACTCCAAAAGAACGCCACGGCCAATTGGCGGAATACACGACGAACGACGCCTCGTCCCGCCATCTCTCAGGTCGGAGAGCGCGCCAGCACGCGCGCCCGCACCAGCCAGGGCAGGAGCGCGAGCAAGAAAGCGAGCCCGACCAGCCCGGCGATGATGATGACGCGCTCAGGCCATGGGCCGAGCGCCGCGACAAAGGGCGGAATGGCCTTCGCCGACGCCGGGTTGCCGATGTAGCCGTAGTTCGCGCCAAGCCCAATATCGATCGGCATGATGACGGCGAGATAGCCGAGCGTGACGAGCGAAGCGCGGCCGAAATCGCTCCAGTCCGGGCGGAAGCGCAGCACCGCGAGGTCGTAGATCGCGTAGCCGAAGATGATCGTATGGGCGATCCAGAAACACCAGAACAGGAACGAGGTCGGGCCGTAAGTGAGCGTCGGTTGAATAAAGGCCTGACTTGTCAGGGCGATCGCCCAGAAATACAGCGTCGCCCGGAGCCAGCGGTTGAGCGTGAGCATGGCAGCCGGCGCCAGCAGGCCGCCGAGATCGCAGATGTGCAACGGCAATCCGGTTCGAGCGTCGATCCCATTCCAGTTCCAGGCGATGTTATAGGCGGCCCACATCGCGATCGCGAAGACCGCCATCGCTTGGCGCAGCCGCCGCTCCGCCGTCTCGTTCAAGCGCCGACCGAGCAGGACCAGGGCCGCGATCAACGCGAAACAGGCGACGACCGACACGAGATGCAAACCGCTGTAAGGGATAAAAACGTCCCAACGACCGGCCTGGCTGACGGGATTTGTGATCGGCACAGTTACTTGCCTCGCGGTAGGAGCGTGCGCCACCGGCTCAACCGGCGGGGACGCCGCGCGACATGAACAAAACACATGGGGGCGGGCGGGCCCGCCGGAATCGTAGCGACCACAGATGCGTTCGATTCGCAGAAGTGAATTAGCACAGATGGGGTCTTGCGCCGAGACTTGCCTGCGGACGGCGGCTCGGCCACATCTTCGGCAATGACGTGCCTGAACAAGGCCGAGATCAGGGCGCGGGAATTTCCCTAACCCTGCAACGACCGAGGAAACCAGGATGGCAAGCCTTGCCGGCAAGACTGTCGTCATCACCGGAGGAACCGGCGGGCTGGGGTTTCAGACGGCGCTTGCGCTCGCGGGCATGGGCGCGCGGCTCGTCCTCATCGGGCGCGACCCCGCGCGGGGCGAGGTTGCAGTCGATCACCTTCGGCGCGGACCTGTGAACGCCTCCGTGGAAGGGCATTACGCCGACCTGTCCAAGCTCGGCGACGTCCGCAGGATCGCCGCGACGCTTGAGGAAAAACTCGATCGCATCGACGTGTTGGTTAACAATGCCGGCGCGATCTTCGACCGCAGGGAGGTCACGGAAGACGGACTCGAGCGCACATTTGCACTCAATCACATGGGCTATTTCCTGCTCACGCAGCTCTTAGGGGACAAGCTCGCGCGCTCGGCGCCGGCGCGTATCGTAAGCGTCGCCTCCGAGGCGCATCGCGGCGCGCGGCTCGACTTTGCCGATCTGCAAAGCAGCAGAAGCTACAGCGGCTGGAGGGCTTATCGCCGCTCCAAGCTGTGCAATATTCTGTTCACGCGGGAATTGGCCCAGCGTCTTGCCGGAAGCGGCGTTACTGCGAACTGCGTCCATCCGGGGTTCTGTGCGACCAATATCGGCAACAACACGTCCACATGGTTCCGGCGCGGCGTCCGGCTCGCCAAGCGCCTGTTCGCCATCCCGCCTGAACGCGGGGCCCGGACCCTGATCTATGCGGCGGCCGCGCCCGAGCTTGCCGACGTCAGCGGCCGGTACTTCATTGACTGCCGGTCCGCGACGCCCTCGCAGGAGGCGCAGGACGGGGAGACCGCCAAAAGGTTGTGGGCGGCGAGCGCGCACATTGCCAATCTGAACGATTAGGCGGCCCGGCGGGGCATATTTGCGGAAAATCTGCTGATATCTGGGAACTTTTCTGCAACCGTCTCGTTACCCCGCCGACTACGCAGTGAGGGGGATCAGCGACTTTAATGGTTTTCAGCGCGCTTCGCGCCACGGGCGCGTGTCCCCGCCGTTTTGACAGGGAGACGTCAATGATTCGAATGCATGCTTCTTGGCCGCGCAACTTGGGGGTGCTCGCGGCCGTTTCGATTGTCGCTGCAATCGGGATGGCCGGACCGGCCAACGCCCGAACCGAATTCGACGGCGAATGGAGCGTGGTCATCGTTACCAAAAGAGGCGATTGCGAACGCTCGTACCGGGCGCCGATAACCATCAGCAACGGCAATTTCATCAATGTCGGCGTCAATATGGTGGACGTTACCGGAAGGGTCCGCCCGGACGGCAGGTTGACGGTGCACGTCAACCGCGGCCAAAAGAGCGCGATCGGGCTGGGACGACTGACCCTAACTTCCGGGTCGGGCTCGTGGAGGGGCGGCGCATGCGCCGGCACGTGGACGGCTGTGCGGCGCTGAGCAGACGGTAATCGAGGTAGGGAGGCCCGGGATCGGGGCGTTGGACTCGCTGCCTGGCTGAAGGAGAACTCAGAAACGCCCGGCTAGGCAGGCGGTTGAATACGAGAGCGAATTCCGTCTCCCATCCGAGGGGAACGGAAGTCGCTCGGTTCGATTCTGCAACGCATCTTCTGCCGGCGAACGGCGGGCGTTCCGCCGGACCAGCGCTTGGCCCTTACGCCGATTGGCCGCCGTCGATCACCTGAAACAAGCGCAGGCACGGAGGCGGCGGCGCTTTCGCCGCGCCACGCGGTCTCCTCGCGCTCCTCGAATTGACGCCGCCGCCTGCCAACAGAGCCGAGACGGCCTGCACCTGCATCGGCAGCCTCTCGCCGGCGAAGGCGAGTTTTTCGCAGTGGTCGAGGGCGTGGTCGAGCAGGGCGCGTGTGCGCAGGTCCACCGGGTCGAGGGCCGCGCGTTCCGCCTTGATGGCCTCGAACAGCCGCGACGCGAGCAAGGCGGCATGCGTGGCGGACACGGGCTTGCCTGCCGGCGGTTCGATTGCGCTTGCGACCGTCGCCGCAATGTCGATCAACTTGTCCAAACCTTGCGCCTGCATCTTGGGCCTCATCGCCGGATCGAAAGCCCGACTGAGCCTCAGTGATAACTGATTCGCCGTTGCTCAAGGCAGCCTTCGAGGCCGTCGAGGCGTCGCGTCCGTGTTTATCGACGGGGAAATCCGGCGCTATCGGCCTTGTGTGAGGCGACGCACAAACAGCGAACTGCGCCTGGTCCATTGTTCCGCGCGACAGGGGCGACGTCCTCGGCCCCTATGATGGGAGGATCCCATGAGGAAGTTCGCTCTCGCTACCATCCTCGCGCTCACCAGCAGCGCCGCTTACGCCGGCTCCGCCTTCGAAATCCCGATCAATGGAGGGGTTGCCCGCATCCGAATCAACGACAATTGCCGCGAGACCATGTGCGCGTCGGTGTCGTGGTCGGAACGCGGCTCGCGCGGCCACGGGCACGGGTTCAAGATTCCAGGCATTTCTTCCAAGACGCTGTCGAACATGTTCGACGGGCAGGCCCCGAACTTGAAAGCGTTCACATCAGGCGATGACGATGATGGGGACGATGGAGACGAGGGCGAGCACCAGCCGTCGCGGCCCGCTGCCAAGTCGAAGCAGCCTGCGCCGTCGGCCTCTGCCCCGGCTTCCGTTCCCTCCGACGAACCGCAGTTTGCCGATCGGCCGGCCTCCGCGCCGAGCGCGGCGCTTGCTCCGACGCCGACCGCCCCTGCCGAACCGAGCGCGCCCGTCGGCGCGCCGAACGAAAAGGCTGCGCCGAGTGTGACGCCAGCTTCGCCGCCGGTTGCGGCTCCCGCTGCGAAAGTCGCGGCCGTCGCTCCCGCCTCCAAGGCCAAAGCGTCGCGGAACAGCCCGGTCGGCGAATGGCTGGTCGAGGACGGCAAGAGCCAGATCCGCATTGAGGAGTGCGGCGCCAACCTGTGCGGCTTTGTTTCGGTGGCGAAAAAGCCGAATGAGAAGGATCGCAAGAATCCCGACCCGTCGCTACGCGGCCGGTCCGTCATCGGCATGCCAATCCTCATCAACATGAAGCCGCACGGCAATCGCTGGGATGGGCGCATCTACAACGCAGAAGACGGCAAGACCTACACGGGCAACATCCGGCTCAAGAACGCCAGCACGTTGCGGGTGGAAGGCTGCGCCTTCGGCGGACTGTTCTGCGGCGGCCAGAACTGGTCGCGGGTGAACTGATCGCTGCGTGCCGCGGTTGATGTCACGGCGGCCGGGTCTCTCCGACCGCCGTTTCTGCGTCCGCAAATACGCGATAGCGTGACGGGGCAAGACCGATGAATTGACCGGCGGCAAGTTCGTGGGCGCGCGGCACGGGGGCAAGTTGGAGAGTGCGCGGCAGGTCCCGTTCCACCGGTTCATTGCTCGCCGCCAAGGCGACCTCGACCCGCCGCGCCGGGTGCGGCGACCCGCCGCATGAATAACAATCCGCGTGATAAATTATGGCTTCGCTATCGTGCTGGCGCATTTTCCGGCGAAGCATGCCCCCGGACTTGATCCGGGGGTGGGAACCGGTTCGCCGCAGAAAATGCGACCACTAAAGATAACTGGAGCGAAATCCTTTTCCATTGGAACGGGGTTCGCTCGAAGGCGCGCTTCGTTGCAAGCAAGCCTGAGGTCAAGAATGCCCGCATCCAGCCGTGCGACTCCGCCCTCGCACGGCCGGTGCGCTAGAGTGATGAGGATTCGGAGCAATGCGGACGTGGCGGAACCGGTAGACGCAACGGACTTAAAATCCGTTGAGGGCAACCTCGTGCGGGTTCGAGTCCCGCCGTCCGCACCAAAAAATAAATGACTTAGGCGCATTCCGCCGCTAAGCATTTTCGGCCTGCCCGTTTCGTGTCCGCACTGTGTCCGCAGAGTGCCCCGCCCTGCCCGAGCGGGCCTCGCCCATGCGCTTGTTGGTGATCGGCCGCAATCTCGGCGCTCCTACATGACGGCGAGCGGCCCAGCCGCGCCCTGCCTCGCGCCGACTGCGGATGTACCAGCGGAAGCCAGCCCATAGCAAAAGGCCGCCCGGAGGCGGCCATGCCTTTGGTTAGCCAACGGTCTCACCTGCACCGAAACAAAAGAGTGACGAACCATCATTTGCCATGGTCGGCACGAGCAGATTCCGGTCCAGGAACAGATTGCGCATCTCGCAGCTCGTCTCCGCGATCAGCAGGCAACCGTGGCAGGCGGCGCCGTGGGTGGCACGGTCGCCGCTGCGGTCGTCGGGCTCGTGGTCGGCGCAGACTGGATCGTTGGAGCAGATGGCGGCGCGCTCCAATGCACTGCGAAGAATATGCGCAAAGCGGGGCACGGTCCCCACCAAGCCGCCCAAGGTGCCCTGCGCCCCCGCGGTGGCGGTGTAGATCAGGATGCCGAAACGGCTCGGCGCCGGGCCACGGTCGGTCTGCCCTCAGCTTCGGACGCGCCGTTGCAGCGCAGCGAATTGGCGAAGAGTGCCAAATCCGGGCTCTCCCCGTGCAAGAGCTTCGTCGAGAAAGCATTCGGCTTTGCGAGCAGGAGCAGGGATTTTCTAACGACGCTTGACGCGACACCATTCGTGGCTGCCCATCAGATTGTTTGTGACGGTGCGGCAGGTCTCCTCAAGCGGAGCCAGCCCCGCGGCGGCAAGTGCCTCGCGCATTCGTGCTGCCTCCCCTGCGTCGTAGAGTACGAAGAGGTCTCCCTCATGGGCAGCGATGCGCGCGAGTGCGTCTGAGCGCAGCAGCGATGGCGCTGCAGCTGAGGTGAGAAACCCGTCGAAAGGCTTATGCCGCAGATTCCGGTCGGATCAACATTTCGTAGGTAATGGGTTTGGTTATATGGCCGATGGAGAGTAGCGAGCGAAAGGCGGCGTGACGCGTGCGACGGCGGTTGAATCGGAAGACGAATTCGTCGAGATAGCTTTGGAGATGTTTCCTTCGCAGGCCGTGGTAGACGCCGAGCGCCCAAGTCTTCAAGTTGGAGAAGACGCGATGGATCCACGGCAGCACGATATGGGCAGCCATGTTGCCGACGACATGGGGATCGTGAGCGACGTTGGGCGCGCCTGGATAGGCTGCCCATCCATCGGTTTTGATGGTTGCGCCTCGAGCCAGGTTGGCGGCGACAAAACCGTGCAGCGAGGCGGCGGAAAAGTCCTGGATTGTTGCGAGGCGAATGCGGCCGGGCGCGCCGTCAGCGACTTCGACCGCGCCGGCGACGAGCATTTTGCTCTGGGACGAGCGACCGCCGCCACCCCTGATTGGATCGTCCTTGGCGCGCAAGGGGATTTCTGTCTCGTCGATCTCGGCGATCCCAGCCAGGAGCGCGCGGGCAGGCGCGACCATGGCCCGCCGCAGCTTGGCGCACAACAGCCAAGCCGACTTATAGGAGCCCAGCGCAAGCAGCCTCTGCAATTGCAGCGCCGAAATTCCGTTGGAGTGGGTGGCCATCAGATAGGCGGCCCAGAACCAGACGGTCAGAGGAAGCTTCGAGCCGTGCATGATCGTCCCCGCCGTGACGGAGGTTTGCCTGCCGCAGGCGGCGCATTCGTAGGTGAAAGCCTTTCCCCCGTGCGGCCAGGCCTTGTCGTGATCGCAGGCCGGGCAGCGAAAGCCCGTGGGCCAACGCGCCTCGAACAGCCACGCCGCGCAGGCGGCCTCATCAGGAAAGCGACGTTGAAAATCGACAAGCGACGTGGGGAAATCGACCATGGCGCGACCTCGTGACAGAAAGAATGTTCGCTATTTGTTCTTACGCCACGGCGCGCCGCATGTCACCATATTTCGTAGGCCCGGAGTCAGCGGGATAAGCCTTCCCGTCGATACGGATGAAACTCACTTCTGGCGGAAAGCTAGGAATGAGAAAGCCGACGGGTTGCAACACGGTGAGGATGGCAAGGGTGCTCGCAGGTGAACGGATTGGCGGGACGCCGATCTCGACGAGCTTACTGCCAAGCCGCGTACGGTCGCCAAAGCTGAGCGTTGTGCCGGCGAGGGCCGCAATCGCGAGGCCGATACAGATCGCCCAGCGCAAGCGCCGGCCAAACGGCCAGCTGCCAACCACGGCGACGACGACGACCGGGGCCAGCATTTCGAAAATCACGATATAGCGGTAAATCGCAAAGATCGCGAGCCATAGCACGTCACGGCGCTGAAGGCAACAAGAATGCGGAATCCATTTTCGTCCGTAAAGGGCCGCTCGGCCGGGCGCCACAACCGCATGAGCGGTACGCTCAAAAGTAAGACGCAATAGGCGATCAGTACTTTGTAATCGGCGAAGAGCGCGTCCGAGGTCCGCTGCGGATCGGCTACGAAAAGAAATGGGAATTCGAGGGCCTGCCAAACGCTTTGTGGGACGAAGTTCGCCTGATAGCTGTCGCTCGCGAGAAGCGGCGAACCGAAAAGATTGTTGAAGTAAGGGAACAGCGGATTACCCGTCGCGTGCCAGAGATGCAGCATCCAGGGACCGCCGATGACGAGAAAGCTCGCCGAAGCCGCTGCAGCAAGCGAGACGAGTAGAACAACCTTCTTGCGAGAATCCGAACGCATTGCCAAGGCGGCCGCCACGACGCCGATGGCAAAGGGTATAACAGCGAGCTTAAAGGCACTCGCGGCCCCGATGAAAATTCCTGTGCGCGCGCCATGGGCCAAGGGAGCGCGACGAGCGCCGTTCTGCCCAATCTCTCGCAGCTTGAGCAGCTCGCGGAGGGACGCCAAGACTAAAATGCTAACGACGTTGTCGAAATATGTCGTTGCGATCAAGAGGAATGACATCCCACCGAGAAATCCGATCGCTGCGGTCGTGAGTGCGACAAGCCGCGACGAGGAGACATCAAACTGCGCAAAGACGCTTCTCGCGATCAAATAAAGCAGTGAGAAATTCAATCCTTCCAAAGCTCCGAGCAGTGCCAGGGTGAGCTTCGGAGGCAGGGCATTGCCGGCCAGGAAATAAAGAATATCAAGGCCCGGATTGTGATAGGTCGCATGGTGTCCGACCAATATGTCCTGGCCATAGCGCAAGGTGAGCAGGCTGTAACCATTGTACCAATGGTAGTTACGGAAATCCCAGGAGGTTTCCTGGCCGGCCGCGAGAGCGACTACAACGCCGATCAACGGACCAAGGGCGAAGGCGGCCCATTCGAACACGTTTTGCGAGAGGAAGAGCCCGCCAGAACGCCGAACGAAAACCCTCTTCCCCTCTTGCCGTACCATCGATTTTCTTTGTCCTTCTTAGCCAATCTATGCTCTGAGAAATATATTGTGAGCGTGCGGCGCGCTCCCCACTACGCAACGGCTGTGAATATAACCGAGGTTGCCGCGTAGTGCGTAGGTCTTGAACCCTCAGCAGAGTTTTTTCAAAAACGTGAGGTTCGCTCGTCCCCATCACGCGTGTTCGCTCAGGGTCTTGGCTGTGTAAAAACGATTTTGGTGCTCCTTCCAGCGCAACATTGATTCAAGCAGATAGTGGCTTACGCACGAAAGATTCGCGAGGAACGAGAACCGGAATCCTTTATTACGTGGTCGCGGCTGTCGTCGACGTTTTTACACAACCAGGGTCACGGGCTGCCGTGCAGACGGCGGTCGGGGATGGACGGTCTCCCTTCCATTGCGGAAGGTCGACGCCCTGCGCGGGTCACGCGGCAGCTCGACCCCAACTTCCGGACCAACCCGAGCGGAGCGAGCGCGGACGGTTCGTGCCATTAGCCGACATCGCAGTTGTACTGCTATGATCACTACTGTCCGGTTAATAGTCGAACAGATTCAGCTGGTTGCTGAGTTCGCCGTCTTCGAAAGTGGTTGTGCTTTCGGAAAATGCCTGGGACATCGGCATTTTCTCGAAGAGGGTGACCGAGAAAACCTGGAGCAAAGTGTAGAGAGAGGCCTCCAAGCCGAGGCGCTTCTTGACGATGGCAACCAGGACGTAGACGGAAACCGCGATCCATATTTGCGTCCTCACCGCGTTGTCCGACGTGCCGTAAAACTGCTTGATCCGAAGATGCTGCTTTATCCATTTGAAGAACAGTTCGACCTGCCAGCGGCTCTTGTATAGGTCGCAGATCAATGCCGCCGGCAGGGTAAAATGGTTGGTAAGAAACACCAGCCTTTTTCCCGATGCGGCATCCTTGAATTGGACGCGGCGCAGATGAACGGGATAGTCCTTGCTGGTAGAATAGCCATCCAATGCGATAGTCTGGTCGGCAATGATACCGGTCGCCCGATCTGTCGGCGCCGAGTAGACGCGGTGCGCATCCAGGTTCGACTTGGCACGGGTGACGAAGAAGGCGCCAGCCTGCTGCAAGACGTAAAGGCGCGCGAAGTCGATGTAGCCGCGATCCATGACGTAGATGGCGCCTGCTTCGGGGATCAGCAAATCGAGAGCGTGAACGTCGTGCAGCTTGCCGTTCGAGATGTGAACGAAGCTCGGGATGTTGCCGCGCAGATCGAGCAACGTGTGCATCTTCACCGCCGCCTTGGTGGAGCGAAAGTGCGCCCATGGAAATAGCGACAGGCACAGATCGATGGTCGTGGAATCCAGAGCATAGACCGTGTTGGCCAGCTCCATGCCCAGGCTTTCGCTGGCATAGAGCTTCTTCGCATGGGCAATCAGACGGTGAGCGAACTCCGCGTAAATGCGCCAGTCGCGCGTCTCGTTCGCGTCGGCCAGAGTCGATCGTCGGACCGGCTCGCGAAAACCAATGTGATAGAGTTTCGACGCGCGCGCCGATAGGCAGACCTCGATATCGCGCAGGCTCTCTCGATAGGTCAGTTGCGCAAACGCCATCGCGCGGTATTGCTCGGCACAACACAGCGTTCGCACCCGGGCGTCGCCACCGTAGCGGGTAACAATCCGCGCAAAAGTGCTCCAAGGCAGAAAATCCATCAGCTGGGCGAAAAGCGTCTTGCCGATGTTCACGGGCGACTCCTCGGAAAAACTCCGAATAGCGCCCGACCAAGTTCAAATCGACACCACCCATTTTCGGTGGCAAGCTCCTGCCAGATCAGCTCTTTCCAGAACGCTCCTCACCGTCAACCGGACACCAGTGTGCTATGATATAAAAATTGTTGGTTCTTACGGCGGCAGCCGGCGTGCGAGTAGCTGGCCGATAAGGACCACGGTCCCGGCGCCCCCTGGACGCAGACTTCCTTATCGCTTGATTGTAGGATGGCCCCTCTGTTTATAATCAGACCTCATGCCTTTCGGTAGCGTCAATTTCGAGTTCGTCTGCGCCAAGTGCTTCAGTGACGAAGCGTTGCAAGACTTCGTCTCGGGCATTGCCACGAGCAAGAAATGCGACTTCTGCGGCCGTTGTTCGAGCAAGAAGATAGCTGCCCCATTTGAGGAGGTTTCAGAGCGGATCGCTGAGTGTATCGCCCGTTACTATGACGATCCCGGCAGCGCCGGCATGTCTTACGTGAGCGCAGATGGTGGCTATCAGGGTATTACCTATGACACTTTCGAAATCTTCGAGCTCATGGAGCTGGACTTTCCTCGCAACGGCGGCGACGCTCTCCGTAAAGAGTTGGCGTCCGCAATGCCTTACGACCTCTGGAGCGAGAACGAACCATACAGACTGAACGATGATGACCAGCTTCAGCATAGCTGGGACTCATTTTGCAGACTGATCAAGCATAAGCTGCGTTATTTCTTTACGGTGACAGGGAGAGATGATGACGACGAACTCTTCGGCCCTGGCCATCTGCTGAGACTGATCTTCTCGCATGCAAAGAGTTCCGGAGTGTTTGTTACGCTACCGAAGGGCACCTCGTTGTACAGAGCACGGCTTCAAAAGCCCGGCGAGAAGCATACACAACCGTCCAGCTTGGGGGCGCCTTCGGAGAGCGTCGCAGTCCAGACGAACCGGATGAGCCCGCCAGGTATCGTCATGATGTACGCGGCTGATGACATGCAGACCGCGCTTGCTGAAACGGCGGACAAGCCGGGAATATTTGCGTTAGGCGAATTCGGCACCGGGCGTGATGCGCTTCTTCTCGATTTGACGCATCTTCCCCCCGTGCCTAGTCTCTTTGAGGACATACCTGACACCCTCGAGTACGACCCGCGTCCGCGCATTCTGTTCCTGTGGAAACTGAGTAGGGAGATCTCGCGGCCCATCGCCAGGGATGACCGCGTGCACATTGAATACCTTCCTACACAAGTCGTTACCGAATATCTTCGAACCTTCGTCACCGTTGACGGTAAGAAGGTTGACGGTATCCGGTATAGAAGCTCACGAAACGGTGTGGGAACGGCGATCGTGTTGTTCGCAAACCAGGACAATATTGAACTTGAACCTGGGTCCCGCGATGACTTCTATCATGCGCACCAGGACCGCTGGCTGACGCTGAAGTCAGTCAATGAGCAGCGGGTCACGGCCAGGTCGATCGCTAAGTGGTCGCGGTAGCCATCACCTGTTGGGTTCGCCTTTGGGCCAGAATCGGTCGAGCGCTCCAAGATTTTATAATTCCTGCCGACCTTCAAAGGCTGATCTCCCACTACTCGGGGTCTAGTTGCTTCAGCTTCAGGTCGCTCCAAAGCTTTCGCACGACGTCTTGAAATTCTCGTGCGGCCTTCGTGAGACCAGATTGCTGGTCCGTATATTCCTTCAGAGTGAATTCGCGGTGCGCATCGTCAAGCTTTCCGCCCTTGAGCATCCGATACATGCGAAAGTGCAGTTTGGATGAAAGCGAGATGTCACCGGGGTCCGGTCGCACGATGAGACCATGAGCGGAAAAATGCCTTAGCTCAGCATACTTCATGACGTTATCGATCGCCTTGCGCAGGTCGTCTGCGTAAGGACTGAAGGGACCCCGAACGTTCAGAATCTTTTTCACTACCGCCGTGCGCTTCTCGGCGTCTTGGCTGAAGGACAGATCGACGCCGGAGTACTGGTCGAACTCTCTTGCTTCTAGAATTATCTTTGCCAAGAACCACTCCACCTGCGCAAATGCCAGAATCGTCAACCCCCTTGCGTCAAGGAGTTTTTCTACGTAGGCGTCCGCCTCCGCACTAAGTTGGTCGCTCATCCGACCCTCCACCGATTAGCCCAATTGCTACGGTTTATGGGATCGCGGGTTCAATGACTACAAGGCCATTTGGTGGAGTCCGGATGGTCCGGTGCCACGATGGCAAGCGTTCTGGAGACGCGAAAGTCGAGGTAAGCGGACCGGTTCCTGGCGGTAGTGCAATGGCGGTAGCCCCCCATGCCGGGAGAGACATTCGGCTGCCTACTTCCGAATT
>CAWIXM010000049.1:0-57455 GCA_963840055.1 uncultured Alphaproteobacteria bacterium | reverse complement strand
ACGCCAGCACAACCAAATGCGTTGAAACGCAATACCTCAGCTCGGCCGTTCGGCCATTGCGAACGGTTCCCCGGCGTTTGGAAAAATCGATTTGAACGTCGTGGTGTTCGAGGAATGTCCGGTCGAGCGGATAAACCGCCTTATAGACGGCCTCCTTCGCCGCAAAGAGCAGTCGCCCGCAGATTGGATCGTCGCCGATCCCCGGCCGCTCGTCAGGCGTCGCGATGATATCGAGCAGATCGATCGGCAGCGATTCAGCGGGTTCGATGTCTATCCCCAAAGCGTCGATCTCACGGCTCGTGGCGATTGCTGCGACCGCCACGCGGCGATCGTGGGCGAGCCACCGATGACCCCGGCCGGCCAGATCGGCGCTCCCGACGCGGCTCGTGGCAACGGGCATTCTGGATAGCCAAGTCCCGGAGCAGTTGGCGCGCCACGATGCGCGCCGCGCCGCTGGCGCGCCTTCTCTCAACGACGCTCCCCGAGATTCCGCAGACTTCCTCCGGCGTCAACGCATCCTCGTCGCCAGGCGAGATCAAGCGATGGCCGATCGCGACGCCCGGCAAGGCAAACGCATCGATGGCCGATTGGAGCATTGGGTCTGCGGTTATTGGCATGCGGCCCTCGCTGCGCCCTCACCACCGGTCCGACATCGGCGCGCCGGAAAACACCTCGGCGATGCGGGCGCGGGTCGCCGGCGTCGTATCGGCGGGAAGCGCGTCGATCGAGAAGAACCCGGTGGCGACGATCTCGTTGGTGGGCCTGGGCGGCGCTTCCTGACGGAATTCGCGCACGACATAGAGCGTGACATGGTCGCGGCGCGAAATCCTCGCATTGAAATAGGCGCCATGCAGCGCCGGCTTTCCCACAATCTCGATGTTGCCTTCTTCCATAAGTTCGCGCGCGAGGGATTGCAGCATCGTCTCGCCGACCTCGACCCCGCCGCCAGGCAGATGCCAGCCCTCCACATAGCTGTGCTTGACCAGAAAGACGCGGTTCTGGCCGTCGAGGACAAGCGCGCGCACGCCGAGCGTCATGCCGCGGCGGAACCGCCAATAGGCGTGCAGCGTCCGATGCACCGCCGGCTCGCAGGCGCGCCGCAGGCGCGAAAGATTTTTACGCAATGGGCGCGTCGGGATTTCGTTCGATCGAGCCATTGTTCTTCTTCGCATCACGGCCGCACACCGGTCGAGCGATCAACCGATGCGACCTTGCGGCGTACGCCGCAATCTCCGCCCCTCGTTCGGCAGGATGGCTATATTGAACATGCCACAATCAACCGGGATCCGCCATGAAACGTTTCGCAGACCTGTCCGAACGGGAAATCCTCGCCCTCGCCATCACCAGCGAAGATGAGGACAATCGCGTGTATCGCGGCTTCGCGGAGGGTTTGCGCGACCAATATCCGAAGTCCGCCGAGATGTTCGACCGCATGGCGGAGGAGGAGCTCAAGCATCACGACCGGCTGCTCGACCTCTATCGCAAAAAGTTCGGCGACTATGTCCCGCTCATTCGTCGCCAGGATGTGAAAGGCTTCGTGCACCATCGCCCACTTTGGCTGGCCAAGCCGCTTGGGCTCGATCAGGTGCGTAAGTACGCCGAGACCGTCGAATTCGAGAACGCCCGCTTCTATCGCAAGGCCGCCGAGCAGGCGCGCGACCACGCGGTAAGCGATTTGTTGGCGCGGCTCGCCGAAGCCGAGGAAGGACACGAGAAGCTGGCGGAATCGCTGGAAGGCCGCATTCTCACGCCTGCCATCCGCACCAAGGAGGACGAGACCGCTCGGCGGATGTTCGTGCTGCAATATGTACAGCCGGGGCTCGCCGGCCTGATGGACGGCTCAGTGTCGACGCTGGCGCCGCTGTTCGCGGCGGCGTTCGCCACCCACGACACCTGGGCGACGTTTCTGGTCGGTCTTGCCGCCTCGGTCGGCGCCGGCATCTCCATGGGATTCGCCGAAGCGCTCTCCGACGACGGTTCGCTCACCGGACGCGGCTCGCCTTGGCTGCGCGGTGGCGTGTGTGGGCTCATGACGGCCGTCGGCGGGCTCGGGCATACCCTGCCTTATCTCATTCCGGATTTCTTCACCGCGACCGCCGCGGCCTTCGTTATCGTCATCCTTGAACTCGCGGCGATCTCCTATATCCGCTGCCGGTTCATGGACACGCCGTTCCTTGCCGCCGCCTTCCAGGTGGTGCTCGGCGGCGTGCTGGTGTTCCTCGCCGGAATTCTGATCGGCAGCTCGTGACCATTCGGATCGAACGCAAGAGGATGTTCGTACTCGCCCATCTGTCCGATCCGCATATCGGCCCGCTGCCGCGACCGCGTCTCGCCGATCTCGCCTCCAAGCGAATGGTGGGTTACGTGAACTGGCTGCGCGGGCGGTCGCGTGCGCATCGGCTCGAGACGCTCGACGCGCTCACGCGCGACCTCGCTGGGCAAGCCCATGATCACACCGCAGTCACCGGCGACCTCGTCAACATCGCGCTGCCGGCCGAGTTCGCGACGGCGCAGGCTTGGCTCGACCGGTTAGGCTCGCCGGCCGACGTCACCTTCGTGCCGGGCAACCACGACGCCTATGTGCGTGCGGCTTTGCCCTACTGGGACAAGCATTGGGAAGCCTTCATGCAGGGCGACGAGGTGGTGGTGCGCGATCCACAGGCGCTCGTCGCTCGTTTCCCTTTCGTGCGCCGGCGCGGATTAGTGGCGTTCGTCGGGCTGTCGAGCGCCGTGCCGACGCCGCCGTTGTCGGCGGCCGGCCGCCTCGGCCGGGAACAAATCGCGCGCGCCGCCGAAATTCTGCGCCGGCTCGCCGATGAAGGCCTGTTCCGCATTGTGCTGATCCATCATCCCCTGCGGCACAGGTGGGCGAGCCCGCACAAGCGCCTCGTCGACGCCGCGCCGTTTCGCCGCGCGCTCGCGCAGGCGGGCGCCGAACTGGTGTTGCACGGCCATGATCACCGCCATGCTCTCGTTTGGCTCGACGGCCCCGACCGCCCGATTGCCGCAATCGGCATTCCGTCCGCCTCCGCCGTCGCCAACGGTCGTGACGAGCCGGCCGGCTATAACATCTATTCCATCGACGGTGGGCCGGGAGCGTGGAGGTGCGAAGTGGTGTCGCGCGGATTCCGCCGCGGCGCCACAAGCGTCGGAGAAACCGGGCGCTACACCCTCTCACCGGGTGGGCAGGCTTAGCGCGACAATAGGTGTGGCCGAGAACAGAAAACGCCGATCGACCGCGCGATGCCCGGCTTTCGCATGGTCGGTGGGATATATCCCATTATCGTCCCACTTTCGGAGTGGGATATTTCGTGGTTGACGGAACGCGGTTCATGGCTTGGAATTGATCGGTCGGACCCTCGAAGTCGCGCGTTAGACGCGGCCGCGATCCGACGAGGAACCGCCATGACCGCGCAGGAGCTGCTTCAGGAAATCTCCGCCTTTTGCCGGCAGACCGGGCTTGCCGAATCCACTTTCGGGCGGCGCGCCGTCAACGACGGCAAGCTCGCCGCGCGGCTGCGCAATGGCGGGCGGGTCACGACCGAGACCGTCGATCGCATCCGCGCCTTCATGGAGAACAACCGCACCTCACCTGAATTCGCAGTGCCCAGCGCGCCAATGCGCGTGGAAACCGTGATGCCCTCGCAATCACCGCTGCAACCAGCCCCGTCGCTTGCTCCACCGGAGCCGCCCGCCGAGGCCGATCCGCAGCGCAATTTTCGCTTTTTCGACAACCGGCAAAAGTATCTGCTGTTCGTGAATACGTGCAGCGAGAAGTGGGTGATCGCCCACCGCGTCGCGCTGGAACTCGCCAACATTCATCCGCGGCCCCCGGCGGCGCGCGTCTTCGATGCCGGCGTCGGCGACGGCACCGTGCTCGTGCGGGCATTGCGGGCGATGCACGACCGCTTTCCCCACATGCCGTTTTATCTGGTCGGGAAGGAGATCAGCCTCGAGGATATCCGCCTCACCTTGCAGAAAATGGCCGACCGGTTCTTCGAGCATCCGGCGAGCGTGCTCGTCTTGACCAATCTCGCCTATGCCGACGCGCCGTGGCTCGCGGTCAAATCGGTGAGCGCTGCGTCAAGCCTCGTGTGGCACGAGCTGCCGCTGGCCGGCAATTCGGCGCATCGCTTCGAGGAGCAGATCATCGGCCTCGAAGGGTTTTTGGCCGAGAACTGGAAGGCGCGCGTGAATCCAACGACCGGCAATCCGATCTATGAGCGGCCGGTGGTTCTCGTCATCTATCGCGAGGACCACAAATTCCTGCTCGATCCGATCATCCCGCGGCCGGGCGGCACGACCGCGGCCTACGACCTCGTCATCGCCTCGCAGCCCTATCGCGCCCGCTCCTCGCTCGACTTC
The DNA here is from genome assembly GCA_963840055.1 of uncultured Alphaproteobacteria bacterium. Lineage (GTDB taxonomy): Bacteria > Pseudomonadota > Alphaproteobacteria > Rhizobiales > Xanthobacteraceae > Rhodoplanes. Next base: position 53,090 of record CAWIXM010000049.1, on the reverse strand, counting down.
AAGGTCAAGCGCGTGATCGCCCCGCTTGCGCGCGCACTCGGACCGGGCGGACGATTGATCGCGGTCCATTCCCACGGGAACGATCCAGGCCAGGAAATCGTGCAGCGGATATGGCCTGGCGACAATCCGTTCATCCATGACCGGCATCAGATTCTCAAAGCGCTCAAGCAGGAACTCGGACTCAAGGGGCGCGATCTGAACTTCAATGCCTACGCCGATCACCGCTCACTGTTTCGCTACGATATGCATACGCTGCCTTCCGAGGTCGGCGCATCGATCGGCACATCGACGCTGTTCGCGGCGTGGAACGCCGCGATCTATGTCGGGCAAGTCGAGGATGACCGGCTCGCCGGCGTTGTGTCCGACAGCCGTTACCTCGACGCAACCCGCGACGTGCTGCGCAAGCACGGCGGCCTATGGTTCTACGATGAGTCCTATGTCGTTTCGCGGCGCCGCGACTAGCGCCGAGACGTGGAGCACACATGAGCGATATCGACACCGTAGCCGCTCATCCTGGTGACGCTGCCGCCGCCACGCGGCTCATTGCCGATTTCCTTCGTGGCGCCTCGTTTGAGACGGCGCGGCTTGCCGCCGCCGATCTCGCGGCGCTGAAAGACCTTGGCGGAGACGCCAGCGTCTATATCAGCGCAATTCCCGGCCGTCCCGCCGAGGAGCAGCTCGCAGTCGCCACCGCTTTGCGGGCGCATGGGGTCGAGCCTATTCCCCACATCGCCGTGCGCGAGTTTGCGAGCGCGCAAGACCTTGCCGCGCGGCTCGCGAGCTTGGTGGAGCAGGCATCGGTGCGCCGCGTCCTGATCATCGCGGGCGATCGCGCGGAGCCCGCCGGCCCGTTCCATGCCGCCATCGAGCTGATCGAGAGCGGACTGTTGCAGGACTGCGGAATCCAGGAGATCGGGATCGCCGGTTATCCGGACGGTCATCCGCGCATTGCCCCGCTCGATCTCGACCGCGCCCTGGCGGCAAAGATCGAGGCGGCCGGCCAAACCGGACTGCGCGTGCATGTCGTGACGCAATTCGCTTTCGCGGCGGAGCCCATTCTCGGCTGGCTCGCGCGCCTGCGCGATCTCGGCATCGATCACCCGGTGCGGATCGGGTTCGCTGGTCCGGCCACGCTGACCGGCCTGCTGCGCTTTGCGCGAATCTGCGGGGTGAAAACCTCGGCGCAAGCGCTCGCGCGCAACGCCGGCCTCGCCAAGAACATGTTCGCGCGCACGACTCCCGACCGCCTGGTCCGGCCGATTGCGGAAGCCTGCGCCAATGGCCAATTCGGCGAGGTGACGCCCCACCTCTATTCGTTCGGCGGACTGGCCGCCACGATTCGCTGGGCTGAGGCCGTTGCGGCCGGTCGCATCGAGCTTGACCACGCCGTTGGGTTTTCTGTCACGCCGCCGTGAGAAATCGAAACGTCACAACACCCAGCGGAAAGCGCGCCGCAATTCGGCGACCGCGTTGCCGTCGTACCAGCGCCCGTGCGCCATGATCACCCGTTCCGGATTCCACGCGATCATTCGCTCCGCCGCGGTGCGCACCGCCTTGCGCTGGCGCAAGAAACTCAGCTGCATATCGATCGGCGTTTTCCCGTTCGGATCGGCGATGCCGGCGACGCGCAACAGCCCGCGCAGAAACGGGCTGTGCACGCGCGCGGGCTCGAAATTCTCGATGAGGTCGGTGAGGATCAGCGTGCGCGAGGCACGATGAAAGAACTCGACCTCGGTCACGACGTCGCCCGCGACCACGACCTGATCGATCGCGCCCGCCCAGGCGCTCGGCGGCGTCTCGCCAAGTTTTTGATGAGGCGGGAATTTGCGCTTCGCCCAGCGTTCCAGATTGGCGACGGCATAGACTTCGGCGTCCGGGAATTTGATCTGCCAATCCGGCACCCACCAGTAATGAATCGAATTCGGCGCGACGAGGCAGCGCACCGGACCCAATTCGCGCACGCTATCGATGAGCGCATCGACAGGCTCGGTGGGCGAATGGACCCATAGGCCGCCGTCGGGAAGTCGCACGATCGTCATGCGCGTCGGGAACGGCAGTTTCAGCCCGGCAAAGAACTGAAACCGGATTTCCGGCCCGTCGACGAGCCAAATGTCGGCGGCGATCGGCTTGAGAACGTTCAGCGGCGCATAAGGAACAAAGGCCTCCGACGACACGATGCATGTCCTTTTTCAGCAAGACCTATCGGTGAGCGAAACGCCCGGCCGCGCTGCGCGGCTACGCAATCGGCGCGTCGCCAGGACCGGCCTTCACCAGTTTCGCGCGCGAACTCGAGGAAGAATCCGGACCGGATTCGCTCCAGTCCATGAATCGGCTTGTTATAAACATAGATCCAGGCGTGAACGATTGTTTCGTTGGTCAGCGTAATGCGCGCGGTCGTTCGCACATATTCGGCCGGCGCGACTGCCGTCGGCCCACACCCTTCGTATTCGTCCAGCTTGAACAGCAGGTCGGCGGCTTCGCGCAGCCGGTAGACTTCGCCAAAAACCCGGTCGTCCGGTTCGTGCGACGGGACCGCGCCGGGATAGGTCCCGACCCGGTAAAGACGGCCGCTGAAAAAACCTTCGCCGACCAATTCGGCGTGCCGAACGAGGACGCGGTGCATCGAATGGCCAGCGCCGCTGAGCAAGGTGCCATAAATGAAAAGATGGTCGCTCATGACGGATATATGCCTCACCGCCGCCTGAGTGTGAATCATCCGCGCTTGGCGGTCCCGACAGAAGTAATCAACGCCAAACAGATCAAAAGCCTAGAGCGGCAAACCTCTTTATCCGCGCAGATTGACGATAAAGGCATTTCCCGCGCGGTGGCAAACCGGCCAACACCGTGCGCCGATCTTGTCGCCCGCCTTGTGGCTGAAGGCGCTTCAGCCGAAACAATCATCGCAGCCGTGGCCGCCTTTGAGATTGCGGCGGGGCGACCTCGTGGACAGCGAACAGAGCGCGGATCACGGCTCCCGCTTGATTGGGCGCCATCGCAGGCCGGTATTCTTTATGCGCGCGACAAGGGCCTAACGTCAGATCAGATCAGGCTCCAGGCTGAGCGGTTCACAAACTATTGGACGGCAAAGACCGGCGCCAACGCAACGAAGCGGGATTGGGAGGCGACCTGGCGAAATTGGATTTTGACTTCATTGGAGAAACGCAATGGGAATGCCGCGCCGTTTCAAATCCGAAGTGCAACAGGGCAGCATAGACGGCATGGCGGAGTGAGTGGCGGGGGAAAGGGTCGGGGTCAAGGGCTTTAGTCGCCGGAGACGATGCGAGCGCAGCGAGCACCCTTGAGGCCGACGTTTTCTCCCGCCAGACTTTGCCATGTTGTGTATGCCGGTTTTTCTGGCGGTCAGATGGAAGACTATCCTTGCGTGGGACAGCACATCTCACGGAGGAAAAATGCCCGAAGGCTATCTCCATCTGACCTGCGAACAACGCTGCCAGATTTACGCGCTCTTGCAAAGCGGCCACTCGCAAGCCCACATCGCGCGGCAAATTGGCGTCGATCCGTCGACGATCAGCCGCGAGCTTGTTCGCAACACCGGCGCGCGCGGCTATCGCTTCAAGCAAGCGCACGAGAAGGCCTCGCAGAGACGCCAAGAGGCCTCGGACAAGCCGCGCAAAATAACGCCAGATTTGGTGGAGCTGATCGAAGAAAAACTGACGCAACAGCAGTGGAGTCCCGATCAGATCAGCGGGCGTCTGGCGAAGGATGGCGTCGCCTTTATCAGTCACGAGCGCATCTATCAGCATGTCTGGAAAGACAAGAAAGACGGGGGCACGCTGTATCTTCACTTGCGTCACAGCGGCAAAAAATACAACAGGCGCAAGGGCAAGAATTCGGGGCGCGGGCTGATTCCGAACCGCGTCGATATCGATCAGCGGCCTCCTATTGTCGCCGCAAAAATCCGCATCGGAGACTGGGAGGCCGACACGATTATCGGCGCCAATCACAAAGGCGTTGTCATGTCGCACGTCGAGCGAACCTCCAAATACACCAAGCTCGCCAAACTGCCGGACAAGAACGCGGACTCTGTCGTGCAGGCCTGCGCACGCGTGCTTTTGCCGCTCGCTGACCAAATCGAAACAATCACTTACGACAATGGAAAAGAGTTCGCCTCTCACGCCCAAATCGCAACCTCGCTGGGGGCACTATCCTATTTTGCCAAGCCCTATCACTCGTGGGAACGCGGCCTCAACGAACACACTAACGGCCTCTTCAGGCAGTACTTCCCAAAAGGTTCCGACTTCTCTATTTTGTCCGATGCCGATGTCCAAAGGGTCGAGGACAAACTCAACTCTCGCCCCAGAAAGATACTCGGCTACCAAACCCCTCGCGAGATTTTCTTCAGCGCCAGAAATCTGCCCGTTGCACTTCACTGTTGAATGGGCGCCGGTAATCATCAAGGGCGAGCCCGTGGAGGTCATCAAATTACCGGACGTGCGCCGACCGGAGCGGATGCCGTCCTTGCCGGCATGGGTAACCTCGCGCGTCGCATCGCTGAAAACAGAGAACCAACCCGACGCGGCGAGCGGCAAATGGCGGCCGATTTCCACGTTACCGCAGAGCTTGATCTTGAGCCAAACCGAACGTGATGAACTGGTCCGGCATATCCGCGAGCTTGACGCGCTGTGCGAACAGACACCGGCCAACGATCCGTCCGCCGAAGAGGCGACCTTGGTAGCGGTTACAAAGATGATGCTGGCTCTACCATCGCCTCAACAGAATGAGGCGAGCGCGGAAGCGCGTGGCGAAGCGTTCATGGCCGCGTTGGATGACGTTGCCTCATGGGCGGTGTCGGCGGCCATCCGGCGCTGGTATCGCGGCAACGCTGGAAAGAATGACCGCGGCGAGCCTTATGATTGCCACTGGTGTCCCGCGCCTGCCGACTTACGCAGCGTCGCTATGATCGAACAGTGGCGCGTGAAGAGCCGAGCGACGAAGCTCCGCGAATTAGTATCGGCTGAGCCGTTGATCGAATTCAGTGAGGAGCATTGCCAGACCATGCGCAAGCGGCTCTCCAAGCTGATGCATGACACCTTCAATATCCCGCTGGTCGGTGCAGACGGCAGCGGCGGGACGGCCAGCACGACGAGCTGACCGATAGTGCCTACTGTGGGACGCGGCCAAAGCACAACCCGGCCCTAAGCGTGAGGGTGGCCGCCGGCGATGTGGATATCGTCGCAAGTAGACGCGACCGATGCGCGACCACAAGCAGCATCGGGCCCGAAGCGACAGGCTCGGCTCCGCCGGTTATGATCGCAAGGGCGTGGGAAGCGTCTCGCCGCGCAAGCGTCGGGTCTGCTTCGCCCATGCCCTTCGCTCCAAACTCTCACCACCGGTTATGGGGACAGAACGTCGCTTTGACTCGACCCCCCGGCGGCGGAACGCGCGTCAACAATCCTGAGCAGATGATTGGCCAACAAGATGATCTCGATCGCTTCGGCAGGATCGTCAAGATCGATGTCACGGTGCGAATGAGGGTTTTTGTAACAACCGATCGCGCCTGCGAATAGCTCCATTCTGGCTCTTTTTTCATTTGCGTGGGCATTGCTGTCGGCAAGCGGTCCCGCCGTTTCACTGAAGGCTTTCCGCATCAGGTCCGCGCCAAGCAGATCGGGATCAAGGGGAGGTGCGGCAGCATTCCGGACTGCGACCTCTACGGCTTTCATGGCATTGAACACAGCGACATCGTATTCACCGCGGACGAAAGCGAGCCAGACCCTGTCCGCGATCTTAGGATGCAGTATTTCCCGCGGCAAGAAGCGCCCCACACGAAATGCCGTGAAGTCTGTTTCGGTTTCCATTGACCGGGCGCGGCGGCTTAGGCGTCGAAAGCCGGTGTCACCGCCTTGCCAGGTGCTGGGGATGATTAGCCCTTGGGCTTCGAGCCATGCCCACGCCTCCATCAAAGCGAGGCTAATCTCTCCTTCTCGCTCGCGTGGGTATCCAGCTTGACCGCGTGATGGATTTCCCCATACCTCTGTTAACAGGTTGGCCAGGTGAAATTGGCCGTCATCGCGTTGCCGGAGCAAGCTAAGCAACTTGCCGCCAAGCTCCTCTGGCTGGAGCTTCACTAAAACGTCGACGTCCGGAATTGCTGAGGGTAATTGGATCATCAATGCAGGCCCTCGCCCTCGCCTAAGAAGCGGAAGTGCATTTTTTTTGTTCGGCGCAAGTAACGCAAATCAAATATCAAGTACCTTCGAGGCCACTGACGGGACCGCGCCGGGATAGTGCCCGACGCGATAAAGACGGCCATTGAAAAAGCCTTCGCCTACCAATTCGGCATGCCGGGCAAGGACGCGGTGCATCGAATGGCCGACGCCACTGAGCAAGGTGCCATAAACGAAAAGATGGTCGTTCATGACGGATATTTGCCTCACCGCCGCATAATGGTGATCATCCGCGCTTTGGGTCGGCGACGGTGCGCTGTCGCAATAACCCTAAAAGCGGGGAGATCGCCGCCAGTACTGTTGTACACAATTTGTGTATTTGGCAATATCTGCCCATGGCGTCACTCCCATGGAGCGTGGACGAGATAGCGCGGCGGCTCACGCTGACGCGTAGCGTGCTGGCGCAGTCGCAAGCCGAATGGTGCCGTCGCGTAGGGATAGAGCCGAACACCTGGAATAACTACGAGCGGGGATCGCGCCGCATATCCCTCGACGCGGCTATCAAGGTCTGCCAGATGACAGACATTACCTTGGATTGGATTTACCGCGGCGTCCTATCGGCCGTTCCCTTTGATATCGCGAAGCTTATTCAGGATAGGACTTTGCGTGTGATTGATTCACGCGCTCGCGACTGTATCAAGAAAAGCAATGCTGAAAATGTCCGCGACGAATGACTAGTTGTAAATTGGGCCGCACAAGCATCGCCGAAGGGGGCCATTGCCACAGGCCTCTGGCAGAACTGTGTCGGGCGCATATATCCTGCTCACACGCTGCGGGTGCGCTTCGGAGAGGCGATATGGCAAGAGGTCTTCGGCACGAGGACCCGCGCTGCGGAAGGGATCACTTCGACCTACGCGCGGGAGGGGAGTGGGTGTGGGGTCCTTTTGCAAACGAGACGGCGTATTCGATCCCGGACGAGCCGTGGCCGAAATACGCGCGCACTCTTGCGCCAGTAAATCGCCTGCTCTTCTCGAACGACCACTGGGCAGTCACGATTTTCAGCTTGGAGCCGCTTTATGCCGGCGAACCCGGGCGACTTGAGGACTACTGTATCGAAGCGAGTTACCTGCTTGAAGAGTACCCAAACGGCAGGGTGTATTTTTGGCCAATCAAAGCCGCCCAGCTTCCATACCCCTATTTTGAGTCTTTCGAGGAAGCGTTCAGGAAAGCTCTGTACTATCACTGCCGCAAACGCAGTATCTTGATTGACCACGAGATGCTGGACCGGAGCTTCCGGCGTGCAGGGGCGATCGCGCGACGCTGGATCAGGAGATAACAGCACTTCCTGACGTTGCCATCGGCGCTTGCGGGCTTTGCCGCGTCGGGACCTGCTCGCTTCCCCTCTCATCTTCCTCAGGCCATTCCTTTCGCCGCAGTTCGTAGTCCCCTTCGGACCCGTCGTCGCTGTGCGGCAGCAATGGTGCGATCGAGAGAGTACTTGTCCGCAAACGCGCGATCTTTGGCCGCTCGTACCAACACCTCCACTTCGATGCCCCGAAACATCAGAGATGTTCATTGAGACATGGCCGCCCATCTGCTCGGCCGAGCCGCGCGGTCAAGCCCCGAAGCCGCACCGCGGCGCGCCGAAGGCGCGGGGCTTGACGGCGCAGGCGCGGACAGAGCCATCCTTAATCCGACGCATTTTAATGGCTAAGCAATGGCTAGGAAAGAGGCCTGATACAGTAACGCTTTGATATTACTGGCGGTCCCGACAGGACTCGAACCTGTGACCTTCGGTTTAGGAAACCGCTGCTCTATCCTGCTGAGCTACGGGACCGACCGCATGGCAGGGTGCATCTGCCTACCCGCGCCTTATAGCGCCAACGTCAGGGGTGCGCCAGAAGGCATCGGACTTCGCCGGTTTACGAGACGGCGGCGCCGGCGCGGCGACTCGGGCCGCCGGTAGGCTTGCGACACAGCGAGATCGTCGAAACTGACGGCGAACGCCGCGTTCAAATAGCGAGCATTGCGGGCGGAAACTCAAACGTAATGGCGTCGTGTGCACAGTCCTGGCGGCAGGCGCCGCAGTGCCAGCACTCGTCAGGGTATCTCACCACGGCAATTCCATCTTCCATGTGAATGACATCAAGCGGACAATACAGCGCGCACAGCTCGCAGCCAGTGCACTTGCCTTTGTCGATTACGGCCGTCATCGCCGCTGCCTTTCAAGCGTCATAATGCAAACGTTCGAACCGACTGGCGACGCCCTTCTCGCCATTCTTTCGCACCACAACCAGTCCGCACCAATCCTCGCTCGTCTCAGGATGATCGGAGCGATAGTGGTAGGGAATGAAGCGCGATTCTTTTCGCGCCAGCGCCGCATGGGCAACGATCTTCGCCACTGAGTGGATGTTCATGGCTTCGTGGCAGCGCATTAGCTCATGACAATCGTTGGCCTTCAAGTCGTCGCAGTAGCGATCGAGTGCGTCAAGCTTGTCGATCGCCGCGGTCAGGCTGACCTCGCTCTTATACGGGCCGAAATGATCGGTCGTGACAATGCGCACGGTGTTTTCGAATTCGCCGGGCGCAAGACCCGTCTTGCGCAACAGCGGGGCAAAGACACGCTTGCGTTCTTCATCGAGTTCCCTCGATTTAAGCGGAGGCGGCGCGGCGATCTTAGCTGCGTAGCGCGCCGCATGCTTGCCGGCGGCATAGCCCCCCGCCATGCACATGTGCAGGCACCCCATCTGGTCGGAGGCATCTCCTGCGGCAAAAACGCCGGGAACGTTCGACGCACAAGTCTCGTCGATTTTCACCCCGCTGCCACAAAGCTCGGACGGGCGGGCCTGCATCGGCTCCGATACGGCCAACTCGACGAGCTGGCCCTCGCGGGCATAGCCCTTGGCTCTGAGGAATTCCGGCAGCGTATCCTTGTCTACCCCGAGGGTAGAAAATAAATGCTCCAGGTCCTTCGCGCTGAGGTGCCTGACGTCGACGTAGATCGGACCGCGCCCGGCGCGGATCTCTTGCAGTGCGCCCCAAACCATTATGTTACGCGGCGCCTTGTCGCCCATCGCATGGTAGTTCGACATGAACGGCTGGCCGAGACCGTTGACAAACTTTCCGCCCATGCCGAAAAACGCATTGAAGCCGGGCGCGCTGAATCCCTTCGGCACGATCGTCAGCCGCACATATTCGACATTAGCAAGTTCGACCCCCGTCTCGAACGCCGCACGATGAAGGTCGCCGGTATTGGCGGGGCAGTACCAAAGATTGAACGGGTTGCCCGTCTGACTTTTGAACATGCGATTGGTATTGCCCGTCGCGATCACCGCTGCTTTGGCTTCAACCTCGTAGAAATCGCCATTGCGGACGTCATAACCGGTGAAGCCCGCTAATTCGCCGTCATGCAGAAATAGCTTGCTCACCTGCACGCGATTGAGCACGCGAATATTTTTCCTCTTCACTTCGATCGCCATCTTAGGTTTCAGGAATTTTCCGTCGAAATTAATGGCGTAAGGTCCGGGCTGGCCCAGCGCCTGAGTCCGCAATATCGTGCCATCCGATTGGTGCAGCGACACGCCGATGCGTTCGATGCGTTCCATCGCGGGAACCAGTTCGTCACAAAAGACCTTTTCATGAATTTTCAGATTGGCGGCGCCGCGAGCGACCTTTGCGACATAACCGAGATAGGCCTCACGCGTGTCCCAGGGCTCGCCGTTTTCGAGGTAGGCGAAGAAATGGTCAATGCCTCCCGCGATCGCCCCGCTGCGTTGGATGTGCGCCTTGTCGACGACCAGCACATCGGCGCCGCTTTCAGCCGCGGCAATGGCTGTATTGAGGCCCGCAGTCCCTCCGCCGATGACGGCAACATCGGCTCTCACGCGATGCACCTCGCCACCAAAAATAATCGGCATGGCTTATCCCTATCCCCGCTAAATTAATAATAGATGTTGATCCCCGCGGCGTAAATAACAAAGACCCGCAGCCACTGGTATTTGCTTAGCGAAACAACAATCATATTCGAGCCGATCCTCGGTGAACACATCTAGGATTGGCAAAAATCCGGTTGGCGCTGTTCGTCCCGGTCACGATGCCGGCTGGTTCGTTTCCCGCACCAACCGGCAGAAGCCACGCATTGCCGGCGGAGGGCCATCGTTACCAAGCCTGGAGGATCAGGCGGGCGGCTATGGCTGCGAGCAGGATAAGAATGATCCGGTCGAACACGACAGGCGAAATGTAGCGTGCCAACCAGGCGCCGGCCGGCATGAAAGCCAGAACCGGAACAATGGCGCCCACGCTGAGCATAAATCGCGTCCAATCCATAAAGTTGTAAGCGATCAGCATCGGGACTTGCACCACGCCCATCATTATGAAGAAGATCGAGATGGTGGCGATGAATTGCGGACGCTTGAGTCGCATCGCATTCAGGAACGTGAGCGAGACCGGCGCGGATATTCCAGCTGCTCCCCCTAAGGCGCCGGCAAGCGCACTGGCCGGAAAAGCCAGACGCTCGGCCAGAGCGTACGGCAACACCCAGTCTGGATTAAGGATCCGAAAAAGAAGATAGGCATAGACGGCAAAGGCCACTGTCGTGGTCAGTGCCGCTGCCGGCAAGTTTGCGAGCAGCACGGTTCCGATCCCAGCGCCGATGCCCCCGCCGCCCGCAAAGAGGATGACGAAGCGCGGAGGCAACTGATGCTCCCGGTAGGTCCAGCTCTGCCAGAGATTTGTCAGCAAGTTCGGCATGACGAAGATGGTCACCGCCAGCGGGACGTCGAAATACATCGCCAAGACAGGTATGGCGATGATTGGCGCGCCGGCTCCGGTTGCGCCTTTCAGCAGACCACCCAGGCAAAGCCCGAGGATGGCGATCACAATTCCCATGGATCAATGCACGTCCGACACGGCGATATTTCAGATTGAGTACGGTTTGGCGGCGTTCTTCGCGAATAATCTTTGTACACATGAGCCGCAAAAAATATGACTTTCGCCTCTAGCTCTGACAAGTTCATTTTGACGCGCTGAGTTCGCGACGCGCGTGTCGGTCGCATTATGCCCGCTGAAGCTGAGGCCGAAGTGGCTGGCTCAGTACGCAGTCCCGTGATCGTCAACCAAAGGCCGGCCACTCACGGCGTTAGCGTCACCAAAACAGCACTTGCATCGTCATGCGTCTTGACCCGAGGGTAGATGACGCAGCGATCATCTGCATTTTCTAGGTCGCGAAGTTGTGAGCAAAGCGGCGCTAGTCCGTCTTTCACCGCTCTCCTCAAGAGTTGGCCGGGGGAAAATACCTTGAAGACATCAACCAAACGGTACAGACCGTCACTCATTTCAAGCAGGTGCCGGATCGTTTGAGCGTTATTGACTCGGCGCTTCACTCGTGAGTGCCAACTGAGCGTCGGATGCACGATTGAATATCCGTTTGCCGCATTTGCGAACTGACGGAGCGATCGGATAAACGGCTTGAGCCGTGGCCAAGGGTCTTCGCCGGGATAGGCCGCAAGCAGCCGACGCCGCTCCTGGATGATCAAGGCCTCGGCGTGTCCCGTCCCTGAGGGATCGAATTCTTCGACCTCACCGGTGCGGTTCTCGACGATGATCCGGCAGTCCCCGAGACCGATCAGGTGTACCACATCGCCACGTAGCACTGACATGGCAAAGGCCGCAGTCGGCTGCTCGGCTGGCGACCGTTCTGGACTAGTGTTAGTGCTGCGGAACGTAGCCCTGATATCGGCATCGATCTCAGCCAAAGCCGTGTAGGGTTCGACCGCCGCCTTCTCGAAAGTATCATGAAGCCTCTTGTCCAGTTGTGCCGCGAGCCAAGCGGCATCCGTTAGGCCCGGGACCAAGGGTGACAGGTCGGAAACCCCGGTTGCTCCGTCGATAACCCATGCAGCACTTTCTGTCGCTCCAGCGGCATCTTCGTTGACGGCTGCCGTCGGAGAGGAAATCGAAATCTGATCGATCACTTCGAAGCGCACGGCATCCGCTCCATTCAAAAAGCCGAGTAGCGGACTTCGCGGCCGTGCTGGCGGGAGATGAACGCGCATCCGTCGCGTCCGCGATTATAAACGATAACTATTGCGATATCGGAGAGGCGCATTGCAGCTCACTCCGGATCAAGTCCGCCACTCTTTCCGCGGCTGTGGCGACTTCCGGCGACAGGGCCGCGCCGATTTCAAATCTCCGCCCGTCGATCGCATAGACCACACAGCGGCGCGGCAAACGTCCGAGTGCCCGAGCGAGCTCAACCGCGTGGGCAAGGCCCATTCCATGCGTCGAGCACCCAAACGCCACATGCGGCAGCGCGGCCGCAGCGACATCAAAGCGACTGATCGTTCCGGGCGGCCCGCCCGCCATACAAGCATCAACCACATACGCCGATTCCGCGCTGCTAAGACAATCGAGAAGGCTCATCGATTCCCCGGCATGTTCCACCACGCGCACGCCATGCGGCCGTCGGATCATTAGCCGCCGCGCTACGGTGAGCCCGACTCCGTCGTCGCCGCGGTCCGCGTTGCCAACCCCAATGACCAGCGGACTGGCGACACTCACCGATGCTCCCATCTCAGCCACGATCCACCTCGACTCGCAAGAAATGCGTCGCACACGAGATGCACGGATCGTAGTTGCGCACCGTTTGCTCGCAGCGATGGCGGAGCGTCTCGTCGGGGAGATCGAGCCAGCCGGTGATGCAGGTTGCGAGGTCGGCTTCGATGCTCGCCTGATTCTGTGACGTTGGCGGAACGATACGCGCGGTCAGGATGGTGCCATCGTCATCAAGTTCATAGCGGTGGTACAACAGGCCGCGCGGCGCCTCGGTGCAGGCGTATCCTATGCCGGCGTGCGGCATCACCGCGACCGCCGGCTCCTTCGGCTCTTCGTAATTATCGATAAGCCGCAACGCCTCGTCGCACGCAAAGAGGATCTCGATGCTGCGCACGATGATGCTGCGATAGGGATTGTTGCACGCCGGCCCAAGTCCCGCTTCGAACGCGGCGGAGCGCACTAGCGGCGAGAGCTTGTCGAAGTTGAGGGCATAGCGCGCAAGCGGACCGACCAGATAGGCGCCGCGCCCACGAATATGCGCGTGCAGCGCGGTCGAGCGCGCAACGTGCTCCTCCTCGAAATGCTCGTCGTAATCGCGTGGCGCGATATCGAGTCCCTTGTTCGAGGCGATACGGCCGGCGTTGAATGGATATTCGTCTTCGGGGCGAAGCGCGACGAATTCGTAATCGCGTTCGCAATCCGGGAAGTCGAATCCCGCCACCCATCGCACGGTTTCCGCCGCCGCATCGCGCGCGCGCTTGAGCGATTCGACGATCGAAGCGAAATCGCGCCGGCGCGGCGTCTTGTAGAAGCCGCCGACCCGCACGTTGATCGGGTGTATCTCGCGCCCGCCAAGCAAGGCCACCAGCGCATTGCCGGCCTTCTTGAGCGCGAGCCCGCGCTGCACCAAGTCGGGGTGCGCCCGCGCCATGTCGATTGCCCCTTCGAATCCGAGAAAATCCGGGGCGTGCAGCAAATATACATGGAGCGTATGGCTCTCGATCCATTCGCCGCAATAGAGCAGCCGCCGCAATTCGCGCAGCGGCCTGGGCACGGTCACGCCGAGCGCGTCTTCCATCGCTTGGACTGCGCTCATCTGATAGGCCACCGGACAAATGCCGCAGATGCGCGCGGTGATGTCCGGCGCGTCGGTATAAGCGCGACCGCGCAGCAATGCCTCGAAAAATCGTGGCGGCTCGTAGATGCGGAACTCCGCCCTCTGTACCGCGCCGTTACGCACGGCGACATGAAATGCGCCTTCGCCTTCGACGCGCGCAAGCGCATCGACTTTTATCGTCCTACGTCCCATGACGGTCAGCCTCGGTGCGGAATGGCTCGGCCGCCGCGTTAAAGCTCCGATAGAAGCGCCCGATATCGCGCGGTGCCATGCCGAGGCGGTGCAGCCATTGGCTCAATGCGTCGGCGTTGGGGGTTTCCGCCGGGCCATAGCAGCCGTAGCAGCCGCGGTCATATGACGGGCATAGCGCGCCGCAGCCGGCGTGGGTCACCGGGCCGAGACAGGCCGTGCCGCTCGCCACCATGACGCAGACATTGCCTCGCAGTTTGCATTCGACGCATACGCTATGCGCAGGGGTAACCGGCTGCCGGCCGATGAGGTGCGCACTGATGACTTCGATAAGCTGATGCTTGCTGATCGGGCAGCCGCGGAGCTCGAAATCCACCGGGACATGCGCAGAGATCGGGGTCGAGGTGGCGAGCGTGTCGATGTAATCGGGGCGGGCGTAGACGGCCGACATGAACTCGCCGACATCCTTGAAATTGCGCAGCGCCTGAATGCCGCCCGCGGTGGCGCAAGCGCCGATGGTGACGAGCCGTCGCGAACGACGCCGCACCTCCTGGATACGCCCGGCATCGTGCGCCGTCGTGATCGAGCCCTCGACGAGGGACAAGTCATACGGCCCGCCGATCCGCGCGCGCGTCGCCTCGAGGAAGTAGGCGATCTCTACCGCCTCGGCGACGGCGAGCAACTCGTCCTCGCAGTCGAGGAGCGATAATTGGCAACCGTCGCAGGAAGCAAATTTCCAGATGGCGATTTTTGGCTTGCGATGCCCCTCCTTCACGTCAGATTTCCTCCAGCTGCATAAGGTTGCGCAAGCGATCATGGCGAAACACCGGCCCGTCCTTGCACACGAATGTGGGGCCGAACTGGCAGTGGCCGCAGACGCCGATGGCGCATTTCATATTGCGTTCCATCGACAGATAGATGGCGTCGTTCGGCAGTCCTACCTGGGTCAGCGCAGCGATGGCATAGCGCATCATGATTTCGGGTCCGCACACCATCGCGACGCAGTCAGTCGGATCGAATGTTGCACGGGGGATCAGCATCGTGACGGCGCCGACATTGCCGCGCCAGGCATCGGTCGCGTGGTCAACCGTGACCTCGACATTCAGCGCGCGGTCCTCTCGCCACCGGGCGAGCTCGCGCCGAAAAAGGATGTCATCCGGGCTTCGCGCGCCGTATAAAACACTGACCTTGCCGTATCGTTGGCGTTCCGCGAGCACGCGGTAAATCGCGGGACGCAGGGGCGCAAGCCCGAGGCCTCCCGCCACGATGATCACGTCGCGGCCCGCAGCCGAATCCAACGGCCAGCCTGTGCCGAACGGACCGCGCAGCCCGATCGTCTCGTCCGGCTGCAACCGCGCGAGCGCTGCTGAAACCGAACCGACCGCGCGGATCGTGTGCTGGAGCCGCCGCGTCGCCGCCGGATCGCTGCTCACGCTGATCGGTATCTCGCCGGCGCCGAAGGCATAAAGCATGTTGAATTGGCCCGCCTCGAACGTGGCGTCTGTGCCGGGCGGCTCGGATTCGATCTCGATTGTCCAGGTATACGGCGTCTCGTACCAGCGCCTCACGACGCGGGCGAGCCTGGGGACCATCGGATCCGACAAACCGGACATCATGCGACTCAACTCGTGCCTCCATAGACATCGAGGATTTGCAGGCGAGTCGCCTGCAGGCGCTCGACCAAAATCGGCACGAACCGTTTCATCACTTCGTATCCAAGATCGTGATCCTGCTCGCATTTGCCGCGCAGACAGCCGGCGTCCATGGCGATCGCCCGGGTCGGCTCGATCGCCTTGGCGTCGTAGGTCCAGCGGTACGGCGGCACCAGCCAAGACACGCCGGCGATCTCGCCAACGCCGACGGTTTGAAAAGTGATGGATCCGCGTCCCGGCATCATCACGGCAAGAGCGACGCGCCCATGGCGGATGAGATAAAACCAGTCCGCTGGATCGCCCTCGCGAAAAAGGTATTGGCCTTCTTCAAAACGCACGTTCTTGGCGCAGCCGCAGACAAGCTGGCAGAATCCTTCGTCCAAGCCGGCGAAAAACCGATGCTCTCTGATGATGCGCTCGAGCCCTTCCACGATCGCCTCCTTCAGCACGCGGCGCTGCTGCGAATAGCCCGCACCTCCTCGGTGATGTCGATGCCGACCGGACACCACGTGATGCAGCGTCCGCAGCCGACGCAGCCCGAGGTTCCGAACTGGTCGAACCAGGTGGCGAGCTTATGGGTCATCCACTGGCGATAACGGGACTTCGCCGAGCTTCTGACGCTGCCGCCGTGGATGTAGGAGAAGTCCATGGTGAAGCAGGAATCCCAACGGCGCGAACGCATCGCAACATTACCCGACACGTCGCTCGCATCCTCCACCGAACTACAAAAGCAGGTCGGACAGACCATGGTGCAATTACCGCAGGTGAGACAGCGTTTCGCCACTTCATCCCAGCGCCGATGCTCAAGATTGCCGAGGAGCAGTTCCTTGATATCGTGCGTATCCATCGCGCGGCCCATGCTGGCGGCGGTACGCGCGAGGACCGCTTCGGCCTGCGCAATGTCCTCGTCCTGGGCCGGTTCATGCGGGATGTCGCCAAGCACCTGCGCCCCTGGTTCCGTGCCGACCTCCAGCAGAAACACGTGACGCTCGCTGGTGACGATTTCGGTGAGAGCGAGATCGAACCCGCTTTCGATCTTCGGACCCGCGTCCATCGACACGCAAAAGCAGGTTCCTCCGGCTTGACCACAGTTGACCGCAACGAAGAAAGCGCCGTCGCGCCGCGCGCGATAATGGGAATCGACGTAAGGTCCGTCGAGAAATACGCAATCCTGGATCGCAACGGCATACAGCTCGCAGGACCGCATCCCCACGAAGGCAAAGCGCTGCTGAAGTTCGCTATCGCTGATAACCGCAAAACCATCATCACGCTTCTCGGCGCGCCACAATGGCAGCACCGGAGGGTGCAGAAACCGCTTCCATGAATGCGGTCCGACTGCGTAGCCGAACAGCGCCTCGTCGTCGCGCTTTATTAAACGGTAATGTCCGCCGTCCTGTTCGTCGGTCCAACCTCTTCGGCAAATCTGCGATGTTCGAAATGTCTTCGTAAACGATCGCTGCGTCGCGCCTGGTCGGCCCGATTACGCGGTAGCCACGCTGCTGGAGGACCTCGAACAGGGACTGCAGCCCCTCCAGAGTGACGATAGCTCGGTCTGCGATGCTCATCGCATTTGATGCCTGATCGTAGCGGTCAGGTGATACAACTCCGGCAAGCCGTATCGGATCATTGTCTTGAATCAATGTGGCTACGGAAAAGCTTAAGTTGGATGAGGTAATCCAGTAGCCGATGGCGGCTTGAAAACCGATCCGGTGAGGCGTCGGTCCGGACGAGCGCCGCTGGAACCAGGCGCCCGGCTCGCATCGATTTCTCGTGCCCGATCGCCCGGTTGTCCCGGCCCGACGTGATAGACCGTGCAAGAGGAGATTGATCTCGGAGCGAGGAGTCGGCCTCGCTGCCCTGTCCCTCGCGCATAATCAGCAGAGCCAATGGCTAAATATTTTGATCCACAACTGTTCAATGATCCCTTCGACGACCCTGGTTTGTTCGTGGACCTTGTCTTCGAGCGACGGGCGCTGCTGTTCGACCTTGGGGATATCTCAGCGCTCGCGCCTCGCAAACTCCTGCGCGTAGCGCATGTCTTCATCACGCACCGCCACATGGACCATTTTATCGGGTTCGATCAGCTCCTACGGTGCCTGCTCGGTCGCGAGAAGACACTCGGCATTTGGGGGCCGCATGGCCTCATCGATGCGGTCGAACATAGGCTCAAGGCCTACGACTGGAACCTTGTCGGGGGTTACGAAGGTAATCTCCAGCTGCATGTGTCGGAGTTGAGTGTCGACGGCCGGTTGGCATCGGCCCGATTCTGCAGCAGGAATTGCTTTGCCCGCGAATCGCTCGGCAGTTGCGCCTGCAGTGACGGCGTTCTCGTCTCAGACCCTGATTTGACGGTCAGGGCAACGGTCCTTGAGCATGGTCTTCCAGTCCTTGCCTTCGCGCTCGAAGAAAGGGCACGCATCAACATCTTGAGGAGCCGCGTCGAAGCCATGGGCCTGTCAATCGGGCCGTGGCTAAAAGACTTCAAGGACGCGATTCTTCGCGGCGCTGCCGACACCGCGCCAATACCAGTTCTATGGGCAGATCAAGAAGCGACCAAGCCACAGACGCTTCCACTCGGGCAATTGGTCTCCAACATCATGAAAATCACCAAAGGGCGAAAGATCGCGTACGTGGTAGACGTCGCCTACACGCGATCCAATGTTGATGCCATCGTAGCGCTCGCGCGGAATGCCGACATACTGTTCATCGAAGCGCCTTTTCTCCACGAAGACCTCGAGCAAGCGGCAGCGAGAAATCATTTGACTGCTAGACAGGCGGGCACTCTTGCTCGTTTTGCCAACGTCAATCAGCTTCGCACGTTTCATTATTCGCCGCGGTACCGCGGGCGCGAGGAGAGTATCGTCGACGAGGCAGAGGTTGCGTTTTTTAACGATCGGACGAAAGCCAGCCGGCCAGCTGAGTGATCCATGACATGGTTGAAGCATCTCTTCGATTCCAGATGCCGCTCCGCCTCACACAGTCGGCGCTGCAATATGGCGCAGGTGCCCGGTCTTCACCCAAATCTTCGCACCCCGATCGCCAGCGGACAGAGAAACCACGCCCCCGTCGGGCACGCGCACCCACGAATGCTTCCGTAGCGCATCGCCGCTTTCGTGTGCGGTGCCGTCGAGAATAAGGATTTCCGCGCCGCCTTCCGCCTTGAACGTTCCGCTGGCGCCTGGGCTCCACGTCTCCAGCCGGACCTCCTCGCGGTCGTCCTTGAACAACGGTGTAACCGCGACGCCAGGTCTGGTCGCGTCGGCCACTGCGCCAGTCTTGTTCATATCGACGCGCACATGGGTCCGGTCGTCGGGATCGAACTGCCAGAGCTTCACGAAGATGGTGCACCCCGGTTCGGACCCCGGCCTATGGCTTGAGGTCGGTGGATTACGGATATAGGAGCCCGCCGGGAAGTCGCCGTGCTCGTCTTGAAACACGCCGTCCAGCACAATGAACTCCTCGCCGCCGTCATGCGTGTGAGCGGAGAAATGGCTGCCTGGGTCGTAACGAACAATGGTCGTGGCTCGCGCCACTTCGTCGCCGATCCGGTCGAGGGGACGCCGGCTGACTCCAGGTATCGGTGAAGGCCTCCACTCGATCTCGTCGGCATGCACCACGACACGCTGGTCGAAGTCCGCGTTGATTTTCATGATCTAACCCTTGACCTCGCCGTGGTTCACGCTGATCAACCGCGCGGCGAGGATATCCGTTAGCGAAGGCACGCACCAGCTTCGCCCGAGCAGGCTCGGCCACAGCCGGGTCATCCCATACCGGCAGTGCACGATCGCTGCCCCGCACCCGAAGACATGTCGGGCGTTGCTGCAAGGCGATATCGAGTTGATCTTAAGCCGCCGCCGCGACTTGAATGGATTGGCAACGAGCACTGCAAGCAAGTAAGCAATAGCAATGAACGATCGGTTTTCCCGGTTTGGTACGCGCCTTGCCTATGCGGCGAGTCAACTACCTCGGCTTGCCTGGTATGCGGGCCATGAAGCCGTGCTCCGGCGGCTCGCGGCAAGGACACGTCGCCGCCCCGGCGGGGGCGCGCGTCCGCTCGTTCAGTCGAGTGCGCCGGCGCCGGATCAGCGGCGCATCTATGCCGACATGTTCACTTTGCTGCGGCAGGACGTTGCGAACGTCGAGGCTGGCATCTATCCGCTCCCCAACGATCATGACGGATCGTTGCTGACGCGGCTTTATCGGTCGCAGCTGTTCTTCGCCGATCTCCCGGAGATCCATCGGCGTCGCGAACGTAACGAATTCCGTGAGGTTCTAACCGAAAAGACGCGCGGTCGATGGCCCGACTACTACCTGCAGAACTTCCATTTCCAATCGGGAGGCTGGATGACCAATGATTCGGCTGACCGCTACGATACTCAGGTTGAGGTGTTGTTCACAGGCACCGCCAATGCCATGCGGCGCCAGGCGCTGCCGCAGCTTTTCGAACGCTTCGCGGGACTCGATCAACGGAGCTTGCGGCTGTTGGACATCGGCTGCGGCACCGGCCGCTTCCTCGATGCGGTCAAGCAGGCCTGGCCGCGGCTGTCGTTGCTCGGCCTCGATCTGTCGGAAGCTTATATCCGCCACGCGCGGCGTCATCTCAGGCGGTGGACGCGGATCGATCTTCTCGTCGCCAATGCGGAAGCCATCCCGGCGCCGGATAACAGTGTCGACGCGGTCACGAGCATCTTCGTGCTCCACGAACTGCCGCCGGAGATACGCCGTATCGTCGTTAAGGAATGCGCGCGTGTGCTCAAGCCTGGCGGACGGCTGATCCTGCTCGACTCGCTGCAACGTGGCGACGAGCCTGCCTATGACGGGTTGCTCGAACGCTTTCCGCAGAGGTATCACGAGCCGTATTATCGCAGCTATGTGGATGAGGACTTCCCCGCGATTGCAAAGCAGTGCGGGCTCACGCACCGGCGTGACGTGAAGGCATTCGTCTCCAAGGTGATGGTCTTCGACAAATCCGCGACCCGACCCTTCTGACCATGCTACCGAGGGCATTGAGGCAGAGCAGCTGACCTTGGTGAGGCGGATTTTAGTGGTTGTCGCGCGGGACGCTCTGTTGTGCGACGCGTTGATACTTTACTGCCGGCTTTAGCACCATGCCGTCCGCAAGCTGATCGACCATACCACGCTGGATCTCCTGCCACGGCGTTTGGCTGGTCGGGTAGCGGTAGCCGCCTCGCTTTTCCAGTGCTATGCGGCGCTGCGCGAGCTCGGCATCGGAGATCAGAATATTGGCGGTGCCCTTGTTGAGATCGATGCGCACGCGATCGCCAGTCTCGAGCAAGGCAAGCCCGCCGTCGGCCGCCGCCTCCGGCGAGGCATTGAGGATCGACGGCGAGCCCGACGTCCCGGATTGGCGCCCGTCGCCGACGCAGGGCAACGATGTGATGCCCCGTTTGATCAGCGCCGCCGGCGGCTGCATGTTCACGACTTCCGCTGACCCTGGATATCCGATCGGCCCGACACCGCGGATGATCAGAATCGTGTGCTCATCGATCTGCAAAGACGGATCGTCGATCCGCTTGTGGTAGTCTTCGGGACCGTCAAACACCACGGCGCGGCCCTCGAAGGCGTTGGGGTCCTCAGGGTTCGAAAGATACCGCTGCCGGAACTCATCAGAGATCACGCTCGTCTTCATGATCGCGGAATCGAACAGGTTGCCCGACAGCACTTTGAATCCCGCCTGCTGTTTGAGCGGCATCCCGTAGGGGCGGATCACGTCGTTGTCCTGACTTCTGGCGCTTGCGACATTTTCGCCGATCGTCTTGCCGTTGATAGTAAG
Organism: uncultured Alphaproteobacteria bacterium; assembly: GCA_963840055.1. Classification (GTDB taxonomy): domain Bacteria; phylum Pseudomonadota; class Alphaproteobacteria; order Rhizobiales; family Xanthobacteraceae; genus Rhodoplanes. The sequence goes on along the minus strand of CAWIXM010000049.1, from coordinate 31,658 downwards.
CGCGTCGGAGTGAAGGCGGCCGGCGCCGAGCAGTTCATGCATCACCGCCGGCAGCCCGCCGGCGCGGTAATATTCCTCGCCGAGATAGCACCCCGCCGGCTGCATGTTGACGAGCAGCGGCACGTCGTAGCCGATCGACTCCCAATCCTCGATTGCGAGCGGAACCCCGATGTGGCGGGCGATGGCGTTGATGTGGATCGGCGCATTGGTGGAGCCGCCGATTGCGGAGCAGGCGACAATAGCGTTCTCGAAAGCGACGCGGGTGAGAATATCGGACGGTTTCAGGTCCTCGTGCACGATCTCGACCGCGCGGCGGCCGGTGTCGTAGGCAATTTGCGCGCGCTCGCGATAGGGCGCGGGAATGGCAGCACAACCCGGCAGCGAAAGTCCGAGCGCCTCGGCGAGAGCATTCATGGTCGAAGCGGTGCCCATAGTGTTGCAGTGGCCGATAGATGGCGCGGATGAGCAGACAAGATCGAGATATTCTTGGTAGTCCATGCGGCCGGCGGCGTGTTCCTCGCGCGCCCACCACACGACCGTACCGGAGCCCGCACGCTCCCCCTTCCACCACCCATTGAGCATCGGTCCGCCCGAAAGCACGATGGCTGGAATGTTCACGGTGGCTGCCGCCATGATCGCAGCGGGCGTGGTCTTGTCGCAACCGGTCGTGAGCACGACGCCGTCGATCGGATAGCCGAACAGGACCTCGACAAGGCCGAGATAGGCGAGATTGCGGTCGAGCGCCGCGGTCGGACGCCGGCCAGTTTCCTGGATGGGATGCATGGGGAATTCGAACGGAATGCCGCCGGCGTCGCGAATGCCGTCGCGTACGCGTTTGGCGAGGTCGAGGTGGTGGCGATTGCAAGGCGAGAGATCGGAGCCGGTCTGAGCGATGCCGACGATCGGCTTGCCGGTCGCCAGCTCGTCACGGGTCAGGCCGTAATTGAGGTAGCGCTCGAGATAAAGCGCATTCATGCCCGGATTGTCGGGGTTGTCGAACCACAGTTGCGACCGTAAGCGCCGGTCCGCTCCATTCATGGCCATAAGGATCGCCTATTTCCTGCTGTCCCGAGATCGCCCTGGCAGAAATTCGTCCGCCGCAAGAATGCCAAGCCGGTGGAGGTCGTCTTGACCGCGAATAACCAGCGGTCCTCTGCCGAGCCCGACCACCGTCCCCGATATGAGCACGAATATTCCCTGTTCTTCGAAAGATTTTTCCTGATGGGGGTCGAAGTATTCCTTGTTCCGTCTCTTAGGGAATTTCGGCGTAAGTAACTGAATATATTGCCCGACCGGACGGCGATTTGCGCGCGAAGCGGCCAGAACCGGCAAAATTCCCTGTTAGCAGGGAATTTGCCTGCGGAGACCGGCGATTTACTGCGGTGTTCTTGCCGGATCGGCCTTGTCGTCCTGATGGCGGCCGGTGCGATGCGCCTCGTAGGGTCTCGACACTAATGGATAGAGGCGCCGTTCATGGCTTCGGCTGGTTCTTCTGCCACTCCAAGAATTCCTGGAAAAGCGCCTCCTTCGAGCTCTTGCTCAGGGGCGCGGCGACGTGAGCAGGCTTCTTGGCGGCGGGACGCGCCGCCCGCGCCGGCTTCGACGGCGCCGTCGATCGAATTGGCAAGGCCCTCCGGAGATACCAGCATTGCCGCCCGGTCGCATGGTCGAGGCGGTAGTACCAATGCTGGCCTGGGGGCGTGTCGTCGCCGGGCGCGGCGCGGCAGTCGATGGCGGTAGCCGGGCTGGTCAGTGAATAGGCGAGCGCCGTGACAACCGCATAGCCGATTGCCGCAAAAGCCGCGTGCTTTGACATGGCGCCCCCTTTTCCAACAAACGACTTTTTTGCGTGCGCATATTCGCATGACACTGGCGCGGTTATTCGGCCGCAATGGGTTGCGAATCCGGCAGACTCGGCCGCCGATGCCGCAATCTGGGCAGCCGCGCGGCAAGGCGGGCATAACGTGGAAACCGTTGTTCGAGTTGCCGAACCATCCAAAAGGCACATCCGGCCCGGGGCGTGCCTTGCCGCCCTCGCGCTTGTTTTGGCCGCTTCGCCCTCGCCCGTGCGCGCACAGATGTCCAACCCGCCGTTGCCCGATTCGCGGACGCGCCCAGCGGCGGACGTTTTGAAAGAACGCACCAAAGCGACGGGCTGCGACCTGCCGCTCGTGACGACCGGGCGCGTCAGAAGCGTGATCGACGGCCGCACCCTGATGTTCGAGGACGGACGCGAGGTGCGTCTTGCCGCAATCGAGGTCGCTCCGCTGATTGCGGCCGCGGCCGACGAGCAGGCGCGCAACGCCGCAGGACGCGCCGCGCAGCGCGCCTTGGCCGACCTGACGTTGGGACGCGACATCACGCTCAGGCAAGAGGAAGCTTCGGCGGATCGCTATGGGCGCATCGTCGCCTTCGGCTTCGTCGCGCAGGACAAGCAAGACAAGACTCAGCGGTCGCTGCAGCATGACCTTTTGGCGCAAGGCCATGCGCGTCTTGCCGCACGCGTCGAGCCACAGGCGTGCCTCCCCAGCCTGCGCGTACGCGAGCGCGACGCCCGCCGGGCCGCGCTCGGCCTGTGGGCCGACCCAAATTATTCCGCTCAGCCCGCCAATAGACCGTCCGACATCGCGGCGCGGCGGGGCCGGTTCACCGTGGTCGAAGGCGACGTCGTCTCGGTGCGGAAAAGTCGGGGAACGACCTATATTAATTTCGGCCGCCGCTGGTCAGAAAGCTTCACCGCTGTCATTTTGAAGCGGAACGCAGGCGCATTGCTGGCCGCAGGCGTCGACCCAAAGCGGCTGCGGGGACGCCGCGTGGACGTGCGCGGATTCGTCGAATTGCGGGGTGGGCCACGCATCGAGGTCATGCGTCCCGAGCAAATCGCCGTCGTCGCGGGGCGGTGAGGCCGGGAGCGGACAGAACACGGCGGCGATGACAGCAGATCGACACCGCGCCAGACAAGCCGCCCGCTTCGCCGGGCGGCTGATCGCTGTTGCGCTCATAGCGCTGCTTCCCGCCTGCTCATCGCTGATCAACATTGACCAGCCAATCGGGCTGCCCGATCCGGCCAAGCTGAACGAGGCGACGCCCGCTCAGCAGCGCGAGCACCGGCGCATTCTGGCTGCTTACGGCGGCGCCTATTCCGACCCGAAGCTCGAAGCGATGATCGCCGGCACCGTCGATCGGCTCGTGGCGGCGTCGGAGCGGCCCGAGCAGCGCTACAAGGTGACGATCCTCAATTCGCCGACGATCAACGCCTTCGCGCTGCCTACCGGCCAGCTTTACATCACACGCGGCTTGCTCGGGCTCGCCAATGACGAGGCCGAGCTCGCGAGCGTGCTCGCCCACGAAATGGCGCATGTCATCGCTCATCATGCCGCCCTTCGCGAAAACGAGGCCCGGCGCGTCGCCATCGACGCCAATGCGGCCGTGGACACCGCAAGCGATTCGACCGGCGCGATTGCGCTCGCGAAGTCGAAGCTGGCCTTTGCCAACTTTTCGCGCGCACAGGAGTTCGAGGCCGACGAGATCGGCGTCGGCATCGCCGCGCGTGCCGGTTACGATGTGCAGGGCGCGGTGCGCTTCCTCACCTCGATGAGCCGTTTCGCCGGCTTGCGGTCCGCCAGCAGTTCCGATCCCCGCTCGCTCGATTTTCTGTCTTCGCATCCGGCGACGCCCGAGCGGATCGAGAACGCGGCGAACGTTGCGCGCCAATACACGGGCGGCGCGCGCAACGCGGCGGAATTCCGGGCCATGCTCGACCGGCTGGTCTATGGCGAAGACCCGGTCGAAGGCTTCGTGCGCGGCCGCCGGTTCGTTCACCCCAAGCTCGGCTTCGCCTTCACCGCACCCGAGGGATACACGCTGGAAAACACCGCCCACGCGGTGCTGGGATCGAAGCGAGGTGGCGATCAGGCGCTCCGGCTCGACATCGTACGGTTGGAAACAGAGCCGTCGCTCGTTGCCTATATCAATTCCGGGTGGATCGAGAACATCGAGCCAGGATCAGTCGAAGAGATGACGATCGGCGGCTATCCCGCCGTCACCGCGACCGCCAAGGGCGAAGACTGGTGGTTCCGCCTGTACGTCGTGCGCTCCGGCAAGGAAATCTTTCGATTTATCTTTGCGACCAAGACCAAGGCCCCCGAAATCGACCGTTCATTCCGCCAATCGATCAAGACGTTTCGTCGGCTGTCGCTCGCCGAAGCATCTTCTGCAAAGCCCTTGCGCATCAAGATCGTAACCGTCGCGCGCGGCGACACCGTCAAGCGCCTAGCGGCGCGAATGGCCTTGAGCGATCGCCAAGTGGAGCGCTTTCGCGTACTCAACGGCTTAGGCCCGAACGATGAGCTCACGCCCGGCAGCCGCATGAAGATCGTGGTCGAATAGGACCGACAACCGCACGCCGCCTGTCGGCGACAGCGGCCGATGGCCGGGACTTCACCTTGATTTGTCTGTCCTTCGTAGCGCCGACATTGCACTGTCGTGAAGGCTCCTTATGTGAGCGGGCGCAACTGTCTCTGTCGGCACGATTATCTGTGGGCTTGCCACGCGGTGGGCTGAGCCGCCGGAAGTTTGGGGCGGAACATCAGCCGAGGCATTGCTGTTGATATAATCCCGGGGTGTATGCGTGGCCGGGATTTCGCGATCCGGATAACCGCCATGACGATTGCTGTAAGATCATTGCCTAATGAATCAGCAGGCTTCCCCGAAGTCAAATCTCCTTCGCTCGTCGCAAACGACGCGTTACGCTTGGCGGCTGCGCAAACCTTTCGCGACGTTCGGGCACATACCGAAAAGCTTGCGGCGCCACTGTCTGCCGAGGATCAAGTCATCCAGTCGATGTCGGACGCCAGCCCGACCAAGTGGCACCGGGCGCACACGACTTGGTTTTTCGAACAGTTCCTGCTTATTCCGCAGAGATCGGAGTACCGCGTCTTCGACTCGCGTTTCGCCTATCTGTTCAATTCCTATTATGTCGCGGCCGGACCGCGTCACGAACGGCCCAAGCGGGGGCTGATCACGCGCCCGGACCTGGCCGAAGTCGCTGCCTATCGCTCCCATGTGGATGCCGCAGTCGATAATTTGCTTGCGAACTGCGCCTCCGATCGGCTGGCCGAAGTTTTGCGCATTCTCGAGATCGGCCTCAATCACGAACAGCAGCATCAGGAACTGATGCTCACCGACATCCTGCATGCTCTTGCCCAGAATCCTTGCATGCCCGCCTACGACGAGTCATGGCGATCCCCGGGTGCAGGCGCAGCAAGCGTCAGCGAATCGCGTTTCCCAGACGCGCCAAGGCCCGGCCGCCGCGCTAAGCCGGCCGGCGATGAGCGCTTTGTCGAACTCCCCGAGGAGGTTCGCACCATCGGTCACAGCGGCGGCGGCTTCAGCTTCGATAATGAAGGGCCGCCCCACCGTGTGCTCGTCGGGCCGGTGCGGGTGACGCGCGCGCTCGTGACCAATGGCGAATGGCTCGCATTCATGCGCGACGGCGGCTATGATAGTCCGTCGCTGTGGCTGTCCGACGGCTGGGCGACGGCAAGCGCCGAAAATTGGCGCGCGCCTGGCTATTGGCGCGAGATCGATGGGGCGTGGCATGCGATGACGCTTGGCGGGTTGCGTCCTATTGATCCGGCCGTGCCCGTTTGCCATGTCAGCTACTACGAGGCTGATGCATTCGCTCGCTGGAGCGGACGGCATCTTCCGTGCGAAGCGGAATGGGAAGCGGCGGCCGGCACGGGAGAGCTCGACGACGCTTTCGGCGTTGTGTGGCAATGGACGCGCAGCGCCTATGCCCCGTATCCCGGTTTCCGCGCGACAGCCGGCGCGCTTGGAGAATACAATGGCAAGTTCATGGTTAACCAGATGGTGCTGCGCGGCAGCTCGTTCGCGACTCCGGTTGGCCATGCGCGCCTGACCTACCGCAACTTTTTCTACCCGCCGGCGCGATGGCAATTCACCGGGCTCAGACTTGCGGAGTCCTCCGTCTGACGCAGTTACAACCCCTCCCGGCATGATCAGAGATACGATGACAGCGCCCGTACGCGTCTCACAACAGGCCGAGAAATGCGATCCGGCGCGCGCTGCCTTCCGCAAGGACGTGTGGTCTGGGCTGTCGCAGGACCTCAAAAGCATTCCGCCGAAGTATTTCTACGACCAGCACGGGTCGGAATTGTTCGAGGCCATCACCCGTACGCCGGAATACTATCCGACGCGCGCCGAGCTTTCGATCCTCAACGACAACGCAGCGACGATCGCCAGCCATATTCCGGCCGGGGCGGCGATGATCGAGTTCGGCAGCGGCGCCACGACCAAGGCGCGGATCCTGCTGCAAGCGGCCCAGGTCGCGGCCTATGTGCCTGTGGACATTTCCGGCGCGTTTCTCGCAAGCGAGGTCAAGCGTCTGGAGAACGACCTGCCCGGTTTGAAAGTGTTTCCGGTCGCGGCCGATTTCACCCAGCCGTTCGAACTGCCGGCCGAGGTAGCGGGCATGCCGCTGGTCGGCTTCTTTCCCGGCTCGACGCTCGGCAATTTCGAGGCGCATGAGGCGACCGCGTTTCTGCGCCACGCGGCAAAGCTGCTCGGACCCAACGCGCGGCTGATCATCGGCATCGATCGCGTGAAGGATCCGGACATCCTTCACCATGCCTACAACGATTCCGCAGGCATGACGGCCGCATTTAATCTCAACCTGCTACGCCGCATCAATCGCGAGCTCGATGCGAATTTCGATATCGACAAATTCTGCCATTACGCCTTCTACAATCGCGAGCATAGCCGGGTGGAAATGCATCTGGTGAGCCGCGCGCGGCAAAAGGTGCGGATCGACGGTCGGAACTTCGAATTCAGGCGCGGCGAGACGATTCACACCGAGAACAGCTACAAGTACACGCCCGAACTGTTCCGCACGATCGCTCAGGGCGCGGGGTGGCGACAGGCCGCAGTCTGGGTCGACGCCGACCAATCCTTCTCGGTTCACCTTCTCGTCTCCGAGGAAGAGAAGTACATCAGCGATTGACGCGCATGCGACCTGCCGGACGATGAGCCGCGCCGCACGCCGGTAGATGCGCGGACCGGCTTTCATTATAGTCGCCCGCCGCCGGCGTGCTCCTAGAGCACTTTCCGGCGAAGTGGGAATTGGTTCGCCGCAGAAAATGCGACCGCTAACGAGCAAATTGGGCAAATTCTGATTCCACCGGAACGAAATTCGCTCTAGCGTGCCCGCGTCTCGTCACACGACGATCGTCCACGCCAACCGTTTCCGGGATCATTGCATGAAGATCGTTGGGTTCGAAACCGACGCAGGGCTGCGGCTCGGCGTCGTCGAAGCGGATCAGGTCGTCGACCTGCAGGCCGTCGATGCGGATACGCCGACCGATCTCGGCGTGCTGCTCGCGCGCACAAGCGGGGATTTGCGCCCGCTGCGCGACCTCGTCGCGCGCGCACCGGCCGCAGCGCGAATTCCGCTGCAGGGATTGCGCTTCGCCCTGCCGATCGCGAACCCTGGCAAGGTCGTGTGCCTCGGCCTCAATTACCTCGATCATGTGAAGGAAGGGTCGCAGCGCGACAACGTCCCGCAACATCCGACGATCTTCTTCCGCAGTCTCACCTCGCTCGTCGCTCATGAAAGTGCGATTTTCCGCCCGCGCATCACCGAGACGCTCGACTACGAGGGCGAACTTGCCGTCATCATCGGCAAGCGTGCGAAGCACCTCACCGTGGATACGGCGGTTTCGTGCATCGCCGGCTATTCTTGCTTCAACGACGGCTCGGTGCGCGAATTTCAGCGCCACTCCACCCAGTGGGACATCGGCAAGAATTTCGACCGCACCGGCGGCTTCGGCCCGTGGATGGTCACCGCGGACGAATTGCCGCCCGGCGGCCATGGCCTAAAGCTCGAGACGCGCCTTAATGGCCAGGTGCTCCAGTCCGACAACACCTCCAACATGATGTTCCCGGTCGCCGAGACGATCGCTTACGTGACGCAAGGGATGACGCTGGAGCCCGGAGACGTGCTGGTCACCGGGACCCCGTCGGGCGTCGGTTTCGCCCGCAAGCCGCGCGTGTGGATGCGCCATGGCGACGTGTGCGAGGTGCAGATCGAGGGCGTCGGCGTCTTATGCAATCCGGTCGAGGACGAACGCGAGTAGCGGGCGCGATTTACAATCGGCTCATCCGCGCCAACGCACCGCGCCTATTCGTTCATAAGCGCCGCTCCCGCTGTGTCTGCGTCAGGGGCGGCCGCCGACGCGCGCCGCTTGCCGATCGGCCGCCTTTTCCTTATGTGCACAAATGTGCAAGCGACTGCACCAAAAAGGCCCGAGGAGAACCACGATGCCGGCAACCGCACAAACCGTCCCGGAGGCGCGCCACAATCTGCAGGCAGCCCGGCAGGCCTATTACGACAAGATCTCGACCTTCCACATGGCGCCCCTGTGGGAGAAACTGAAGGATCTTGTTCCCCGCGAGCCGGTGACGAAATGCGTCCCGGCGCTGTGGCGCTTCGACGAAGTAAAAGCGGTAATCCTGGAGGCCGGCGACCTCATCACCGCCAAAGAGGCGGAACGCCGCGTATTGATCCTGGAGAACCCCGGATTGCGCGGCCAATCGCGCATCACCAACTCGCTGTTCGCCGGACTGCAATTGATCATGCCGGGCGAGATCGCGCCCGCCCACCGGCATACCGCTTCGGCGATCCGGCTCGTGCTGGATGGAGAAGGCGCATACACGGCGGTCGAGGGAGAGAAAGCCGTGATGTCGCCGGGCGATTTCGTGTTGACGCCGAATTGGGCGCCGCATGATCACGGCAACGAGTCGGAAAAGCCGATGATCTGGCTCGACGTGCTGGACCTGCCGACGATCAACTTCTACGAAGCGGCGTTCGCCGAACATTTCGAAAGCGAGACCCAGCCGACCGGACGGCAGAACGGTGACTCGCTGGAATTCTATGGATCGGGCGTGCTGCCGGACGGCGCGCCGGTGCATCTCAAGCGCAGCCCGGTGATCAACTACACCTATGCCCGCACGCGGCCGATCCTCGAGCGTCTCAAGGCAGCCGGCGACATCGATCGCCGCCATGGCGCGCGCGTGCGCTATTCCAATCCCATCACCGGCGGCTGGGCGCTGCCCACCATGGGGGCGCATCTCGCGCTGCTGCCGCAGAACTTCAAGGGCGAGGGCTACCGCTCGACCGAAGGCACGATCTTCGTTTGCGTGGAAGGCGAAGGCGTGACCACGGTCGACGGCGCGACCCTGGAATGGCGTCAGAAGGATGTGTTCGTCGTGCCGCCGTGGAAGCGTTACGCCCACACCGCGGCGAAGGAATTGGTATTGTTCTCGATCTCCGACCGTCCGATGCAGGAAGCGCTCGGTATCTGGCGCGAGGAGGGTTAGAAGGGTTTCCGGCGAGAGCGAGCCTGAGAACGTAAGCCGCTGGCGAATCGGTGTGCTATGCGGAGCCGATTAAACATCCGTTCGCGCAGAAACGACGCACCAATCGCATCTGATGGCAACTTGCGCGGGAGAGATGTGGCGTGAGCGCCTTCGAAAATCGTTCCCGCACGCAATTTTTTCTGTTGGTCGAATGTGACGTCTGACGAACGAACCGCGCGTGCGATTAAGCGCGTCGTGCGGCCGGGGCCGAACGCAAGCGGCTTTTTCCGTCGATGAAGCGCAATTTCCGGCCGACCGCCGCGTTATTGGACAGATTTGCCTAAATCTTATGCGCGGTCTACCGTCGGCGCGCGATTGCTCGCGATCGATACGCCTGCTTGGCAGGCCTGGCTCTTGCATAAAGTTATCGCCTTAAGCTTGAGCGGCGAGATTTTGAGCGTCGGCGCGTTGTCGGTCTACCGGGAGGCGCCCACTTCGTGGAAACCGGTTTCAATGGCGATTGCGGCGAACCTCCACCACATCACCAGCTATCGTTACGACCGTCCTATTAATCTCGGACCCCAGGTGGTACGGCTACGCCCCGCTCCCCATTGCCGCACGCGGGTGCGCAACTATTCGCTCAAGGTCATCCCAGCCGAACATTTCGTGAATTGGCAGCAGGATCCCCATGGAAACTGGCTGGCGCGCTATGTTTTTCCTGAAAAAGCGAATGAATTCACGATCGTCGTCGATTTCATCGCCGATCTCGAAATCATCGATCCCTTCGACTTCTTCATCGAGCCTTACGCAGAATACTTTCCATTCGACTATCCCCCTGAACTGAGGCCGGAGCTTGCCGCCTATCTCGAGCCGGACCCGGCAGGTCCGCGGCTAAAGAACCTCCTCGGCTCCATTCCGCGCGACCGGCGCCGGACCGTCGATCTCCTGGTCGAACTCAACCATAGATTGCAGCAAGCGATTCGTTACGTCATTCGTATGGAAGCGGGCGTCCAAGACCCGGAGGAGACGCTGGAAGTCGCCTCGGGCTCATGCCGTGACACCGCTTGGCTGCTCGTCCAGGTGCTCCGGCATCTCGGCATGCCGGCCCGTTTCGTGTCCGGCTACCTCATTCAGCTCAAGCCGGACATCAAGCCGCTGGAGGGTCCGGCCGGCACCGACCGAGATTTCACCGATCTTCATGCCTGGGCTGAAGCGTATGTGCCGGGTGCGGGATGGATCGGGCTTGATCCGACCTCCGGCCTCATGTGCGGCGAAGGCCATCTGCCGGTCGCGGCGACGCCGCACTATCGCTCCGCCGCGCCGATCAGCGGCACGGTCGATCCGGCGGAGGTCTCGTTCTCTTTCGAGATGCATGTCTCGCGCATCGGCGAGAAGCCGCGCGTCACCTTTCCGTTTTCCGAGGAGCAGTGGGCGGCGCTCGACGCGCTCGGCGGTAAAGTCGACGCCGATCTCGCCGCGCATGACGTGCGGCTCACCATGGGCGGCGAGCCGACCTTCGTATCCATCGATGATTATGAATCGGAGGAGTGGAACACCGCTGCAGACGGCCCGACCAAGCGCATCCGGGCGACCGATCTGGTCCGCCGCTTGCGCGATCGCTTCGCGCCCCACGGCATCCTGCATTACGGCCAGGGCAAGTCCTATCCCGGCGAGCCGGCGCCGCGCTGGGCCTTCGGCCTGTACTGGCGCAAGGACGGTGTCCCGCTATGGCGCCATCCCGAATTGATCGCGACGGGCGCAAGCGACACGACGCCGCCGGCCGCTGCCGCCGGTCGCTTCATCGAGGCCGTCGCAGAACATATCGGGCTGAGCGCCGAACACGTGGTGCCCGCTTATGAAGACCCGGTCGCCCGCATGATCAAGGAAGGCGAGCTGCCGCCAAACATCGATCCGAACGATCCCAAGATCGACGATCCGGCGGAACGCGCCCGCATCCTGCACGCCTTCGCGGGCCGATTGTCGGAGCCCGTGGGCTATGCGCTGCCGGTCCAACGTTGGAATGCCCGATCATCGGCCTCGGGCTGGATGAGCGAGGCGTGGCGGCTGCGCCGCGGGCGCTTGTTTCTCGCCGCCGGCAATTCACCGATCGGCCTGCGGCTCCCGATCAAGTCCCTCCCCTATGTGCCGCCCACCTCCTACCCGCACGTCATGCCGGCCGACCCGTTCGCCGAGCCTGGCGAGCTCGCCGACCCCGAAACGCTTGCCCAGCAGATGTCGCGTCAGCGCGCGAGCCGGATCGCAAGCCCCGAGTCGACGGCGCCGCGGGAGCCGGAAATCCTTGGCGAAGACGGGTCGGGAATCGCGGTCCGCACCGCGCTTGCGGTCGAGCCGCGCGACGGAAAGCTCTGCGTTTTCCTCCCGCCGGTCGAGCGCCTCGAGGATTTCTATGAGCTGCTCGCGGCGGTGGAGGCCGCAGCGATCGCGCAGAACACGCCGGTCTATTTTGAAGGCTATCCGCCGCCGCCCGATCCGCGGCTGAACGTCATCAAGGTCACGCCTGATCCGGGGGTCATCGAGGTCAACATCCACCCCGCGGGATCCTGGAGCGAGGCGGTGAACATCACCACCGCGCTCTATGAAGAAGCGCGCCTCGCACGACTCGGCACCGACAAGTTCATGATCGACGGCCGCCACACCGGCACCGGCGGCGGCAATCATGTCGTGCTGGGCGGGCCGTCCGCGGCGGACAGTCCCTTCCTGCGGCGACCCGATCTCCTGAAGAGCCTAGTGCTGTACTGGCAACGGCGGCCGTCGTTGTCCTATCTGTTCTCGGGCCTGTTCATCGGCCCGACCAGCCAGGCGCCGCGCGTCGACGAGGCGCGCCAGGATTCCCTGTACGAGCTGGAAATCGCGCTCGCGCAAGTGCCGAACTCCGCACGAAGGCGCGCCGCCGCGGCCGTGGCTGGTGGATCGCCTGTTCCGACACCTCCTCGTGGACGTAGCCGGTAACACCCATCGCGCGGAAATCTGCATCGACAAGTTGTTTTCTCCCGACAGTTCCTCGGGCCGCCTTGGGCTGGTCGAATTCCGCTCCTTCGAGATGCCCCCGGACGCCCGCATGAGCCTCGCGCAGCAATTGCTGTTGCGGGCGCTGATCGCCTGGTTCTGGTGCGAGCCGCTGGATGGCCGGCCGGCGCGCTGGGGCACGGCCCTGCACGATCGCTTCATGCTGGAGCACTTTGTTTGGCGCGATTTCCTCGACGTACTGGACGATCTCGGCCGGGAAGGCTACCGGTTCGATCCGGCTTGGTTCGAGGCGCAGCGCGAATTCCGTTTCCCCGCTTACGGCATGGTCAACCACGGGGGAGTCAGTTTGGAGATTCGCCACGCGCTCGAGCCCTGGCATGTGTTGGGCGAAGAGAGCGTCCTCGGGGGCGCAGTGCGGTTCGTCGATTCGTCGGTGGAAAGGCTGCAGGTCAAGGCCGAAAATCTCAATCCAACTCGTCACATCATCGCCTGCAACGGACGCCGCGTTCCGTTGGTTGCGACGGGTCGCACTGGCGAATATGTCGGCGGCGTGCGCTTCAAGGCATGGAATCTGGCCGCCGCCCTGCACCCGACGATCAAGTCGCATGCGCCACTAACCTTCGACATCATCGATCTGTGGAATAGGCGTTCGCTCGGGGGCTGCGTGTACCATGTGGCGCATCCGGGCGGGCGCAACTATGAGACATTCCCGGTCAATTCGTATGAGGCGGAAGCGCGCCGCCGCGCCCGCTTCCAGGACCATGGGCATACACCGGGCGTCATTGCGCAGGCTCCCTCCGACATCCGATCGTTGGAATATCCGACTACGCTCGATCTCCGCTATCCGGAGGCGCTCCAATAATGTCGCATACCGACAGCGCTCCTGATGATCGGCTGAACGGCGCGCTCGAGCGTCTGTTGACGGATTACCGTCCATTTCCCGACATCTACGACGAGATGATGGATCGCACCGGCGCGGTGCGCGGCCACTGGCGACCTTTTCTCGAACGCCTCGCCGCTCTTGGCCCCGATGAGATCAACCGCCGTTTTGCCATCGCCGACCGTTATCTGCGCGATTCGGGCGTATTCCATCGCGTCTACGAAGACCCGGCCGGCGTCGAGCGGACCTGGCCGTCAAGCCATGTGCCGCTGATCATCGAGGCTAACGACTGGGAACAGCTGAAGGCCGGCCTCATCCAGCGCGCCCGGCTGCTCGAAGCCGTTCTCGCCGATGCGTATGGTTCGGCGGACCTGGTCCGGCGCGGGCGTCTTCCGGCCACGCTGATCGCCGGCAATCCGGAATTCATCCGCCCACTTGTGGGCGCGCCGCCGTCCGGCGGCGCGCATCTGCGGCTCTACGCGGTCGATGTCGGACGCGGCACCGACGGGCGATGGTGGGTTCTGGGGGACCGCACCCAAGCGCCGTCCGGCGCAGGCTATGCCCTGGAAAACCGGCTCGCGCTCGCACGCGCCTTGCCTGATATCTATCGCTCGCTCCACGTCCACCGGCTCGCGCCGTTTTTTCGGGAGTTGCAGGCGGAGCTGTCAGGCCTGAGCCGGCGCGACGACGCGCGCGTGTGCGTGCTGACGCCGGGCGCATTGAATGAGACCTATTTCGAGCACGCCTATCTCGCCCGCTATCTCGGCTTCCTTCTGGTCGAGGGCGGAGATCTCACCGTCCGCAGCGACGGCGTGTTCATTCGCACCGTCTCCGGGCTGCAACGAACCGAAGTGCTCCTGCGCCGCGTCGACGCCGACTTCGCCGATCCATTGGAACTGAATGTGCGCTCGCGCCTCGGGGTCCCCGGGTTGGTGCAGGCGGTGCGCGAGCGCCAGGTCGCCATCGTGAATGCGTTGGGCTCGGGCCTCGTCGAGGCGCGCGCCGTCCTCGCTTTTCTGCCGGCGCTCGCGCCGGCTCTCCTGCGCGAGGACCTCGCAATTCCCAATGTCGCGACATGGTGGCTTGGCGACGCCGCGGTGCAATCCGAGATGGTCCAGCGGCTCGACTCGATGGTCATTGCGCCGGCGTTCGCTGCATTGCCCGGCGACGGGCTATCCGAAGGCGTATTGGGCGGGAAGCTCAATATCCATCAGCACCAGAAGCTCGTGCAGCTAATCGCCGATCGCGGGATGGATTTCGTCGTTCAGGAGCCGGTCAAGCTGTCGACAATGCCCGTTTTGCGAGACGGCCGTCTGCAGCCGCGTCCTTTCATCCTGCGTCTGTTCCTCACCCGGGTCGGCGATGGGTGGACGGTCATGCCGGGCGGTTTCGTGCGGATCGCCGACGACATCGACGCGCACGCCGTCAGCCTGCAGAAGGGCGGACGCACCGCCGACGCCTGGGTGCTTTCCGAGGAGCCGATCGTAGAGACGACGCTTCTGCCCGCTCCCGACCGGGTCGCCATCCGCCGCTCGGCCGGCCCCCTGCCCAGTCGCGCCGCCGACAATCTGCTTTGGGTCGGCCGCTATATCGAGCGCACGGAAGCGACGTTGCGGCTGGTTCGGGCGCTGATCCATCAAATTATCGACGATGACGATGCGGCCGCCCCGATTATCTCCTCGATCAGTTCGCTGCTGCTGGCCTGGAGCGCCGGTCCGAAAGAAATTCTGCGCGCAAAGCCGTCGCTTGTCGCGCGCGCGGCGCTGCAACAGGCGGAGTGCGAGGGATCGCTGCCGTATCTTGCCGGCGCCGCGCGTTCGGCCGCGTCGGTGATCCGCGACCGCTTTTCGCCCGACGCCTGGCGAGCGCTGACGACCCTCGTCGCCGTTATCAATGCAGCCGTGCCGGACGGCCCGTCGGAAGGCGCGATGCTCGAACGGGTCAACGACGCGCTGCGCATCGTCGCGTCGTTCTCCGGCCTCGCCCAGGAGAATATGACGCAGCGCGCGGGCTGGCGCTTTCTCGAACTCGGTCGCCGCATCGAGCGCGGCCTCGTGACCTGCCGCTTTGCACGCCAGTTCTCCAATCCTCCCGTGCACGAGCGCGCGCTCGATGTGCTTCTGGAGCTTTGCGACAGCCAGATTACCTATCGCAAGCGCTATGTGATGGTCGCTGCCCGCGCGCCCGTGGTCGATCTAGTCATGCTTGATCCGTTCAATCCGCGATCGGTGGCCTATCAGGTCGACCGCATCGATGAGCACCTTGCGGCGCTACCGCCTCATCTGGCGGACGGACCGCTCTCGCTTCCGCAGAAAGCGGCGCTCGCCTTGGCGACCAAGCTGCGCACGATGGACGCCGTGGACATCGATGATGATACGATTTCCGGTTTCGAAGCCGACCTCATGCATTTGTCCGACTTCGTCGCCTCGACCTACCTTATTCAAACGGAGAATCTAGAGGCCAAACGCGAGGCGCTCGCATGATCTATGACGTGCGCCAAATGACGGCCTATACCTACGCGTCGCCGGTGACCTATGCACGCCACGTGCTGCGGCTGACCCCGATCGACCGGCCGCGTCAGCGCGTTCATGTCGCGGCGCTTGACGTGTTGCCGGCGCCGATCCGCCGGCGCGAAGGCTTCGACTTCTTCGGCAATCGCTTGACTTGGATCGAACTCAATCAACCGCATGAAAAGCTTGCGGTGCATGTGATGGCGCGCGTCGCCGTCGATTATCGCGACGACTATGTTCCGGCCACTTCCCCATCCTGGGAGTTTGTGCGGGACGAAATACTCGCCGTCGCCGATATTGGACCGACCGCGCCGGGGCACTTCCTTTTCCCCAGCCGGCAAGTTTCGCTCGACCCCGATATCCGCGAATACGCGCGCGCGAGCTTTCCGCCCGGCCGTCCGATTCTCGACGCCATGGTCGAACTGGGGCGGCGGATCAAGACCGACTTCACCTACGAGATCGGCGCGACCACGGCGACGACTACGCCGTCGATGTCCTTCGCGCTGCGCCGCGGCGTGTGCCAGGATTTCGCGCATGTCATGATTGCCGGGCTGCGCGGCCTCGGCCTGCCGGCGGCCTATGTCAGCGGCTATCTGCGCACCTCCTATGACGCGCAGCGGCCGCGCCTCGAGGGCTCCGACGCCATGCACGCGTGGGTCAATGTGTGGTGCGGCGCCGAGATCGGCTGGATCGGGCTCGACCCGACCAACGCCATCGCTGCCGGCAACGATCATGTGGTGCTTGCGATCGGACGCGACTATGCCGATGTGGCGCCCATCGACGGCGTCATCCTCGCGTCGGGCGGCCAGCACATCGACGTCGCGGTGAGCGTGATTCCGTGTTGAGACCTGCGGCGCGCAGGGAGAAGCGAGCTTGAGCCTCCTCGCCAACGATTCTGCCGGGGAGCGAACCGTTAAAGTGGAACCAACGCGCACCGCCTGATTTTTGGGTCGATTTCTGCGATGAAACGATTCCCGCTTGCGCCGAACGCCGTCAGCCTCATGGAGCTGCAGGGAACAAGTCTGAGCTCGGATTGTTTTTAGGTGCACCAGACCGTCATCCGCCGATCCACATCAACCCAACGGCCATCGCCTCGCCAAGAGCCTCCACGGCAATTCCCATCGACGCGACCCATGAAATTATTTGAATGCCAACATTGTCGGAGCGCGGTGTATTTCGACAATACCGTTTGCGTGAACTGTGACCGCCGGCTCGGCTATCTACCTGAGCGGTTCGAGATGTCCGCGCTCGAAGCTGACGGCGGCCGGTGGAAGGCGCTCGCGGTTCCGGAACTCTCCTACGTCTCCTGCGCCAACAGCCAATATGAAGCGTGCAATTGGCTACTTCCTGCCGATAGCGACAATCCGCTCTGCGTCGCCTGTCGCCACAATCAGACCGTTCCCGATCTGTCGGCGCCGGAAAACCTGGCGAACTGGCGCAAGATTGAGTTGGCTAAGCGGCACCTGTTCTATTCGTTGATGCGCTGGCGGTTGCCAATGCCGACCCGCAGCGAAGATCCCGAGCATGGGCTTGCATTCGAGTTTCTTGCCGATATCGCGAAGAACGACGGCACGGTCGAACCGGTGCTGACAGGGCATAATACCGGGCTCATCACGCTCGACATCGCCGAGGCGGACGATGCGGAGCGGGAAAAGCGCCGGGTGTCGATGCAAGAGCCCTACCGGACGTTGCTCGGGCATTTCCGGCATGAGGTTGGGCATTATTATTGGGAACGGCTCGTCCGCGACCGCGGCAACATCGATCGCTGCCGACAGCTGTTCGGTGATGAAACTCAGGATTACGACGAGGCGCTGAAGCGGTACTACGAGACGGGCGCTCCCGCCAACTGGCAGGCCGCATTCGTCAGCGCCTACGCGACCGCGCATCCGTGGGAGGATTTCGCGGAGACGTGGGCCCACTACATCCACATGGTGGACGGCTTGGAAACCGCCCGGTCATTCGGAATCAAAGTGCGTCCGGCGGCAAAGAATGCCGAAGGTCTTGCCGTCGAACTGGAGTTTCAGCCTTACGCGGCGGCGAGCGCGCAGGACCTCGTCGACGATTGGGTGCCGCTGACGGTCGCAATCAACAGCGTCAATCGCAGCATCGGCCAGCCCGATTTCTATCCGTTCGTGCTCTCGCCACCGGTCATCGACAAGCTTCAGTTCATTCACGAACTCATCCACGCCGAGCCGCCGGCCGCTTGAGGCCAGCGGCTCGCGCGCTGCAAGTGATCAGCGTCGGCTGGTCCGGGCAAAGGCTGACCCGCGCGCGACCAGTCAGGATCAGCGCGGCCGAAGCTGCTATTGACCTTCGCGGTTGGGCGTGCCGAGGACATGGACGTCCGGCGGCAGCATTACGTTGTCGAATGTCTGGGTGAACATCGCCGCCGCGAAAAAGGCGACCGCCCGCAAGGTGTCTTTGCCGGTATTGGCGAGATCGTGGCGGACCGGCGTGGGAATCACGAAAACGCTGCCCGGCCCGACCGCGTGCTTGGAGCCGTCCTCCAGCCGCAATTCGCCGCTGCCGGCGAGAATATATTGCGTTTCTTCGGTCGCATCGGTGTGCCAGCCGAGCCGGCCGCCGGGCTCGATCTCGTAAACGATGGTCGACGACGCCGTGGTCCCATGTCCGCCATAGGCGGCAAATGCGCCCTGCCAGCGCACCGTCGGATCGTCCACGCCCCCCACTTTCGCACGCGGAAGATCTTTCGTCTGAACGACAAAAACTGAGTTCACGGCCGGCCTCCAAATTCCATGACGATGACGTCCCGTGCGGGGAGGATTGGCTCGCGCCAACGTAGGGCGTTGGCGGTGCGGCGGCATAGTTGCATGTCCCAGGGCGCGAACGCGCGCACATGACCGTGATGGGTTTGTTATTTCAGTAAGCACTGGCTCTTCATGCATTGGTCATGCAGATCATGACAAAGACGGAATGCTTGGCCCATGCAGCAATAACAAAAGCCGCCCTTCGCTCGGCGAAAGGCGGATTTGGTCGCGTGGCGCCGGGTTTTACAGCGTATACGAGCCGAGCACCTTCATGTAGTTGCCGCGCTCATAGGCGGTCGGATCGGGAACGGCGTTGTAGCTCATGCTGCCGCACATTTCCGCGACGGACGCGTATTCGTGGTCGTCGAGCCAGTTGTTGAGTGCAGTGAGCACGCGCGCCGCATGTTGCGCCCCGTTGCGCAGGAGCGCCGAGGTCATGCATGCGACCCGAGCGCCGGCCATGATGCATTTCACCACGTCTTGCGCGCTGTGCACGCCGCCGGTAACACCCAGATCCGCATCGACATGGCCGTACAGGATGGCGATCCAATGCAAACGGAGCAGCAGTTCCTCCGGACGGCTGAGCACCAGCGACGGCACAACCTCGCGATCTTCGATGTCGAAATCGGGCTGGTAGAACCGGTTGAACAGCACGAGGCCGTCGGCGCCCGCCTCGCACAGGCGTTTGCCGAAATTGGCGGGCGCGCTGAAGAACGGCGACAGCTTGACCGCCACCGGAACGCGCACGCTCTGGCTGATCCGCGAGACCAATTCGAGATAACCTTTCTCGACCGCATCGCCGCTTTGCATGGGATCGGTCGCGATCGAGTAGATGTTCAGTTCGATCGCGTCCGCGCCCGCGTCCTGCATAAGCTTGGCGTATTCGATCCATCCGCCCGCGGTGACGCCATTGAGGCTGGCAATCACCGGGATCGACACCCGCGCCTTGGCGGACTGGATCAGCTCGAGATAGCCGTCCGGTCCGAGATTGTAGGTATGCAGGTCGGGAAAGAAGTTGAGCGACTCGGGAAAGCTGTCCGACCCGCGTTCGAGGTCGGCGTCGACGCGTAGGCTTTCCATCACGAGCTGTTCTTCAAACAGGGAGGGCAACACGACGGCTGCAATTCCCTGATCCTCGAGTTTGACGATGTTCTCCGCCGACTCGCAGAGAGGAGATGCCGACGCGACCAGCGGCGACTTCAGGCTCAGGCCCGTATATCTCGTTGTCAGATCACTCATTCCTCGTCGCCTCCCGCTTTGGTCTGATCCGAGGCCTCTTCGGCGTCGTGCGGCGCAATGTCGGGCGTCGCGGCGCGACCCAACATGGCGGCGCGATTCGAATAGACGCGCCACTGGCGCTCGACGTCGTCCTGCGCCGTCTTCAACAATTCGCGCGCCGCCAGCGGATTCGAGCGCACCAGCATCGTGTAGCGCGCCTCGTTATAGGCGTATTGCCTGAACGGAATGCTCGGCGCCTTGGAGTTGAGCAGGAACGGGTTTTTGCCCTGCGCGCGCAGGCCGGGATTGTACCGCATCAGCGGCCAGTATCCCGAGAGCACCGCGTTCTTCTGCTGATTGAGCCCATTCGCCATATCGAAGCCGTGCGCGAT
Organism: uncultured Alphaproteobacteria bacterium; assembly: GCA_963840055.1. GTDB lineage: Bacteria > Pseudomonadota > Alphaproteobacteria > Rhizobiales > Xanthobacteraceae > Rhodoplanes. The sequence continues at coordinate 11,527 of CAWIXM010000049.1, read as the reverse complement.
GCAATGGCTGTAGGCGATGATGATCGACGGCCCTTCATGGGCTTCCGCTTCGAGGAAGGCGTTCACCGTGTGCGCGTCGTTCCCGCCCATCGCGACCTTGGCCACGTAGACATAGCCGTAGCTCAAGGCCTCCATGGCGAGGTCTTTCTTGCCGGTGCGTTTGCCGCCGGTGGCGAATTTCGCCACGGCGGCGCGCGGGGTGGCCTTCGACATCTGGCCACCGGTGTTGGAGTAGACCTCGGTATCCAGCACCAGCACATTGACGTTACGGCCGGAGCCCAGCACGTGGTCGAGTCCGCCAAAACCGATATCGTAGGCCCAGCCGTCGCCGCCGAGGATCCACACGCTTTTACGGACCAGATTCTCGGCCACCGCCAGCAGCGCCTGCGCCTCCGGGGTCTTGACCGAAGCGAGCTTCTGCTTCAGTTCGGCGACCCGCGCGCGCTGCTCCTCGATGCCCTTCTCCGTCGACTGATCGCCCTCGAGCAGGCCCTTGATCAGGACGCCGCCGAGCTGGCCATTCACCCGCGTCACCAGCTCGCGCGCAAACTGCGTCTTCTTGTCGACCGCAAGCCGCATGCCGAGACCGAATTCAGCATTGTCCTCGAACAGCGAGTTCGACCAGGTCGGTCCGCGCCCCTCATGGTTCGACGTATAGGGCGTGGTCGGTAGGTTGCCGCCATAGATCGAGGAGCAGCCGGTGGCGTTGGCGATCATCAAACGGTCGCCGAACAGCTGCGTCAGCAGCTTGATATACGGCGTCTCGCCGCACCCCGCGCAGGCGCCCGCGAATTCGAACAGCGGCTCGAGCAGCTGCACGTCCTTGACGAGGTTGTGCCGGAGTCCATCGCGGTCGGCGTCCGGGAGCTTCAGGAAGAAGTCCCAATTGGCGTTTTCGCTTTCGCGCAGAGGCGCCTGCGCCTCCATATTGATCGCCTTGTGCTTGACCTCGCTCTTGCTCTTGGCCGGACAGACTTCGACGCACAGCCGACAGCCAGTGCAGTCCTCCGGGGAAACCTGCAGCGTGTAGCGCTGCGATTCAAACTCGCGCCACCTCGGCTTGGTGGACTTGAAGGTCGGCGGGGCGTCGGCGAGCTGCTCGCCGTTATAGACCTTGGCGCGAATGACCGAATGCGGACACACCAGCACGCACTTGCCGCACTGAATGCACAGCTTCTCGTCCCAGACGGGAATCTGTTGGGCAATGTTCCGCTTTTCCCATTGCGCCGAGCCGGTCGGGAAGGTGCCGTCGATCGGCAGCGCGCTGACCGGCAGCGTGTCGCCTTTGCCGGCGATCATGGTCCCGAGCACGTCGCGCACGAAGGCCGGCGCGCGCGCAGGAACCGGCGGCAACATTTCGAAGACGCTCGTCACCTGGTCCGGCACCCTCACCTCATGCAGGCGCGCAAGCGTCGTGTCGACCGCCGCGAAGTTCTTCTGCACTGCGGCTGCGCCGCGTTTGCCGTAGGTGTCCTCGATCGCCTTCTTGATCTGCTTGATCGCCTCATCGCGCGGAAGCACGCCGCTGATGGCGAAGAAACAGGTCTGCATGATCGTGTTGATGCGGCTGCCCATGCCGGCTTCGCGCGCCGCGGCGTAGCCATCGATCACATAAACTTTCAGCTTCTTGCGGATGATCCCGTCCTGCACCTCGCGCGGCAGATGCTCCCAGACCTCGTTGGCGCCGTGCGGTGCATTGAGCAGGAAGGTCGCGCCCTCCTCGGCCGCCGCCAGCATGTCGACGCGATTGAGGAACTGGAACTGGTGGCAGGCGACGAAGTTCGCCTTGCTGATCAGATAGGTCGATCGGATCGGGTTGGGCCCGAAGCGCAGATGCGAAACGGTGACCGACCCCGCCTTCTTCGAGTCATAGACGAAATAGCCCTGAACCCAGCTGTCAGTCCCTTTGCCGATGATCTTGATCGAGTTCTTGTTCGCCCCGACCGTGCCGTCCGAGCCGAGCCCGAAGAACAGCGCGCGCACCGTGCGCGGGTCTTCGGTCGAGAAATCGGGATCGACGGGCAGGCTGGTGTGGGAGACGTCGTCATGGATGCCGACGGTGAAATGGTTCTTCGCCTCCGACCTATTGAGTTCGTCGAACACCGCCTTGACCATCGCCGGGGTGAATTCCTTCGACGATAGGCCATAGCGTCCGCCGATGATGCGCGGCATGGTGGTCGCCGCTCCGCAGGAGATGCGCTCGGCATAGACCGATAGAATGTCTTGGTAGAGCGGCTCGCCGATTGAGCCCGGCTCCTTGGTGCGGTCGAGGACGGCGATCGATTTGACCGTGCTGGGGAGCGCCGCCAGGAAGCTATCGACATCAAACGGCCGGAACAGCCGGACCTTCAGCACGCCGACTTTTTCGCCGCGCGCCTGCAGGGCCTCGACCGTCTCTTCCGCGGCGCCCACGCCGGAGCCCATCAGGATCACGACCCGCTCGGCGTCGGGAGCGCCGTAATAGTCGAACAGGTGGTAGGAGCGGCCGATCCGCTGCGCGAACCTGTCCATCACGTTCTGCACGATGGTCGGACAGGCCCGGTAGAAGGGATTGATCGTCTCGCGCGCCTGGAAAAATACGTCTGGATTCTGTGCCGTTCCGCGCAGGATCGGACGATCCGGCGACATTGCCCGCTCGCGGTGCGCCTGCACCAATTCGTCGTCGATCAACGCGCGCAGGTCGTCGTCGCTCAGCTCGTTGATCAGGTTGACTTCGTGCGAGGTGCGGAACCCGTCAAAGAAATGCAGGAACGGCAGGCGCGCTTCCAGCGTCGCGGCTTGGGCGATCAACGCGAGATCGTGCGCTTCTTGAACGGAGTTGGCGGCGAGCAGCGCAAATCCGGTCTGCCGGGTCGCCATCACGTCGCTGTGGTCGCCAAAGATCGAAAGCGCGTGCGTCGCGAGCGTGCGCGCCGCCACATGGATGACCGCCGAAGTCAGTTCGCCGGCGATCTTGTACATGTTGGGAATCATCAAAAGTAGGCCCTGGGAGGCCGTGAAGGTCGTCGCCAGCGCGCCGCCTTGCAAAGCGCCGTGCAATGCGCCGGCGGCGCCGCCTTCGCTTTGCATTTCGATCACGTCGGGCACCGTGCCCCAGATGTTCTTGGCGCCCTCCGCCATCCACTGGTCGGCCCATTCGCCCATCGGAGACGACGGCGTGATCGGATAGATCGCAACCACTTCGTTGAGCCTGTAGGCCACCGAGGCGGCAGCTTCGTTTCCGTCGACAATCGTTCGCTTGTGACTCATCGTTTCTCTCCGAAGGGTCCCGATGTTGAAAACGGGACGGAGCGCTCCTCGAATTCGTCTACCGGCTTGTCTATCGCTGGGAGCGGGTTTACCGCAGGAAGGTCATGATTGCTTACCTACTCGATGGCCGCCGTCTGTTGGTAGAAGACCGGAGAGTTCCTCCTTTGTTCCTCAGCCCATAATCGGTCGGCAATCGCGCCATCAGGTACCCGAACATGACCATGCCAGCAATGACTTCTTTGCTCGTCTCCGCCCGCGGCGGGAGCGGCCCGCGCGGCGGCGCGCGGCGCGCCACTAGGGAACGACAAAACGTTCCGATTTTCAATGATCACTTCGCATAAAGCGCCGCGGGCAGCGCCGTCGCGAGCTGCGGCAAAAACCACAAAAGCACCAGCGCGAACAGTTGGATCAGCACGAACGGGATCGCCCCGACGTAGATATGCAGGGTGGTTATCTCCGGCGGCGCGACCCCACGCAGAAAGAACAAAGTAGGTCCAAGCGGCGGGTGGATGTAGGACATCTGCAGGTTCATCGCCATCATGACGCCGAGCCAGATCGGATCGACTCCCGGCATCATCAGCAGCGCAGGCGCGACGATCGGCACAACCACGAAAATGATCTCGAAAGCGTCCATCACGAAGCCCAGCAGAAACATCCCCAGCATCACGATCACGACCGCCCCCGCCGCGCCGCCCGGCAGGTGAGCGAGCGCGCGCCGCACCATGTCGTCACCGCCGAGGCCGCGAAACACGAGGCTGAACAGGGTCGCTCCGATCAGGATGGTGAAAATCATCGTCGTGATGTGCGTTGTCGCGGCAAGCGCCTCGCGGAGGATGCCGCTGCGGGCGACCGCGCCGAGCGCTCGTAGCGTGCCGTAGGCAAGCAAGGCGAACAGCGCCACGGCGACGGCAAGCGCCAAGCCGCCGAAGAGGCCCGCCGCATGCCCGATGCGCAGATCGACGAGGCCGCGCAGCGCAAGCATGAAGACGATCGCGCCGGCCGCAAGGAGCGCCGACCAAGAGCGTTCCGTCTTGTATGCGGTCAGCAGGATCGCGCCGAAGGCGCCGACCGCCGCCGCTTCGGTCGGGGTCGCAAACCCCGCGAGAATCGAGCCGAGCACGATCAAGATCAACAGGATGGGCGCGACCAGCGCTTCGAGCACGCGCAGCGCCGCCGGGCTTTGCGCCGCCGTCTCGGGCGGCACCGCCGGGCAAGCGGCCGGGCGGAGAATGGCGACCGCGATCTGAAACAGAAGATAGAGCGACACCAGCAACAACGCCGGAACGATCGCACCGGCGAACAGGTCGCCGATCGACACCGAGTTCAGGCGAGAACTTGCCGGCGGCGAGCTGCGCCGACTGGAAGGCGATGTTGACCTGGTCGGCGAGCAGCACCAGCACCGTCGCCGGCGGCATGATCTGGGCAAGCGTCGCGGTGGCGGCGACGGTGCCCGCGGCAAGCCGCGGATCGTAGCCGTGGCGCATCATGGCGGGCAGCGCGATCAGCCCCATGGTGACCGTGGTCGCCCCCGCGACCCCTTTTGCGGCGGCAAGCAACGTCCCGACCAGGGTCGCGGAAAGCGCAAGCCCGCCGGGCAAAGAGCCGAACAACCGGCCCATGGTTTCCAGCAGTTCCTCGGCGATGCGCGAGCGCTCGAGCATCACGCCCATGAATACGAATAGCGGGATGGCGAGCAGCACCTCGTTGGTCATCACTCCGAAAATGCGCTGCGGCAGCGCGCCGAGCAGCGTGAAATGCATCACGCCGGCAATGCCCCCAAGCGCCGCGAAGATCAGCGAAACGCCGGCAAGCGTCAGCGCGACCGGGTAACCGATCATCAGCAGCGCCACGACGGCGACCACCATCAGAATGGCGAGCGGTTCGGCCGATTCCATCGTCCCTCAGCGCCCCGCGCCGTCCCCGCGCATACCGCCGAGCACAAGGACGGACCGGATGAGTTGTGCGAGTCCCTGTAGCGTGAGGAGAACGGCGAACAGCGGGATCAGCGACTTCAACACAAACACCAGGGGAAGCCCACTTGTTTCGCGCGAACGCTCGAGGATGGCGTAGGATCGCGCGACATACGGAAGCGAAAACCACAACAGCACAATGCAGAATGGAAATAGAAAGACGACCGTGCCGAATGCATTCACCAGGGCTTGGCGGCGCGGCGCGACTTCCGCATAGAAGATATCGACCCGCACGTGCCGGTCGGCTTGCAGCGTCCAGGCTGCCGCCAGCATGAACAGCGCCGCATACCCGTAGATGATCGATTCCTGCAGCCAGATCGAGCCGAGCCCGAGCGCGTAACGCAAAAGCACGACGGTGACCTGCACCAAGGTGATGAACAAGACGCACCAGGCTGCGGCGCGCCCGACCGCAGCGGTCAGGCGGCTGATCGCATCGGCAAGCATGCTGAATTGCTGTCGCAGCCCCATGCCGCATCATACGCTGCGCTCAGGTGCGAATGATAGGCTCGACGACAGTGGGTATCTCGCGCGGCTTAACTTCCGCTCGGTCACAACCTCTCCCCAGTGGGGAGAGGTCGGATTCCGAGCGCAGCGAGGAATCCGGGTGAGGGGCACTGAGCCGGTATTTTGTTTCCCCTCACCCGGCTCGCATCTCGCGCAGCTTGATGCTCGCCGACCTCTCCCCCGCGGGGGAGAGGTTAACGGCATTTGTTCATCTCAGTCGGCGAGGGATTCCTCCCGCCGCGGCGTGCGCCTATATAGGGGCGGAACGGAGCGCAGCGTAGTGCCATGAGCGACAAGATCCCCGTCACCGTCCTGACCGGCTATCTCGGCGCCGGCAAGACCACCCTGCTCAACCGCATCCTGTCGGAGCCGCACGGGCACAAGTTCGCCGTCATCGTCAATGAATTCGGCGAAATCGGCATCGACAGCGACCTCGTCGTCAACGCGGACGAGGAAGTGTTCGAAATGAACAATGGTTGCGTTTGCTGCACGGTACGCGGCGACTTGATCCGCATCATCGACGGCCTGATGCGGCGCAAGGGCAAGTTCGACGCCATCATCGTCGAGACAACGGGGCTTGCCGATCCCGCCCCGGTGGCGCAGACCTTCTTCGTCGACGCCGATGTCGGCCGGCGGACCAGGCTCGACGCCGTCGTCACCGTTGCCGACGCCCGATGGTTGCGCGACCGCCTGGGGGATTCGCCTGAAGCCAAGAACCAGATCGCGTTCGCCGACGTCATCCTGATCAACAAGACTGACCTCGTCAGTGAGGCGGAGCTGCTGGACGTCGAGGCGCACGCGCGCGCCATCAACCCGTACGCGGACGTCCACCGCACCGAACGCTGCGCCGTACCGATCGGCCGCGTGCTCGGCCGCAATGCTTTTGATCTCGACCGCATCCTCGATCTCGAGCCCAAATTTCTCGATGCCGACGAGGGTGCGCACGACCATGATCATGATCACAACGATCATCACCATGAGCGCAACCACGACCACGAGCATGACCACCCGCACGAAAACGGACACGGCGAGCATGCGCATGCGCGGGAGCACCGCGCGGCATCGCGCGGGCTGCCGCACTATCATGACGAGGATATGCAGGCGCTGGCGCTCAGGACCGACACACCGCTCGATCCCGACCGATTCTTTGCTTGGATCCAGAAGCTGGTCGCCGAGGAAGGACCGAAGATTCTCCGTTCCAAGGGGATTCTGTCCTTCAAAGACGATCCCGACCGGTTCGTGTTCCAGGGCGTCCACATGATTCTCGACGGCGATCATCAGCGGCCGTGGCGCGAGGACGAGCGCCGCGAAAGCCGCATCGTCTTCATCGGCCGCGAACTGCCAGAGGAGGCGATCCGCCAGGGCTTCGCCGACTGCGCCGCGCCGTGACCGATATCCGTTCTGACGCGCCATCGCTGACCGAGCGCACCCGCACCGTCGCGGCGGGCGCGCCGGTGGTCGCCGCAGCGTTCCTGCGCGACACCGCGGCCTTCGTGCTGGGCGAGAACGCCGTGCTGCTGGTCGCGGACAGCGGCGAGGAACAGCGTGTGCCGGCGCATAGCGGCGCCATCCTGTGCGCGGCTTCCGACGGCGCACGGGTGATCACTGGAGGCGACGACGGGCGGGTGATGTCAACGGATGCGCGCGGCGCAAGCAACCTCATCGCCGCCGATGCTAAGAACCGCTGGATCGATCATGTCGCCGTGGGCCCGAGCGGCGCGCTCGCCTGGTCCGCCGGCAAGGACGCCTTCGTGCGGTCGCCTAAGGGCGAGGAGCGCAGCCTTGCCGTTATCTCCACCGTCGGCGGGCTTGCGTTCGCGCCCAAGGGGCTGCGACTCGCGATCGCCCACTACAACGGCGTCACGCTATGGTTTCCCAATGCGCAGGCAGCAGCAGAAATGCTCGAATGGAGGGGCTACCATGCCGGCGTCACGATCAGCCCGAACGGACGTTTCCTCGTCAGCGCGATGCAGGAGCCGGCGCTGCACGGCTGGCGCCTCGCCGACGGCAAGCACATGCGTATGACCGGATACGTCGCCAAGGTGCACGCGATGGACTGGAGCGCGGATGGCGAAGAGCTTGCGACCTCCGGCGCTGATCAGCTCGTGCTGTGGCCGTTCCGCGGCAAGGACGGGCCGATGGGCAAAGGCCCACGCCTGCTTGCGCCGACCAATCAGCGGGTCTGCGCCGTCGCCTGCCATCCGAAGGAAGGAGTTGCGGCGACCGGCTACGAGAATGGCCTGGCCTTGCTGATCCGCCTTGATGACGGCGCCGAACTCGTGGCGAAGCATCCGGGCGGCGGCGCGGTAACGGCGCTTGCCTGGAACAGGACGGGGACCCGCCTTGCCTTCGGCACCGAAGAGGGCGAAGCCGGACTGATCATGCTGTAAGCGGATCAGCGCCGCGGCTTTCCAGACACGGGGGCGATCATGCAGATTCTCATTACCGGCGCCGCCGGCATGATTGGCCGCAAGCTCGCCGAACGGATCGGCCGCGACGGCGCGCTCAACGGTATCCCGCTTACGAAACTAACGCTCACCGACATCGTCCCGCCGAACCGGCCGGCCGGATTCGCCGGTGATGTAGCGCTCGTGCCCCTCGACTTGACCGCGCCTGGCGCGGCGGAAGCGCTTGTCGCCGATCGGCCCGATGTCATCTTCCACATCGCCGGAATCGTCTCGGCGGAAGCGGAGCTCGATTTCGACAAGGGCTGGCGGGTCAATTTCGACGGCACGCGCGCGCTTCTCGAGGCGATCCGCAAGGCGGGCGACGGCTATCGCCCGAAAGTCGTGTTCACCTCTTCGGTCGCGGTGTTTGGCGGTCCCTTCCCCGAGGTGATCGGCGATGACTTCCACCTCACCCCGCACACGTCTTACGGCACGCAGAAGGCGATATGCGAGCACATGCTTGCCGATTACAGCCGCCGCGGCTTTCTCGATGGCGTTGGCTTGCGCCTGCCAACGATCTGCGTGCGGCCCGCGCCTCCGAACAAAGCGGCGTCCGCCTTCTTCTCCTCCATTATCCGCGAGCCGCTGGTGGGACAGGAGGCGATCCTGCCGGTCCCCGACAGCGTGCTGCACACCCATGCGAGCCCCCGCGCCGCGGTCGGCTTTCTTCTCCATGCAGCGGCGCTGAGCCCGGAACAGCTCGGCCTGCGCATCAGCCTGACCATGCCGGGGGTATGCTGCACGGTGGCCGAGCAGATTGATGCGCTGCGGCGCATCGCCGGCGACAAGGCGGTGGCGCTGATCCGGCGGGCGGCCGACCCGCTGGTCGCCCGCATCGTCGGCGGCTGGCCGCACCGATTCGATCCCAGGCGGGCGCTTGCCCTGGGATTTACGGCGGAATCCTCGTTCGACGACATCATCCGCATCCATATCGAGGACGAGCTGGGCGGGAAGATCGCGGTCTGAGCCGCACGCCTCGCTCGCCCGCGTGCCCTTCCTGGCGATAGGGGCTACCAATCAGCCATGCGTTTCCCGGCTCCGCTGACGCGCGCGACCCTGATCCGTCGCTACAAGCGCTTCCTCGCCGACGTAGCGTTTGCAGATGGGTCGGTGGAGACCGTGCACGTGGCCAACCCCGGTGCGATGCCCGGGCTCGCCGTGCCCGGCGTGACGGTCTGGCTGTCGCGTTCGGCCAACCCGGCGCGCAAGCTTCCGCTGTCGTGGGAGTTGGTCGAGGTCGAACTCGGGGCCGGGCCCGAACTGGTGGTCGTCAATACGGCGCATGCGAACATCCTCGCCGCCGAGGCCCTTGCGAGCGGCGCGATTATCGAACTTGCCGGCTACGCAACCGCGCGGCGGGAGGTGAAATATGGAACGAGGTCGCGGATCGACTTTCTCCTGGAAGAACCCGGCCGGCCGCCTTGCTACGTGGAGGTCAAGGCCGTGACCCTGATGCGGGGTCCGGGGCTCGCCGAGTTTCCCGATGCGGTGACGGCGCGCGGCGCGCGGCATCTCGATGAGCTTCGCGCGATGGCCGCGGCCGGCCATCGTGCCGTGATGCTGTTTCTGATCCAGATTGCGTCCGCCGATCGGCTCACACTCGCCCGCGACATCGATCCGCATTACGGCCGGGCGTTCGACCGGGCGCTGGCCGCGGGGGTCGAGGCGATTGCCTATCGATGCACCGTCTCGTGCGAGCAAATCGTTGTTGCGGACCGCGTTCCCCTGATGGAGCAGGCCGGCCCACATCATGACGTGGCATGACGCAGACTGCACGTGCCGTCGTCGCCTGGCAGCTTCACCGCTGCGGTCGCGATTGATTTGAGGGCGCAATCGCCTACATTCGATGTGGAAGCACGAGGCGCAAACCTTCATGACCTATATCGATGCGACGGTCGCCCCGCTGCGCAAGACCGGGCAAATCAAAATCTACGACGCCGAGGCCTTCGCTGCGATGCGGCGCGCCGGCCAGCTGGTCGCCGAGTGCCTGGACATGCTGGTGCCCGAGGTCAAGCCCGGCGTGCCGACCAACCGGATCGACCACCTCGTGTTCGAGTTCGCGATGGATCACGGCGCGTTTCCGGCGACGCTGATGTATCGCGGCTACACCAAGTCGACCTGCACCTCGGTCAATCATGTGGTCTGCCACGGCATTCCCAACGATAAGCCGCTCAAAGAAGGCGACATCGTCAACATCGACGTGACCCTCATCGTCGACGGCTGGCACGGCGATTCGAGCCGCATGTACGCCGTCGGCCCGATCCCGCGACGGGCGGAGCGGCTGATCGACGTCACCTTCGAGGCGATGATGCGCGGGATCGCCGCGATCCGCCCCGGCGGCACCGCGGGGGATATCGGCGCGGCGATCGAGAATTTCGTCGAAAAGCACAATATGAGCGTGGTGCGCGACTTCTGCGGGCACGGCGTCGGCCGGCTGTTCCATGACGAGCCGAACATCGTGCATGTCGGCCGGCCCGGCGAAGGCATCGTGCTCAAGCCCGGCATGCTGTTCACCGTCGAGCCAATGATCAATCTGGGCCGGTCGCATGTGAAGGTGCTGTCCGACGGCTGGACTGCGGTCACACGCGACCGCTCGCTGTCGGCGCAGTTCGAGCACACGGTCGGCGTGACCCCCACCGGGGTTGAAGTGTTCACGCTGTCCCCGAAGGGCCTCGACAAGCCGCCCTACGGCTCGGTTTGACAAGCCGCGCTTGGCGATTGCCAACGGTGCGGCGATTTGATCATGCTGGCGCTGGCGAGCGCGACCGCCTCGCATGCGACACGGGCATCATGGCGCACGGTCGGAGCTGGGACGACGAGCGGAGCGGCGCCGGTCTGTCCGACGCGGCCCCGCATTATCATGGCCATCGCGAGCGGCTGCGCGCACGCTTTCGCGAGGCCGGCAGCGACGCCGTGACCGACTACGAGCTGCTGGAGCTTTTGTTGTTCCGCGCCTTGCCGCGGCGCGACGTAAAACCGCTCGCCAAGGCGCTGATCGCCAAGTTCGGCTCCTTCGCCGAGACGATCGCTGCGTCGCCGCAAAGACTTGCCGAGGTGCCGGGGCTCGGGGAGGCGGCGATCACCGAGATCAAGATCGTGCAGGCCGCCGCCAACCGGCTCGCCCGCGGCGAGGTGAAGCGCCGGCCGGTGCTGTCTTCCTGGTCGACCGTGCTCGATTATTGCCGTACCGCGATGGCGTTCGCCGACAAGGAACAGTTTCGCATTCTGTTCCTGGACAAGCGCAACCAGCTCATCGCCGACGAGCTTCAGCAGGTCGGCACCGTCGACCATACGCCGGTCTACCCGCGCGAAGTGGTCAAGAGGGCGCTGGAGCTGAGCGCGACCGCCATTATTCTC
>CAWIXM010000048.1:0-22409 GCA_963840055.1 uncultured Alphaproteobacteria bacterium | reverse complement strand
AAAGATTGACAATCACGGAGCCTCTTAATCACAGGTCCAAGGTTCGACTTCTAATGCGCTCGGACTCCGAACCCCGGGAGCACCTATGACCGAATCAGCGCCCTACGAGGTATCGATAAGTTCTTGCCGGAGGCGAGGTATCCGACATTCCAAAATTGCGGGTAACAACTTGATGTGATTTGACGCTCCCCAGGTCGAACTGCCGTTTCCAGATAATCGTTAGGCTGGCGTATTGAGTGTCATTGCCGAAGCATTTTCGCCCCAATCGCGTCGGCCGCCTCATGAAGGGGCGAAGCCGCGAAATGCGCATAGCGAGCCGTTGTCGCCGGCTGCGTATGGCCGAGCAACGCGCCGATCATTTGAAGGCTAAGGCCGCCAGCTGCCCCAACGCTGGCAAAACTATGCCGAATATCGTGTAACCGTACATTCTCAAGCTTGGCGGCTGCGCACAGATGCATCCACGGCTTACGTAGCGACGTGATTGGGTGACCCGGACGATTTCCCTCCAGGACGTATCGGTGTTTGGATCACGCTTAATCGCCGTCAACACCTGTACCGCAGCCTCTGATAAGTATACCGCCTTAGCGCCGGTCTTGCTGTCGGGCAGCAGCAGTAACTTTCGCTCGAGATGGACGTGGGGCCAGCGCAAGCTTAGGATCTCGCCACGCGACATCCCGTGAACAGCAGCAATCGGATTGCTGCGACCATTGATGGCCTTTCCGAACGCGGCCCGATTTTCTTCTGACCTCCCCGCTTTTTCTTGACTGGAGGTGCCGCTGGGTCGACTTCCTCAATCAACAGTTCACCCCGCTCGGCCGCCGTCAGCGCCGCGCCCAAGCGGGCCAATTCATCGGTCGAAAGGAAGCGCTCCACTTTGTTCTCGGCGTAGTGTTTGACGCCACGGCAGGGATTCGAACCCTCGGGCCGAAGCTTCCATTCCTCGGCCAGTTCGAACATCTTTGACAGCAGTGCCTGGACGCGATTAGCGACGATTTCGCCGCCCCGCACGATGCGTCGTCCTCGGAACGTAGTCTTCTTGTCCTTCTTCGTTTTACCAGTCGCAACGTCGCGCATGACGCGGGAAATATCCGCTCGCTCCACAGCCGAGATCGACATCTTTCCAATCAGCGGAACAATATGGTTGGCCAGGTTGCGTCGATCCTGCGCTATTGCGGAGGGCTTCTTATGCGCTCCGGCATATTCGCTCATGTATTGCTCGCCGAGTTCGGCGACAGTCGACGTGGAGCGATCACGCGTTCTGGCGCTCGCAGGATTCTCGCCGGAAGCAACGGCGCCCCGGAGACGGATAGCTTCGACCCGTGCTTGTTCGGTGGTCACATCGACGCCGTGGCGCCCAATCGTCACTCGATAGTCGCGTCCATTCCGCCCGTACTGAAGCAGATAGATGCGTCCGCCCTTGGGCGTTACCTTGCACCCAAATCCCCGGATTTCCGTATCCCAAAGGAAACTATCGCGCGCATCGGGCTTGAGCGCTTCGACCGAACGCTTGGTGAGCTTCCCGCGCATGTCTAGTCCCGCCCAAATGGCCATCAACAGCGGAGAGATTCTGGCATCGATGCCCCTTCCTAGCAAGGCGCCAGCAAGGTCCAGGAAGAAAATCGCCGGATATTCTGGCGTATCGAGTCGCAATCGAGGCTAGTGGCTCGCGATCACAAGAGATTGAACAAGCGTATATTTTCGCGCTTTATCGTAGGAATGGCTTGGTGCCCAGGGGCGGAATCGAACCACCGACACCGTGATTTTCAGTCACGTGCTCTACCAACTGAGCTACCTGGGCGCGGGCCGCGCGAGCGAACCCGAAATGAGGGAGAGCGGGCCGGTTTATAAGGGCTTGGCGGCGTCCTGTCCAGGAGCGCGGTGCCATCCTCGGCGCACTGTCCAGGAGCGCCGCCGCCATCCCCGCCGGTCTCGTCGAGGCCCGAGACGTTCGCCCGTCCGTGTTCGGCCGTAGGACCGCTGGGCTAATGCGCCTTACGCGGCCTGATTGAGCGAGCGCCGCGGCTGGCGCGATGTTCGCGCGGAGGTTTGTGTCGGCCGAGGTCCGGCCGCCAGTTCATCGAGCTTCCGCGCGCTCGCCTCCGGTGTTGTCTCAATTGCTATAGCCAAAGACTGGATTACGATCGCGCGTCAGGAGAGGCGCTGATCGCTGCGCGACCCTTCGCAGATGCGAAGCGTGGGCAGGGGCAGGGGCAGCGCCGCCGCTTGGACATGATTGACGCGTAAAAGGCCGAACGGGAAGGGGCGCCCTGTGAAATCGGATAGTCGACGCCTGAAGGAAAAGGCGCACGGGCTGATTGCGGCCTGCACGTTATTCCACGGCTTGGGCGAACAACAGCGGACTCAGCTGTTCGACCGCATTCATTTGCGCGAATACGCCGCCGGCGACACGATATTTTCGATGGGCGATTCCGGCGCGAGCCTGATGGCGGTCGTCGAAGGCAGCGTGCAAATCACCGTGCCTTCCCCGGAGGGGAAGGAAATCATTCTCGCGATCATGCACGCGGGCGACGTGTTCGGCGAGATCAGTCTGCTCGACGGCCAGGAACGCAGCGCCGATGCTCGCGCGATGACGGCCTGCACGCTCGCCATTCTCGAGCGCCGAGACGTGTTGCGGGTTTTCGAAAACTATCCGCAGGCCTACTTCGACGTCGTGCAGTTGCTGTGCCAACGGATACGGCGGACGACCACGCAAATGGCGGAAGTTACGCTGTTGGATTTGCCGCCCCGGCTGGCGCGGGCGCTGCTCCGCGTCGCGAGCTCCCCGCTTTCCGATCCGGCCACCAGAATGCCGGAAGTGGTGACGCTATCGCAGCGCGAGCTGGGGAACATCGTCGGCGCCACCCGCGAGAGCGTGAACAAGTGCCTTCGCATCTGGCAGCTCAACAAGATTGTTGAGGTGCAAGCCGCCGGGATCCGGATCTTGGATCAGGGGGCGCTCGAAAGCCTGGCCGATCTGCTCGACCATTGAACTCTGGCGCCGGGATCGCCGCGCTGGATCCGACGCCGGCGGGGCGCTATCGGCCTGTCAGGTGGCATCCGGGCGATAGGGAGGTAACTTATTTAGAGCATTTTCCGGCGAAGTGGGAACCGGTTCGCCGCAGAAAATGCGACCACAAGAAGATAACTTGAGCGAATTCCGATTCCATTGGAACGGAATTCGCTCTGGCCGTACCCGCTCACGGCGCGCCCGGATCGAAATTGCAAGTCGCTCCGCCTCCGGCCTTTTGCTTCACCTCGTTGGGATCAATCGTGCATACAAGGTGCGAAAGGCTTTCGCGGATGGTGCCGGCCGCCCCGTCCGGCGGTACGCCGACCTCCGCGATCGTCGCAAACATCTCATGGGCCTTCCGACCGTTCAGCGTGATCTTTTTCGAGCCGAAGGTCAGTTCGCAGGAGCGGTCCGTGATATCGACATTGCTTGCGCGGCAGACAATCGAGTCGGCCTTGATTGTGATCTTGCGGTTTGCGGGGAAACGGAAATTCAGATAGCCCGCAAACATGCGCGCCATCAAGCTTCGGTCCTGCCGCGGGAGCAGCCGCGAGTTGGCGGCGACGAGCGCGGCGAGGGCCAGAGCGCTGCTGCCCGAAGCCGTCGCTGCCGACGCGCTTTCGCTCGCCACCAGCACGCATAGAACGAAGAAGGCCATTCTCTTCATCGCAAGCTCCTCCCTTTTCCCAGAGGCCCGGTGCGCCTTACTTGCGGTCCCTGTGACCGATGATTCGCTCGAATTAAGAGCATTTTCCGGCGAAGTGGTAACCGGTTCGCCGCAGAAAATGCGATCGCTAAGGGACAACCAGAGCGAATTCCGATTCCATCGGAACGGAATTCGCGCTAGCGGCAAACTCATGTTGCGCGGGCTCATCGCCGTGGTTTGCTCCATTGCGGGTCTGGCCCCCGCGGCTGCGATGGTCGGCGGCGCGCCGAACGCCGATCCGGCGATCGCTCGCCACATCGCGCTGATCGTCGGCTCGCGCGGCACCTCATGCACGGGTGCCGTGATTGCGCGAGACTTGGTGCTCACCGCCGCGCATTGCGTGCTGCCCGGCGCGGACTACAAGCTCGTCAGGTACGACCAGGGGCGGCCCGTCCTTCTCGATACTGCTCAAATCGCGCGCCATCCGAATTTCGACCTCAATGCGCTGCTCGGCCACCGCGCCACTGCCGACGTGGCGCTGATGAAGCTCGCCGCACCGCTGCCGGCGGAGTTTGCTCCGGCCGCATTGGCGCAGCCGGGGCGCCCCATCGCCGTCGGCGATGCGTTCATGGTTGCGGGCTACGGCGTTGCGGTGCGCGGCGACGGAAAGACCGGCGGCACCATTCGCACGGCGAAGCTGGTCGCTACCGGAAAGCCGGGCTCCCTGCAGCTGCGGCTCTTCGATCCGGTTACGAAAGGCGAGCGGGCCGGCCTTGGCGCGTGCACCGGGGATTCCGGCGCGCCGGTGTTCGCCGCCGACGGTGGCATACTCGCCGTCGTCGGCGTGGTGAGCTGGTCGACCGGACCCCGGCTCACCGCGGGGTGCGGCGGGTTGACCGGGGTCACGCCACTCGCGCGCTACCGCGACTGGGTCCTGGGGGCGGCGCGGCGGATGGGATCGCCGGTCCGGCCGTGAGAGCCGTGCCGACAGGCTGTTGCGCTATTGGCTAGTCGCTCTCACTAATTTGAAAATTGTATTCGCTTCCGTCGCAATTCAGCGACGGAGGCGAGCGTGGCTGCAAAGGATATTGCGGTAAAGAAGTATGTGGTGCGGCTGGGCGCGGAGGAACGCGAGCAATTGCAAGCGCTGATCCGCAAAGGAAAGAGCCCAGCGAAGCGCTTGTTGAAGGCGCGCATTCTGTTGAAGGCCGATATCTCGGCGGCCGGTGAGGGGTGGAGCGACAGCCGGATCATCAAGGCCTTGGATACCAGCGCGTCCATGATCTACCGGGTGCGCAAGCAATTGGTGGAAGAGGGCTTCGAAGCGGTGGTGAGCCGCAAGCCCCGCATACTCCACCAGTCGCTGCGATTTTCGACGGCGAGAAGGAAGCCAAGCTGATCGCCCTGGCGTGCTCCAAGCCGCCCAACGCACGTGCCCGCTGGACGTTGCGGTTGTTGGAGAACAAGGTCGTGGAACTCGTCATCTTCGAGCGCGCAAGCTACTCCACGATCAGGCACACGCTCTAAATGGAATAGTATGAACTAAATCTGACATTTTGGGTTTGATTGGCGGAGGATGGGCCGGCGGCGAGCGGGGCGCTCACCAGAACGGGCGCCCCGCACAGCCCGCCGGCGTTGACGCAGGATCAGACGCCATGACCAAGGACCAGAAAGTCATTCGAGGGAAGATCGGGTTGCTGGAGCTGGCTAAGCAACTCGGCAATGTGAGCCAAGCCTGCAAGATGCTGGGCTACTCGCGCGACAGCTTCTACCGCTTCAAGGAGCTGTACGAGAAGGGCGGCGAGCTGGCGCTGCAGGAGATCAGCCGGCGCAAGCCGCTGCTGAAGAACCGGGTGGCGCCCGAGATTGAGGCGGCGGTGGTTGAGCTTGCGATCGAGCAGCCGACCTGGGGCCAGGTTCGGGTCTCGAACGAACTGAAGAAGCAAGGCCTGTCGATCTCGCCCTTCGGCGTGCGCGGGGTGTGGCTGCGGCACGATCTCGCCAACGCCAAGAAGCGGCTGAAGGCGCTGGAGGCCAAGATGGCGCAGGACGGCCTGGTGCTCACGGAGGCGCAGGTCGCCGCTCTGGAGAAGGCCAAGAGCGAGAAGGAAAGCCACGGCGAGTTCGAAAGCGAATGCCCCGGCTATTGCGGCGCGCAGGACACCTTCTATGTCGGCAACATGAAGGGGGTCGGCCGCATCTATCAGCAGACCTTCATCGACACCTACAGCAAGGTCGCCTTCGCCAAGCTGTACGATCGCAAGACCCCGATCACCGCAGCGGAGATTTTGAACGACCGCGTGTTGCCGTTCTTCGAGGAGCACGGCATTGCGTTAACCCGCGTGCTGACCGATCGCGGCACAGAGTATTGCGGCAACCCCGAGCATCACGAGTATGAGCTCTATCTGGCGATCGAAGACGTGGACCACACGCGCACCAAGACGAAGAGCCCGCAGACAAATGGAATTTGCGAGCGTTTCCACAAGACCGTGCTCAACGAGTTCTATCGTGTGGCGTTCCGAAAAACGCTGTACCGGTCGATCGCCGAGTTGCAGGCCGACCTCGATCGCTGGATGAAAGAATATAATGAACTGCGCTCGCATCAAGGACGTTGGTGTTTCGGCAAGACCCCGATGCAGACCTTCCTTGACGCCTTGCCGTTAGCGAGGGAGAAAATGCTGCCGGCCGCATGACGCCGGACAACCAGCTTCGTCGGACACCCGCCACGACGGAGACCCACTGTCAGGTCAAGTGCAATTATACATTTACTCTATATATTTTTCTATTACTCCACGATCTAACACACTCTCAAAAAAATCACCTCAAATCTCATCACCTACAAGCTGTGTCATTCCGCCGAAGGCCAACAGCGCCTTCGTAGCCTCAATGGAAGATGTGCTCTCAGTCTACACGCGGCCACGTGATCCCGATCGGCTGCTCTTGTGCCTGTACGAGACCTCAAAGCAACTCATTGCCGAGACGCGCATGCCGATCCCAATGAAACAGGACACCCAGCCCACGTCTATTACGAGTACGAGCGCAACGGCACCGCCAACCTGTTCATGTTGTTCGCGCCGCTCTAAGGCTGGCGCCACGTCGAGGTGACTGACCGCCACACTGCCTTAGACTATGCTCACGTCTTGAAGTATTTGGCCCATCGCCACTTCCCGCACGCAAGACCATCGTGCTGGTCCAGGACAATCTCAATATCCACAGCAAGGCATCGCTCTACGAGGCCTTTCCGGCGTCCGAGGCCAGGCGCTGGTCGAGCGCTTCGAATGGCACTACACGCCCAAGCACGGCAGTTGGCTTGACCTCGCCGAATCCGAACTCGGGGTTCTATCCACCCAATGCCTCTATCGGCGCATTCCCGACAAACACACCCTCATTGAGGAAATCGCCGCCTGGGAAAACCACCGCAACGCCCATCACACCAAGGCACACTGGCAATTCACAACCAAAACTGCCCGTGTCAAACTTAAACACCTATACCCTTCAATCTAGCTGATCAACCGACTAGGACGCCAACGAAGCCGGCAGACCAGAAGAACGACAATATCGGTGGCGCCCGCAATAAACCTTACGACGCAGGGCAGGACGGGTTATTTTGATCTATGACATGGCGAAATAACAGGACGGACTTATCCGATGATGCCCGGTCGGTTTGTGACCGCGCGGCAAGACTGTATGAGTTCGCGTCCCTCCATTTCGTTTTGGAGGTCCTAATCGTTAAAACTTTAGGCAACCCCGGAGTCAGGAGCGCGCGCGATGAACACCGTGGTGGCTGACCGTCCGGCTGCAGCAAACGCAGCGGCCAAAGAATCCGGCCCTGATCTGGAAAAAATTCCGGTCGCTCAAGTCTTCTCCCAACTCCATGTTGACCCGGGTCTTGGGCTCACCAGCGCCGAGGCCACGAAGCGTCTCGATCAATATGGTCCGAATGCCCTCGTCGAGAAGGAACAGAGCCTCCTCTCCAAGATTCTCGGGTATTTCATGGGGCCGATCGCCTACATGATCGAGGCAGCGGCCATCGTCTCGGCGATCCTGGGCCATTGGGAAGACTTCATAATCATTGCGGCGCTCCTGGTCTTCAACTGCGCCCTCGATTTGTGGCAGGACCTGAAGGCGGCGAACGCACTGGCGGCCCTGAAAAAAGGATTGGCGCCCGAAGCCACGGCGCTGCGCGACGGCAAATGGGGCGTCGTTGATGCCGCGACCTTGGTGCCGGGCGACATCGTCAAAATCCGACTGGGCGTCATCGTTCCGGCCGACCTGCGCATGGTGTCGGGCGACTATGCCTCGATCGACCAGGCGGCGTTGACCGGCGAGTCGCTCCCCGTCGCCAAGAAAGTCGGCGACGAGGCCTATTCCGGAAGCGTCGTCAAGCAGGGCGAGATGGAAGGGGTCGTCATCGCGACCGGCTCCAACACCTTTTTCGGCCGCACGGCAAAGCTCGTGGCCGGCGCCGGCGCGGTGAGCCATGCGCAGAAGGCGATGTTCCAGATTGGCAACTTCCTCATCGTCCTCGCCGTCGTGCTGGCGGCGATCATGGTGACCTTCCGTGTCTACCATGACATCGTCATCGCCAACACGTGGGGGCTGAGTGACGCGCTTGGCATTCTGCAGTTCGTGCTAATCCTTCTCGTCGCGTCGATTCCGGTGGCGATGCCGGCGGTATTCTCGATCACGATGGCGCTCGGCGCGCTCGCCTTGTCGAAGCGGAAAGCGATCGTCTCGCGGTTGGAGGCGATTGAGGAGATGGCGGGCGTCGACATCCTGTGCACCGACAAGACGGGCACGCTGACGAAGAACCAGCTCAAGCTCGGCGACCCGATCCTTCTCGCTGCAAAAGATCCGCAGGCGGTGATTCTTGCCGCCGCGCTCGCCTCCAAAATCGAAGACCGCGACGCAATCGACACCGCGGTGATCGAAGCGCTCAAGGATCAATCTGTCCTCGCATCTTACAAGCAGAGCAAGTTTGTGCCCTTCGATCCGGTCACGAAGCGCACGGCCGCGACCGTAACTGGCGCGCAGGGCAAGACCATCGTCGTGTCCAAGGGTGCGCCGGCGGCGATTGTCGAGCTCATTAAGCCGGCGAAGGGCGTCGCGGATGGGGTGAAGAAGACGGTCGACGATCTCGCCGACAGAGGCTATCGGGCTCTCGGGGTCGCCCGTTCCGACGACAATGGAGCGACCTGGGCGCTGCTCGGCATTTTGCCGATGTTCGACCCGCCGCGCGACGATTCCAAGCAGACGATTGATCTGGTCACCGCCAAGGGCGTGCGGGTGAAAATGATCACCGGCGATGATACGGCGATCGCCCGCGAAACGGCGCGCCAGCTCGGCATGGGAACGCACATCATTGCCGCGGCGGACGCGTTCCCGCAGGGCATGGACCCGAACAATGTGCCGCCGCAGATCGTAGACGCGATCGAACGGGCGGACGGCTTCGCGCGGGTGTTCCCCGAGCACAAATACGCGATTGTCAAGGCGCTGCAGTCGCGCGGCCACCTGGTCGCCATGACCGGCGACGGCGTCAACGACGCGCCGGCGCTGAAACAGGCCGACTGTGGCACCGCGGTATCTGGCGCAACGGACGCAGCGCGGGGAGCCGCCGCATTGATCCTCACCGCGCCGGGGCTGTCGGTCATCAACAACGCCATCGACGAGGCCCGGCGGATCTTCGGCCGCATCACCAGCTACACGATATACCGCGTCGCGTTGACCATGGACATCATGTTCCTGGTGGTATTGTCGACCATCTTCCTCGGCTTCCAGCCGCTGACCGCAATCATGATCGTCATCATGTCGCTTTTGGACGATATCCCGATCATGACGATCGCTTATGACAATACGCCGGTCAGCAAACGGCCGATCCGGTGGAAGATGCCGCTGATGCTGAGCATATCGGCGGTGCTCGGATTCTTTGCCGTCGTCCAGTCGTTCGGATTACTTTTGATCGGCATCAAAGCGCTGTCGGACCCGTCCCTGCAATTGTTCGGTCTTGATGACCGCAACCAATTGCAGACGGTGATGTTCCTGCAACTCGTCGCGGGCGGGCACCTGCTGCTATTCGTCACACGAACCGAAAGATGGTTCTTCTTGCCACCATTCCCGGCCGCACCGCTGTTCTTCGCCATCGTGGCGACGCAGATCCTGGCGGTGCTCATGTGCGCGTTCGGCTGGCTTGTCCCGCCGATTTCCTGGGCGGCCATTGGCGGCGTCTGGCTTTACAACCTGATCTGGATGTTCATCCTCAGCGGCGTTCGCCTGGCGACGGAGCAGCTCGTCGAGAACCGCACCATAAAGCGGCTGCGCAGCGCCGAGATCGTCACCAAGGTGCTGCATCCGCACGGTACGATTGGCGCTGTCCGCGTCCGAGCGGAATCGTAGCGCTCATCGGCGTTATCTCTCGGCGGCCCGAGCGCAGGGAGACGCCGCGCATGGGCTCGCATGGCGGTCCACTAGAGCGAATTTCGTTCCGGTGGAATTGGAATTCGCTCCGGTTGTCCTTTAGTGATCGCATTTTCTGCGGCGAACCGGTTCCCACTTCGCCGGAAAATGCTCGAAAGGCGGTGCGGCCGTGACCCGCGTTGTCGAAAACAAGACCCTGGACGAGATTCGTATAGGAGATTCCGTCTCGATCGACCGCTCGCTGAACCGCGCCGATCTGAGGCTGTGGGCGGCGCTCACCGGCAATCCCAATCTCGATGAGCACTTCGTCGAGGCGCGAGGCGTCTCGACCTGGGCGACGTCGCTTTTCTTCACACTGATCGGCTCCGATCTTCCCGGATTAGGCTCGACGATCGAGGAGACCAGGACGCGCTTCCATCGGCCGGTTGCGATCGGCGACAGGGTGACAGCGACGGTCGCCGTCAAGGAAATCCGCCGCGACAAAGGTTCGGTCGTGCTCGACTGTCTTTGCATCGGCGCGTCCGGCGCTCTCATCGCCGATGCCACCATCGAAGTTGGCGCGCCGAAAACGAAACTGCGCAAGGAGTACGCAGGGCATCGTCTCGAAGAATTGGTCGAGCGGTGCCGGGGGCTGCCGCCGATGCCGACCGCGGTGGTGCATCCGTGCTCCGCGGACGCGCTCATGGGGGCGGTCGAGGCGGTGAACCATAAGCTGATCGCTCCGATCCTGGTCGGCCCGGAGGACGAAATCCGTAAAGTCGCCGCGGCGCAAAAGGTGGATCTCGCCAATTACAGAATTGTCGCCACGGCGGACGCCGAAGAGTCAGCCGCCAAGGCGACGATCATGGCGGCCAGCGGCGAGGCGCATGCGCTCATGAAGGGCAGCCTCCACACCGACCAGTTCATGCACGCGATCGTCGCCAAGGAAAACCACCTTCGCACCGATCGCCTGCTCAGCCACTGCATGCTGGTCTCGCTGCCCACTTTCGCGCGCCGCGTCATCATCAGCGATGCAGCAATCAACATCGCTCCCGATGTCGATCAGAAGAAGGACATCATCCAGAACGCGATCATTCTTGCCCGCGCCATCGGCATCGACCCGCCGAAAGTGGCGATCCTCTCCGCGGTCGAGGTGGTGCGGACGAAAATGCCGTCCACGATGGACGCCGCGGCGCTGGCGAAGATGGCCGACCGTAATCAGATCGCCGGCGGCATCGTCGATGGACCGCTCGATCTCGATATCGCCGTCGACGCCGAGTCGGCGCGAATCAAGAGGGTCAAATCGCCGGTCGCGGGCCAAGCCGACATCCTGATCGCACCGAACATCGACGCCGGTAACATGATGTACAAAGAGCTGTCGTTCATGAGTGACGCTCAGGGCGCCGGCATCGTCATGGGAGCGAAGGTGCCCGTGATCTTGACCAGCCGTTCGGATAACGCCGACACGCGGATGTTTTCGACCGCGCTTGCCGTGCTTTTCGCCGATGCGACGGCGAAGGATCCGACGCTGCTCCACCCCGCAGTGAGTGAGTGATGAGTAAGCGCAAGGGCATACTCGTTATCAATGGCGGATCGACCAGCGTCAAGTTCGCCGGCTACCGGCATGAAGGCGGCGAAGATTTGCGGGTTGTCTGCCGCGGCCAGGTCGAAGGAATCGGCAGCCATCCGAGTTTCGTCGCCAAGGGTGCCGACGGCAAACCGGTTGATGCGCATGACTGGGAGGCAGAGCACCCGCTCGATCACGACGGCGCCCTGAAATTTATTTTCGATTGGCTCAACGGGCATATGAGCGACGTGGAGTTCGTCGCCGCCGGTCACCGCGTCGTCCTCGGCGGGGTCAATTACGAAAAACCCGTTCTGGTCACCGATCAGGTGCTTGCCGACCTCGACGCGCTATGCGCTTTTGAGCCGTCGCACCAACCTTATGAAATCGCCGCCATTCGCGCCATGCGCAAGGCGAGCCCGTCGATGCCACAGGTGGCGTGTTTCGACACGTCGTTCCATCGCACCATGCCGAGACTCGCGCAGATGTACGCGTTGCCGCGCGAGTACCGCGAAGGCAACCTGCGGCACTGGGGCTATCACGGAATTTCCTACGACTACATCAGCCGGCAGGTGCCGCAATATGCGCTGGACGCCCGGCGCGTGATCGCCGCCCATCTCGGCGGTGGCTGCAGCATCTGCGCCATGGCCGACGGCAAGAGCGTCGATACGTCGTTGGGGTTCAGCGCCGTCGATGGCCTTCCGATGTCGACCCGCTCTGGTGAAATCGATGCGGGCATCCTGCTTCATCTGTTGAAGGTCGATCGGATGGATGCGGCGGCGCTGGAGAAGCTTCTTTACAAGCAGTCGGGCCTGCTTGGCATTTCCGGCATCAGCGGCGACATGCGCGAGCTTGAGGAAAGCAAGGCGCCGGAAGCGGCCGAGGCGATCGACTATTTCGTCTATCACATCGTCAAATTCGTTGGCGCCTATACCGCCGTGCTTGGCGGCCTCGATGCGCTCGTCTTTACCGCCGGCATCGGCGAGCACTCGCCCCTGGTCCGGGGCAAAGTCTGCGAAAAGCTTGGCTGGCTTGGCGTCACCGTCGACGCAAAGGCGAACGCCGCCAACGGTCCGCGCATAAGCGCTGCCGATAGCCGAGTCTCGGTCTTTGCGATCCCAACGAATGAGGAACTGATGATTGCGCGGCATACGCTTGCGCTTGCCGCGCCTTGAACGACCCGCTCACGGAACAGGCGGGCCAATCGTCGGGCTTGCCCTGGCCAGAACATGAGAGAGGACGGGAGATGGTGGATACAAAGCAGCCACCCAAATTCGAGCACAGCGTGCCCTTCTTCTGGCCGTTGGCGCTGGTCGCAGAAATGGGCGAAGAGGGAATGGCGCTCTACAAGCGCAATCTCGACTTTCTTGGAGAGGTGACAAAGGAGGAAGTTGTCCTCGAGCCGGTCTGGGCTTCAAAAAACGACATTCTGTACGAAGGCGATGTCATGCGCCTGCGCGACTTCTCAGACGCAAAGGTCCGCGCAGATAAGACGGTGGTGCCGACCTTGGTCGATGCGCCTTACGCCGGGCACACCTCGACGATCGCCGACTACGCCAAGGGCCAGAGTTTGGTTGAGACTTTGCAGGCGGCCGGACTGCGGCGCGTCTTGGTCACGGACTGGAAGTCAGCGACCGTCGAAAACCAGAACTTCGACATCGACAGCTACCTCGCCAGGATCAACGCATACGTCGACGACTTGGGTGGCAAGGTGAACCTGGTCGGCCTCTGCCAGGGTGGCTGGATGGCGGGCATGTTCGCGGCGCGCTATCCCGAGAAGGCGGCATGTTTCGTGGCAGCCGGTGCGCCGCTCGACGCTGATGCCGGTAAGGGCTTCATCAAGAACATCGCCAAAGAGCAACCGATGAGCTTCTTCGAGGGACTAGTTGAAATGGGCGGCGGCCTGATGCGCGGCAAGTTCATGCTTGCCGGGTGGAAGGCGATGCATCCGGAAGTGCATTATCTCAAAAACTATGTCGACTTGTATGAAAACGTGGAGGACCCCGAGTTCCTCAAAAAGCGCGATCAGTTCGCGCGCTGGTACGAACATCCCCTCGATCTGCCTGGTCGTTGGTACTTGCAGGCGATCGAACACATCTTCAAGAAGAATGAGTTCTGCAAGGGCAAATTCGTGGCACTCGGCCGCAAAATCGGACTGCACGACATCGTTTGTCCGACCTACCTTTTGGCCGGCGCAAGCGACGACATCACCCCGTCCGCGCAGGTGTTTGAGGCCGAGAAACGGCTGGGCACGCCAAAGGAAAAGATCGTCAAGAAGCTGGTGCCCGGCGGCCATATCGGGCTGTTCATGGGCACGAAGACCCTCAAAGAGGCGTGGCCCGAGGTCGCCAAGTGGATCAAGGAGGTGTCCCCGGCCTCTTAAGGCATTTTCCGGCAAAGTGGGAACCGATTCGCCGCCGATAGAATGGGCAACCGGTTCGCAGCAGAAACTGTGACCGCTAGAGAATAGCCGGAGCGAATTCCGGTTCCACCGGAACGGAATTAGCTCTCGCGGCCTTCGTGGAAGTCCGACGCCTTGATCGCCGCTCCAATTCGGAACCGCGATCAAGGTCCTGGGTTTTTGATGATCTCGCGACTGCCGTCCCAACAGGCTGTGAACGCGACGTCGGACCTGCATTACCGCCTGTTTCGGCGCTCCTGGGCCTGCTTTTTCCACAAATCCCATGGGCGCTGCACATGAGCTTCGATACTGCGCTCGCACGACTTGGCCTCTTCCGCCGTCAGGAAGTTCACCTCGCCCAGTGGCATTGCCGCGAGCTGATAGCGCGCATTGATCTCGGCATAGACCGCGCGATACACGACCTGCCGCAGCGACGGGGCAATCACCGTCGAGCCATGGCCGCGCATCAGCACGATGTTGCTCTTGGCAAAGCACTTGGCGAGCGCCCGTCCGAGGCTGCCATTGCTGATGAGCAGGTCGGTCCCGGGACCCGCGACATCGCGGATGTCGAAAACCGGGGCGCTTTCACCGATGAAGCCGGCCATGTGAAAGATGGCGCGCAGCGGCACCGATTTGAGCACGCTCAGGGGAACGATGGCGTGCGAGTGACTATGAACGACGGCGATGACATGCGGGTATTCGCGATAGATCTCGCTATGGATGTAGCGCTCGGCGTAGAGCCGGCGGCCATCGGGCGCAACCGGCTCGCCGTCGAGGCCGTACTCCAGGATATCATCGGCGGCGACCGAGCCGGGCGCGATATTGCGCGCCAGGAGAAAGCGATCGGCGCGCTTGTCGTGCCGCACGCTGACATGGCCGAATGCATCGACGACGCCCTGGTCGAACAGAATGTGATTGGCGGCGACGAGGTCATCGACCAGGTCCTGATCGGCGGTCGTCGTCTGGCGCCCCGCGCCGGAAGGTGCCTTGAGGGAATTCGCCGGCGTGGCGTCATCGCTTGGAGCGCACATGTCTTTCTCCCTTTCGAGCGGCTAAAGCATGATGATTTCGGATTGGTCGTTCCACCCTCGCCCGCAGTGGTCATACTCCGCGAAGGCGGAGCATCCAGTAATCACGGTGAACGTTCGTGTTTACTGGATCGCCCGCTTGCGCGAGCGATGACGGTAAGAGATTGGTCGGTTCCACATCAATTCATCCGGCTTTAACGTGATCTCATCGTCGCGGCGCCGCTCGCGTCTTTCTCGCCCCGGATCATTTCAGAGATTATCGACGGCGTCGCCGCTCCCGATCTTGCGGTCACGGGTTTTCTAAGGGATTGGCCTGTCCTTGGGCCAAATCGGAAAGCCATCAGCCTCGAACCAATAGGCCCATCTGACCGTCAAAATCTCTTTCATCCGTCAAAAGCGCCGCCACCATCGCCGGTCATGGTCGACCCGCCTAAGGCCGTAGCGGTGCGTGAGCGCGAGCGCTTCGTGGAATTCCGACGCTGTGATCGGCCGATCCAATTCCGAATGGTCGTCGGCGCGATAGCAGGGACGGTACTGGTCCATCAAGTTGAGATAGGTATCCCGCGAAATCTCCTCGGCGAGGAAGCGCGCGACCTCTTCTGACCCGGCGATTTGGTTGGGCAGCACGAGATGCCGCACGAGCAGGCCGCGCCGCGCGAGGCCATTCGCGTCGATTGCGAGATCGCCCACCTGACGGTGCATTTCCCTTATCGCCGCCTGGTTCACCTGCACATAGTCGCGGACATGCGAATAACGATGCGCGAGGGCGGCGTCGCCATACTTCATGTCGGGCATGTAGATGTCGATCACGCCATCCAGCAGGGCGAGCGCTTCAGGGCTGTCATAGCCGCCGGTGTTATAGACCAGAGGCAAAGAAAGGCCCTGGGCCGCCGCCAGATCGACCGCGGCAATGATCTGGGCGACGACATGGCTCGGGGTGACAAAGTTGATGTTGTGGCAACCCATCGCCTGCAGTTTGAGCATCATGGCGGCGAGTTCTTCGGTCGAGACCTCGCGCCCTTCGCCGCGCCAGCTGATGTCCCAGTTCTGGCAATAGACGCAGCGCAGATTGCAGAACGAGAAAAAGATCGTGCCGGAGCCGCCTGTGCCCCTCAGGCAATTCTCTTCGCCGTGATGCGGTCCGGCGGAATAGACAATGGCTCGCTCGCCCGTGCGACAGACCGCGCCGCGGACATTTGCGATCCGGTCGACATGACAGTAGCGCGCGCACAGATCGCAGTCGTTTAAGCGCTGCCACGCTTCGCGCGCGCGCTGCGCAAGTTCACCCGTGCGCGCAAGCCGGCGATAGGCGGGCTCGAACGCGATTCCCGCTTTGTCGCCCTGCGGCGCAGTCTCGGAGAAGGCGGTCATGCACTTCCGGGTGCGGCTCTCCCGGACTCCCTCAACATCGAACGGGTCTTATTCGAACCGGACGTCTGACGGTTGGAGCAGGTGAATTGCAAATGTGCGACCAGAGAATATCGCCCAGAAACGCGGCGATAGTGGCCGAAAATCAAGAAAATCTCCCGGAACCGAATTTCGAGGAGGTGCCTTTCCTCAAAGGATCGCACTGATCGATTCAACATGCTCCCCAACGACGACCGGATGTTCAAAGCAATGGACAGCCACGGCGATGCGCCGTGTGTTGGCTCCGAGCTCCGGATTGCGCCCGCGCAATTCGGGCTTACGCCTGCTTGCGGCCGGTCAGTTACGACGCTTCTACAGCAGCGCCCTACCGGTGCGCGATGGCCATGTCGCGCAAGACGTTGGCCTCAAGTTCGATCTCCGAAATCCTCGATTTCAACACGTCACCGATGCTGATAACGCCCACGAGCTTTGCGCCGTCCTTGACTGGAAGATGCCGGATGCGCCGGAGCGTCATGATTCTCGCGACCTCCCCGATAGAATCCCCGGGTGCGCAAGTGATTACGGATCGTGTCATGAAACCCTCAACTCAGACAAAGCCGCGCCATGCTTCGCGAGCCCGTAGGCTACGTCCCGCTCCGAGATGATGCCCTCCAGCGACTCTCCATCCTTACTCACGATCATGACGCCGACGCGAGCCGATCGAAGACGCTCCGCCAGCGCGGCAATGGTTTGGGTCGGCTGCACCGTTAAGACGGGGCCGCGCTTGCCTGCCAATATGTCAGCAACTGTCATGAAATCGCTCCTCACTTAGCTAGAGCCGCTCAGTCTTTTCAGGCGCGAGCTATCTCATTCAATCGGCATTCTCTACTCAAGCCACAATGCTTTGATCACGATTGTCCTTCGCCACGCGGCCGGGGAAGGAAACCGCCGGCAGGGCGCCGGAAGGGCCATTCGTGCGCGACGGGTCACGTCACGGGTGCGTGAGGCATACTAGCATCCGATCCCGCGGTGGGCGCAGACTCTTGGTACGTCTCAGCACTCAAGATTGTAAGGAACGAACTATGAGCGTGACTAGGATGTCTGGCTCGCGGTACTGCAGATTGGTCGACGGTACCAATTTTGCACTTCCCGGTTCCACGGGGGCCTGTGCGCCCGTCGTATAATTCCGATCCTTTGCCGCCTTGAGCTGCTGACAAGGCCGTAATGACATCAATGAATATTTGGCCAAATTGGGCCATCCGCCTCGCTGTTGCCGTTCTGGTCGCGGCAACGGCGGGCACGGTTTTTTTCGGCCTCCGAACCTTTCGCTCCTTCCAGTTGCTCCAGTCGGCTTACGCGGTTGGGGCGCCAAGGACCAGCACGATTTGCGGCTGGATGACGCTGAAATATATCGCCGGCGTTTACCGCATTCCGGAGACCTCGTTAGCTCAGGGACTTGGACTCCCGTCGGACGCCACCCCCGACAAAAGCCTCAAGACACTTGCGGACGAATTGCGTATTTCGCCGCCGCAATTCGTACAGCGGGTTCAGCGCGTGATTGCCGAACACGCGCCGGGGGCCACGGACCAACGCAATACGAGTTCCGGATGGTTCGCCACGATCACGGATCAGGTTCTGACTTGGGTGCTCGTTTACGGGTACTCCGCGCTTGGGTTCATCGTGTTGTTCGGTTCGATCGGATTGCCGCTGCCCGACGGACTGGCGATGGCTCTCGCCGGCTCGTTGGCCGGGCAGGGACGCATCAATTGGATGCAGGCCGGCGCCGTGGCGATCGTCGCATCGGTTGTTGGGGATTTGGCGGGTTACGGCATCGGCCGCATGCTCGGCCAGCAATTTCTCGACAAACGAGGACAATGGATCGGCTATACGCCAGCACGACGCGCACACGTCGACGCGTTATTTAACCGGTGGGGTCTGCTTACCATATTTGTTACCCGCACTTTCGTTTCGTATCTCAGTTCGGTCGCTAATATCTTCGCGGGCGTAAGTCGCTTCGGTATATTCCGATTCCTCGCGGTTGCCGTGTTCGGGCGACTCCTGTGGGCGACCGCCTACATGGGACTGGGCTACGCCGTGGGGGCTGATCTCGAAGCGGCGGCAAGCTTCTTGACGAACCTCAGCTTACTAATCGTGTCGCTTGCCTTGCTCTCCGTATCAGCATGGGCCGCATTGAACCGCAGGCTCTCATTTCCCGAGTAGATTCGTTTCTACGATATTCGCATCGGCTTTGCAGCCCGTCTCGGAGAAGGCGGTCATGCACTTCCGAGTGCGGCTCTCCCGGACTCCCTCAACATCCGAACGGGTCTGATTCGAACCGGACGTCTGACGGTTGGAGCACGGGAATTGCAAATGTGCGACCTGAGAATCTGAGCGGGATGTGTGGCACGGAAGCCTGCGCGCGCGACGCTCGGCGGAGATTACTTGGTGCAAATTTTGATGGATATTAGTAAAATAATCTTTTTCGAAGCCACAGTATTCCAATTGAAAGAAATATATTCTATTTCGTGATCGAACGCTCTCCAACCTGCTTCGTCCCCATGACCCAACACTCGCATGCTAGTCGCCGGCTCGTCAGCCGCTCGCCCGACTTACCCGCTCTTGGCGCCACGGCGGCACGGCTCGCCGCAAACTTTGGCGCGCTCGATTTGTTCGAGCGGCTCGCAGCCATCCGCGATGAGATCGATGGAACGATCGTCTTCACCACGAGCTTCGGACTCGAAGACCAGGCTATCGCGCACGCCATCTTCGTTCAGAACCTTGCAGTCGAGATCGTGACGCTCGACACGGGGCGGCTGTTTCCGGAAACACATCAATTGTGGGCGGAGACCGAGCAGCGTTATGGCCGGCCAATTCGGGCCATCGTTCCCGACCATGGCGCCGTCGAGGCCTTCGTTGCGGAGTTCGGCATCAACGGTTTTCGTTCGTCAGCGGCGGCGCGGCACGCCTGTTGCGGCGTACGCAAGGTCGAGCCCCTCGGCCGTGCGCTCAAGGGCGCCGCGGGCTGGATCACCGGCTTGCGTGCCGAGCAGTCCATGGCCCGGTCGGCAATACCTTATGCCGCTATCGAACCGCAGCATCGGCTGCTCAAGGTGAATCCGCTGTTGGATTGGGAACGCGGCCGCGTGGTCGATTTCGTGCGTGCGCACGGCGTTCCCTACAATCCGCTGCACGATCGGGGCTTCCTGTCGATCGGCTGCGCACCCTGCACGAGAGCGGTCAAGCCAGGCGAGCCGGAGCGCGCCGGCCGTTGGTGGTGGGAGCAGGAAGAGAAGAAAGAGTGTGGTCTGCACAACGGTCCGGTGCTGCCCGCAGCTTCGCCGGCAACCGCACTTTTCGCGCCGCCGAAGGATTGAAGGAGTGCGTCGTAATGACATCGAGTGCAGCTCTCGCTGAGCCGGGATGGTCGGCTGCGATGAGGACCAATGCGGCCGCTGCTTCCGGGCTGACGCATTTGCAGCAGCTTGAGGCGGAAAGCATCTACATCTTGCGCGAAGCGGTCGCTGAAACCGACAATCCCGTATTGCTCTACTCCATCGGCAAAGACTCCTCAGTCCTGCTGCACCTGGCGTTGAAAGCGTTCTATCCGGGCAAGCCGCCGTTCCCGCTGCTGCACGTCGACACGAATTGGAAGTTTCGCGACATGATCGCGTTTCGCGATCGGCGCGCACGCGAGCTGGGTCTCGACCTCATTGTCCATGTGAACCGCGATGGGCTGGCGCGCGGCATAAGCCCGATCACCCACGGTTCCGAACTGCACACCGACGTGATGAAGACGCAGGCGTTGCGCCAAGCGCTCGACAGCCACGGCTTCGACGCCGCCATTGGCGGCGCGCGTCGCGACGAGGAGAAATCGCGTGCCAAGGAGCGCGTGTTCTCGCTGCGCAATGCGCAGCACCGCTGGGACCCGAAGCGGCAGCGGCCGGAGCCGTGGCGTCTCTACAGCGGGCGCAAGCAAAAGGACGAGAGTGTGCGCGTGTTTCCGCTCTCCAATTGGACCGAGCTCGACATCTGGCTCTACATTCACCAAGAGCGGATTCCGGTGGTCCCGCTTTATTTTGCGGCGCCGCGCCCAGTGGTCGAGCGCGACGGCGCGCTGATCATGGTCGACGACGAGCGGCTCCCGCTCGCGCCCGACGAGCAGCCGCAGATTAAAAACATCCGTTTTCGGACGCTCGGCTGTTATCCGCTGACCGGCGCCGTCGAGAGCATTTCCGCCGGCGTGCCGGACATTATTCGGGAGACGATTGAGACACGGTTCTCGGAGCGCCATGGCCGCGTCATCGATCGCGACGGTGCCGCCTCAATGGAGCGCAAGAAGCAAGAGGGATATTTCTGATGACGGCGCAGCCGAACCCAAGCGAGTTTGCCCTCGACATGTTCCTGCGCCAGCAGGAGCACAAGAGTTCGTTGCGATTTATCGTCTGCGGCTCGGTCGATCATGGCAAATCCACCTTGATCGGCCGGCTGCTGTACGAGGCGAAGCTGCTTTTCGACGACCAATTGGATGCGCTCGCAACCGAATCCCGCAAATACGGAACGACTCAAGGCAGGGAGTTCGATTTCTCGCTGCTGCTCGACGGTTTAGCGGCCGAGCGCGAGCAGAAGATTACAATCGACGTCGCCTATCGCTTCTTCTCAACCGAGCGGCGGAAATTCATCGTGGCGGATGCGCCCGGCCATGAGCAATATACGCGCAACATGGCGACCGGGGCATCGACGGCCGATCTGGCGCTGATCCTGATCAACGCGCAAACGGGCATCACACGCCAAACGAGGAGGCATAGCCTGATCGTTACGACGCTCGGGGTGCGACAGCTGCTCGTGGCCGTCAACAAGATGGATCTCGTGGGCTGGTCGCAACAGGCCTTCCGCGCGATCGAGGCCGAGTTTCGCTCGTTTGCGGCGGAGCTCGGCGCGAGCGAGGTCGTCTGCATCCCGATCTCGGCCCGCAGCGGCGACAACGTCGTTAGCCGCTCCTCCAACACGGATTGGTATCGCGGTCCGTCGTTGCTCGGCTATTTGGAGGAGGTAGAAGTCGCCGCGGCGCCGGGCCGGCGGCCCTTTCGCATGCCGGTCCAAATTATCAACCGACCAACACCGGATTTTCGCGGCTGCAGCGGACTGATCGCGAGCGGTGACGTCTATGCGGGCATGCCCGTGCAAATATGGCCGTCGGGCCAGACGTCATGCATTGGCCGGATTGTGACCTTTGATGGTGATCTTGACCGAGCGGCGGCCGGTCAGTCAGTTACCATCACGTTGGCGGACGAGGTCGATGCCTCGCGAGGCGATGTCATTGCAGAAATCGAGAAACCGCCCATGGTTATCGAACGGCTGGCTGCACGGATCGTTTGGATGGGGAAGGATGCGCTGGCGCCCGGCCAGCACTACCTCATCAAGCTTGCGACGGCGACAGGAAAGGCCACGATCGAGCCGGAGCTGCGCGTCCTCGATCTCGATACGCGCAATACTGTCGCCGCCGACAGGTTGTTCATCAACGATATCGGTCATTGCGTGCTTGCGCTCGACCGGCCGTTCGCCGTCGATTGCTACGACGATAACAAAGAGACCGGCGGCTTTATTCTGACCGATCCCGAATCCCACGATGTCGTCGGGATGGGACTGATCGAACGAACAATGACCGAGGGGTCGCGACTTGGCTGGTTGCGAAAACGGCTGAGTTTCGTTGCACCAGCGAGCACAGCCGGCGGGTCGTCTGCTCCGCCGAGCGAGTTGCATGTTCGGTCGATCGTCAAGGCGATCAGCTGGCGGGGGACCGGCAGCGTCGACACCTTCCTTGTGACGTTCGTCATCACCGGCAGTTTCAAGTTCGCCGGCTCGATCGCGATAACCGAGATCCTGACCAAAATCGTATTGTACTATTTTCACGAGCGAATTTGGTCGATGATCCCATGGGGCAGGACACCCAACCGCTAGACCTGCATGAAATTGGCTGGGGCGGGAGGATTTGAACCTCCGCATGGCGGAATTCAAAATCC
>CAWIXM010000047.1:0-64143 GCA_963840055.1 uncultured Alphaproteobacteria bacterium | reverse complement strand
AGCTCAATAAACCCTGCTCCTCGCGAACAATTTCCTCACGGACGATAATTGCCCACACGGCCTCTACTGGAAGATTGTGGAGCTTCGCCAGGTCGCCTCACTGAGATCAATCAACGTGATGGTGAATGATCCTCTGCTTCATGTTCCTGGAAAGTCCAGCGAGAATTTGCGCGTGGTAGTCTGTGAGACGATAGCATTTTTCAAGGGTCGGCTCCGGCGAGTGAGAGGCCGTGGGGTCTTCTCCCATTGCTGCCCCCTTCGAGTTGCGGCGGGAGCGTGAGCGCGGGGGTCCCCAAGTGCTGCTCGGCAAAGGTCGCGAGAACCTCATGGCGACCAATCAGTGTAATGCCACTATGAACGCGATCACGGCCACGGCGAGCACCAGACCGGTGAGGCCCATGACGAATTCGACGCTGACGCCGTTCTTGTCGATCCAAGGGCTCATTAACCCGATCTCCAGTTAGGCCGTGTCGATCCCCATGTTGAGCCCGTCTGTAGGCCCCTCTCAATCCGATATTTGGTGAGATAGCTTTGCGCGACATTGATCCCGGTCAACGCCTTTGTCACGACGCCGCGCTAGACGGCGGATGGGGCGCGGCATGGGTGCGGATGTCAAGTCGGGGAGCAACGCAGTGAGCGAAATCACCGATAGGCTGATTTTCGATCTGATCAAGCAACACTACCGCCCTTATGACATGCACGAGGAGTTCAATCGGGGTTTCTCAGCCTACCAAACCGGCAACTTCTCCAACCCGCACGAGCCCGACAGCATTGCTGCTCAGGCATGGAGCCTGGGGGTAGAGGCTGCAATACGTTACAAGAGAGCGACTGCGGCGTGAGGTGATTGAAAGAGCGGACGCCTGGACTACTTCCACTTCGCTTATGATCTCGAACTGTTCGCGTGTTACAGATGCCAATGATGCCATCACCCGTCTCCGTGCTCCGATAATGAAAGTTTCTTAGCTTGACTATCGCTCGTGTTCGGCGAATTTTAGGGTAATCGATACTACGTTATAACGAGGCCGAAGCCTCGAATTGTTTATCCTTAAGGGGACCCCATTAAGGAGAGTGCCCTCACATAAAAGGTTATTGTTTGATATCTTGCTTAACTATCAGCTCGTGAGCTGCGTACTTGGGACGAAACGTTCATCTCCTTAAACGGACCGCTGAAAAAGGCGCTGTGGACGGCTGACATGGTCGAGCGAATGTGATTCCTATTCGTCTGAGAGAAGGCGGAGGGGATCGATGCGCGGTTCGGATGAGCGGACGGGCGAACTGTTTTCCTATGTGGACATTGAAGAGCGCATTCCGCAGAATCATCCGCTGCGGCTGATCCGCCGGATCGTCAACGAGGTTCTTGCCGCGCTCGATAGCGAATTCGCGAAGCTGTACGCGGAGGATGGGCGTCCCTCGATTGCGCCGGAGCGGCTGCTGCGGGCGCTGCTGCTGCAGGCCTTCTACACGATCCGCTCGGAGCGGTAGTTGATGGAGCAGCTGCAATACAATCTGCTTTATCGGTGGTTTGTCGGGCTGGGCGTCGACGATCCGGTGTGGATTCCCACCGTGTTCAGCAAGAACCGCGACCGGCTGCTCAAGGCGGAGGTGGCGCGCAATTTCCTCGCCGAACTGCTGACTCACAAGGAGGTTCGTGCCCTTCTTTCGGATGAGCATTTCATCCTTAGGTGGAGCCACGAAAAGGGGCAAGGATCATCTCATGCGGACGGCTGCGATCTTGGTCCAGAAAACTACCGCGATGTTCGCGAGCATTTTGACCCCAGTACCGAATTACCTAGAGTTCTTGACGCGGATCAATGCGAAGCTTCGCAGATTGAACGTGATTTGTTCACATGAAGTGGCAGCCCATATCGACAGCACCACGCGATAGCGACATTGAAGTTTGTGTTATCGAGGGGGAGCCGCACGTGCTCATTAGCGCTTGTCGCCTCACCGACGCCGGTTGGATCGACGCACGCAGCAAGCGCTTACTCGATATTCATCCTACACACTGGCGCGAAGGGCAGCTCAGCATGGTCTACCTGCCGCAGGACGCGTGATTAGGGAATCTCCGATCGAGTAAAGAGCGCGCTGTGTATCTCATACAAAAATGTGGAAAGTGGCGTCCCCAAAAAGCGAAGCTGCTAACACCTGACGACGCCCGCTGGAGGGCCCAGTTTATCCGTTTCCTTGAAACGATAATGAAAATCCGCTGGATGAAATTGAAATCGACAAGGTCTGGCGCTAGCTGGCTGTAAGATGGGAAAGCCGAGCTCTTTTGATCTAAGACAACTCTTGGCGCCGACAATCTGTATACTTCGATTCTCCTTCGGTTCGTCAATAAAGTGGAGAGCGTTATGAACGGCGGCACGACACCAGAATTCCCTACCGACATGCACAAAATGATCGAGCAGAGCGTCGGGCAGGTGAGAACGGCAGTAACACGCTACCTCGAGTTCCTGCAGGGCGTCGTTCCCGGCGATGTCAAGGGCGGCTCGGAGCTGAGCAACAAAGTCCTCAATAATGCCGAGCGCAATCTCGCCAGCGCATTTGAGTTCGCAGGGAAGCTGGCGCAGGTGAGGGACTTTCAGGCTGTGGCAAGTCTGCAAGTGGAATTCATTCAAGCGCAAATGCAGGCGATGACCGAGCAGGCCAAGGAACTGAGCGAGGCGATGACCAAGACGATGATGGACAGCTTGAAGACACCGACAAAGGGGGGTCTGTCGTCCTAAACGATAGGTTCGTCGAACTAAACGACAACCGACTCTATGAGCTCCCGCAGGTTGAACTCGTAAGACATCGTTCCGAAGCAGATCTGAAACGAGCATGGCCGTCATCACTCGTCGATCTGGTCAAATGGAGAACCTGAACTGCTGAAGTGCCGACTGCACTACGCGGCCGCACCCTACCGACGGCGCGACGACGGCACACTTGAAGTGAATGCTCGTGACCTCGCGCGAGACCAAGCGTTGGGTCATTCCGAAGGGCTGGCCGATCGGCGGCATCAAGCCGCACGCCTCGGCTCGCCATCGCTGCGGTTTCAAAGCCGATGCGTTCGGCATGAGGCGCACGTTTTCGGAGGGCGGGCCGAGTGCCGCTGATTGGCACATTTTTTGAGGGCATTGACACGGTAGGCAGCAACCCACGCTCTCTCGAACAATTTGTGATCAATGTGGCTGCGTGGCCACAGCTGTGAAGAGGTTTGCGTGCTATAATTTATATTGAACCTTTAAAAAATTGTGGTGAACGATGCGTGTGCGGAATCAACGCGGTGCAAAGCACGCGGCGCTCGGCGCCCTCTGTGTCGCACTTGGGCTCTTGTGGAGCAGCGCTGTTCGGGCGGAGACCCGGGTTTATCTTCTACGCGGTTGGTTTGGCGTCTTCTCGACTGGCCTCGACAGCATCGCCGACGACCTGAACAGGAAGGGCATCAAGGCAGAAGCGATCGGACATTTGACCTGGGAGTCAACGGTTTCGGAAATCGTGAAGGCGCATGCCGCCAGCGTCAACGATCATCTCGTTCTGGTTGGTCACTCTCAAGGGGCCAACAATGTGATCGACATGGCCCGGCTGCTCGAGAAGGAAAAGATTCCGGTCGACCTTCTGGTAACGCTTGCGCCGCTTATGCAGGACCCGGTTCCACGTAACGTGATGCGGGCCATCAATTACTATCATTCTCCCGGCTGGGGCGCGCCGGTGACCGCCGATCCCGGTTATCACGGCAAGCTCTCGAACGTTAACCTCGGCGGCGACATCGGCATTTCCCACATAACCATGGACAAGAATTCGAGGATTCAAGGGGAAATCGAGCGCGCCATATTGGCCGTCGCACAGGCGAGATAGCGGGGGAAGAATTGCCATACAGGCGCGCGCTCAAGGCAGCGGTTGTTGGCTGCTTGAGCAGAGCGGTCCTGTCGGCCGTTGCGGCAATTCTGTGCACAAGCATCATTGCCCATGGGGCGCCGCTGCGAATCGTAGCGATCGGCGCCAGCAACACGCATGGTTGGTACGTCGGCAACGAAGGCGCCTATCCGGCGCAATTGCAGGCTCTGCTCAAAGCGCGAGGGATCGATGCCCCAGGTGATCAATGCCGGGGTGCCGTTTGACACCACAGCGATGATGCTCCGACGCCTCGACAGGGACGTACCGAGGAACGTGAGAATCCTCCGACCCGGCTGCAAGCGCTGCGTTGCCACAGCGGAGGATAATTTGCGGCACAGGCAAACCGCTATCCCGCGCGACGAAGCCGCGCCCCACGCCAGACAGGGCGGCCGACTCTCATAATCACGTCGAAATAGTCACCACCGCTAAAGGGCGAGTCGATCAACTTCATCCCGCAGGAGGCACACACGGTATTCGCATCGATGCGGCCGAAACCGGTCATCTCTGCCAACACCGTCCCGTCGCAGGCAGCACACCGCACAATCCTGCGCTCGTCTTCCTCACTACGCCGATAAGTCGCCATATCTAATATGCTGATCAGATTGGCTGTGCAGCGCAATCCTACTTTGTGCGAAGCAACATCAGCCGCATTTAAGGGCTCAATGATGCACTGATTCGTGGACTTAAGAAACGCTGTGGCTCCTGAAAATATCCTGAAAATTCCATCCGGTCGGATTCGCGTAGTGAGGGAGAATCAGCATCATCGCATTCGATGCTCGCGATCCTCCGCTTGCTCGCAGTGTTTATCGTCGGTCTGTTCAAGTCGCGACGGCGGCTTGAAGCCGAGATCCGAGACCGACCAATCTCACCTCGGTCGCTCTGGCAGAACCGTATGCGGAACGTCTGATCGGAACATTGCGGCGCGACTGCTTGGATCACGTTCTCATCTTCGGTGCACGGCATCTGCAGCGGATCTTGACCGTATATACCCATTATTACAATGAGACGCGGACGCACCTATCGTTGGACAAGGATGCCCCGTTCGGTCGCGCGATCCAGCGCTATGGGGCCATTGCGGCTTTGCCAATCCTGTCAGAGCTGCATCATTGTTATTCGCGGATATGATTTTCAGGAGGGACACGGTCGATCGCCGTCGCGGTCGCGATAGGCTAAGGAAGGACACGAGTAACCACGGACTAAAGTATGGCCGCCGATTACGTGTCGGACCGTTCAGCCCAGTCAGAATGCTGAAACAAACTGCGCGCTCGGCGGCCCATGCCCGCGAGCCAATTCAGAGACTCTCGATGACATGTTTCAATTTCGCTCGAACGTTTTCCGCCGCCTGGCGCAATTGCGCATTATCAATGGCCTGCATGGAGGCGACGGGATCAATCGCGGCGACTTCGGTATTGCCGCCCGCAACCTCTTGCACAACGACGTTGCAAGGCAGCATGGTCCCAACCTTGTCCTCCAATTGCAGCGCCTCATGCGCAAGCGCTGGGTTGCACGCGCCTAAGATGCGATAGTTGCGAAAGTCGACGCCGATTTTTGCCTTCAGCGTTTGTTTGACGTCGATCTCGGTGATGATCCCAAACCCTTCCTTCTTAAGGGCATCCGTCGTACGCCGAACGGCTTCATCAAAGCTCGCCGACAACGTTTTGCTGAAGTAGTAGCTCACTTTGCTTCCTTCCCGCGACATCGGGCTGTCCGCAGCGATTGCACAGCGCTATGGCGCTCGTTCAGGAGGTCTGACCAGATGAGCGACGCGTTGGGCGTGGCTGGCTATCCTTTGGAGACGAACGCAAGAGCCAAACCGCACCTGCCGTCGCGGCCACGAGCAGCAACGGCCACGTTATCATGCTAAATGGCGCTGCCCATATTGGGCCTCCCAATCCGCTCATCATTCCCCACTTGGGACCCGTAGCTCATCATTCCCCAATGCGGACCATAACCCATCATTGCTCAGCTCCTGCTTGAACGGTGAAAAGATGGCCTGACCGCCACGTTGAAAAGCTGCACCAAGGCGTCACCTCGTCGGTGATGATGTCCGCTTCGCACACCCGCCGCTTTTTAAGCGAGCATCCGAAGTGTCAGCCGGTCAGGTCGTGCTTCTTCTGTAGATACTCGTCGCGATCGACCTCACCGCGCGCGTAGCTTCTGGCCGCGCGCGCCAGACCCCCCGACTATTCAGCAGGCACTGGCAGCGCCTGCCGATTCCCCGAATCGTTCTCCTGCTCCCTGGACGCAACCGTGATCGACGGACGGAACGCACGTAGCCGCAGCGAGTTGGTCAGCACGAACAGGCTCGAGACGCTCATGGCGCCGGCGGCCAGCATTGGATTGAGCAGCAGGTGCAGCAACGGATAGAGCGCGCCCGCCGCAACCGGAATCAGAGCGATGTTGTAGGCATAAGCCCACACGAAGTTGTAGATGATGGTGCGCAGTGTCCTTCGTGACAACGCGACCGCGTTGATGATGCCGCGCAGGTCGCCGGACATCAAAATCACGTCGCCTGCCTCGATGGCGATATCTGTGCCGGTGCCGATGGCGATGCCGACATCGGCCTGTGCCAAAGCCGGCGCGTCGTTGATACCGTCGCCGACAAAGGCCACGCGCCGTCCGTCCTGCTGCAGACGCTTGACGTTGGCCGCCTTCTGATCCGGCAGCACCTCGGCCAGCACCTCGTCGATGCCGACTTGGGTCGCGATGGCGTGCGCCGTGTGGCGGTTGTCGCCGGTCACCATGGCGACCTTGAGCCCTAGGTCATGCAGGGCCGCAACAGCATCCGCGCTGCCGTCCTTGAGCGGATCCGACACGCTCATCGCGGCGGCAAGCCTGCCGTCGATGGCGGCATAGAGCGGCGTCTTGCCGTCGCGGGCGAACTGCTCGGCCGCAGCGGCTACGGGCCCAACATCGATGCCGAGCTTGCGCATGTAACGATCGGCGCCGACCTGGACCACGTGGCCGTCGACGTTCGCATGTACGCCGAAGCCGGGTTCCGCAGCGAAGTCCTTGGCCTCCGACAGAGTCATGCGGCGATCGGACTTGGCGGCGCGCATGATGGCCTCGCCCACTGGATGCTCGCTCCTGGCTTCGACTGCCGCCACTGCGCACAGCACCTCCTGTTCGCTCAGCGAACCGTCGGCGAGTTGCAAGTCGGTCAGTTCCGGCCGGCCCTTGGTCAGTGTGCCAGTCTTGTCCATGACCACCATGTCGACATGGCCCAGGAGTTCCAGCGCGGTGCCCTTGCGGAACAGCACACCCATCTCGGCGCCCTTGCCGGTCGCCACCATGATGGCGGTCGGCGTCGCCAGCCCCATGGCGCAGGGGCACGCGATCAACAGCACGGAGACGGCGGTGACAAAGGCGAAACTCAAGGCCGGCGCCGGACCAAATACGAGCCAAATCGCAAAAGTCAGCGCCGCCGCCGCCATCACCAGGGGGACGAAAACGCCGGCGATCCTGTCGGCCATTTTCTGGATCGGCGGCTTCGATGTTTGCGCCTCCTCGATGAGCTTGATGATTTGGCTCAGCACGGTGTCGGCGCCGACGCGAGTGGCGCGGAAGGTAAAAGCGCCGGTCTTGTTGATGGTGCTGCCGACAACCTCGTTGCCCGCGCGCTTTTCGACCGGCACCGGCTCGCCGGTCAGCATCGATTCATCGACGTAGCTCATGCCCTCGGTGACGATGCCGTCGACCGGAATACGCTCGCCGGGGCGCACATGCACCGTGTCGCCGGCAACGACTTCCTCAATGGGAATTTCCATTTCGACGCCGTCGCGCACGACGCGGGCGGTCTTGACCTGCAGCTGCAGCAGCCGCTTGATTGCCTGCGAGGTGCGCCCCTTGGCGACCGCCTCGAGATAGCGCCCGAGCAGGATCAGCGTGATGATCACGCCCGCCGCCTCGAAATAGGTCGTCGCCGTGCCGGCCGGGAAAATCACCGGCACTGTCAACGCCAGCAGCGAATAGAAATACGCTGCGGAGCTGCCCAGCATCACCAGGCTGTTCATGCCCGGATTTAAATGACGCAATTCGGCCCAGCCGCTGCGGTAGAAGCGCCAACCGGCATATAACTGTACCGGCGTTGCCAGCAAGAACTCGATCCACATCCATGCATGTTCCGGCAGTAGTCTGAGCATCACTTCGCGCAGGCCGGGAATGTCTTTGCCCATCGCGACAATGACGAGCGGAACCGTGAATGCCGTCGCAAAAACGAAATTGCGGCGAAGCGCCAGCAGCTCACCGTCCTTGCCATCTTCGCTCTTTGCCGATGCCTGCGCGTCCTCCGGGCTCGCCGTATAGCCGGCGGCCGCGATCGCGTCGGCGATCTTGGCCAGCGTCAGCATCTTTGGGAAATAGCTGATATTGGCCTTTTCGGTGGCCAGGTTGACGTTGGCCTCGACCACGCCCGGCAGCCGCCGCACGGCGCTCTCAACGCGCGCGACGCAGGACGCGCAACTCATGCCGCCGATCGCGAAGGTGGTTTGTGCGACTTCCGGCTCGTAGCCGGCGCCCTTGACGGCTCCGATCAGCGTATTCGCGTTGACCAGCGCCGGATCGGCAACGACATGCGCGTCTTCGGTTGCCAGATTGACGCTGGCGTCGACGACGCCGGGGACCTTCTTCAACGCCCGTTCGACGCGCCCAACACAGCTCGCGCAGGTCATGCCTTGAATTCGGAGACTCGAATCCTCACTCATTGGTCCCGCTTTCTCGATTTTTGAGCCCCCTCGATCAACGATACTTCAACACGTCCATCAGTTCGGCGACGATCCTGTCGGTGTCGCCTCTGGCATGCGCGGTGACGACATGATGCTTGAGGTGGCTTTGCAGCACCATGTCGCCGATGCGGTCGAGCGCGCCCTCTACCGCCTTGATCTGCTTGAGAACATCGACGCAATAGGTGGACTCGCGCTCCAGCATCCGCACGATGCCATCAAGGTGCCCCTTGACGGACTTCAGACGCTTGAGAGCGATCTCGCGCACCTCGGGATTGAGGTGCATGCCATGTGTTGCGCTCGTGTCCATCAGGCCACCCGAACTTCGTAACCCAGATCGGCAACGGCGTTGACCAGGGCTGCCGCCTGCGCAGGCCACTCACCACAGCTTCCTTTTGCGCCAGGCTGACTTCGACGACGTTCTCGACGCCGGGACCTTCCGCCAAAGCCTCGGTGACGGACTTGACGCAGTGATTGCAGGTCATTCCTTCAATTTTGAGTTTAATCATGTGCGCTTGCCCTATGTTAGCCGCCGCACCAATCCCACCCCACCTGGGGTGGGATGCTGAATATCTTTATTATTATCCATTGGACTGTCGTCAAGTCTAATCGTCTAGCTTAATACCCCCCACCCCTATGAGCGTTGAACCAGAGGGACCTATTCAGCATCCTTGTTGCCCGGTCGATGAGCCTGGCAGCGTGATATTGGCGTGCCGCAACGGATAATCGACGTTCCTCGCCCAACCGCTGGCGGACGGAAAGGTCGCGCTCAGGATGCGTCTTGGTTCTGTCTCGTGCGAGGACTTGCGATAGAAATGGCGCCGTCTTGGCGTAGTTGTCGGGAATCCAATAGCAGTTGCCGGTCAAGGCGAGCCGGTATAGCGCTTCCAGCGTTGCATCTTGCTAGGCCGCGAGCTCAAACAGACCATCCTGGTTCCCGACCTCGTTTCTGGCAAATTTACAATCCTGGCCACCATTCCGACGACGCCTTTCTTTTCGCGGTGATGCAGGGCGTGCCTCAGCAGCACTGGCCATACGGTGACATGCCGCCGCAGCCTCAGGTCACGGCTCAGCAACTTGCAGCGATCGTGCGGTATGTGCGAGAGCTCCAGATTGCAAACGGCATACGGTATCATCCGCATCAAATGTGACGATCAAGGTTCACACACTCCCGACCATCGAACGGAATGTTCTGAAGGTCGGCTGCGATGGCGGCGCAGCCCGCACGGTGTGTAAGCATGCGATAGGCGCTTACAGCCGCACGTGGCGAAGGCGCAGTGCATTGCCGACCACACTGACGGAAGACAGCGCCATCGCTGCCGCTGCGATGATCGGCGACAGAAGAATCCCGAACGCCGGGTAGAGTGCGCCCGCCGCGATTGGCACGCCTGCCGCGTTGTAGATAAAGGCGAAGAACAGGTTCTGACGGATGTTGCGCATGGTCGCCTCGGACAGGCGCCGCGCCCGCACGATACCGGTCAGGTCGCCTTTCAACAGCGTCACCCCGGCGCTCTCGATGGCGACGTCGGTGCCGGTTCCCATGGCGATGCCGACTTCAGCCGCGGCAAGGGCAGGCGCGTCGTTGACGCCGTCGCCAGCCATGGCGACGACGCGACCTTCCCGACGCAACTTCTCGACGACCGCGCTCTTCTGGTCGGGCAGAACTTCGGCTTCGACCTCGGCGATGCCGAGACGCTGCGCGACCGCCTGCGCGGTCGTCCTATTGTCGCCGGTGAGCATCACCACGTGCACGCGTTCCTTCGCCAGCGCCGCGAGCGCGTCAGGCGTCGTGGTCTTCACCGGATCGGCGATCGCGAGCACCGCGGCGGGTTTTCCATTCACGGCGAGAAAGATCGCGGTTGCGCCCTCGCGTCGCAGCCGCTCGGACTCGGCCTCAAGAGGCTG
The DNA here is from genome assembly GCA_963840055.1 of uncultured Alphaproteobacteria bacterium. Classification (GTDB taxonomy): domain Bacteria; phylum Pseudomonadota; class Alphaproteobacteria; order Rhizobiales; family Xanthobacteraceae; genus Rhodoplanes. The sequence continues at coordinate 53,641 of CAWIXM010000047.1, read as the reverse complement.
CGTGACGATCCCGAGTTCGCGGAGAAAGCGCGCGTTGCCGAGCGCCAGTCGCTTGCCTTCGACGACGCCGACCACGCCCTTGCCGGTGGGCGAATCGAACTCGGACACATCAGCGAGAGGCAGATTGCGCTCGCGCGCCGCCGCCACGACCGCCAGCGCGAGCGGGTGCTCGCTCGCCCGTTCTACGCTGGCGGCAAGCCGCACCGCCCCCGCTTCGTCGAACCCAGCGGCGGGGACGACGGCCGTGACCTTGGGCTTTCCTTCCGTCAATGTCCCGGTCTTATCGACCACCAGCGTGTCGATGCGCTCCATGCGTTCAAGGGCTTCCGCATTCTTGATCAGCACCCCCGCCTGAGCGCCGCGCCCGACGCCGACCATGATCGACATGGGCGTGGCCAGCCCGAGCGCACACGGGCAGGCGATGATCAGAACGGTGACCGCGGCGACGAGACCGAAGGCATAGCGCGGCTCGGGTCCAAAAATGGACCAGGCGACAAATGCGACAATTGCGATGATGATGACGGCCGGGACGAACCAGCCGGCTACCTGGTCGGCCAGCCGCTGAATTGGTGCGCGCGAGCGCTGCGCGGTGGCAACCATCTGCACGATCTGCGACAGCATCGTATCGCGGCCGACCTTCTCGGCGCGCATGATAAAGGAGCCCGTCGCATTGAGCGTGCCGCCGATCACCTTGGAGCCGGTCTCCTTGGTGACGGGCATCGACTCGCCCGTCACCATCGACTCATCGAGCGCGGAGCGTCCCTCGATCACCTCGCCGTCCACCGGCACTTTTTCGCCGGGACGCACTCGCAAACGGTCGCCGACCACGACAGAGTCGAGCGCGACTTCCTCATCGGTTCCGTCCGCCGCCACGCGGCGCGCCGTCTTCGGCGCGAGGTCGAGCAGCGCGCGGATGGCGCCAGAGGTCTGTTCGCGCGCGCGCAGCTCGAGCACCTGGCCGAGCAGAACCAGAACGGTGATCACCGCCGCGGCTTCGAAGTACACGGCGACCGCGCCCTCCCTAGCGCGGAACGCGGGCGGGAAAGTCTCCGGCACAAGGACGGCGACGACGCTGTACAGAAAGGCAACGCCGATGCCCATAGCGATCAGGGTGAACATGTTCAGATTGCGGGTGAGGAGCGATTGCCAGCCGCGGACAAAGAACGGCCAACCGGCCCACAGCACGACCGGCGCCGCAAACGCGAACTGCAGCCAGTTCGATGCGGTCTGACTGAGCAGCATGTGGAGATTGGTCAGGTGCCCGCCCATTTCGAGGGCGAAGACGGGGAGCGCCAGCACGAGCCCGACCCAGAACCGGCGCGTCATGTCGACGAGCTCCGCATTCGGCGCCGCTTCGGCAGAAACCAACTCGGGCTCTAGCGCCATGCCGCAGATCGGGCACGATCCCGGCCCGATCTGCCGGATCTGCGGATGCATCGGGCAGGTGTAGATCGTTCCCTCGGGAACCGGTTGCGGCGGCTTTGCTTCGTCCTTGGTCAGATATTTTTCCGGATCGCCCGCGAACTTCGCCGCGCAACCCTTCGAACAAAAGTAGTAGGTACGCCCCGCATGCTGCCCCCGATGCGGCGTCGCATGCGGATCGACGGTCATGCCGCACACCGGATCGCGTACACCGTCGCCGGCGCCGCCCGCAGGTGCGTGCCCATGATGGCTCCCCCGATGATCATGGCTGCCGGGGGTGTGATCACGCCGGTCGGGCGATGCGCCGTGTTGGGCACCCGCCGTTGGCGCCACCATCTCGTCATGGCGGGCGTCGGTGGAGGCGGTTTGGGGTAGGCGCGAATTCTGCTTGCCTGAAGGAGGTTGTTGGTCGGCCATGAACGAACCTCCCGTGAATTGGCATTGAAACCTATACCCCGTAGTGGTATATACGGCGCATGAGAGATAACGTCAAGACGGCTTGCGCCAGGCGATTGAACCGGATCGAGGGACAAGTGCGCGGGATCGCGCGCATGATCGAGGAAGATCGCTATTGCATCGACATCGTTACGCAAATCTCCGCGGTTCGCGCCGCGTTGCGGCGACTGGAAGAGCAGATCCTCCACGATCACGTGAGTCACTGTGTCGAGCACGCGATCGCCTCCGGCAATAAGGCGGAGCAGCGCCGGAAAGTAGAGGAGCTGATGAGCGTGGTGAGGCGCGCCAATCGTTAATCAACGTAGCTTGCGATGCTGCACAGCGATTTGATCGCGGTCTCCGCCTGTCCGTGCTAAGAGACGCGCCGGGAATGGTTCTCTTGATGAACCTTAGTGGCGATAGACGGCTGCTGCTTGCCATGATCTGGGCAGCAATCTGCTGGATAGCGCTGCTGTTCGCGGCAACGCCTGCGCAAGCTCATCCTGGTCGTCACGCACACAACTCAGCGGTCACGGCGACCGCAACATTTCCCACGTCAATTGGAGCAACTTCCGAGGCGGAGGCCCGACCGTCTGTCGATGTCCAATCGGATAATCCCATCAGCATTTTATTAGTCGAGCGTGCCGAAAACGGAACACTTCCCAACGCGACCTGCGACGGCAAGTGCTGCGGGGGTGCAGCATGTTGCGGAACGGCCGCGATAGTCGAGCCGCCCTCATTTGCCGCGCCTCACCGGTCGGGGCTGCGGGTGTCTGAGCCCGTCAGTCCTGCGACATCGGGCGTCGAGCCCGAAGCGCTTCCCGAGCCTCCCCGAGCCTTCGCATAGCAAATGCGCGCTTCGCGCGCATGAGCCCGACCGGCGCCGCTCGGCCGCGAGGGTACGGAACGTTGCACACAAGTTGATGGGTTCTGACCCTGCGAAGTACCGCACTACAGCCCAACGCCCGATGGAGATAGTCGTGGAAACAAAACTCAGTTCTTAGCCGCCGCTCTCATCGCCGTGTCGAGCCCCGCATTCGCTCAGAGCCCGCAAGAACACGAACAGCATCACTCCGGCGGGGCTCCCACGCAGGCGCAGCCGGCGCAGCCATCTCAACCCGCGCCAGGTCAGCCGCCCGCGCAGGCCTCTCCCCCAGCCGCCGGTCAGCCTTCCGACCAGCCATCGCCGCCGAACGCCGGTCAGCCGCCTGCCGGCATGCCGATGGGCCAGATGATGGAGAGGATGCCGGAGCAGTGCCGGGCGATAATGCAGAACATGCCACAGAACTGCATGAGCATTATGCAGGAGATGATGCGGGGCGATGCCCGGGCGGCGTCGCGAAACGCGGCGACATCAGCCATCCAGCTTTTCTTGTCGAAATCGGCAGCCAGGAACCAACATGTTTCATCCGACAGCATCGGATAGATGCCGATCGTGAAATCTGCCGAATTGCCGGACGCTTTGCCTGCGAGATGCGAGCAAACAACATCATCACTTATAGGGATAAATGCCTGATTTGGGCATTCACCGCACTTGACTTTGGGCTTGCCGCACGCATCTCGGACCCACTCGTTGCGGCACGCCGGTGCATAACCGGTTTTCCCGGTTTTTGATTGTGCCATCGGCGCGGACGCCTCTTGCCATGGCATGGATCGTCTCCATCGCGGCCGATTCCATGCAATGATGATGTGTCAGCGATGTCCCCGAACACCTGTCAGTCATGTGTCCGGGCTGAACACAAAGCGGGCGATCCAGTCAAAGACAAACGCTCTTCTTGATTGCTGGATGCCCCGCCTCCGCGCCGCCTCCGCGGGGGATGACCACTGCGGGTGAGGCGGAACGAACCAAGCCCAAATCATCATGTTCTAGCCGATGTCGAGCGGTTCGGTCCCTTTCGGTTTGCCGCTTGCATCGAGAGTGATCTTTTCGACGCGGGCTTCCGCCTGGCGCAGCAAGTCTTCGCAGCGCTGCTTGAGCGCTTCGCCGCGCTCATAGATCGCGACCGATTCCTCGAGCGGCACTTTGCCTTCCTCCAAGCGCTTCACGATCGTTTCAAGTTCCTCGATCGCCTTCTCGAAGCTGAGCGCGTCGACATCGTTCGTTTTGTTCTCGATCATCCTTCGGTCCAGTTACGATTGGGATCCCTCTGCCGCACGGGGCTGCGCGGCCAAGGTTAGCACCGTCTGTCGCTTCGCTACATCGCCTGCGGGGCCGTCACGCGGGCGTGGTCGCGCGGCTCGGCGTGGCCGATCACACGGCGGACGCCCGGGAAGCGTCGCCTCAGATCGCTTTCGAGCGCGTCGACCTCCTGATGCACGTCCATGACCGTCCGCAAGGGGTCGACCGTGCAGTGGAAGACGACAAGCTCTCCCTCCGGCGTCTCCCGCACCCGCACGTCATGGACCTTGCGGAGAATCGGATGATCCACCGCAAGCTCGGCGAGCGCCGCGCGCAGTTCGGCGACCCGCGCCGCGGGCGCATTGCGGCCGCGCAGGCGGCGCGCCTGCAGCGGCTCGATATGCGTCTCGACCTCGACCTCGGGGCCAAGCTCGGCGGCCACCGCCTCCTCGAGTCCCGTGGCGATTTCGTGCGCTCGCCCGAACGGAAGCGCGCCGTCGACCTCCACGTCGACGGCGACCGCGAGCCTTTGGTCGATCGCATGCACCGTCAGGTGGTGCACGGCAATGCCGCGATTGCGGGCGATCACCATGATGCGGTCTTGCACCGTCTCGTTATCGAGAGCGACCGGGACGGTGCTGATGGTCACATCGGCGTCGCCAATCGCGCTTACGACCGCGTTCTGCAACTTCTGCTTGAGGAGGCCGAGGCGATCGAGCGGCATCGTGCGCGGCACCGCGATCGCCGCCTCGACGAAGTGCCGATGCCCGACCGTGCGGGCGCGCAACCGGTCGATCCGCACTACGCCGGGAGTCGCCAACATGACGCTTCTCACCGTGTCGGGGACGCCCTGCGGGGCCGTATCGATCAGCGCTTCAATGGTGCGGCGGCCGAGCCGTATGCCAAGCCAGGACACGATGGCGGCAACGGCGAGCGCCGCCGCCGAGTCGCCCCAGGAATAGCCGGCGCCGGACAGTGCGAGTCCGATAATTACCGCAATCGACCCAAGAAGGTCCGAGGCGAAATGCAGCGAATCGGCTTCGAGCGCCTGGCTTTTGGTCTCGCGTGCGGTCTTGCGCAGTGCATGCGCCCGCCAGCCATTCACCGCCATTTCGATCCCGAGCACGACGAACGGAACGAGCGAGAAGGTTGGCGGTTCGCCGCCCATCAGGAGCCGTTGCACCGCCTCCACCGTGACCCCGCCGGCGAGCAGGAACAACAAGGCGGTCGCCACCAGCGCGGCGAGGCTTTCCACCTTGCCGTGGCCATAATGGTGCTCGGCGTCGGGGGGACGGTCGGAGATGCGCACCGCATACCAGGTGACGAGCGTCGCGCCGAGGTCGATCAGGCTGTGCAGCGCGTCCGAGATCAGCGCCAGGCTCCCGATCGCTATGCCGACCACGAATTTCGCGCCGGCGAGCGAGCCGCTCGCGAGGGCGGAAACCGCCGCGACCCTTTCTTTTCTGCCCCACATGGATCGGTTCGCTCGCCAAGAAGTGATGTCGGTGCCCGGCGCCGGGTCCCGGTCTCGCCTAGATAATCAGGATTGGCGCCAGTTTTCCACTGAGCGGACCGGTCGCGCCGCCGCCGTATTAGGCGATACGGCGAGCGGGATTCCCAGGCATCAGCGCCGAAGACTGCGCCTCTTGATTCGCACCCGTGAAATTTGTTAGCATACCAATGAAAAGGCGCCGCGCCGGGCGACGCGAGGAATGGTCGGAGCCGGCATTATGCGCTACGCTGAGAGTGAACTGTGATGTTCCTCCAGCCGAGGACCTTGCAGGAGGCTGTCGCGCTTTTGGCGGCGCAGGGCGGAACGCTTGTCGCCGGCGGCACCGATGTGTTTCCGGCGCAGGTCGACGGCCCGCCGCCGGCAACGGTTATCGATTTGTCCCATGTTGCCGATCTGAAGGGCATTCGCATCGCCGGAGACCATATTCGGATCGCGGGCGGGGTGACCTGGTCGGAGCTCATCGCGGCGGACCTCCCGCCCGTCTTTAGCGGATTGAAGGCCGCGGCCCGCGAGGTCGGCTCGATTCAGATTCAGAACCGCGGCACGCTCGCCGGCAATTTGTGCAATGCGTCGCCCGCGGCCGATGGCGTGCCGCCGCTGCTGGCGCTCGACGCCGCGGTTGAATTGATGAGCGCCGACGGGACGCGCCAGCTCGATCTCGCCGACTTTATATTGGGAAACCGCCGGACGGTATTGCGCCCTGGCGAAATTCTCTCCGCGGTGCTGGTCCCCAGCGCGTGGAACGACGCCCGCTCGGCGTTCCTCAAGCTCGGCGCGCGCCGCTATCTCGTCATCTCGATCGTCATGGTGGCGGCCACCATTGCACGCAGTCCCGACGGCTCGGTGCGCGCCGCCCGCGTTGCGGTGGGCTCCGCTTCGGCCGTCGCGCGCCGATTGACTGTGCTTGAGGATCGGCTGGTCGGCGCTTCAGCGGCGACCCGCCCATCTTCGCTCGTTGCCGCCGACGATCTTGCATCGCTAACGCCGATCGACGATGTTCGCGGCAGCGCCGCCTATCGTATTGAGGCGGCGCAAGAACTCGTCAGCCGCGCGATCGACCTCGCGGCGGGAGAAATCGTCGATGCTTGATGCGCAGGCGGGCACGCGCTTCGAACTCAACGGCAGGCCTGTATGCGCCGCCGGCCCGCCGTTCCGGCGGCTGTCGGACGTCCTGCGCGACGAACTCGGTCTGCAAGGCGTCAAGGTCGGCTGCAACGCCGGCGACTGCGGCGCCTGTACCGTACTCCTTGACGGCCGTCCGGTTTGCGCTTGCCTCGTCGCGCTCGGCCAAGTAGCGGGCCAATCGGTGGTGACGGTCGAGGGCCTTGAAACCGCGACCGCCAGCGGCCGGCAATTGAAGAACTCGTTTCTCGCGCAGGGGGCCGCGCAATGCGGCATCTGCACGCCGGCGATGCTGGTCGCCGCGGCGGCGCTGCTCGACGCGAATCCACGTCCGAGCGAAGGCGACGTAATGGACGCGATCGGTGGCGTGCTGTGCCGTTGCACCGGCTATCGCAAGATCATCGCCGCCATCCTGGACGCGGCGAGCCCGCCGGGGCACGTTTCAGCGCCCGTCGCCGGCAAGGCGGTCGGCGCTCGCGTTCCCCGCCTCGACGGCATGCGCAAGATCGACGGCGCCGACCTGTTCGGCGCGGACGGCCATCCGGCGGACGCGCTCGTTGCGCGGGTGGTCCGTTCGCCTTGCCACTGCGCCCAATTTCAGTTCGGCGATATCGAGACTTGGGTCGCGGCCCACCCTGGAGTTGTCCGTGTTTTCACAGCTGCCGACGTGCCTGGCAGGAATGCGTTCGGCGTCATTCCGGTCGCTGTCGACCAGCCGGTGTTTGCCGTGGAGGAGGTGCGTTTCAAGGGCGAAGCGGTCGCTTTAGTAGTCGGAGAAGCCGATGCGATGGCGGCGCTAGACCTCGCCTCATTTCCCGTCAGTTGGGACGAGCGGCCAGCGTTGACCTCGATCGACGCGGCGCTCGCCACCTGCGCCTGCGTCTTGCATGCCGATCGCCCTGGCAATGTCCTTGCACGCGGCCGGGTCGTTCGCGGCGATGTCGAGACGGCCTTGATGAGTGCAGACGCGGTCGCCGAGGGCTGCTTTGACACCGGCTTCGTCGAGCACGCCTATATCGAGCCGGAAGCGGGCTACGCCGTCCGCGCCGGCGACCGCATCGAGATCACCGCCTGCACGCAGGCGCCCTACATGGATCGCGACGATGTGGCTGCGATCCTTGGAATTGCGCCTGAGGCGGTCCGGATCGTGCCGACGGCTGTCGGCGGCGGTTTCGGCGCCAAGCTCGATCTGTCGATCCAACCCTTCATCGCCGTTGCCGCCTGGCATTTGCGCCGCCCGGTGCGCATGATTTACAGCCGGCCAGAATCGATGATGGCGACGACGAAGCGCCATCCGGCGCGCATTACCGCGCGCGCGGGAGCCAGCCGCGACGGCAAGATCATCGCGCTCGACGTCTCCGCCGACTTCAATACCGGGGCCTACGCATCGTGGGGGCCGACGGTCGCAAACCGCGTCCCTGTCCACGCCTCGGGTCCTTATTACGTGCCGAGTTACCGCGCGCTCACGCGCGCCGTGCACACTCATCACGTGCCGGCCGGTGCATTCCGTGGCTTCGGCGTGCCGCAGGCGACTATCGCCGTCGAACAGCTCTATGACGAACTTGCGGACAAGCTCGGAATTGATCGGCTTGAGTTCCGCATCGACAACGCGCTTCTTGCCGACCAGCCGACCGTGACTGGCCAGGTGCTGGGCGCCGGCGTCGGCATCCGCGCTTGTCTGGAATTGCTGCGCCGGCATTGGCGTCGGGCGCGGGCCGATGCCGCCGCATTCAATGAAAGCGCGTCCGGCCCGCGCCGCCGCGGCGTCGGGATCGCGGGCATGTGGTATGGATGCGGCAACACCTCGCTCCCCAATCCCTCGACCATCCTGGTCGGCGTGAAGCCGGACGGCCGCCTGTCGCTGCATCAAGGCGCTGTCGATATCGGTCAGGGATCGAACACGGTGATCACCCAAATCATCGCGGATGCGGTCGGCGCGCCCCTATCGGCTTTCGATCTCCTCTCGGCGGATACCGACCTTACCCCGGACTGCGGCAAGACCTCCGCCTCGCGGCAAACCTTCGTCACCGGCAAAGCGGCGCAGCTTGCCGGCGAGCGCTTGCGGGCCGAGATTCTCAGGCTTGCCAATGCCGGGCCTGCCGCGGATATCGAATTCGCCCCCGGCTCCATCAAAGTCGTCGAGGGCGAAACGGTACGCTCCATCGATTTGGCGACGCTATCGACCGACGCGCGCGGCTACGCGTTTTCGGCCGAAGCGATCTTCGACCCGCCGGTGAGCCCGCTCGATGCCGACGGCCAGGGTTATCCCTACGCGGTCTATGGGTTCGGCGCGCACATGGCTGAGGTCGAGGTCGATCTCACGCTCGGGACGGTTCGGGCGCTGAAGATCACGGCGGCCCATGACGTCGGGCGTGCGATCAACCCGACGCTGGTCGAAGGCCAGATCGAGGGTGGCGCGGCGCAGGGGCTCGGGCTCGCGCTGATGGAGGAGTTCTTCCCCACGCGCACGGAGAACCTGCACGATTATCTGATCCCCACGGCGGGCGACATGCCCCCCGTCGAATCGATCCTGATCGAGGACGCCTCGCCGATCGGCCCGTTCGGCGCGAAGGGCGTCGGCGAGCAGGCCCTGATCCCGACCGCGCCGGCGATCCTCAATGCGATCTTTGACGCGACCGGCGCCCGCATCCGCCGTGTGCCGGCGACGCCGGATCGCGTGCGCGCTGCAATACAAGCAATAACCATGTCGCGAGGTTCGTGCGCATGAACGAGGTCGTCCACCCACCCAAGGCCGGCGACAAGATTCGCTGCGATGCTTGCCCAGTACTCTGCTACATCAGGGACGGCCAGACCGGCGCGTGCGATCGCTACGCGAACTATGGCGGCACGCTGACCCGGCTCGATCCCCACGTCTTACTAAATCGTACGCTGAGCCAGGGCGGCAGCGTCGTCCCCTTTGCCGGTCCCAAGGAATGGGACGGCAAGATTCTTCTCGGTCCCGACACGTTCGTTACTGCGGTTGGGGCGGGCACCACTTATCCTGACTACAAGCCCGCGCCTTTCATCGTGTCGGCGGAGGTCAACGGCGTCGATATGGTGACGGTCGTCACCGAAGGGATTTTCAGCTATTGCGGCGTCAAGGTGAAGGTCGACACCGACCGCCATCTCGGTCCTGAATGCGCGATCGTGCGGCGTGCGGGCGAACCGGTCGGACATATCACCACCACTGAATACGGCTCGCAGATGCTTGCGGTTGGTGGCGTTGTGCATTTGACCGGCGGGACCAAGAGCGAAGGCCGCGTCACCTGCGAGACGCTGCTCGAACTATGCAACGCTCAGCCGGTCGAGTTGACGATCGATGGCGGCGCAACCGTGGTCGTGCATGCGGGACAGTCGCCGATCGTCAACGGCGTCAAGGAAGAACTCATGCGGGTCGGCTGCGGCTCGGCGACGATCGGCATGTTTGCAATGCAGTGGTTCGGCAAGGTCGACGATGTCGTCGTCGTCGACGATCACATCACCGGGGTCTTGTCCGAGCATCAGGCCGGCAAGTTCCTCGGGGTGAAAGACACCGGCATCAAGATCAAGGGGCGGCGGTCGACGCCCGGCCGGTACTTCAAGGTGGCTGATCCCGGCACCGGCTGGGGCGGCACCAACATTACCGATCCGCTGTCGATCCTCGGTCCGTTTGACGAGACCGAAGCATGGCCGGGCCTGCGCCTTCTAATGGTAAGCACCACCGGCGAGCATTACGGCTATTATGAACTCGACGAGACACTCAAGCCGGTGGAGCGCGATTTGCCAGCGGCGCTCAGCGAGTCGGTCGAACGCATCAAGGAGAATTGCGAGCCCGCGCATGCGTCTGTGCTGTTCATGGCGGGTGCGGGCGGCTCATTGCGGGCGGGCGTCACCGAGAATCCGGTAAGGCTGACGCGCTCGGTCAAGGGCGCGCTGACCTGCGTCACCAGCGGCGGCGCGCCGGTTTACGTCTGGCCGGGCGGCGGCATCACCTTCATGGTGGACGTCACCAGAATGCCCGGCAATGCGTTCGGCTATGTTCCGACACCGGCGCTGGTCGCGCCGATCGAGTTTACGCTGCGGCTTTCCGACTATGCAGCGCTGGGCGGCCATATGAGCGAGGTGCGGCCTATCTCTGCGCTCGTTGAAGACGGCCGTCGGGAAGTGGCGCCTCAACCCGAAAACCCCTGGCCGTTCATGTTTCCTCCGTGGAAGAAGCCGCCGCAATGAGGCAACCGCAGATCGCACTTCTGTCCGACGGCCGTCGCTTGCATCTGCAGGACGGCCCGATCGATCTCGTCATCGAGGCGTTCGGCGCGGAGGATGCGGTTATTGCAGCTTATGCCGCCGCTACGCAGCGGTTCGCCGGGTTGCTCGACGAACTGGTGGCGGAGTTGCCACTGCTGCGCTCCCGAGCTCGCGGCGACGGGACGGAGCTTGCCGGCGTCGTCGCGCGGCGAATGCATACGGCGGTCGCACCCTTCGCCGAGGAGTGTTTCATCACGCCGATGGCTGCGGTCGCCGGCGCGGTCGCCGACGAAATTCTGCAGGCGATGCGGCGCGCGGCGCCGCTCGCGCGCGCCTATGTCAACAACGGCGGCGACATCGCGCTGCATCTGGAGCGTGGAAAGTCGTTCGCCCTGGGGCTGGTCGATCGGCCTGACCGGCCGAGCCTGTTCGCGCACGCAAAGATCGCCGCGCAAGATCCTTCGCGCGGCCTCGCCACCAGCGGCTGGCGCGGCCGCAGTTTTTCGCTCGGCATCGCCGACGCGGTCACCATACTCGCGGCGACGGCCGCGCAAGCTGACGCTGCCGCGACCATCGTCGCCAATGCGGTCGATCTGCCCGGCCATCCGGCGGTCGAGCGCGTTCCCGCCGCCTCGATTGCGCCCGACAATGATCTCGGTGACATCCTCGTCACGCGGGCGGTCGGCGCGCTCATGCGGGAGGAGGTCGGCGAAGCGATCGAGCGCGGGCTTGCGCGTGCACGCGGGCTGCACGATCGCGGCTTGATCCACGCCGTAGCCATTCACCTTCAGGGCGAGACACGCGTCCTTGTGACTAATGACGCTGCAGCGCCGCGTCTTTCACCGGCCTTTTCAGCAACGCCGTTGCAACGGGAAATCGCCCATGTTTGATATTTTTCTGCGCAAGCGGATTATCATCGTCGAGGAGATTTTTCACGAGGGCGGGCCGATCGCAGTGACGCCGCTGCAGCGCGGCGCGATCCTCGCCGTCATCCAAAATCCGTTCGCCGGGCACTATGTCGAGGACATCGCCGAGTTCATGGACGACCTCAAGCCGCTCGGCCTTGCGATGGCGAGCCAGCTCGTCGCCGCGCTCGGCGGCGATCCGACGATCATCGAAGGCTACGGCAAGGGTGCGATCGTGGGCGCAGCCGGCGAACTCGAGCACGGGGCGCTGTGGCACGCGCCGGGCGGCTACGCCATGCGCGAAATCCTTGGCGGCGCCAAGGCGATCGTCCCATCAACCAAGAAGGTGGGCGGTCCCGGTACTCGCCTCGATATCCCGGTGACGCACATCAATGCCTCTTATGTGCGCAGTCATTTCGATGCGATGGAGGTCGGCATTCCCGACGCGCCGCGAGCCGATGAAATCGTGCTCGCGCTCGTGATGACGACCGGGCCGCGCGTGCATGCGCGCGTCGGCGGCCTCGCGGCGAGTGAGATCAAGGGCGAAGATGGCTTGAGATAAAGCTGTTTATTGCACCGAAACTAACATTGAATTTGCTGACGTTTGAGGCTGGCGAGAAGAGGCATGAAGGCGCAAATCCGCAAGATCGTAACCGTCGTCGATGAGACTCTGACCGAAATGGGACAAGCGGTTGAGCCGCCCGTTCGTCGCGCCGCCGTCGCGGCGGTGATCGAAAACCCATTTGCCGGCCGTTATGTCGAGGACCTCGCCGAACTGATGGATGTTGGCGAAGAATTGGGTAAACTCCTTGCCGAGAAGGCGGTGGCTGCGCTCGGAATCGAAGGACCGAAGGCCGAGAGCTATGGCAAGGCGGCGCTCGTCGGGGAAAACGGCGAGATGGAGCATGCCGCGGCGATTCTGCATCCGAAGCTCGGCGCGCCGGTCCGGAAGATATTAGGCAAGGGCGCAGCGCTGATCCCCTCCTCGAAGAAGCGCGGCGGGCCGGGCGCCGTATTGGACATTCCGCTCGGCCACAAGGATGCGGCCTATGTGCGCAGCCATTTCGACGGCATGGAGATTCAGATCAGCGACGCGCCGCGCGCCAATGAAATTGTGGTCGCCGTGGCGATTACCACCGGCGGCCGGCCGTTGCCGCGCATCGGCGGGTTGAAGGTAAACGATATCAAAGGTGAGGACGGACTGCGTTGAAACATGGTCTCGGAGGAGAGTGCGTCATGAGAACAGCGTTCAGCATTGCCGTGGCCTTGGTTGCATGGCTCGCGGCGGCAAACGGTCCCGCCCGGGCCGACGACATCAAGATCGGTGAAATCAATTCCTATTCCGGCCTGCCCGCGTTTACCGGGCCCTATCGCAAGGGCTGGCAATTGGCGCTTGAGGAGATCAATGCGAAGGGCGGCGTCAACGGCAAGAAGCTCGATGTCATCTCGAAAGACGACGGAGGCAAGCCGGCGGAAGCGGTCACCGCGGCCAATCAGCTGGTCGAAAGCGACCATGTCGCGATGCTGATGGGCACCTTCTTCTCCCATATCGGCCTGGCGGTCTCCGACTATGCGCAGCAGAAGAAGATTTTCTTCCTTGCGGCCGAGCCGTTGACCGATGCGATCACTTGGGCGAAAGGCAACCGCTACACCTTCCGCCTGCGGCCTTCCAATTCCATGCAGGCAGCGATGCTGGCGGAGGAAGCCGCCAAGCTGCCGGCCAAACGTTGGGCGAGCGTTGCTCCCAACTACGAGTATGGGCAGTCGGCGGTTGCGGCCTTCAAGAAGGCGCTGGCGGCCAAGCGCCCCGACATCGAATGGGTTGCCGAGCAATGGCCGCCGCAAGGCAAGATCGACGCCGGCGCGGTCGTCCAGGCGCTGGCGGCGGCGCAGCCGGAAGCGATCCTCAACGTGACCTTCGGGCCGGACCTCGTGAAGTTTGTGCGCGAGGGCACGACCCGCAGCCTGTTCAAGGATCGCGCCGTGGTGAGCTTCTTAACTGGCGAGCCGGAATATCTCGATCCGCTGAAGGACGAGGCGCCCACCGGCTGGATCGTCACCGGCTATCCTTGGTACGCCGTGAAGACGCCGGCGCACGAAGCGTTCGTGAAGGCCTATAAGGCAAAATTTGACGATTATCCGCGCCTCGGCTCGGTGGTCGGTTACGTGACGATGAAAGCCGCCGCCGCGATCCTCGCCAAGGCCGGCTCGACCGACACCGACAAGCTGATCGCCGCTGCGGAAGGGCTGAAGCTCGACACGCCATTCGGGCCGATCACCTTCCGTTCGATCGATCATCAGTCGACCTTGGGCGCTTTTGTCGGCAAGACCGCAGTTGTCGACGGCAAGGGCGTGATGACCGACTTCGCCTACCGCGACGGCGCCAAATATCTGCCGAGCGACGAAGAGGTAAAGAAGCTCCGTCCGCAGCAGTGAGCGGGCCACAAGCGCGCGCTCACCCACGTGGACGGAACGGCGTCCGATTCGGGTTCATCCTCCCCCGTGAAACGGGGGGGGGACCGCCTGCAGGGCGGTGGAGGGGGCAGTTTCGAAGTGTATCGTCCGTTTGCCCCCTCCACCATGCTGCGCATGGTTCCCCTCCTCCGCTGCGCGGGGGAGGATGAGCGGCTTTGCCTCGCTCGGCTTCCGGAATGACGGAACCAAATTTTAGGTTTGCGTGCGCACCGGCTGTCTTCGCCACGGGCGTGATTGATCTCACCAGAGGGCGAGGCTCGTGGAATTCTTGGTCGTCCAGTTTCTGACCGGGTTAGCGAGCGCCGCCTCGCTGTTTCTTGCGGCGTCCGGCCTATCCATCATTTTCGGCGTTACACGGATCGTCAATTTCGCCCATGGCGCCTTCTATATGCTTGGGGCCTACGTCGCCGTCACGCTGACGGAGTGGTGGGCCGGGCCCTTGGGGTTCTGGGGCGGAGTACTGGTCGCCGCGATGTCGGTCGCCGTGCTCGGGGCGCTGACCGAGGTTTCCCTGCTGCGCCGGATTTACCGGTCGCCCGAGCTGTTTCAATTGCTGGCGACGTTCGGCCTGACCTTGATGATGCAGGACATCGTTCTGCTCGTTTGGGGGCCGGTCGATCTGATCGGACCGCGAGCGCCCGGGTTCAAAGGCGCGGTGCAAATTCTCGGTCAGGCGGTGCCGAGCTACGAATTGTTTCTGATCGCCTGCGGCCCCGCCGTGCTAGCCATTCTGTGGCTTCTCTTCCATCGCACCCGCTGGGGCGTTCTCGTACGCGCCGCGACGCAGGACCGCGACATGGTCGCCGCCCTTAGCGTCAATCAGAAATGGCTGTTCACCAGCGTGTTTGCGCTCGGCATTTTTCTTGCCGCGCTGGGCGGCGCGCTGCAGCTGCCGCGCGAGGCCGCAAGCCACAACATGGATCTGCGGATCATCGTCGAAGTGTTCGTGGTCGTGGTGATCGGCGGGCTCGGCAGCGTCACCGGCGCGTTTCTTGCCGCCGTGATCGTTTCCGAGCTCAACGCCTTTGGCATCCTGATCCTGCCGAAAATCTCGATTGTCCTCGTCTTCCTCGTCATGGCCGTGGTGTTGGTGGTGCGCCCCTGGGGGCTCCTCGGGCGCAAGGAGGGTGCACCTCGGCAAGTGGTGGGGGCGACCATCCATCCGTGGCGCCCGCTAAGTGCGCCGGAGCGGCTGGCAGTCGCTGTTGTGCTCGCGCTTGCGGCGTGCCTGCCGTTCGTGTCCGGCAACTACTTACTCACGGTCGGGTCTGAAATCCTCATCTTCGTTCTGTTCGCGCAGAGCCTGCAATTGTTGATGACGGTCGCCGGGCTCGCCTCGTTCGGCCATGCCGCCTATTTCGGGCTCGGCAGCTACGGCGCAGCGCTTGCGGCGCAGTCGTTGGATCTGCCCATGGGGTTTGCCTTGCTCGCCGGCCCGCTGCTGGCGCTCGCCGGCGCTTTCATCTTCGGGTGGTTCTCGGTGCGGCTCGCCGGCGTCTATTTCGCCATGCTGACGCTCGCCTTTGCCCAGATCGCCTGGTCGATCGCGTTTCAGTGGGTCGAAGTGACTGGCGGCGACAATGGAATCCTGGGGGTGTGGCCTGCGGCGCCGGTGGGCACGCCGGCGCGCTTCTATTGGCTCGCCTTCATCGTCACCGTCGCGGGCGTGTTTTGCCTCCGGGTGCTCACCTTCTCGCCCTTCGGCTATGCGTTGCGGGCGGCGCGCGACTCCGAGCTGCGCGCCGAGGCGATCGGCATCGACCGCCGAAGGGTGCAACTGATCGCCTTCATGATTGCCGGGACCTTCGCCGGGATCGCGGGCGCGCTGTTTGCTTATCTGAAGGGCAGCGTATTTCCCGAGACGCTCGCCATTCCGTATTCGGTCGATGCGCTGGTCATGGTGCTGTTGGGCGGCGTCGAGACCGTTTCGGGCGCCGTCGTGGGAGCGATCGTCTACAAGTCGCTCGCCATCTGGCTGATGAGCGAGACCGAGATGTCGAAGCTCGTGCTCGGCGCGGTGATTGTCGCCATCGTCGTACTCGCGCCCAAAGGGATCGTCGGCTATCTGTCCGATTTTGAGCGGCGAATGGCTTGGCCCGCCGCCCGGTCGAAAAAGGCTTAGCGATGGCGGCGGCGCTCGAAGTCCAAGGCATTGCCAAGTCCTACGGCGGAGTGGCGGCCGTGCGCGACGTCAGCTTCGAGGTTCAGGCGGGCGAGATCGTCGCCTTGATCGGGCCGAACGGTGCAGGCAAGAGCACCTGCTTCAACATGATCATGGGCCAGATTCCGGTCGACGATGGCGTGATCCGGATTTTCGGACGCCCGACCACCGGCCTGCCGCCGCGCACTGTCTGGCGGCTCGGCGTCGGCCGCACCTTCCAGATCACTGCGACCTTCGCCTCGATGACGGTCGCCGAAAACGTGCAGGTCGCGCTGTTGTCGCATCGGCGGCTGCTCTCGACATTCTATGGATTCGCCGGCGCGATGGCGCGCGACGAAGCCGATCGTCTGCTCGATCTGCTGGGACTGAAGACGCAGGCCGAACGGGCCTGCGGCGAGCTCGCCTATGGCGACCTCAAGCGCCTTGAGCTCGCGGTCGCGCTCGCCAATGACCCAAAGCTTCTGCTGCTCGACGAACCGACCGCCGGCATGGCGCCGAAGGAACGCGTGGACCTGATGGCGCTCACCACGCGAATTGCGCGCGACCGGACGATCGGAGTCTTTTTCACCGAGCACGACATGGACGTCGTGTTCGAGCACGCCGACCGCGTGATGGTGCTCGATCGTGGCTCTCTGATTGCGTCTGGTTCGCCGCAAGCGGTGCGCACGGACCCGAAGGTGCGGGCGGTCTATCTCGGCGAAGGCTTCGACGAGGATCGCAGACAAGAGGGCGACCGCCCATGAAGCTTGCGGTCTCAAAACTTCAGGCGCGCTATGGGCCGGCGCAAATTCTCTTCGACGTGAGCTTTGCCGTCGGCGACGGCGAGGTCGTTGCGCTGCTCGGTCGCAACGGCGCGGGCAAGTCGACCACCTTGCGGTCGATCATCGGTCTGGTCGCCGATCGCAGCGGGGCGATCGAATTCCAGGGCGAGGACATCTCAAGGTTGCCCACGCACGAAATTGCGCGCCGCGGTCTCGGCTGGGTGCCGGAAGACCGGCGCATCTTCACCGAGCTCACGGTCGCCGAGAATCTCGAAGTGGGCTGGCAGCCGCCGCGCGCCGGGGCGCCGACGTGGACTCCGGATAAGCTCTTCGCGCTTTTCCCTAACCTCGCTGAGCTGCGTCAGCGCTTGGGCGGGCGCATGTCGGGCGGCGAACAACAGATGTTGACGATCGCCCGCACGCTGATGGGCAATCCGGCGCTGGTGCTGCTGGACGAACCGTCCGAGGGTCTCGCGCCCAAGATCGTCGAGCAGATGGCCGCCGCCATTCTCGCGATGAAGCAGGAAGGGCTCGCGCTCGTCATCTCGGAGCAGAATCTCCGCTTCGCGCGCCTGATCTCCGACCGCGCCGTCATTATCGAGAAGGGCCGCGTGCGCTACGCTGGCACGATGACCGAGCTCGAAGCCAATCCGGAAATCCGCGATGCGTATTTGGCGGTATGATGTAGATCATAGATTATTAGCCCATATATGTTTTATGAATGGTAGGACGACTCGTTTCCCCGCGGGGGATTGGGAAGGGTGGATTCGCGCCGCGACCGCCACTGTGAAATGCTGCGCGATTTCGACCTCTCCACAGGGAAAGCAACGACATTCAATCCGTGTCGATTACCTGGGAGGCGGTGAATTCCGATGCGGCGCCCGAACTTGCAAACAGGTCGCGCCGGCAAGCAAAAGTCGGCTTCGCGGGCCGCTATCAAAACGGCGGGTCGGCGCAATAAGCCGTTAGATTATTGCTTGGATGAGCAGGTCGGTTTTCTGCTGCGCCGGGTCAATCAGCGCCACACGACGATCTTCGCCGAACGGATGATCGAGGAACTGACGCCGACGCAGTGGGCGGCGCTCGCCAAGCTGCACGAACGCGGAGCGCTCTCGCAGAATCTGCTCGGCCGCCACACCGCCATGGATGCGGCGACCATCAAGGGCGTGGTTGACCGGCTGACGGCGCGCGGATTTACCACGGGCAAACCTGATCCGACGGATGCGCGGCGGCTCCGCATTGCCTTGACCACTGAAGGCCGCGGCGTGGTCAAGCGCGCGATCTCGGTGGCGCTTGCGATCACCGAGGAGACGCTCAGGCCGCTCAGCGCGACCGAACGTAAATCGCTGATGCGGCTGCTCGACAAGATCAAGTGATTCTCGCCGCTCCCGCGTGAAGGAGCCCGAGCTCCCGCAAGGGGAGGGAAGGGCAGCCCAGCCCGCGACCGTCACAGAACCTGTTCGGGAATGACCGTGGCGGGCGGCGTATTGCGGCTGCGGCCGGCGCGCACGACCCCGTCGATCACCACCATGCCGATGCCGGGGAGATCGCCGAGCGCGACGCTGTCGAGCAGCGTCTTCCCCGCCGAGTGCTGGGCACGGTCCATGAATACGAAGTCGGCGGCGCGGCCCGGCTCGATGATCCCGCAATCGAGTTTGCGCAGGCGCGCGGTGTTGCCGGTCGCAAAACAGAACGCGGTTTCCGCCGGCACGCCCCCGAGCGAGGAGAGCATGGCGATCACGCGGATGATGCCAAGGGGCTGGACGCCGGAGCCGGCCGGTCCGTCGGTGCCGAGAATGACGCGGTCGAGCTGGTTCATCTCGCGGGCGGTGCGCAGGGTGAACAGTGCCGCCCGTTCGTTGCCGTTATGCACGAGCTCCAGCCCGCGCCGGCAACTCTCGCAGATGCAGCGGATTTGCTCGTCCGGCAGCGCCGTGTGCCCGCCATTGATGTGGCCGACAACGTCGGCGTCGCATTCGAGCACGACGTCCTTGTCGATCAGGCCGGAGCCGGGGATCGATGGCCCGCCGGTGTGGATCGTGCTCTGGATGCCGTATTTGCGCGCCCAGGCGACCATCTTGCGACCCGTCGGCCCGTCCTTGACGCCGCCGAGGCCGATCTCGCCGAGCAGCGTCACGCCCGCCTCGGCTAGATCACGAAAATCTTCCTCGACCATGCCCTGCTCGATCACCGGGGCGCCGGCATGCAGCTTCACTCCGCCGGACCGGAACGAAGAGTAGGTGCGCTGCGCGGTGATCGCCATGGCCTTCAAGCCCACGACGTCGCGCGGCCGGCCGGGCATGTGCACCTCCCCCGCGGAAATCATCGTGGTGACGCCGCCATGCATCGAGGAATCGATCCAGTTGAGCTGGCTCTGGCGCGGCGTCCAATCGCCGGCCACCGGGTGGACATGGCTGTCAATCAGCCCGGGAACGACTGCAGCGCCGCGGGCGTCGACGATCGAGGTCGCGCCCTCGGTGTCCACATCCTTGGCGCGGCCGACGGCAGCGATCCTGCCGCTGATCGCGACGATCGTGTCGGCGTCAAGGATCGGACGCTCCAGCAGCCCCGACAGGACGAGGCCGATATTGCGGATGACCAGCTTAGTCGGGCCGGCGGGCGCGGCTTGCGCATCATGAGCCATCTTCCCCTCCACCGGCCAATCGCGGCGGGCGCGGCGATCGGCCCTTGCACTCGTTAGTATACAAACGGTACCGGCGACCGCAAGACTTGCCCGTGAGCCTTTTCTTTCGCTCCGCCGCGCAACGAATGCGGACATATGCGGGCGTGAGTGCGCCTCTAGCGATGCATTCGAGCGCCGGCTGCTTCGCGGCCAAGTTGCGGCGCGTGTCTTGTGCGACGAGCTGCCTCATGAAAATCGCCCTTACGGGAACAGATATGATCATGAAGAGCTATTTGCGCACAACAGTTATTCGCCGAGCCTATTGAATGTGCGACTGCTGAAGAAATGTTCATTTGCGAACTTATACAGCGAAGTCGCGGATGGCGGAGCGTTCTAATACGGATTTGATTTCGACCGAGTGGTGCTAACTGCTATCCGGGACGCAATTCAATCGCAGGGAGTCTGTCTGTGGCGACTAAACGACCGGTGAAAATCGTCGAAACCGTTTTGCGCGACGGCCATCAGTCGCTTGCCGCAACGCGCATGCGGACGTCTGACATGATTCCGGTCCTCGAGCAGATGGACGAGATCGGCTACTTCTCGCTCGAGGCCTGGGGCGGGGCCACCTTCGATGCGTGCCTGCGCTTCCTCGACGAGGACCCGTGGGAGCGCCTGCGCATTCTCAAGAAATACGTCAAAAAGACTCCGCTGCAGATGCTGCTGCGCGGCCAGAACGTGCTTGGCTACAATCACTATGCCGACGACGTGGTGACGGAATTCGTCTCGCGGGCGGTCGATAACGGCATTGGCGTGATGCGGATTTTCGACGCCCTCAACGATGTCCGCAACCTGGAAGTCGCCATGCGGGCTTCCAAGCGCGCCGGCGCGCATGTGCAAGGGGCGATCGTCTACACCATCAGCCCCTACCACACGATCGACAGTTTTGTGCAGGTGGCGAAGGACCTCGTCGATCTCGGCGCCGATTCCATCTGCATCAAGGACATGGCGGGGCTGCTCGCGCCCTATGTCGCCTACGACCTCGTCAAGCGGCTCAAGACCGAGCTCGGCGTTATCGTGGACGTGCACTGCCACTACACCAGCGGCATGGCCTCCATGGCCTACCTGAAGGCGATCGAGGCGGGCGCCGACATCGTCGACTGCGCCCTGTCTTCCTTTGCGCTCGGCACCTCGCAGCCCGCGACGGAAGCGCTGGTCGCTGCCCTCGAAGGCCAGCCGCGCGACACGCGCATCGACAAGGAGAAGCTCTATCCGATCGCGGACCATTTCCGCGTCGTCAAGAAGGAACTCGCCGGGGTCTTCAAGCTCGACACCGCGATCGACATCGACACCAAGGTGCTGACCTTCCAGATCCCTGGCGGCATGCTGTCGAATTTCCTCAACCAGATGAAGCAGCAGGGCAAAGCCGACAAATATGCCGAGCTGCTCGAGGAAATGCCGCGCGTGCGGGCCGAGGTCGGCTATCCGCCGCTGGTCACCCCGACCAGCCAGATCGTCGGATCGATGGCGGCCTTCAACGTCATCTGCGGCCGCTACAAGGTCGTGCCGCAGGAGATCAAGGATCTGGCGCGCGGCGCCTATGGCCGGACGCCGGCTCCGATCAACGGCGCAATGCGGGAGGTCATCGCAGACGCGAAGATGATCGAGCATCGTCCGGCGGACGATATTCCCCCGCAAATGGTGTCGCTCGGACTGATACTGGCGAGCAAAGGTTATCCCGATGCGTCGCCGGAAGACGTCCTGACCTATGCCTTGTTCCCGGAAGTGGCGCTCAAGTTCTTCGGCGTTCATCGCGAGCCCATCGAAAAGCAGGCCTTGGAATTTACGGAATAATTCCGGACGCAGGCTGGTGCCGGCCGTTCGGGCCGTCTGCAACCGGGGAATTTTCGGTTTGTGATGGAACCCGACGCTGGCGCCGGCGTTGATTCGATGTGCACGGGTAATTCGATTCGTCGGAACATCCGAGGCACAAAGGAAGAGCCCCTGACCAAACGCCGGGGGCTCTACCTTTTTGGGAGCCCTCGATCGTCCCGGAAGGCCGCCTGCCGCATCGGCGCTCGCCCCCAACCTGGCTGGCGGCCTTGGGGAATCGCTCAATCAATATCGAACCGGACGCCCTGGGCGAGCGGGAGTTCTCGCCCGTAATTGATGGCGCTGGTGAGCCGGCGCATATAGGCCTTCCACGAATCCGAACCGGCCTCGCGCCCGCCGCCGGTCTCCTTCTCCCCGCCGAATGCGCCGCCGATCTCCGCGCCGGACGGACCCATATTGACATTGGCGATGCCGCAGTCGGACCCCGCCGCCGAGAGGAACATCTCCGCTTCGCGCAGGTCGGCGGTGAATATCGAGGACGAAAGACCGTAAGGGACCGCATTGTGCATCGCCAACGCGTCGTCGAACTCCGAATACGGCATCACATAAAGAATTGGAGCAAAGGTCTCGCGCAGCGCCGGGCCGATCTGCCTTGGCAGTTCGACCAAGGCGGGCCGCGCGTAAAGGGCCTCGGGGTGCTGCGCCAATTCATAGCGTCCGCCGCCGAAAACGCCGCCGCCGACTGCCCGGGCCTCGGCCAGTGCGGCCTCCATCTTGTGGAACGCCGCGGAATCGATAAGCGGGCCGACCAGCACGTCCGGCTGCAATAACGGGTTGCCGATCCGGACCGAGGCGTAGACCTGTTTCAGCTTGGCGATCAGCGCATCGTGGATGCTGCGATGCACGAATAGCCGGCGCAGCGACGTGCAGCGCTGGCCGGCGGTGCCAATGGCGGCAAAGGCGATCGCTCGTAGAGCGAGATCGAGGTCGGCCGACGGGCAGACGATCGAGGCGTTATTGCCACCGAGCTCGAGCAGCGCCCGCGCGAAACGCCGTGCGAGGCGCGGCCCGATCTTGCGGCCCATGGCGGTTGAACCGGTCGCCGAGACGAGCGGCAGCCGGACATCGTCCACCAGTAATTCGCCGATCTCAGGGCCGCCGATCAGCAAGGCCGACAGTCCATCTGGCGCATCGCCGAACCGCGCGGCGGCACGCTCGTAAAGCGCTTGCACCGCGAGCGCGGTCAGCGGCGTCTTCTGCGACGGCTTCCAGATGACCGGGCAGCCGCAAACGAGCGCCAGCGCCGCGTTCCACGACCACACGGCGACGGGGAAATTGAAACTCGTGATCACCGCGACCGGCCCCAGCGGATGCCATTGCTCCATCATGCGATGGTTCGGCCGCTCGCTGGCGATGATGAGGCCGTAGAGCTGACGTGATAGCCCGAGCGCGAAGTCGCAGATGTCGAGCATCTCCTGAACTTCGCCCTGCCCCTCCGAGAGGATTTTCCCCGCCTCGATGGTAACGAGACGCCCGAGCGCCGGCGCCGCGCGCAGCTCCTCGCCGAGCATGCGCACGAGCTCGCCGCGCCGCGGCGGTGGCGTCAATCGCCAGGCGAGAAACGCGTCTTTCGCCTGTTCGATCGCGCGATCGGCGTCTGCGGCGTTCGCATCCTGCACATTGGCGATGACCTCGCCGGTCAGCGGCGAGCGCACCGCGCGCGACCCGCGGCGGTAGCGCTCGCGAGGCACACCGAACGTTTCAAGCAGGGAATCGGCCTCTGCGGCGAGGGTCATCGATCGCTCCTTTGGATATTGCCTATTCCGAGCTATTCTCAGGTCATTGCCGAGCTCGATGCAGGCGTGGCCCTTGGCGCCAAGTTAGCGAAGCGGGACGCCCTCGGTGTCATCGTCCGCGAGAGCTGCGATTGCCGACGCGGTCTGGCTTCATGAAGCGGCGCTGCTTTGCCCTGAACCGCCGCTTGACGTTTTCCGGATGCCCGCGGTGGCGGGCCGTGGCGACGAGAAGCAGAATGATTGCTTATCTTAGCGCCAGTGCAGGTTGGTCCGGCAACTCCATCATACTGAGCGCGTGCCTTTCAGAATGGATACGCAGAGGAAAGATGCTGGCGTAGCCCACGGCGCAGAGCCGGTTGCGCCGTTCCGCGCCCCTTATGCCGGCGCAGACGAGGAGATGGCCGCCCGCTTCCTCGCCGCTCCGCCGCCTGACGCGGAAACCGAGGCGCGCATCGACGCCCGCGCCCGCCGCCTCGTCGCATTCATCCGCGCACGGTCGGTCGGCATCGGCGGGATCGAAGACTTCCTGCAGGAATATGCCTTGTCGAGCAGGGAAGGGCTCGCCTTGATGGTGCTCGCCGAGGCGCTGCTGCGCATTCCCGACGGCGCCACGGCGGACCGCCTGATCGAGGACAGGCTGACGGCAGGCGATTTTCTGCATCATGAAGCCCGCTCCAACGCGGCGCTCGTGTCCGCCTCGGCCTGGGCGCTCGGGGTGTCCGCACGGATCGTGAGCGCGCATGATACGCCGCATTCGATCCTCGAAGCGCTCGCCGAGCGCCTCGGACGCCCAGCGGTGCGCACCGCGATCCGCCGGGCCGTGCACCTCCTCGGATCACAGTTCGTACTCGGGGAAACCATCGAACAGGCCCTCAAGCGCGCCGCGGCGCGCCCGGAGTTCCGGTACTCGTTCGACATGCTGCGCGAGGGGGCGCGCACGGCGAACGACGCGCAACGGCACTTCGACGCTTATGCGGACGCGATCGAAGCGATCGGAAGGCGTACCGCGCCGGAGAAGCCTTCTTTGCGTCCCGGGGTCTCCGTCAAACTTTCGGCCTTGCACCCGCGTTTCGAGGCGATCTCGCGCGGGCGCGTCCTCCCTGAACTCGGCGACCGCGTCAGCGCGCTTGCGCGCCGGGCGAAGGCGCGCGACCTCTATTTCACAATCGACGCCGAGGAGGCCGATCGCCTCGAACTGTCGCTCGACGTGATCAAGGACGTGCTCGGCGATCCGGCGCTTGCGGGTTGGAATGGATTTGGCGTCGCGGTCCAGAGCTACCAGAAGCGCGCCCCGGAGGTGATCGATTGGCTGATCGATTTGGCGTGCAAGCTCGGGCGCCGCCTGTCGATACGCCTGGTACGGGGTGCCTACTGGGACACCGAGATCAAGCGCGCCCAGGAGCGGGGCCTCGCCGCCTATCCGGTCTTCACCCGCAAGGCGATGACCGATCTCTGTTACATGGCCTGCGCGCGCAAGCTGCTCGCGGCCCGCCCGCGGATCTATCCGCAGATCGCCACCCACAATGCGCTGACCGTGGCGAGCGTGATCGAGGAAGCAGGCGGCGTCGAGGGCTACGAATTCCAGCGCCTGCACGGGATGGGCGAGCGCCTATACTTGGGGGTGCTCGCGGAGGAGCCGCAGGCGATCTGCCGCGTCTACGCCCCGGTGGGCGATCATCGTGATCTCCTCGCCTATTTGGTGCGGCGGCTCCTGGAGAACGGCGCGAACTCCTCCTTCGTGTCGCTCGCCGCCGATCCGCAGGTTCCGATCGCGAAGATTATCGAGCGCCCCCGGGCGGTCCTGCAGTCGCCGGCCGGCGCGCGCCACCGCAAAATCCCGCTGCCGCGAGACCTCTATAAAGACCGGCGCAATTCCATCGGCGTCGAGTTCGGCCATGCGGCGAGCCTCAATACGTTGCTCGCCGGCATCCGCTTGCAGGCGCCGGCCGCCGCTCCGCTCGTCGATGGGATCGTACTTCCGGGGCACTCGCGGCGCATTCTCTCGCCGATTGACGGCGCTCTCGTCGGATCGGCGGTCGAAGGCGATGAGGCGATCGTCATTTCGGCGATGGCGGCGGCGCAGACCGGCTTTGCGGCGTGGAGCGCCACGCCCATTGGCCAGCGCGCCACGGCGCTCGAACGGGCGGCAGACCTGATCGAGGCGAACCGAGGCGAGCTGATCGCGCTCCTGCAGGCGGAGGGCGGCAAGACCGTGGACGATTGCGTCGCCGAGGTCCGTGAGGCCGCCGATTTCTGCCGCTACTACGCCGTAGAGGCGAGGCGGAGCCTCGTGCCCGAGGCAATGCCCGGGCCGACCGGCGAGATCAATGAGCTGCGCTATCGCGCCCGCGGCGTCTTCATCTGCATCAGCCCCTGGAATTTTCCGCTGGCGATCTTCACGGGGCAAGTCGCGGCGGCGCTGGTCGCAGGCAATGCGGTGGTGGCGAAGCCGGCCGAACAGACGCCGCTCGTCGCCGCCGCCGCCGTCCGGCTGTTGCATGCGGCGGGAGTGCCGGCAAGCGCGCTCCATCTCGTGCCCGGCGCCGGCCGTATCGGCGATCTCTTGGTGCGCGACCGGCGCGCCGCCGGCATCGTCTTTACCGGGTCGACCGAAACGGCGCGCAAGATCAGCCGCACACTTGTCGAAAGGGGCGGGCCGCTCGTTCCTTTCATCGCCGAGACCGGCGGCATCAACGCGCTGATCGCCGACGCAAGCGCGCTTCCCGAACAGCTAACCGCCGACGTTCTTTCCTCCGCGTTCCGCTCGGCCGGTCAACGCTGCTCGGCATTGCGCCTCCTGTGTCTGCAGGAGGATATCGCTGCGTCCGCGCTCGACATGATCGTCGGGGCGGCTCAAGAATTACAAATCGGGGATCCGCGCGATCTCGCCACCCATGTCGGGCCGGTGATCGACGCCGACGCCAAGGCGCGGATCGACCGCTGGGTGGCCGATATGGAAGGACAGGGGCGGGTGCTGTTTCGCTCCGACCGCATCCGGCCATTGCCGGCCGCGGGCACCTTCGTGCCGCTTGCGATCATCGAACTCGACCGCGCGCGCGACCTGAAAGAGGAGGTGTTCGGCCCTGTCCTGCACGTCGTGCGCTATCGCGCCGGCGCCCTTGACGAGGTCCTTGGCGACCTCGCCGCCAACGGTTACGCCCTGACCCTCGGGGTCCATTCGCGGATCGAGGCCATTGTCGGTCAAATCACCGCGCACCTTCCGCACGGCAATATTTACGTCAACCGCAACATGATCGGGGCGGTGGTCGGCACCCAGCCGTTCGGCGGCAGCGGCCTGTCGGGAACCGGGCCGAAAGCGGGCGGACCGAACTATTTGCGCCGTTTCGTGCACGAACAGACCTTGACGATCAACACCGCGGCGCTCGGAGGCAATGCAAGCCTGCTGGCGGAAACGGAGGGGTAGCTCGGCAGAAGGGGATAAGTCCTATAGGGGTCGAGCTTTTTTCCATTTTTTGCGACTGCGAAGGCTCTCACCACAATCTTGGTATTCCTTCACGATTGCATGTGCAACCGTGATGGGAGGGTGCGAGGGCTGGAAAGTGAGGCGGCGGCAACGTATCGTCCGCCGCGCGATTCTGGGTTGCCGAGAGCATGTCGCCGGGGGCGTCGACGGCAAGCGGACAGCCATTAGTTGTATTTTGGGCGTAGCGGCTGGATGAACGGCCGCATCTCAAATCATTGTGCGGTGGGGAACTCACGTGACTCGGATGCCCGGTAAGACCGAACTCGAACGCTCTCGCAGCAAACTCAGAAAAATGAAGGCGGCCCGTAGGGTCGTGAACCATGCCGCGCCGTCGGAAGAGAATCCCGCGCCGGAATCCGAAGACGCAATCTTGGAAAAGCCGCGAAGGCCGGTCCGTATCGTCGCGATCGGCGCCTCCGCCGGCGGCCTTGAGGCGCTGGAGCTGTTTTTCGATGCCATGAGCGCCGACAGCGGCGCGGCCTTCGTCATCGTCCAGCACCTGTCGCCGGATTTCCCTTCTGCGATGGACGAGCTCCTCGCCCGCCACACGCGGATGCGAATACGCTCCGCCAAGTCGGGAATGGAGGTGGAGCCGAACATGATCTATCTGCGCCCGGCGCGCCAGAGCTTGATCATCGAACAAGGCCTCTTCGTCCTCGAGCAGGAGGACAAGACCACGCACCTGAACTTCCCGATCGACGCATTTCTGAAGTCGCTTGCGAGCGACCAGAAGGAGGGGGCGATAGCCATCATCCTCTCCGGCACCGGCACCGACGGCACGCTGGGGGCGGCGGCGGTTCGAGACGCGGGGGGGATGGTTTTGGCGCAGGAGCCGGACACGGCGCGTTTCGATAGCATGCCGCGTTCCGTCATCGAGCAAAATCTGGCGAACGGGGCGGCTTCACCCAAGATGCTGCCGCGCCTGCTCCAACGCATATTGAGCGGCGAACCGCTGCAACTCGCCGACGAACACGAGGATGATGCCGGCGCCGGAGACCCGGAGCGTCATATCCTTCAGCTCCTGCAGCGCCGGTGCGGCACCGATTTCGGCCATTATAAAAAGACGACTATCGGTCGACGAATCCGGCGCCGCGCCGAGATGGCTCATTTCGATAACCTCGCCGCCTATGCGGCGAAGCTCGAGCGTGAGCCCGACGAGATCGATCTCCTGAGCAGGGACCTGCTGATCGGGGTCACGTCTTTCTTCCGCGATCCCGAGGCTTTCAACGTGCTGGCGGAAAAGTTAGTGCCGCGGGTTATGGCGAATGTGTCTGCTCAGCGGCCGTTGAGGGTGTGGGTTCCCGGCTGCGCTACCGGCGAGGAAGCATATTCGATCGCAATCCTGTTGCTGGAGTATGCGCGCAAGAAAGGCATCGAACTTCATGCCAAGATATTCGCTACCGACATCTATCGCCCGGCCCTCGAACGGGCCGGCCGCGGTGTCTATGATGAAGGGATCGTCAAGCCGCTTGGACCGGAGCTGCTCGAACGCTATTTCGACATGAGCGGCGACAGCTATGTCGCGAAGCAGCAGCTCCGACGCTTCGTTGTGTTCAGCGCCCACAATCTGCTCAAGGATCCGCCGTTCACGCGGATGGACGTCGTCAGCTGCCGTAATCTTCTGATCTATTTCGACGAGGTCGCGCAGCGCACGGCGTTGATGCTGTTCCATTTCGCGCTCGATCGAAACGGGATTCTGTTTCTCGGACCGAGCGAAACCGTCAGCGAGCTCAGCGATGAATTCGGCGTGGTCGACCAGCATTGGCGCATCTTTCGCAAGCTCCGGGATGTGCGATTGCGTGAATCGCTGCGATTACCATCGTCGATGCCGCTGCGTGACGAACCGGCCGCGAACGCCGATGGCCGGTTTCCTTCGACCATTGTTGTCGGCGGCGGCGCAGCGAGGAGCACGCCACATCGACGCGGACTGGCCAAAGCCTATGACGCAATTCTTGACCGCTTTGCGCCATCTGGGGTGCTCGTCACCCGCGACGGCACCATTTTGCACGTGTTCGGCGACGCGCATAAATACCTGGAATTCAAGGGCGGGCGCTTCTCGCCGCTCATCACCAATGCGGTGGCCGAAGAGTTGCGCCATACGATCAGCACAGGCCTTGAGCGCATGCGCGGCCGCAACACGGCGCCGTTCGTGCGGCGGGTGCAGTGCAGGCTTGGCAACGAGCAGGAGAAGACCTTCAAGGTGACGGTCGAGCGGCTCAATGGTTCGGACTGGCAGGATGAAGACTATTGCATGGTCACATTCGACGAGGTTGCTCGCGCAAAGAAGGGGGCAAAGGCGCGGCAGCGTGTTGAGTCGATCGGAATGCTTGAACTCTATCAGGAGCGCATCCGCGACCTCGAGAACGAGCTGCGCGTAACCGAGGAAAGCCTGCAGACGACGATTGAGGAGATGGAGACGACCAACAAAGAGCTCCAGGTGACCAACGAAGAGTTGATGTCCGCCAACGAAGAGCTCCAATCGACCAACGAAGAGCTGAACTCGGTGAACGAAGAGCTCTTGTCGGTGAGCGCCGAGCATCAGCGAAAGATCGACGAGCTGGTGGAGCTCACCATGGACATGGACCACCTGCTCAAGAGCACCGATATCGGCGTCATCTATCTTGATCGCGACCTGCGGGTGCGCCGGCTTACGCCAGCCATTGCAAGCACATTCAACCTTCTCGAACAGGACATCGGCCGGCCGATCGAGCATATCACGGCACGCTTCCATCATCCGGAGCTGATCGACGAAATCAAGTCGGTGCTGAATGGCAATCCGGCCAGCGAGCATGAAATCGCGGTCGAGGATCGCGCTTTCCTGCTACGGATACTTCCCTACCAGGTTGGACCCGATACCGGCGGCGTCGTTCTCGCCCTGATCGACATCACGCAGCGCAAACATATCGAGAATGCGCTGCGGGCGAGCGAAACCCGCCTGAGCACCATCATCGAAACGGCGGTTGATGCGATCGTCATTATCGACGAAAAAGGAATCGTACAATCGTTCAATCCGTCAGCCGAAAAAATCTTCGGGTATGGCAGCGACGAAGTGGTCGGCAAGAACGTCGCCGTGCTCATGCCCGAGCCGATGCGATCGGCGCACGACGGCTATATTGCATCCTATATCGAGACTGGCGTGGGCAAGGTCATCAACATCGGCCGCGAGGTCGAAGGATGCCAGAAAGACGGAAGCAAGATCGCGCTCGACCTCGCGTTGACCGAGTGGTCGCTCGAGGGCCGGCGGTACTTCACCGGCGTCATGCGCGACATCAGCGCGCGCAAGGAGCGCGAGCACCATATCCGTCTGATCATGCGCGAACTGTCGCATCGCACCAAGAACATTCTTGCCGTCGTCCAGGCCATGGCGTGGCAGACCTCGCGCACGAGCGTCAATGCCGAGGAGTTTCAGGACCGTCTCTCCCAGCGCGTCGACGGCCTAAGCCGTTCGATCGATTTGCTTGTTCGGCGAGAGTGGGAGGGCGTCGACATCGAAGATCTGATCCGCGATCAACTGGCGCCATTCTTCGATGAAAAAAAACCGCGCCTGCAGTTGAACGGCCCGCCGCTGGTGCTCAAGCCGAACGGCGCGCAAGACCTTGGGCTCGTATTGCACGAGCTTGCGACCAACGCCTCGAAATACGGCGCGTTGTCATCGCCGACTGGACGCGTCGTTGTCACCTGGAGCGTCGTGATCGAGTCGACCGCCGCAGCCGCTTTCAAAATGACCTGGAAAGAACAAGGCGGACCTGCGGTCGTGCCGCCGACGCGCACGGGGTTTGGCTACACCGTGATCAGCGAAATGATGGCGAAGGCCCATAAAGCCAAGATAGACATGGACTTCGCTGCGACAGGGCTGTTATGGCAAATGGAATTGGAGGCGGACCGCATTGTCCGCACGGCGAAGGAATTGCTGAGTTATGACTGACAATCGATTGCAAGGCCTTCGCATTTTGGTCGTCGAAGACAATGCGCTGCTGGCCATGACCGTCGACAGCATCCTGCGCAGTGCCGGCGCCGATGTGGCTGGGCCGGTGGGCACATTGAGCGAGGCCGAGCGGCTCGCGGCGGGCGAGGCGCTGTCCGGCGCTATATTGGACGTCAAGCTGCACACCGAGGAGGTTTGGCCGGTTGCGCGCATCCTTGTCGATCGCGGCGTGCCGTTCGTTTTCTGCTCGGGCCATTTCGACCCTGGTAGCCTTCCCGGCGAATGGTCGGACTATCCCATTCTCACCAAGCCAACCCGCGCTCGCCAGATCGTCGAGGGGGTGGCGCGGGTGGTCTACAAATAACGATAGCCGCGTCAGCCGGCGCGCTCGCGTCCGATCCAGTACCGCTCCAGGTTGGCGATCAACGCCGGACTGAAATGACAGAAGGCCTGCTCGCGCGCATAGACGGCGGCATAGGCACGGAACAAGTCGAACGGCTCCTGTCCGATCCGGAGCGCCCGCCGGTTGGCGGCGGCGCTGACGACGCCGGAACTTGATAGTCCGTCCACGACACGGCCGATCGCCGCGTCCATCGTCCCCACATCGACGATCTCGTCGCAAATCAGGCGGCCGTCCGGTTGGTCGCAATCGATCCGGCGTTCGTATTGGATCGCCTGCCGGGCGATGCGATCGCCGACAAAGCGCGGCAGCCGCAGATTGGCGAAGCCCGGAATGATGCCTTCCTTGCGCGCCGGCAAAGTCAGGAACGCGGTGCGCTCGGCGATGATGTAATCCGATACCAGCAGCAACTGGCAGTGGCCGCCGATGGCGAAGCCCTCGAGCGCGGCGATCCACGGCTTTTCCATCGTCTCGCCGCTCACATCGTCGGGCAAGGTTTCGGCATTGGCGAGACCACGATAGATTTTGTGGACGTAGCCGAGGTCGCGCTCGATATACCAAAGGTAGGGAATGCGCCCTTGATGGAGGTGGGAGAGATTGATGCCGGCGCCGAACAGGCGGCGTCCCAGGTATCGCGGATGTAGGACCGGTGCGCCGCGCAGCACCGCTACGCTGGTGGATTGATCGAGGAGCGCGAGGTCGACGCAGGTCGCCATGGCGGACAGGGTCGTATCATCCTCCGCATTGAGATGCTGCGGATTGCGCATGGTGACGACGCTTGCCCGGCCTTGCCGTTCGACCGATGCGCCGCCGAGGTCGACAAGGCCCTCGCGGGCGAGCCGAGGGGCGAGTTCGACGGCGGCGCGAAGCGGCAGCAGCATGGCATGACAGAGATGGCGTCCAGGCCGGTCTGATGCGAGCACGGCGGAGAGGAACAAGCCCTGGTCGATCTCCACCCCGCTCTTGTCGCGCAAAGGCAACCGGCTATCCACCGCGACTTCTTCCGCGGTGGGCGTGAGACCGGGCAGCGCGCGCGCAGCGGCAGCGACCAGCTCATCTATCCGCAAGAAATGCGATCGGCGATCGGTTAAGCGGTCATAGAGGGCCTTAACATGGGCGGCCAAGAAGCGCACCCGCGCTTGCCGCGCATGCTGGTCGATCAGCTCGGCCGCCGCACGCTCAGCCTCATTGCGCCGCGTCTTGTTGGGAAGCCGCGCAATCAGCCCGGCTGATTGGCGCCAGAACTCCGAGAAGACGCGGCAATCCTCGTCAATTTCCCGAGCGCCTTGTGGCTGCGCAGCGAACCATGCCGCGGCGGCATCGGAATCAAGGCCTGCCGCGCGCAAGAGCTTAGCCGAGACATCGGCGTTGAGTGGCTTGGTCATTCGAATGTTCGATCGTCGATGCGCCGGCGGCGTGGTCGGCAAGCTACTTTTGCGGCTTCTTGCACCATGTCAACGATCGGGCTGCCCGAATGTTCGAACGCGTTATATTCGACGACACCGACCGTTGGTCATTCGGGCTCGAAGTTCGTCGCCACGCCGTTGATGCAATAGCGCTGGTGCGTCGGCGGCGGGCCGTCGTCGAACACGTGGCCGAGATGGCTGCCGCACCGGCTGCAATGCACCTCGGTGCGGACCATGCCATAGCTGCGGTCCTCCGAAGTTTCGATCGCGCCCGCGACAGGCTGGTTGAAGCTCGGCCAGCCGGTGCCGCTCTCGAACTTGGTCTTGGAAACGAACAGGGACTGCCCGCAGCCGGCACATGAAAATATCCCGGGACGCTTTTCGTAGTTCAGCGCGCAGCTTCCCGGCCGTTCGGTGCCGTGGCCGCGCATGATGGCGTACTGCTCAGGCGTGAGCAGGCGGCGCCACTCCTCGTCGCTACGGGCCATTGCGAAGCGCTTTGCGTCCATTCTGTCTCTCCTCAAGCGACGGCGGGTTTGAACGTCAGAGCGCCGCCGTTGATGCAATAACGCAGCCCGGTTGGCATGGGTCCGTCATTGAAGACGTGACCGAGATGCCCGCCGCACCGCCGGCAGTGGACCTCGGTACGCCTCATCAGGAAGCTGTTGTCCTCTGCGAGCCCGACCGCATTATCGAGCGGCTGCCAGAAGCTCGGCCAGCCGGTGCCGCTGTCGTATTTGGCGTCGGAGGAAAACACCGGCAGATCGCAGCCCGCGCAGGCAAAGATGCCGGCCCGCTTTTCCCGATTGAGCGGACTGGTAAAGGGCCGCTCGGTCCCGTGCTGGCGAAGCACGTCGTATTGGGCGGGCGTCAGCAGCTCGCGCCACTCGGCGTCGGAGTGAACGGTCTCGAAGGCTTGGCCGGTCGTGGTCCCCGATCGTTGGCTCGCGAGGTGCACGACGCCGAACGCCGCCAGTGCGCCCGCTCCTGCAAGCAGAACTTGTCGCCGCGTCATCGCTTCAGCGCTCCTGAAAGAATGCTTTCAGCGCAAATACGTCGTCTTGCCTGGCGCCGTTACCGGCAATCACCGAGACGTGACGCTTGCAGGCATCGTCTTGCGCAAGCCAGAGACCTGGTCTGCACGGTCAACCGGCGGCGCCGCGTTTCTCCGGCAAGTCTTTGAATCTCCGCATGAAGCGGCGGTCGATCCAGTCCTTCCAGCGCCACGCCCAAGCGCCCCCGAAGGTCATACCGTTGCGCGTACCGATGGCGCGCCGATCCCCGGTCGAGACTAGATAGAGCGCATCGCGCTGCGGTCGAAACGGGCGCAGGGGCTGGCCGATCAAGGTCTGGCGCAGATTGTCGGCGAGCACGGGTCCCGCGCGCACGGCGTAGACCCCAGACTTCGGCAGTCCCCGTGGCGCGAACGAGATGATATCGCCGGCGGCGAATATATCGTCACGCCCGACGACGCGCAGCGTTTCGTCCACCTTGAGGAATCCGTGCTGATCGAGCGGCAATCCGCTGGACGCAAGCCAGCTTGGAGGGGCTGCCTGGGTCGCCCACAGGATTTCATCCGCCTTGATCGATGCGCCGTCATCAAATTGGAGCCTTCCGGCCTCGACGCGCGCGATGGGCGCGCCCGTGGCGACGATTACGCCGCGCTCTGCAAGGAGCGCACGAAAGCGGGCGCGAAACGCGGGCGGGAAAGCCGGCAATATATCGGCGGTGGCGGAAATCAGCACGAATGCCAGCCTGTTCGTGGCGAGACCGGTGCGCGCCACTTCCCGCGACAGCCGGTGCTGGACCGCCAATATCAGTTCGACGCCGCCGGCGCCGGCGCCGACCACCGCGACGCGGGCGCGCCCTTTATGCGCAAGCGTCCGCGCCAAAAGCGCCTCGAACCGGCTCAAAAATCCATCGATCGGCTTGACCGGAATTGCGTGCTCGGCCGCCCCCGGCACATCGGCAGTGTTAGGGGTGGAGCCGATGTCGATGGACAAAACATCATAGGAGATACGGGCGCCCCCACGGCAAATCACCAACCGGTTCCCAAGATCGAGGCCAATAGCCTCATCGCGATGAAACTGCGCCCCGGCGAAACGCGTCAGCGGAACGGTATCGATATGAATGTCCTCGAATTGGTAATCGCCGGCGATCAGCCCCGGCAGCATTCCGGAATAGGGCGTGTGCTGTCCGCGGCTGACCAAGATCAAGCGCGTGCCGGCGACCGGGCTGAGGCCAAACTCGCGCAGCACCGTCACATGCGCATGGCCGGCCCCGATCAGCACGACATTCTTTCGCTCAGGTTGCGTCAGCCGCTGCATGTTGTCTCGCGCGAACAGATTCGCTCGCTGCCGTCAATCGCATGGCGCTAGACAGGCTCGCAATGCTTACAAGATGGCCGTGATATGATTCCGCCTTGGACGCGCCGTACGTCAAGGCGCGGTCCGGCGGATCAAGGCGGTCGGCGGTGGTCGGTTGATCATACTCTGTAACGGGCGCGCCCTGTGCCGCTCGACGGTTGTCCGATCGGGCGCTACAAGACGGCTAAGTTTGAATTTCAACGAGCAAAAAAATGTGCGGCATTGCCGGCATGATCGACTGGCGAGTCTCGACCGGCTCCGACGCGCTGCGCGCGCGCGGCGAAGCCATGAGCGACACGCTGCGCCATCGCGGTCCCGACGACAGCGGCATATGGGTGGAGGCCGAGAGCGGCGCGATGCTCGCGCAGCGGCGGCTTGCCATTATCGATCTCAGCGCGGGCGGGGCGCAGCCGATGCAGTCGGCCGACCGCCGTTACGTGATCACCTTCAACGGGGAAATCTACAACTACCGCGACATTCGCCGCGAGCTTGAAGCTTACGGCCGGATCATGCGCAGCGATTCCGACACCGAAGTGCTGCTGGAGGCCTGCGCGGCATGGGGCGTTGACGGCGCGGTCGAACGCGCCATCGGCATGTTCGCCTTTGCCCTATGGGACCGAAACACCCGGACGCTGTTCCTGGTGCGTGACCGGCTCGGCATCAAGCCAATGTATTACGTGGCGACCTCGGATCGACTGCTGTTTGCGTCCGAGCTCAAGGCGCTGCGCGCGGTGTCCGACTGGACGCCGAGCATCGACGACGACGCCGTCGCCGGCTATTTGCGGTACGGCTATATCGCGCAGCCGCGCACCATCTATCGCGAAGCGGCGAAGCTGCCGCCCGGCCATATCCTCGTCGCGCGCGCGGATGGTTCGCCGAAGCTCAACTGCTTCTGGGACTTGCGCAGCATTGCGATCGCGGGCCAGGCGCGCAATGATCCCGCGCCGGACCCGGAGGAAGCAGTCGAGCGTCTCGATGCCCTGCTGCGCGATGCGGTGCGGCTGCGGATGATCGCCGACGTGCCGCTCGGCGCATTTCTCTCGGGGGGGATCGACTCATCGACCGTCGTCGCCTTGATGCAGGCGCAGAGCGCGCGGCCGGTGAAGACGTTCTCCATCGGATTCCATGCGCGTGGTTACGACGAGGCGGAGCATGCGCGGCAGGTCGCGGCCCATCTCGGCGCCGACCACACCGAGTTCTATGTGGAGCCGCGCCACGCGCTGGACGTTATCCCGCATCTGCCGGAATGGTACGACGAGCCGTTCGCCGACGCATCGCAAATACCGACGTTCCTGGTCTCGGAACTCACCCGCCGACACGTCACCGTCGCCCTCTCCGGCGACGGCGGCGACGAACTATTTGCCGGCTACCCCCGCTATCTGTGGACCGAACGGTTAGGGCATATGCTAGGCGCGGTTCCTGGCATGCTGCATCAGCCCATAGCGAACGCGCTGCGCGCGCTGTCGCCGCCGACGTGGAACCGGCTGCTCGGATGGGTTCCTCCGCGATGGCGGGGCCCGCTGTCCGGCGATAAGCTGCACAAAGCGGCAACGCTCTTCGACCATCCCGAGCCGGACGCCATCTATCGTCGTCTGGTGAGCCAATGGGACAAGCCGGACGAGGTCGCGGCGCGCGGCGGCGAGCCGCACGGCCCATTGTGGGACGCAACGCTCGCGCGCGACTTTCCCGACCTGATTCCGCGGCTGCAGTATCTCGATATGGTGACCTATCTGCCCGACGATATCCTCGCCAAGGTCGATCGGGCCACCATGGCGGTCGGCCTCGAAGGTCGCGTGCCGTTGCTTGATCATCGCGTCGTCGCCTATTCCTGGACTTTGCCGCTCGACTTCAAGCTGCGCCATCGCCAGGGCAAGTGGCTGCTGCGCCGCGTGCTCGACCGCTATGTGCCGCAACGGTTGATCGATCGGCCGAAAATGGGCTTTGGCGTGCCGATCGATTCCTGGCTGCGCGGGCCGTTGCGGGAATGGGCCGAGTCGCTGCTTGCGCCCGCGCGTCTCGCCTCCTTCGGGCTGGTGCGCACCGAGCCGGTTCGCCGCGCCTGGCAGGAGCATCGCGAAGGGACGCGCAATTGGCAGTACCCGCTGTGGACCGTATTGATGCTGCAAGCCTGGCGCGAGCGATGGGCGTGAGCGTGCGGCCGCGAAAGCTCCTTTATGTCATTACGCATCTTTGGGTCGGCGGCGCCGAAGCGACGCTGACCCGCCTCGTCACGGCCGAACCGAAGATCGCCGATGAAATCATCGTCGTGGCGCTTCGGCCGGGAGGACCGCATGCCGATCAGATGCGGGCGGGCGGCGTTACCGTGGAGGAATTGAACTTCGGCACGCCGTTCGGTGTTGCGGCAGGCCTTTACCGGCTGGCGAAACTCATCGCTCGGACCCAGCCGGACATCGTGCAAGGCTGGATGTATCACGGCGATCTTGCGGCGCTCGTCGGACTCGCCCTGTCCGGGCGACGGCGAATGACGCGGCTAGCCTGGGCCATTCGCGGCTCCGACATCGATTTCAGCCGCTACAGTCTGCAGCTCCGGCTGGTGGTCAAAGCCTGCGCGTTGCTGTCGCGACTGCCCGACCTGATCACCGCCAATTCCGCTGCAGGCCTCAAGATTTATTTGGGCTATGGCTACCGGCCGCGCCGCGCGGAAATCATCCCCAATGGCATCGATACCCGGCGCTTTCGCCCTGACTCGAGTTTGCGGGCCGCGGTCCGGCGCGAACTCGGCATCCCTGCCGAGGCGATCGTTCTTGCCCATGTCGCCCGGGTCAATCCGATGAAGGACCACGAGGGTTTTCTCGAAGCGATGGCGGGATTGCCCGATCTGCGCGCCTTGCTGATCGGCGCCGACACTGAGGATCTGCCGGACCGGCCCAATCTGTTGCGTCTTGGCCGTCGCGATGACGTCGAACGGTTGTTGCCCGCGGCCGATTTCGTCGTGTCGAGCTCCGCCTTCGGCGAAGGTTTCTCCAATGCGCTCGCCGAGGGAATGGCGTGCGGGCTACCGGCGATCTCGACTGATGTCGGGGACGACGCGATCATCGTGGGAGATACCGGCACGGTCGTGCCGCCGCGCGATCCGCACGCTCTGGCGTCGGCGATCCG
Source organism: uncultured Alphaproteobacteria bacterium (assembly GCA_963840055.1). GTDB lineage: Bacteria > Pseudomonadota > Alphaproteobacteria > Rhizobiales > Xanthobacteraceae > Rhodoplanes. Next base: position 15,551 of record CAWIXM010000047.1, on the reverse strand, counting down.
CGCACTGGCCGATGAAGCGCCCGCAGCGCGGGCCGAACGGTCGCGGCGCGCACGCGCGCGCATCGTCGAGCGATTCTCCCTCGAAAAATCCATCGCTCGATGGTCGGAAAGCTACGCGGCGATCTTGTCGCCGAGCGCGCGCTAGCAGGATGGGCAGGGCCTTTGCCGTCACCGAGACGCCTGCGCCGCGGTGGGCTTCCAACCGGACAAGAGCGCGCTGTGAAGCGCCGCTTCGGCGGCGAGTTGGTGCGCAAGGCCGTTCCAGTGTCCGTCCGTCGGGAATTCGAAGCGTTCGCCGGTCGCCCGGTAGTGCGCAAAGAAGGCGGGGTCCATGTCGATTGCCTCGTAGCCGGCCCGCCGCGCCGCCGCGATGAAGAACTCACGCATTTGTACGAAATAGCTCGCGGCGACCGCCGGGTTGTTGCTCGGATAACGGACCCCGTCGACCACGAACAGAACGCTGCCCGGCGGCCAGCCGGCGTAAGCCGAAAGATCGTGCAGGAAGGCGAGCACGGCGGCTTTCGACCAACGAAGACGGTCGGCATCCGTTGAGGCCGAGGTGTTGCCGACGAAGATGTCGGCGCGCGCCGGGCGCACGAAGCTCATGAGTTCGTTGGCAAGCGCGGGTAAATGCTCGTGCGCCTGCAGATTGAACAAAACATAACGGGCAAGGGCGCTTTTGCGCACGGCGAGGCGCAGCAGGCTCGGCTCGTAATCAAACCGCTGCAAGTGCAACGCGCCGTTCGCTCCCGCGACGTAGTGGTGAAATCCGGGGCCTTGCTTGTAGATCGCCAGGCTCTCGTCGAAGTCGTTGCCGACGACGACGATGATGAGCGCTTGCGCCTTCCACTTCTTGCGCGCTTCGCGCGCCCAAGCGAGATATTGGCTGAGCGGCGCGCCCGAAGCGGCGAAGCTGTAGACGCGGGCCGCCGGGGCGAGGGCCTTCGACAGCCGGCCTTGCAATGTATCGTGAGGCGGAACCATGGCCGCCTCGACATAGGAGTCCCCGATAACGGCCAGCAACGGACGCGGGTCGCGGGCGTCGTAGTTCTGATCATTCACGTAGCCCGCGTTGTTGACATGAATGCGGTTCACGATGGAGAAATTCCAGTCGCGCGACCACGTCACGTTGCGGTTGGGCGTGAAATGGAAGACTGGCGCCGACGCGTTGACCGGCATCGCCTTCAGGCCGTCATTGACCGGGAGAAAGCGGCAAACCGCTTCGCCGATGGCGAGCGCGAGCGTGATCCCGATCAGGATCGAGATCGCGGCGTAAAGCTTATCCCGCATTTGACATCCCGGCGATGATGGATCGAGGGTCCGAGCGGATCATGGACACTCATAACAAATTCAGCGTCGATATTGAGCGAAAGATGGCGGTGAGCGAGGCGTTCGGGCGCAAGAACAATTGCTGCTGCAGGCGGCTCATGCCGCCTCGATCGCCTCTACGCCCATGACCACCCGGACCTTGCGGCCGAGCAGATCAAGAAGAACGGCGACGCGTTCGCGATCGGTCATTCCTTCGAACAGACCGAGACTGTCGCCAAACGCGCCGGATCGCACCCGCACCTTGGCCCCGGGGATGAACATTGGACTGTCGAGATTCACAAGACCTTGCGAATCTTCACGCTCCTGCAGTTCCGCAATCACCTTGTCCGGGACGACTGCAGGCTCATCGCCATGGCAGACCAGATGGGCGACGCCGAAGGTCGAACCGATCGCACGCCATCGTTGCTTCGCCCGGTCGACGAGGACGAACACATAGCGCGGAAACAAGGGCGCAGATACGATTTCTATCCGCCGCGCATGCCGGCGGCGCTTGCGGTAGCGCGGACAGAAGACCGCATAGCCCTGACGACGAAGATTGAGCGCCGCCTTGACTTCGGCATGCGCATGCGTGTGCGCAAGATACCATTTCGCATTGCCGGCGGTCATGACCAAGCGGTTCCCATCGTCGAGCTTCGCAGAAGCTTCGGCACCAGCACGTGCTCGGAGCCGAGCGCGGCGATTGCGCGCGCGTAGCTCTTTGGTCCATTCGCCATGTCGGTTACAACGATCACGTCGAAGGGTTCCTGGACCCGCTCGAATGAATCGAAAGCGGGCACGCCCATGAACCGCGAAACTCCTGCCGCCTCGTCGACGACGCCGACGATCTCAACCCCGGTCTCGAGCGCGCAAATCAAGGCGATTTCCGCGAGATCGGAGCGGCCGGCGAGGACGATGCGCGCCAATCCGGCGCGGCGGGCCGTATCGAAGGTCTGCCGGCAATCGGCTTTCGCCTGGCGGAAGAAGTCGAGCGAGAAGGACAAGTACTCGATCGTCAGCCGCGACTTCTCGGCGAACCCGCGCGGCGTCAGGTAGTAGGCATAGCGCCGCGCCGGCGCGCGCCGCATCTTGACCAGCCCCTTGCGGACGCAACGCTTGAGATACGCGTTGAGCAGGCCGAGCGCGATTCCGAGTTCGGTCGCGAGCTGGCGCTGCGATTGAGTTTCATCGCGCTCCACCGATTCGAGCAGACCGAGCATGATGCGGGCCTGCTCCGCGTTCTGCCGCTGCGTCGTCTCGCGCAATGATTCCCGTCCTGCCTCCGCGCCCGCGATCCGCCCGTTCCGGCGGAGCTTGGCGTCGCTTCCATGGTCGCGGCCGCAGTTTTCTGCGGCCAGCGATTCCATTTCGTTGCCGAATTGCTCTAGACTGTTCACGCCATGAACGTCAAGGCTCGGTTGGATTGGCGGAAACAGGATTAGCGCAAGAAAGCTTTGCTCCACGCTGCTTCAAGCGTCACGAATGCCGCCGACACGGCGTGATCAAAACCTCCACGGCTTAAGGCCGCTTCGGGCGAACGAAGGCCTTGCTGGACGCCCGGACTTCGCGCGCGATGAAATCCCACACCGCGCTCACCCGCGCTAGGTCACGCAGGTCGGAATGGGCGACGAGCCAGTAGCTGCGCATCGCCCGGATTTCCGGCAGCACACACACGAGTTCCTTGTACAAGCCGGCGATGAAGTCATGCAGCATGGCAACGCCGCGCCCGCGACGCACCGCCTCGAGCTGACCGACGACGCTGGCGCATTCGAAGCGCCGCCCGGCCCATCGCTCGAGTTGCTTGGCGTAATCGAGCGCCTGGCTGTAAGCCAGGTCGTCCACATAGGTGATCGAGCGTGCGGCTGCCGAGATCGTCGGGCTGGCTGATGCGCCCATGCCGCTTCAGATAGTCCCGCGAAGCGTAAAGGCTGACGCCATAATCGATCAGTTTCATCGCCACCAACCGCCCTTCGCTCGGCCGGTCGATGGTGATCGCCATGTCGGCCTCGCGTTTCGACAGCGAAAACAATCGCGGCAATGGCACGAGCTGGATGACGAGTTCCGGATGATCCGCCGCAAACGCGGCAAGGCGCGCGGCGAGAAAATAGCTTCCGATCCCATCAGGGGCGCCGATGCGCACAGTACCGGCCAGACGGCTTTGCTCTTCGTTGAGATGCTCGCTTCCGCGCAATATCTCCGTATCCATCCGCTCGGCTATCCCGAGCAGACGCTCTCCCGCCGGCGTCAGCCGGCATCCGTCGGTGCGCCGCTCAAGCAAACGCGTCGCCAACATGCGTTCGAGGCGATCGATCCGTCGACCGACGGTGGTGTGGTTGAGCTTCAGCGCGCGCGCTGCTCTGCAACAGCGTCCCTGCGCGCGCGACGGCAAGGAAAACACGGACGTCGTCCCAATTCATCGCCGTTCTGCAATTATGCACATCGGATATGCAATTCTTATATTTTGCTGTGCGATGCGACAACTGCTTTGATGAGGGTCGACCTCATTTGCAAGCAAACTTTGCGCGTAATCGGCCACTTTGGCCGTGGCGCGCTTGAGCGAGGCGAGAGGCATTCGATAAGGGCAGTGGCCGGCGGCAGTTTGGCTCCGCTCGTCACGCCGCAAAGCTGAGCACCGCACCGCGAAGAAAAGACGACGGGGGAAACGACAGGGAGCGCTGAGGATGCGCGAGATCGGACATTTTATTGGCGGTCGAGAGGTGCGAGGCGCTTCCGCCCGTTTCGGCGAGCTGTTCAATCCGAACACGGGCGAGGTAAGCGCGAAGGTCGCCTTCGCCAAGCACGCCGAGGTCGAACATGCGATCGCCGTCGCCGCCGCGGCGCAGCCTGGCTGGGGCGCGATGAACCCGCAGCGCCGCGCGCGCGTGCTGTTCAAGTTTCTCGAACTCGTAAAAAAGGAGTTCGAGGAGTTGGCGCAGCTGCTGTCCAGCGAGCACGGCAAGGTGATCGAGGACGCGCGCGGCGATATCCAGCGCGGGATCGAGGTCGTCGAGTTCGCCTGCGGCGTGCCGCATCTGATGAAGGGCGAGTTCACCTCCGGCGCCGGTCCTGGGATCGACCTTTATTCGTTTCGCCAGCCGCTCGGGGTCGTCGCCGGGATCACGCCGTTCAACTTTCCGGCCATGATCCCGATGTGGAAGTTCGCGCCGGCGCTCGCCTGCGGCAACGCCTTCATCCTCAAGCCGTCGGAGCGCACCCCTTCGGTGTCGATGCGGCTCGCCCAATTGCTGATCGAGGCGGGGCTTCCTCCCGGCGTCTTGAATGTCGTCAACGGCGACAAGGAAGCGGTCGACGCCTTGCTGACCGATCCACGGGTGATGGCGATCGGATTTGTCGGTTCGTCGCCCGTCGCCGAATATGTCTACACGACCGGCTGCGCCAGCGGCAAACGCATGCAATGTTTCGCCGGCGCCAAGAACCACATGGTGATCATGCCGGACGCCGACCTTGACCAGGCCGTCGATGCGTTGATCAGCGCAGGCTATGGCTCCGCCGGGGAGCGCTGCATGGCGGTGTCGGTCGCGGTGCCGGTCGGGGAAGCGACCGCTGACGCGCTGCTGCACAAGCTCACGCCGCGGGTGGAGGCGCTGCGCATCGGTCCCTCGACCGATCCGCAGGCCGATTTCGGACCGCTGGTCACCCGCGCGCATCTCGACAGGGTCAAGGCCTATGTCGATCTCGGCGTGAAGGAAGGCGCGCGCCTCGTCGTCGATGGACGCGGCTTCAAGCTGCAGGGCTACGAGAACGGCAACTTCTTCGGCGCCTGCCTGTTCGATCGGGTGACGCCCGACATGCGCATCTACAAAGAGGAGATTTTCGGCCCGGTTCTATCGGTGGTCCGCGCGGCGGACTACGAGGAGGCGGTTCGGCTGCCGTCCGAGCACGCTTACGGCAATGGCGTTGCGATCTTCACCCGCGACGGCGATACCGCGCGCGATTTCGCCGAGCGCGTCAATGTCGGGATGGTGGGGGTCAATTTCGCTATCCCCGTCCCGCTTGCCTATTACACATTCGGCGGCTGGAAGCGCTCCGTCTTCGGCGATCTCAATCAGCATGGGCCGGACGCGATCCGCTTCTACACCAAGACGAAGACGGTGACTGCGCGCTGGCCCGCCGGCAGCAAAGCCGGCGCCGACTTCACCTATTCGAAATGAGCGGCTTCAGGAGCGGACTTGCGCGCTTGCCCAACAAGCAGGCATGGCACCACGTGGGCGTGGCTATCCTCCCCCGGTCAGCGCCGCCGGCTCGCCAGCCGTTTCAGCTCAGGAGCGGGCGCTTGAGCCGGAGATCTCGCCCCGCTCCTCCGGCCGGCGATGGATCAAATTTCCCTCAATACCGCAGCGAGTTAGCCAAGTCGCGCTAGTGCGTTGGGGCTAGCTCTTTGTAATGATATCAATCCCGCCGTCGCGGGCCCTCGATCAGGGTCGTTGCTGCAGATGGTGCAGCAGGAAAAGTGGCAGGCTTTCAAAGCCTTAATGCATTTTATTTAATTGGATTACAGACTAAAGAATCACGGCACACCGCTGGATTGCGACGCCTGCTACCACTTTTGACGCACGGGCTACGTCTGCTGCTTGACACACGAGGATTAGCCTAATAAGACGAGCCGCACGGGCGATATAATGCACGGTCGCAGGGAGGTTCACAACCTAATTGGGTATCCCCGCACATAATCGATGATTTGTTAGGCTGCGTAGGCGTGGGTCATGACTTCGATTCAGCGACTAACGCCGTGCCACAAAAAGCATCGCGCGCTCAAGCCAAGTTCTCAGCGTATGAGCGCGCCGGGGGTCGAGACCGTAACTGTGAGCCGTACCACCGCAATGGTCGGCGAAGCAGTGGCCATGTACGCCGAGTTTCAACCTGAAAAATAGCGGCGCCGTTGAAGCGTCGCCGAGTTAATCCGCAAAAGCGAGGCGATCCCTCCCGTTCACCGGGAGATGGATGTGCCATGCGCGCGCCTTGAGGAGAGTGTCCTATGAACATCCTGACCGTGGGGTCCGCCGGCGGCTACGCCACAATCCAAGACGCGATCGACGCGGCGAGCGCGGGCGATATCAATTCAGGTCGAGGCCGGCGTTTATTCCGGCAACATCGAGATTCCGGCCGGCAAGGATGGCCTGACCATTCTCGGCGTCCATACCGGCGTTCCTTATAGCGATATTTCCCGCGACCTCGGCGGCGGCAACGGTGAGAGCACGGTCGAGGGCCGCCTCGTCATTCTGTCCAGCAACGTCACGATCGACGGCATGCGCTTTGCCGAGGGCGGCTCGGGCGGCGCGTTCGAGTTGGCCGGCATCCATGTCCAGGCGGCGGGCGTCACCATCGAGAACTCGCTTTTCTACCGCTCTGGCGCGGCTGACGGCGACGGCTCGCGGGCGATCATCAATTCCGTCGGTTCCGGCGACGGACTGACCATCGCCGACAACGCCATGACCGGATGGCACACCGGCGCCTATGTCCAGGGCGCCAGCAACGTCACGGTCAGCAATAATAGCTTCGTCGACAATTTCGTCGGCATGTCCGCCGACGCCTATGCGGTCGGCAGCGCCGATCTCAACGTAACCGGCAACGCGTTCAGCAACGTGCTGGAGGACTTCGGATTCGCCGCCGTGAGCGCGAGCTGGTCCGGCGATGTCTCGGGCAATACCTTCAGCAAGGGCATTTTCGACTACGATCCGGCCGACAACGCCGCCCTGTTCGGGACGAACACCTTTATCGGCCCCGTCACGCTGACCAGCGCGAGCTCGAGCTCCGTGATCTCCTTCGCCACCATCCAGGCGGCGATTGATGCGGCGAGCGGCGGGCGACACGGTTTTCGTTGCGAATGGCGACTATACCGGGAACGTGACGCTCAAGAACGGCGTCAGCCTCGTCGGGCGAGATCCGAGGCGGAAGTCGATCATCACACGGGACCATGGCGACGCCGGCGTCTTATCGACTGCTGACCACGTCGCGCTCAGAAATCTCGACTGTCAACGAATACCGGCGACACCACGACTGCTGCTCGACATGCGGGCGACGCACGACGTGACCGACGTCCTGTTCGATCACGATCACCTTCAGTCTCACTCGGCGACTTTCAGCGGCGCGCTTTCCGATCGGCAACGGGCAGGGGAGCGGAACGCATCGCGCTGCACGTCGGCGATGCGAACGGCGCTCGTTCTCACCTTCAGCTCCGTGACGATGGCTAGCATCAATCAGCGATTTCCGACAACTCGACGGCCTTCGTCTACACGACCACCGACAGCATCGGCGGCGCCAAGATGGTGCTCGACGATGTGACCCTCAGCGGCACCGCCTCGGGCAGCGCGCACCGGGCTAGGCGCGCAGTGGAATATGACGAATGGGAGTGGGACGGCGTCCGTCGACATCGTCAATTCGCAGACATGCGGCGGCGGCAACTTCTATGTTTCCGGTTTCGACGGCGTCCTGATTGACAACAACGTGTTCGACGGCCAGGGCCTTGCGCTCAACGGCGTTACCGACGGCTCACGTGACCGGCAACACATTCCAGAACATCTGACGACTCCATCTGGGCCAACGACGGCCGATTTCGTGCCCGATTAATCAGCACCGCGGTCTGGTGATCGAGGACGCGTGGGGCACCGACGGCGTCTCCGATGATGACGGTGACCGGCAATACTTTCCAGAACATCGATGCGGCCGACTGCACCATCGCCTTCCAGCGGTTCATCGACGGCTTCTCCGGCGAACACGGCGACCATCGATCGGCTCAACGATGTCGACATTCACGGTAACACCTTTACCGACCTCGGCAGTGGGGTGAGCCCGGTTCACCTCAATCCAACCTATTTCGGTGCGGGCGCGGTGTTGCCGTCGACTTCGATAACGCCAATCTCCTTCTTGGTACGTCGGGCAACGACGTCCTGCATCCGGCGATACGGGCAACGACTTCCTGTGCGGCGGCGCGGGCACGGATACGGCGGTTTACACCGCCGCCATCACGAACGCGGCGGTGACCGACGACGGGGCCGGGCATTTCGTCGTGACCACCGGCGGAGCCGAAGGCACCGATACGCTCACCGGCGTGGAAAAGATCGATGGCGCAGGAACCGCCAACATCCTCCTGGTCGGCAATGACGGCTACGCCACCATCCAGGACGCGATCGATGCGGCGAGCGACGGGGATACCATCCAGGTCGCGGCGGGGACCTACACCGGGAACATCACGATCGACAAGTCGATCACCCTGCTCGGCGCACAGGCGGGCTTGGCTGCGACCGGAAGCGCTCGCGCTAGCGGCGAGTCGGTGATCGACGGTGGCGGACAATTCGACCTCACGATCAACGCCGACAACGTGACGATCGACGGTTTCGAGATCAGGAACTTCTACCGCGACGGCATCCGCGTGTACACGGCGCTCGGCGAGAAGCCGGGTGACCAGTCGATCGACGCCTACCGGACCGGCGTGACGATCACCAACAACTGGATCCACAGCGAGGCGACGACGGGCCAGCACAACGGCATTCTGGTCGGCGAGTCTCCCACCGGCTACGTTACCGAGACCGCGGAAGTCAATGATCTGAACATCAGCGGAAACTACATTGCAATTACGGCACCGGCTAACCTCGGCCGCGGTCTCGCGTTCACGAGCCACTTCACCTTCGTGACCTTCAACGACACGGTGATCGATTCGAATATCGTGATGGCCGCCACCTCGAACGCGCTCTTCAGCGGCGGCGTGACGAGCACGTTCCAGTTCGACAGCCCGCAACTCACGAACAACCAGTTCACCGGAACATTCAACAGCTACAACCTGTTCGACGCGGAGGTGTCCGGCAACACGTTCACCGGCATAGTCCTGATCGGAATCGACCAGTCCACCGTCGAAGGCAATACTTTCAACAGCACCGGCTATTACGGCCTCGGCCTGTGGGGCGACGAGTACGGCGCCAACGTCTCTCAGAACAGCACCATTTCCAACAACACCTTCAACTACAACATCGCCGATAACGGCGCGACCTATGAGGCCGGCCTGGCGTTCCGGCCCGGCGTCCTCGTCGACGGCATTTCGCTCGACAACAACACCTTCCATGATGGCGGGTTCTCGTCGACGCTTCCCGCGCAGGAGGTCCTCTGGCGCGGCTCGGCCGACGGCAACACGCTGGACGCCGCGACGATCGCGGCCATCAACGGGGGCACCGAACTCAGTGTCATCCTGCAGGGGCGGGACGGCGACGACACACTGATCGGCAGCAGCCTCAACGATACGCTCGACGGCGGAAACGGCAATGACTCGCTCATCGGAGGCGCGGGCGCGGATCTGCTGACTGGCGGCGCCGGCAACGATACGTTCCATTACGTCGTCGGCGACGGCGCCGATACGATCGATGGCGGCACCGGCAGCGATACGCTGGACTATACCGGCACAGGCAGCGCGGTGACCGTTGATCTCGGCGCTGCCACACCGACCGCCACGGGTATTGCCTCCCTCACCAGTATCGAGAACGTCATCGGCGGAAGTGCGAGCGATACGCTTACCGGCGATGGCGGCGCTAACACGTTTACTGGCGCCGGCGGCGCTGACACGATCGACGGCGGCGCCGGAACGGATACGGCCGCTTTTACCGGCGCTCTGCTCCAATCAGCTCTCACGTTTAACACCGATCATTGGGTGGTAAATGACGCCGGCGGCGCCGATACGCTGACGAACATCGAGATCGTTCAGCACGGCGGCGGCCGCTATCTGTTGATCGATCCGACCGGCAATAGCGGATTCACCGATGTCAACGACGCGGTTCAGGCCGCAACGCTGCCCGGCGACACCCTCGTATTCACAACGCCACCCGCCTCGGTCGACATCGCGGTGAATACCGACCAGGACCTCGACTTCACCATTCCCTATGACGTGCCGACCCAGGTCAGCATCACCGGCACCGGCAGTGCGCATGTCACCACCGGCGCGGGCGACGATTACGTTGTCACCGGCAGCGGCAACGACACGATCCATACCGGCGACGGCAACGACATCGTGCAGGCTGGCGGCGGCGACGACGCGATCATCGGCGGACAAGGCGGAGGCGACGATATCTACGACGGCGGCTCCGGCAGCAACACCGTCAGCTACCCGTCGGCGACGAACTCCGTCACGATCGACCTCAATGCGATCGATCGCTCTACCCAAATTACGCTCGGTGGAACGACGATCGGCGCCCTGCTAAGCACCGCCGTACCTCCTTATAGTGCAAATTTGGCAGTCGGGTACGCCGAAGGCATCGACATCGGCACCGACGTGCTGATCAACATCCAGAACGCCACCGGCGGCGCGGGCAACGACAGTATCACCGGCGATTCCAACTACAACATCCTGAGCGGCGGCGACGGCAACGACACGATCGTCGGCGGTGGCGGGACCGACACTGCGGGCTATACCGGTGCGATCACGGCCGCGATGGTGACCGACGACGGGGCCGGGCATTTCGTCGTGGCGACCGGCGGGGCCGAGGGCACCGACACCCTGTCCAGCATAGAGAAGATCGACGACGCAGGGACGGCCAACTTCCTGCTGGTCGGCAATGACGGCTACGCCACCATCCAGGCGGCGATCGACGCGGCGATCGACGGCGACACGGTTTTCGTTGCCGATGGCACCTACAATGAGGACGTGACGCTCAAAGATGGCGTCAACCTCATGGGTCAGAGCGAGGCCGGCACGATCATCAACGGGTCGCTGACGACCCCGTCAACGATGGCGAATATGACGGTGAGCCAGCTTACCGTCATGAATGCCACCACCACCAGCCTGCTGCTCGACATGCGGGCGACACACGACGTGACCGACGTCGTGTTTGATCACGTTACTTTCAGCCTCAGCTCCGATTTCGTCGGCGCGGTCCCGATCGGCAACGGGCAGGGGAGCGGAACCATCGCGCTGCATGACGGCGATGCGGACGGCGCTGGTCTCACCTTCAGCTCCGTGACGATGGCCAGCAACAATCACGATTTCCACAACTCGACGGCCTTCGTCTACACGACCACCGACAGCATCGGCGGCGCCAAGATGGTGCTCGACGATGTGACCCTCAGCGGCACCGCCTCGGGCAGCGCGACCGGGCTAGGCGCGCAGTGGAATATGACGAATGGGAGTGGGACGGCGTCCGTCGACATCGTCAATTCGCAGACATCCGGCGGCGGCAACTTCTATGTTTCCGGTTTCGACGGCGTCCTGATTGACAACAACGTGTTCGACGGCCAGGGCCTTGCGCTCAACGGCGTTACCGACGCTCACGTGACCGGCAACACATTCCAGAACATTGACGGCTCCATCTGGGCCAACGAGGCCGATTTCGGCCCGACTAATCAGCACCGCGGTCTGGTGATCGAGGACGCGTGGGGCACCAACGGCGTCTCCGATGTGACGGTGACCGGCAATACTTTCCAGAACATCGATGCGGCCGACGGCACCATCGCCTTCCAGCGGTTCACCGACGGCTCTCCGGCGAACACGGCGACCATCGATCGGCTCAACGATGTCGACATTCACGGTAACACCTTTACCGACCTCGGCAGTGGGGTGAGCCCGGTTCACCTCAATCCAACCTATTTCGGTGCGGGCGCGGTGTTGCCGTCCGACTTCGATAACGCCAATCTCCTTCTTGGCACGTCGGGCAACGACGTCCTGGTGGACGCCAGCACTGGCGACGGCGCTGTTTTTGCCGATGCCGGCAACGACACCATCACCGGCGGGACGGGCAACGACTTCCTTTCCGGCGGCGCAGGAACCGATACGGCGGTTTATGCGGGAACGATTACGGCGGCGATGGTGACCGACGACGGGGCCGGGCATTTCGTCGTGACGACCGGCGGAGCCGAAGGCACCGATACGCTCACCGGCGTGGAAAAGATCGACGGGGCGGGAACCGCCAACATCCTTCTGGTCGGCAATGACGGCTACGCCACCATCCAGGCGGCGATCGACGCCGCCGCGGATGGCGACAGGATTTTGATCGCTGCGGGCGAATACACCGAAAATCTCGTGATCTCCGGCCAGGCGGTCAATCTGGTCGCGCTCGGCGACGTGACGGTGCACCCAACCTCCGGGATCGGCCTGACCTTCAGCGGCGACCAGGAGGGCGGTGACGTCACGATCACTGGCGTTGATTTCGTCGGCGGCTCGATCGGCGTCTTCGTCGGGGCTGGCACCAACCTCGGGGCGCTGACGCTCGACGGCATCGACATACGTGACAACAGCGACTATGGCGTGCGCATCGACGGCTATGATGTCGACGACAACGGCGCCAACGACGCGGGCGTCGCCTCGCTCGCCATTACGAACAGCACCTTCAGCAACAACGGTTTTCACAACAACCTGAACGGCTCCGCCCATGTCAAGCTGTACGGTTTCGACGGCGACGCGCTGTTCCAGGATGTAACGATCCACGGCGCTTCGGCGGGAACCGCGCAAAATGACCGGCCGGATTACGGCATCGAACTGACCGGCACCGTCAATGCGGAACTCGCAGAAGTCCCGAGCCCGTCGCTCGGGGTCGTGACCTTCGACAACGTGACGATTGATGGCGAGTTGCACAAGAACGGCATCGCGCTCAACAATTATGCCGACATCAACGACTTGAGCGTTACGGACGTCGACCTGTCCGGCCTGCAGACCAATTGGGGGCCGGTGTTCAATCTCGACGGCATTCTCGGCAACATCGACGCCTCAGGTTTCGGCATAAATTTTCCGACCGGCGTCGATCTGCCGGCGGACGGCATTGTCGCGGAACTGCAGGGCAATTACGGAGCGCAGCCCGCCAGCGACCAGAGCATCACGGGCACGGCCGCCAACGACAGCCTGATGGGCAAAGGCGGCAACGATACGCTGCACGGCGGCGCCGGTGACGACAATCTCTACGGCCATGACAAGCCGGGCGGCACTCAGGTCGGCGATACCGGCAATGACATTCTCGACGGCGGTGCGGGCAACGACTTCCTGAGCGGCGGCGCGGGCACGGACACGGCGTCGTATGCGGGAACGATCACGGCGGCGATGGTGACCGACGACGGGGCCGGGCATTTCGTCGTGACCACCGGCGGAGCCGAAGGCACCGACACGCTCACCGGCGTGGAGAAGATCGACGGGGCGGGAACCGCCAACATCCTTCTGGTCGGCAATGACGGCTATGCCACCATCCAAGACGCGATCGACGCCGCCTCGACCGGCGACACGATCCTCATCGCCGCGGGCACCTATGCCGGCTTCACCGTCGGCGTCGACGGTCTCACCATCTCTGCGCTCGGCGATGTCGTCATCGAAGGCTCGCTGCTGACCGATCTGGGCGTTCCGAACGGCACGCCGCTCAACGACTTCTTCGAGCAGAACCACCCGGCCTATACCGCCGCGACGGGAATCACGGTTGGCGCCGACGACGTGACCATTTCCGGGCTGACGATCACCGGCTTCTCGGTCGGCCTCGAGCTTGGCACGTCGGATGGCGTGACGCTGAGCGGCAATACCTTCATCGACAACGTGACCGGCATGCGCAAGGGCACGGCCGCGCAAGTGACCGACCTTACGGTGAACGACAACACGTTCACCCAGGGCATCCACGGCCTGACCATCTATGCCGCTGCGGACGGCGCTGGGTCGTTTGACGGCATCACGATGAACGACAACAGCTTCTCGCAGCTGTCCGAGAAGGGGATGTATTTCGAGCAGCTGTCGAACGCGTCGCTGGACGGCAACAGCTTCGACGACGTGGGCAATTATGGGCGGGTTGCGCCGCCGTTCGGGCCGGCCGGACAGGATGGCGAGTTCGGGCAGGCGATCGACATCAACCTGAAATACGAGACGTACGCGAACGTGAACTTCACCAATACGGAGATCACGAATTCGGGGAATTCCGATCAGGGCGGTGCCGGTTTGCCCGGCGCGTTCGGGGCGGCGATTGGCGTGAAGATCCGCGACGACGGTCCGTCGTACGACACGCAGCCTGCGGATTTTACCGGTCAGATCACGTTCAACGGTCTGAGCATTGACGGCACCAGCACCGGGGTCCGGGTGGGCGAGCCGGGCAAGGACAATGACGGTCCGGACGTGCTTCTGGAGAACGTGACGGTCGCCAATGCAACGGTGACCGACCTTGCCAACGTCACCGATGCGGCGAACGGCGGCACGACGAGCGTCACGCTTGCCGCGGGGCAAGTCGATTTCGACGCATCCACATCGCAGGCTCCGGTGCACATCACCGGCAATGACCTCGCCAACACCATCTCCGGCGGCTCCGCTGCCGACACCCTGATCGGCGGTGCGGGAAACGACACCTATTTTGCCGACAGCACCGATACCATCGTTGAAGCGTCCGATAGCGGTACGGATCAGGTGTTGTCGAAAGACAGCATCGTCCTTCCGGCCAACGTCGAAAACCTGACGCTGCTCGACGGCGATTTCCGCACGGAGAATTTCGAGAACTTTGACACTCGGCCCGATCGCCGACGGTGAGAACGGGTGGAAATTCGCTGGAACCTCCGATCAGCAGATCGTCGATGTCAGCGGCAACAAGATGCTGCAGATTTCGAGCGATCCGACGAGCGGCGCGTTTGGCGGGCCCTACTCGCCGGCGCTCAGCGATACTGCGGGCGAGCCGCAGACGACGGCCGGCTTCGAGGGTCAAGTCATTCGGTTCACCTTCCAGGCGGTTGATCCGGTCGCCGACAACTCCCGTGTTGAGGTCGATTTCGGTCGGGCGGACGGCACTGACCGCAACAATTTTATGGCGATTGAGTTGGTCGCCGGCGCCGGAATCCGGATCGCCGTCTCTGAGCCGCTGACCGACGGCAATTGGGATACGGGGAACGGCACGTTCAACAATTTCACTGCGTTCACCGGCAATCGCGAGCTGATCAGCGGGGTAGACGCCAGCCAGTCGCACCAGATCGAGTTGCGGCTGACCTATGTCGACGGCCCGAACAACGACGTCGTCCAGGTTTATCTCGACGGCGAGTATATCGGCACAACAACGACATTCGAGAATTATCGCGACTTCCACGACCCCGCGACCATGGGCAATACCCACGAGGTCAACGCGGAAGCCAATCAGACCAATCGGCTGTTTTTCCGCAATAGCGCCAGCGGCGCGCCGCAGGACGGCCCCGGCGGCCAGAACGAGGGCTTCTACTTCGACGATATTACCTACGGCGTCTACAACAACGCCAACGGCACCGGTAACGATCTCGACAACGTCATCACCGGCAACAGCGGCGACAAC
>CAWIXM010000046.1:0-19446 GCA_963840055.1 uncultured Alphaproteobacteria bacterium | reverse complement strand
TGGTACAGCTGGGTGGACTCGAACCACCGACCTCCTGATCCACAGTCAGGCGCTCTAACCAACTGAGCTACAGCTGCACGGATGGGAGCGTTCGGAACCTAGGCGCGCGGGCAGGCTTTGGCAAGGCAGCGCAGCCGTCGGCCAGCTCGGGCGCGGTGGCGCTTCCGGTTGCGCTTCCCCGCCGGCCGACAACTCAGCGCGTCAGAGCGAGGCGGAGCGCATCCGCAAGGTTTTGCCAGGCAAACGGCGCATAGCGGAAAACGACGTGGTGGCGGCCCGCCGGCACTTCGACGGCGCGGAAGAGGACGTCGGCGCGCAGGATGGGCGAAGGCTTGCCGTCGATCTCGGCGATCCAGCCCGGATAATAGTTGCCGTGCAAGGTGAGGATGCCGCCGCGCTCGGACGAGGCCTCGATGTCGACGCGGTCCGGACGCCACGACGCGAGCCGCGCATGGCCGGCGGCCGGTAGGTCGACATGGCGACGCAACGGCGGCGTGTCGTCGGCAATGAGCATATGGTCCGGCCGCGGCGCGGGCGCAGGAGGCGCTGAGCCTTTACCAGCATCGGCGACCGCGATAGGCGCGGCGAAGGTGATGCGCGGCATCGGATCGTGCAGCCGGTATATCCAGATGCTCGGCCCGGCCAGTAACACGTCGGCCACGGGGCGATGCTTCAGCGCCGGCACCTGGTCAATGGATTCCCCCAGCACCAGGAATTCCAGCCCGAGCGCGTGCGCCAGGGGGCAGTCATAGCCGGCGAAGGACGCGGGAAAGTCGCGCAATTCGGGCCGCCAATTGGACTCCCCTGGCGCGACCAGACGATCGTAGGCGCCGATGCGCAACGGATTGTATCCGTTGATCGCTTCCCATCCGCGCACGCTCGCGAGGTTCTGCCACGGACCGCCGAGGCCGAGCACTTCCACGCGCGGTCGCTCGCCTTGCGCATGCCGCGCGCGCAGCGCCTCTTCCAGAACGGCGATCGCCTGCGCCTCGCCGCCGGTCGGCCGTTCCAGCACGGCATAGTGGGAGCGGCTTTCGGCATTGAGGCGGAAGGCCGCGTTCCACCAGATCAGTTCTGCGACCACGATCGTGGCGACGGTGGCGGCCGAATAGGCGCGCATCCGCGGCGTGCGCGCTGCGGCAAGCAAAACTGCCGGCAGGATGGCAAGCGGCGCGACCTTCAGCGCTGCGAAAAGCGCATCGGCCGTATGACCGGTGCGCGCAGAAAACGCTGCCGCCGATACGGCGATGGCGATCGCGCCGGCTGCCGCAATCACGCTCGGCGCGATGCGAAGGCGCGGCAGGCCTTCGCGCACATAATCGGCGAGCAGATAGCCCGACAGCAAGGCAAGCGCGATCAGAAAGACAAAGCTTGCGTCAACCGGCCGGCGAAACAGGCTGACGCCCGGCCACCAGGCGAAGGCGAAAGGAAAGAACGGGGTGTATCGGCCGAGCATGTAGAGGAGCGAAACCACGAGCGCAGTCGTAAGCAATCGGCGACCGCGCCGAAACGCGCCGGCGCCGGCGATGCCGAACCAGAGGAAAAGCACCGTCGTTCCCGCGCCGACGAACAGATAGTTGAAGGAGTTGTCGGTGAAGCTCACCTCGGGAAGCGTCTGCGCGCCGGGTCCCCAATAATTCGGGCCATCGGTGCCGAACACGTCGGCGACGGCGAGCGTCGCCAGATTGGCCGGATGCAGCGATCCCTGGATCGCCTCCTCGAACCCGACGGCTGGCCGGTTGGACAGTGCGGCGAATTGCAGGGTCAGCAGCATCGGCGCGGCGACGAGCGCGGTCACGCCGAGCGCCATGATCGTGAGCACGACCAGGCGTTCGCGCAGATAGCGCACGGGGCGGTCTGCGGTTACGATTTCCGCGAGCGCGAACGCCGCGAGGAGAAAGCAGAGCAGCAACGCCACCTGATTGCGGCCGAGCGCGAGTTGCGCGGCGATAAGCGCGAAGGCAAGGGCGAGCAGGATCGAACGGCGCGCCAGCGCGAGCTGAAGGAACAAAAGGGCGGGCGGAAACAGCGCATAACTGAGAATGATTCCGGTATGCTGCAGGCGGCCCGCCGCCGCGCCGCCGAACATGAAGAGAGCGGCAGCCAGCACGCAAGCGGACAGCGGCCACCGCGCCCGCCAGCCGATAGCGCCCATCGCCAGGCCGCCGACGAGTAGATGGGCGTAGACGATCAGATCGAAGCCGCGGAGCGACGGCGTCGGATCGAACAACGCCCACAGCACGAATACCGGCGAGAGCACCAGCGATTGCGGATCGGCCACGCTCGGATGCCCGCCGTAATGGTAGGGATTCCAGAACGGGGTCGCGCCGGAGTGCAGAGCGGTGGCGAGAAAGCGAAAAAAGGCGAAGAACTGGTTTTTCGAATCCCAAGGAACAACCGTGTCGGTCGCAATCCACCGGCTCAAGGCGATAAGCCAGATCGCCGCGATCAATCCGCCCAATGCCGCGAAGCGAGCGCGCGTTGAAATAGGCGCGGATCCTGGCTGCGCCGCGCCGGCATGGCCCTCTTGCGAAATGAGCGTTGCCTCCGGCCGCCGCCGGCTGACGCGCGTCGCGTCCATCCCGGCGCGGATTTTGCGCGCGAAAGTGCCAAACCGCTCGCGCGGCCGTCAAGCCGAGCGTCTTGAAACCTCAAGCCGGATGCGGCACCTCTGGCCGCCCGCGGGCGACCGTCACGTAGCCGCTTCGGATCAAAGCCGGGCTATCGCGATAATGACTTTCGCTTGGGTCGATATGATCGGCACGACCGCAGCCGTGCTCACCACGGTCTGCTGGCTGCCGCAGGCAGTGAAAATCATCCGCGACAAGGATACGCGGGCGATTTCCCTTATCGCCACGGTCGCCTTCACCATCGGCATCGCCTTCTGGCTGGCGTATGGAGTTGCGCGTCTGGATTGGCCGATGATCGGCGCGAACGTGATCACGCTGACGCTGATGCTGGTGATCCTCGCGCTGAAACTGCGGCATGGGTGAGCGGAACCCGGCACGGGATACGCCGGGAGTGAGGCGCTCTCGCCTTGCGAAAAACGGGATCGGCGGGTGCTCGCAAAAAGTTGATCGCAGCTGAAGGCCAAGGCGGCGCGCCCGCCCGGCCATGAGAGAAGTACGCAAAAATACGAGTGTTTCCTCGTGTGCGGGCTGTCTGTCGGCCGGCTTTCGCGCCGGGTGAGGGGCGTCGCGCTTAAGATATTATTTACGCCGCCCCCCGCATTTGCCTTCTCCGCGCAGTCGTTACGCCAGTCGAATGAAGGCGCGCATCGAGGATACGGATTCGGTCACAGTTGTACTTGCATCTCGGCAGTGGAGTACGCCCCATGCTCAGCGCACCCAATAGCGATAGCTTCGGCTTTACCCATCCCGCCCACACCGCTCGTTTTCATCGGTATCGCTCCGCGGTCGTCGCGCAGCTCGTCGCGACGCTCGCGCTGATCGTTGCGACAGCGATCGCGGTGACCGCTGTCACGATGGAGATCGCCGAAGCGGGGGTGCTGAATTCGGCTCACGATGCCGGCGGCGGCGTCGCGTTCGCGGCGCTTCTGGCTCTGGCCATGGCCTGCGCTAGCGGCGTGGTGGCGCTCTTGCCCGCCGCGCCCGCCCGAGGCGAAGGGTGACCGGATGGTTCGCAGACTCGAGCGATGGAAGAAAAGAGGGGAATCCCGAATTGCCGCCTACCAGCGAAAAAAGACGAGAACGCCCTGCCAATACCAGGCCGTGGTCATGACCAAACTGGCGACGGCCGCAGCAGCAGGATCGGTAGCGCATACGGCGAGACAATGCGCTCGGCTGCGGTCGTCCCCAAGAAGCCGCACCACAGTCGCAATCCTCTGCTAGCCGTGGCATAGCCGTCATCCCTCCGACAATTAATCCCGGAGCATCGCCATGCGTGGCTCTCGTTACGTCTTTGTTGTCTCGACAGCGATCGCGCTTGCGGCCGGCCCTGGACCGCTCGCCGCGCAATCACAATTGCCGCGACCGGCGCAGCTGCCTCCCGCGGGCGGACCGGGCGGGCCAGGGGGCCCTCAGGAGGGCGGGCCAGGAGGCCCTCCGCAGGGCGGACCCAGATCAAGTGCAGGTGGCGCCGCCGAAGCCCTACAAGCCAGTGCCGATCACACTGTCCAAGGCAGCGGCCGATCCGAGCTTCGAGGCGTTCCGCAAGGAGCTTGGCGAGATCGCGAACCGCAAAGACCGGGCGACGCTCGCCAAGCTCGTCGCGCCGCATTTCTTCCTGATGGGCGAGCAGGGCGACAAGGCTGACAAGAAGAAGTCGGGGATCGAAAACCTGGCCGACGCGATCGATCTCGACGAAGCGGACGGATCGGGATGGGACGTGTTGGCGGCGGCGGCCGAGGATCAGACCCTGGAGCCGCTCGGTCAGCGCCAAGGCGTCATGTGCTCGCCGGCGACGCCGGCTTTCGACGACAAGGCGTTCGAGCAACTCCTCAAGACGACCGGCACCGACCCGTTCGAATGGGGTTATCCGAACGCGCCGCAAGTCGAGGTGCGCGGATCGGATGCGGACAACGCGCCGGTCATCGACAAACTCGGCGCCGCTCTCGTCCGCATCCTGCCGGAAACGGGAGACGACCAGCCGGCGCCGACGGCCCCGCCGACGACGCTGCGCATCGTCACGCCGGCAGGCAAGACGGGATATGTTGCGGCGGACGCTGTCCAGCCCTTGGCGGTCGATCAGCTCTGCTATGTCAAGGATGCGAGCGGCTGGAAGATCGCCGGCTATGTCGGCGGCGACTGAACGTTGACGCCCACGGGCAGGTTCTTCAAGCGGGATCGGCGCCACGGCGAATTCCGTTCCTGTGGAACCGGAATTTGCAGCAGTTGTCGTTTGGTGATTGCATTTTTCGCCGCGGACCGGTTCCCGTTTCGCCGGTGAATAATGCGCTAGTCCGCGACCGCCAGGGTTGCCGGCGTCCAAGCCATGTCGACATGGCGCGGCTGATCGGCCACGCGCTTGAGCCAGCTGCGAATGGCCGGGAAACCGGTGAGATCGAAATCGCCGTCAAGGGCGATGTGAGTGTAGGCGTAGAGGGCGATGTCGGCGACGGTGTAGCGATCGGCGGCAAAGAAGCGATGCGTCTCGAGATGCTCTTCCATAACGCCGAGCGCTTGATAGCCGACCTCGCTCCAGGATTCGATGGCGTGCACCTTGAGCTCGCGCCCGCCGCGCACGAGCGACAGCCAGAAATAGGCGGCGCCGATGCTCGGCTCGATGCTGTTCTGCTCGAAGAACATCCAGCGCAGCGCCTCGGCGCAATCGAACGGGTCCGCCGGCGCAAGCGGCGTGCCGCGGGCGATGTGCCACAAGATGGCGTTTGACTCAGGCAAATACCGACTCGGCGCGACCTCGAGCAGCGGCACGCGGCCGCTTGGATTCTTCTCGCGAAATTCGGGAGTGCGGTTCTCCCCCTTGAGCACGTCGACTTCAACGAGGCGGAAGGGAATGCGCAACTGCGCGAGCGCTAGCCGCACCTTGTAGCAATTGCCCGATCGTTGCATCGAATAAAGCGTATACATGCACTTACTCGAAAATCGTCGATTTAAGGCGTCGGGTCGGCGTCTTTGCTTGATGCAGCGCACAATAAAAACTGCGCTGCGGAGGAGTTTTACATTGCACCGATGAATTACGACTTCAATACGACCACGATGGCAAGTTTTTTCTGCTGGGAGAAAGAACAGGGGCTGGGTGCTCCGATCGCATCACGGTTCCTGAAAGCGAGCGGGCAGGGGCGTCAAACCCCGCCGAAATTGCCATTGCCGGGCTTTGGGCGCGGACGAATTAGGCCGCCTTCTCCGCCGGCAGCCGCAGCCGCGCCGTGATCTCGCCAAGAATGGCGACCGCGATCTCCGGCGGCGACACCGCCCCGATGGGAAGGCCGATCGGCGCGTGGATGCGCGCGATGTCGGCTGCGCTCAGGCCTTGCGCCGTCAGCCGTTCGACGCGGCGCGCATGCGTCTTGTGCGAGCCAAGCGCCCCCACATAGAAACAGCCGCGTCCGAGCGCATAGGTGAGGGCCGGGTCGTCGATCTTGGGATCATGGGTAAGGGCGGCGAACGCCGTGTAGCGGTCGATGCCGAGCGGCGGCAGCGCGGTGTCCGGCCATTCCGCGATGACCCGCACCTCGGGAAAGCGCTCGACGCTCGCGAACGCCGTCCGCGGATCGACGATGGTCACGTCGTAGCCGAGCAGGCGCGCCATTGGCGCGAGCGCCTGGCTGATATGCACGGCCCCGGTGATGACGATTTTGGGCGGCGGCACGTAGACGGTGAGAAAGACGCGGCCGGACGGCGTTTCCGCCATGCCGCTCTTGCCGGTGCGCAGATGCGTTTCGAGAATATCCTTCAAGGGGTCGGCGGCGATGCCGGCCGCCGGCACGAAACGCTGTTCTCCGCTCGCGATATCAGTGACGATGATCGCGGCGCGGCGCGCCGCCCGCTCCGCATTGAGGGCATGGAGAATGTCGAGCTTCACTCGACCTTCTCCACATAGACGCGGATGGTGCCGCCGCAGGACAGGCCGACCTTCCACGCCGTCTCGTCGGCGACGCCGAATTCCAAAATTTTCGGTTGCCCGCTCTCGATCACGTCGAGCGCTTCCGCCACCACCGCGCCCTCGACGCAACCGCCCGACACCGAGCCGAGGAAATTGCCTGCTTCGTCGATTACGAGATTCGCGCCGATCGGTCGCGGTGCCGAGCCCCAGGTTTCGACCACGGTCGCGAGCGCCACGCGCTTGCCGTCGCGCCGCCAGTCTTCGGCGGCCTTGAGGATTTCGTCGTCCCGCGCAAACATGCCCTGTCGCCTTCTTCTCGCCTCTCCGCCTGAATCTGTTCATCTCTAGCTCGAAAACTAGCGGCGTCCTATACGAATTGCCTGTGCGTGGGATAGGCTCGCGCCTCGGGAGTATCGACACGCATGTTCTCGATGGCCGCCGTGTTTCGCAAACCCGGGACTCCGCTCGGGATCGAGCGCATCGCGCTCGATCCCCCGGGCCCGACCGAGGTGCTGGTGCGTGTTGCTGCAGTCGGCCTCTGCCGCACCGACTATCACGTGATGCGCGGCGAGCGACGCGTCGCCATGCAACCGATGGTGCTCGGCCATGAGGCGGCAGGCGTGGTCGAGAACGTCGGCGCCCAAGTTTTGGGGATCGCCGTCGGCGACCATGTGGTGCTGACCTTCATTCCCGGCTGCGGGCGCTGTCGCTGGTGCTGGCGCGGGTTGCATCATCTCTGCGCGGAGGGGCCCCGCATCACCCAGGGGCCGCAGCTCGACGGCAGCTATCGCCGGCGCGACGCCGACGGCCGCGCGGTCGGCGCCTTTTGCATGATCGGCGCGTTCAGCGAGCGCACCGTGGTCGATCAGGCGTCCGTCGTGGTGATCGATCCCGACATTCCGTACGATCTAGCGGCGCTCGTCGCCTGCGGCGTGCCGGCGGGCGTGGGCGCGGCGCGCCACCGCGCCAAGGTTAGGCCGGGCGACCGCGTGCTCGTCGTCGGCTGCGGCGGCGACGGCATGAATGTGGTGCAGGGCGCACGGCTTTCGGGCGCATCGATGATCATCGCGGCCGATCTGGTGCCGGCGAAGCTTGCCTGGGCGCGCGGCTTCGGCGCAACCCACGCCGTCAATGCGGAGGGCGCGGCGCTCATCAGCGAAGTCCTTTCACTGACGGACGGGGTCGGCGTCGACCACGCTTTCGTGTGCATCGATCCGCCGGCGACGCTTTTGCCGGCGTTCCGCGCCACCGCCAAAGCCGGCAATGTGGTGATCACCGCGCTCACACCCGACGCGGTGACCGCAATCAACATCCCGCCGCTCGAACTCTTGGTCACGCAAAAGGCGATCATGGGTGCGGTCTACGGCTTCGCCAGCCCGCGCGTGCAAATTCCCGAACTGCTCAAGCTCTACCGCAAGGGCGATTTGAAGCTGAAGGAGCTGATCACCCGCACTTATGCGCTCGAAGAGGTCAATCGCGGCTATGCCGACCTCGATGCCGGTAAGAATCTCCGCGGCGTCATCGTGTTCTAAATATTGGCGGCGCGACCTTCACCGGCATGCGTGGGCTTGACCCGCGCATCCATGCGCCATACGCGCAGATGCGGCGCTTCAGCATGGATTGCCGGGTCAAGCCCGGCAATGACGAAGGCCTGGATCGGTGTCGGCAGCCCTCGCATAACCCACGCCGCTGGCGCCGCAGACCGGAGGATCAAGCCCGGCGGCGGGTCACGCGCATGTCGCCGGACAGAATCTCGTCGACCCAGGTGGGCACGAGCTCGGTCGCAGGTCCATAGCGGCGCTCGTCGAACACCTGGGCGTTTTCAGAGGGGTCGAGATTGATCTCGCAGGTGCGGATGCCGGCGCTGCGCGCGGTCTGCACGAACCCGGCGGCGGGGTAGACCGCCCCGGAGGTGCCGATCGACACGAACAGGTCGGAGACGACCAGCGCGTCGAAAATCTCGTCCATGTACATCGGCATTTCCTCGAACCACACGACATGCGGGCGCATCCCGCCGGCGCGGCGGCAGTCCGGGCAGGGGAGATCGACCGAGAGGTCGTCGTGCCACTCCGTCGCCAGGCCGCAGTGATTGCAGCGCGCCTTGAGCAGCTCGCCATGCATGTGGATGACGTGGCGCACGCCGCCGCGCTCGTGCAGATCGTCGATGTTCTGCGTGCACAGGAACAGTTCGCCGCCGCGCGCGGCGAGTCCGGCTTCGAGCCGGCCGAGCGCGCAATGCGCCGCGTTCGGCTGCGCGGTTTTCAGGTCGCGCCGCCGCATATTGTAGAAGTGGTGCACGTCGTCGGGCGCGCGCCTGAAGCCCTGCGGGGTGGCAAGCTTCATCGGATCGAATTTCGCCCAGGCGCCGTCTTTGTCGCGAAACGTGCCGAGCCCGCTTTCCGCCGAAATGCCGGCGCCGGTGAGGATGAAGATGTTCATTGGGATTTTTCTTCTTCATTGAGGGAATGATTGCTCGGCATTGTAGCCGAACGGCTGTGCCCGCGCAGCCGCATTCACGCCGCCCGCCGGCCTAGTCGACCTTGAGGCTGAGGGGGACGCCACGCGTACCGGGACATTGCATTATCCCCTCATAGGTTGCCCCGGCGCGCGCGGAAAACGTGCATTGCTCGCCTGCGAAGGTGAGGAGCCCCTCGATCCAAGACGAAAGGAAGCCCGTGCGGCGAAATCGGATCTGGCCCGATTTTTCCACCGGGCCCTTGGTGGTGCACAATCCGACATGTTTCATTACGAGCGGACCGGCAAACTCAGTCCGCTGCCCAGTGGTCGTAGGGTGCGCCTTCGCCGTTACCTCCCATTCGGACAGGTAGCCGGCCCGCCCGGTAACCGCCACATCGGCGGCGTGCGCCGGGACTGCCCACAACGCGAAGACGATCGTTGCTTTCGATAATGCCGCCCGCATGCACCTAGGTCGCGCGCGAACCGCAATCCGTTCGATCCTCGTGACACCGTCCTCGCGCATCAACGCCTCGATCAGGCCCTCCACTATGCTGCGCATGGTTCCCGCTCCGCACCGCAGAGGAAGATAACCTTAGCACATCCCCTTCCTCCGCACGCAGGAAAGGATGAATCCAGCCTCTCCTCTAAATTTTCTGTACCCACGCAGATTCATTTCGTTCATTTCGCGCCGAACACGAACGCGTTGCGAAGGTCGCCGAATTGGGCGCGGATGCCGGGCAGCAGTTCCAGCCCGAACCGCTTGGAAATGAAAGCCAGGATCGCCGTCGAGTCGTAGACGGTATGATCGACGAACCCCTTTTTGGCGAAGGGCGAGACGATCACCATCGGCACCCGCGAGCCCGGTCCCCAGCGGTCGCCCTTGGGCGGCGGTGCCGGATCCCAGAAGCCGCCCAGCGACATACCGATCAGTGATCCTGCGATGCCCAATCAGAAAATCCGCGTCTCACGCCCTCCCTGCCTGCGATCCCACATCATCCGCCGGGTGGTGCAGGCTGCGGCATCAGTCGCTTTCCACCCACGAACGACCAGGCTGCTTCTCGTCGCATCCCGCGCATATGGAAAAAATGCGCGTGTGTACGAACAAGCGTGAACTATGGTTACCTTCTCTCCGTGCGCGGGGAGAAGAAATCGAGGACGGGCGGAACCTAGACCCAAGCAGACCGCGGCAATGTGGTACTATGCTCCGGCGCTGGGGATTGGAACCGCCGCTCCCCATATTGCTTTTGCAAATAACAACAACGGAGCCTCGCATGTCGGACATCAGCGACGCGTTCCTGGCCGGGCGAAAGCGGACCGGCGAGACGCGCACCGAACAGAACAAGCCCGATCCGTTCCAGCTCGGCGTCGATTGGATCGAACAGGTGCTCAAACCCGCGGTCGAAGAGGCCGATGCGGCGCTGCGGCCGCATGGGGTCGCCGTGCGGCTCGATCTAAATCTTGACCATCGCTCGACGAATCACGCCCACGCCGATTTCTGGCTGGTGCAGACGCAAACCGCCTCCGGCCAGAGCTATGACGGGCCGAAGCACTCGATCAACGTCGTCGGGCGCGACATCATGCTGTACAAGGCCGGCGCCCCCGGCCGGTCGCTCGGCACGACGGACGCGGTCGGGGCGAACGAAGCCAAGGACTTGCTGCGCCAAGCCGCCGAGGAATACGGCAGGGTGTTCCGCGCCGAGTAAGCCTGCTGCCGCGGCACTGACTGCTGCGCCGAAGACGGCCCGCGGCCGTTTTCGCGCGGGGCGGCCTTGCCGTTCACCGGGGCTGTCGCTACCACATCCCGGCAACGCACGAAGAGACAAACATGGGCTTCCTCGCCGACTCCCTCAGCCGTATCAAGCCATCCGCGACCATGGCGGTCGCGGACAAAGCGCGCGTGCTCAAGGCGGCCGGCCGTGACGTCATCGGGTTGGGCGCGGGCGAGCCCGACTTCGACACGCCGGACAACATCAAGCAGGCGGCGATCAAGGCGATTGAGCGCGGCGAGACGAAATATACTGCCGTCGACGGCATCCCCGAGCTGAAGGCCGCGGTTGCGCGCAAGTTCAAGCGCGAGAACGACCTCGCCTACAAACCGAGCCAGATCTCGGTCGGGGCCGGCAGCAAGCACGTGCTCTACAATGCGCTGATGGCGACGCTCAATCCGGGCGACGAGGCGATCATTCCGGCGCCGTCCTGGGTGAGCTATCCGGAAATGGTGCTGCTCGCCGGCGGCACGCCGGTCGAAGTCAAAACCACCTCCGAGTCGGGCTATAAGCTGACCGCGGAGGCGCTTGTGCGCGCGATCACGCCCAAGACCAAGTGGCTGATCCTCAATTCGCCGTCCAACCCGACCGGCGCCGCCTATACGCGCGAGGAGTTGAAGGCGCTGACCGACGTGCTGGTAAAGCACGAGCAGGTGTTCGTCCTCACCGACGACATCTACGAGCACCTCGTCTACGACGATTTCCAGTTCTCGACCGTGGCCCAGGTCGAACCGAAGCTTTACGACCGCACGCTCACCGTGAACGGCGTATCGAAGGCCTACTGCATGACCGGCTGGCGCATCGGGTTTGCCGGCGGACCGGAGCAGCTGATCAAGGCGATGGCGACCGTGCAGTCGCAATCGACCTCGAATCCGTGCTCGATCTCGCAATGGGCCTCGATCGAAGCGCTCGACGGCCCGAAGGATTTCATTCCGAAGAACAACAAGGCGTTCAAGGAGCGGCGCGACCTTGTCGTCTCCATGCTTAACCAGGCGAAAGGCTTGCATTGCCCGACGCCGGTCGGCGCGTTCTATGTGTTCCCGTCGTGCGCGGGAACGATGGGCAAAACGGCGCCGTCAGGAAAGACGATCACCAACGACGAGGATTTCGTGACCGAACTGCTGGACGCCGAGGGCGTCGCGGTGGTGCAGGGCTCGGCCTTCGGTTTCGGGCCGAATTTCCGCATTTCCTATGCGACCGCGACCCCGGTGTTGCAGGAGGCCTGCGAACGGATCCAGCGCTTTTGCGGCAATCTCACCTAGCGCATTGCGACGGGAGCCGCGAACCGGCCGAGGGAGTTTATGACAAAGCACATTGCGAGAGCGGGCGTCCTCGCCGCCGCCCTCATCGCCGCCACCGCATCGCTGGCGCAGGAACGGATGCAGGCGGGCAGCCTGAACTGCGACGTCTCGGCCGGGATAGGCCTGATCCTGGGATCGCATCGCCAAGTCTATTGCACGTTTACGCCCGCCTTTCCCGGTCCGGTCGAAATCTACACCGGCAGCATCACGCGGATTGGGCTCGATGTCGGCGCGACCACCGGCGGCGTGATGATTTGGGTCGTGTATGCGCCGACGGGGCGTCCCGCGGGCGGCCTTGCCGGCGAATATGCCGGCCCGAGCGCAGAAGCGTCTCTCGTCGCGGGCTTGGGAGCGAATGTGCTGGTCGGCGGCTCCGGCAGCACGGTTGCGCTTCAGCCGGTTTCGGTTCAGGGTCACACCGGTTTGAACCTTGCCGCCGGCATTGCCGGCCTCGAGCTGCAGTTCGTGCGTTAACCCTCACAACTGGTCTCGCACGGCGGGCGGCCGGCGGAAGCGTCGCGAACCGCGGGTTGCGCGCGCGTGGCCCCACCCACGCCGGATACTTCGCCCGAAGCTTGGTGCGAATAGCCGCCCGCACTTGCGGTATCAACCAACGATGCGGCAGCGCTCGCCCTTGCCAAGCGGCGCGCCCACTGGAACGATAGCCCCAACCCAAGGCGGGGCCGAGCTCGAAACGACGGAGAACAAAATGGGAGACAACGGCGGACCAAGAGGACCACGCTGCATTGCAATCGTCGGGCCGTTCCAGAGCGGCAAGACGACCCTCCTGGAAGCCATTCTCGCCCGCACCGGCGCCATCTCACGACAAGGATCGGTGGACGCGGGAACGAGCGTCGGCGACGCCGGCAAAGAAGCGCGCGAGCATCGGATGAGCGTCGAGCTCACCGCCGCCACCACGACCTTCATGGGGGACGTCTATACCTTCGTGGATTGTCCGGGTTCCGTCGAGTTCGTGCACGATATGCGCACGGCGCTGCCGGCGGTCGACGCCGCGATCGTGGTGTGCGAAGCCGACGAGAAGAAGACGCCGCAGCTCCAACTCATCCTGCGCGAGATCGAGGAGCTGAAGATCCCGCACTTCCTGTTCCTCAACAAGATCGATAAGGCCGATACCCGGCTCACCGACGCGCTCAAGCTGTTGCAGCCGGCTTCGCGCGCGCCGTTGCTGTTGCGCCAGATCCCGACCTGGAACGGCGACATCGTCAACGGCTTCGTCGACCTCGCGCTCGAACGCGCCTTTGTCTACAAGGAGCACCTGCCGTCGGAGGTCGTCCCGCTCGAGGGCGAGGCGCTCGACCGCGAAAAGGTTGCGCGTTTCTCCATGCTCGAGACGCTCGCCGACCACGACGACGAGCTGATGGAGCAATTGCTCGAAGACATTCCGCCGCCGCGCGACAAGGTGTTCGAGGACCTCGCCAAGGAGCTGCGCGAAGGTTTGGTCTGCCCTGTGCTGTTGGGCGCCGCGATCCGCACCAACGGCGTATTGCGTCTCCTGAAGGCGCTGCGCCACGAGGCGCCCGGCATCGCCGAAACGGCGAAGCGGCTCGGCATTGAGGCTGGTAGCGACGCGGTCGCCTACGTGCTCAAGACCTTCCACACCACCCATGGCGGCAAGCTATCGGTCGCGCGCGTGCTCGCCGGGCAGATCCCTGATTCAGCTACCCTGCATTCGTCGACGGGGGACGCCGGCCGCGTCGCCGGCGTATTCAAGCTTGTAGGCGCCACCCACGAGAAACGGCCCGCCGCCGCGACGGGCGACACCGTCGCGCTCGGCAAGCTCGACGGCGCGAAGACCGGCGACACGCTTTCGACTAGCAAGACCCCGCATAAGCCGGTGGCCGAAGTGACGCCCGTTCCGCCTGTGCTCTCCATCGCCATCTCGGCGAAGGAGCGCAAGGACGACGTGAAGCTCGGCCAAGCGCTGACCAAGCTCGTTGACGAAGACCCCTCGATCACGGTGGTGCACAATCCCGAGGCGCACGAGGTCGTGCTGCGGGGCCAAGGCGAGATGCATCTGCGCGTCGCCACCGAACGGCTCGCCGACCGCTTTGGCGTCGCCATCGAGCGCCGGCGACCGAGCGTCGGTTATCGCGAGACCATCCGCAAGCCGATCACCCAGCGCGGCCGCCACAAGAAGCAGTCGGGCGGGCACGGCCAGTTCGGCGACGTGGTGCTGGAGGTCAAGCCGCTGCCGCGCAGCGGCGGCTTCGAATTCACCGAGCGCATCACCGGCGGCGTGGTGCCGCGCAACTACATCCCCTCGGTCGAGGAAGGCGTGCTGGACGGGCTGAAGGAGGGGCCGCTGGGGTTCCCGGTGGTCGACGTCGCGGTGACGCTGATCGACGGCTCCTATCACACCGTCGACTCCTCCGACATGGCGTTCCGCACCGCCGGGCGCATCGGCGTCACCGAGGCGTTGCCGCAATGCAATCCGGTTCTGCTCGAACCGATCCATCAGGTCGAGATCGTGTGTCCGACCGATGCGACCGCGAAGATCAACGCGATCCTCTCCGGCCGGCGCGGCCAGATTCTCGGCTTCGACACCCGCGAGGGCTGGCCCGGCTGGGATGCGGTGCGCGCGCTGATGCCGGAGTTGGAGATCGGCGACCTCATCATCGAGGTGCGCTCGGCGACCGCCGGCGTTGGCACCTTCACCTTCAAGTTCGACCACATGGCCGAACTCATCGGCAAGCCGGCCGAGCAGATCGTCGCGGCACGCAAGGCCGCGGAGTAGGAACGGGCGTAGGAAGGCTGCGGAGTAGCGTTCGGCGGGGAAGGCGGCGGACTAGCCGCTAGCGGCGCAAATACTCCGGGTAATGGAGTCGACGTCCATCATTTGTCATTGCCGGGCCGCGCTGAAAGCGCGTGACCCGGCAATGCAACTGGCGCGCTTTGCGCCGAAGGCGGCGGAGCAGTTAACGGTGGGAAGGCGGCGCCAATCCCTGCCGTCATCGTCCGCGCAAGCGGACGATCCAGTAAGCACAAACGTTATCCGTAATTACTGGATGCCCCGCCTCCGCGGAACATGACCATTGCCCCTCTGCCCATATCGCAAAATGTTCTGGCCGGGCGCTGATTGTCCATCCTTACAGGATATCTGGGACCATTCCTCCCACCAGGCCTTCTCGAACGCATGACCATCTGCTCAATTCAAATCTTGAGAACAAGAACCCGGGCTTAGGTTGCCTTACGAAAACCACCGGCGACAGGCATTTAGACAGGAACGGGTCCACGTCAGGGGGTATTGCAATGATCCGCGCCACGGCAGTCCGGGCGCTTGTGCTGACGGCGGCTCTCGCCGCGGCATTGACGCCGGTCAGGTGCTTTGGCGACGACAGCAAGCAGTTGCCGACCAAGGCAACAAAGGAGTTGCCGCGCGAGCTGCTCTCGCAGCTACGAAAAAAGAAGATGCCAAAACACTCACCGATCCTTGTGCGCATTTTCAAGGAAGAGGCAGAACTCGAAGTCTGGAAGCAGGACACCACCGGCCATTTCCAGATCCTCAAGATCTATCCGATCTGTCGATGGTCGGGCGATCTCGGGCCGAAGTTGCATGAGGGCGACCGTCAGGCTCCAGAGGGGTTCTATACAGTTACGCCCGAATTGATGAATCCCAATTCCAACTATTATCTTGCGATCAACACCGGCTTCCCCAACAGCTTCGACAAAGCGAACGACCGCGACGGCAGCTTGCTCATGATCCACGGCGACTGCTCGTCGAGCGGTTGCTATGCCATGACCGACGAACAGATAAGTGAGATCTATTCGCTGGCGCGCAACTCACTTGCCGGCCGGCCGTCATTCCAGGTCCAGGCCTATCCGTTCCGCTTGACGCCGGCAAATCTGGCGCGGCATCGGATTCATCCGCAGCTAGACTTCTGGAAGATGCTCAAGATCGGCAACGATCACTTCGAGGCGACGCATCTCGAACCCAAGGTGGATGTGTGTAATCGCCGGTACGTATTCGATGCGCAACCTCCTCCGAATTCGCGGACTCCTCTTGTGTTCGACCCCACTGGCAAATGCCCCGCCTTTGTTGTGAATCCGAAAATCGCTCGGCTGGCGCGGGAGAAACAACGCACTGACGAGGTCGAATACGCGCAATTGCTTGAAGACAACGTGCCAACCTCCCCGATCTACAGCGGACTGGACGGCGGAATGAATGCGGTTTTCCTCGCACGGTTTCCGGGAACAGTGATACCGCTTGCGAAAGTGATGCCGTATGCGTCTCACCTGCCGCAGCTGCCACCGATTTCCTGGGTCGACAACGACGGTTCGTTGGCGAGCAAATGGTTTGGCACGTTGTTTTGATCGGCGTGGGCATAGCGGTACGCACGGGCGTGCCTTTTTCGTTATTCCCGGGCTTGACCCGACAATCCATGCCCCCTCCCGCTTCGCTCCCTCCCCCGCAAGCGGGGGAGGGTAAGGGAGGGGCGAACGCGGCCGTACCGCATGGATGCGCGGGTCAAGCCCGCGCATGACGGTCATTCCGGAAGCCGAGCGCAGCGAGGCTGTCCGGAATCCACAGACAGGTTTGCGAGTTGGATTCCGGGCTCGCGGGGCTTCGCCCGCGCCCCGGAATGACGAAGCAAGCGTAGCCCGGATGGAGCGCAGCGCAATCCGGGTCTTCGTCTCCAGTGCGGGTAAATCCCGCATTTAGCTTCGCTCATCCGGGGTACTTGCTACTTATTACTTGCTTGCTAATGTTTAGCTATTCCTGGTCGAAGGATTGATGTCACTCGAAGAGTTTGCATACGATGAACAAAACTCTATGGCGCAGGCGCATCAGCGAGCAATTCATACCGAGGTATCCTTGTCCCAGATGTTCAAATGGAAACCTGGTGCGTCGCAAAGACAGCTTCATTCAGCGCCAGCCCAAATATATCCGTTTTGATGAAAACGGAACCACTCGGGAGCTGCATCCGCGAAAATTCGCCATGCTACTTGATTGCAATAACCCGGCGTGTGGCGAGGTCGTCGCGGTTTCTGGCGCCGGACATGATATCCTCGAAGAAGATGGAGAGGGGCATACAGAAGTATTTGGCTATCTCGTCCCAATGTCGATGTGGCCGCCGCCTCCAATATTCAAAATCAACAAGCGCATCCCTCAAGAGGTAGTCGACGAAATAGACTTGTCGTTTCAGCTGTATTGGGCGGACCCTCGTGTGGCCGCATCTCGGCTGCGCACGAGCCTCGAAAGGCTTATGGATCGCCCATTCAACAGTGAAGTGCAACGGGCAGATTTCTGGCGCTGAAGAAAATCTCGCGAGGGGTTTGGTAGCCGAGTATCTTTCTGGGGCGAGAGTTGAGTTTGTCCTCGACCCTTTGGACATCGGCATCGGACAAAATAGAGAAGTCGGAACCTTTTGGGAAGTACTGCCTGAAGAGGCCGTTAGTGTGTTCGTTGAGGCCGCGTTCCCACGAGTGATAGGGCTTGGCAAAATAGGATAGTGCCCCCAGCGAGGTTGCGATTTGGGCGTGAGAGGCGAACTCTTTTCCATTGTCGTAAGTGATTGTTTCGATTTGGTCAGCGAGCGGCAAAAGCACGCGTGCGCAGGCCTGCACGACAAAGTCCGCGTTCTTGTCCGGCAGTTTGGCGAGCTTGGTGTATTTGGAGGTTCGCTCGACGTGCGACATGACAACGCCTTTGTGATTGGCGCCGATAATCGTGTCGGCCTCCCAGTCTCCGATGCGGATTTTTGCGGCGACAATAGGAGGCCGCTGATCGATATCGACGCGGTTCGGAATCAGCCCGCGCCCCGAATTCTTGCCCTTGCGCCTGTTGTATTTTTTGCCGCTGTGACGCAAGTGAAGATACAGCGTGCCCCCGTCTTTCTTGTCTTTCCAGACATGCTGATAGATGCGCTCGTGACTGATAAAGGCGACGCCATCCTTCGCCAGACGCCCGCTGATCTTATCGGGACTCCACTGCTGTTGCGTCAGTTTTTCTTCGATCAGCTCCACCAAATCTGGCGTTATTTTGCGCGGCTTGTCCGAGGCCTCTTGGCGTCTCTGCGAGGCCTTCTCGTGCGCTTGCTTGAAGCGATAGCCGCGCGCGCCGGTGTTGCGAACAAGCTCGCGGCTGATCGTCGACGGATCGACGCCAATTTGCCGCGCGATGTGGGCTTGCGAGTGGCCGCTTTGCAAGAGCGCGTAAATCTGGCAGCGTTGTTCGCAGGTCAGATGGAGATAGCCTTCGGGCATTTTTCCTCCGTGAGATGTGCTGTCCCACGCAAGGATAGTCTTCCATCTGACCGCCAGAAAAACCGGCATACACAACATGGCAAAGTCTGGCGGGAGAAAACGTCGGCCTCAAGGGTGCTCGCTGCGCTCGCATCGTCTCCGGCGACTAAAGCCCTTGACCCCGACCCTTTCCCCCGCCACTCACTCCGCCATGCCGTCTATGCTGCCCTGTTGCACTTCGGATTTGAAACGGCGGATCATTTTAAATTTGCCAAAACACGGGTGATGAAGCCAAACCCAAATAAGCCGGGGAAGCGTATGCGGCTGGATTTGTCGGCGAGAATAGACAAATTCGCCAAGAAGATTAATACGACAAAATATTCAGAAATGCTTCATGCACTACGAGTTGTGGGAAATCTTGGCACGCATGGTGAAAGGGTGACCACGCGGAAGATTTTGGACGCCTACCAGCTGTATGAAATGGCGTTAAATCAAATATTCGAGGATAAAACGCAAAGCATGGAAGCAATCATAAAGCGGCTAAAGTCAAAGAGGTGAAGCAAATAGTCGGATGAAGAGCCAATCAATCGTTCCCAGGTTACGCTTCGCTTCATCCGGGTCACTTGTTCAGCCGGCCAGTTCTGCGCTTTTAGCACGTCCACGTACGCGCTAATATTTCGCCAAGCCTGCTTCATTATTTCATCAAACCACATCTCTGTCACGTATCGGGCATTCGGTGTAGCGCGAAACTGCGTGTACGGCCAATGATTGTCTTCAAGCCAAGACCAGAAGGAGGTAAAGCTGAAGTGATATTGCGAGCAACCGTAGCCCGGATGGAGCGCAGCGCAATCCGGGTCTTCGTCTCCGGTGCGGGTAAATCCCGCATTTCGCTTCGCTTCATGCGGGCTACGGACTGCCCCTGGCGGGAGAAGGTGGCGAGCCCGCGATTAGCGGGCGCTTGCGAGGGAAAGAGCGGGTTGCGTACCCAATTTCATCCTGCCCTGCGGCGAGGGGGAGGGGGACCATGCGCAACATGGTGGAGGGGCGGTCGCCTTTCGTCCCAACCGATGACAGGCGCTTGCCCGACTGCGAGCCAACCCTCTTGCGCCAGGGCTGCCGCTTGCGCGGCCGGGCGATCAAGGTTATCTCGGATCGCGTCCGCTCCCTTCGTCTAGCGGCCCAGGACGTCGCCC
>CAWIXM010000045.1:0-273760 GCA_963840055.1 uncultured Alphaproteobacteria bacterium | reverse complement strand
CACCTTACGGCGTTATCGCTCGTAGTGCTGGTCCGAGACTTCCGCCCCGCATGGTGTGTAGACGACTGTGATGCCGCCACCCGCGAGTTGCACCGGCTGTGGCTTCCTGTGCCCGAAGCTTCGGCACCTTGAGGCGAACGTCGCCGGCCTTGGTCGCAGCCTGGCGAGGATCAGCCCGCGCTGCTTTCTTTGGGACATGACGTACAGAATGCTTCGCACAATTAGGTAGGGCTGGCGGCCCGAATCTGGCTGAATTCGGGATGGCTACCGTGTTCAAAATCACCTAAGTCGATGCGGACGGCGAGACCGTGTTCCGCCATGCCTGCAAGCTCGGCTGCGAGGGGATCGTATCCGAAGCAGCGCGCCTCGCCATACCGCTCAGGCGGACTACGGTCCGCTCCTCGTGGATCGAAAGCTTCGAAGTCTTGCCGCCCTTCTGCCGCGGCTCGCTCCCAGTCGGCGGTGGCGGCCTCGGCTCGGTCGCCTTGTCCATGCCACTGGGTTTGATATTCGGCCGGCCAGGTCCGCCTTTGAGCCGGGCAATCTCGTCGCGTTGCGCCGCAACTGTCCGCCGCAACTCGGCCGCCTCTTCGAGCAGCTTCAGCACCAAGCTCTTCAGATCGGCATGCGATAGGCCATCGAGGTCGGTGGGCGGCGCGGCGAAGAAATCGTCGCACCAATCGAGGAACGGGTGCAGGCGCTCATCGAAGCCATCGAGGCGACCGAGGCGCATCTGCGGGGCCTTAGCTTCGATCCCAGCTCGCTGATCGGCGTCAAGGGCTTCGCGCAAATCAAGGCCCTCGCCGACGCGGTTGATGCCCACGTCGCCTTGCCGGCGCACCGGCCTGACTGGTCAACGCCGCGGCGAGATCGCTGCACTTCGGTGGGAGTGGATCGACCTTACGGACCGGACAATCACGATCCCCGCAATGGTGACGAAGAATAAGAGGACGCATACGTTTCCATACGGCAGGATGGTCGAAGACCTATTGGAACGCATTCCCCGTCAGGGCGACTACCTTTTTCCGGCAGCGCGGGAGCGGGTCAAGGGCAAGCCCGCGACTGTGTTCAACGGATGGGCGAAGCCAAAGGAAACGTTCGACGCGCTGTGCCAGGTCCAGAACTGGCAGCTTCATGACCTTCGGCGCACCTTTGCCACCAACCTCGCAGCTCTCGGCGTTGCGCCCCACGTCACTGAACGCCTCCTAAATCACGTCTCCGGGACGATTTCCGGCGTCGCGGCAATCCATAACCGCTTCCGCTATGCCGACGAAATGCGAGACGCGATCCGAAGGTGGGAGACCCGCCTCTCACATCTGCTATCCGAGTAAATAATGCTGCTATGCACACATTGATTGTGCAACCGCGCGAGCGTACTCTACTAGCTGCCCGCTAGCTGGTTCCTGGCGAGCGTTCGAGCGCTCCCTTTCTAGGGAGAGTTCGAATGTCGAGGAAACTGGTTAGTAAGAAAGACTTGAAGCTTGTCTATGGCATACCGTACAGCTTCGCTCATATCGCGCGCCTTGAGGCCGCCGGCTTATTCCCTGCGCGGGTACGGCTTGGCGCTTGCAGGGTACCGTGGATCGAGGAAGAAGTGCTGGGATGGATAGAGGAGCGCATCGCTAACCGCGATCGAGCCCTTTCTTAAAAGGGTCAGGGCCGTGGGTCCAACCACGG
The DNA here is from genome assembly GCA_963840055.1 of uncultured Alphaproteobacteria bacterium. GTDB lineage: Bacteria > Pseudomonadota > Alphaproteobacteria > Rhizobiales > Xanthobacteraceae > Rhodoplanes. The sequence goes on along the minus strand of CAWIXM010000045.1, from coordinate 272,083 downwards.
CCCTGCTTATGACATCAAGAATTTCGTAGTCCCGCTCTGGGGGAGACAAATGAGCATCGTTTTGCGCCTTGCGATAATAGTTGGACTTATAATCCTCTCGCCGGCCCCACTCTTCGCACAGCTTATACCGCCCTGCGTATGGACCGGCACTGACTGGGCGAGGCAATGAGCCAATGGCGCTTGGCAGCTATGCCCTCCGCCGCTGATCACGCAAGGGCCCCCACCCGGCGGATATCCGCCACCCATGCCCTGCGTATGGACCGGCACTGGCTGGGCGAGGCAATGGGCCAATGGCGCTTGGCAGCCATGCCCGCCGCCATCCGGCCCTCCGCCGCTGATCACGCAAGGGCCCCCACCCGGCGGATATCCGCCGCCCATCCTGCCGCCTCTTCGGACTCCCCCGCGACCACAACATGTTGCCAGCGATGAAAGAATCTACGAAGCAACTTGCTTTAATATCCGCACTAGCGGCGGCTTTTTGTCCAAAACTATTCGAGAACTTGTTGGATCGCAGGAGGCTCAAGCGGTAGGAATTGCCATCTGCACCTATTTCTCTGGCCAGGCAGTTGCCTGTCAACGGACAGTCAACATGGGGGCAGGAATCGTCAATAAATTAAACCGTCACGCCGGGAGTGATTATTCGGGAATAATACGCGCGCGGCCAGGTTATGAAATTTGCCGAGCTTTCTGGGACACTGCTGACTGGTCAGTAACCAGTGATACGACATTTAATACTGTCATTACCAGAACGCCCCAAGATAATGGCTTGGGTTATTATGTCTCAATGAAAGTTGGTGGGAAGAGTGGTAACTGGATAGATACAAAAGTGATACTGGAACAAGTGCCGGGGGGAAAGGTAGGTCAGTATAATTGCTGGGCGACCGACTCGCATCCTTGGCTTTGCAAAGGCGGCAGTTGTTCTCAGGAATTGCCGGGTGCGCGTGTAAGTCTTCCGTCGGGTCCTGGACACAAACTGTGCATTAATCATTGATGATAATCGATTGTGATACAGTTGGCACTTTTATATGGATTCCTAAGCTCGTTACATAATTTGATCGCTAGTGCGTCGAAGTACATGCGTTCACATGGTCCCGCTTAGCTTCCTGCCCACCAATCATGGAAGACCGCGTCCTCTGGTGTTCAGCCTCCAAGGCTGCCTTTCGGGTGTATCGAGAACAGCATCCCGAAAGGTGGCGCGGTGGCGGAGGCGGGCGGTCGAGATAATAACGCAACTGCTGTTGGGCCTGCATCAGGAAGCCGCTGCGCGGCCACGATGGCGAGGTGAGATCGGTCGCGCTCGGCACGCTCGATGGCCGGCCGGTGGTGGTCTCGGGCGGTAACGACGGAACCGTGCGGGTGTGGGATGGAAGTGGGGCGGTTTTGAGTGTCGGCATCACTGGTGTCCGGTTGACGGTGAGGAGCGTTCTGGAAAGAGCTGATCTGGCAGGAGCTTGCCACCGAAAATGGGTGGTGTCGATTTGAACTTGGTCGGGCGCTATTCGGAGTTTTTCCGAGGAGTTGCCCGTGAACATCGGCAAGACGCTTTTCGCCCAGCTGATGGATTTTCTGCCTTGGAGCACTTTTGCGCGGATTGTTACCCGCTACGGTGGCGACGCCCGGGTGCGAACGCTGTGTTGTGCCGAGCAATACCGCGCGATGGCGTTTGCGCAACTGACCTATCGAGAGAGCCTGCGCGATATCGAGGTCTGCCTATCGGCGCGCGCGTCGAAACTCTATCACATTGGTTTTCGCGAGCCGGTCCGACGATCGACTCTGGCCGACGCGAACGAGACGCGCGACTGGCGCATTTACGCGGAGTTCGCTCACCGTCTGATTGCCCATGCGAGGAAGCTCTATGCCAGCGAAAGCCTGGGCATGGAGCTGGCCAACACGGTCTATGCTCTGGATTCCACGACCATCGATCTGTGCCTGTCGCTATTTCCATGGGCGCACTTTCGCTCCACCAAGGCGGCGGTGAAGATGCACACGTTGCTCGATCTGCGCGGCAACATCCCGAGCTTCGTTCACATCTCGAACGGCAAGCTGCACGACGTTCACGCTCTCGATTTGCTGATCCCCGAAGCAGGCGCCATCTACGTCATGGATCGCGGCTACATCGACTTCGCGCGCCTTTACGTCTTGCAGCAGGCTGGCGCCTTCTTCGTCACCCGTGCCAAGTCGAACCTGGATGCGCACCGCGTCTACTCGGCGCCGACAGATCGGGCGACCGGTATCATTGCCGACCAGACTATCGCATTGGATGGCTATTCTACCAGCAAGGACTATCCCGTTCATCTGCGCCGCGTCCGATTTAAGGATGCCGCATCGGGAAAAAGGCTGGTGTTTCTTACCAACCATTTTACCCTGCCGGCGGCATTGATCTGCGACCTATACAAGAGCCGCTGGCAGGTCGAACTGTTCTTCAAATGGATAAAGCAGCATCTTCGGATCAAGCAGTTTTACGGCACGTCGGACAACGCGGTGAGGACGCAAATATGGATCGCGGTTTCCGTCTACGTCCTGGTTGCCATCGTCAAGAAGCGCCTCGGCTTGGAGGCCTCTCTCTACACTTTGCTCCAGGTTTTCTCGGTCACCCTCTTCGAGAAAATGCCGATGTCCCAGGCATTTTCCGAAAGCACAACCACTTTCGAAGACGGCGAACTCAGCAACCAGCTGAATCTGTTCGACTATTAACCGGACAGTAGTGTGTCGGCATTGGAAGCGGCGTCATGAGCTTGGCATTTGCCAAGCTGGGAGCCGTCGCGGTCGCAGGAGCCCGGGGGCTGCTCCTTATCCGATTCGAACCGGAAGCAATCACACTTCCTCTGGCAGACGGCAGATTGCGAGCTTTGGATTAGGTTCACGGCCCTATGGAGATCAAATCAAACATGGATAAAGTAATTGAGTACGCGCCTGCGATTGCCTTAATCTTGGTAGCTTTTGGACTTATCGGATACGCCATCGCTCTGGTGGTGGCGGCCTTTTTTCCGAGAGCGCTGGGCGGCCGCGGAGCGCAGTTAGCTGCGTGGTTCCAAACCGCTCCGGCTCAAGATCTCGGCCTACCTTGCGCGGCCATATCTGCTTTTGCCATCATTGCGGTCCTTTTGAAGGCTTTCCCTCCTGCGTCGGGTGCAGGTGGCCAACTCGAATTAAAAGCGTTCGGTCTCGAATTCAGCGGACCCTCAGGGCCGATAACCCTTTGGCTGATGTGCTTCGGGGATGTCCCGCTTTTTGTTGAACATTGAGAAGCGGTCGCTGCCGAGATTGATGTTAAGCGGCGATGGCCTGGCGAGCAAGGACGCCGTGTCAGGGCGATTCAGTAAAAACCTGAGAACAGCCGGATTGCGCGGTTTCTGTCGTCCTGAAAGTGCTCGATGGCGCGGGTTGGCGAGGGTGCAACGGATTTCAGGATTTTGAGAACGAAGCCGGTGAGGGAGAAAATGTTGCGAGGAGCGTTGTCGCAACGGTTCGTGTAGCCGTCCTCGCCGAGGATGACGTCCTTGTTTCGATGCATGATCTCTATCCGCCAATGATCGCGATTGACGCCCAGCAAGGCCTGTGGCGAGGCGGCGGCGGGCAAGCTGGAGACGAGATAGACGACCTCGTGCTGTGGCTTCTGCCACTCGCCGTTCTTCTTGACTTGGCGCGATCCGCCGGTTCGCCGGCCAAGTTCCGGACCCCATTGAGCGCTCCATGGCTTGGGGCCGCTCGATCCGCGGACGATAGCAATATCGCGGATAGGCCGACGACATCCTACACTTACGAAGCGACAATTCAGCCGTCGTAGAAGCCCGCTCCGCCGATCTGGCAACAGTTCTGGCAACAATCTGCAAAATTCCTGAGGCGTTCAAAACTCAACCTGATTTGGAAGCTACTCGACGAGCACCAATATGCGCCGCGATCTTGTGGATTTGGCCGCCAAAATCGCTCGCTGGGCACATCCCGAACTAACCATCTACGTCTTTGGAAGCCGAGTTCGCGGGGACCATCGGGCAGACAGCGACGTTGACATCCTCCTCGTACCTCCAACCTGCCCGTCGAATGATTTCCTCAAATGGTACCAAAAAGAAAACAGAAATGACTTTGCTGCCCTTAAAGAGGTGTTGCCCGGGCCGCTGAAATTGCTTGATCGTTTTGCTCCGCTATGTAGTGAGATCGAAGCGGGGCAGGTTGTACACCGCGACGGGAATGTCAGTTGCATTTGCTTACCGCCCAAGCCGAAGGACTAAAAGGCCGCCCGGAGGCGGCCGTATGCCTCCGGAGACCAACCGCACGACCTCCCGCAATGTGCGCTCGTCGGCCCCAGTCTCGGCCAGCATGCTCAGCACATGAAAGGCAATTTTAGCGGCGGGGGTCATTGTCGCCGCCCCTGAACGTCGGCCATATCGAGTAACTTGGCCGGCTCCAGTACGTGGCCGGTTGCGGCCTTCGACTGCGCCTCCAGGTCTCGTGCGAGCGCTTGAGCACGCTCGATAAGGTCGGCGATGCACGTCGACTGCCGCGGACTGACGCGGGACGAGGTGCTCGCCGAGGCCGACGCGAGCCTCGACCTGATGTTCGCCGACCACCGGCGCGGGTGCGCGGCCGACCTGCGGCGCACGGGCGCTACCAAGGAGGAACTCGACGCGCTGCGCGAAGAGGCACGACGACGCGGTCGCGGAGCTGCGCCGGGCGGCGCGCGACCTGATCCTCAGCATGGGCGAGCACTGATAAGCGGGGCGCGATCGCGGCGCTCGTCGTGGTGGGTCGGCGCGCGCCGGTGGGCGTTGCCGACTTACATGCTAGCCAGAGTGCGCTTCCACCGCCGCGCCCATCTACCTATTGTCCTTGCTTCGGGGCTCATCGACAAACCGATCGTCGTCCCCTGGTGGCACGGCCGTCCACTCCGCCTGGTCCAATAACGCTCCTCAATATGCCCGGTTAGGTCAATTCCGTTCCGTGGAAATCCAGGCTAGGACGTACCGGTCTCCTTCACCAATGTGGCATAGGGCATGTCCGGGATTCCCCATGTGGAGCCCGCCCTGATCGCTGATTGTTGCTCGGACCCCGTCGATCCGCAAGACGGCTTGCATTTGCCGGGGAATTCGTACCCTTTAAAACCGTGCTGCCGGGGTTCCCCCATGGACCCCGGCATTTTTTTGGCGGGAGTGCCACCACATGGTCTCCCATGCATGAGGACCTTTTGTTTCAATTTTTCGGCGTAAGCGTTATCACGTATTCTAGCCAGCCGCGCCCCCGGCAATTCCGGGCAAATATCAAATTATCGTAGCCGCATCCGCGCAATTGAGACGTCACGACCGCACAATTGCCTTCAAGCCTAGTGTTGATGATATTCGAGCCGCAATTCGCCGATATAAGTCTTGTCTCAAAGTTTCCGACCGTAGTCGATCCGGGCAAGCAGTAGCGTTTCTCCTGAGTGGTATAGACAGCGCAATCCTCCGACTCGAAGCGCTCGCGAAAGTCCTCCGCGTTACTCGTAGCCGCAACAACGCTCAACAGCAGCAATCCAAAGATCGCAGTTCTTCGATATGACATGTCAGTGGCCACATTCTAGTGAAATAGGGATCGGCCGTTGATCACGTAGCATGTTAAGAGTGAGCGGCTTTTCGGTTTTCGAGCAACCCCGAGCCGTCATCCTAACGCGCCGCGGCCAATCACCGAAGGTCTTATAGTAATCAATTTCCAAAACATCCGGTAAAATAACCCTCGGAATGGATGCTTGAATCTCGTAATTCCTAAAATCGTAGATTTTTATATCCGCCGTTTCAAATCCGAAGTGCAACAGGGCAGCATAGACGGCATGGCGGAGTGAGTGGCGGGGGAAAGGGTCGGGGTCAAGGGCTTTAGTCGCCGGAGACGATGCGAGCGCAGCGAGCACCCTTGAGGCCGACGTTTTCTCCCGCCAGACTTTGCCATGTTGTGTATGCCGGTTTTTCTGGCGGTCAGATGGAAGACTATCCTTGCGTGGGACAGCACATCTCACGGAGGAAAAATGCCCGAAGGCTATCTCCATCTGACCTGCGAACAACGCTGCCAGATTTACGCGCTCTTGCAAAGCGGCCACTCGCAAGCCCACATCGCGCGGCAAATTGGCGTCGATCCGTCGACGATCAGCCGCGAGCTTGTTCGCAACACCGGCGCGCGCGGCTATCGCTTCAAGCAAGCGCACGAGAAGGCCTCGCAGAGACGCCAAGAGGCCTCGGACAAGCCGCGCAAAATAACGCCAGATTTGGTGGAGCTGATCGAAGAAAAACTGACGCAACAGCAGTGGAGTCCCGATCAGATCAGCGGGCGTCTGGCGAAGGATGGCGTCGCCTTTATCAGTCACGAGCGCATCTATCAGCATGTCTGGAAAGACAAGAAAGACGGGGGCACGCTGTATCTTCACTTGCGTCACAGCGGCAAAAAATACAACAGGCGCAAGGGCAAGAATTCGGGGCGCGGGCTGATTCCGAACCGCGTCGATATCGATCAGCGGCCTCCTATTGTCGCCGCAAAAATCCGCATCGGAGACTGGGAGGCCGACACGATTATCGGCGCCAATCACAAAGGCGTTGTCATGTCGCACGTCGAGCGAACCTCCAAATACACCAAGCTCGCCAAACTGCCGGACAAGAACGCGGACTTTGTCGTGCAGGCCTGCGCACGCGTGCTTTTGCCGCTCGCTGACCAAATCGAAACAATCACTTACGACAATGGAAAAGAGTTCGCCTCTCACGCCCAAATCGCAACCTCGCTGGGGGCACTATCCTATTTTGCCAAGCCCTATCACTCGTGGGAACGCGGCCTCAACGAACACACTAACGGCCTCTTCAGGCAGTACTTCCCAAAAGGTTCCGACTTCTCTATTTTGTCCGATGCCGATGTCCAAAGGGTCGAGGACAAACTCAACTCTCGCCCCAGAAAGATACTCGGCTACCAAACCCCTCGCGAGATTTTCTTCAGCGCCAGAAATCTGCCCGTTGCACTTCACTGTTGAATGGGCGGTGGATATTCTTGACTATTATTATCCTGGTCGCGCTGACAGCTCTCATCGCTGCAGCTGTCTACTCCTACAACTGGTACACCTACTCCCGGCATGCCGCGAAGATAGAGATTTCCATCTCTACTGAGAAGAAAGATTGCGATGACGACCGCTTTCCAATTCAAGTGCTTGTTGGAAATGCAAGCGGAAAGGTATTGGAGCGCGTTGATTTCACGCTTGCAGCGCGGGTGAAGGGTCGCAGCACGAATATCGCTAGATACCATAACTACACGGACGATCACATCATTCAGCCTAAAAAAGGCTATTCGCTTTGTTGGGCAGTGCCCCCTCTTGAGGAGTCCGTGAGCGACCCACGAAGGCTCGAATGGTCGATTGCCTATAAGACCTTCCGCTTTCAGGACTGAAGCCACTGCCGCTCGGTTGGTGGCACATCACGCCCCTGGTCGTTCGTCCGCTTTCGGCGCGTTGCGACGGTGGAACGGAGAGCGCCCCCCGGGCTCGGCATGCCCGTCCCAGCGCGACCACATTGCCGGTGGCGGTCCGCCCCTCGGCCACGGCGAGCACTGTCGAGGGCGGAGCGCTTTGGGGCCGCCCAGTCGTGGCGCTGCGGCGATGCCGGCGCGGCTGCCGCTGATGTGGTTCAGCATGGCTTCGGGTCACCTCCAGCCGCACGCCGAGGCGCTGTAGGCCCGTCGCGACCGTGCGGCGCAGGGCAACCAACTGGTCGCCAACTACGCGCTTGAGGGCCGTTCGAATGCGATTTTGTTGGTATAATTGTTGGCACATGATGCGTGACGAAAGAGGCAAGTTATTGCATTAACGTAGTAAAGAAACGATGATGTGAGGGGGTCACCGCCACCATTGGGTTCACATATTCTAGCCAGTCAGTCGCGCGGCCTCGCGCTTCAGCCCTTCGGCCATCGCCTCAACGCACTTGAAAGACGAGCTTGCCCCTAACATGGCGGGACTCGCTTAGTCGGTGGGCCTCGGCGGCCTCAGACAAGCGATAGAGCCTGATCTCAGGGGGGCGTATGATCCCCTCCTGAAATAACTTGGCGATACGATCGAGATGCCGACGGGTGCGTTCGACCGAGGGTCTCAGCGACCTGACATCGTCTCGGTTTGGCTTCGGCGCCTGCGGGCCGGATGCGATGAAGGCGGCGCGACCGCCTGGCTTGAGCACGGCAAAGGACTGCTGCGCCACCTCGCCGCCGACGGTGTCGAAGACGGCGTCGCAGTTGCTCACAACCTTGGTAAAATCCTCGGCGTTGTAATCGATGATTTCGTCCGCTCCGAGCCCGCGCACATAATCATGGTTCGCTGCACTCGCAGTGGTGATCACATGCGCGCCGATGCGCTGGGCAAGCTGAATGGCGACGCTTGCGACTCCGCCTGCCCCGCCTTGGATCAGGATCGTTTCCCCCGGCTGCAATTTCAACGTCTCCTCGACTGTCGTCAGTGCGGTAAGGCCAGTCAGCGCCAGGGCGGCGGCGTTGATATGCGATAACCCATCCGGCTTCTTGGCGACGATGGCAGCGCTGACCGCAATCTTCTCGGCGTAGGCGCCCTCCTGGCCGGCAGCGCAAACTGCATAGACGGCGTCGCCAAGCTTGAAATCCGTCACGCCTGCGCCAATCGCGCTGACGACGCCGGAAAAATCTCGACCCAGACCTAATGGAAATTTCACCTGCTTGTTTTGACCGGCACGCACCTTGCAGTCTGCGGCATTGATGCTGGCGGCGACCACATCGACGACCACTTCGCCCGGCCCCGCGATGGGATCGGGCAGATCGCCGTATTTCAAGACTTCCGGCCCGCCAAATTGTTCAATGAAAACGGCCTTCATCGCGTTCCTGCCTCTGAAGCTTGGAGTGGATGGGCCGGGTAAGCCGGACAGTTTTCGTGAGTGACTTGCGCTCGCCCATTCGCTCGAATCCGATCGCAGCCAGCGTAGTGAAAGCCTGCGCGGTGAGCCAGTCCTTCATGGGTCTGGCGAACGACATTTAGCGAAGATAGCGTCGGGTTCGATCGAACTGAACCAGCGACGCACTTGGCAGTCGCGCGGTAAAGGTGGTGTTGACGGCTCGATTATTGCAGCGTAAGGGGGCTTTGTTCCTCCGCTTCAGGCTGACGCCGCGCTATGAATTTCGATCTCAGCGACGAGCAACGCCAGATACAAGAGACCTTCGCCCGTTTCTGCGATGAGCGGATTATCCCGCAAGCTGCCGCGATAGACGAAGCGCATGCCTATCCGCGAGCCCTGTTCAACGAACTCGGGGCGCTTGGTTTTTTCGGTATGCGGTATCCCGTATCCATTGGCGGCCTCGCGGTCGATCTGGTGACGCTATGCCTTGCGCTGGAGGAGATCGCGCGCGGCTCCATGTCGCTGGCCGGTTGCGTGACCATGCAATCGCTGATGGGCACCAAGTTTCTGGAAATGCTCGGCAATGACGACATCCGTGAGCGCCTGCTGACGCCGGCATTGCGGGGCGACAAGGTCGGCGCGATCTGCATGACCGAGCCGAACGCGGGCAGCGACCTTGGTGGCATCGCAACAAGCGCCCGCAAGGTCGACGCCGGCTATATCCTCAAGGGGCAGAAAATGTGGGTGACCGCCGCCCCGGTCGCCGATTTCTTCACCGTCTTTGCGCGCGCGGGCGCCGAACGCAAGCTTACGATCTTCTTGGTCGAAAAGGATTTCGCCGGCCTTCACATCGGCAAAGCGATCCCAAAGATGGGCGTATGGGCGCTGCCCACCTCCGAGCTCGCACTCGACGACTGTTTTGTACCCGACAGTCATCGCTTGAGCCGCGAGGAGGGCGACGGCGAGACGCACCTGCGCAAGCTGCTCGCCGAAATCCGCATCGTCACCGGCGCGCTGGCGGTCGGGGGCGCGCGCGGCGCGCTGGAAGAGGCGCTCCGCTATGCCGCGGAGCGCCGCCAGTTTGGCAAGCCGATCAACCAGCACCAGGCGATCCAGCTCAAGCTTGCCGAAATGGGAACCGATCTCGAAGCGGCGCGCCGGCTTGTGCACTATGCGGCGTGGCTCAAGGACAATGACCGGCCGCACCACAAAGAGGCGGCGATGGCCAAGCTGTTCGCTTCGGAGGCCGCCGCGCAGATCTGCGACAAGGCCGCCCGCGTCCTGGCCTCCTATGGCTACAGCATGGAATATCCGGTGCAGCGTCATCTGCGGGACATCCGCTTTACGCTGATCGGCGGCGGCACCAGCGAAATTCTCAAATTGATCATTGCGCGGGAGTTGTCGGCGTGAGTGCTCGCAAGATCAAAGTGCTAGTGGCCAAGCCCGGCCTCGACGGCCACGATGTCGGCGCCAAGGTGGTGGCGCAGGCGCTGCTCCATGCCGGATTCGAGGTAATTTATACCGGGCTGCGCCAAACCCCCGAAGCGATCGCCGAAGCGGCATCAGCGAGCCGGGCCGATGTGATCGGGCTATCGATTCTGTCCGGCGCGCATTTGCCATTATGCCGGCGCATCCGTGACCTCCTTCTGGCGAAGGGGCTCCACGACAAGCTGTGGATCGTGGGGGGAAACATCCCGGAGGCGGACCGGATGGTGCTCCGCCAGCTCGGATATCGCGGGGTGTTTCCTACCGCGAGCCGCACCGAGGACATCGTGTCGTTCATTCGGGAGAACGTGAGATGAGCGTCGCTTCGGACAAGGATCAAAAGCCACGCGCCGCCGCCAAGGAGGTCCGTCCGGTCGTCAACGAAAGCGGCATCGACATCAAGCCGCTCTATGTCGCCGACGACGTGATCGCGAGCGGCGGGATCGATCAAAGTTTGCCGGGCCAGCCGCCGTTTACGCGCGGCATTCATCCGCTGATGTATCGCCAGCGCCCATTCACGATGCGGCAATACACCGGCTTTGCCAATGCCGCCGAGACCAATGCGCGGTTCAAGTACCTGATCGCCAACGGCCAGACCGGACTCAACGTCGCCTTCGATCTGGCGACGCAATGCGGTTACGATTCCGATGCCCCAGAAGCCGCCGGCGAAGTCGGCCGCGTCGGGATGGCGATCGACAGTCTGCGCGATTTCGAGATCGCGTTCGACGGCATCGACCTCGACGCCATAACCGTTTCGCTCACCATCAATGGCGCCGCCGCCATTCTCATCGCCATGTATCTCGCGATGGCGGAAAAGCGTGGCTATGACCTCGCCAATCTGCGCGGCACCGCGCAGAACGATATCCTGAAGGAATTCATCGGCCGCGGCACCTGGATCTTTCCGGTTGACCCGTCGGTCAAGCTCGTTGCCGACACCATCGAGTATTGCGCCAAGGTCGCGCCGAAATATTCCCCGGTCAGCGTGTGCGGTTATCACATCCGCGAATCGGGAGCGACGCCCGCCGAGGAAATGGGCTACGCTTTCGCGATCGCCAAGGCCTATACCGATGCGGCGCTTGCCCGCGGCCTCGACATCGACGAATTTGCCGGCCGCCTGTCCTTCAACTTCAACATCTTCGGCAACCTGTTTGAGCAGGTGGCGAAGTTCCGCGCCGGGCGCCGCCGCTGGGCGAAGATCATTCTGGACGAATACGGCGCGAAGAATCCGTCGTCGGGCTGGCTGCGCATGATTGCGGGAGGCGGCGGCTTCGGCCTCACCATCGAGCAGCCTGAGAACAACATCATGCGCGGGGCGTACTATGCGCTGATCGCGGCGCTGTCGGGCGCGCAGACCATGGCGCTGTGCTGCTACGACGAGGCCTACACGATCCCGACGCCGAAGGCGCAGCGCATTTCGCTGCGCACCATGCAGCTTCTGATCGAAGAGATTGGCCTTGCCGACACCGTGGACCCGCTTGGCGGCTCCTACTATGTCGAGACCCTGACCAATCAGATGGAAGGAAAGATCATCGAGGCGATGGACTGGGTCGCTGACCATGGCGGGATCGTGCGTGCGGTGAGCGAGGGCGTTATCCAGGCCAAGGTCTCGGAATATGCCTATCAGCGCCAACGCGCGCTCGAGTCCGGTGCGCTGCGGAAGGTCGGCGTAAACTGCTATGTCGACAGCGAAGACGAGAAGCCGAATGTCGAGCTTCATCCCTATGACGAGATGGGCGCACTCGAACAGGTCAACAGCCTGCACCGCTTGAAAGACGAGCGAAACGACGACGCCGTCGAACGCGCCCTTTCTGCGCTGCGGTCCGACGCGGTGGCCGGCCGGAACGTTATGCCGGCACTGATGGACGCGGTGAAGGCCTATGCAACGGTAGGCGAAATGACGCGCGCTCTGATCGACGTCTATGGCCGGTTTCGCGAGCCGACGCGGCTGTGGCCGATGGTGGCGTGATTTTCATTCAGACGTATCAGCCGAACAGGCGAGCGCGGTGCATCGCGAAATGCGTATTACGACCTGAATACGCGGGGAGCGTGTGGTAATGGGCGCGCAGCTCTTGTCGCACCGGAGACTCCATCGCCGCATTGAATGCATCGCGATGATCGAACGCCACTTCATTCCCAACGAGATAATCGGCGCTCGGTAGTGCGGCAGGGCCACGCCAGGGGAGCGGGACGTAGCACATCACATTGCGGATAGCCGGCAGGTGGCCGAGCAGCGGCGGGTGCGTTTCAATATAGTGCCGGACAAACAACGCCTCATCCGCCGCCGGACGATAATAGCGCACGACATAGGAGAACGGCGCCGCGAGCGTCGCTGCCGTAGTCTCCCCCGCTGTCGGGTGATCGCTGCGCCGCATCGCAGTGCAGGAGAAAACTGCGGGTTCGATCGCCGACAATCCCGCCGCAAATGCAGGGTGGTGCACCGCGCGTTCGAGGGCGTCGAGCGAGGCAAAGGCCAGCATTGCCAGGCGCAGCGGAGCCGGGCCGTCGTGAACATAGGGGTCATGGACGGCGTCAGCGACCGGCGTATAGATATCCAATGCGAGAAGGTCAGGCAGTTCCGTCCAATGCCGCGCCATATGAGGCGAACCGTGGTGCGGCGCAGCAGCGGCCTCGGTGTGCGCCGCGGCAAAGGCGACTTCGCAGACGATCGTCATTCGGCCCGCCCCGATTGCGCGGCCGGTAATCGGATGGACACCAACCGCAAATTTGTATACCGTATACGATTGTTGCCGCCTCTGCCAATGCGAATGGCCATGGCCGCCTCTTTGAGAACACTCGATCGACCGCGCTCGCTGAGCGATCAGACCTATGCGGCGCTGCGCGATCAGTTGCGCGCTGGCCGATTTTCGGGCGGGCGGGCATTGCTTGAAGCAAGCCTTGCGGCGCAGCTTGGCGTGTCGCGCACGCCCGTACGCGAGGCGCTGCTGCGGCTTGCTTGCGAAGGTCTTCTCGAGCCCGCCGGCCGCAGCTTCGTCCGACCGGTTCTGTCGCGCGCTGATATCAACGAAATCTACGAGCTGCGGCTCCTGCTCGAACCCGAGGCGGTGCGCCAGGTTGCGCGTCAGTTTCGTGGGACCGCCTGGCTCAAGCCCATCCGCGAGCACCTCGCCACCATGGTCGAAGCGCAGGCGGCCGGCGATGCCGACGCCTTCATCGACGCCAATGACGACTATCGCGCCGCTTGGCTCGAACTTGTCCCCAACCGGCGGCTGCTGCGCGCGATCGAGCTCTACGCCGACCACGTCCGTTATCTGAGACTGCTCACGCTCGGCGAACACAGTACGCGAAAGGTCGTCATAACCGGGCTCAAGCGTCTCACCGCCGCGTTTGCGGCGGCCAAGCCCAGAGAGGCCGCCACCGCCATGCGCGATCATCTCGGCCAGGCAAAACGCTTTTTACAGGAAGCGCTCGACCTCGAGGAGAATGGAGACCTCGAGAATGGATTATGAAGCGGAAATCCCGTATGGCGCCTATTGGAGCACGCCGTTTGCACGCTGGCAGGGCGCCTTCGCCAATCTCCACGCGCTCGAATTCGCCGCTCACACGGCGCGCCAGGAACTCGCGCGCCGCAACATACCGAGCGAAGCGATCGAGCACGGGGTATTGGGATTCAGTGTGCCGCAAAAGCATTCGTTCTTCGGCATGCCTTGGGTCGCCGGCATGGCCGGGTTCGGGCATGTCGGCGGTCAGGTGGTGATGCAGGCCTGCGCCACCGGCGTGCGCGCTCTGCTTGCTGCCGTGCAGGAAGTCGACGCCGGCCTGTGCCGGACCTCGATCGCCATCACCTGCGACCGCACCTCGAATGGTCCGCATCTCTATTACCCGAACCCGCGCGGCCCCGGCGGCACCGGCGCGCACGAAGACTGGGTGATGGACAACTTTAATAACGATCCGCTTGGCCGCCATTCCATGGTCCGCACCGCGGAGAACGTGGCCGCCAAGCATCAGATCACCAGCGCCGAGCAGCACGAGGTCGTGCTCAAGCGCGAGGCGCAATATCGCGATGCGCTCGCCGACGGCTGCGCGTTCCAGAAGCGCTACATCACGCTTCCATTCGCGGTGCCCGACCCGTCCTATCGCAAGACGGTGGCGACGCTCGCCTCTGACGAGGGCATCAATTTCTCCAACGCCGACGGTCTCGCCAAGCTCAGGCCGGTGGTCGAGGGCGGCACCGTGACCTTTGGCGGGCAAACCCATCCCGCCGACGGTAATGGCGCGATCCTTGTTGCCGCGCCTGACAAGGCGAAGGAGCTCAGCCGCGACCCGCATATCCGCGTGCGCCTGCGCGGGTTCGGCGCGTTCCGCGCGCCCCTTGCCTTTATGCCCGAGGCGCCGATTCCGGCGGCGCGCCGGGCGCTCGATCAGGCCGGCGTCAAGGTCGAAGACATGGCCGCGATCAAGACCCATAATCCGTTCGCGGTGAACGACATCTTGTTCTCGCGGCAGATGGGCGTGTCGCTCGATCGCATGAACAATTACGGCAGTTCCCTGGTGTGGGGCCACCCGCAGGCGCCGATGGGGACGCGCGCCGTCATCGAACTGATCGAGGAACTCGCGCTCAAGGGCGGCGGTCGTGGCCTGTTCACGGGCTGCGCCGCCGGCGATACGGCAATGGCGGTGGTGCTCGAAGTCACCGATCGAGGATGAGTCATGGACCTCGCGCATGCAATCGAACGGCATGTGGCCTTCACGCCGAACAAAGTGGCGATTCGCTGCGACGAACATGACATCGATTATGCCGAACTCGCCGAACGTAGCCGCATCGCCTGCCGCCGGCTGATGGCGCTCGGCGTTAACGCCGGCGACGTCGTCGCCTATCTCGGTTTCAATCACCCCGAATTGCTGGTCCTGCTTCTTGCCTGCGCACGCCAGCGGGCGATTCTCCTTCCGCTCAACTGGCGGCTCGCTGCTCCCGAGCATGCGCGCGTGCTGGCCGATGCCAAGCCGCGCGCTGTTGTCGTTGGAACGGAGTTTCTCGGCCATGCAGACATTTTGCGGGGGACGGTGACGTCCCCGGCATGGCTTTCACTCGGCGCCGCTCCCAAGAGTTGGCGGCAGTGGAGCCAAGTCGGAGAGACCGGATCGGTCGGGGCGCCGGCTGAGGTGGCGTCTGATGCGCCGGTTCTGCTGTGCTACACCTCGGGATCGACCGGTGCGCCGAAAGGAGTGGTGCTCACGCAAGGGGCGCTGTTCTGGAACGCGGCGAACAGCACGCATATGCACGACCTCACGAGCGCGGACCGCGTGCTTACGACCTTGCCGATGTTTCATGTCGGCGGACTCAATATTCAGACCGTGCCAGCGCTGCACGCCGGGGCGAGCGTCGTCCTGCATGCGAAATTCGATCCCGGCGCGGCGCTCGAGGCGATTGAACGACACCGGATCACGCTCGCGGTATTCGTGCCGGCGCAGCTCACGGCGATGATGGAGCATCCGCTTTGGCAAACGGCAGACCTCACCAGTTTGCGCGTGCTGACGACGGGGTCAACCATCGTTCCCGAGCGATTTGTGCGGCAAGTGCATGAGCGAGGCGTGACGCTCATTCAGGTCTACGGCTCGACCGAGACTTGCCCGATCGCGTCTTACGTTCGCCGGGAAAACGCCGATCGCAAGGCGGGATCGGCGGGGCTCCCGGCGCTCTATTGCGCCCTGCGGGTCGTCGACCGCGAGGGTCGCGACGCGCCGGCAGGCGAGGACGGCGAAATCATCGTCCGCGGGCCAAATGTCATGCGCGGCTATTGGAACGCACCGCACCTCACCTCTGAGGCTATTCGCGACGGATGGTATCGCTCCGGCGATGTCGGTCATTTCGACGATGAGGGCTACCTGCATGTGGTTGCGCGCAAGCACGACGTGATCATCTCGGGCGGCGAGAATATTTACCCGGCGGAGATCGAGACGGTTCTCAGCGATTGCCCCGACATAGTCGAAGCATGCGTGGTCGGCCAGCCTGACGAGCGTTGGGGCGAAACCGCGGTCGCCGCGGTCGTCCCCAAACCGGGCGCACGCATCAGCGAAGCGCAGGTCATGGCGCTGTTCGAAGGGCGTATCGCTCATTACAAGCGGCCGCGCGCGGTTTTCTTCGTGGAGACGCTGCCGCGCAACGCGCTCGGCAAAGTCCAGCGTGATGACGTGAAAACGCTGCTTGCCTCCGCGGCGGCGGCATGACGTAAGGAACAAGCGAACGAGCGTAACGCATATGGGTCTTAAGATCGGCATTGATGTCGGCGGTACTTTCACCGATTTCATCGTCGCCGGCCATGGTCCGGAATCGGTGATTCATAAAGTGCTGTCGACCCCGGAAGATCCGTCGATCGCCGTGGTCGGCGGTCTCGAGGAGCTTGCGGCCCGCCTTGCGCCGCAAGCCGATTTTGCGGCGTTCATCGGCTCGGTCGACACGATCGTCCATGGCACGACGGTTGCCACCAATGCCACGCTCACGCATACCGGCGCGAAATCCGCGCTGCTGACCACGCGCGGCCTGCGCGACGCCCTCGAAATGCGGCGCGGGATACGAGAGCGTCAGTACGACAATCGCTACACCAACGTGACGCCGCTTGTTCCGCGCTATCGGCGCATCGGCGTTGGTGGCCGGCTCGACCGCAACGGGGTTGAGATCGAGCCGCTGTCGCTCGACGACGTTCGCGCCGCCATCGCCCTGTGCAAACAGGAAAAGGTCGAGGCTATTTCGATCTGCTTCATGAACGCGTTCGCGAATGCGGAGCACGAGCGGGCGGCGGCGGCTCTGGTGCGCCGCGAACTACCCGACGCCTATCTCACCGTTTCAACCGACCTTCTGCCGTCGATCCGATTCTACGAGCGGGTCTCGACCACGGCGTTGAATTCCTATGTCGGCCCCAAGCTCAATCATTACCTTGACCAGCTCGTTTCGCGACTGAAAGCGGCCGGATTTCGCGGCGTCCTGCTCATCATGCAGTCGAACGGCGGGGTGATTTCGCCGCAGCTCGCGCGCGAGAAGGCGGCGCTCACGCTGCTGTCGGGGCCTGCCGGCGGTCCGTCCGCCGGGCTGTTCTTCGCGGCCTCGCTCGGGACCGATCGCTGCATTACGACCGACATGGGCGGCACAAGCTTCGAAGCCTCGGTCGCAATCGCAAGGCCCACGGCGGTGAATGACGGCGAGATCGCCCGACACAAGATCGCGCTGCCAATGCTCGACATCCATACCATCGGTGCGGGCGGCGGCTCGATCGGCTGGCTCGACGAGGGGGGCTTGCTCCGCGTCGGCCCGCAGAGCGCAGGCGCCTCGCCGGGGCCGGCCTGCTACGGCAAAGGCGGCAGGCTTCCCACCACGACCGACGCCAACCTCGTCCTCGGCTTTCTCGATCCGGACTACTTCGCCGGCGGCAAGATGCGGCTCGATCCGGCCGCCGCCCGCCGCGTGATCGCCGAGCGGATCGCCGAACCGATGGGCCTTTCGATCGAAGCGGCCGCCGCCGGCATGTATCGCATCGCCTGCAATAATATGGCGCAGGGCGTTCGTGAAGTGACGATCAAACGCGGCTTCGATCCGCGCGAATTCGCCTTCGTCGCGGCCGGCGGCGCCGGGCCGATGCATTCCTGCCTGATTTGCAACGAGCTGGAGATTCCGCTGCAGATCGTGCCTGCCTCGGCCTCCGTCCTATGCGCGTTCGGCATGCTGCTGTCCGAGCTGCAGCATGATTTCGTGCGCACTTTTGTCGCGCGCCTCGCGACGCTCGACTGGGACCGCCTCGCCGCCATTCTCGCCGAGATGCGGCGCGAAGGGGATCGAATGCTGGAGGATGAGCGCGTCGCTCCACCGCGGCGACGCGATCGCATTCGATTCGACTGCCGCTATCTGAAACAATATCATGAAGTTTCGTTCGAGGTTCCCGCGACGGCACTCGAACGGCGTGATGCCGGCGCCATCGCGCGCGCCTTTCATGACGAGCACAACCGGCTCTACGGTTATACGCTCGAGGCGGAAGAAACACCGATCGAGATCATCAATGTCCGGCTACAGGCGATCGGGACCACCGATCGGCCAAAATACGCGATCGAACGCGACTCAGGTGACGATGCGCGCCATGCCCTGAAGGGCCGCCGCGCGGTTTATGTACCAGAAGGCTCGTCGTTCGAGACCGTCGGCATCTATGACGGGCATCTACTGGGTTGTGGCAACGCAATCGCAGGCCCCGCGGTCATCGAGACCGTAACGACGGCGGTGTTCGTATCGGGAAGCTTCGATTGCGTGGTGGATCGCTACCGCTCGTTTGTCCTTTACCGCAAGGGGCGCGAGGACCTCGTGCGCAATGCTTTCGAACGCGAGACGGAAGAGGTCATGGCATGACGATCGATCCGATTCTCCTGTCGGTCTACGCGCGCACCTTCCGCTCGATCACCGACGAAATGTCGATCTCGATGCAACAGACGACGCGGTCGCCCATCCTTTGCGAGGCCAAGGACTATGTCACCGGCCTGTACGACGCCGAAGGCCGCATGCTCGAGCAGACCGAGAATCTGCCGATCCTCGCCTTCTCGCTGGCGCCGGTATGCAAGTATATCCGCAGCTATTTCGGCGACGATCTGCATCCGGGCGACGTGATCTTCCACAACGACGTGTTCTCCTATGGCAATCAGAACAACGACGTTGCGGTCTACAAGCCGATCTACTTCGAGGGCGAGCTGGTCGCTTGGACGGCGGTGAAGGGCCATCAGGCCGACATCGGCGGGGCGGTCGCGGGCGGCTACAATCCGAACGCCGTCGAAGTCTGGCAGGAAGCGCTGCGCATTCCGCCGGTCAAGGTATACGAAAAGGGTAACCTGCGGAAGGACGTGTGGAATCTGATCTTCGCCAATATCCGGTTTGACATCGTTCAGCACGACATGAAGGCGGAGATCGGCGCCTGCCGGGTCGGTGAGCGGCGCATGCTGTCGCTGCTGGAAAAATACGGCCGCGAAAGCTTTGAAGCGCACAAGAACGCGCTGTTCGATGCGACCAGGCGGATGATGGAAAGCGAGATCGCGACTATCCCCAACGGAGTCTACAAGGGCGACGGCCGCGTTTATTACGATGGACGGCACGAGGGATCGCAATTCACCGTCCGCGTCACCATCACGGTCGAGGACAAGCATATAAAGTTCGACTATTCGCAGACCGATGCGCAGACAAATGGTTTCGTCAACGGCACCTTTACGTCGAGCGCATCGGCGACCATCCTGACGCTGCTGCAGATGGTCAATCCCGATATTCCGCACAACGAAGGAATGATCGGGCCGATCGAGATCGTCATTCCGGAAGGGACGATCCTCAACGCCGGCTATCCCAAGGCGACGACTTTCGGCAATCACCTCTGCCCGCCGAATGCCGAGGCGATCCAGCGCGCGCTCGCGCCGGTAATGCCTGACCGCGTCACCGCCGGCTGGAACAATTTGCTCTGTTCGCTCACCACCGGCGTCGATCCGCAGAAACAGGAAAAGTACGTCGACATCGGCTTCATGGGGCTCAAGGGTGGGTCGGGGGCGCTGCGCGGCTGCGACGGCTACGATCATATCGGCATGATCGATGCGTCAGGCGGCGTGCTCGACCAGGATTACGAGATGTTCGAACAGCAGACGCCGCAGCTGCTGCGTAAGCATGAATATCTGATGGATTCGGCCGGACCGGGCCAATGGCGCGGCGGTCTTGGCGTCGAAACCATCTTTTCCATCGGGTCCGATGACACCCAAGTCGTTATCTTCGGCGACGGCGATTTTGAGCCGGCATTTGGTTTGTTCGGCGGTGGCGACGGAACGCTCAACTTCATTCGCCTCGAATACCCAGATGGACGCGTGGTCACGCCCCGCAATAAGGATTTGATTACGGGAGTCCCGCGCGGCACGATCTATCATCAGCAGGCGGGAGGCGGCGGCGGCTATGGCGACCCGCATCGGCGCGACCGCGCAAAACTCGCCGAGGAAGTGCGCGACGGGCTGATATCGCCTGAAGCGGCGCGTACCGTGTATGGAGCGTAAGGTGAATGAGCACCTGCAGGGCGCAATGATGCAGCGGTCGCCGCCCGGCGCCACGCCGCGTCCCGCCGCGGAGCCGGTCGAGGTCAAGACATATCTTGCGCCGCGCTCGCTGGACGAAGCCACGGAGGCGCTGCGTAGCGGCGCCGTCACCATTCTCGCCGGCGGCACCGACCTGATGCCGCAGAGCAAGACCGGCCGCGCCCGCTTTCATCCGACGCTGATGAATATCCGCCGCATTCCCGAACTGCGGGGAATCAGTGAGGAGTTCGGGGTGGTCCGCATCGGCGCCCTCACGACCGTGACCGAACTGATGGAGAGCGCGCTGATACGATCGCGGCTCAATGCGCTGTGGCAGGCTTGCGACCATTTCGCGAGCGACCAGCTCCGCAATGCCGCGACAATCGGCGGCAATATCTGCAACGCTTCGCCGGCAGGCGATCTGCTCGTGCCGCTGCTCGTTTTCGATTCTCAGGTCGTGCTTGCAAGCAAGCCGAAAGGCGAAATTACAACTCGGACGATGCCGCTGCGCGACTTCTTCGTCGCCCCTGGCCGCACCCGACGTGCCCCTGACGAACTCGTGACGACGATCGAAGTGCCGTTGCCGGATGAGCGCTTCATCAGCGCGTTCTTCAAATTCGGAACGCGGCCGGCGCTCGACATTTCGGCCATTTCAATCGGGCTGGGGGCGACGTCTGCGGATGGCATGCTGACGAACGTGCGCGTCGCCTTCGGGGCGGTGGCGCCGACGCCGATCCGGGCGCCGCAGACCGAGGCGGCGCTTGAAGGCCGGCCGCTCGCCGCCGTCATCGATGCGGCGCTCGCCGCCGCCGATGCGGAAATCAGTCCGATTTCCGACATTCGCGCCTCCGAATGGTACCGGCGCGAACTCATCCGCAACATCTTGCGCGAGATGCTCGACCATGTCGGCCAACATTGACATCGCGTTCACGCTCAACGGCGTCGCCGTGCGCGCCTCGGTGCCGGCGCATATGAGCATGCTCGACATGCTGCGTGACGAGTTGCACCTCACCGGCACCAAATACGGCTGCGGCGAAGGCGAATGCGGCGCCTGCACCGTCAATGTCGACGGGCTTTCGGTCAATTCGTGCCTGATGTTCGCCGTTGACTGCGACGGACGCGAGGTCGTGACCATTGAAGGGCTCGCCGGCGACGCAATCACCGAGGCGCTCAAGCAGGCCTTTGTCGCATATGGCGCGGTGCAGTGCGGTTTTTGCACGCCCGGCTTTGTCATGCAGGCGCGGCACATGCTGCGCACGCGACCCAATCCAAATCATGACGATATCAAGCGCGGCATCGAGGGCAATCTCTGCCGCTGCACCGGCTACAAAAAAATCATCGAAGCGATTGCCGAGGCGGGGCTGGCATCGAACGTGGAGAACCGCCCATGAACGATATCGAAAAAACCGCCGGTAGCGGTTCGCTGATCGGCAAGCGCATCCCCAAGAAGGACGCCCCGGAAAAGGCGAGCGGGAAGACGCGGTATATCCATGACATCGATCTGCCGGGCCAGCTCTACGCTAAAATCCTGCGTTCTTCGCAAGTGCATGCGAAGATAAAATCGATCGATACGCGCGCCGCCAAGGCGCTGCCCGGCGTACATGCGGTGATCACGGCCGCCGATATTCCCTGGCAGCGGCCGATCGGCGTCGCCAAGGACCATCTCCCGCTCAAGCACGATAAGGTGCGCAGTCCGCGCGACGAAATCGCGGCGGTCGCAGCCGAGAGCGAAGCGATCGCAGAAGCTGCGCTCAAGCTGATTAAAGTCGACTACGAGCCGTTGCCAATCGTCGCCACTGCGGAAGAAGCGCTCAGTCCCGGCGCGCCGTTGGTGCATGGCGATGACCTCATCACGCCAGGGCCGGACGGCAAACCCGTCGTGGTCCACCAAGCGGCGCTCGATAATGTCGCGATGACTTTTCAGTATGGGCAGGGCGACATCGCCGCTGGCGAGGCCGCCTCCGACGCGATCGTCGAGGACGTGTTCAAGCTCCATTACGTCACGCATTGCTGCATGGGCGTTTCCGGCGTGATCGCCGAGTTTGACGCGAGCGAGAACCTGATCCTCTATTCGAATACGCAGGTGCCGTTCCTGCATAAGCGCGAATTCGCCGAGCTGCTCGGCATGGATCCAGGCCGTATCCGCATCATCCAGCCGCCGATCGGCGGTGGCTTCGGGTCCAAGCTCGACATCTACCCGTTCGAACCGATCGCGATTTACCTCGCCAAGATCACCCGACGGCCGGTCAAGCTCGTGTTCACCCGCGAGGAGGAATTCATCGCCTCGCCGACGCGTCAGCCAGTGCTGATGAAGATGCGTTCCGGTTGCACCCGGGACGGCGTTTTGACCTTTCGCGAGGTCGAGACGTTGCACGATAATGGCGCCTACACATCATGGGGCGCGACCACGCCCTTCGTGATGATGCAGACCATCTCGTCGCTCTACCGTGTGCCGCACTGCGACTACCGTACCCGCGCCATCTATTCGAACAACCCTTATGCCGGGTCGTTCCGTGGCTACGGCAATCTCCAGGCGACTTTCGCCGTCGAAGCCCATATGGATCGACTGGCCGAGACGATCGGCATCGACCCGCTCGAATTCCGCCTGAAAAATGCGCAAGACCCGGGCGAGGTGACGCCGCAGGGCATGCATTTCAAATCATGCGGCTTCAAGGACTGCCTCACGATCGCGGCGGAACGCAGCGACTACCAGAACAAGCGACGCGCTAATGAAGCGCGTCGCGACGACGGCAACCCGATCAAGCGCGGCGTCGGTATGGCGTCGATGCTGCATGTCGGCGGCGGCGCAAAGATCTATCCCTCCGATGGCTGCGGCACGATTCTCAAGATCGACGATTTCGCGCGCGTAACGCTGCTCACGGGAGCATCCGAGATCGGGCAGGGCTCAGAGACCGTGCTGGCGCAGCTCGTTTGCGAGGAACTCGGGCTTCCGCTTTCCTCGATCAATGTCGTCAACAACGATACCGACGTGACGCCTTGGGACGTCGGAGTGCACGCCTCGCGCACGACCTTCATTGCCGGCAACTCGGCGATCGGCGCGGCGCGCAAGGCGAAAGATAAGATTCTCGCTGCGGCGGCGCAAAAGTTCGGACAGCCCGCCGAGACGCTCGATACGCGCGAGCAATGCATCGTCGAGAAAGCCACCGGCAAGAAGCTGATCGAACTCGCCAAGTTCATCCGCTCGCTGCATTTCTCCGACAAGGCCGAACTGGTGATGACGAGCTTCTATTACGAACCGCCGAGCAAGCACCAAGACAAGAAATTCAAAGGAGACGTGTCGGCAGCCTATGCCTGGGCGACGCAGGTCGCCGAGATCGAGGTGGATACCCGCACGGGCGTGGTCAAGCTCCTGAAGATCACCGGCGCACACGACGTAGGCCGCGTCATCAATCGCCTCGGTATCGAGGGTCAGATCGAGGGCGGCATCGTGATGGGGCAAGGCTACGCGCTGACCGAGAACTTGATCGTCGAGAACGGGGTCGTATGCAATCCGAATTTCCGCGACTACAAGCTGGTGACGGCGCCGGAAATCCCCGAGATGGATGTAGCGTTCATCGAAACGATGGATGGCGAAGGCCCGCAAGGCGCAAAAGGCGTCGGCGAAGCGCCGGCGATTTGCGTCGCGGCGGCGGTCGCAAATGCGATCTACAACGCGACCGGCGTGCGCATCACCGCATTGCCGTTCACGCCCGAGAATGTTTACCGGGCGCTTCATTCGAACCTGCAACCCCCAACCTGGATCGCCGCTGCGTGAAACGTCGCACCGTTCTCAGTCTGGAGCAGGCGCTGTCGCTGCCGTCGGCGACGCTGCGCTTCGCACAGCTCGGTTGGCGGGTGATCCGAATCGAGGCGACCAAGGCCGATGGTGGGTTGCCCGGCGATCCCAACCGCTATATCGGCAGTCGCATCGCTGACGAGGATCGGCGGAGCTACTTTATCGCCCCCAATGTCGGCAAGGAGGCGATCGCTTTAAACCTCAAGGACCCGCGCGGCCATGAGCTGTTACGGCGCCTGATCACGGCGCTCAATGTCGATATCTTCTGCTGCAATACGGTGCCATCGCGCTACCAGGCGCTTGGCATCGACTATGCCACATTGTCCGCCGTCAAACCGGATCTCATTTGGGCCGGCATTTCGGCGATGGGGCCGGACTATCCCGAGGTCCCCGGCTACGATCCGGTCGTGCAGGCGATGTGCGGCTACATGGAGGTTACCGGCGATCCGAAAGGGGCGCCGATGCAGATGGGGTTGCCGGTCATCGACCTGAAGGCGGGCGACGAACTGTTCGCCAATGTGATGCTGGCCCTCCTCGAACGCGGAGAAACCGGGCGTGGCGCGGAAATCCATGTGTCAATGCTGCAAGCGGCGGCCTCGTGGCTGATCACGGTGCTCCCGCTTATCGATTTCGGCTGCGAGGAAAACGAAATTACCCGTGCAGGCAACGAACATCGGAAATTCATCCCGACGAATGTGTATCCGGCTGCGGACGGTTTCGTCTATATGGCGATCGGCAGCGACGTACAATGGCGGCGCTTGACGGCCATCGGCAAATTCGCGTCGCTCGCGAACCCGGTGCGCGCGACCAATGAAGGCCGCCACAAGGAACGCGAGGCGATCCATCGCGACATCGCGGCGATTACGGCGCAGTACCCGGTTGAAGAAATCCTGGCTGACCTGCGCGCAGCGGTGATTCCGACAACGCGCATTTTCGATATCCGACAAGTCCGTGCGCTTCCACACCTCCAGACCAAATTGACGCGGACGGTGTTGCCGAACGGACAGATTGTGCACATGCAGCCGATGGCGGTCGACACCCCTGGAGCGGTGACCGAATTGCCGTTTCCGCCAAACTATGGGGGCGATACGCGTCGCGTCTTGACGGAAGCAGGCTGCACCGCTGGAGAAACCGAAGCGATGGCCCGGGCGGGCGTCATCGCTTTGGCTTGACGCGGCGGCAAACGAGAAGGGCGAGTTGGTCCGCGCGTGCATGCGGACCAATGAGGCGGGCGTAGTTCACGGCGTGCGATCGATCGCGGGCGCGCTTGTGGAGGAGGCCGATCGCAGCAAGCTGCGATCGGCCGGATTATCGCGGTTGAAAGCAGACTGACTATTTCTGCAGAGGAAACGCCATGACCCGGATATTGTATTCGTCACTCATACTGGCGGTCGCTCTCGCGACCGCTGCAGCGGCAAAGGATATCACCGTCGGCGTCACGATGGGCGCAACCGGACCGGGCGCGTCGCTCGGCATCCATTACAAGAACGCCTTTCAATTGATGCCGAAGACGCTTGGGGGCCATCCGGTCAAGTACATCATTCTCGAGGACAAGACCGATCCGGCCGAAGCCGCCAAGAATGCCCACAAGCTTATCAGCGAGGACAAGGTGGATGCGATCATGGGCTCGGTGTCCGTGCCCTCGACCACGCAGATCGGGCAGATCGCCAACGAAACCAAGACGCCGATGATCGCGCTCGCTCCGGTCGCACTGCCACCCGATAAGCGCGAGTGGATTTTCGTAACGCCGCAGCCGACCGAGCTAATGATGGGGGCGGTGGTCGACGATATGAAGAAGAAGGGTATTAAGACTGTCGGCTATATCGGCTTCTCCGATTCATGGGGCGACATCGTATTGAAGGCGCTGAAGAAACACGCCGAGCCCGCCGGCATCAAGATCCTGACTGACGAGCGGTACGCGCGCGCCGATACCAGCGTTGCCGGGCAGGTGATCAAGATCTTGGCGGCAGATCCGGACGCGGTCGTCGTCGGCGGATCGGGCACCGGCGGCGCGCTGCCGCATATCGGCCTTGTCGAGCGCGGCTACAAAAAGCCGATCTACCACAACCACGGTACGGTCAACCGCGAGTTCATCAAGGTCGGGGGCAAAGCGGTCGAGGGCGCGATCGCACCGACCGGTCCGCTGATCGTTCCTGAAGAGCTATCGGCTGATAATCCCGTCAAGAAAGTCGCCACCGACTTCACCAAGCGCTATGAACAGACCTTTGGCGAAGGAACCCGCAATGCCTTCGCCGGCTATAGTTATGACGGTTACCTGTTGCTCGACGCCGCGGCCGCTATCGCCCTGAAGAAGGCGCAGCCGGGCACGCCGGAGTTCCGGCAGGCGTTGCGCGACGCGCTGGAGGGACTGAAAAACGTGGTCGGCACCCACGGCGTCTACAACATAACGCCCACCAACCATAACGGCCTCGACGAGCGCGCCCGAGTCCTCGTCCACGTCGACAACGGCGTTTGGCGCCTGATGCAATAGGCGGCAGCAATCGATTGCCCCTGAGGGGAACGGATGCGTTCCCCTCTTTCTTTCATATGGTTCGGCCAATGAATGTCACGGTCGCGCTGTGGCTGTCGCAGGACGCCGTCGTCAACGGCTCAATCTATGCGCTCCTCGCCCTGGCGCTCGTCGTGGTTTACACGGTCACGCGTGTGATCTTCGTGCCGCAGGGCGAGTTCATCTCCTATGCGGCGCTGTCGCTCGCCACCCTCCAGTCTGGCGCCGTGCCCGGAACCGTCTACCTTCTGATCGGCGGAGGTCTGCTGATTGCCGTGCTCGACGGCAGCGCTGCGCTGCGCAAGCGCAAGTTCAAGCGGCTATCCGCCGTCCTGGCAGAGAATCTCGTCCTGCCATTCGCAATCGCGGGAGCTGCGTGGTGGGCAGCCACGCGCCCCGACGACCTTCTGATTCAGGTGGTCGTTACGCTTGCGATCGTTACGCCGATGGGGCCGATGCTCTACAGACTGGCGTTCCAGCCTGTAGCGAATGCGTCGGTGCTCGTGCTTCTGATTATCGCGGTCGCCGTGCACTACATGATGACAGGGTTCGGGCTCGTGTTTTTCGGGGGCGAGGGCGTACGCACGCACCTGTTCCCGAGCGCGCAGTTTCAGCTCGGCGTTCTCAACATCACCGTGCAGAGCCTTGCGATCGTGGCGACGAGCCTCGTCCTGATCGTTCTGCTGGCCGTCCTGTTCGGTCGCACCGTATACGGCAAGGCTTTGCGGGCGACGGCGCTCAATCGCGTAGGCGCACGATTGGTTGGCATTTCGACCGAGTTTTCCAGCCGACTTAGCTTTGGTCTCGCGGCGCTGATTGGCGCCGTCTCCGGCATTCTCGTCTCGCCGATCACCACGATCTACTACGATACCGGCTTCATCATCAGCCTAAAGGGCTTCGTCGGGGCGATCATCGGCGGGATGACGAATTATCCGCTTGCGGCGCTCGGCTCGCTCATCGTCGGCTTCCTCGAATTGTACTCCTCCTTCTGGGCGAGCGCGTTCAAGGAGTTGATCGTTTTCACATCGATCATTCCGGTGCTGCTGTGGCGCTCTTTGACCTCGCATCGTCTCGAAGAGGATGATGAGCCATGAGCCGACGCGTCCTGATGTGGGCGGCGATCGGCCTGCTTGCTGTGGCTCCGGTCGTACTGTCGGACTTCTACGTCACGCTGTTGAACTATATCGGGCTCGCCAGCATCGTAACGCTTGGCCTCGTGCTGCTCACGGGGGTCGGCGGGCTCACCTCGTTTGGGCAGGCCGCCTTCGTCGGCATCGCCGCCTACACCACCGCCGTTCTCACCACTCGATATGGCGTCTCGCCCTGGCTGTCGCTTCCGGCGGCGCTATTGCTGACGCTGCCGATCGCGTTGTTTCTCGGTTTCATCACCTTGCGATTGTCGGGCCATTACCTGCCGCTCGGCACGATCGCGTGGGGCATCGCGATCTATTTCCTGTTCGGCAATCTGGAGATGCTGGGGAAATACTCCGGCATCGCGGAAATTCCCCGGCTATCGCTCTTCGGCTGGTCGCTCGGCGATGGCCGGCACATGTATTACCCCATCTGGGCGATTACCCTGGTGGCCCTCATTGCGGTCGACAATCTCTTGGACTCCCGCACCGGGCGAGCGATACGGTCGATCAAGGGTCGGACCAAAATGGCGGAGAGCTTCGGCGTCGACACCAGCCGCCTGAAGATCATTCTGTTCGTCTATGCAGCGCTGCTCGCTGCACTCTCGGGCTGGCTGTACGCACTTTTCCTGCGCTATGTGAACCCAACGCCATTCAGCTTGAACGCCGGCATCGAATATCTTTTCATGGCTGTGATCGGCGGATCGACGGAAGTTTGGGGCGCAATCATCGGCGCCGCCCTCCTGACCATGCTGAAGGAGTGGCTGAAGGATATCCTGCCGAGCATCATAAATCAGAGCGGCAATTACGAAATCGTCGTCTTCGGCCTGCTAACAATACTGCTGCTTCACCGTACGCGCGACGGGCTGGTGCCCTTTTTCGCCGCCTTGCTGCCGGCCGAGAAGCCCACTTTGCCGCGGGCGACTGCGCCGGCGCTGCCGGCGCGCATTCAACCGCCACGCGGCGAGCCGTTGCTCGACATCAGGGACGCTACCAAGCGATTCGGGGCGCTAGCGGCCGTCAGCGGCCTGTCGTTCGAGATGCGGGCGGGTGAAGTGCTGGGCCTGATCGGTCCGAATGGGGCCGGCAAGAGCACGGTGTTCGACCTGATGACCGGCATCTTGCCGGCGAACGAAGGCGAGATCCGTTTCCGCGGCGAGCGCATCGACCGCCTGCCGGCGCGCGAGATCGCGCGACGCGGCATTGCGCGCACGTTTCAACACGTCAACATCATCCCGTCGATGATGGTGCTGGAAAACGCGGCAATTGGCGCGCATCTACGCGGGAGCGCCGGCGTCTTATCTGCGAGCTTGCGGCTCGACCGAACCGAAGAAAGCAGCTTGCAACACGAAGCCGCGCAACGGCTCGATTGGGTCGGTCTCGGATCGCAGCTTTTCGAGCCAGCGGGAGCCTTGCCGCTCGGTTCGCAACGTTTGATCGAGGTCGCGCGCGCGCTTTGTGCCGATCCCGTACTATTGCTGCTCGACGAGCCGGCCGCGGGGCTACGCTATATGGAAAAGCAAGCGCTCGCGGATCTCGTGCGCCGGCTGCGCCAAGGCGGCGTCAGCGTGCTGCTGGTCGAGCACGACATGGAGTTCGTCATGGGTCTTGTCGATCGCATCGTGGTAATGAATTTCGGGGAGAAGCTGGCTGAGGGCTCGCCGCCGGAAATTCAAAATAATCCGGCCGTGATCGAAGCCTATCTTGGGAGCGTCGTATGAGCGAACTCGCGGTGCGCGATCTCTCGGTCGGCTACCGCAAAGTAAACGTGGTGCGCGGCGTCAGCCTCAGTGCGCCGGAAGGCACCATCGCGACGGTCATCGGTCCGAACGGCGCCGGCAAGACGACGCTTCTCATGGCGCTTATCGGGCTGGTGCCCAGTCGAGGCACGGTGCTGTATGGCGGACGGGACATTTCGGAGGACTCGACCGAGGAACGGGTCAGACATGGGCTGTGTCTCGTTCCCGAACGGCGCGAACTGTTCAGCGATATGCCGGTCGCAGACAATTTGCTGCTCGGTGCTTTTCCCCACATCCGACGCGGTGCGCGCGATGTGGCCGAGGAGATGGATGCCGTATACCAGCGGTTTCCACGGCTGCAGGAGCGCCGAACGCAGCTTGCCGGCACGCTCTCCGGGGGCGAGCGGCAGATGCTGGCGCTTGGCCGCGCACTGATGGCGCGACCGAAGCTCCTGATGCTCGACGAACCGAGCCTTGGTCTCGCACCGCGCATCGTGCGCGACATCTTTCAGGTGATCGCTGATCTGAAAAAGGCCGGCGTGTCGATTCTGCTCGTTGAGCAGAATGCGCGCGCCGCGCTCCAGGTCGCGGATTACGGCTATGTTCTGGAAATGGGCGAGATCGTACTGCAAGGGCCGGCCGCTGAACTCGCCGCCAATCCGCGAGTGCTGAAAACCTATCTCGGGCTGGTGCAATAAGAAACGAGGACGACTGTCCGGCGAAGCGAGCAGCTCGCAAAAAAACGAAACACCGCGACCCAATACCGAAACGCCGGTGCGGCGCCGATCCCGCTTGCTCAGCCCGTCTTGGAAAAATCTGGCGGGCGGTGCTGCAAGAAGGCATTGATGCCCTCACGCGCGGCCGCGGTACACGCGCTTGCGGCAAACGCACGATAACCGATTTCGAGCGCCGCGCTGAAAGTCGGCGCCGCCGCAGCGTCGCAAATGGCGGCCCCGATGATGCGCAGAACCTCGGCGCTGAGTCGTTGGCCATTGGCGGCTACCGGATCGACGGGCAGGGGCTCCTCGATTGAAACCGGCCCGTCGATCGGTCGAACAAGATGTCCGGACAAGGCGCTTACGCGCGCAACCGCTGCTCTGATCAGGCTCGGAATGTCGCCCGCGAGCTCGTCGATGATTCCGAGTTCATGCGCCGTCGTTGTGGACATGCGGTCGGCGCGACGCAGCATGTCGTGAAACGCCTTCGCCGCTTTGGGCCAGCGCCGATAGGGCACAACCATGCCGCCCAAGCCCGGCGCAATGCCGAGCGTGATCTCGGGGAGCTGCAGATAGGCGCCGCGCACCGCCACGATGCTGTGACAGCGCAGCGCGACTTCGAGGCCGCCGCCGAGCGCCATCCCGTTGAGCGCGGCGATCACCGGCTTGTCCATCGCGTCGACATGCACAAGTAACCGGGCGCAATCGCGCGAATACTGCGCTGCCGCCTCCGCGTCGCCGAGCACGCTCGGAAACCGGCCAATCTCGGCGCCGGCAGAGAAGGCGCGCGGGCCGTAGCCGGTGAGAACAAAGCCGCGCACGCCCGGGTCGGCTTCGAAACGCCGGATGGTGGCGAGAATCTCGTCCGTCACCTCGTCGTTGAGCGCATTGAGAGCTTCCGGGCGACGGATCGTAATGACTTTGACGTTGTCTATCTCATCGACCAGGACGTGACGGGCGAAGTCCTGATAATGGGTGAGCGGCCTGCGCGGCGCCGGCAGCCCCGGGCGCTCCCGTTCTGTGCGTTCAACGATGCGATGAACCTCCGAATCACCCAGTCGGCGCATCAGGTCGAGCGGCCCCGATTTGAAGGCGAGCGCAAGGCGGCAGCCGAGCTCGAGGTCAGCGGGCGTGCCGATATTGCGGTCGAGAATGTCCGCGGTCTGTGAAATCAGGATTCCCAGCAGGTGATCGCGCACCAGCGCCCGCGTTTCATCCGCGACTTCGACTCCTTTTCCGGGGGCGACCGTGCGCCATTTCTCCACCGATCGGAAAACCGCCGCCGGACGGTAGTGCTCGCCCTCCTCGTCGGCTTGCAAGGTGTTGGTTTCGACAATGATGGGATTGCCATTGGTGAGGTTGAGCACGAAAAACGGCCCGGCGTGGACGAATTCGGTGGCGATCGTGTCGATCTCGGCGGCACTCGCCCGATCGAGCAGCAGGCCTGCGTCGTTGCACCAATTGTCAAAAATCCGGTCGAGCATGAAGCACGGAACATCGGCCGTGACGAGCGGCGCCTTGCCGGTCATACAAAAAATCCAGTTCAAATCCTCGATCAACCGTGGATCAGCCCCCTGCCAGCGAATGACTTCAACGATCGGATTTCGCCAGGCCGGTGCGAAAAAATGCGTCACCGTGGCGCGATGCTTCGAGGATAGCTCGGAGAATATCCATTCGGCGGGAAGCGAGCTCGTATTTGAGGTGAGCATCGCATCAGGACGCACCAACGCCTCCAGGCGCGCGAATATGCGACGCTTCAGCTCGAGGTTTTCAGTCGCGGCTTCGATCACCCAGTCGGCGTCTTTCGCCACGGCATAGTCTTGTGTCGCGTGCAGGTTCTGCGTGATCTTCTCCGATTGCGCCTTGCTGAACTTGCCACGCTCGACGGCTTTACGTGCATAGTTTTCGAAACGTTGAACAGCGCGATCAAGCGGCGCCGGCGCGACATCCACCAGATGGAGCGTCAGTTCTGGAATGGCGGCCTTCAGGTAGTAACCGATGTCCGGCCCGATCGTGCCGGCGCCGATGATGACAACACGGGCGGGGAGGGGGCGGGAGGGCTCGACCAAAAGCGGATTCGCAAAAGTCATAGCAATGCGCGGGCCTATGTCGGAAACGGTCATTGCGCGGTCGGCAAATTCCACTCGCGTCGGACGTTCGCGATCTACCTCAGGTATCTTTGCCTGTCCATCTCTATACCGATGCAACTTATGCGACTTCCAAAGCTATTTGCGTCGAGAAGAAATTGATCGTCGACAACGCCCGCCATCAACCGTCCGACGGCGGCGTCGAAGCGCGGTGTGATGCCTCAGGTTGGCTTGACGCCGCCAGCATGCGAGCCGCGGTAAAACGGCCTCCGCGAACATCCGGTCTAGGACGGCGGCCGCTTGACAAGCGTCGCCAGGAACCGGCTTAGCCGGGTGCGCACCGCCTCCGCCTCTTCCTCCGTCCAGCGTCGGAACCCCTCTCCGGTCTTCATTCCGAGCTTGCCCTCGGCCACCTTCTGCCGAAGCAGCGGGTGCGGTCCTTTTGTGCAGTCGAGATGCTGGAGCAGGGTCTCGTGAATATCGAGGGTAAGCTCGAGCCCGACGAGATCGGATTGCTCGAGCGGCCCAAGCACCGCGAGACGGGCGCCGAACCCCTCCTTCACCACTTCGTCGATCGTCGCGGCGTCGGCGACGCCGTCCGCAAGCAATGCGATCGCCTCGCGTTTGAGCGCATGCTGGAGGCGATTGCCGATGAAGCCGGGAACATCACGCCGGATATGCACAGGCTTCTTGCCGGCCTCGCGCATCAGCCGCATGGTCGCCTCGACCGTCGCCGCGCTCGTCACCTCGGTCTCGATGACTTCCACCAGCGGCACGAGGTGCGGTGGATTCCAGAAATGGGTGCCGATCATGCGATCACGACGGACGAGGTCGCGGCCGATATCGGTAGGGCGCAGCGCCGAGCTGTTGCTGGCGAGAATGGTATCGGGGACGACCAGCGCCTCCACCTCGGCAAAGATTTTCTGCTTGAGATCGAGTTTTTCCGGCGCCGCTTCGATGACGACATCGGCGTCGATCACCGCATCGGCGAGGCGGTCGCGGATGGCGATCCGCGGCAGGATTGCGGCGTCCCCATCGAGCAGCTTGCGGATCGCTTCGAGGCGCGTCGGGAGGGCATCGCGCACCGAGGCGGCCGGTTCGAATATGCTTACGGGATGGCCGGCGGCAGCGAACAGATAAGCGATGCCGTGCCCCATCAGACCGCCGCCGAGCACGCCGATCCTCTGCCTGGTCATGCCGCGAAACGCCTTCGCTTGATCATTCGCGCCCGGCCAAATTTATACCTTTCATCCCGCGGTATAGCCGCCGTCCACATACATGATCTGGCCGGTGCAGAAGTCCGAAGCCGGAGAAAGCAGATAGACGGTGATGCCCATGAGGTCTTCGACCTCCCCGAGCCGGCCGAGCGGAATCCGCGACAGTGAGCGCGCCCGCGTCTGCTGACCGATCTCGTTGTCGCCGTACATCCATTCGGTGAGCTTCGAGCGAAAAACCGTCGGCGCGATTGCGTTGACCGTGATTCCATATTTACCCCATTCGGTCGCCAGCACACGCACAAGCGCGTCCGTTGCGCCCTTGGAGGTGCAATAAGCGGTATAGCCTGAGTAGTTGCCGTGCCGGCCGCGCACCGAAGACATGAAGACCACCTTGCCGCGGATGTGGTTCTGAATCCAATAGGTGCCGACCGCTTTGGCCATCAGCCAGGGGCCACGCACATTGGCATTCATCACGTCCTGCCAGTCCTGCAGCGGCTGTTCGTGAATGAAGCTCGGCTTGTTCAACCCGGAGCCGACGACGAGCTGGTCGACGCGGCCGAACTTGTTGAGCGCGGCGTCGAGAATGGCATTCGCGTCCTCCACGCTGTCGGGACGGCGCACGATGACGCCGGGATCGCCGCCGATCTCGCGCAGCTCGGCCGCGACCTGAGCAACCTCGTCCTTTGATCCGGCGGCGAGCAGGACGCGACCGCCGAGCGCGGTCAGCGTGATTGCTGTCGCGCGCCCATAGGTGCCGGAAGCGCCGATGACGATCGCGACGCGATCCTTCACCTCGAACAGTTTCGCCGGATTGCGAAGAACGTCAGATATCATCGTCGGCCGCCGTTAGTCGGAGAAAGAGCGCGCTCTCGTTCAATGGCCGGTTTCGAAGCGGAAGCGCTGCTCGGGATCGATCACAGCGACGACGCGCAGCGCACAGCCTTCACCGTCGGGCCACCGCCAGGGGAAGGCGAAAAAGGTGCAGCGCTTGCCGGTGATGGCGTCGAGCTCACCGCCGACATTCTCGATGCCGGGGATGCCATTGGTCATCATGATCTTGTGCGCCGGTTCCCAATACGGGAAGTCCGCGATGATGTCGCGGCCGGTGAGCGCCTTGTATTCGTCGTTGAGATGCGGCTGCGCCGGCCCGGGTCCATGCGGCCCGAGAAAGGTGCCGAGCGGATGGTCCAGCGCCTGCACGTCGATGCCTACGAGCT
This sequence comes from uncultured Alphaproteobacteria bacterium, assembly GCA_963840055.1. GTDB lineage: Bacteria > Pseudomonadota > Alphaproteobacteria > Rhizobiales > Xanthobacteraceae > Rhodoplanes. Next base: position 237,309 of record CAWIXM010000045.1, on the reverse strand, counting down.
TGACCTCGCGCTCGACGATCCACTCCGCGGCCTCTTTGTACAGACCCGGCGAGTAGGCAAAATAATCAGGATTGTCGCCATAGATGCGGTGACTGCCGGTATTGATCATTAGAATGTCGTGCCGGCGGATTTTTGGCTCGGCCGCCTCGAGATCGGCGGGCGTAATGACTTCCCATTTCTTCTTCGGGATCGACACCGCGACTCCGGTGCCGAAAAACCGCCACAGCGGATAGCCGGTGATCGTCGGGGTGTTCTCCTGCACATGAATCGGGGCGTCCATATGCGTGCCGCGGTGCATGATGCCCTCGAACTGCTGCACCAAGAGGCCGTCCTTGGCGTGGAATTCGAGCACGCGCACATTGAGATTGGCGCGTGACGGCCATTGCGGCATGCCGTGTCCCCAGCGGTGGCTGAGATCGTAGAACTTCAGTCCTTGCGTGCGGGTCGGAGCCATCTTGCGTATTCCAGGATCGGGGGCGGGTGACGCGTTCTTGTCGGCCTGGTAGGTGAAATTCAGTTCGCGCCCAACTCCAAGCGGACAGTGCCCGAAGGGTCGAGCATCGCGACCAACCGAATGACACAGGCATCGCCTTCGAGCCAACGCCACGGGAACCCCTGGAACGTACAGCGTTTGCCCGACACTTCGTCCAGATCAGCGCCGACATTCTCGATTGTTGGGATACCGGCGGAGAGCAGCGTGCGGTGCGCGGGATTCCAATCGGGAAAATCGGCAATCGCCTCGCGCCCAGTCGCCTTTTTGTATTCCGGCAAAAGATACTTGATTTGGGGGCCGTTGCGATGCGGGCCAATCGAGGTCGCGAGCGGATGATCGACGGTGCCAGTGTCGACGCCGACGAGTTTGACTTTGCGCGCGCACAGCCATTCCGCCGCCTGCTTGCTCAAGCCGGGAGCGTGCCCGAAATAGTCCTGGCTATCGCTATATCTGCGATGCCAGCCCGTGTTGATAATGACGATGTCGTCTTCGAGAATCTCGGGTTCTGCCCGGTTAAGATCGGCCGGCTCCACCAGTTCCCATTTGCCCTTGGGAATCGACAAGACCACGCCGCTGCCGAAGAAGCGCTCCAGCGGCAGATCGCCAATTGCCGGTGCTTCGGGGATCAGGTGGATTGGCGCATTGACGTGCGTCGAGGTGTGGAAAATCGTGGTGATCTTATGCGTCATCACGCCATGCTTGGCGTGATAGGTCAATCGCTCCAGCTTGATTTCCTCATAGCCAGGAAAAATCGGCGTATACATGCCCCATGGGTGACTAAGTTCGTAGAACTCAAGCCCCGTATCGGGGTCTTTAATCACCGGCATCTAGACTCTCCACAGCATTCCGGCTGCGACGACCTGGCATCCAAACGCCGATCAGCCCCGTGCGATACACAAGGTCTAAGGAATATCATTTCAACAGATTTCACGTTGGATGCGTCTGTTGTCCAATAGAAATCCGAGACGCGCCCATAAAATTTAGTCATGTCGGCGGACTCGGACGGTATTCAGCCGTTATTTCGGCGACGCGCGATCAAATCAGCCCGCAGAACAAGCTTATTGCGGGGATCGGATTATTGGTGCGGCGATAGGCGATCCCCGCCGGAGCTTCCCACAGCGTGCCATGCACGTTAAGCGCCTTGAGTCCGAATACTTCCGCATAGTTCAGCATCAGCGTTGGAATGTTCACGATGAAATCGCCGGCCTGCAGCAGGCTGAGCAGGCCTGATGTCGAATTCGTCTCGACCGCGATTCGGGGAGGGGCGAGTTCGTGCGCGGCAAAGAACGAATTCACCCGCGCACCACCGACATAGTCGTTCGAGAGCCCGATCCAGGGATAGTCAAGAAGTTCGCCTGCCGTAATCTCCCTGCGGTTTGCCAAGGGGTGTTGCGGACGAACCACCAGCACGTGGCGGAACTCGATCAGTTGTTCCTTGATAATTTCCGGGTGACTTGGGAAATCGAGTGATGAACAAATCACATCGAACTCGCCGCCGAGCAGCGCCGGCACCATCGTATCGATCACCCCGCCGCTGAGCTTGATCTTAACCTTGGGCCGTTCACGCTGAAATTCGGCGATAATCGGCGGCAGCAGCTGGGCGATCCAGACCGGCGCGGCTCCAACATTAATGCTACCCCCCATCCCGCCCTTCATCGCCTCAATCTCCGTCAGAGCATGGCGGTATTCGAGTTCGATCAGACGAACCCGGCGAGCCAAGACTTCGCCAAACGCCGTCGGCGCCACGCCGGTCGGCAAGCGCTCCAACAGTTTGACGCCGAGAATCTCTTCGAGTCGACGCACGCTTCGCGTCAAAGCCGGCTGGGTGATGTGAATCTCTTTTGCCGCCGAGCTTATGCCGCGGCAGTCGATGACCGCTAAGAAATGACGGAGAAGCTGGGAATGCATTGGGCGTTCCGAATTTCGATTATTTGCAGCGACATCTTTGGGCCGGCGGTTCGGGGCGCCGGTACCCCGAGGCCTTGCCGCGATGTTACCTTATCCTGTTGATCGCCGGACATGTTTTTTCGATTTTCGCCGCCGCGACAACGAGGTCTGATCATCCTTGGTTGTCAATGGTGACGGCTCGGGCGGAGGACCCGACTGGCCCTTGGATGCGTTGACCAAATAAGTTGCATATGATACTGTTGACAGATGCAACTTATTCTCCCACGGGTAGGGAGACAAAAAGAAGCGCGACTGCCCAGGGCGAAACTGGGCCGAAAGTCCAGCCGGCGCCCAAGACGTTCGTTGAGGAAACGCGATGTCAATGGTGTTTTCGGCTCTTCTGGCCGGACTGTATGCGCTTATCCGGATTTGTGCCTGGCGTAGCCCCAGTTATCGAGCGCAACTCGCACAGCGTGATTTCATTGCGCAGATACGCGTGCGCGACGCCGATATCGGCCGATGGTTCATCTTCTCGGGCGGCAAGGTCCGCTCCCGCGCCGGCCTGCACCCGCGCCCAGACGTTACGGTCAGCTACGAAACCGCAGCGCAAGCGGTAACGCTGATCATCGGTCAACTGCTTGGACGCCAGCAAACCGAGGCGGCGAAGAACTTCCGCCTGCAGGTTGTGGGACCGGACGAGCTCATTTATCACTTTACTCAAATCCTGATTGCGGCACAGCGCGTCGGTTGGCGGTTCGGAACCGACCTCGGCGGCGAACTCAAGCGCTTTACCGGGATGACGAATGGCGGTCCCTGCTTTGTCTACGTGCAGGGCGGCAAGATTCTCCGCATTACGCCAATCGACTTCGACGCGGACGATCCCAAGCCATGGACCATTGAAGCACGTGGCCGACGGTTCACTCCGCCGCGCAAGACGACGATCGCTCCCCATGGGCTTGCGTGGAAATCGTTGGTGTATTCGCAAGACCGCATGCTTTACCCCATGCGGCGGGTTGATTTCGACCCGAACGGCGAGAGGCGGCCGGAAAACCGCGGCAAATCGGGGTATGTGCGCATCAGTTGGGACGAGGCGCTCGACTTGGTCGCGGCGGAAATCAAGCGAGTGAAGCGGAGCTACGGCGCGAGCGCGATCACGTTCAACCATCCCTCGCACCAGACCTGGGGCTATGTCGGCTACTGGGACTCCGCCCTCTATCGTTTTGCCAATGCCGTCGGCCACACCAAAATGCAGCACAATCCCGATAGCTGGGAAGGCTGGTTCTGGGGCGCCGCACACCATTGGGGCTACACGATGCGACTTGGCATGCCGGAGTCCTATGGAACGGTCGAGGACCTCCTTAAGGAGGCGGAGTTGGTGGTGTTCTGGTCGAGCGATCCTGAATCGACCAACGGGCTCTATGCCGCGCATGAAGGTTCCATCCGCCGCCAGTGGCTCAAGGAGCTCGGCGTGCCGACGGTCCACATCGACCCGTATCTAAATGCGACCGCCGCGTTCGTTGGCGGCAAATGGCTCGCCCCGCGGCCGGGAACCGATGCGGCGCTGGCGCTCGCCATCGCCTATGTCTGGATCGTCGAGGGGCTTTATGACCGGCGCTTCGTCGCCGAACGCACGATCGGGTTCGACGCGTGGAAGCGCTATGTCACCGGCGAAGAGGACGGGGTGCCGAAGACACCCGAATGGCAGCAGGCGGAAACCGGCATACCCGCGCGGGAAGCGCGGGCGCTCGCCCGCGAATGGGGGCGTAAGCGCACCTATCTCGCTGCCGGCGGATGGGGTGCCGGATTCGGCGGCGCCTGCCGGAGTCCGACGGGGCACCAATGGGCGCGCGCCATGGTCTGTCTCGCCGCGATGCAAGGCTTCGGGCGGCCAGGCGTGAACTTCGGCAATCTGCAGTCGGGCACTCCGGTTGACACAAGCTTCTACTTTCCCGGCTATGGCGAGGGTGGCATTTCGGGCGATCTGACCAACACCGCGATCGGCTATTTCGCTGTATCAGCGCATGCCGCATCTGCTGAGCATGAACACGCCGATGCAGCAGATTCCGCGCATGCAATTGCCCGAGGCGATTCTTACCGGCAAGGCTGAGGGTTATCCGCGCGATGGTCGGTCGCTCGAAGGCCAGTTTTTGCCGCTGCGCTATCCAGCGCCCGGCCATGAACGGGTTCGCCTGTTCTATCGCTATGGCGGCTCGAACTTCGCCACCATGCCGGATAGCAATCGCTACGTTGCTATGTATCAGTCGCCCAATCTCGAATTTGTGGTCAACCAATCGATCTGGTTCGAGGGCGAGGCGAAATTCGCCGATATCATCCTGCCCGTCTGCACCAATTTCGAGCGGTGGGATATCAGCGAATGGAGCGGCGTTTCCGGGTTCGCGCATCATCTGCAGACGCAGCTCAATCACCGCGTCATCGTGCTCCAGCACAAATGCATTGAGCCATTGGGCGAGTCCAAATCCGACTATCAGATTTTTGTCGCCCTCGCGCAGCGCCTCGGGCTTGGCGCCTACTATTCCGAGGGCATGAGTGACCTCGACTGGGTTCAGCGCATCTTCAAGGCATCCGACCTGCCCGCGCACATTTCGTGGAAGAAGTTCATGCGCAGGGGTTATTTCGTCGTGCCGTCGCCCCCGGAGCGACTGCGTGCGCCCGTTGCCTTCCGCTGGTTCTACGAAGGTCGAAAGAAGGACGTTCCGGAACCGCACCCGCTGCCCTGCGAGTACAAAGGCAGCTATCGCGAAGGTTTGCAGACACCGTCCAGCAAGTTCGAATTCGAGTGCACGACCCTTAAGCGGCTCGACCCGCCCGACCCGCAGCGCCCGCCGGTGCTCCATTTTGCCCGGTCGAGCGAGGGGATCGAGACCCCGCGCGCGGCGACCTACCCGCTGCAGCTCCTTACTCCGCATCCGCGCTACAGTTTCCACACCCATTGCGACGGCAAACATAGCTTCATCAACGAGATCGACGACCACCGCCTGCGCGTGAACGGGCACGATTATTGGATCCTCCGCATCAATCCCGTGGACGCCGAGGCGGCGCGGCATTGCCGATGGCGCCCTCGTCAAGGTGTTCAACGAGCGTGGCGCCGTGATCTGCGCCGCGCAGGTGACCGAACGGGTGCGGCCGGGCGTGGTGCACGGCTGTGAGTCGGCGGCGCGCTACGAGACCGTGGGCGAACCAGGACGCTCCGCCGACCGCGGCGGCACGATGAACGTCCTCACCCCGAAGGAAAGCCAGATCGCGCGCGCGCATGCGCTGGGCAGCAGCAACTGCCTGGTCGAAGTCGCGCCCTATGACGATGGCGGTGCGGCGATGGCGGCGGGCGCCGTGCGCGCCGACGCACCGGTCAGCCAGCTCGTTCCGGCCAAGTGAGCCCCACCATGCAGAAGTGGAACCTGGTCTTCGACCTCACCCGCTGCACCGGCTGCCACAATTGCACGCTCTCCGTGCAGGACGAATATGTCGGGAATGCCTTTCCCGGCTATGCGGCGCCGATGCCGCTGCGCGGCGCCCGTTGGGTCGAGTTGCGCCGGCGCGACCGCGGCGCGTTTCCCGCAGTCGACGTCGCTTTCCTTTTCCAGGCTTGCCAGCATTGCGATGATCCGCCCTGTATGCGCGTCGCTCGTGATGGTGCGGTACGCAAGCGCGAAGACGGAATCGTGATCATCGACCCCGAACGAGCCCGCGGCCAAAAGCAGATCGTTGATGCGTGCCCCTACGGCGCGGTGCACTGGAACGAGGAGTTGCAGCTCCCGCAACACTGGAATTTCGATGCGCATCTCATCGATGCGGGATGGCGCGCGCCGCGCCCGGTGCAGGTCTGTCCAACGGCGGCGTTGCGGGCGCTGAAGGTAACAGACGAGGAGATGCAAAACATCGCGGTGGCGGAAGGGCTTGTCACCCTCCAAGCTGACCGCGGCCATGGGGCTCGGTTATACTATCGGCACCTCTCCCGGTTCACGCATGAATTCGTCGCAGGAACCCTGGTCGGAGTTGAAGGCGCCCGCGAAGCATGCGTCGCCGGTGCGCGCGCGACATTACTGCACAATGGTGCGCGGGTCGGCGAAGCGACAAGCGATGCGTTCGGTGATTTTCGTTTCGACGCGCTACCGCCCGGAAGCGGAGCTTACAGCCTCGACATCACAGCCGATGGCTATCGTCGGCGAACGATCGATTTTGAGTTGGCCAAGAGCTGCTGGCTGGGAGAAATCAGCCTTGAGCCGCTGCACGCGGAAAGCGATCGGTCACCCGCTCATCCACTCTAGAAAGGCATGATCATGGGCAAGGTTGAGGTTTTTCGGACCGTGACCTGGTCAGCGGGACCAGGCTGCCATGGCGGGTGCGGCCAAAAGCTGTTTGTCGAGGACGGCAAGGTTATTCGGGTCGAGGGTGACGAGGACAATCCTTGGAATCAAGGGCGGTCGTGTCCCAAGGTTCTTGCCGTTAAGCAATACATGTATCATCCGAACCGCATAACGACGCCACTCAAGCGGGTAGGGGCGCGCGGCGAGGGCAAGTTCGAGCCGATCAGCTGGGCCGAGGCCTTCGACACCTGCGAGCAGCGGCTGAAGGAGATTCGCGACCAATATGGCGCCGAGTTCGGTGATTTTCTGCCCAAGGCACCGGGCGCGACATCGGCGGGCCCATCACCCTGCTCACCTATAGTTTCGGTAGCCCGAATTGGGTGCAACTCGGCCTTTCCGGGCACTCATGCTACACGCCGCGCCTCGGCGCCATGAAGACGATGATGGGCGACTTCGCCGTCGCCGACTGCTCGCAGTTCCTGGAAAAGCGTTACGACGATCCGCAGTGGAAGCTGCCGGAGGTGATCATTACCTGGGGGCAGAATTCGACCACCGGCTGTCCGGACGGGTTCTTCGGCCACTGGATCGTCGACTGCATGCGGCGTGGTTCGAAAATCATTGCGGTCGAGCCGCGCGCGACCTGGCTCTCCGGCCGCGCAGCCCATCACCTGCAACTTCGTCCGGGGACTGACGGCGCGCTCGCGCTCGGCCTGCTCAACGTCATCATCAATGAAGGAATCTACGACAAGGACTTCGTCGCCAAGTGGGTGCACGGCTTCAATGACCTGAAAGCCCGCGTGCAGGACTATCCCGTCGACAAAGTCGCAGCGATCACCGAGGTGCCGGCCGCCGAAATCACAGCCGCCGCGCGCCTGTTCGCCAACGCAAAACAGGCGGCGGTGCAATGGGGCGTTCCCGTCGACATGTGCCCGGACGGCACCTCGGTGGCGCACGCAATCACCTGCCTGTCGGTGGTGACCGGCAATATCGATATCCCGGGCGGCCAGGTGATCGCGCGCCCGACGGCCGGCGTGACCGCTTATCCGTTCTCCACCGAGGAACTCGAAAAGCTCTACGGCGCCGACCTCATCAAGCGCCTCAACGAGAAGCGCATCGGCGCCGACAAATATCCGATGGTGAAGAACTTCCGCGGCTGGGCGCAGCCCGACATGGTGATCGACCAGTGCATGACCGGCGAGCCCTATCCCATCAAGGCCGCCTGGATCCAGACCGCCAATGTCATTGGCGGCCAGTCGGCACGCGCCGAATTCCACCTCAAGGCGCTGCAGAAGCTGGATTTCATCGTGGTCGTCGATCTCTTCCACAACCCGACGACGATGGCGCTTGCCGACATCATCCTGCCCGCCGCCACTTTCGCGGAGAAGGACAGCCTGCGGTCGTGGTGGGTCCCGCTCGCGGTCATCAAAAAGCGAGTGCAGGTAGGCGAATGCAAGTCCGACTGGGAGATCAATTTTGAGCTCGCCAAGCGTTTCAATCCCGAGGGGATGAGCCGATGGAAGACGGTCGAAGACCTGTTCGACGAGCGGCTCAAGCCGTCCGGGATGACCTTTCGGCAGATCCTCGACCAGGGCGGTTGGAAAATGCCGACCGATGGCCCGTTCAAGCCTTACCGCCGCTATGACCGCGGGCTGCTCCGGCTCGACGGTCAACCGGGTTTTGCGACCGCATCCGGCAAAATCGAGGTCTACAACGAGACCTACAAGTCATGGGGGCTCGATCCGTTGCCGTTCTATACCGAGCCGCCGCAGAGTGCGACCGCGACGCCCGAACTGTTCAAGAAATACCCTTTGGTGATGATCACCGGGGCCCGCTCGCAGCTGTTCTTTCATGCCGAGCACCGCATGATCCCCTGGCTGCGCGAGAAGATGCCCGACCCGACCGTCGAGATTCATCCGGACACTGCCAAGAAATACGGCATCTACGACGGCGAGTGGATCTATCTCGAAAACGACATGGGACGGGTTAAGCGCAAGGCCACCCTAACCCGAAAGGTCAAGCCGCATCACGTCCACACCATGCATGGCTGGTGGATGCCGGAACAGGACGGCAAGGCGCCGAGCCTGTTCGGGGTGTGGGACTATCAGATCAACAAGATCATCCCCGGGCCGCAATGCAGCGGGTCCGGCTTCGGCGGCGGGCAGTACAAGACCACGCTGTGCACGCTGACAAAGATCGCCGAGTGAGGATACGCCATGGCCCGTTATGCGTTGCTGATCGACTATGACTACTGCACCGGCTGCCATTCCTGCGAGGTCGCCTGCCAGCAGGAGCACGACTATCCGGTCGGCACCAATGGCGTGGTGATCAGAGAATACGAGTACGAGGCGAACGGGCGGGTGCGGATCGATTTCCTGCCGTTCTTCACTCAGCATTGCGATCTGTGCAAGGGGCGGCGGGCGCGCGCGCGCGATGCGGTGCCGGCCTGCGTCAAGCACTGCCAGTCGCAATGCATGGAGTTCGGGTTGACGAGTGAGCTTGTCGGCGTGCTCGCCGATCGTCCCACCGCCGCCCTCTTCACCCACGCGCCCGGACGCTGACGGACGGCGGGAGGCGATCGATGCCTATCAGGCGCCGGGCGGCGAGGCAGCGCACGAGGTCGAATGATTGAGAAAAATGGCTAGCGGCGGATGCTCCATCCAGACCCAACGCACCGCGGCAAGCCGGACAGGGAGTTGAAACAATGGGAGAGGTCGAAGTCTACCGCACGGTGAGCTGGTCGGCGGGGGCGGGTTGTCATGGCGGATGCGGGCAAAAGGTGTTCGTCCAGGATGGCAAGATGATCCGCATCGAGGGGGACGAGGACAATCCTTGGAATCAAGGCCGTTCCTGCCCGCGCGTGCTCGCGCTCAAGCAATACATGTATCATCCCGATCGCATCACGACGCCGCTCAAGCGCGTCGGCGCACGGGGTGAGGGCAAATTTGAACCGATCACCTGGGACGAAGCCTTCGACACCTGCGAGCGACGGCTCAAGGAAATCCGCGACAAGTACGGCGCCGAGTCGGTGATCTTCGCCCAGGGCACCGGGCGCGACATCGGCGGCCCGATCTCCTTCCTCGCCTACAGCTTCGGCAGCCCGAACTGGTGTCAGCTCGGCCTGTCCGGCCAGTCCTGCTACACGCCGCGGCTCGGCGCGATGAAAGCGGTGATGGGCGATTTTGGCGTGGTCGACTGTTCCCAGTTTCTCGCAAAGCGCTACGACGATCCGCAATGGGTGCCGCCCGAGGTCATACTTGTATGGGGCCAGCATCCGCCGAACGGATGTCCAGACGCCTTCTTTGGCCACTGGATCGTCGACTGCATGAAGCGCGGGTCGAAGATTATCGCCGTCGACCCGCGCAATACCTGGACGACGAGCCGCGCAGTGCATCACCTTCAATCCCGTCCGGGGACCGATGGGGCTCTCGCCCTTGGCCTGCTCAACGTCATCATCAACGAAGAGCTTTACGACAAGGAATTTGTCGCCAAATGGGTGCACGGCTTTGACGAGCTAAAGGCGCGGGTGCAGGACTATCCGGTCGACAAGGTGTCCGCCATCACCGAGGTGCCGGCCGCCGAGATCGTCGCCGCTGCGCGCCTGTTCGCGAAAGCCCAGCAAGCGGCGATCCATTGGGGCGTGCCGATCGACATGTGCCCCGACGGCACCTCGGTGGCGCATGCCATCATTTGTCTGTGGTCGATCACAGGCAATATCGACATCCCCGGCGGGCAAGTCATCGCGCGTCCCTCCTTCGGCGTGAGCTCCTATCCATATTCCAGCGAGGAGCTCGTTCAGCTCTACGGCGCCGACATGGTCAAGCGGCTGACCGAGAAGCGAATCGGCGCCGACAAGTATCCCATGGTCAGAAACTTCCGCGGCTGGGCGCATCCCGATATGGTGATCGACCAGTGCATGACCGGCGAGCCCTATCCGATCAAGGCGGCGTGGATTCAGACTGCGAATATTATTGGGGGGCAGGCGGCGAGGGCCGAGTTCCACCTCAAGGCGCTGCAGAAGCTCGACTTCATCGTTGTGGTCGATCTATTCCATACACCAGGAACGATGGCGCTTGCCGACATCGTGCTGCCGGCGGCGACCTTCCCGGAGAAGGACAGCATCCGCGCCTGGTGGGCGCCCCTCGCCATCCTCAAGAAGCGCGTGCAGGTCGGGGAGTGCAAGTCGGATTGGGAGATCAATTTCGAGCTCGCCAAGCGCTTTAATCCCGAAGGAATGAAGCAATGGGCCACACTCGAAGACCTCTTCGACGAGAGGCTCAAACCGTCAGGCTTCACGGTCAAACAATTGCTCGACGAGGGCGGCTGGAAAATGCCGCCGGAAGGGCCGTCGAAGCCGTATCGCCGGCATGAGCGCGGACTGCTGCGAACCGACAAGAAGCCCGGCTTCAATACGCCGTCGGGCAAAGTCGAGGTTTACAGCGAGACTTTCAAGTCATGGGGCCTCGATCCGTTGCCTTTCTACACGGAGCCGCCGCAAAGCGCGTCCTCGACCCCAGACCTGTTCAAGAAGTACCCCCTCGTCATGATCACTGGCGCGCGCTCGCAACTGTACTTCCACGCCGAGCACCGCATGATCCCCTGGCTGCGGGAAAAAATGCCCGATCCCACCGTCGAGATTCATCCCGACACCGCCAAGAAATACGGCATATACGAGGGCGAGTGGATCTATCTCGAAAACGACATGGGACGGATCAAGCGCAAAGCGACGCTGACCCGCAAGGTCAAGCCGCATCACGTCCACACCATGCATGGCTGGTGGATGCCGGAACAGGACGGCAGGGCGCCGAGCCTGTTCGGGGTGTGGGACTACCAGATCAACAAGATCATTCCCGGGCCGCAATGCAGCAAGTCGGGGTTTGGCGGCGGCCAGTACAAGACGACGCTGTGCACGCTGACCAAGATCGCCCAGTAAGGAGCCGGCCATGGCCCGCTATGCGCTATTGATCGACTACGACTACTGCACCGGCTGCCATTCCTGTGAGATCGCCTGCCAGCAGGAGCATGATTATCCGGTCGGCACCAACGGGGTGGTGGTGACGGAATATGAATACGAGACGAATGGCCGGGTGCGGATCGATTTCCTGCCGTTCTTCACCCAGCATTGCGATCTGTGCAAGGGGCGGCGGACGCGCGAGCGGGACGGGCTTCCGGCCTGCGTCAAGCATTGCCAGTCGCGCTGCATGGAATTCGGCCCGACTGCCGAGCTTGTCGCCACGCTGGCCGATCGCCCGACCGCCGCCCTCTTCACCCACCAACCCGGCCGGTGACGAGACTCGGACGCAATCATGACAGAGCAAGCCCTCACGAGCTGCACAAATGCCGGGCCGATCACGGTCTATGTCAAAGACGGCAGGATTGTCCGCATCAGGCCGTTGGTCGCTGACGAGAATGATTTCCGGCCGTGGACGATCGAGGCGGACGGGAAACGCTATACGCCCCCTAAGAAGTTCAACGTCGCGCCTTACGTGCTCACCGAGCGCAATCGCATCTATTCGAACGATCGTATTCGCTACCCGCTCAAGCGCGTGAACTTCGACCCTAACGGGGCCCGCAATCCTGAATCGCGCGGCAAGGTCGGCTACGAACGCATCTCATGGAACGAGGCGCTCGATATCGTGGCAGGCGAGATCAAACGCGTGCAATCGACTTACGGCCCCTCTGCCGTGTCGGCGATGACCTCGTCGCACCATAATTGGGGATTGGTGGGCTACAAAATAAGCGCCTTCCAGCGCTTTTTCAATTTGATCGGCTACACGCAGGTGATCGACAACCCAGACAGCTGGGAAGGCTGGCACTGGGGAGCGACGCATACTTACGGCTTCTACTGGCGGCTCGGTATGCCCGAGCCGTACGACATGCTCGAAGATGCGCTGAAGCATGCCGAGATGGTCGTCTATTGGTCCAACGATCCCGATTCCACCCGTGGCGTCTACACGGGGTATGACGCGGCGATCTGGCGTCAGTGGCTGAAGGACAAGGGTGTGAAGATGGTCTTCATCGACCCGTTCCACAACTACACAGCCGCGGCAATGGGAGGCAAATGGATCGCGCCACGGCCGGGGACCGACGCTGCGCTGGCGCTCGCGATCGCTCACGTCTGGATCGTCGAAGACACCTACGACAAGGCCTATGTCGCCGATCGGACGATCGGGTTCGACCAATTCAGGAATTATGTGCTCGGCAAGAGCGACGGCGTGGCGAAATCACCGACCTGGGCTGCCGAAGAAACGGGTGTGTCGGCACGGACGATCGTCGCACTCGCGCGGGAATGGGCAGCGAAGCGCACGATGCTGGGCGCCGGCGCCCGCGGCGGCGAGGGCGGCGCTTGCCGTCAAGCCTATGCGACTGAATGGGCGCGCCTCATGGTGTTGCTCCAGGCCATGCAAGGCCTCGGCAAACCAGGCGTCGGGATTTGGGGCACCGCGATGGGTGCTCCCCGGAACAATGCGATCTGGTTTCCCGCCTACGGCGATCCTGACGGACGGATGGCGCATTCGCGGGTCGCCAAGTTTCTCCCGGAAAACCCGGTCAAACAGCGGCTGTATCGTCTGCTCGTTCCCGATGCCATCCTCAATCCGCCGGTTGCGTGGCAGGGCGAAGGCTTCTGCAACCGCTCGCTCGAGCAGCAATTCACGCCCTTCACCTACCCGATGCCGGGCTGTTCGGAGGTCAAGCTGTGGTACCGCTACGGCGGTTCGTTCATCGGCACGATGACGGATACGAGCAAATGGCCGCGGATGTACCAAAGTCCAAAGCTCGAATTCGTCGTCAACCAGGACTGCTGGTGGACCGGTGAAACGGGTTATGCCGACATCATCCTGCCGGTCTGCACGCAGCTCGAACGCGACGACATAGGCGAGTGGGGCGAGCCGGGCGGCCAATCCAAGGGGGGCAGCAGCGGTTGCAATTTCCGCATCATCGTCCGCATGAAGAAATGCATCGAGCCGCTGTGGGAATCGAAATCGGATTACGCGATCTTCACTGAGCTCGCCCGCCGTCTCGGCGTTGAACAGGAATACACCGAGGGCAACTCGGCCATCGATTGGGCGCGTAAGTTCTTCGAGATCTCTGATCTCGCCAAGCTCATCACGTGGGACGAATTCGACCGCAAAGGCTATTACATCGTCAACGTGCCGGAAGATTACCGTTCGACGCCGGCGCTGCGCTGGTTTGCCGAGGGTCGCGCCTGCGACACGCCCGATCCGAGCAACCCCAAGCGGCTGACCGACAAAGGGCACGAGCTCGGAACCCACAGCGGCAAGATCGAGTTCGTCTCCGCCAGCCTGCAGAAGCTCAGCCCCGATGATACGGAGCGGCCGCCCATGCCGCATTACGTCGCTAGCTGGGAAGGGCACCATGCGGCCGCAGCTGCGACCTACCCGCTGCAACTCATCACGCCGCATCCGCGATTCAGCTTCCACACCCATTACGACAAGCACGCCGCCTGGCTCGACGAAATTCCAATCCATCGCATCCGCCGGGACGGCTATGCTTGGTGGCCGGTGCGTATCCATCCCGATGATGCCGCCGCACGGAGCATCCGTAACGGCGATATCGTCAAACTCTTCAACGACCGGGCGAAGGTGCTGTGCATCGCGGTGGTCACTGAGCGAGTTCGGCGCGGTGTTGTGCACTCATACATATCGTCCTCGAAATACGAGCCGCTGGAACCCGGGGAACCCGATTCTCCCGATCGGGGCGGTTGCGTCGCGATGCTGACCCCGGGACGCATGATCGCGAAGAGCGTCGCTGGCATGGCGGCGAATTCGTGCCTTATCGAAATCGAGAAGTGGGACGGTTGAGCGGGAACGGCGACATGGCGCGTTACGGATTAGTGATCGATGTGAGCCGCTGTGTCGGCTGCTATGCCTGTTTCCTAGCTTGCCGCGACGAGCATGCTGACAACGACTACCCGCCCGTATCGCTTGCGCAGCCGGCCGCGGACCAGAGATGGATCGACGTGCGGGAGCGCGAACGCGGGTCGTTTCCCAAAGTGAAGGTGGATTATGTTCCGGTGCCGTGTTTGCATTGTGCGGATGCGCCCTGCATCCGTGCTGCGACCGGCGGTGCGATCTACCGACGCGATGACGGCATCGTCCTTATCGATCCCGTCAAAGCGGTGGGGCAGCGCGATCTCGTCGCCGCGTGCCCGTATCGAGTCATTTTCTGGAATGAGGCGAAAAACGTCCCGCAAAAATGCACGCTATGTGCGCATCTTCTCGATGACGGATGGAAGCAGCCCCGCTGCGCCGAGGTCTGTCCCACTCAGGCTATCGTATTTGGCGATACCGCCGATCCACACAGCGATATCGCCAAGCTGCGCGCGGCGAAGCGCGTCGAAGACCTTCATCCCGAATTCACGACCAAGCCGCTTGTTCAGTATCTTGGTCTGCCAAAGCGATTCGTGGCCGGCGAGGTCGTCTTTGCAGACCATCTAGACAAGCCGGCCGAGGGCGTCGGCATCGTTCTCCACCGTGAAGGCGAGCGCCTGACGACGCGGACCGACAACTACGGCGATTTCGAATTCGACGATTTGGCCGAAGCGGCGAACTATTGCCTCCTGATCGAACACCCAGGCTACCAGGCACGCGAAGTTGCGATACCGGCTCGCGCCTGGCTCAACTTGGGTATGATCGTGCTAGAGCGAATTCCGTTCCAATGGAATCGGAATTCGCTCTAGTTGTTTCTTAGTGGTCGCATTTTCTGCGGCGAACCGGTTCCCACGTCGCCGGAAAATGCTCTAGAACCCGTAGCGGGCGCCGTCTCGTAGTCGCGGTGACGGCAGCGTCCTTATTTCGCAGCGCGATCTTTTAAACTAAGGATGGTCCGGGCATCATCGGGCGTCGCCGGAACGCAATCGAGCGCATGAACTATTCTGACCGCTTTCGCCACCAGTTCAGCGTTGTTCTTCGCGAACACGCCGCGCTCGATGTACAGATTGTCCTCAAGACCGACCCGAACATGTCCCCCAAGCAAAATCGCCTGCGCAAGCATGGCGAACTGCCGTCCACCGATGCCGAAGCCGGTCCAGAATGCGCCCTGCGGAAGCATGTCGCGCATCAAAATCATTGCTTCAGTCGTTGCCGGTGCGCCCCAGGGTACGCCGAGACAAAGCTGGAACATCGCCGGCGTTTTCAACACACCTTCCTCGATCAACCGCAGCGCTAGCCGGACATTCCCGGTATCGAACAGTTCGAGTTCCGGCAGCGCGCCCGCCGCATAGATGCGCTTCGCCATAGCGCGGATATGCGCCGGCGTGTTCACGAAGATGACTTCGCCGAAGTTCATTGTCGTGATGTCGAGCGTGCAGATCTCCGGCCGGAGGACCTCGACGTGACGCGTGCGCGCCTCCGGAGCCATCAGCGTCGTCCCCTTGCCGCCGATTGCCGGGTTGTCGTCGGACGGGGTGAAGCGTGCGCCAGTGCCAGTCGTGAGATTGATAATGACGTCGGCATTGGCGGCGCGAATGCGCTCCATCACCTCGGAGTAATATTCGAGCTTGGAGCTGGCCAGGCCCGTCTCTGGGTCACGGACATGGATATGCACGATAGCAGCACCTTCCTGTGCCGCCTCCAGCGCCGATACCGCGATCTGTTCGGGCGTAACCGGTATTGCCGGGTGCTTACCGACGGTATCGCCGCTCCCGGTGATTGCGCAGGTGACAATGACCGACCGTTTATGGGAGGAGAGGATTTTGGCGTCTGGCACGGCGATTCAACCCTTGAAAAAGAGGATCTCGGAGCTGCCTGTTGGCAGGGCATTCAAGGTTCGACGATGTCTGTCATGAGCGGCCGCGGGCCATTCGGCGGATAAAGGCCTCAAACTCGGCAAGCTGCTGCCTGATCAGCTCGATCGTCGGTTTGTCGGTGAGCTCCAGCGTTTTTTCGTCAAATTTTTGCGCAGCGAAGTTGACGAACACCTCAGGTCGGACGAGCATTTCCGCGCCGATCCCCATCAGCGACTGACGCAGGTGATATTGCATCCGCGAGCCGCCCAGCAACCCGGTCGCGACGGACTGCAAAAGAACCGGCTTGCCCGCCCAAGGCTGATTCTTCACGTGCGAGAGCCAGTCGATCGCGTTCTTCAGGGGACCAGGAATCGACCAGTTGTATTCGGGAGACACGATGATCACGCCGGCAGAAGCGCGAACAGCGTCGACCAGGGCGGTCACGGGAGCCGGCACGCCCGCATCCATAACATCTTGATTATAAAGCTGGATATGCTCGATCGACGGGCCGGGAGCGACCGCTAAATTTTTCGGCGCAAGTTTAGGGAGCGCGCGCGCGAGCGCTGCGTTATACGAGGCTTTGCGCAGCGAGCCACAGATCGTGATGACATTCAGCGGCATTGTTCGATCGGATCGTTCGGTGTGCAGAATAATGATGACACTTTCCGCGTGGTTAAAATGAAAATTCAGACCCAACCCATATCTCTCGCTTATATAGCAAACGAGCTCGGATAACGCGGTTCTCAAGTCATTGCGGCTCTGCAGGAGGCTCCGAACCTATAATGAGACGACTAAGAACTGGTTCGCCACGCGCGAAGCCTCAGGCGGCCTCGGCTCGGCCGCGCAGAAGGAGCCTGTCGTTACAGTCCTTCCTGCCTTATCGTCTAAATATTCTTGCCCAGGCAGTGTCCGGCGGGTTCTCCGTTGCATATTCTCAAACGTTCGGCATTTCAGCGCCAGAGTGGCGGGTCCTGGCCACGGTGGGGGAATTCAAGCAGATCACAGCCAAAGATATTGCCAGCCATAGCGGGATGCACAAGACCATGGTGTCTCGCGCTGTGCTCGCGCTCGACAAGCGGCAGCTTCTCGTCAGATCGCCGAGCATTGCCGATCGACGCGAAGAGATTCTGTCGCTGAGCGCAGCAGGTCGCCAAATCTACCAAACGGTCGCACCGATGGCGCTGCGTTACGAGCAGCGTTTGCTGGATGGATTGTCGAGTAGCGATCTGGCCAACCTCGACCGGCTGATCCGGCATTTGATAAATCGCGCGCAACAGCCCTGGTTGCCCGCCGCGGCATCTCCAGCTCCCAACGCGCCGTCAAAACCGTCGAAGAATTCGACCCGCGTCGCCGAAGGGCATGACGTTAGTTGACGCATGGTATCGACCTCGATCGCACTCAGCGCATCGTCGCCGGAAGCCACAAGGCGATCTGCGGGAAAATCATGAGCAGGATTGTGGTCGCGATCAGCGCGACCATCAGCACGCTTGTGCCGGTATAGACTTTCATCAGGTCCACTTTGGCGGTGCCGCTGATGACGAAGGCAATAAGGCCGACGGGCGGAAAGACAAGACCCATGGCAACCATCATCATCGAAAGAACGCCAAACCAGATCGGATCGAAGCCGAGCTCGGTGATAAGAGGGAACGTCAACTGCAGCGTTAGCAGCAGCAACGGGATTTCATCCATGAACATGCTGATCACGAAATACGCGACGACGATTCCAATAATGACAATCCAACGATTGAGCTGCAATTCAGTGATGACGGTTACCATATCCTGCGGGATGCGGCTCAGGGCCATGTAATAACCAAAGATCGTAGCGCCGATCAGGATGAGGAAGATCATCGCCGAGGTACGGATGGTCTCTTTGAGAGCTTGAATGGCCGTTGCAAAGGTGAGACGTCCGAAAATGGCTCCGATAACAGCGGCTAAGAATGCTCCAAGAGCACCAACTTCGGTGGGCGTCGCAACCCCGGTATACAAAAGGATCATGACAAGCCCGATCAACAGTAGGGCTGGCCATACCCGCGTAAGGCTCGCAAACCGGTCCCGCCAGGCAACGTAATAGGTTTTCGGCGCGTGCTTGGGACTGATCGTGACCCACACATAGATCGACACGATGAGCAGTATGCCGACGACGATGCCCGGGACAATTCCAGCAATCAGCAGCTTGCCGATCGAAGTCTGCGTGGCGATGCCGTAAATGATCATGGCGATGCTGGGCGGGATCAGCATGTCGAGGGTCGATCCGACCCCGACGGCGCCAGACGCCAATTCGTCCGAATAGCCGTGTCGCTGCATCTCTGGCAATGCGATATTCGCCATGACCGAAGCGGCGGCGACGCTCGAGCCGCACATCGCCCCGAAAATACCGCAAGCAACGACGGTTGCCATGGCAAGGCCGCCCTTGATGTGCGACAGCCAGTTTGCCGCACTGGTGTAAAGATCGCGCGCAAGGCCGCTCGAGGCGGAGAAATACGCCATGAGGATGAACATCGGGATCGTCGTCAGCTGGTAGTCGGCAACGGTGCTGAACGGCGACAAACTCAAAGATTCCCATCACTTTGGAGAAGTCTCCGGTGACCCAGTAAATGCCGAACATGCCGGCGCCCGCCAACGCGACCGCGATCGGCACACCCAACACCAGCGCAACCACAAGCACGACGAGAGGAAACCCGGCTTCCATCAGACAGACCTTGCTGGTTGCATTGTCTAGCCGCTCAGCCTGTTGGAGCGCCGTCCTGCAGGAGGTGGGATTGGCCGGTCCGCACCCGCGCGAGATCGATCAGCATCATCAATCCCATCGTAAAAAAGCCGATTGGAACCAGGAAATAGGCCGGCCCGACAGGAATCGGCACTGTGCTCAGAGTCGTGTCATCGCCCATCGCGCGGATCGCCTCCTGCAAGGGCGCTACAAAAAGAATGACGCAAAAAAGAAGGGAGACGATTTGGGCGGCGTAGTTGCATAAGAGCTTCGCGGATGCCGGCAGCATGTCGACGAGAAAAGTGACGCGAATGAAGACGCCGCCGCGATAGGCGTAGGACAGGCCGAGAAATACTGAAGCCACCATCAGGTATTTCTCGCTGATTTCGTAAGCGCCGGTGATCGGGCTATTGAGCAGATAGCGGCTAGCCGCGTCCGCGCTCGTCAGAATCATCAACGCGAAAGTCGAAATGACCGCAAGCAAAACGAGGACAAGTTCGCAACCCAGCAGAGCCTTCTCGACTGCTTTGAGCATGGTGGCTCGACCCCTGCGGGCGTGCGCGCTTCGCCTTGCGGAGCAATGCTCCGCAAGGCTGCGGCACGGTCTCGTCAGTTCTTGAGGAGGTCCAGGGTCGTATTCAGGATCTCGCCGGCTTGCGGGCGTCCCTTGCTTTCCATCTTCTTCACCCACTCGCCCCACAGGGGCTTGCCGGCGATCTGAGTGAGCTTCGCGACCTCCTCCGGCGGCATCACGTAAACGTCCATCTGGTAATTGCCCTTTTTGACCGCCTCGAGCACGCCCTCTTTGGCAGTGTCAAAAAAGTTCTTCCCCCAGAACATCGAACCTTCGAGCCCGCTTACGCTCATGATCGCGTCTTGGATGTCCTTGGGCAGACTATCCCACTTCTTCTTGTTCATCGACATCGAGAAATAGACCGCCGAGAGCGGCATGATGGTGTAGTACTTCACGACTTCATAGAGACGGAAGCCGTGAATCGCCTCCCACGGCGCGCCCATACCGTCGACTACGCCTTTGTCGAGCGACTGATAGGCGTCCGGCATCGGAATCAGGGTCGGCACGGCGCCAAGCGCTTTGATCTGCTCGGTCGGGGGGCCGCCGGTCACCCGGATTTTCATGCCCTTCAGATCGTCGAGCGTCTTAACTTGCTTGTTCGTGGTGATCAGAATGTATGGGTTGCTCGTCCACAGCATCAGCGGCTTGACGTCCGAGAACTCTTTCTGAATCGCCGGGAATTTCTGATACAACTTCCACAAGACTTCGCTTCCCTTTTCCGCCGTTTTGAACGGCAGCGAGGGCAGGGTGATGACGTCGGCGAGCGGGGTCAGGTCCGGCCAATAGCCATGGAAACACCAGGCAATATCGACGATGCCGTTCCGAACAGCTTTCCAGTTGTCGACGCCCTTCGAGATGGTCTGCGACGGGTAGAGTTCGATCTTGACCCGCCCCTTAGTCGCCTTTTCGACCTTCTCTATCCAAGGTTGCATCGCATGGATAGAGCCCCATCCGGTGGTTGGATTCTGGTCGGAGAGGGTCAGCTTAAACTCTTGGGCCTTCGCCGGCGCTGCGGCACATGCCACGAAAGCAGCTGCGCCTACGCACGCAAGAAATCTTCGCTTGTTCATTACTTTCCTCCCATACGACGGTTGCAGAAACTGCCTCCTGATCGACTTTGACGTCGATTTTCCGTTCGATCGTGGGCAAATGCCCATGTTCTGTCCAATACAATAGCGTCTTCGCGCCATGACATTTACTCATGGCGGGCGGCTCGCCCCTTATTGGGAGCGGGCCTAAAGACCGGGGACTCCATCACGTCGACGGGCACCTCCTTTCTATTTTGGTGGCGGGGCGACGGCGACCAAGATGGTCGCGACTTCATTTCCGCAATTGATTATTTCGCGCTTTTCATGCGGTTCGATATAACAAGAATCATGCTGATGCAGCACGTGCTTATTGCCGTCGATAATAATGGTCAGCTCCCCCGCGAGGATGAAATAAACTCTTTCCTGTACCGATGCATCCGGACCGGCGCCACCGCCCGGGAGAAAATGCGTGACCCCGACAATGAGGTTCTGCGATCCACCCGCGTCCGCTCCGAATAGACGCAACGTTTTGCAGGCGCGGTGATTGGCGGCCTCATAGGGCTTCGCGTCAGAAAATCGTTTGACCAGCATCGAGGCCATCTCCCCTAATTGTTGCCGCCGCCGGATCGGCGATCGCCCATCCACAAAATCACATGTAACGATCCTTCGACCTAGAGCATTTTCCGGCGAAGTGGGAACCGGTTCGCCGCAGAAAATGCGACCACTCAAGGACAACCAGAGCGAATTCCGATTCGATTGGAACGGAATTCGCTCTAGGAAAATGAGATGCGTGCGACGGGTACGCCGGAAGACTTCGTCCGTGCATCACACCGGTCAGTGACCGGGACCCGGATAGAGCTGGTCGCGCGCCCGAACGGATCGATCAACCGAGCGAGCCCAACGGCCGGACAGGTTGAGTTGATCATCTCGACCTTTTGGAGGACCTATTTAAAGTTCGATCCCGATGTCCAATACAATGCTGTCTTAGCGCCATGCCATTTTTTTATAGCTGGCGCGGTGCGGAAGTTGCCCTTCTACCCGCTGTTAATTGGCGAGGCACAGGCTCTCAAGGCGCGTGCTTATTTGCTGTGTGACGTGCGAATAGCACCGCCAACGAGACAGCGGCGAAGCAGGCAAATCTACGTTTTCCATCTTGTGGCCGCTTCCAGTAGGAAGTGACTTCGAAAGATCTAATCTTTGTTTGATGCTTTTGCCCTCGCTTTGATTGCCGCGCGCGCTGTGTCGCCAGCGAAGCGGCGCTCGACCTGCCTCCAGGAACTCGTTCGACCAGCTGTAACTCGGGCGCTTGGTAGCGCCCACTTGGCGGTACAGCTCGGCGATCGCGTGCTCGCCGCGTAAGCCATCACGGACGGTGCGGATCGGCGAAACGGCGCCCCGTTGGTCCGAATCCTGCTACCACGGGGCCGTCCGGGTGGCCGAGGAATGAAACGCGTGTGTACTCACCAAGAGTGTTGGGATGTTACAGGCTCGATACTCTGGAGGCTATGGGCGGCGGTCTGCGGAGGAATGCGATTTGATAATTGAAGGCTGGGTCTTCTACGCCGCCGCCGTGCCGGCCGTAATTTTCGTCGGTTTGTCAAAGGGTGGGTTTTCCGGTTTATCGCTGATCTCATTGCCGCTGCTGGCCCTCGTCTTGCCGCCGATCCGCGCGGCGGCGATCATGCTGCCCATTCTGATCGTTCAGGACGTCGTCAGCGTCTGGGCCTATCGCCGCGATTTCGATAGGCGCATCGTCGTAATCTTGGTGTCCGGCGCGACGCTCGGCATCGGTATCGCGACAATCTTTGCCTCGCGTGTGTCGGATGCGGCGGTGCTACTATTCGTCGGTGCGATCGGAGCGGGCTTCGTGCTTTATTCGTGGCTGCCGCGCGCCGCGCATCGTGATGCGACACAACCCGCGCGCATAATGCCCGGCCTGTTTTGGGGCGCGTGTTGCGGGTTTACCTCTTTTCTCGCCAACGCGGGCGGTCCGCCGTTCCAGGTGTATACGCTGCCGCTGCGCTTAAAGCCGCAAACCTATGCGGGCTGCCAGACGATGGTCTTTGCGGTGGTCAATCTTATAAAGCTTGCGGCGTTTTTCACGCTGGGGCAGGTATCTTTCGAGAATTTCTCGATATCCGCAACGCTGTTTCCAGTGGCGATCGTTGCAACACTCGCAGGTGTTTGGCTCGTGCGCCGCGTTCAGACGGACGCGTTCTATAAGATCGTGTATGGGCTGACATTGGTAATCGGGTTGAAACTGATTTGGAACGGCGCGAGCGGATTGGGGTGGATATGAGCGCCAGGTGATGCTCCCGGCGGGGCGGCGAACGTAAGTCGAGATCAAACGTCCTCGCCATGTGCCAGGGTTATGGTCCGCCGATCAGAACGGCCGGCAGTGACTCAAAACCACGCAACGGTCACGGCGCGCGAAGCAGCAGGTCCGGCAGCCAGGTCGCAAGCGACGGCAAGAGAAAGACGGCGACAAGCACCGCCACGCCGAAGAACAAGAAAGGCAGCACGGCGCGATAGACGTCGCTCATTTTGATGCTGGGTGGCGCTACGCCCTTCATCGTGAACAGCAGCAGGCCGAAGGGCGGCGTAAGCAGGCCGAGCTGCATGCAGATGAGAAACAAGATGCCGA
Organism: uncultured Alphaproteobacteria bacterium; assembly: GCA_963840055.1. Classification (GTDB taxonomy): domain Bacteria; phylum Pseudomonadota; class Alphaproteobacteria; order Rhizobiales; family Xanthobacteraceae; genus Rhodoplanes. Next base: position 213,906 of record CAWIXM010000045.1, on the reverse strand, counting down.
ACCACAACGGGTCGATCGCCTGGCGCTGCAGCAGCGGCATGAAGAAGGGCAGGGTGATCAGCATCATGCTGACCTGATCGACGAAGCAGCCGAGAAACAGAAGGATCAGCATCATCCCAGCGACCGTCGCCGTCGGCGACAGCCCCTGCGCTGATACCAGGCCGACAAGGCCGTTCGTTGCGCCGGAAAAGCTCAAGACCTGAGTAAAGGTCGTGGCGCCGATGATGATGAATAGGATCGTTCCCGATATCGCGACGGTGCCGGTCAGCGCCTTCATCAGGTTGGTCCAGCTAAGCGCGCGGTAGGCCGCCGCCGCCGCGATCGTTCCGGCGGCGCCGACGGCGGCGGCTTCGGTCGGGGTCGTCCAGCCGGCGGACATGGCGGCGACCACGACGCCAAAGATCATGAGCAGCGGCAGGACATGCACGAAGAACGGCAACCAGCGCGACAGGCCGCCTGCGACGTGATCGAGCGGCTCGTTCGGCGCCAGAGCGGGATTGAGAGTCGCTCGGCCGATAATGTAGGCGACGAACAAAACGCTGAGGATCAGCCCTGGCACAATGCCGCCGATGAGTAGGCCCGAGATCGATATCCCGGCGAGACTGCCGAGCAGGACGGCTAGCGCCGAGGGCGGAATCAACATGTCTACGCCGCCGATCCCCATGATTGGCCCCATCGCCATGCGTGGATCATAGCCGCGCGCCAGCATGGTCGGCAGCATCAGACTGCCGAGCAGGGCCGTCGTTGCGATGGTCGATCCGGAAATGGCGGAGAACACCGTGCCGGCGACGATGGCGATAACCGACAGACGCCCGGGGACGCGGCGGATCAAGAGCGCGAACGCGTCGATTGCCTTGATCGCGACACCGGTGTGAAAAAGCACTTCCCCCATCAGAACAAAAAAGGGAATGGGCGTGAGCGAGAAGCTCGCGACCGACTGCACCCCGTTGCGCGCTAATTGCACAAGGCCGATATCGCCGCCGAGAAACAGCCACGCGCCGACGATATTGATCGCGAGAAACGCAAACGCGACGGGAAGACCAAGCCCCATCACCGCGACGAGGCCACCGAACAGAAGCAGACTAGCCTCGCCCCAGCCCATCGGTCGCCTTCAACTCACGGACGTTGCTTCGACCCGCCGCCGGTGTTCGCCCCCTCGCAAACGGTGCAAGCGAAACACGAATTCGATGGCGAGCAAAATGAATGCGACCGGCAAGGGAGCCAACAGCCACCATTCGGGAAAAATGAGATTTTTGATGGTGATCGAACCAAGCTGCCAGCTCTGGTAAGTCATGATCACGCCGGAGCGGGCAAGGAGCAGGCAAACGGCGATCCCCAGAATGTCCGACGCCGCCTCCATTATCCAGGCAATGCGCGACGGCACCATCGTGAGCATGACATCAACGCGGACGTGTTGACCGCGCCGCAACAACCAGGGCGCGGTCATCAGTGTGACGAGATAGAGCGCGTATTCGGAAACCTCGTTCGACCATGGGAAACCCGTGCGGGTGAGGTTGCGCAGCACGATGTCGGCGGTGACGAGGATCACCATCGCAAGCAGCACCAGCGCCGCCACGACGGCGAGCGCGTTGAGCAATCGTTCAAAGGCGGCGGACAGTCTTTGCATGGGCGCCCTCAGGCGGTGATGGCGCTTCGCAACGCCGCTCGGGCAGCGAGGACTAGTTGCCGCCGAGCTCGCGCAGCTTCGGCCCGGACTCCGGAGCGTTCTTAATGATCGCCTTCCATGCCGCTTCGTTGGCGATATCGATGAAGCGCTTTGACTCGGCCGGACCGAAATCAATCGGCTGGATGCCGGCTTTGGCCTGGCGCTCGATCTCCGCCTTGATCGCCGCCGGGTTCTCCGAGTCGAGATTCTCCAGCCAGAGCGCGGCGTCCGTCAGCACCTTGCGCTGGGCGTCATTCAGCGACTTCCACTTGTCGAGATTGACGATCACGCCGACTTCGACGCGGTAGAAGCCGGGATCGAGGCGATACTTCGTCACTTTGTCCCAGCCGAGATCGAAAATGCCGGTGATCGGCCACCCGTAGCCGTCCACGACGCCGCGCTCGAGCGCAGTATAGACTTCGCCGGGCGCGGTGGTGATGGCGGTGCCGCCAAGCGCCTCGACCATGTCCTTGTAGACCGGCGTCACCCTGATCTTCAGCCCGGTGAAATCCAGCTTGTCGATCTTCTTGTTGAGATAGATGTGGAACGGCACGTTGTGATATTGGCGTGCAAGATAGTACGCGTTCACCTTTTCATTGAGGAGCTTATTGAAATAATCCCAGGTGCCGTCCTTGCGCTGCTCGCTCATCGGCTTGTCGAACAGCTTGCTGGCGTCCGCTTCCGGCATCAGATTGGTGTAGAACGCGGTCGTCACGTTGGCCATGTCGACCACGCCGGTGCGCACCGCATTGCCGACCTCGAACGGCGGTATCGCCCGTGGGCCGCCGATATAGTTGATCTTTATGATCCCCTTGCCGTCGGTATTCACTTTTTTGACGAACCGCTCGAAATTTTTCGAAAACTGAGTGCCCTCAGCAAAACTCGACACCGCCCGCAGCGTTACCTCCTCGGCAACAGCCGCTTGTGCCGAAACGAATATCGACAAAGCAATCAGCAACGACCTAAGCATGTTTTCCTCTCATCGGCGTTGAAGCAACGGCAGCAGCGGCTGCTCTCAGGCTACGCATGGCTATAGTATACGGTAGCGGCGGAGCGTAAAGACCGAGCAGCGGCTTGCGGGTGCGCGCCCGCCGCGCATTGCGACGGTTTTGTGCGGTTGCGAGCACACGACGAGGATCAAGCGATGGCCGAACGGTCGTTCAAGCACCATGTGCAGAAGTTGCGGCTTGGCGCGGGCGAGGAATTCCGCGGCGAAGGAATTCTCGCGGTGACCAAGGCGCTGCTGCAGTCGGGCGTGTCCTACGTCGCCGGTTATCAGGGCGCTCCCATATCGCACCTTATGGACGTGTTGATGGACGCCGACGAACTCTTGCGGGAACTCGGGGTCCGCTTCGAATCGAGCGCGAACGAGGCTACCGCGGCGGCGACCTTGGCCGCGTCGGTGAACTATCCGCTGCGCGGCGCCATCACCTTCAAGTCGACTGCGGGAACCAATGTTGCCTCCGATGCGCTCGCTAATCTTGCCTCCAGTGGCGTGACCGGCGGCGCCCTGATCATCATCGGCGAAGACTATGGCGAAGGGTCCTCGATCATGCAGGAGCGCTCCCACGCCTTTGCGATGAAGTCCCAGATCTGGCTGATGGACCCGCGGCCCAATCTGCCGTCCATCGTGGCCGCGGTAGAAAACGGGTTTGCGCTCTCGGAGGCGTCGAGCACGCCGGTAATGATCGAGTTGCGCATCCGCGCCTGTCATGTCCATGGGCGGTTCATCGCGAAGGACAATGTCCGGCCGACCTTCACCATCGCGGACGCGCAGGGAACGCCAGGCCGCGACGTCAATCGCATCGTGCTGCCGCCCGCATCCTATCTGCAGGAGAAGGACAAGATCGAACGTCGCTGGCCGGCGGCGGTCGCATTTATTGAGCAGCACCACCTCAACGAGTTCTTTGCGGAAGACCGGGCCGACATCGGCGTCATCATGCAGGGAGGGTTGTACAACAATGTCGTGCGCGCGCTCGAACTGCTAGGGCTGGCCGATGCTTTCGGCGATGCCCGCATTCCGCTCTACGTGCTCAATGTGACTTATCCTCTTGTCGATGCGGAGTTCGCGCGTTTCTGCGAAGGAAAAACGGCTGTCCTGATCGTCGAGGAAGGCCAGCCGGAATTCATCGAGCAGGCGGTGAACACCATTCTGCGCCGCGCCGGGCTGCCGACGCGGATCGACGGCAAAAACATCCTGCCTTTGGCAGGCGAATACACCGGCGGCGTGCTCAAGGATGCGCTGCGCAAATTCGTCTCGACGCATCGTCCGGACCTGCTCAAGTCTGCCGGCCCGGCGGTCGCGCCCGTTGGACAGGCAAGCCGCGTGAACGAGGCGTGCGCTGCTGTTGCGCCGCATGTCCATGCGCGCCCGGCGGCCTTCTGCACGGGCTGTCCCGAGCGGCCGATCTTTGCGGCGATGAAGCTGGTCGAGCGCGAACTCGGCCCGCACCATGTGAGCTGCGACATCGGATGCCATCTGTTTTCGATTCTGCCGCCGTTCAACATCGGGAGCACGACGATGGGCTACGGCTTGGGCGGCGCCGGCGCGGCGGCGTTGAGCGGACCGGGCGCAAAACGCTCGATCGCCGTGATGGGGGACGGCGGTTTCTGGCACAACGGCCTCACCAGCAGCGTCGGCAACGCCGTCTTCAACAAGGCCGATAATGTTCTGATCATCGTCGACAACGGCTATGCGGCGGCGACCGGCGGCCAGGACGTAATGTCCTCACTGGGACATATGGCTGAGCGGTCGACCGGCCACTCGATCGAACGAGCGCTGCGCGGCCTTGGCGTGGAATGGGTGCGAAGACTGACGCGCACCTACGACGTCGGAAAAATGCGCGATGCGCTTAAGGCGGCGCTGACGACGTCGCACCAGGGGCTGAAGGTCATCATCGCGCAATCGGAATGCATGCTGAACAAGCAGCGACGGGAGCGCCCGGCAACAGACAAGGCGATCAAAGAGGGCAAGCGGGTTGTGCGCGAGCGTTTCGGCGTCGATGCCGAGGTCTGCACTGGCGACCACTCTTGCATCCGACTGTCGGGATGCCCGTCGCTGACGGTCGCACCGAATCCCGACCCGCTGCGCCGGCAACCCGTCGCCAAAGTCATCGACTCCTGCGTCGGCTGCGGCTTGTGCGGAGAGGTTTCCCACGCAGCGGTTCTATGCCCGTCGTTCTATCGCGTCTCGGTTGTCCATAATCCGAACGGGTGGGACCGGCTCAAAGCCCGCATGCGTGCCGCCGTCATTGACCGGCTGCAGGGGCGACACCAGCGCCGACGCGGCATGGCCGCCTAGTGGGTGTGCACGCGTGACGCCGGCAACTGGTCCGCCTCGCTCGATCAAGATCGCCGTGCTCGCCATGGGCGGCGAAGGCGGCGGCGTGCTCGCGGACTGGATCGTCGATCTCGCCGAGCATGGCGGCTATCTGGCGCAATCGACCTCTGTTCCCGGCGTGGCGCAACGCACCGGCGCCACGATCTACTATGTCGAGCTGTTTTCGCGTGCCGCCGCGGAAGCCGCGGGCAAGCAGCCGGTGCTGGCGCTTATTCCTACGCCGGGCGACGCCGACATCGTTATCGCCTCCGAACTGATGGAAGCCGGCCGCGCGGTGCAGCGCGGTTTTGTCACGCCCGACCGCACGATGCTGATCACGTCCACCCACCGCGTCTATGCGATCACGGAAAAGATCGCCCTGGGCGACGGGCGCGTCAGCGACGCAGCGCTTCTCGAAGCTTGCGAAAAAACGGCAAGCCGTCTGATCGCTTTCGATATGGAGGCGATCGCCGGCGCAACCCGCAGCGCCATCAGCGCCGTGCTGTTTGGCGCGCTCGCGGGAACGCAGGCGCTGCCCTTCGCGCGCCCGGCATTCGAAGCAGCGATCCGCCGCAGCGGCCTCGGCGGGAACGCCAGCCTCGCCGCCTTCGCTGCCGGCTTCGAAGCCGCCAGCGGCGGACCGCTGGCGGCAACGCCTGAGTCGGTTTCTCCGGAGAAAGGCGAAACGCCTGCAGCCGGCGCCGATACGATCGGAGACCAATTCAGCGCAGCGGTGGAGGCGTTTCCCGCGGTCGCGCAGCCGATCGTCCGCGCCGGGATCGAGCGGCTCATCGACTATCAGGACACGGCCTATGCCCGGCTCTACCTTTCGCGCCTGCAGCGCCTAGTCGAACTAGAGCAAACGCGGGGAGATGGCTCGTCACGCCTTTTCGATGAGGTCGCGCGCGAACTTGTGCTCCGCATGGCCTACGAGGATACGGTTCGCGTCGCCGAACTGAAAATCCGGTCAGCGAGATTTGCTCGCGTGCGCACAGAGGCGCGTGTGTTGGATGATCAGATTCTCGAAATCGCCGAGTATTTCCATCCGCGCGTGCAGGAGATCGCCGATACATTGCCCCTGCGGTGGGGTCGCTGGCTGCTCAAGACCCGTTGGGCGAGGCGTCTGGTCGAACGCCTGACGCGATCGGGGAGGGTCATCAAGAGCACGTCGGCTACCGGATTCTTGTTGCTCTATGCGGTCGCTGGACTGAAGCCATGGCGTCGGATTTCGTTGCGGTTCGCCGGTGAACAAGCCGATATCGATCGCTGGCTGAATGCTGTGTTTCAGACAGCGTTGCACGATTACGCTCTTGCCGTAGAACTCGCCGAAACAAGCAGCCTCATGCGCGGCTATGGCGAAACCCGCGAGCGCGGCCGGGCGCGATTCGAGACGTTAATGCAAGCGCTTCCCGCGGTTTCGGCGCTGCCAGATCCGGCTGCGGCCCTAAGGTCTTTGCGGAAAGCTGCCGAGGCCGATGAAAGCGGGACCGAACTTGCGCGCGCGCTGTGTAAACTTTCGATTGGGGTCGCTTAGTGCTGACGCCGGATAGCCCATTCCCGAACACCGGTTCGGCCGTCGAGAGGAATCTATCGCTAGTCTCTCCTCGTACAAGCGCACCGCCAGTGCTCTTCCATGCATATGCCACAATCACGCCAGCTTTATGCCCCGAACATGATTTATCATTCATTGACATCGCTTAAATCGAAACCGACCTATAAATATACGGCTGGGGGGCTGGGTAATGGTCGAACAACTCACGGAGCGACTCGTACTCGACGTAGTAATGAGTGTCATCGGCGAAGAAGCGGGGCACCTGACACTGGAGTTTGATTTTACTGAACTCGGCGTAGATCAACTCACAATCACTCACATTGTTCTTGCGTTGGAACATCGACTGGGGGTCGAGCTACCGACGCATGTGGAAGATGCGCAAACGATTTCTGAACTGACGGCCGGAGTGCGAGATGCGCTTCGAGCCAATGCTACGGCGCAATGCCGGCTTATCCAAAGCGAAGAACTGTCTCCGATTCCTGTGGGCCGCGCAGCCCAGGGCCATCTGAGCTACCGAGCACTTTCACTGTCGAGCCCACCGCGTCGACGGCGCCGGCGGGTTTATCGCGCGACGCGTTTCAATTAACCGCGCGTTGCTTTGCACCTGCGTCGAGCGCTTCCCTGCGGGGGCGCTCGGCGCGGTGCAGCAGATTCGTCACCCGTCGATCGGCTGCTCGAGCCGGTCGACCCCTCGCCGTGCCTGCCCCTGTTCTCCGATTGCGGAAGGCGCACCGGGCGCGCTAGACCCTAGCGCATGAACCTTCGCCCCGCCGATCGCCTCGCCATCGCCGTCGCCCAGCTCAATCCGATTGTGGGCGATGTCGCCGGTAATGCCGAAAAGCTGCGCCGCGCGCGCCGGCAGGCCGCGGCCGATGGGGCGGACCTTGTCGCGCTCCCCGAGCTGTTCATCGCCGGCTATCCGCCCGAGGATCTGGTGCTCAAACCCGCTTTCCAGGCGGCGTGCCGCAGCATGGTGGAGGAGCTCGCGCGCGAGACGGCGGACGGCGGCCCGGCGGTGCTGGTCGGCACGCCCTGGGTCGAGGACGGCAAGCTCTACAACGCCTATTGCCTGCTCGACGGCGGGGAGGTCGCCGCGGTGCAGCTGAAGGTCAATCTGCCGAATTATGGCGTATTCGACGAGCGTCGGGTTTTCGCTCCGGGGCAGCCGCCCGGACCGGTGAGCTTCCGCGGCGTACGGCTTGGTCTTCCCATTTGCGAGGACATTTGGACCGAGTGGGGCGACTACGAGGACGTGGTCGAGTGCCTTGCCGAGACCGGGGCCGAGCTTCTGATCGTGCCGAACGGCTCGCCCTACAGCCGCGCCAAGGACGAGGTAAGGCTCAACGTCGTGATCGCGCGGGCGACCGAAAGCCGTCTGCCGATCGTCTATGTGAACCAGGTCGGCGGGCAGGACGAGCTGGTCTTCGACGGCGCGTCGTTCGGTCTGCATGCCGACCATTCGCTGGCGTTCCAGCTCCCCGCCTTCCGCGAGAGCGTGACGACGCTGCGCTGGGAGCGGCGCAATGACGGCTGGCAGTGCATCGATGCGCCGGTCGCGGCGATTGAGGAAGGTGAGCGCGCCGACTATTCGGCCTGCGTGCTCGGCCTGCGCGACTATGTCGACAAGAACGGTTTTCCCGGCGTTGTGCTCGGGCTCTCCGGCGGCATCGATTCGGCGCTGTGCGCGGCCATTGCAGTCGACGCGCTTGGGACCAAGCGCGTGCGATGCGTCATGCTGCCTTATCGGTACACCTCTTCCGAGTTGCTGAGCGACGCGGCTACGGTCGCGACCGCGCTCGGCGTGCAGTACGACATCGCCCCGATCGCGCCGGCGGTCGAGGGCCTGGAAGCGGCGATCGCGCCGCTTGTGGCCGGGCTGCCGCGCGACGTGACCGAAGAGAATCTGCAGGCGCGCGCCCGCGGCACGATTCTCATGGCCATTTCCAACAAGTTCGGCCTGATGGTGGTGACCACGGGCAACAAGTCGGAAATGTCGGTCGGCTATGCGACGCTTTATGGCGACATGAACGGCGGCTTCAATCCGATCAAGGACATCTACAAGACCGAGGTATACCGCCTCGGGGGCCTGCGCAACGCATGGAAGCCGGATTGGGCGCTCGGGCCCGACGGGCGCGTCATCCCCGAAAACATTCTCACGCGCGCGCCCACCGCGGAGCTGCGCGAGAACCAGACCGACCAGGATACGCTACCGCCCTATGGCCTGCTCGACGGCATCCTGGAGCGCCTCGTCGAACGCGAGGAGCCGATCGCGGAGATTGTTGCGCAGGGCTTCGACCGCGACATGGTCGTGCGGGTCGAGCGCATGCTCAATCTCGCCGAATACAAGCGCCGCCAAGCCGCACCCGGCGTGAAAGTGACGCTGAAGAACTTCGGACGCGACCGGCGTTATCCGATCACCAACCGCTTCCGCGATGCCGGCCTACCGCTCGCCGAGCCAGCAGCGGACGCAGCCGCCGGCGTCGCTCTCCGCAGCGAAGCGTTCGACCTGTAAACCTGTATGCCGATCATCAATTTCAAGTCATTCCGGGGCGCCGCGCCGCGGCGAGCCCGGAATCCATACTCTCGAATCGGGAATGTGGATTTCGGACAGCCTCGCTTTGCTCGGCTTCCGGAATGACGGAGGTCTGGGAGTTGTGGGGTTCTGGGAGTTGTGGGGTTCCGACGCCGGTGGTCTGCTTAGCGCCATCGTCCACCGGTCGCTGCATTATCGGAAATGCGCGCACGGCGCTCGATCTAAGCCGCCTGTTCGGAAGGCTTTTACTTCGCCGGGACGAAGGGAGGACCGACCGTGCGCACCGGCGCCGGGAGCAGTTCGGAATCGCCTGACCCCGAGCCCCCGGAGCCCGAAGGCGTCGACTGCGGCTGCGGCGTGGCGGCGCTCCCCGCGTTTGGAATTGGGCGGCCCTGCGCATCGCTTCGCGGTTGCGCCATCGTTTTGGAGCTCTCCTCGGTCACGATGACGTCGCCGCGCCGGATCGTCGTATCGTACCCGGCGCCGAGCGCTTCGGCCCAGCTCTGGCCCGGCTTACGACAAGTGCAGGCCGGGTCGAGCGCCTGCCGGTAACGGAATGCGGTCGGCAAATAGCGATAAGGCCTGCCGGCGAGCGATACCGCCTGGCCTATCTCTTCCCCCGGATTGCGGTGGGTATAGAGGGCCACCTCGGCTGCCGGGCACAGGCGCTGGCAGGTCTGTTCGTCCTCGGCAAAATGCGAGGCGCTCACCTGGAACGAGATGGGGAAATAATAGCCGTCGCACGTCCGCACGCATAGCGTGCGATAGGTTGAGGACAGGTAGCCGTCCGGCGCCGGCAGGACCGGGTTGCTGCCGAACAGGTTTGCAAAGAATCCGCGCTGCTGGTTCGCGGCGGCTTGATACTGCGGGCCACAATTATTCTGGGCAAGCGCGGCGATCACCGTTTGTCGCTGGCTTTCCAGGTCGCCCCCTTGTAGGCGCTGCAGCTCCGCCTGCCGCTGGCTGATATTGGCGCGCAAGTTTTGGATTTGTCCGCCGAGCGGCCGGCATTCCGCCGGCTGACTGGTAAATAGCGAGAAAATGCCCAGGTTCTCGCAGCCCAGGCGGCGCCACCGGGCGATCAGGCGGTCGAGATCGGCCTGTTGGCGGTTGATCGCCTCTTCGTAGAGCCGAGCCTGATCTTGCCGGCCCGGATCCCCGCCCCGATTGATCAGGGCGAGCTGCCCCTCGAGCCGCCCGCAGACCGGGTTGAGCGGCGCCTGGGCGAGCGCGCCGCCGCTCATCAGTGCCGATGCCAAAAGGAGCGCTGCGCTAAGCCGGAGATACCCCGCTCTCATCGTGACCCCGTTGCGCGGCCGGAACGTGAACCAGCCTAATCATCGCTCCCCGAACAAGCCCTGAAATGGTGTCCAAAGTGTGAGGGAGTGCCAAGCATCCACGGCAGCTGAAATCAGCGGGGAGGGCCTAAATGGGTGGTTGTATAGACTGCATCCGAGCAATATCGCCCCGGACATGGGCAGAAAAGCAGGAAATCCGTTTAGGTTCGCTGTGTGCTGCAGGACGTCGGTATGTGCTCTTGGTACAGCGAGGAGGCAGGGGTCGGGCTGCCAGCTTCAATTGCCATTTATCATTAGCGATATCCGCCCATCATGCCGCCGTGGCCGCCCATCATTCCCGGGCCGTACAGTCCTGAGCCGTACATTCCTGGGCCATGGTGGCCCATCATTCCCGGGCCATAGCCGTATCCAGGACCATAACCCCGTCCGGAATCAGACCACTCGCGGCGCGATTTGCCGGGCAAACGGTGGCCGTTCGCCGCGAAGGCGCGGCCGAACGCTGTCCGCGGCCCTCCGCCCGCAGGATTGATGTGGTATTGACCACAAACGAGCCCGGTCCGCTGCGCGTAGGTTGGTAATGCCTGCGCTTTCCCAGAGACGAGGGAACTTGCCATCGCAGCAATCCACACGATGAATGCCAGGCCCGCGCCGGTGGCGAGGAACGTGCGAGCAAGTTTTTTCAGCATGATTGGTTCCCTCCTCTGGGGGAAGGACGCGATTAACCACAGCAAGTGCGGCCAGCCGACTAAGCAGGGGGCGTTAGGTCGCGCTTCTTTTGCAGATACTCGTCGCGATCGATCTCTCCGCGCGCGTAGCGTTCCTCGAGCACGTCGAGAGCAGGTGGACGGCGGACGGCGGGCGGCCGCTCTGCGCCGGGGCGATCGTTGCGGCGTAAGAACCACACCACCGCAGCGATAATGAGGATCAGTAAGAGGAACCAGAAAAACATGCCGAAGGGTCCTAGCCAGCTTCCTCCGCCCCAGCCCATCATGTCCCAGTGAGGTCCATATCCCCACATCGCTCAGTCCTCGGTCGGACGATAAGAACCGGTATGGCGGTCAACCGCAAACCGTTGCACCAGCGAATTATCTTTGGTCACGATATCGGCTTCGATGGTGTCGGCATCTTTCTCCTTCACCTCGCCGACTTTGAGGCGCGGATTGCCCTGCCAGGTGAGCCACCCCTCGAATCGCTTCTTCACGTCATCAGTCGAAAAGTTCAGGTTGCCTTGCTGCCCATATGCGCCGGGCCCTGCCAGGCCACCTTGGAACCGGGGACAGTTTTCCGGACCGTATTCGGTATTCGCGCCGCGTCCGTAGCCGTGCATCCAGCCCGGCCCGTTTCCGCCCCTCCTGCCAGAGCCAGGACCATATCCGTCCATCATTCCTCGGCCGGGACCTTGTCCTCCCATCATGCCCCAACCGCCGTAGGGCTGTGCCGTCGCAGCTGTGCCGGAGCCAATTATCGCTGCCCCGAAGATGAGCGCGAGAGCCGTTCCGGCGACGAGAAATTTGCGTTTCATGCGAACCTCCAAGCTCAAACCAAATCGCCGCGCCGGGTGAACATTGGAGGCTGGGCGTCACTGAAGTTTGTCGTCGGAGGCGGAAGTTGTGACAAAGTGTGTCAACGGCCGCGGCGGCCACGTCTTGTCACAAGTTCTCTGACGCGCATTGCGCGTGTTCGATTATATTTGCGTCATGGAAAGCACGGCGAACATTCTTGTCGTTGATGACCATCGCGAAATTCGCGAGCTTGTTTCGCGCGCGCTTGCCAAGGAAGGGTTCCGCGTCAGCACGGCCGCAGACGGTCGCGCCATGCACAAGGTGCTCGCGGACAGTCGCATCGACCTCATCCTGCTCGATCTGATGCTTCCGGGCGAGGACGGACTGTCGCTGTGCCGACGGCTTCGCGCCGAGTTTGACATTCCGATCATCATGCTGACCGCCAAGGGTGACGAGGTCGATCGCGTCATCGGACTCGAGATGGGCGCCGATGATTACCTGCCGAAGCCGTTTGGGAGTCGCGAACTCATTGCTCGCATCAAGGCGGTGCTGAGACGCGGGCGGCGCGAGCGCGCGAATACCGATCCGTCCGGGCGGCCCAGGCGCTTTCGGTTCGACCGGTGGGTTCTCGATACCGGCGCCCGGGAACTCGTGCGCAACGATGGCGTCACCGTATCGCTCAGTTCGGGGGAATACGATTTGCTCGTTGCGCTGGTCGAACGCCCGCATCGCGTTCTCAGCCGCGAGCAGCTTCTCGATCTCGCGCGCGGGCGGGCAGCCACCGCTTTCGATCGCAGCATCGACACGCAGGTGAGCCGGCTGCGCAAGAAGATCGAACACGACCCGAGCGACCCCAAGATCATCAAAACCGTGTGGGGCGGCGGCTATATGTTCACGGCGACGGTGAGCGACGCATGAGCAGGTTTCTGCCCAAGAGCCTGTTTGGTCAGATGCTTGTCATCATGCTGTTGGGCCTCGTTGTTTCCTACGCGATTGGCGCTTGGATTTACTCGACCGACCGCGAGGCGGCGGTGCGTGAGGTCGGCGGGTTGGCTGCAGCGAACCGGATCGCGAACCTCGCCCGTTTGGTCGAAGAAGCGCCGGCCGGTTGGCGCGAGCGAATCGTGGCCACGCTGAGCGATCGAACGTTTCAGGTGACGCTGTCGGACCAAAAGCCCGACTTCATGGAGCGAGGCGATAGCGGGCCTGTGGCGCAGGCGATTTCCGACTATCTCAGCGATCGCCTGGACCTCGATGCATCGCGCAGGCCGATCGTCGTCGCGTCCGAGTTGGCGAGCCTATCGCCGGGGTCCGGACCGTTCCTCGACCATCCACCAATGATGATGCGTGGTCCGCGGCGAATGATGGGTGGGTGGAGAATGCACGGCTGGGCGGAGCTGGTCGCTCTCGACGTCGCTATTCCGTTGTCGACGGGTCAATGGCTGTCATTCAACACGGCCTTGCCGGAGCACGTGCCCAGCTTCTCCTATCAACTGATCGCTTCGATGCTCGTCATGACGATCGTGCTGGTTGTGGTGACGGTCTGGGCGGCCAAGCGGGTCACCGCTCCGCTGCGCACCCTTGCCGAGGCGGCCCAGCGGCTCGGAAAGGACGTGAATGCTCCTCCGATTCCCGATATCGGGACGATCGAGACGCGCCAAGCGTCACGGTCGTTCAATGAGATGCAGATTCGCCTGCGCGAACTCATCGACAATCGCACACGCTTGCTGGCGGCAGTCTCCCATGATCTGCGCACGCCGTTGACCCTGCTCCGGCTCCGCGCCGAGAACGCATCCGATCCCGAGGAAAAGGAGCGCATGCTCGCGACACTCACCGAAATGGACGCAATGGTGAGCGCCATTCTTCAATATACCCGGGATGAGATGACGACCGAGCCGGTTCGCCGGACCGACTTGAACGCTCTCATTCAGAGCGTCGTTGACGACATGGCCGACGCGGGTATGGACGTCGTGTTTGATCCAGCGCCGGAGGTGCTCGTCGAATGCCGATCGTCCGCGCTTAAGCGCGCGATCACCAACCTTGTCGATAATGCCATAAAGTACGGGCACAAGGCGCGGGTCACGCTGCAGGCGCGCGAAAAGCTGGTCGAGATTGCCGTCGAGGACGAGGGACCAGGCATTCCCGAGAAGGAACTTGCGCGGGTATTTCAACCCTTCTATCGCGTTGAAGAATCGCGGAACCGCGAGAGCGGGGGCGTGGGCCTCGGATTGGCGATCGCTCAGTCCCTGGTGCAAAAGAACAACGGCACGCTGAGTTTACAAAATCGTCCTTCCGGTGGGCTCCGTGCACAAATCCTTCTGCCAAGAGCGGTTTGAGCCTTTGTAATTTTTGCCTGTGACCGGAAGCCTGCCACCTTACTTGGCGCGGCCGGCGGCGCCCGTCTCGACGTCCATAGCGTCGCGCGCGAGCGGGTACGGACGTCACTTACTCGGCGTCCGGCTGATTTTCCGGGCGGGCGCGATCGAAAGCCGCGAGTTTCAGGCATTCCGCATCGACGCCCACGATCTTGGGAAAACGGTCGAGCGGAACTTTGAACCGGCGCGCGTTGTAGACCTGCGGCACCAGACAAATATCGGCGAGGGAAGGCTGCGCGCCGAACGCAAAGGGGCCCGGCCGGATCAAAGCCTCGATGGCTTCGAAGCCGAGCGTAATCCAATGGGCATACCAGGCGTTGATCTCCGCCTCGGCCTGTCCGAGCTTGCTTCTGAGGTAGTTGAGGGTTGCGAGGTTGTTGATCGGATGGATGTCGCAGGCGACGATATCGGCGACGGCGCGCACCTGCGCGCGTGCGCTCGGGTCGCGTGGCAGGAGCGGCGGCTCGGGATGGGTCTCTTCCAGGAATTCGATAATTGCGAGCGACTGGATGAGCACGTCGCCGTTCGGCAGCGCCAGGGCGGGCACGCGCATCTGCGGGTTGATCGCGCGGTAGTCCGGGGTTTTGTGCCGGCCGCTGTCCTTGCTCAAGTGGATCGGTGCGATCGTGTAATCGAGGCCCTTGAGATTGAGCGCGATACGGACCCGGTAGGCCGCCGACGACCGGAAAAAGGAATAGAGAGTCACGCAGATCATCTCCCGGATGTGTAGGCGACACCCGAGTTTTCGGTTCGGATAGTTTCGCCATGCGTGGGGAAGATGGCGGAAAGCGGAATGCGGCGCAACTCGATGGCGACGCCGAGCGCACGCTCGCCAAGTCGGTAGCGGCGCTAGCGCGTGCACTCAATGGCGACGAAGTCGGCGCAGGCAGCGCGGCGGCAGCCCCCGCCAAGATTGGTAATGCTCCCGGTGATCTCCTCGCGATCGGCCTTTCTGAAGGAGACGGCCTGCGCGTACTCGCGGCCTCGGCAGAAGGCGGTTGCGGCCGCCGTTCCGCACTGCGCGCCGCTGGCGAGGCAACGATCGATGCCGTAGCCGTCGGAATTGTTGGCGATGATGAAGATCCGCTTTTCTGCTTGCGCGGCGGAAAGGGAGGCGATGACCGCGCCAAAGACCGCGACGGCAAACAAGGAACGCATAGGCCTGCTCGACTGGATACGCGGCCGGAACGATGGCAGCAGAACGGTAAAGGCGGCGTTAACCTGGCGCCGCGGTTGCCCTAAGCGCCGGTAAAATCGGAAAATACGGTTACCGGCAGCGCCCTTACTGAGATGCCCTGGCTGCGCCCCTTGACGCGGGGCGCGCGCTTCCCCATTGTGCCGGGCATGAACGGCCCATTCGCCCAGATCGGCATTTGCCGAGGGATTATTCGCTAGCGTCAAACGCTGGCTGCGGCCGTCTTGTCCTTAAATCACGACAGAACAGACGCCCGGGCTAGCGGTGGCCCGGCGAGCGCTGAGGCGTGCGGTCCGGTTGGGCGGGTACTTTTTGGCGTTGGCGGCACCCCACAGGGTCGCCATAAGACCTGACGCGACGGAGCGTGGTGCGAACGCGATGGACCTGAGGCTCTACGATACGCTGACGCGGGATAAGCGCGTGTTCACGCCGCTCGATCCCGCCAATGTGCGCATGTATGTGTGCGGGCCGACGGTCTACGACTTCGCCCATATCGGCAATGCGCGGCCGGTCATCGTCTTCGACGTGCTGTTCCGGCTATTGCGCCACCTAGCGAAACAAGGCGTTTGGGATGGCGGCAAAGGCGAGACGACCGTCACCTATGTCCGCAACATCACCGACGTGGACGACAAGATCAATGCGCGCGCCGCCGAGCGCCTGGCGCAGCGCGGCGAGGCGTCAGGCGATCTCAATGCGGAAATCCGTCGGCTGACCGAGGAGACCTACGCCAATTTCAAGGCCGACGTGGCCGCGCTCGGCTGTCTGCCGCCGACGGTCGAGCCGCGGGCGACCGAACATATCGAGGAGATGAAGGCGCTGATCGAGCGCCTGGTCGCGTCCGGTCACGCCTATGTCGCCGAGGACCACGTGCTGTTTGCCGTCGCCTCGATGCCGGATTACGGCCGTCTCTCCAAACGTCCGCTCGACGAGATGATCGCCGGCGCGCGGGTCGAGGTCGCGCCTTACAAGCGCGACGCGATGGATTTCGTGCTGTGGAAGCCGTCGAAACCGGGCGAGCCGGCATGGCCGTCGCCCTGCGGCATCGCTGCGCCCGGTCGGCCGGGCTGGCACATCGAATGCTCGGCGATGTCGGACCATTGGCTGTGGACGAAAGCCGAGCCGTGCCTTTCCGCGGCGGGGCTCACCCATCCGCATCAGTTCGACATTCACGGCGGCGGCGTCGACCTCGTGTTTCCCCACCACGAGAATGAGATCGCGCAGTCCCGTTGCGGCTTCCACACGCCGGTGATGGCCAATTATTGGATGCACAACGGCTTCCTGATGGTGGAAGGCGAGAAGATGGCAAAAAGCCTTGGCAACTTCATCACCATCCGGGAGTTGCTAAGAGGAATTGGTCGACGCCCGTGGCCAGGCGAGGTGATCAGGCTCACAATGCTAGCCACTCACTATCGGCAACCGCTCGATTTTAATGAAGCAAAGCTAACTTATTGGAGAACTAAGCTCTCCCAATGGGTTGACAACTTCAAGCTTTTTGGAAGTCAAGATTTTGATTATGCACTCTGGACCGGTGGAGCAAAGATATCTCCATCCAAAGAAGTCGCAGAGGCGTTAAGCGATGATCTTAATGCTCATGAAGCCTTAACGCATCTTGATCGCCTGAGTAGCCGTGCAATCAAACAGGACGTAGCTGCGGCCAATGAGCTAGGTAGTAACCTTATTTGGCTTGGGCTTATGCGCAATGCATACGCTAACGCGTATGAGACCATTCTTGTTGGTTCCGCACGACCGGACCTCATTTCGAAATATACCGACGCCATTCTAGATGCTCGAGCGATTGTACTTAATGAATATAAGTTTTCAAAAGACGGTGCAGAAAGAGCCGCTAGCTTGGCGAACGTCAATCGGCGTTTAAGCGACCTGCATCCTGAATTGCGCTCAGACGGCGTGCAGTTGATCGCGAACGAACATGCTGTAGTTTCGCTGGAGCCTATTACTACAGAAGCTGCAATCGACAAGAGTCGAATTCAAGCGTTGATCGACGCCCGCGCTGCTGCCCGCGTGGCCAAGAACTTCGCCGAAGCCGATCGCATTCGCGACGAACTGCTCGCGATGGGCATCGTGCTCAAGGACACCAAGGACGGCACCACCTGGGAGGTCGCGCGATGACCTCGCCGCGCTCGAAATACCCCTCTCCCCTTGCGGGAGAGGGTGGCGAGAATCGAAGGTTCGAGCCGGGTGAGGGGGAGAGCCGTTCGCACGGCGCAAGTGTGCAGCCCCCTCACCCGACGCCTCGCTCACGCTCGGCGTCACCCTCTCCCGCGAGGGGAGAGGGAAAGGAAGCGCGCGTTCCGGAAACTTGCAATACGAAAGCGCACATTCCGATCGTCGCGACATCAGGTAATGCTCGGGCGTTACGCAGGTTGATGACTGATGCTGAACGAAAGCTATGGCTTGCCCTGCGCGCGCGTCGGTTTGCAGCCGCAAAATTTCGGCGGCAGGTCCCGATAGGACCCTATGTCGCTGATTTCCTTTGTTACGAACAACGATTGGTGATCGAAGTCGATGGCGGCCAGCACGCGGAATCCAAGCGGGACAAGGTCCGCGATCGGTGGTTTGAACGAAATGGATTTCGCATTCTGAGGTTCTGGAACAACGAGGTTCTGACCAATCTGGATGGCGTCTCGACTGCCATTATTTCTCTGCTCGCGGAGCGCCAAAACGAACCCTCTCTCCTTGCGGGAGAGGGTGGCGAGAACCGAAGGTTCGAGCCGGGTGAGGGGGAGAGCCGTTCGCACGGCGCAAGTGTGCAGCCCCCTCACCCGACGCCTCGCTCACGCTCGGCGTCACCCTCTCCCGCGAGGGGAGAGGGGAAGAGGGCCCGGCAATGAGTGCGCAGGCGAAACCGGAATTCGCGTTGCGACCGTTTCTGCCGGCGGATGCGCCGTTGCTCGCGGACATCTTCCGCGCCAGCATCGAGGGGCTGACCGCCGAGGATTACAGCGAGGCGCAGCAGCAGGCCTGGGCGTCTGCGGCCGACGACGAAGGAGCATTTGCCGAGCGATTGGCAAATCAGCTCACATTGATCGCGATGCTCCAAGGCTCGCCGGTCGGGTTCGCTTCGCTCGCGCGCAACGAAGAAATCGACATGCTCTACGTGCATCCCGCCGTCGTCGGCCGCGGCGTCGGCACGCTGCTTATTGACGCGCTGGAAAAACTCGCCGGCGCGCGCGGGGCGACCCGGCTCACCACCGCGGCAAGCGACACCGCGCGGGCGTTCTTCGAAAACCGCGCCTACGTCCCGCAGCAGCGCAACTCGGTCCTGTGCGGCGGCGAATGGATCGCGAACACCACCATGCAGAAGCAACTCGCAGGGCAGGGGCCGCGATGAAACGCCTCGAGTTGCGCCTCGAATTCTTACCACGTTCCGATCCGCCGTGCGGATCGACCTTCCCCTTAAGGGGGAAGGTGTCGTTGCGATCATTACGAGGTTCTGATGTCTAAAGAGCGGCTCTATCTGTTTGACACCACGCTGCGCGACGGCGCGCAGACGAACGGCGTCGATTTCACGCTCTCGGACAAGCTCGCGATCGCCGGCATGCTCGCCGGGCTCGGCATCGATTACATCGAAGGCGGTTACCCCGGCGCCAACCCGCTCGATACCGAGCTGTTCGGCGAATCGCGCGAGGTCGATGCGACCTTCACCGCCTTCGGCATGACGCGACGGCCCGGCCGTTCGGCCTCCAACGATCCTGGCCTCGTGACCCTGCTCGACGCACATGCCGATGCCGTCTGCTTCGTCGCCAAGTCATGGGATTACCATGTGCGGATCGCGCTGGAGACGACGCTCGATGAGAATCTCGCAGCGCTGCGCGACAGCATTCGCGCCGCGAAGGCAAAGGGGCGCGAAGTGCTGATCGACTGCGAGCATTTCTTCGACGGCTACAAGGCCAATCCCGAATACGCGCTCGCCTGTGCGAAGACCGCATTCGAGGATGGGGCGCGCTGGGTCGTGCTGTGCGACACCAATGGCGGCACGCTGCCGCACGAGGTCGAGCGCATCGTTGGCGAGGTTGCGCGCCACGTGCCGGGCGATCACCTCGGGATTCACGCCCACAACGACACCGAACAGGCGGTGGCGAACTCGCTCGCCGCGGTGCGCGCGGGCGCGCGTCAGATCCAGGGCGCGCTCAACGGACTGGGCGAGCGCTGCGGCAACGCCAATCTCGTCTCGATCATTCCGACGCTGCGCCTCAAGCCGGAATTCGCCGAGCGCTTCGATATCGGCGTGAGCGACGACAAGCTCAAGAGCCTCACGTCGGTTTCGCGCAAGCTCGACGAAATGCTCAACCGCGCGCCCAACCGGCACGCGCCCTATGTCGGCGAAAGCGCGTTCGCGACCAAGGCCGGCATTCACGCCTCCGCCATCGTCAAGGAGCCCGCGACCTACGAGCACGTGCAACCCGATACGGTCGGCAATCGCCGTCGCGTGCTGGTTTCCGATCAGGCCGGGCGCTCGAACCTTTTGGCGGAGCTCGATCGCGTCGGCATTGCGGTCGACAAGGACGATCCGCGTCTCGGCCGCCTGCTCGATGTGGTGAAGGAGCGCGAGGCGATCGGCTTTGCCTATGAATCCGCCCCGGCGTCGTTCGAACTGCTGGCGCGCCGCACGCTCGGCGAGGTGCCGGATTATTTCGCAGTGGAGAAATTCGACGTCACCGTCGAGTCTCGCATCAATGCGGTGGGCAAACAGGTGACCGTCAGCCTTGCCGTCGTCAAGGTCAAGGTCGGCGAGCAAGAGCTGATCTCCGCCGCCGAGGGCGACGGCCCGGTCCATGCGCTCGACCTCGCCCTGCGCAAGGATCTCGGCGAGTATCAGAAACACATCAACGGGCTCGAACTCATCGACTATCGCGTGCGTATCCTCAATGGCGGCACCGGCGCGGTCACCCGCGTGCTGATTGAAAGCCATGACGACAACGGCGATGCCTGGACGACCGTCGGCGTGTCGGCGAACATCATCGAGGCGTCGTTCCAGGCGCTGATGGATTCGATCGTCTACAAGCTGGTCAGGTCTGGCGCCGGCGTCGCCTGAGCCGGCGCTGATCTGTTCGAGCGCCTAGAACATGATGATTTCGGCTTGGTTCGTTCCGCCTCACCTGCAGTGGTCATGCCCCGCGGAGGCGAACGCTTGCGCGGGGGCGAACGGATTTTTCCCTCTATTGATTTGGTCACTTCGGCTGGGATGGGGCAGGTGCGGGGGTTGCCGAGGCAGCGGGCGCAGCAACAGGTGCCGGCGCAGCAGGCGGAGGCGCAGCAGCAGCCGAAGGCGTGGGGGCGGCAGCAGCGGAAGGCGCGGGCGCGGTTGGAGCGGGGGCGCTCGGCGCGCGGGCGATAGCGGCGCGCAGCTTCTCTTTATCGGCTGCGTCGAGGTCCTTGGTCGCGGCGCAGGGCTTGCCATCCTCGCCGAGCAGCCCGCGGGCAAGCTGGGCGGAAAAAGCGCGGCGATCCGCATCCGAAACCTCCCCCCGCAGCTCGAGGGCAAAGTGGGTTAAGAAGGTGCGGCGGTCCTCAGCACTCGAAATCCAAATCCGAATGATTCCCTTGGTGATCACGTCTCGACTTTCTTTCGCGGCACAGACGAGGTCACGCAGCAGCGCCGCGTGTTTCTTGTCGAACTCCGCTTGAGAGACTTTGGCCGATTCCTCTTCACATTTATGCCAGACCCTCGCAATCTCGTCCGTGTCGTCCTTTGCCGAATCGACGACGAGGCCGTTCCGCATCCACCGTTTTGCTTCTTGTTTCACTTTCGGATCGGGAATGCCTTGGACGGCATCATCAATGAATTTGGTTATGGCCTCCGGCGTTGCGCGAACTGATTTATCGGGAAAAAGAACGTTAAACTGGATAATCGCGGCGTATTTGCTACCCTTAAATTGAGTGCCCTTGCACGTCCAATTCGGGCGAATATGCCGAGGCGCATACGAGGCACGCCACACCGCGGTGGCCGAGATCGTCGCTCCTGACAGCGCGGCTTGATCAAGGCCCGCACCTTGAAGCTGGGTATTGCGGAGTGACGCGCCCTGCAGCTCGGCTTCGCGAAGGTACGCGCCCCTGAAGCTGGGCGCGATCGAGGGATGCGCCCTGAAGCCGGGTTTTTACAAGGTATGCGCCCTGAAGCTGGGCGCGATCGAGGGATGCGCCCTGAAAGCTGGGCCAAGAAGAGGGATGCGCCCTGCAGCAGCTCGGCTTCGCGAAGGTATGCGCCCTGAAGCTGGGGCGAATTCGAGGGATGCGCCCTGTTGTAGCTGGGGCCCCACCGAGGGATGCGCCCTGAAGCTGGGCGAATTCGAGGGATGCGCCCTGTAGCTGGGCGGCAGCAAGGGAAGCGCCCTGAAGCTGGGCTTCGTCGAGAGATGCGCCCTGAAGCCCGGGCTTTCCACAGGAATGCGCGCCCTGTAGCTGGGCCCCACCGAGGGATGCGCCCTGAAGCTCGGCATTATAGAGGGATGCGCCCTGAAGCTGCTGGGCGGTATCTAGGGATGCGCCCTGAAGCTGGGCCCCATCGAGAGATGCGCCCTGAAGGTGAGCGTTAAAGAGAGATGCGCCCTGAAGGTGAGCGTTAAAGAGAGATGCGCCCTGAAGCTTTGAAAAATTGAAAGACGCGCCGCGAAGAGACGCTTCGGTCAAATCGACGCGACGCAGATCGGCGTAATCCGAAAAATCAGCGCAATTGAAGTCGCGTCCGCCGAGATGTTGGGTGCGTTCGCCTTGATAATCGGGCTCACCCGCTGCTTTTGTATGCTCTTCGATTTTCTTGAGAGCCTCATCATCAACGACGTCGACGTGCGGCATGTTAAGGCGATCGAAGGCAGGAAAGACCCGATAAACTGGGCTACGCGTCCGACACTGCAGGCCATCTCCTAACTTGGGTGCTTTCGATCGCGTCTTTTCGTCGGGCCAATAGCGGGTTCCATTCGGCGTGCGGCTCGCCGGGGAAGCTGAGGACGATCCAGGCGAATGCAGCGATCGCGATCGCGACGGGCAATACGATCCACTGCCGAAAAACCCCGCGCAAGGTAACCTCGTGACCTGGGTCTCGCGCCGCCGGCCACAGGATCAGAATGATCGCAAGATCGATCACGATGAGGACGCGAATGGCCCAGGTCACCCACCCGCTGTGATAGGGCAGGAATTGGAACTGGAAGACAAATAGGATCAGCACGGGCGCAATGGCGAGCGTGATCCAGGCCATCGCTTTCAATAGGAATCCAAGCCAGCCGGTGCGCTCGCGCGGGGAGCCGGCGAAAATCTGCGCGAACAGCGTATTCGCGAGGCGCTGGCGCATGCGCGCATTGTCCGCCGCAACTTTGAAGTTTTCTTCGACCGCCTCGTTGTAGGCCGCCGCCGTGCGGCCGAGCAGCAACACCTGCAGCAGCACGTACGCATGGAAGATCACGAACAGGATCGGCGCGAGAAAGAAGAAACCGACCAGCGGCAGCTCGATATTGAGGATGGGAAGCTTGATCGGGTCTTCGAGCAAAAGCTGGCGGTGCGTCACCGTGCCGGCGGCAATGACGAGATAGAGCCCGAAGATCAGAAAGCTGATCCACAACGCCGAGACGCGCGTCGCCGAGTCGTTGAGCGACGTCTCCAGCGCCTCGACATCGAACGGGTCAACCTTGTCCGCCATCGGCAACCCTCATAGTCAAGGGTTGCAATCTTGGCCCGATGCGACCCGTTCGGCAAGGGCGGAGAGAAAGAGTAACCTTTCACCTCTCCCCAGCGGGAAGAGGTCGGCGAGCATCGCGTTGAGCGATGCGAGACGGGTGAGGGGGCAGTCTTATCCGCGTCGTACCCCCTCACCCGGATTCCTCGCTGCGCTCGGAATCCGACCTCTCCCCACGGGAGAGGTGACGCTTTTGGTGCGGCGCGCCTTCCGGCGCGGCCCGGCAATGACGAGGGATGGTGCGGCGAAGACGGAGACAAGTCGTCACCGCCGGGCGTGACCCGGCGGTCCATGGTGCCGACCCGTCGGCATTGCGCGCGCTTGGCATGAACAACAACGAACCCCCACCCGCTTCGCTGCGCTCAGCTCCCTCCCCCGCTTGCGGGGGAGGGTAGGGAGGGGGGTTGGATTGCCGGGTCACGCGCCTTTCGGCGCGGCCCGGCAATGACGAGGGATGGTGCGGCGAAGACGGAGACAAGTCGTCACCGCCGGGCGTGACCCGGCGGTCCATGGTGCCGACCCGTCGGCATTGCGCGCGCTTGGCATGAACAACAACGAACCCCCACCCGCTTCGCTGCGCTCAGCTCCCTCCCCCGCTTGCGGGGGAGGGTAGGGAGGGGGGTTGGATTGCCGGGTCACGCGCCTTTCGGCGCGGCCCGGCAATGACGAAGAGTTCGTCACCGCCGGGCTTTATCGGCAATAACGCGTAAGCTGTGCGCGGGAACAAAGGGGTACGTATTCGAGCTGCCCACTTAACTATCCGCAGCGCAATTTCACGCGCGCCCGCTTAACCATGCGAAGCACGATTTTTGCGCGCACCCCGAGGAATCTCGAATCACGATCACATTGGCGACAAATTAGAATGTCAAGTTCCATCTTGGGGAAAGGGGCACTTACTCCCAAATTTACAATCTGAATGACGCGCCTCGCGTTTGCTGACGCGGGCCCGGCAGTGGTGCGTTTCGCGGGTCCGGAATACGGGGAATGTCATGGCTGAAGGCTTGCAGCGACTACGCTGGCGGCGTGGTTGTCTATTGGTCCTGACCGCAGCTTTGGTCACTGCAGCCTTCTCCTTTTCGGTCGATCGCGGTCACGCGCAAGGCCGGTCACGTGCATCCCTCCAAACCGATCGCAGCGAAACTACGCGCACCCGTCGCGCCGAGGCGGAATCCACCCTCAGCAGCGAAAGGATCAACGCCAATACGGTCGCGATCATTTCGGGCAACATCAACGGCACCTACCTGTCGATCGCCTACGATCTGTCGGCGGTGCTCGACGAGGGCGATGACTTCCGCATCCTGCCGATCATCGGCAAAGGCGGCGGGCAAAACCTGCGCGACGTCCGATTCCTGAAAGGGGTCGATCTCGGCATCACGCAGTCGATCTTGCTGAACAAGTTCCGCAAGACCAAGGAACTCGGGCCGATCGACGACAAGATCACTTACATCGCCAAGCTCTTCAACGAAGAGATGCACCTCGTCGTACGGGCGAACTCCGGGATCACCTCGATCGCGCAGCTCGACGGCAAGAAGGTGAATTTCAGCGACGAAGGCAGCGGCACGCAGCTCTCGACGCGCGACGTGTTCGAGCGGCTCGGCATCAAGCCGGTCGAAGTGAACATGGGTCAAGCCGACGCCATCGAGAAGCTGAAGACGGGGGAGCTTGCTGCCACCATCCTGATTGCCGGCAAGCCGTCGGAGGCGATGGCAAAGCTCAAATCGGCGGACGGGTTTCGCTTGCTGCCGGTGCCTTTCGCCAAGCCGTTGCAGGCCGACTATCTCCCCGCCGCGCTCACGAACAAAGATTATCCGAACCTGGTCGGGCCCGGCGAATCCGTTGAGACCATTGCGGTCGGCGCCGTGCTTATCGCCTACAACTGGCCACGCGACAGCGATCGCTACCAGCGGATCGCGAAATTCGTGGAGCGGTTCTTTCCGCGGCTCGCCGAGTTCCAGAGGCGGCCGCGTCATCCGAAATGGGCGGAAACCAACCTGGCGGCGACGGTGCCCGGCTGGACCCGGTTCCCGGCGGCCGAGGAATGGCTTCAGCGCAACAACGCGACCGCACACGCGGCAAGCCAGCGTGCTCAGTTCGAACGGTTTCTCGAGACGCGGCCGCAGGCGTCAAGCAAACCGATCTCGCCGTCCGACCGCGAGCAATTGTTTCAAGAGTTCCTGAAGTGGAGCGGAACGCGCGAGCGCCGCTGACGCGCCGCAGGGAGCAAGCGGAATGCGCGGAGATAAATGTGAGCGTGGAAGCGCGGCAATCACGGATAGCGAGTTTCCTACTCGTGGCGATGGGACCCGAAGTCAGGCCCGCGAAGCCCAGCCGGGGGTGTGCGCATGAATTCCCCGATCAATGACGACAGTTTCGAGGATCGACTGATATACGCGCCTCCCTGGGCGCGCCGGGCGGCGCCCAAGGAGGATGCGGAGCCGCGTCGGGCCGAGCCGGCCAAAGAACCGCCGCGCGAGATCGAGCGCGCCGCCGTTCCGTGCGAACGCGATCCCCCCGATGCAGGGCGCCTTACGGTCGCAGACGGACCGACGATGGCGCCGGACGCAATCGATCAACCGGACGTCTGGCTGCGTGCGCCGGCACGGGTGTTTGAGGGCGATCGCGCTGTGCGCGAGCTCAGGACGCGCATGACGCTTGAGCCGCACCTCGTCCCCGAGCCGCCGCAACCATCGCCGCGCCGTTCCGTTCTGCGCCGACTGATCCGGTTGGTCGCGATCATGGGCCTTGCCGCCGGCGCCGCCTATCTCGTCGTTCTCTTCGGATTTCCCGATGAGACGACGACAGCGGATGAGCCGGACGGTGCGCTCAAGTCGACGCTTGCGAGCAAAGAGACTGATTGGGCCACGAGCCTCCTGCAAAGCCGGGCGTCACCGGTGCGGCTCGCCGTCGTCGAGAGCCGCCGCGCCACGGTCAATGAATCTGTGCCGCTCGCAGTGACGCTCACCGGCGACCTCGACGACGGCGCCGTGGTCGTGAACGGGCTCGCGGAGGGAGCGCAGCTTTCCACCGGCCGCGCTTTGGACGGGGGGAGTTGGCGCGTGCCGCTCGCCGATCTGGCGCAGACGAACCTCGCGCCGCCGCGCGATTTCGCCGGGGTGATGGAGCTTGCCGTCGAGCTGCGTTCGGCCGACGGCTCGGCAATGGACAGGAGCACGATGCAGATCGAATGGACGCCGGCGATCGATGCGCCATCCGCTTCCTCGCCGGCGCAGCCGGGCTCAGACCAGACGCTGCGCGCTGTGGTCTCGCCGGTGCGATCAGGCAACCTGACGCTCGAACCGCGAGGAAATCGCCACCCTCGTCAAACGCGGACAGGATTTCATCGCCAATGGCGATCTCGCATCCGCCCGTCTCGTCCTGCGGCGGGCCGCGGAGGGCGGCGATGCGCAGGCGGCTCTCCTGCTCGGTTCGACCTATGATCCGGCGACATTCAAACGGCTGAAGGTGCTCGGATCGGCTCCCGACCCGGTCCAGGCGCGCGCCTGGTATCAACGCGCGGCGGACCTCGGATCGGCCGAGGCCGTGCGCCGGCTCGAACCGCTCGCGCTGGGAGCGCGCTGATCGCTCGCGTCGCTGGTGTCGCCAAGAGCCGGGCCCTCGGGCGGCACGGCGTTCGCGCGCCGCCAATAGCCGTAACGCCACGGCGTGTACCAGCGCGCCGCCGCCGGCAGCGTCCGCGGCACGAAATCAAGTCCGCGCGTTCCGAATGGATGACAGCGGCACAAGCGCGCAAGCGTCATCCAACCGCCCGCCCAAAGGCCGAACCGCTCAATCGCCTCATCGCCATAGGCCGAGCAGGTCGGCAGGTGACGGCAATCGGAGCCGATCAGCGGCGACAAGGTCAGTCGGTAACCCATAATTAACGCGCGACCGAGTAAGCGCGGTAGGTGGCGAAACGTATCGAGCCGGAAAGTCTGCGTCATCGTTCTCGTGTGTGCTCGGACTTCCCGCGCCTTCGTGTTCGCCGCCGCGTAAGCATCTTCCTGAGTGGAAGCCGATCTGTCCAGAAAAAGCGAAGAGCATTAATCGGATAGGAAAAGCTTCGCACGAGAACGTACGTAGAAACACAGTTGCGGCGTTGTTTCGCATTTGAACAAGATCATGCCAAAGCCCGAATGAGGCGACCGAAAAAACAGATGCGCGATCAAGCGCGCCCTTAGCACGGGGTTGAGAGAATGCGACGACCGCTATTCAGCGCTCTAGTGCTCGCGGCCTGCGTATTTCCGGTCAAGGCAGGAACTCTGGAGTCAGCAGCGCAAATCCGGGCGCAGCCGATGCAGTTCATGCGGCAGCAGCAAGGTCCTGTGGAAGCCTGCGGCGCGAATTGCCGCGTCTTCGTCTTCGCGAGCGGCATGATCACCGCGGACACGCCGCGCCGTTTCGAAGCGTTCGCACGCGAGCATGATCTATCGGGCGCAACGATGGTGTTCGACTCCGACGGCGGCTCGGTGCGCGGCGCCCTCGGGCTCGGCCGCGCCATCCGCAAGCTCGGACTCGATACGACGGTCGGGCGCAAGTTGGACCGCGGCGCGGCGGGTGTCGCGATGGCGCCGGCAAGCTGCGAGTCGATGTGCGCCTTCGTCCTGCTCGGTGGTCTGCAGCGTGAGGTGCCGGCGAAGTCGCGCGTGCTGGTGCATCAAATCTGGTTGGGCGATCGACGCGACGACGCGGTGGCGGCGACCTACTCCGCCGAGGATCTCGTTTTGGTGCAGCGGGACATCGGCAATATCGTGCGTTACACGGCCGACATGGGCGGCGGCGCAGAACTGATCGAACTCGCGCTGCGGATCCCGCCATGGGAGCCGATGCGGGCTCTTTCGCGCGACGAGATGCGGCGCAGCGGCCTCGATGGCGAGGTTGATCGAACCGAGTCCTCGGCCTCGGCTGCGCCGATGCCGACCCCGGTCTCTACCCTGGGCGCCGACCGTACGGCCAAGACCAATGCGCGCGGCTGGACCTTGCTCGACCGAGAGGGTGTCCCGGCCGTGTTGGCGCGGCGCCATCCGCTGACTTATGAAGGTGAGCAATTTGGCAGCTTCGATCTCACCCTGGCATGCGGAGACATGCCGGGAACCTACACGCTCACCTATACGGAGCAGCGCATTGGATCGGCGTCCGCGCCCTTGCCTCCGATCGTGAAGCAGGTTCGCCTCTGGATCGACGGTGCCGATCTCGTGTTGCGGGTCACATCCTCGGACGCGAGGAAAAAGTCGCGGCGCGTCGACACCGTCGCCACCACGACCATCGGTTCGTCGCAGTTGCGCGCCTTTGCCGCAACGGCGAGCCGGTCGCTCGCCGTGCAGACGCGTAGCGCCGGCCAACCGGCGACCATGATTCGGATCGGCAACAATGGATTCGCCAAGAGCTTCCCGCAGTTCGAGGCGGTGTGCGACGAGCAGTCGCGGCCGCGCGTCGACGCGCGCGCTCACTTCGATTCGCGTCGCTGAACGCATGGCGATTGGTTGAGCCCTGCCTTTATAGGCAGGCCGACAATGGGCGGATCGCCTAGCCGGCTTCTTGGGTCGACTATTACTTTATCGCCGCTTGGCTTCGATTTGATCGATCGCCGCAACGACCGCATCGAAGGTGAGCATGGTCGAGGCGTGCCGCGCCTTGTAGTCGCGCACCGGCTCGAGCACCGCAATGTCGGACCAGCGCGCTGCGCTCGGGGGCGGCCCCTGTTCCTTGAGCATGCGCCTTACGGTCTCGCGCAGGTCGCGCAATTCGGCCGCCCGCGCGCCGATCACGTTGCGCGCCATGATCGAGGAGGAGGCCTGCCCGAGTGCGCAGGCTTTCACCTCGTGAGCGAAATCGACGACGGTCTCGCCATCCATCTTGAGGTCGACCGTCACGGTCGAGCCGCACAACCGGGAATGGGCGGTCGCGCTCGCGTCCGGGTTCGGCAGGCGGCCGAGGCGTGGAATGTTTCCAGCGAGTTCCAAGATGCGCCGGTTGTAGACGTCATTCAGCATGGCACTTTGGCCGATCGGCGGATCATGCCGTCGATTGTCAGTTTCGAACCAAGATAATATATATTTCCCCGCCGGATCGGGCGAGGATTGCTTGCGCTTCGGTACGGCGCTTCCCACATGGGCGACGCCAGTTGGGAAGGCGACGTTCGTCGCTCGCGCGAGGTCCGACGCCCTCGCGGCGTGTGCGGCGTGACCGGTGACACATCCGGGGCGGTTCTTTCCGGCCCGGTCGAACGGAGCAGACGCTCGCGATGGACAATGTCATCAAGAAACTGACCCCCGCATCCCGTCCGGATAGCCGTCCAGAACCCGCCGCCGCTGCGGCGCGCCCGACGCGCGAGCAGGCGGAGGAAGCCGTTCGTACGCTGATCGCTTTCGTCGGCGACGATCCTGATCGCGAAGGGCTTTTGGATACGCCGCGGCGGGTGGTCTCGGCGTACAAGGAACTGTACAGGGGCTATGACGTGACTGCGACCGACGTGCTCGAACGCACCTTTTCTGAAATCGGGACCTATGACGATCTCGTTCTCATTCGCGACATTCCATTCAACTCGCACTGCGAGCACCACATGATGCCGTTTTTCGGCGTGGCGCATGTGGCCTATCTTCCGGTCGACCGGGTGGTCGGGCTCTCCAAAATCGCGCGCCTGATCGACATCTTTGCGCGCCGCCTGCAGACGCAGGAGCGCTTGAGTTCGCAGGTGGTCAACGCGATCAACGAAGAGCTCAAGCCGCGCGGCGTCGCCGTCATGATGGAGGCCGAGCATACGTGTATGTCGTTGCGCGGTGTCGAGAAGGCGGGCACGCGGACCGTAACGACGCAGTTTGCGGGCTTGTTTCGCAACGACGTTAACGAACAGATCCGCTTCATTCAGCTCGTGCGCAACGGCATACGCTGATCATGGCCCCCCACCGTTTTGCGCCGCGCAGCTCGACCGAACAGATCGAGGAAGGCCGAGTTTTCTCGCCCAAATTCGATGACAACGGGCTCATTCCGGCGATCGTCGCAGACGCCTGGTCAGGCGAGGTGTTGATGTTTGCCTATATGGACGAGGAGGCGCTCGCCCGGTCGATCGAGAGCGGCTGGGCCTGGTTTTATAGCCGCTCCCGCAAAGAGCTGTGGAAGAAGGGCGAGACCTCCGGCCACACCTTACGGATATTCGAAATCCGGGTCGACTGCGACCAGGACGTGCTCTTGGTCAAGGTCGAGCAAAACGAAAAAGGAGCGTGCCATACCGGGCGCGCATCGTGCTTCTATCGTGCGCTCACGTTGCGCGAACCGGCAGGCCGCACGCTCGTTCTCACCCCGCGCGACGCCGAGAAGGTGTTCGATCCGACGCAGGTTTACGTCGGCGAGGAGAAGACGGACTGAGCAGCAAGGCGGGCGGGAAGGTCCGCTATTCCTTGGCTTCCGGTTCTTCCGCGGCGGGCTCGTGGGGGACGGCCTCCGGCTCGAAGAAGTGCTTCGCCGCGAACTCCGCCGGTTCCTCCGCCTCCTCGCGCCGTGCGGTCACGTCCTCGCCGCGGGCGATTCGTTCGGCTTCTTCCGCGTTGCGCGCCACGCTCACCGTGACGGTCGCTTCAACGTCGGGGTGCAGCGCGATCGGCACCTTGTGCAGCCCGATTACCTTGATCGGCGTGTTGAGAATGATCTGGCTGCGGCTGACGGTAAATCCGCCCTCGCCGATCACGGTGGCGAGATCGCGCGTGGTCACCGAGCCGTAAAGCTGTCCGGTGTCGGAGGCTTGGCGCAACACCACGAAGCTCTGGCCGCCGAGCTTCTCGGCGACCTTGTCCGCCTCCGTCTTCAACCCGAGATTGCGCGTCTCGAGCTGGCCTTTCATGGTCTCGAACTTGGCGCGATTCTCCTTGGTGGCGCGCAGCGCCTTGCCCCCGGGCAACAGGAAATTGCGCGCATAGCCGTCCTTGACGCGGACCACGTCGCCCATTTGGCCGAGCTTGGCGATACGCTCCAGCAGGATCACTTCCATGTCTTTGGCTCCGTTTTCTCCGCGAGGAGATGGATGATTTCAGGCGAGCGGGCCGGCGGGCGGACCGCGTTTGCGGGCTACGCGCCCGCGCAAATCGAAAGACCCGTCGGCAAGGCCGAGCAAGGCGATCGCGAGCAGCGGCCAGCCGAACACGAGGATCGCCACGTAGACGCCCGTCAGTACGATGGGGCGGCCTTTCACAACGGCCGTCAGGGCATGCAGGACGGCGAGCCCTTGCGCGGTATAGGCGACGGCAAGGCTCGCAGCGAACAGTCCGGAAACGATGCCGATCAGCCCGGGCAGGAACGAGCCCGCGATCGCAAGCGCGAAGATGGCGGCCGCATGGGCCGGCAGGGCGAGCGCGGAGAGTTTGGGCCACGGACGCCGCAGCCGGCCCGAAAGATCGACCACGCGTCCGGCGAGCCATAGATTGAGCAGGAGCGTCGCAGTCGTCAGCGCCGCCGCAGCCGGCGGGATGATCACCGCGAAAAATGCAAAGGCCGAGTCCGGATCTGATACGCCCGGCAGCTTGAGCGGTTCGTTCGCCGGCGTCCCGCTCTGCGCCTTGAACAACCGCTCAAAAGCGCTCTTCAGCGTGGCGCGGAAACTCTCCGCGTCGCTGCCGAATTGCGGGATCGCCACCGTTACGATCAGCCCGCCCAGCAAAGCCGCCCATAGCACAAGCCGGCCGACCGGATACCATTCGATCTGCTCGGAGCCGTTCGTGGTCGCTGGCCGCGCCAGCAGCGAGAGATAGCCGAGCCACCAGGCGGGCAGGCCTACGCCAATCAGGAACACCACCGCGAAGACCGAATTGAAGGTGGCGAACAGCGCCGTCGATCCGGTCAGCGCCGCCGCGATGGCCGCCACGTGGCTCCAACCCAGCGCTGCGATCAGGATGGGCAGCGGCGCAAGATAAAACAGCGCCATGGCGAGCGGGGAGCCCGAGGCGAGCGCCGCGAACATGAGCGCGGCAACCGCGCCCGCGCCGATCCCGATCAGCAGAACCTGCACCATCGTCGAGCTGTCCCGCTCCGTTGAGCGGTTAGAGGCGAATCGTGTCCGTCCCAACCGGGGGTTTCCTCCCGTCGCCGGGAGGGCAGAAGATGCGTCCCGCCGCCGTCAGCGGATCACATAGGGCAAAAGCCCGAGAAAGCGCGCCCGCT
The DNA here is from genome assembly GCA_963840055.1 of uncultured Alphaproteobacteria bacterium. Classification (GTDB taxonomy): domain Bacteria; phylum Pseudomonadota; class Alphaproteobacteria; order Rhizobiales; family Xanthobacteraceae; genus Rhodoplanes. The sequence continues at coordinate 181,632 of CAWIXM010000045.1, read as the reverse complement.
TGATCGCCCGCGCCAGCTCCCGCTGCTTGAGGGCGGAAACCGCAGTGATCCGGCTCGGCACGATCTTGCCGCGCTCGGAAATGTAACGCTGCAGCAGGCGAACGTCCTTGTAGTCGATCTTCGGGGCGTTTACGCCGGAAAACGGGCAGGTCTTGCGGCGGCGGAAGAATGGCCGGCGCGCGCCGGCGGCTGCGAAAGCCATGGGTTCATTCCTCCGTCATGACGGCATCGTCACCGCCGCTGCGTTCCTCGCGTGGCCCGCGCGGCGCTTCGCGTGGGCCGCGGGCGTCGCGATCACGATCACGCCTGCGGTCATCGCCGCGGCGATCGTCGCGCCCGTCCCCTCACGGCGATCGTCGCGGTCGACCTTGCGCATCATCGCCGAAGGCCCCGCCTCGAGCGAATCGACCCGAATGGTGAGCGAACGCAGCACATCTTCGTTGATGCGCTCCTGGCGCTCGATCTCGGCAAGCGCTGCGGGCGGCGCGTCGATATTGAGCAGGGTGAAATGCGCCTTGCGATTCTTCCGGATGCGGTAGGTCAGCGACTTCACGCCCCAGTACTCGACCTTCTGCACCGATCCGCCGAGTTGCTCGATCACCCCTTTGAATTGTCCGGTCAATTCGTCGGCCTGCTGCGCCGAGAGGTCCTGACGAGCGAGATACACGTGTTCATATAATGGCATAGCGTGCCTTTCTCTTCTATCGCTTCATCGTTCGGCGCAAAGCCCCTCGTGCCATTCGGAAAGGCGCGAAGTCCTGCGAAGGCGGGAACACCGGACAACGGAACCGCGGAGATTCCTGCCGCACCTCCCTCGCGGGGCGCGCGGCCGCCCGTTCAGCTCCCGGCCGAAACGACGGGAACCGGGGTTATAGGGATTTCGCCGCGGAACGCAAGTTGTACCGCGCACGCCGTAAGTATCCCTAAGTACGAAATCCGCCGCTCTTGACTTAATCCCCGCTCACCGGCTTGTTACCGGGCTGTCGCAATCCGGGAGGGGTAAGGCATGGCGGTTGCATACGTATTTCCGGGGCAAGGCAGTCAGGCCGTGGGCATGGGCAAAGCGCTCGCGGAGAACTTTCCCGCCGCGCGGGCCGTGTTCGAAGAGGTGGACGACGCCCTCGGCGAAAAGCTGAGCAGCATCATCTTCGGCGGGCCGGCTGAGACGCTGATGCTCACCGAGAACACGCAACCGGCGCTGATGGCGGTGTCGCTGGCGACCTTGCGCGTTCTTGAAGGCGAAGCCGGGCTTGATCTTGCGCGGGAGGCGACTTTCGTCGCCGGCCATTCGCTCGGCGAGTATTCGGCGCTTGCTGCGGCTGGCGCGCTCACGGTGGCCGACACGGCGCGGCTGGTGCGGATTCGTGGCCGCGCGATGCAGAAGGCCGTCCCAGTGGGCGTGGGCGCCATGGCGGCGCTCATCGGCCTCGAATTCGGCCAGGCGGCGGCGGTCGCAGCCGAAGCGGCCCAAGGCCAAGTATGCCAGGCGGCGAATGACAACGGGGCGGGGCAGGTCGTCGTCTCCGGCGACAAGGCGGCCGTTGAGCGCGCGGTCGAGATCGCCAAGGGCCAGGGCGCCAAACGCGCGGCCATGCTGCCGGTATCCGCTCCTTTCCATTGCGCACTGATGCAGCCGGCGGCCAGGGTCATGGCCGAGGCGCTCGCGAACGTCGCCGTCAAGCGGCCCTGCGTTCCCCTCGTCGCCAATGTCGTGGCGAAGCCGGTGAGCGAGCCTGCGGCGATCGTCGACGGGCTGATCGGCCAGGTCACCGGCACCGTCCGTTGGCGCGAGTTGGTCGAGTTCATGGCGGGCGCCGGCGTTCGCATGTTCTACGAGGTCGGCGCCGGCAAGGTGCTCACCGGCCTCGTCAAGCGCATTGCCCCGGGGGCGACAGGGGTGGCGATCGGCACGCCGGCCGACATCGCGACCTTCGCCGCCGCACGCACGCAAGACTTTCCCCTGCGGGCGACCGGGACGGCGTGATGTTCGACCTCGCCGGTCGTACCGCGCTGGTCACCGGGGCGACCGGGGGCATTGGCGGAGGGATCGCTCGCGCTCTACACGCCCTGGGTGCGAGCGTCGCGCTTTCGGGAACGAAGAGCGATAAACTCGAGGCTCTTGCCGGCGAGCTCGGCGCCCGCGCCCATGCGCTACGCTGCGATCTCGCCGATCGCACTCAGGTGGAGGCGTTGGTGCCGCAAGCGGAGGCGGCGCTCGGGCAGGTTGACATCCTCGTCAACAATGCCGGGCTTACGCGCGACAATCTGTTCATGCGGATGAAAGACGAGGAATGGGACGCGGTGCTCGCGGTCGACCTGACGGCGGCGTTCCAGCTCGCGCGCGCAGCCGTGCGGGGCATGATGCGCCGCCGCTTCGGCCGTATCATCGGCGTCACCTCGATCGTCGGCGTCACCGGCAATGTCGGGCAAGGCAATTATGCCGCAGCGAAGGCGGGCATGATCGGCATGAGCAAGGCGCTCGCACAGGAAGTCGCCTCGCGTGGAATCACCGTCAATTGCGTCGCGCCGGGGTTCATCGCCACGGCGATGACCGACGCCATCGCCGACAAGCAGCGCGAAGCGGCGCTCGCTCGGGTACCGGCGGGACGCTTCGGCGCAGTGGCGGATGTCGCGGCTGCGGTCGTTTTTCTGGCTTCGGCGGAAGCCGGCTATGTCACCGGTCAAACGCTTCACGTTAATGGCGGAATGGCCATGATTTAACAGGTGTTTCGACTACGGACGGGAAGACCCACAGGGTCGTTTTCCGCCTTCTGGTCAAGCCTATCGAAGTATGATAACCGATCGCGCAGGGCTGGACGAAGTGGATGCGGTGGGGGCTGGGGGCAGCTGCTATCACCCTTGACCGGATGCGCGTTCCTGCCGTCCACCACGACGAGCCTGTGCTACTCGGCTGGATGAGTTGCCGGCGCGATCGCGGCGAATGCTAAACGCACGAGGGTCTTGGAAATGAGTGACATTGGCGAACGGGTCAAGAAAATCGTCGTGGAGCATTTGGGCGTCGAGCCCGACAAGGTGACCGAGAGCGCGAGCTTTATCGACGATCTCGGCGCCGACAGCCTCGACACGGTTGAGCTTGTCATGGCCTTCGAAGAAGAGTTCGGTTGCGAGATTCCCGACGACGCGGCGGAGACCATCCTGACCGTCGGCGACGCGATAAAATTCCTCGAAAAGAATGCTAAGAGCTGAACCGGCGGTTGACGGCCTCGCCTTTGGTCTGTCGTGAAGCTGCTGCGGAGCTGCTGATCACATCCACGGCGACCATTCAACCCGCAGCTTGTCGGCCGCGCCCAAGCCGGCTGACGGTGCGGAGTCTTCCACCCTCGCTAATGGCAGGCACGCACGCAACGCGGCGTTCGCTCCGCGATAAGCCCGCGTCCGGGCTACGGCTGGCGCGCGCATCTTCACGTGCAAGCCGCTTCACAGGTCGCGAAAATGCTTTAAGAGCGAGGGGCCTGCGAGGTCGAATCGGTCGGAGGCGGCAGCGCGGCCAAGAACCGGCAACGGCGCAAGCGCCAATTCGATCGCGATCGGGCTCGCTTTGGACGAGGCGACGGACTGCAATCCGAAACGGGAAGGTGACATGAGGCGCGTCGTCGTCACGGGATTGGGCATGGTGACACCGCTCGGCTGTGGGGTCGAGGAATCGTGGCAACGGCTGATCGCTGGCGAAAGCGGCGCCCGCAAAGTCGATCGATTCAACGTGTCCGATCTGCCGTCGAAGATCGCCTGCATGATCCCGCGCGGCGACGGCACGAACGGCACCTACAATCCAGATCGATGGATGGAGCCGAAAGAACAGCGCAAGGTCGATGAGTTCATCACCTTCGCGATGTGCGCCGCGCACCAAGCGCTGGACGACGCAGGCTGGAGGCCGGCCGATTACGATTCACAAGTGCGCAGTGGCGTCATGATCGGGTCGGGCATCGGCGGCATCGAGGGCATTGCCGAGACCGCGATCGTGCTCAAGGAGCGCGGCCCGCGCCGGGTATCGCCGTTCTTCATTCCTGGCCGACTGATCAATCTCGCCGGTGGCTATGTCTCGATCGCCTTCGGCTTGAAGGGCCCCAATCATGCCGTGGTCACCGCGTGCTCGACCGGTGCGCATGCGATTGGTGACGCTGGCCGCCTGATCGCACTTGGGGACGCAGAAGTGATGGTCGCCGGCGGCACCGAATCGCCGATTAACCGACTATCGATGGCGGGTTTCTCCGCGTGTCGCGCACTCTCGACCTCGTTCAACGACGACCCGACGCGGGCGTCGCGCCCCTATGACCGCGACCGAGATGGGTTCGTGATCGCCGAGGGCGCCGGCGTCGTCGTGCTCGAAGAGCTGGAGCACGCCCGGCGCCGCGGCGCGAAAATCTATGCCGAGCTGATCGGCTATGGCCTGTCGGGCGACGCCCATCACATCACCGCGCCGGCCGAAGACGGCGATGGCGCCCAGCGCTGCATGGCGGCGGCGATCAAGCGCGCGGCGATCTCCCCTGCCGAAATTGACTATATCAATGCCCACGGCACCTCCACGCCGCTCGGCGACGAGATTGAGCTGGCCGCAGTGCAACGGATCGTCGGGAATGCTGCGGGCCGGGTGTCGATGTCGTCGACGAAATCCTCGATCGGTCATCTCCTCGGCGCGGCCGGTGCGGTCGAAGCGATCTTCTCGATTCTCGCCATCCGCGATAACGTCGCGCCACCTACAATCAATCTCGATAATCCCTCCGTCGACACTCCGATCGATCTCGTCCCGCACAAGGCGAAGAAGCGCGAAATAAATGTCGTGCTGACCAATTCTTTCGGTTTCGGCGGAACCAACGCTTCGCTTGTACTCCGCCGGCTTCAGTGAAGGACACCGGCGCTTTTGTAACGGCGATGGCGTCGGGGACTACGCCGTTTCAAATCCGAAGTGCAACAGGGCAGCATAGACGGCATGGCGGAGTGAGTGGCGGGGGAAAGGGTCGGGGTCAAGGGCTTTAGTCGCCGGAGACGATGCGAGCGCAGCGAGCACCCTTGAGGCCGACGTTTTCTCCCGCCAGACTTTGCCATGTTGTGTATGCCGGTTTTTCTGGCGGTCAGATGGAAGACTATCCTTGCGTGGGACAGCACATCTCACGGAGGAAAAATGCCCGAAGGCTATCTCCATCTGACCTGCGAACAACGCTGCCAGATTTACGCGCTCTTGCAAAGCGGCCACTCGCAAGCCCACATCGCGCGGCAAATTGGCGTCGATCCGTCGACGATCAGCCGCGAGCTTGTTCGCAACACCGGCGCGCGCGGCTATCGCTTCAAGCAAGCGCACGAGAAGGCCTCGCAGAGACGCCAAGAGGCCTCGGACAAGCCGCGCAAAATAACGCCAGATTTGGTGGAGCTGATCGAAGAAAAACTGACGCAACAGCAGTGGAGTCCCGATCAGATCAGCGGGCGTCTGGCGAAGGATGGCGTCGCCTTTATCAGTCACGAGCGCATCTATCAGCATGTCTGGAAAGACAAGAAAGACGGGGGCACGCTGTATCTTCACTTGCGTCACAGCGGCAAAAAATACAACAGGCGCAAGGGCAAGAATTCGGGGCGCGGGCTGATTCCGAACCGCGTCGATATCGATCAGCGGCCTCCTATTGTCGCCGCAAAAATCCGCATCGGAGACTGGGAGGCCGACACGATTATCGGCGCCAATCACAAAGGCGTTGTCATGTCGCACGTCGAGCGAACCTCCAAATACACCAAGCTCGCCAAACTGCCGGACAAGAACGCGGACTCTGTCGTGCAGGCCTGCGCACGCGTGCTTTTGCCGCTCGCTGACCAAATCGAAACAATCACTTACGACAATGGAAAAGAGTTCGCCTCTCACGCCCAAATCGCAACCTCGCTGGGGGCACTATCCTATTTTGCCAAGCCCTATCACTCGTGGGAACGCGGCCTCAACGAACACACTAACGGCCTCTTCAGGCAGTACTTCCCAAAAGGTTCCGACTTCTCTATTTTGTCCGATGCCGATGTCCAAAGGGTCGAGGACAAACTCAACTCTCGCCCCAGAAAGATACTCGGCTACCAAACCCCTCGCGAGATTTTCTTCAGCGCCAGAAATCTGCCCGTTGCACTTCACTGTTGAATGGGCGCTAGTAAAAACGCCATAATTTCAACGGTATTGAACCGGTGCCGGGGTGTGTGCGCATGAATTCGCGCGATTTTCGGCTTCGCCGAGTTCTGGTGTACCCTTCGGCAAAACCGTTACGTGACCCCGTGCGGGTCAGGCAATGCGCGCGGGCTCGCCCTGAGGGCCGGCCGCCCGGGAGCCGGTTTTAATGACGTATTTCCAAGGACCGCGCGGCGGACAGCCAACGCCTCCGGCCGAACAGAACAGAGTTGGTCCGCGTAGCTCGCGCGCGGCGCTCGCGCCGGAGCGCGTGCCGGTGCCGAAGCGGCGCTCGCAGCGCGCGCGCCATCCGATCGTCGTGGTCGGCAACGCAATCCTCACCTTCATTGTTTTGGTCGCAATCGTTGTCGGCGTGGCGATCATGATCGGTAAGCAACGGCTGGACGCGCCGGGGCCGCTCGGTGAGGACAAGATCGTTAACATTCCGCGCGGGGCCGGCGTCCGCGATATCGCCGATCTCCTGGTCAAGGAGGGCGTGATCGATCAGCCATGGACATTCGTCGGAGCGGTGGTGGTGCGCAAGGCGCGCGATGATCTCAAGTCCGGCGAATACATGTTCCCCAAGCATGCCACCCTCGGCGACGTGATCGCGACATTGCTCGACGGCAAGGTCGTCCAGCATGCGCTCACGGTTCCGGAAGGACTCACGTCCGAGCAAGTCGTGCACCGCTTGCTCGAGGCCGACATGCTGTCCGGCAACATCCGCGAAATTCCGCGCGAAGGCTCGCTTCTGCCCGAGACTTACAAGGTGGTGCGCGGGACGACGCGCGAGCAGGTAATCCAGCGTATGCACCAGGCGCAGCGCCGGGTCGTACAGGAGGTCTGGGAGCGGCGCATGGCCGATCTGCCGTTGCGCACACCGGATCAGCTCGTGACGCTTGCCTCGATCATCGAGAAGGAGACCGGCCGACCGGAGGAGCGCACGCGGGTCGCCGCGGTGTTTGTCAATCGGCTCAAGCAGCGCATGCGGCTGCAGTCGGATCCGACCATCATCTACGGACTGGTTGGCGGAAAGGCGACGCTCGGACGACCCATTCTCAAGAGCGAGATCGAGCAGCCTACGCCCTACAATACCTATGTCATCGATGGCCTGCCGCCAGGCCCGATCGCCAATCCCGGCCGCGCCGCGCTTGAAGCCGCCGCAAATCCCGCGCGCACCAGGGAGCTCTACTTCGTCGCCGATGGCGCTGGCGGACATCTGTTCGCAGAAACGCTCGATCAGCATCAACGTAACGTGGCGAAGCTGCGTTCGATCGAACGGTCGCAACGCGATAACGACGCCGACGCCGAAGCGCCGCCGGAGACGGCCGCCACGCCGTCGCCGCGCTCCGCGCCGGCTCCCCGCAGGCGTTCTTCGGAGCAAAGCGGTGGCCGATCGACGCGATGAGCGCCGATGGGTCATTACGATCGAGTAGCTTGAGCGCTCCGATGGCATTGTCCAGCATGACCGGCTTTGCCCGCAGCCACGGCGCGAGCGGACAATACGCGTTCGTCTGGGAGATCAAGTCGGTGAATGCCAAGGGCCTCGACTTGCGGCTGCGCTTGCCGCCGGGATGGGACGCGATCGAACAGCCGGTGCGCGCCAAAGCGGGTGAGATACTCGCGCGCGGGACCGTCTATGCCACGCTAACGGTCGAACGGCCGGCCGTGCAGCCGATCGTCCGCATCAATGACCAAGTGCTTGCCGCCGTCCTCGCGACTCTCGAGGGGCTATCCACGCGCGTTCAGGCCGAGGCGCCGCGCCTCGATGGCATCCTCGCCATCAAAGGCGTGGTGGAGGTAATCGAGGCCGATGAAAGCGAGGAGGACCGCGCGGCAGCGGAAGCGGCGGTGGTTGGCGGCTTCGCTGCGGCGCTCGCCGAGCTTGCGGCCATGCGCCGGCTCGAAGGCGAAGCGCTCGGCCGCGTGCTCACCCAGCGTCTCGCCGAGATCGCGGCGCTGGCGGAGCGCGCCGAAACCGCGCCGGGCCGCAAACCGGAAGCGGTCAGGGAACGGCTCGCCCGCCAGGTGGCGTTGCTGCTCGAAGCGTCGGACCGCTTCGACCCCGACCGGTTACACCAGGAAGCGATCCTGATCGCCGCAAAGACGGATGTGCGCGAGGAGCTCGACCGGTTGCACGCGCATGTCGCGCAGGCCAACCAACTCGTCGAGAAGGGCGGAGCGATCGGGCGCCGGCTCGATTTCCTCGCCCAAGAACTCAATCGCGAAGCGAATACTCTGTGCGCGAAGGCAAACGATATCGAACTCAGCAAGATCGGATTGGAGCTGAAAAGCGCAGTCGAGCAGTTCCGCGAGCAGGTGCAGAATTTGGAGTAGGGGGCATGAGCGTTCAGGGGGCGCGCACGAAGGACGAAGCCACCACCCGGCGCGGCATCCTGTTCGTCGTCTCATCGCCCTCGGGCGCAGGCAAGACGACGCTGACGCGCACGCTGATCGAGAAAGAGACCAATCTCAATCTCTCAGTCTCGGTGACGACGCGCCGGCGGCGGCCGAGCGAGATCGACGGGGTGCATTACCGGTTCATTTCGAAGCGCCATTTCGAGGCCATGCGCGCGGCGGATGAACTTTTGGAATGGGCGGAGGTTCACGGCAATTTCTACGGCACGCCGCGCGAGCCGGTGGAGCAGGCGCTCGCGGCCGGCCGCGACATGCTGTTCGACATCGATTGGCAGGGAACGCAGCAAATCTGCCAGAAGATGCGCAGCGATGTGGTGAGCGTTTTTGTGCTGCCGCCTTCGGCCGCCGAACTGAAGGCACGACTTGAGCGGCGGGCCGAAGATTCGGACGAGATCATCGCACGGCGGCTGCGGAGCGCCGCCGACGAAATTCCCCACTGGACGGAATATGATTACGTGCTGATCAACTGCGATCTCGACGAGAGTTTCTCCCGATTGCGCGCAATCCTCACCGCCGAACGCCTCAAGCGCATACTTCGGTCGGATCTCGAGACGCGCGTCGCCAAGCTGCTCGCCGACCTGAAGCAAATCTCCCCGGGATGACGTGCCGTCGCGCGTGATGCGCGCCGGCTCAAGGGGGCGGGCCGCGCAGCCGGACCAGGGTATTGGCGAGCGCGACGAAGCCCATGACCGGGATATCTTCGGCGCGCGCGGTGGGGTCGATACTGGCTGCGGCAAGCAACACGATGGAGTCTCCGCCGAGCGATTTCAGGCTTTGGCGCAGCATTTTGCGACGCTGCCCAAAGGCGGCCGCGGTCACGTGTTCGAGCGCGCCGCGATCGCAGGCTGCCGGCGCTGGCCGTGGCGTGAGCTTGACGAGCGAGGAGGTCACCTTGGGCGGCGGCACGAAGGCTTGCGGCGCAATGTCGAACAGGATGCGCGGCTCAGCGCGCCATTGCGCCAGCACGGCCAGCCGGCCATAGCTTTTCGTGCCCGGGGCGGCGACGATGCGCTCGGCGACCTCGCGCTGGAACATCAGGACAAGCGCATCGTACCAAGGCGGCCACGGCTCGGCCGAAAGCCAGCCGACGAGCAGCGCGGTCGCAATGTTGTAAGGCAGGTTGGCGACGATGCGCGCGGGTCCTGCGCCTTCGACCAGTGCCGCAAGATCGAGGGCGAGCGCATCGCCTTCGATGATCGTGAGGCGTTCGGGATAGCGGGCGGCGATTTCAGCGAGCGCGGCGATGGCGCGCGCGTCGCGTTCGACGGCGATCACGCGCTTCGCTCCCGCTGCAAGCAGCGCCCGAGTCAGCCCGCCTGGCCCCGGCCCGATCTCGACGACGGTCACCCCGCCGAGCGGACCCGCCGCGCGGGCGATGCGCGCCGTGAGGTTGAGGTCGAGGAGAAAGTTCTGTCCGAGGGATTTTCGTGCGGCGAGGCCGTAGCGGCGGATCACTTCGCGCAGCGGCGGGAGGTCGTCGATCACGCTCATCCCATGCGCCGCGGATTGCCGGTCCGTGCCGCGCGCTTCATTCCGCCGCTGCTATGGCCGGTTGTTCGTCGGCGAGGCGCGTCGCGAGCTTGAGGGCCGCGACAAGACTCGAGGGATCGGCGCGGCCGCTCCCCGCTAGGTCGAACGCGGTGCCATGGTCCGGCGAGGTGCGCACGAAGGGGAGCCCGAGAGTCACGTTCACCGCATGATCAAACGCAAGAGTTTTGACCGGGATCAGCGCCTGGTCGTGGTACATGCATAAGACGGCATCATAGGTTGCGCGCATCTGAGCGTGGAACAGGGTGTCCGCCGGCAGCGGTCCGCGCACGGCGATGCCTTCGGCAGCGAGTGCTGCAACCGCCGGCGCGATGATGTCGCGCTCCTCGGTGCCGATGGCGCCGTGTTCCCCGGCATGCGGGTTAAGTCCGGCAACCACGAGCCGCGGGCGCGCAATGCCGAAGCGCCGGGCGAGATCGCGGGCGACGATGCGTCCGGTCGCGATGATGAGATCGCCGGTGATCCGCTTCGGAACGGACGCGAGCGGCACGTGAATCGTTACCGGAACCACAGCAAGCTCGGGCGACCAGATCATCATCGCCGGCATGACGGTGCGACCAGTCGCACGCGCGACGAGGCTCGCAAGGTATTCGGTATGCCCGGGTTCACCGAAGCCCGCCTGGTAGAGCACGCTCTTGGCGATGGGATTGGTGACGACCGCCGACGCGTCACCCGCGCGCGCCGCCTCCACGGCCCGGTCGATTGCGGCGATTGCGGCCGGCGCGCTCGACGCATCGGGTGAGCCGGGCTGCGCGGTGATGACTAACCCGAGATCGACCACGGGCAGGGCGGTTGGGAACGCTCGGCGGGCCTGCGCCGGCGTGACGACGGCGATGGAAACGTCAAGCCCGAGCGCATGCGCACGGCGGGCAAGGAAAGCGGGGTCGGCAAGGAGGTAGAACGGCGGCAGATCAAAGTCCGCCCGGCGCACCCATGCCGCCAGTGCAATGTCCGGTCCTATCCCCGCCGGCTCCCCGACCGTGAGCGCAAGCGGCGTTCTCATTTCATTTCGATCAACGCCTGGCGGCGCAGCTCGCTGAGATAGTGCTTCGACTTGGCTTCGAATTGCTTGCTGAACATTTCGCTGCGCGTCTTGCGCATGGCGGGCGTATCAACTTTGGTTTCCCGCTTGTTGCAGACCGCAAACACCTGAATGCCTCTGTCCGTCGTCTCCGGATTGGTCAGGCGCCCGACGCCGGTACGTTCGAGAATCTCCTGTAATGCGGGAGGGAGGTCGGCGGAATTGCGAGTCACTGGGTCGAGCACGAGAACGTCCGGAAGCGCCCGGGCAAAGCGCAAGCCCTGCTCGCAGTCCTCGATGCGGTTGCGCAGCGCCTCAGCCTCGCGCCGCCGCGCCGCTATGGCCGCTTGCGACGCGCCCTTCGGAAGGATGAACAGGATCGGCCGCAGGACATAGTCATATGCGACCGTCTTGGTGGCTACGTCATCGCCCCTCTCGTCCTCCTTGCTCTCGATCGCCGCAAGGATGTCCTTCTCGCGGAACTGAAAGCTCGAGTGGAATTTGCCGCGCACGATCTGTCGCCAGACCATGTCGGCGCGGATGCGGGCCTTGAGCGTGCCGGGATCGACTCCGCCCTTCTCGAGCGTTTGGGCGAGCTGCTCTGCCGAAAGATTCATGCGCTTGGCCATCTCGGCGAAAGACGCGTCGACGTCTTTGTCGGTGATTTCGAGTTTGTAGCGGTGGCCGGTTTGCACCTTGATCTTTTCGTTAATCAGCTCGTCGATCACCTCCTGGCGCGCCGATGCTTTGCGAGACACCAGCTGATTGAACTTTGCGCGCTGGTCGACGTCATAGGAGGTGATCGGCTCCCCATTCACCATCACAACGACCGCCTGGGCGGCCGCCGGTCGGGACAAGTCCCCCGAAAGCGCGCCCAGCACCAGAATTGCGCCAAGGCAACACGCCGCGGACGTCAGACGGAAGCAGGTTCGGTGCATGTTCATGACGCGATAATAGACCTTGAAGCGTTTCATCAGTGACGCCGGCATTGAAGCTCTTCCATTGCGACCTGGACGACGCCCTTCCGCAACCTTCACCGGAAGCAGAGCCTGCCGTCAAGCTCGGACCAGAGATGGGCACGCGACGCCAAATTAGACCATCGCCAAAGCATCGTATCGCCAGCGACGGCGGTCACGGCCGGGCAGGGCGTGAGACCTAGCCGTAGAAATAGGCAAAATTATTGAAGATTTGCCAAGGGGAGAGTGCCTCCCGAAAGCCCCGATGACGTCGTGCTGCCCAAGGTCCGCAAGCCGAGCTGCAACATGACTGTGTGGTTCGATTTCGGAATGCTGGTGCTATAGGTATAGTCGGTGATGTAGTTCAGCCCTAACAGGAAGCAATCGTCGATATAGCCGAGGCTGGCCAACGTTTGGCTCAGGTTGTTATGAGCAATGTCGTAACGAGCCGCGCCGGTGAAAACCCAGTTCGTGGCGAGCTTGACGGAACCCGAAGACAACAACCCTTCACGCCGGTCGAGGAAGCCGAGCTCGGGTTGTGGTGCGTAGTTGCCGTATAAGAGCGAGACGTTCCAGCGATCGACCCTGGCGCGTCCTTCGACTTCGAAGCGCTGCAACGAGAAGTCCTGCTCGGCGAAGCGGTAGCGCGATATCATCGAAAAGATTTTGTTCGGCGCATAAGTGAAGCGCGCCACATAGTCGGAGACGTTCGTGTCCAGCCCGCTGCCGAGGCCGGTATTGGTCGTGTCCGCAACCGCGAAGGAGTTGATGCCGAACAGTTGATAGGACTGGCCGAACAGCGCATTGACCGTGCCGCCGCCATTGATTTGCGCGGTGTATTGCACGCCTGCATTGGCGCGCCCGCCGCCCTCGACGCGGTCCCAGCCGGAGAACTTGTCGACTTTGAACAGATTGCTGTCGTCGAATACGAGGCTCTGCGCATCCTCGTTGGGGAGCCGGCCGATATTCGATTCGTTGGGCCGAGCGATGACTTGCACGATCGGTTCGATCGTCTGAGTTCCCCAGCTATGGACGGAAATGAACGGATATCGGTAATCGAGGCCAGCGGTCGCCATGTATCGCGTCAGACTGTTATCGCCGCTCTCGATGAAGTTCGAGACGCCGGGATCGGAATCGACGGCGAGTTGTGCGGCGTCGCCGCGCACGGCGAGGAACGGCGTGAACACCTGGCCGAACGGATCGATGTACTTGGTCCGCCAGTGGGTTTCCGCCGACAGGCGGGAATAGACGCCAGGAACGCCGCGCAGAAGGCAATTGGCGTTGGTCTTGACCGCCGTATCGGCGGTCGCCGTGTTGTTGCAGTAGCCGAAAGTCACCGCGGCCTGGCTGATCGGATCGAAGCTCGGATTTTGACGCGACAGGCTGGTTAGATTCGCGCTGTAGCCCAACTCTCCGCCGAATATGGCTTGGTTAAACGTATATTGGTAATCCATCACCGGGTGAATGTCCGGGAGAACCGTTTGTTGGTCGCTCGAGGTAAACCCGGTGAAGTGCATGGCGCGCACGTCAAAATAGCTGCGGTCCCCGCGCCCGGCGAGGAAAAGCTGAGATACGCCCACGTCGTTAATTCCGATAAGGTTGACCAGTTCGGTGGAGCGCGATTGCAGCGTGCGAATCTTGTAATCGGCAAAGAAGGTCGGATCGGATACGAGCACGCCGTCCCACCCCCAGGCCCAGCGCGGCGACAGATCGAACCGCCCAGTCGTCTCGACGCTACCGCGGAACTCCTTGAAAGCGCTGGTGTTGGCGAATTCCTCCTTGTTCGGTTGGTAAAGACCGGCCGCGCGCATTGTGTAAAAGCCGTCTTCGAGCCGCTGCCGCCATTCACCTTGCAGCAGCGGAGTTGTATTGCCGTCGGCTTCGCTCGTCGTTGACGATGACATGAGACGGCCGATTGGACCCTGATTCGACATGATCCGCGGCGAAATGGTCATGTCATAGCTCGGCGCGAGCGCCAGGTAATACGGTGTTTCGATCCCGACGCCGTAAATGGAGTTTGTGGTGACCAGCGGCATCAGGAAACCTGATTTCCGCTTCACGGTGGGATCGGGCGCCGCGAGATAGGGCGAGTAGGCGAGGGGCACGCCGAAGAACTCGATACGTGCGTCCTCGAAATAAATCATCTTCTCGGACTGGTCGTGGATGATCCGGGCCGCCTTGACCTGCCACAGAGGCGGCCTGCGTGGATCCTCTCGGCACGGCTGACAGGCGGTGTAGACGCCGCTTTCGAGGACGGTGAAATTGCCCTCGGTTCGCCGCCCGCGTGCCGCGGCGAAACGGGTTTGTTCGGCCGTCTCGAGCCGCAGCGAATCGATGAAGCCGTTACGGAGGTCGTCGCTAAGATCGATCAGATCGCCATAAGTGATCACGCCGTCGGCGCCGGTCAGCCGTACATTGCCTTCGGCGTGGAGATGCTTGGTCCGCTGGTCGTAGATGACCTTGTCGGCCTGGACTGTCGATCCCTTGTAGTAGATCTGCACGTTCCCGACCGCCAACACCCGTTCATTGGGATAGTCGTATTGGATTTCGACGGCCTGCACGAGCATCGGCGCATCGCTGGGTTCCGGCTCCCGCGGCGGCGGGGTCGGTCTGAGCTGGCCTTGGAAGGTGAGATATTGCGACAGCGCCCGGTCCGTACCGACGAACGTCGCCACGGTCGCGAGGGCAAGAATCAACGCAAGGCCGGCGGGTCGCCACCGCCGACGCCGAGCATGGGGGAGGGCGACGAGCGCGGTCACGATCAGCCGTCCTCCTGATAGAGTAGCGGAAGAAGGCCCGTGAGCGTTCCGATCACCACCGGCAGCCACGCCGCTGCAATCGGATGCAGAAGGTCCGCCTTGCTCAGGTCGTCAGTGATCTTCGAGAGGACGTAAAGCACGAAGCCCGTGGCGACGCCGCACAGCACCATGTTTTGCACGCCGCCGAAGCGGAAGAAGCGCAAGCTGAAGGCCGCCGCCACCAGCACCATCGTCACGAGCAAAGCGGGTCGCGACAAAAGTTTCTGGTATTGGAGCTTGTAGCCGGCCGCGGCGAGCCCGGCGCGATCGGCCTTCTCGATGAAGAACGGCAGATCCCAGAACGATACGGTGTCGGGCGTGGCGAAGCTCTCGCGGACCTGTTCAACTGTGAGATTGGTCTCGAGCAGATATTCCGGCGAAATAACTGGCGGTTCATTCAACGTGTATCGGCGCACGTCGAGCAGGCGCCAGTATCCGCCGATTAGCGTCGCGGTTTTCGCTTCGATGCGCTCGCGGAAATGGTTGTCTTGGTCGTAGATGAGCACGGTGACGCCGCCGAGCCGCACGCCCTGGTCGCTGCTGGTCGCGGCGTTGATGATCGCGTGGCCGAAGGCGTTCTTCTGGCTCACCCAGATGCCGGTTCCCGTGCTTTGCAGGCTGGTCTGTCGAAAGCCGCCGATATATTTGACCTCGAGGCGCTTCGACTGTTCCTTGAGATACGCGGCGACGGGATTGTAGACCGTGGTCGCAAACACGCCGAAAACAAGGGCGACCAAGAGAGCCGGCGTGATGAACTGCCACGCCGACAGGCCGGCCGCGCGGGCGATCACGAGTTCCAGGCGGCGCGATAGGTTCAGATAGCACATCATCGCGCCGACGAGCACCGCGAACGGCATCAGTATTTCCATGAGCTGGGGAATGCGGGTCAGCGAAATCGTCGCATTGATGAGCGCCGAGGTGTTCTCGTCATCGCCGGTGCGGCGCATCAGCTCGATATAATCGATCAAGGCGACGAGGCAGAAGCCGCCGATGAAAATGGCGAGCAACGCGCTCAAGAAGCGCCAACCGAAGTAGCGAGCTAGTCGTCCCGCGATCATCAGCCCACGCTCTCACCCGCCACGCCGCGCTCGGCGCCGGTCATCGCGACCGCGCCGGCCCCGCAGTAGCAAATTGCCGCAAAAAATAGATCGCACGGAAGCCACCGGCCCCATGCTCGGCTAGCCAGACATTCTGCGACGAATCCGGCCATTTCACGCGCCCCCCGCGCGCTGTCATACACGCCGACTTACTTCCGCGCTCTTACTGGTCCTCCTCGTCGGTCCCCCCTTCGCGTGCCGCCGCCGAGGTCCGGCTTTGGCGGGTTTCTCATCCGATTTCAAAGAGTAATTGTTTGATCTGTCCACAAAATGGCCGTTGGAAGGCGTGTCTCCCCCCATAGGCCCCGTAGGGTTAATGCAGTATGACCAGACTGGCTCGCTAATGCTATGAGAAGGTTGCAAATACGGGTCACTACCGAGTCGCCGCTTTTGGCGGCGCTGTGTCCGGACGGCCACAGGCCGATATGAGGGCAGGAATGGCGGAAAGTCTTCGGATCAAGTTCGCTCCCTTCGCGGCGCCCCGCGCGGGCGTTCTGGTTGTATTTTGTGACGATGGACTGCGGATTGGCTCGGCCACCCGCGCCGTTCTCGGGTCCGCGGCGGCGCTCCTCGAGCGCGTCGCCCGGATCGAGCGGTTCAAGGGCAAGCTTGGTTCCGCCCTCGATATTGCCGCGCCTGCGGGCCTTAAGGCTGACCGACTTGTGGTTGTGGGACTCGGCAAGCCGAAGGATCTGAAGCCCTTCGATTCGCTCAAACTCGGCGGGGCGGGACTAGGCAAAGTGCCCTCTGCGGCGCGTGACGTTACAATGATCGCTGAATACCCGACCGGAGCCATGGACCCCGAGGCGGTCGCTGACCTCGCGCTCGGAGCGCGCCTGCGCGCCTATCGCTTCGATCGCTACAAGACCAAGCGCAAGGAGGAAGAGGAGCCCCCAGACGCTGTGACGCTCACCCTCGGCGCGGCCGATCCGGCGGCGGCGCGCCGTTCCTTTGTCGATCGCGCGGCGGTTGCAGACGGGGTTGTATTCGCGCGAAACCTCGTCAACGAACCGCCAAACGTGTTGTTTCCCGATTCTTTCGCCCGCCGGGTGCTCGCGCTGCGCCGCAGCGGCGTCGTGGTCGAGGTGCTCGAGCCGCGCAAATTGCGACGGCTCGGCATGGGTGCGCTGCTCGCCGTCGGCCAGGGCTCCGCGCATGAGAGCCGGGTGGTGGTCATGCGCTGGAATGGCGGCCGAAAGGGTGACAAGCCGCTCGCCTTCATCGGCAAGGGCGTGTGCTTCGATACCGGCGGCATTTCCATCAAGCCGGCGCAGAACATGGAGGACATGAAAGGCGATATGGCGGGCGCGGCCTGTGTCGTCGGGCTGATGCATGCGCTCGCCGCGCGCGACGCCAAGGTCAACGCCGTCGGCGTGATCGGCCTCGTCGAAAACATGCCCGACGGCAAGGCGCAGCGGCCGGGCGACATCGTGACGACGATGTCCGGGCAGACCATCGAGGTGATCAACACCGACGCCGAGGGCCGGCTCGTGCTCGCCGACGTGCTTCATTACACGGCCAATCGGTTCAAGCCGCGGCTGATGATCGATCTCGCGACGCTTACGGGCGCCATCATGGTGGCGCTCGGGCAGGAGATCGCGGGCCTGTTCACCAATGACGACAAGCTCGCCGAACAGCTTGCCAAGGCGGGGGAGGCGACGGGCGAGCGGGTCTGGCGCATGCCGCTGGGGCCGGAATACGACAAGCTGATCGATTCGAAATTTGCCGATATGAAGAACACCGGCGGCCGCCATGGCGGCGCGATCACCGCGGCGCAACTGCTCCAGCGCTTCGTCGGCAAGACGCCGTGGGCGCATCTCGACATTGCCGGCACCGCGATGGGCTCGCCGCAGACCGACATCAACAAGAGCTGGGGTGCGGGCTGGGGCGTGCGCCTGCTCGACCGCTTCGTGGCGGATTACTACGAGAGGTAGAGGATGGGGCGATTCTCTGGGATGATCTCGCCGCCATGAGAGCCAATGCATGACCGAGCTTCTGTTCTATCATCTTGAGCGCCGGTCGTTGGAGGCGGTGCTGCCGCGGCTCCTGGAGAAATCGCTTGCGCGCGGCTGGCGCGTCGTCGTGCAGTCTTCCTCGGAGGAGCGGGTTGAAGCGCTCGACGCGCACCTGTGGACCTACCGCGACGACAGTTTCCTGCCCCACGGCACGTTCCGGGAAAGCTTGGTTGGCGATCAGCCGGTCCTCCTCACCGTTCAAGACGACAATCCGAACCAGGCATCGGTGCGTTTCCTGATCGATCGCGCGGAGCCACCCGCGGATGCGGGGTCCTATGAACGCATCGTCGTTCTGTTCGACGGCGAGGACGAGGAGGCGCGCGCCGAGGCGCGCGAGCTTTGGCGAACGAAGAAGGCTGAAGGCTTCGACGTGACCTACTGGCAATGCGACGAGCACGGACGCTGGCAGCGGCGCGGCTAGCCGGTCCCGCGGCTGCCTGCTACCGGGGATCGCCTTGATGGTGTCGAAAAATTAGTATGGATTGGATATAGTTATTCCTGTTGAGAATCTGCGCGAGGATGAGACGGGGCCCAAACATGCGAGGATCAAATCCAGGAATCCGCCGAGTGCTGATCTTGGCTGTCGTGGCGAGCGCCGTGGCCACCGGCGCCTGCTCCAACATGCCGGGCTGGGCCGATGTGAAGCTGCCGTCGGCGAGCACGTTCCTGCCGACAAGTGCAAACTCTTTCAATCAAGCCGCGATCAACACGTCGAAGCCGGTACGCGCTACCGACCTCGTGGACGCGCAGGGCTTTTGCGCTGGCGGCGCGGGCGCGACGGCGAGCGAGGACGAGTCAGGAACGAACTTGAATGCGGTCGCGCTCGATATGACGGAATGCCAGGTGGTGCGGGCGCTGGGCGCCCCGCAGGCGACCGATATCACCAGAAATGCGCGCGGCGAGCGATCCGTGACCCTGACCTATCTCGAGACCGAGCGGGCCGGCCTCTATCGCTTCGTCCGTGGCCGGCTGAAGTCGATCAAGCGCGCCCCGAACGCCGAGCCCGAGCGCCCGGCCAACAACCGCAATCGAAGAAGCAGCAGTCGGCCTGACACAGCGCCTGCCGCTGGCCTTTTGCCGGCCATCCCGTCTTAGCGGCGCGGGGCAGGCGGCGATCTAGGCCGCAGCCGGATGAATTGGCCTGCGCGCGCAGCAACCCTCCCGCGAGAGCGACACAATTGGGTGCGAAGAGGCGTTCCGACATTGTCCGGAACACCGGACAGGCCATATTGTTGAACGGACCATGACCCCCACACCCCACAATTCCACTTCGCCCCTGCGCCGGCTCATCCACGCACTGGCGGTCGCCGCAGCAACGAGCGCGCTCGCACTCAGCCTCGCCGCGCCGGCCTTCCCGCAGACGCAGCGCCAAATGCGACCGGAGAGCGAGGCGCGGCGGCCGAATGCTCCCGCACCCGACGCCAACCGCGCGCGCGCTTCGACTGACGACACCAAGTCCCCCGCGGCTTCGACCGAGACCAGCCGCGCGAGTCCATCGGCGGACGCAGGGCAGCAGTCGGCGGGGCGCGATCATGGCGCGCAGGAGGCAACGCGCAAGCTTCCGGCCGATACAACCACCGATCACACGCTCGCGCTCCCCGGACGCACGCTGCATTTCAAAGCGACCGCCGGATCGATCCCGCTATTCGATGGGGATAGCGGCAAGCTCCAGGCGGAGATCGCCTATGTGGCCTTTGTCTCGGGCGATCCGGCAGCCGGACGCCCAGTGACCTTCGTTTTCAACGGCGGCCCCGGCGCAGCCTCGGCCTATCTCAATACCGGCGCATTCGGTCCCTGGCGGCTGCCGTTCGACCGTATTACTGCGTCGGGGCCCGCGGCGCTCGTTCCCAACGCGGAAACCTGGCTCGACTTCACCGACCTCGTGTTCGTTGACCCGCCGGGGACCGGTTACAGCCGGCTCACCGGCGGCGATGAGGTGCGGCGGAGTTTTTGGTCGGTCGACGGGGACGCCGATGCGCTCGCCGTATTCATCCGCAAATGGATCGAACAGAACGGGCGACAGCGGGCGCCGAAATTCCTCGTCGGCGAGAGCTATGGCGGCATGCGCGCGCTGAAAGTCGAGCGCGCCCTCGAGCAGCAGGGCGTCGGCGTGCGCGGACTCGTGCTGGTTTCGCCGGTGCTCGATTTCGCGAATTTGGGGCAACGCCGCCACGTGCCGTTGTCCTTTGTCGCCAATCTGCCGTCGCTGGCGGCGACGGCGCGCGAACTGAACGGCGGATTCGATCGCGCCGCGCTCAAGGCCGCCGAGGACTACGCATCCGGCGAATACCTCGCCGACCTCATGCGCGGGGAACGCGACCAGGCGGCGGTCAAACGCATGTCGGCCCGGGTCGCGGCCCTTACCGGACTTGATTCGGCGCTGGTTGAACGGCTCGGCGGGCGGGTCGACAACGGAACATTCCAACGGGAACTTTATCGGTCGCGCGGCCTCGTCGGCAGCGCCTATGACGCGACCGTCACCGCCTTCGATCCCGATCCCTTCGCGGCGGAGACGCACTTTGCAGATCCGGTGCTGGACGCCTCTCGCGCACCGCTAAATTCAGCCATGACCGGACTTTACCAGGGCGTGCTGAATTGGCGGATCGATCGGCCCTACCGCCTGCTCAATGGCGAGGTCAGCTCCCACTGGAACTGGGGCCGCGGCCGCAACTCCGTTCAGGCGGTGGATGACCTGCGCAGGGTGCTCGCGAGCGATTGGCGCACCCATGTGCTGATCGCGCATGGCGCGAGCGATCTTGTAACGCCCTATTACGCGAACAAGCTCATTCTCGATCAGCTCCCGGTTTACGGGTCGCCCGAGCGCACGAAGTTCGCCGTCTATGGCGGCGGGCATATGTTCTATTCGCGCGACGCCTCGCGCCGCGACTTGCGCTCCGACGCCGAAGCGCTTTACCGCGCGGCGCTCGCGCCGGAGCGGCCGGCGGGCGAATAACCGCGGATCATTATACCGGGGCGCAGGCGAGCCCGCGCGCACGGATCGATGGCGCAAGACCGTATTAGAGCGAATTCCGTTCCAATGGAATCGGGATTCGCTCTAGTTATCTTGTAGTGGTCGCATTTTCTGCGGCGAACCGGTTCCCACTTCGCCGGAAAATGCTCTAGCGCCGCGGCTCAGATCACCATCACGTCGGGGCCTGGCGTCGGCTGATAGAGCAGCTCGACATCGGCCTTGCGACATTCGAGGGCGCGGCGCTGGTTGATATAGCCCTTGTCGGTGATTTCGTTCCGGTCGATCGAGGGCGCGTCGGCGATCAGCATCAGCCGGCGGATGCGGGTGCTTGAGCTTCCGTGCTCGCCGTTCCAGCGGGCGAGCGCCGCAGCGACATGCGCGCGAATGGTGGGGTGACGCGCGAGCTCGGCGGGCGCGGCGGGCGCATCGACGCCGAGCAGCGCCTGGCAGCCGCCGACATTCAGCCAAGCCAGCGCACCGACATAGTCGCGGTCGGCGCCGGTGATGACGGCGTCCTGGAGCACCGGCGAGCAGGCGCCAATGACACCGACGCGCAGCATTCCGACATGCACCCAGATGCCCGTGGTGAGCTTGAACTCCTCGGCAAGACGGCCGTCGAACACAATCCCCTTAGAGGCGTCGAGCGGGTCTGCGAAGCGCACGGCGTCGCCAGGCCGATAAAAGCCTTCCTCGTCGAAGGCCTGCGCCGTGAGGTCCGGGCGTTTCCAGTAGCCCGGCATCACGTTGGGCCCGCGCACCCGCACTTCGATCTTGGCCTCGGTCGGCACCAGCTTGAGCTCGACCCCCGGCACCGGCACGCCGATCACGCCGGCGCGGTCGATCAGGAAATGGCACGAGGTCGCAAGTGGCGCGGTCTCGGTGCCGCCCCATGAGGCGGTGAGCGGGATGCGCTCGCCGGTGGTGCGTACCGCCAGCGTTTCCAGCCGCGTCCACAAATCCTGCGGCAGCGCGGCGGCGGCATAAAAGATCAACCGCAGATTGGCGAAGAACGAGCGCGCCAAGGCCTCGTCCTTTTCCAGATAGGGCAGCAGCGCCGCATAGCCGGCCGGCACGTTGAAATAGATGGTCGGCGACACCTCCGAGAGATTGCGCACGGTCTCGCCGACCAGCGCCGGCACCGGCTTTCCCGCGTCGATATAGAGCGAGCCGGCATTGCGCAGCAGCATGTTGAAGTTGTGATTGCCGCCGAAGGTGTGGTTCCACGGCAGCCAGTCGACCAGCACCAGCGGCTGCTCCTGCAGGAATGGCCAAATCTGCGCGATCGCCTGCTGGTTCGACGTGAGCATACGGTGGGTGTTGATCACGCCCTTGGGCAGGCCGGTCGAGCCCGAGGTGAAGAGAATCTTGGCGATCGAGTCTGGCGCGATGCCGGCGACCGCGGCTTCGAGCGCCGGACCGGGGGAGGCGCTGGTCAGCGCGGAAAATGGGGTGACGCCGTCGAGATTGGCGCCGTTGGCGCTCGCGACCACCTCAGTGCCGACAAGATCGAGCGCCGCCAGCGCCCTCGCGAACGGGGCGGTGTCCGACACGTAGACCAGGCCGGGCGTCAGAATATCGTAGATGTATTTCAGGTTCTGGTGGTCCTGGCTCTGCAGCGAATAGGCCGCGGAGACGGGGGCGACCGGCACGCCAGCGCTCATCGCGCCGAGCGCGAGCAGGGCATGGTCGATGGCGTTGCCGGAGAGGATCATCACGGGACGGTCGGCGGAGAGGCCGCGCTCGATCAGCGCGCTCGCGATCGCATCGACGTCCCTGCGCGCCTCCTCATAGGTGACCTTGCGCCAGCCGTCGCCGCGGCGCTCGGCGAGGAAGACGCGCGACGGCGCGGTCTCGACCGCGGCGCGGAACACGCGCACGAGGGAAGGTTCATACGGAGAGAGAGGCGCCCTCGCGCGCAGCAGGATGGTTCCGTCCGGCGCGTCGGTTCGAACCAAGTCGACTGGCGCAAAGTCGATCGCGCGAATCGGCGTATCTGCCGGCGAAACACAGGCCGGCGCGAGCTGCGCTTGGCTGGGCATGATCGTTTACTCCCGGGGGCATCCTCGTTTCCTGTTCTCGTTCTTATTGTTCTCGCGTTCTAGTTATGCGCGTCGCCGCCGTTCCTTGGCGGTCAGTCCGCAAAGCTAACCTATTGCCGTCAAGATAGCCGAAGCGGGCGGCAGACGCACCGGTCTCGAGGCGCGCCATTTTCGCCTCGGCGCAGTCTCGTCCCGATGTGGTCACTGCGATCTTCTCCCGTGGTATGGTTACGCCTTCGGCGCCGCTTACGCTCCTTTCGCATCGCTGACCCGGAGAACCAGCGCCATGGCGGAATCGCCCGCGGCGCAGCCGCCGAACAGGCCTATTCCGCCGCCGCGCAACGCCAGTTCTTCGATGAGCTCGATGACGCTGCGCATGCCGGTCGGTCCTTGCGGATGGCCCCAGATCAGCGAGCAGCCGTAATTGTTCATCCGATCGAGCGGGTAGCCCGTCTCCTTGGCGAAAGCGATATCGTTGACCGCGAAGGGATTGTGCGACTTCACCGCATCGACATCGCCGATCGCGAGGCCCGCGGCGTCAAGCGCGGAGCGGCAGGCGGGCGCGACCGCCATCGGCATATGGCCTTTTTCGGTGCGCGCCATGCCGAATCCGATCAACTCGATCTCGATCGCGGGATTGACTGCGGTTTCGCGCGCGTGTTCGCGCGTCGTCACGATGACCCCGGCGTTGCCGTCGGCCGGATGGGTCTGGCCGGCGAACGTAACCGTTCCGCCCGGCTTGACCGGCTTGAGCTTGGCAAGCATCTCGGGCGAAGTCGCAAACACGCCTTCGTCCGCCGACAGCACGCCGATCTGCTTGCGAAAGCCGCCGTCAGTGATCGGGACATCCACCATGTAACGGCGCTGAAACGCCTGGTCGTCGGCGAGCGCATCCTCATATTGCTGATAGCGCTGCAGCACCACCTCGTGCTGCTGCTCCGCGCTGATCTGATAGCGTCGCGCCACGTTTTCCGCGGTGTCCACCATCGCGTTGTGGGCGTACGGGTCGTCGGCGAAATTATCGAGCGTCCAGGATTCGCTGATTCCCTGGCCGCCGGGCGCCGTGGGATCGGGATAATAGACGACGGGGCCGTTCGACATGCGGTCGGCCGCGATGACGAGCGCGCAGCCCGCGGTCCCGTTTGTCACTTCCAGCGCGGCCATCTGCAGTACGCGGGCGCTGGTGGCGCAGGCCTGCTGCACGGTCGGCCCGGTCACGTTTTCCAGCCCCATCATGCCGGTGACCCACGGCAACCCGTAGAAGCTGCTCTTCTGCGGATTGGTGATGCCGAGGATGGCGAGATCGATCGCATCCTGCGGAAATTTCTTGGCCTCGAGCGCCGCTTTGCCGGTGCGCGCGACAAGCTTGAGGCTATGCAGATTGGCGAGCGCGCCCTGCCATTTGGCGAACGGGGTCGACCAGTAAACGCCGTACGGGATAAAGGCTCCACTCATCTCGTCGTCCCCGGTTACTGACGCCCCGCATCCCATTGCGCAAAAGTCGAGTCCTCCGCCGCGAGCTTGGCGAGCAACGGCGCCGGCGTCCAGTATTGCGGATCGAGCGTGCGCTTGAATTCGAGGATGCGGTCGTGGATGACCTTTAGGCCGATCGTGTCGGCATAGAACATCGGGCCGCCGCGATAACGCGGGAAGCCGTAACCTGAAGCATAGACGACGTCGATATCGCCCGCTCGCAGCGCAACACCTTCCTCTAGCAGCAGCGCGCCTTCATTGATCATGGAGAAGAAGCAGCGCTCCTGGATTTCACGCCGATCGGGATTGCGACGCGCGACGCCGAGCCGCTTGCCTTCCTCCCAGAAGATTTCCGCGGCTTCCGGATCGGGCGTGCGCTTGTGCCCGGGATTGTCGTAGCGGTAGTAGCCGCGCCCGGTCTTTTGCCCGAGCCAGCCTTTCTCGACCAGCATGTCCGAGCAGCGGTAATAGCCCGGATCCTTGGGCAGGAGATGCTTGCGCTCGCGGCGGGTCGAGGGGCCGACCTCGACGCCGGCGAGATCGAATACCGCGAGGATTCCCATCGCCATGCCGAAGTCTTGCAGCGCGCCGTCCACCTGCTCGGGGGTCGCGCCTTCGAGCAGGCAATGCTCGGCCTCGCGCGCATACGGGTCCATCATGCGGTTGCCGATGAAGCCGTAGCTATTCTTCGCGACGACGCCGACTTTGCGGATTTGCTTTGCGACCTCGAGCGCGGTCGTGATCACATCGGGCGCGGTCTTGTCGGTCTGGACGATTTCGAGCAGCGGCATGACATGCGCCGGGCTGAAGAAATGCAGTCCGACCACGTCCTGCGGCCGCGAGGTGATCGCGCCGATCTCAGCGATGTCGAGGGTCGAGGTGTTGGTGCCGAGGATGGCGCCGGGACGCGCAACCTTATCGAGGGTGCGGAAGAGGTCCTTCTTCAGCGCCATGTTTTCAAACACCGCCTCGATGATGAGATCGGCGTCGCCGAGTTTGGCCGGATCGAGCGTCGGCGTGATCAACGCCATGCGCTGGTCAGCCTGCTCGGCCTTGAGGCTGCCGCGGCTCACCGAGCGCTCATAGTTCTTGCGCATGCGCGAGAAGCCGGTGTCGAGATACTCCTGCTTCACGTCGAGGACGGTGACCGGCACGCCGATATTGGCAAAGCTCATGGCGATACCGCCGCCCATGGTGCCGGCGCCGACAATGCCGACCTTGCGGATCGGCCGGGGCTTTACCTCGGCGCCAATGCCCGGAATCTTGCGCACCTCGCGCTCGGCAAAAAACAGGTGCCGGAGCGCGCGCGACTCGGTCGCCTGTTCGAGCTTGCCGGACAACTCGCCTTCGACCTTCAGTCCCTCATCGAACGGCAGATAAGCGGCCGCCTTTAACGCATCGAGCAAAGCGAGCGGCGATTGACGGTTGCGCATGGTCTTGGCGACCTGCTTGTGCTTCTTCTCGAGGAGGCCGTCGGCGCTTTCGGCGCCTTTCACCGGTTGTTCGCGGGTGCGGCGGGGGCCGGCGCCCTTGGCCACCAGTTCGCGCGCGAACGCGACGGCGCCCGGGACCAGGTCGCCTTCGACGACCGCGTCAACCAGGCCCATGTCGTGCGCGGCCTGGGCGGCGACCGGCTTGCCCGACAGAATCATGTCGAGCGCATGCCCAAGGGTCACGACGCGCGGCAGCCGTTGGGTGCCGCCTGCGCCGGGAATGATGCCGAGGGAGAGTTCCGGCAGGCCGAGGCGCGCGGTCTTGTCGGCCACGCGATAATGGCAGGAGAGCGCGAGTTCGGTTCCCGCGCCGAGCGCGGTGCCGTGCACGGCCGCCACCACCGGACAGGCGCTGTCCTCGATCAACCGCAGCACCTCGTGGAAGCCGGGCGGCGCTATTCCCGTGTCGAATTCCTTGATGTCGGCGCCGGCGACGAAGGTTCGCCCGGCGCAGCCGAGCACGATCGCCTTGACGTCCGGTCGGCCCTTGAGGTCGGAAAAGGCCTTCTGCAATCCGGCGCGCACCCCGCGATCCATCGCATTGACCGGAGGGTTGTCGATCGTCACCACGGCGACGCCGTCGACGACCGAATAGCTGACGATCTCACTCATTTGTGTCCAACCTCTGCAAGCGATGACCGCGCGCCTCCTGTTCCGGGGAATTGCTACGCCAATAGCCAGGATTTGCCGCGTCGCTAGCGCATAGACGACCGACGCCGCCGGAGCAATCGCTGCGGCGGCGCTGTGATTGCGGCCTGGCGGAACTCAAGACGTTTCCCTTCCCTAAGGCTCATTTATTTGGTAATGTAGTATAATAATTATTGGTCATAACGCAAGTGCCAATGCCTGAGCCGGCCCCCGAAGGGCCGGCGCCAAAGGGGCAAGACGGACGCCGCAATTTCTTGTAGCGTCACCACATCGACTGGAGGAAACCCATGAGGATGAAAAGACTATCCTTGACTTTTTTGACGAGCATCGCCGTCGCCGCCATGCTCGCGGCGGCGGCTGCGCCGGCCGCGGCGGCGGACGAGGAGCTCAAGCTCGGCGTCAGCATCTCCACCACCGGGCAGGGGGCGGCGCTCGGCATTCCGGAGCGCAACACGCTGTCGCTGTTTCCCAAGGAGATCGGCGGCGCCAAGTTGGACATCATTCAGCTCGACGACGCCGGCGATCCGACGATCGCGACCACTAACGCCCGTCGTCTCGCCACCGACGACAAGGTCGATGTTCTGATCGGTTCATCGACCACCCCGCCCAGCATCGCGATGGGAAACGTCGCCAACGAGGTCGGCGTGCCGCACTTTGCTCTGGCGCCGATGCCGATCACGCCCGCCACGCAGAAATGGTCGGTGGTGATGCCGCAGCCGGTCACGCTGATGGCCAAAGTACTGTTTGAGCATATGAAGAAAAACAATGTGAAGACAGTCGGCCTGATCGGCTTTTCCGATTCCTGGGGCGATCTGTGGGTGAAGGCCTTCAAGAACATTGCCGAGCCAATGGGCTTGAAGATGGTCGCCGATGAACGCTATGCCCGCGCCGACACCTCCGTTGCGGGGCAGGCGCTCAAACTCGTCGCGGCAAAGCCCGATGCAGTTCTGGTTGCAGCGTCGGGCACGGCGGCGGCGCTGCCGCAGATCGCCCTGCGCGACCGCGGCTATCAGGGCAAGATCTACCAGACCCATGGTGCGGTGACTAAGGCCTTCATCCGCATTGCGGGGAAGGCGGCGGAAGGCACTATTCTCGCTTCCGGCCCGGTGATCGTCGCCGAACTGCAGCCCGACAGCGCCCTCACCAAGAAGCCGGGAATGGCCTATGTCCAGGCCTATGAACCGAAATACGGCAAGGACACGCGCACGCAATTCGGTGGTCATATGTGGGATGTCCTGCAGGTGCTGGAGCGGGTGATTCCGGTCGCGCTTAAAAAAGCGAAGCCGGGTACGGAGGCGTTCCGCGAGGCGATCCGCGAAACGCTGGTCGCGGAAAAGGAAATTGCAGCGAGCCAGGCGGTCTATAACTGGACGGAGAAGGATCGCTATGGCGTCGACCCGCGCGCCGCAGTGCTGCTTACTGTCAAGAACGGCGACTGGGAGCTCATCAAATAGGGGTCGGATTGCCATCCGTGCGCGGGCTTGACCCGCGCACGGATGGCCCCCCACCGGCTGAAGCGCCGACGTCAGCGAAGGAGATCGCGGCGACGCGATGCTTGCGCGGTACTTAGACGAAGGCCCATTCATTCATATTGCTTATTTGATAATCTAATATGATAATTATGGCGCATAGAGGCAGCTGCCTCTTGAAAGTGGAGGATAGAGAAGCGAGGATCAAAGCGCGAGTAGCGAAAGGCGGCGACAAAAGCGGGGCGAAAACCGCACCAACAGACTGGGAGGAGCCGATGAGGAAGATAAGGCTGATAATCACGTTCATAACCAGCGTCATTGCGGCGGCGACGATTGCCGCTGCGTCGGCGCCGGCGCAAGAGGTCAAGGTTGGCGTTACGATTCCCACCACCGGCCAAGGCGCGGCGTTGGGCATTCCGATCCGCAATACTCTGACCTTGTTCCCCGAGGAGATTGGCGGCCTTAAGCTAAAGGTCATCCAACTCGATGACGCCGGCGATCCGACCGCGGCGACAACAAACGCGCGCCGTCTCGTCACCGACGATCAGGTCGATGTGCTGATCGGCTCCGCGACGACGCCACCCTCCATTGCGGTCGCCAATGTCGCTTCCGAGCTCAAAGTCCCACATTTTGCCCTCGCGCCGATGCCGGTCGTGCCGGACAAGCAGAAGTGGACGTTTGTCATGCCCCAGCCGGTTACGCTGATGGCCAAGGCGCTGTTCGAGAATATGAAGAAGAACAATGTGAAGACGGTCGGCCTGATTGGCTTTTCCGATTCCTGGGGCGACCTGTGGGTGAAGGCCTTCAAGAACATCGCCGAGCCGATGGGTTTGAAGCTGGTTGCCGACGAACGCTATGCGCGAGCCGATACGTCGGTCGCTGGCCAGACGCTCAAACTGATCGCGGCGCGACCTGACGCCGTGCTAGTCGCCGGCTCCGGCACCGCCGCCGCGCTGCCGCAAATCGCGTTGCGCGACCGCGGCTATAAGGGTCTGATCTATCAGACCCATGGTGCGATCTCGAAAGACTTCATTCGAATTGCCGGGAAGGCCGCCGAAGACGGAATTTACGTATCCGGTCCGGTCATGGTCCCGGAGCGGCAGCCCGATGGCGCGCTGACCAAGGCGCCCGGCCTTGCCTATGTCAAGGCTTATGAAGACAAGTATGGCAAAGACACGCGCACACAGTTCGGCGCCCATATCTGGGACGCTCTGTTGGCCCTCCAACGCGTCGTGCCGATCGCGCTCAAGAAGGCGAAACCCGGCACACAAGAGTTCCGCGATGCGATCCGCGAGGCGCTGATCGCCGAGCGCGAAATCGCGGGAACCGTCGGCGTCTACAATTGGACGGCGACCGACCGAAATGGGCTGGATGAGCGCTCGCGTGTGCTCCTGACCGTCAAGGACGGCGACTGGGTGCCCATCAAGTAAGGCCGTGGGATCGCGCGGGCGGACTTGACCCGCGCAACCGGGCAGCCTCGCCGGTTTCCGGCAGCTCAGCATGGGCTGCCGGAATATCCATCCGGTGGAGCTTCGAGGGCGGGTGGCGTGTAAACAGTACGCTCCGCCCTCATCTTTGGAGGTCGAGCGCAGCGGCGCGCAGGGCAGGGGTCGGCAGTGGCGCCGTGATCCGGCGGAACAGCCCGGGCGCCTCGGCGCCGAACTCGTCGGCGAATAGCGCCGCAAGGCCGATTCGCGGCCAGGCGGATGCAGCCGCAGCGCCGTCTGCGTTTTCCATCCGCACCGCCGCAACCGCACCCTTCATCAACAGCGAAGCGCAAAGCGCAATCGCGGCGAGCCGCAGATAAGGTGCCGCGGCGTAGAGCCGCTCGTCCGGATCGCGCTCGCTTGCGATCAGCCATTCCGTGGCGGCGGCGAGATCATTTAGGCAGGCCGACGCAAGGTTGGCCGCAGGCGCGAGCGCACGCCGCATATCGGATGGCAAAGATGCGACGGGCGCGAGCATGGCGCGGCACTCCGCGATCAGCGCCTGCATCCCGGCGCCGCCGTCCGGCGCGACCTTGCGGGTAATGAGATCGATCGCCTGGATGCCGTTGGTGCCCTCGTAGATCGGCGGGATGCGGGCGTCGCGCCAATGCTGGGCGGCGCCGGTCTCTTCGATATAGCCCATTCCGCCGTGCACCTGGATGCCGAGAGAAGCGACCTCGACGCCGTTCTCCGTGGAGAAGCCCTTGAACACGGGCGTGAGCAGGCCCGCATAGACCTTTCCGCGGCGGCGCACGGCGTCGTCGGCAACCTGATGCGCATCGTCGATGGCTGAGGCGGTGAAATAGGCGAGCGCCCGGCCCGCCGCGGTCAGCGCCTTCATGCGGCCGATCATGCGACGCACATCCGGATGCGCGATAATGGGCGCCGGTCCCGCATAGCCGGCGGCGCGGCCTTGGCGGCGTTCCTGGGCATAGGCGAGCGCTTGCTGATAGGCGCGCTCGGCGATCGCCACGCCCTGCAGGCCGGTCGCGAGCCGCGCCCGGTTCATCATGGTGAACATGCAGTGAAGCCCGCGATGCGGCTCGCCGACGAGCCAGCCCACCGCGCCCTCTTCGTCGCCGAAGATCATCGTGCAGGTCGGGCTCGCCCTGATGCCGAGCTTATGCTCGATCCCGGCGCAGCGCAGATCGTTGCGGGAGCCGAGCCGTCCGTCGGAATGAACGAGAAACTTCGGCGCGACGAACAGCGAAATGCCCTTGGTCCCCGGCGGCGCGCCCGGCAGCCGCGCCAGCACGAGATGAATGATGTTCTCGGCGAGATCGTGCTCGCCGAAGGTGATGAAGGTCTTCTGGCCGAACAGGCGATAGGTGCCGTCGCCCGCGGGCTCCGCCCGGCTTTTGAGCAGGTTGAGGTCGCTGCCGGCCTGCGGCTCGGTCAGGCTCATGGTCGCGGTCCAGGCGCCGGAAATGAGCTTCGGCAGGTAGAGGTCCGCGAGCGCCGGGTCGGCATGGGCCTCGAGCGCAGGGACGGCGCATTGGGCGAGGACGGGCAGGGTCGAGAGCGCCATGCAGGCGCTTGTCAGCATTTCCATGGTGGCGGTGCCGATGGCGATCGGCAGGCCAGCTCCGCCGTGGCTCGCCGGCAGCGATACGCCGTTCCAGCCGGCCTCCGCCCAGGTCGTATAGGCTTCGCGCCAGCCGGCGGGCGTGCGCACCACGCCGTTTTCGAAGGCCGATCCGGATACGTCGCCCGCCCGGTTGATCGGTGCGATGGTCTCTTCTACCAGGACGGCCGCTTGTTCGAGGATCGCCCGCCATTCCTCGCGCGTCTCCGCCGGGATCTCGGGCGAGCTGGGTCCCGGCGCGACGGCGGAAATGTTGAATAGGATGTCGTCGACCGGGGCGCGGTAAGTCATGGCAGGCGCTCACCCTTTGAG
Organism: uncultured Alphaproteobacteria bacterium; assembly: GCA_963840055.1. Classification (GTDB taxonomy): domain Bacteria; phylum Pseudomonadota; class Alphaproteobacteria; order Rhizobiales; family Xanthobacteraceae; genus Rhodoplanes. Next base: position 150,151 of record CAWIXM010000045.1, on the reverse strand, counting down.
GTAACTGCTGACGATCCTTTGATCGCTGGCGAATTGGCGCGCGGGGCCGTGCATGGTGAAGAGACCGAGCTCCATCACATAGGCGCGGTCGGCGATGCGCAGCGCCGCGCGGGCGTTCTGCTCGACCAGCAGGATCGACACGCCGCTGCTGCGCAGATCGAGCATGATGCGGAAAATCTCGGCGACGATCAGCGGAGCGAGTCCGAGGCTCGGCTCGTCGAGCATCAACAGGCGTGGGCTCGCCATTAGCGCGCGGCCGATCGCGAGCATCTGCTGTTCGCCGCCCGACAGCGTTCCGGCGAGCTGACGGCGGCGCTCCAAAAGCCGCGGAAAGCGCGCGAACACCTGTTCGAGCGCGTCCCGCCGCTTCTCCGGCGAGACGCGAAAGCCGCCGAGCACGAGATTATCCTCGACGCTCATCGATCCGAATAGCTCGCGCTTTTCCGGGACCAGGCAAAGGCCGCGCTCGACCCGCTGCTCGACCTCCAGGCGGGTGATGTCGGCGCCGGCGAAACGCGTCGCGCCGCGCGACGGCAGTACGCCCATCACTGCGTTGAGGAGCGTGGACTTGCCCGCCCCGTTGGCGCCGATCACGGTGACGATCTCATTATCGGCGATGGAGAGCGTCGCCTCGCGGACGGCCTCGACCGAGCCGTAGGCGACGCTGAAACCCTCCAAGGCGAGCAACGGCGCGGTCACGGTTCGGCTCCCAGATAAGCCGCGAGCACCGCCGGATCGGCCTTGATCGCGGCGGGCGCGCCCTCGGCGATCTTGTTGCCGAAGTCGAGCACCACGATGCGATCGACCAAACCCATGACGAAGCTCATGTCGTGCTCGACCAGGAGCATGGTCATGCCTTCGACGCGCAAATGATTAAGCAGGTCGACCAGCATGCGTTTCTCGAATTCGCGCAGGCCGGCGGCCGGCTCGTCAAGCAGGAGCAGGCGCGGATCGAGGCACAGCGCGCGAGCGATCTCGACGATGCGCTGCTGGCCGAGCGGTAGGCTGCCGGCCGGCCGGTCCACCTGGTCGGCCAAGCCGACCCGCGCAATCTGCCGCGCCGCCTCGGCGAGAAGCCGGCCTTCCTCGGCGCGTTCGAGATGGAGGACGCTGGCGAGCACTCCCGACCGGCCGCGCAGATGCGCGCCGAGCGCGACGTTCTCGAGCACGCTCATCTCCGGCATCAGCTTGACATGCTGAAAGGTGCGGGCAATGCCGCGCCGCGCAATGTCTCCTGGCCGCCGTCCCGCGATCGGTTCACCGGCGAAGCGAACGTTGCCGGACGTCGGCGTCAGAATCCCGGTGATTAGGTTGAACATCGTGCTCTTGCCGGCGCCGTTTGGGCCGATCAGTCCGACGATCGCGCGCGGCGCAATCGCCACGCTGACATCGTTGACGGCGATGATGCCGCCGAAGCGTTTGCTCAGTCCCTCGCTTTCGAGCAGCGGCGAAACATCGGCGGCGGCGGCGCGGCGCACCAGCGGCTTCGCATCGGCGGGCGCGGTAATGGGGGAGGGGGCCGGAAAGAGCGCCGCGAGATACGGCCATAGCCCTTCGCGCGCAATCTGCAGGGTTGCGACCAGCACGATGCCGAACACGATGGTCTCGGCCTGCACGTCGCTCCCGAGCGCCGCCGGCAGGATGCGCTGCAACGCATCCTTCAGGATGACCACGACGCCGGCGCCGAGAAGCCCGCCCCAGACATGGCCGGCGCCGCCGAAGGTCGCCATCAGCAGATATTCGATGCCGGCGCCAAGCCCGAAGGGGGTTGGGTTCACGCTGCGCTGGAGATGCGCATAAAGCCACCCGGACAGGCCGGCGAGAAGGGCGGCGTAGACGAACACCACGAGCTTCACCCGCATCCGCTCGACGCCGAAGGATTCCGCTGCGACGCCGCCGCGCCTGAGCGCGCGGATGGCGCGTCCGATTCGGGAGGACAGGAGATTCGAGGTGCCGATCCCGGCGAGCAGAACGAAGATCCAGATCACCCAATAGGTCGCCTTGGGATCGATCAGGCTCCACGGACCGATCGAGAGCGGGGGGATGCCGCTTATGCCGTCGTTGCGGCCGAGCAGGTCGATCTTCCCGAACAGGAAATACAGGCTGATGCCCCAGGCGAGCGTGCCGAGCGGCAGATAGTGACCCGACAGCCTGACCGTGATCAGGCCGAGAAGCACGGCGGCGACGCCCGTCACCGCCAAGGCGACGGGAAGGCTCAGCCACGGCGAGAGGCCGTAGGTCGTGGTCAAGATCGCGGTGGTATAGGCGCCGAAGCCGCAGAACGCCGCCTGTCCGAACGACGTCATGCCCCCGACCCCGGTCAGCACGACGAGGCCGATCGCGACCAACGCAGCGAGCCCGATATTGTTGAGGAGCGTGATCCAGAACGGCGGCACGCCGGGAATGATCGCCAACAACGCGAGCACGACGGCAAAAAGGGCGAGGATGAGCCGCGGACGCATCGCTCACTCGTCCTCCTCGATATGGATCGTCTGCAGCGACCGCCACAGCAGCACTGGGACGATCAGGAGAAAGACGATGACCTCCTTGAAGTTCGACGCATAAAACGAGGCGAACGCCTCCACGAGCCCGACCCCGAGCGCCGCAACCGCGGTCACGGGATAGCTCGCGAGCGCGCCGACAATGGCGGCGACGAACCCCTTAAGCCCGATCAGGAAACCGGTGTCGTAATAGACCGTGGTGACGGGCACGATCAGGATGCCGGACACGGCGCCAAGCGCCGAAGCAAGGGCGAAGGCGATCTGGCCCGCGGCCGCCGTCGGAATGCCGACAAGCCGCGCTCCGAGCCGGTTGATGGCGGTCGCGCGCAGCGCCTTGCCGTACAGCACGCGGTCGAAGAAGAGATACAGCGCCGCGATCATGATAAGCGTGACAGCGAACACCGCGATGTTCTGCCCGGAGACCGGCAGCGGCCCGAGGTCGAAGGACACGCTGGTCAGCGCCGGCGCGCGCAATCCTTCCGCGCCGAAGAACACGAGGCCGAGGCCGACCATCGACAGATGCACGCCGATCGCCGCGATGAACAGGGTCAACACCGAGGCGTCGGCCAATGGCTGAAAGGCGATGCGGTAGACATAGGGGCCCATCGGCGCGACGATCGCGAGCGTGAGCGCGAGATTGACCCAAACGGATTGGTCTGGACGCGCCAGCAACCAGGTCAGCGCCAGCACCGCCGCCGGCAGCACGATCGCACCGGCGAACTGCCGCAGGACCTTCCGGGCGGTGGTCACATGCCGGCTTCTCCACAGCTCGACGACGAATGCGGCCGCTCCGAAAACCGCCAAAAGCCAGGCTGTGCCCGGTATCGTGCCGGTCGAGAGCAGCGCAAAGGTCAACCCGCCATAGGCGACGAACTCTCCTTGGGGTATGAAAATGATTCGGGTGACCGCGAAGACGAGAACCAGGGCTATGCCCAGCAACGCGTAGATCGCGCCATTGACGAGGCCGTCTTGTACGAGGAAGAGGAAAATGACGCTGTCCATCATCGCGCCTCCCCGCGACGCCGGCGCAGCGGGCGAGGGGATCGGCCGGCAGTTTTGTGGCCGGTGCGCATTGCTGGCGTACCTCCCGGGCGCCGCTTATTCTTGGCGCCGCTTATATTTTTATGAAGTATAACTATTATACGATATAATCTCAAGCGAATGATGCGAGGGACGTATGGAAACGCCGCCGGTCGGCGGCCTCACCGAGGCAAGTAAGAATGACGAAAGATGGGGCGCGAAGGAAGACCGCAATTCAGCCTGCGCCGGGCGCGCTGGCAGGCAAAGAAGCCGCGCCATTGGCGCTTGGCCCGTTGCCCGGTTACACCGGCTACGTGCTGCGGCGCGCGCAGGTCGCGCTGTTTGAGAATTTCATCAATAGTTTCAAGCCGCTGGGGTTGCGCCCGGCACAGTTCAGCGTACTGTTGGTGGTGAACGCCAATCCCGGCCGTCGCCAGTCGGAGATCGCGGCCGCGCTCGGCATCCGGCAGGCGAATCTCGTCGGCCTGATCGACGAACTGGACCGGCGCGGCCTCACCAAGCGCAAGCGGCTGGCGGCCGACCGCCGATCGCATGCGCTGACGTTGACGGCGAAGGGCAAGGCGCTGTTGAAAACCGCGCTCGCGATGCAGGCGCGCTTCGAACAGCATCTGGTGGCTGAACTCGGCGCGAACGAGCATGCGCGGCTGATCGCGGCGCTGGTCAAGTTGTATCAGGTCATGACCAAGCTCAATTCGACCGCGCCAGACGGCCTGATCCCGGCGCGCCGCCGACCGCGCAAATCCGCCAAACCGAACGGCCGCAGCCGCGCGGCGCTTCACGCCTGAAACGAATGGCGAAGGGTGGGGCAATTGAGGGGCGATGCAACGCCCCCGCATGCGTCGGCGAGCGCGGCCGTCAGGAGCGATCCGTGCCGGGTCGACCATAAGCGGCAGGGAAACGCCCCTTCAGGCGCGTCGAAGCGAGCGGCTTGGCATCCGGCGGCGGGCGCTCTTTATCGGGGGCGATTGCCGTGTAACGCTCTGAATCAAAACGTGTATGAAAAGCGATGATTGCCGTCGCCAAGCAACGCCGGGGCGTGATAGAAGTTTCGTTATTGGGACCAATCACATAATTCGACCAATGGCGCGGCGGGACGGAAGAGCACAGTTGAACAAGCCGGTTCGCATCGGCGTCGTGGGCGCTGGCATCATGGGATGCAACCACGCCCGCGTCCTTTCTGAACTCCCCGGCGCTGATCTCGTCGGCGTCGCCGATCCCAATGTCGGTCAAACCGAGTTCGTCGGCCGCACGCTTGGTTGCGGCACTTTTCCCGATGTGAACAAGCTCCTCGATTACGGCGTCGACGCCGTGACCATCGCGACCCCGACGCATCTCCATCGCGACATCGCGCTTACCTGCGTCGCGCGCGGCGTGAACGTGCTGGTGGAAAAGCCGATCGCTTCCTCGGTTGAGCAGGGCTACGACCTGATCAACGCCGCCCGCCGCGCCGGCGTTATCCTCATGGTCGGTCATATCGAGCGCTTCAACCCGGCGGCGCAGACGATCAAGGACGCAATTCGCAGCGAGGACATTCTGTCGATCGCGATCACCCGGGTCGGGCCATTTCCGCCCCGCATGTCCGATGTTGGTATCGTGATCGATCTCGCCGTGCACGACATCGACCTAATCCGCTGGTTCACCGGGTCGGAAATCGTCGAGGTGCAGCCGCAACTCTCCAGCGCCCGCGCCGAACGCGAAGACATCGCGCTCTTGCAATTCCGCACCGCCTCCGGCGTGCTCGCCCATATCAACACCAACTGGCTCACGCCGTTCAAAGCGCGCACGGTGCAGGTGGCGACCAAGCGCAAATACATCGTCGGCGATTTGCTGGCCCGACAGGTCACCGAATATTTCGGGTTTCAGCCCGACGGAAGCTATTCGATGCGCCATCTCTCGGTCGGTCATGCCGAGCCGCTGCGCGCGGAGCTAGGCGCCTTCGTGCAGGCGATCCGCACCGGCAGCAAGCCGCCGGTCGACGGCCAAGAAGGCGTTGCCAGCCTGGAGATTGCCATTCGCTGCCTGGAGCATCGGTCGCCCGGCACAGAGGATTTACGGGTAGCGCGGCTTGCCGCCCTCTGATATTCGGCGCCGGCCCGCAATTTTGGGCATCCGAGCAGGGACTCCAGGCAGCGAATGACCCGGCACGCGCGTTTGCAACCCACGCCCATTCCCTTCATCGACCTTGCGGCGCAGCGCCGGGCGCTCGGGCCGCGCGTTGATGCCGCCGTTGCCCGCGTGATGGAGCACTGCCAGTTCATCCTTGGTCCGGAGGTGCAGTCGCTTGAAGCCGAGCTTGCGGGGTTTTGTGGTGCGCGGCATGCGGTGACTTGCGCCAGCGGGACGGATGCGCTGGCGCTGGTGCTGATGGCGAGAGGGGTTGGGCCCGGCGATGCTGTCATCTGTCCCTCATTTGCATTCTGCGCGCCGGCCGAAGTGACGGCCATGCTCGGCGCGACGCCGGTCTTCGCCGATATCGACGAATCAACGTTCAACATCGCGCCGGCGAGCGCCGCCGCCGCCGTCGCGACCGCCCGGCGCATGGGTCTCAAGCCGCAGGCGATCATCCCGGTCGACCTGTTCGGCTTGCCGGCCGACCATGACGCCATCGCTGCGGTCGCCGCCGCGGAGAATCTGATTCGTACTCGACGACGCCGCTCAGGCATACGGCGCGACTTATCGCGGACGACCGCTCGGTTCGATCGCGGCGGCGACGGCGACAAGCTTTTTCCCCGCGAAGCCGCTCGGTTGCTACGGCGATGGCGGGGCCGTATTCACCGACGATGATGAGCTTGCCGATACTCTGAAAAGCTTGCGCGTGCACGGGTACGGCAAGGACCGATACGACCATGTTCGCGTCGGCATCAACGGCAGGCTCGACACCATTCAGGCGGCCGTGCTGATCGAAAAGCTCAAGATATTCCCCGACGAGATTGTCGGGCGCGACCGCGTGGCGCGCCGGTATGCGGAGGGGTTGGCCGATGTCGTGCGGGTTCCCTCGGTTCCAACGGGATGCACCTCGGTTTGGGCGCAGTACACGATCAGGCTTCGGCCCGGCCGGCGCGACGCCTTCGCCGCGTCGCTGAAAGCGGACGGAATTCCGACCGCGGTCCATTATCCAAAACCGTTGCACCGGCAGACGGCCTACCGGCCTTTCCCCTGCGCGCCGGACGGGTTGCCCGTTGCAGAGCGTCTCTGCGAAGAAGTGATCAGCCTGCCCATGCATTCCTATCTCGACGAACCGACTCAGACCCGTATCATCGAGGCGGTGCGGCGGGCGGTCGCCATTTGAATTTTCGTGCGTCGGTGGCGCCATAAACTTTCGCGAAGCAGAAGGTGACGGCCGCATGCTCGGACGTATTCTCACGGTCGGCGGCTTCACGCTTCTTTCGCGCATCACCGGCTTCATGCGCGATATCATGCTGGCGGCAATTCTCGGCGCGGGGCCGATCGCCGATGCGTTCTTCGTCGCGCTCCGGCTGCCGAACCATTTCCGCGCCATCTTCGCCGAAGGGGCGTTCAACTCCGCCTTCGTACCGGCCTATGCGCGCATCCGCCAGCAGGATGGCGTCGGTGCAGCGCGCCTATTCGCCGACCGCATCTTCACGCTTCTGGTCGCGGCCGAAGCGATTTTGCTGCTGCTTGCCTTGGTGTTCACGCCGGAAGTCATCCGCCTGTTGGCGCCAGGATTCGCCGACGACCAGGACCAGTTCGCCCTCGCGGTTTCGCTGACCCGCATAACCTTTCCTTATCTCCTGCTCGTCAGCCTGGTGACGTTGTACGGCGGCATGCTCAACGCCGTGCAGCGCTTTGCGTCGCCCGCCGCGGCGCCGATCCTGCTCAATCTGTCGATGATGGCGACGCTCGCGCTCGCCGCCTTCTTTCCCAATGCCGGGCATGCCGCCGCCTGGGGCGTGTTGATCGCAGGCTTCCTCGAGGCGCTTCTTGTGGGCGCCGACCAATCGCGCCACGACGGGCTGCCACGTTTCCGCGCGTTTGCGTACAATGAGGACGCCAAACGGTTTTTCAAAGCGCTCGGTCCGGCGACGCTCGGCTCGGCCGGTCTGCAGATCGCGCTATTCGCGGACACGATCATCGCGACCTTCCTTCCGGCCGGCGCGCTCTCTGCGCTTTATTACGCCGACCGGCTGAATCAACTCCCGATCGGCGTCATCGGCATCGCCGCAGGAACGGTCGTGCTGCCCGAGATGGCGAGCCGCATCGCGGCTGACGACGAGCGGGGCGCGCGCCATGCGCAGAGCCGCGTGATCGAACTGACGCTGCTCATGGCGATTCCGTTTGTCGTCGCCTTCCTGCTCGTGCCGGACCGGATCATGTCCGGCCTGTTCTCGCGCGGAGCATTCACCGCGGCCGACGCCAGCGCAGCCGCTGCGACGCTTGCGGCCTACACGATCGGGCTGTTGCCCTTCGTGCTGATCCGCAGCTTCACCGCGACGTTCCTTGCGCGGGGCGACACGGCGACGCCGGTCAAGGCGTTGCTCGTAGCGGTCGCGATCAACGTCGCATGCAAGATCGCGCTGATGGGGACCTATGCGCAGGTGGGCCTCGCCCTCGCGACTTCGATCGGCGCGTGGGTGAACTTCGCGCTCGTCGTTCTTTTCGCGATGCGGGCGGGACTCGTCGCCATCGATGGGCGGCTGCGGCGCTCGACCATCAAACTGGCGATCGCGGGAATAGCGTTGGCGCTGGCGCTGGCGGCGAGCCAGCGCTGGCTCGACGTGGTCTTCGGCGATATGCAGCGGCTGCGGGCGGAGGCGGAGCTTGCGACGTTGACCGTTATCGGCGGCATTGTCTACGGCGCGGCCGTCGCAGCATTGTTCGGCCGGCGATGGCTGCGCGAATTTGGCAAGCGCCCACCGGCGTCGCCGCCGGCGTTGACCGGCCCTGCGGGCGAGACCTGAGGGGACGGAATTCGTTCTGCCTCATGCAGCCTTGCGCGGCGGCCGCTCCTGCGGAACCAGCGATGCCTGCCGCACCTTGCCATCGCGCAGGAACTCGACCTCGATCATCCGCCCGATCTGCTCGCCAGTAAGAAGCCGGATCAGATCGTCGGCGCCGGTGACTGTGCAGCCGCCAATGCCGAGAATCACGTCGCCGGATCGGATGTCGGCCTGCGCCGCTGGACTCCCGGGTTCGACCGAGGAGACCATCACCGCGCTCGCCTGCGCGACGCCGGCCTGATGGCGCAGGCGACGCGGCAGCGCGGTCTGCGCCGCGGCGATGCCGATGAACGCGCGCCGCACACGGCCGTGCCGCACCAGTTCGCCGAGCACATGTTGCGCCGTGTTCGCCGCGATGGCGAAACAGATTCCCTGCGCCCCGAGAATGATCGCGGTGTTGATTCCGACCACCTCGCCATGCGAGGCGACGAGGGGACCGCCGGAATTCCCGGGGTTGAGCGCCGCGTCGGTCTGGATCAGGTCGTCGATCAACCGGCCGCTGCTGGCGCGCAGCGAGCGGCCGAGCGCAGACACCACTCCCGCCGTCACCGTCGATTCGAATCCGAGCGGATTGCCGATGGCGATCACCAGCTGGCCGCGGCGCAGTTGCTTGGAATCGCCGAGGCGAGCCGCCGGCAGGGCGACGCTTTCATTTATACGAATGAGCGCGAGATCGGTATCGGGGTCGACGCCGACAACCCGCGCGGTCAGGCTCATCCCTTCGGCGGTGGTCGCCTTGACCCGCGAACTCGATCCAACCACATGGTGGTTGGTAAGGATCAACCCATCGGGCGCGACGATTACGCCGGAGCCCGAACCGCCGGCGCGATTGTCGTGAGCAACGTCGAGACGCACGACCGCGGGGCCGATGCGGTCGACGACCCCGATCACGGCGCGGGAATAGGCATCGAGCAGTTCGCCCTCGGCCGGCTGCGCGGAGGCATCAGCGGCAAGATCGGGTGAATGTGCGCCGTCATCCGGATTACACGCAGAGGGCGAGTTATGTACGTCGACAACCATGGGGCGGCGGCGCGGAGCGGCAACTATTGTGCGGATGGAATGGACTGACATGTCGGCGTCGAATATGGGGACGGGGCGTCGGTGTGAAAAGGACGGGATTTTCCGCCGCCGATCGACTCGATCGGCATGGGTCGATTCGCTTGCCTTGGTCAGGCCCAATGCACCGGCTATCGGCGTTCGATATGCCAACGGAGTTCCCATGAGATCGTTTTCGGCGCGGCTTGCCGCCATCCTTTTTGCGCTTGCGATGGCTGGCTGCAGCGAGGGAAAGCAACAATCGGTCGCCCCGCCTCCGCCGCAGGTTACAGTCGACCATCCGACCCAACGCACGGTTATCGACTATGACGAATATGTCGGGCGCTTCGTCCCGATCGAGTCGGTTGAAGTGCGCTCGCGGGTGTCAGGCTATCTCGACAGCGTGCATTTCACCGACGGCCAGATCGTCAATCAGGGCGATCTCCTGATCACCATCGACAAGCGCCCGTTCCAGACCGCGCTCGACCAGGCCAAGGCGACGCTCACGCAAGCGCGCGCCAATCTCGCCTTTGCGGAGGGGGATCTCCGCCGCGCCCAGCAGCTCGTCCGCGACCGGACAATCACCGAGCAGACCTTCGATCAGCGCACGCAGGCCAAGCGCGTTGCCGAGGCGTCGGTCGCCGCGCAGGAGGCGGCCGTGCGCCAGGCGACCCTCGACCTCGAATTCACCGAGCTGCGCGCTCCGGTCACCGGCCGGATCGGCGACCGTCGCGTGTCGCCCGGCAATCTCGTGACCGGCGGCACCGGCGGCAACACGACGTTGCTCGCGACCATCGTGACCTATGATCCGATCCGGTTCGAGTTCACGTTCGACGAAGCGTCGTATCTGCGCTACCAGCGCTTGGCCAAGACGGGGAGCGACGTTACGAATCCCTCGGGCGGCGTCGACGTGACGCTCAAGCTGCTCGACGAGAACAGCTTCGAGCACGCAGGCAGCATGGACTTCGTTGACAATGTCATCGATCGCGCGACAGGTACGATCCGCGGTCGGGCCGTGTTCTCCAATCCGACCGGCGTGTTGACGCCCGGTATGTTCGCCCGTATCCGCGTGCCTGGCTCGTCGGCCTACAAGGCGCTGCTGGTGCCGGACGTCGCGATCGGCTCGGAGCAGACCCGCAAATTCGTCTCGGTCGTCGATGCCAACAACGTCGTGCACCAGAAATACGTCAAGCTTGGCGAAGCGGTCGGCGACCTGCGGGTGATTCGCGAGGGGCTGACACCGAGCGACCGCGTGGTGACCAAGGGGCTGGTGAAGGCGCGGCCTGGTCAGAAGGTCAAGCCGCTAGAAGCGAGCGCGCCACCGCCGCAGGCAAGCCCGCCGCCGGGGCAAGCAAGCCCGCAGGCCGCGGTTGCGCCGCAGGCGTCCGGCAGCAAGGCGGATTGACCGTGCGCATATCGCATTTCTTCATTGATCGTCCGATCTTCGCCTCGGTCGTGTCGATCGTCTTGGTCATCATCGGGGCGGTCTCGTTCTTCCGCCTGCCGGTCGCGCAATATCCCGAAATTGCGCCTCCGGTCATCAACGTCCGTGGCCAGTATCCCGGGGCCAGCGCCGAAGTGGTCGCCGCCACCGTGGTGGCGCCGATCGAGGAACAGATCAACGGCGTCGAGAGAATGCTCTATCTCTCGTCGAATTCGACCGCGGATGGGCGTTTCTCCATTTCGGTGACGTTCGATCTCGGCACCGATCTCGATATCGCGCAGGTGCAGGTTCAGAACCGCGTGTCGATCGCGCTGCCGCGCCTGCCCTCGGAGGTGCGCAATATCGGCGTCACAGTGAACAAGGCCTCGCCCGATCTCATGATGATCGTGCACCTTTATTCGCCCGACAAGTCGCGCGACATCCTGTTCGTGTCCAACTACGCCACCTTGGAGATCAAGGACGTGCTGGCGCGCGTCGACGGCGTCGGGAGCATCATTGTATTCGGCAGCCGCGACTATTCGATGCGCATCTGGCTCGATCCCGACCGTCTGCAATCGATGGAGATGACCGCGACCGACGTTGTGCGCGCGTTGCAGGCGCAGAATCTGCAAGTGGCGTCGGGCGTGATCAATCAGCCGCCGATCCCCAATCAAGGAGCATTCCAGATCGCGGTGCAGACGCTCGGACGTCTCGCCAACGCCGACGAATTCGCCAATGTCGTGGTCAAACAGACGCCGAACGCGGTGGTGCGCCTCAAGGATGTCGGGCGCGTCGAGCTGGGCGCGCTCGACTATTCCTCCAATTCCTATCTCGATAACCACGAAGCGGTGGCGCTGGCGCTGTTCCAGCGCCCGGGATCGAACGCGCTCGCGACCGCGCAAGGCGTGCGCGACGCCATGCAACAGGTGGCGAAGCGCTTCCCGACCGGGATCAAATACGACATTGTCTACAATCCCACCGAGTTCATCTCGGAGTTGGTCAATGCAGTGATCCAAACCATCATCGAGGCGATCATTCTCGTCGTTCTCGTCGTGATCATTTTCCTGCAGACCTGGCGCGCTGCGGTGATTCCGATCGTCGCGATCCCGGTGTCGCTGATCGGCACCTTCTTCTTCATGTCGCTGTTCGGGTTTTCACTCAACAATCTGTCGCTATTCGGGCTTGTGCTTGCGATCGGCATTGTGGTCGACGACGCGATCGTCGTGGTCGAGAACGTCGAGCGCAACATCGCGCGCGGGCTAAGTCCGCGCGACGCCGCGTTCAAGAGCATGGACGAGGTCGGCGCGGCGCTCATCGCGATCGCGCTCGTCCTGTGCGCGGTTTTCGTGCCTTCCGCGTTCATCACCGGCATCTCGGGGCAGTTCTACCGTCAGTTCGCCCTCACCATTGCCGGCGCGACAGTGATCTCGCTGATCGTCTCGCTGACGCTTTCTCCGGCGATGTGCGCGCTTCTGCTCAAGCCGCATGATCCGCATCATCGCGACCGCTGGTACGAGTGGCCGCTCCATGTTTTCTTCCGGCTGTTCAATCGCGGCTTCAACGCGATTGCCAGCGGCTATGGCTGGATGGCCGCGCGCGTCGTGCGTTTTGCCGTCCTGATGCTGGTGCTTTATGCGGGGATCATCGGGTACGGGCTCTTCGAGTTCTCCCGCACGCCGACGGGATTCATCCCGCAACTCGACCGCGGCTATCTGATCGTGGCGGCGCAGCTCCCTCCGGGCGCGTCTTTGGCGCGAACCGACGCGGTCATGCGCCGCGCGCGCGACATGGCCCTGCAGGTTCCGGGCGTATCTCATGCCGTCAACATCGTCGGCTTTTCGGGGGCGACGTTCACGCAGGCGCCGAATGCCGGCGCGCTTTTTCTCGTCCTCGAACCGTGGGCGACTCGCGCGCAGGATCCGCGCAAGTCGGCTGCCGCGATCCAGAGAACGCTGTTCGGACGCTACGCGGCGATCGAGGAGGCCTTCATTGTCGTCGTGCAGCCGCCGCCTGTATCCGGCATCGGCAATGCGGGCGGCTTTCGCATGATGGTGGAGGATCGCGCCGGGAACGGACCGCAGGCGCTGCAAGGCGCGGTGGTCGCCATGATCGGCCGCGCGGCGCAAACACCGGGCCTTCAGCAGGTGTTCTCGTTGTTCGAGACGCAGACCCCGGAGCTCTATCTCGATATCGATCGCACCAAGGCGCAGCTCCTCGGGGTAAACGTGGCGGATGTGTTCGCCGCGCTGCAAGTCTTCATCGGGTCGAACTATGTCAACGACTTCAATCTGCTCGGCCGCACCTTCCGCGTGACCGTGCAGGCCGACGCGCCCTATCGCACCGATTACAAGGACGTGCTCAGGATCAGGGTGCGCAACTCCGCCGGATTGACCGTTCCGCTCGGCTCCTTCACCACCGTGCGCGACATGTCGGGGCCGTTCCGGGTGCCGCGCTACAATCTCTATCCGGCGGCCGAGCTCGACGGGGCGGCGGCGCCCGGCTATGCGCAAGGCCAAGCGATCGCGATCATGGAGCGGCTCGCCGCCGAGACCTTGCCGGAGGGCTTCGCCTATGAGTGGACGACGCTCGCTTTCCAGCAGATTCGCGCCGGCAGCACGGCCGGCTTCGCCTTCGCCTTGGCGGTGGTGTTCGTGTTCTTGGTGTTGGCGGCGCAGTTTGAGAGCCTGACGCTGCCGCTCGCCGTCATCCTGATCGTGCCGATGTGCCTCATCGCTTCGATCACCGGCGTGATCCTGCGCGGACAGGACAACAACATCCTCACCCAAGTGGGTTTTATCGTGCTGATCGGACTAGCCGCCAAGAACGCCATCCTTATCGTCGAGTTCGCCAAGCGACTCGAAGACCAGGGCCGCGATCGCTTCGCCGCTGCGATCGAGGCGGCGCGCCTGCGGCTTCGCCCGATTCTGATGACCTCGTTTGCTTTCATTTTCGGGGTGATGCCGCTGGTCTGGGCGGTTGGCGCCGGCGCTGAACTGCGCCAGACGCTGGGCACGGCGGTATTTTCGGGAATGATCGGGGTGACGGCGTTCGGGCTCGTCTTCACGCCGGTGTTCTACGTCGTATGCCGGTGGTTGGCGGGGCTGGGCCGAAAACGCCGCGCTGCGTCAGGGGCGTCTGCCGGCCACCCGGCGGAGTGAATGGATCGGCCGGCGCGCCGAAAGGCGACGCACATGAGGGGGAGCATTACGGATGAAGTTCGGCGTCTCGCAATCCGTCACCCGCAAGGAGGATGACGCGTTCCTTCGCGGGAATGGGCGTTATGTTGCCGATCTCGTTCCGCCCGACACGTGTCGTGCCGTGGTGCTCCGCTCGCCGCACGCGCATGCGCGCCTGACCCGCATCGATGTCGACGCGGCGCGCACCATGCCGGGCGTTCGCCTGATCTTGACGGCCGCCGACATCACTGAACTTGGTCCGTTGCCGTGCTTCGGCGTACCGCCCGGGATCACCGTCGATGCGCGGGAGAGCCCGATCCTAGTCGGCGGCATCGTGCGTCATGTCGGCGACGCCATCGCATTCGTCGTCGCCGACACGCTTGACCAGGCAAAGGACGCGGCCGAAGCCATCGAGGTCGATTGGGAGGCTCTGCCACATGCCGTCGATGCAGTCGCAGCCCTTGAGCCTGGCGCTCCGCTGGTATGGGAAGATCGCCCCGGCAATCTCGCCTATGAACAGACGCTCGGCGACGAAACAGAGACGGCGGCGGCATTTGCAGGCGCAGCGCAGACCATATCGCTGAGGCTCGTCAACCAGCGCCTCGTCACCAATTATCTCGACACCCGGGCGGTGCTCGCCGCATACGACCCGGCGAGCGAAAGCTTCACCTTGACCCTCGGCAGCCAGGGCTCCCACATGCTGAAGAGGGTCGTTGCCGGGACCATCCTGCGCATTCCCGAAGATCGTCTGCATGTGGTCACGCCCGACGTCGGCGGCGGCTTCGGGACGAAGATTTTTCCCTATCGGGAATATGCGCTTTGCGCGGTCGCGGCGCAGCGGCTCGGCCGGCCGGTCGCGTGGGTCGCCGATCGCATGGAGCACTTCGTCGCCGACACGCAAGGACGCGACAATGTCACGACCGCCAAGCTTGCACTTGACGAGAAGGGGCGATTTCTCGCGCTCGCGGTTGATATGGTGTGCGACATGGGGGCGTATCTCTCCTTCTTCGCACCCTTCATCCCCTATGTCGGCGCCGGCATGCTGCCGGGTGTCTATGATATTCCGACCTGCTTCATCCGCATCCGGGCGGCCTACACCAACACGGTGCCCGTCGATGCCTATCGCGGCGCCGGGCGGCCGGAAGCGGCTTATGTGATCGAGCGACTGGTCGACGCCGCCGCCCGCGATCTTGGCGTTGCCCCGGACACGCTGCGCAAGCGCAACTTCATCAAGCCGCAGGCGATGCCGTACCGGACCGCGACCGGAAAGGTCTACGATTCCGGCGAATTCGCCGGACACATGGCGCGCGCGCAGGAGATCGCCGACTGGAAGGGCTTCAACCGTCGCGTGGCCGCGGCGAAAAAGGCCGGCAAGCTGCGCGGCATCGGCCTTGCGACCTATGTCGAGGCGTGCGGCGCGGTCGGGCCGGAGACGGCCAAGCTCACGCTTGGCAAGGACGGGATCGTCACGGTGCTGATCGGCTCGCAGTCGACCGGCCAGGGCCATCACACCGCCTATGCGCAACTGATCGCTGAGTATCTCGACCTTCCGCCCGAGCAAGTGCAGGTGATCCAAGGCGACACCAGGCTGATCGCGACCGGCGCCGGAACCGGCGGGTCGAGCTCGATTCCCTGCGGGGGCGTCGCGGCGGCAGGCGCAGCGAAGAAGCTCGCCGATAATCTGAAAGACATCGCGGCCGACGCGCTCGAGGCGAGCATCGCCGATCTCGAATTCGCCGCGGGCCATGTCCGCATCGCCGGAACCGATCGCGCGCTCTCCCTTGCCGAGCTGGCGCAGACGCCCAAGGCGAGTCCAGAGCGATTGACCACTGAAGACACGTTTGCCCCCAATGCGGCGACCTATCCCAACGGCACGCATATCGCCGAAGTCGAGATCGATGCCGACACCGGGCTTGTCGAAATCGTGAACTATGTGGTGGTCGATGATTTCGGCGTAACGCTCAATCCGTTGCTGCTCGAAGGCCAGGTCGAGGGCGGAGCGGTCCAGGGCATCGGCCAAGCGCTGATGGAACGCACGGTCTATGACAGCGACTCCGGCCAGTTGATTACCGCGAGCCTGCTCGACTACGCGCTGCCGCGCGCGGACGATACGCCCGCTTTCATATTTGAGACCCGAAACGTGCGCTGCGCGACCAATCCGCTTGGGGTGAAGGGAGCAGGCGAGGCAGGGACAATCGGCGCGTGCCCGGCGGTGATCAACGCCGTCGTCGATGCGTTGTGGCGCGCCTACCGGATTCGCCATGTCGACATGCCGGCGACGCCCGAGCGCCTTTGGGCTGCGATCGAAGAGCGCAAGCGCCTGCATACGTTGTAATTTTAGGTCACGCAAAAATGCTGGAATAGCCAAAAGGTGTCGCGGCATCGTGATCGCATGCGGCGCTGCCGCCGCTTTTCGCGACGTGCTGGGCGGCTTGAAAGGGGGACAGCGCTTCGCCGGCGGCCCCAACCTGGAAGGCGAAGGGTGGGTGCCGAACATCACCCAGAAGGGCCTTGCCAAATGGTCGGCCAAAGACATCGAATATCTGTTGGAGACCGGCGAATTGCCTAAGGGGGATTCGGTCGGGGGAAACATGCGCGACGTCGTACGCAACACGTCGCAGCTTCCATCCGGAGATCGCGCGGCGATGGCGGCCTATCTCAAGTCGCTGCCGCCGGTCGAGGGTCCGCGGCCGCCGCCGAAATAGATGCAGTTCCCGGTCAGAACGCCTTGAAGGTGATGATGGTGCGGGTGTCCTGAATGCCGGGGATCGTCTGCACCTTCTCGTTGACGAAGTGGCCGATGTCGACGTTGCGGTCGACATAGAACTTCGCCAGGAGATCAAAGTCGCCGGCCGTCGAATAGATCTCCGATGCTATCTCGGCATCGGCGAGTTGGTTGGCGACTTGGTAGGCTTTGCCGAGCTGGCACTTGATTTGTATAAAAAAGGGAACCATTTCCGCCTCCCGCGCGCCTTTTTCGGCGACATCGCGCAATCGAGCAAAACTCCCGCGTTTTGACAAGTCTCCGGGACCCGCCCGCGCTCCGCGGCCCCTTGCAACTGAACAGATATATGACTAGCCTTTCACGGGCGATCTCAACGGGGTGTCCGACGGAATTCGCCGTCGGGCTGAGAGGCTTTGGC
The DNA here is from genome assembly GCA_963840055.1 of uncultured Alphaproteobacteria bacterium. Lineage (GTDB taxonomy): Bacteria > Pseudomonadota > Alphaproteobacteria > Rhizobiales > Xanthobacteraceae > Rhodoplanes. The sequence goes on along the minus strand of CAWIXM010000045.1, from coordinate 132,874 downwards.
CAACCCGTCGAACCTGATCCGGGTCATGCCGGCGAAGGGAGTTTGAGATGCGTGCGCCGGAAGGCGAATTTCCGTTAATCGCCGCCGACATTCTTGGACGCTTGCGCCAGCTCCGCCCACGCGTGCATTGCGTCACCAACGCGGTCGCGCAGACGTTCACCGCCAATATACTGTTGGCGGTTGGCGCCATGCCGACGATGACCATCGCGCCCGACGAGGTCGCCGATTTCGTCAGAGGCGCCGACGCAATGCTTGTCAATCTCGGAACGCTCGACGCCTCACGCCGTGAGGCGATCGGGATCGCGATCGACAAGGCGAGTGAACTGGGCGTGCGCTGGATTTTCGACCCGGTGTTTATCGACCGCTCGCAAGGACGCGCCATTTTCGCCGAGGCGCTTGTGCGTATGCGGCCGACAGCCATGCATCTCAATGATCGTGAGTTCCTGACCATCGCTGCGAGCCGCGCCACTGCGACGGCCGCCGCTCGCTATGCGAGGGACGTCGGAGCAGTGATCGCGCTGACGGGAGAAACCGATCTTGTCACCGATGGCGCGAAGTCGATCCGCATCGCCAATGGCCATCCGTGGATGTCGTTGGTCACTGCCATGGGCTGCGCCGGCGCGGGTTTGGTCGCGGCCTGCCTCGCGGTGGAGCCCGACCCTTGGCGGGCGACGGGAACCGGGGTGCTCGCGCTGTCCATTGCCGGCGAGATAGCGGCCGAGACGGCTCGCGGGCCGGGCAGCCTCGCCACGGGCATCATCGACGCGCTACATAGACTTGACCGAACAGACTTACTTGCGCGCGCAAGGTTCGCGTGATGCGAACGATCAGCCTTTTAGAATGTCACCATGACCGCCATCGCCGTCACCATTGCAGGCTCCGATTCGAGCGGCGGCGCAGGGATTCAGGCGGACCTGAAAACGTTCTCCGCGCTCGGCGTCTACGGCGCGTCGGTCATCGCGGCGCTGACAGCGCAGAACACGCGGGGCGTGAGCGCGATCCATGACGTTCCGCCCGACTTCATCGCCGCCCAGATCGACGCGGTATTTTCCGACCTGGCAGTGGACGCGGTCAAGATCGGCATGCTGTCGACCCCTGCGGCGATCGAGGCGGTGGCTGAAGGGCTTGACCGCTATGGGCAGAAAAGAATCGTGCTCGATCCCGTGATGGTGGCAGCGACGGGTGCGCGGCTCCTCGCTCCGGAGGCGGTCGAGACGCTGAAGCGCCGGCTCTTCCCGCGCGCGCGCCTGATTACCCCCAATCTGCCCGAGGCGGCGGCGCTGCTTGACACTGGGGTCGCCACGAACGAGGCGGAGATGCATGCGCAGGCGGACCGGCTGCTCGCGCTCGGCGCTCAGGCGGTGCTGATCAAGGGTGGCCATGGCTCCGGGGCGGAGTGCGTCGATCTTCTGGTCGAGCGGGCAGGCGTTGCGCGCTTTGCGGCGAGCCGCATCGCCACCGAAAATACCCACGGTTCCGGTTGCACGCTATCCGCGGCGATCGCCGCGGGGCTTGCCAAGGGCGCCGCGCTTACCGACGCGGTTGGGGCCGCCAAGGATTTCATTAGCCGAGCGATCGCCGCGGCCGGCCGCCTCGCGATCGGGTCGGGCCATGGCCCGGTCCACCATCTGCATGCCTGGTGGTGAGTGCTGCGCGAACAGGAGCAAGCAGTGTTCGACAAAGATGGCCGGATCCTCTTTACAGTCGATCATTCGCAGGCGATAGCCCTTCCTCCCTCCCCCCTTGAGGGGGAGGGTTGGGGAGGGGGGTATCTACGCAAGCAAGCACCCCCCTCCCGGATCGCTGCGCGATCCGACCTCCCCCTCAAGGGGGGAGGCGAAGGCCGCGTAAGCGGACTCGGCAATCCAGGAATTACTCGCCGACGCATGTTTCGATCGGCAGCCGGCGGTGGTCTTGCCGCGCTGGCCGCGCCGTCCGTCGCGCGCGCGCAGACGCGGCGCTGGCGCATGGTTACCTCCTGGCCGAAGCGGCTGCCCGGGCCGGGCATGTCGGCCGAGCGGATCGCCGAGCGCATCGCGGCGCTGTCGGGTGGGCGGCTGCAAATCACCGTGCATGCCGCGGGCGAGGTGGTGCCGGCCTTCGAGGTGCTTGACGCCGTTGGCGGCGGCGTCGCCGAAATGGGCCACACCGCCGCTTTCTACTGGCAGGGGAAGCAGCCCGCAGCCGCGTTCTACACCACGGTTCCATTCGGGCTGACGCCGATCGAGCATGTCGCCTGGGTCGAGGCTGGAGGCGGTCAGGCGCTGTGGGATGAGCTTTATGCGCCGTTCGGGGTGAAGCCTTTCATGGGCGGTAACACCGGGGTCTGCATGGGCGGCTGGTTCCGGCAGGAACTCGATGGCCTCGCTGATTTGAGGGGTCTCAAGATTCGCTCCCTTGGACTCGGCGGCGAGGTATACCGCCGCCTTGGGGCAACGCCGCAAACGACCTCGCCTGGAGAAATCCTGACCAGTCTGCAATCAGGTGTGCTCGACGGCGCCGAGTTTGTCGGACCAGGCACCGACATCGCGCTCGGGCTATATCGAGTCGCGCCGCTCTACTACGGCCCTGGCTTCAACAAGCCGAACGGGACCGGCGAATGCATCGTCGCGTTGACGGCGTGGAGCGCGCTCGATTCCGAATTGAAGGCGATTATTGCCCACGCCGGCGCGGCGGAAGCCGCGTTCGCGCTCGCCGAAATGGAGCGGCTCAACGCCGAAGCGCTCGCCGCGCTGGTCGAACGCCACAATGTTCGACTCAAGACTTTCCCCGGGGAAATCATGACTGCGGCGCGCCAGCAGGCGGCCGATATCCTCGCCGAAGTCGGACGGCGCGGCGACATGGCGCGCAAGGTGCGCGATTCCTATGCGGCGTTCCAAAGCCGAATCGCGCCCTGGTCGCGCATTTCGCTGCAGGCGGTGCTGGAGGCGCGTGAGCCGTGACGGCGGCAGCGTCGCGTTACGCCGTCTGACTGTCGACGGCGACGCTCATCGCGTTGCCGCGCCAATTGAACTTCGAACCGAACAGCCCGTCGATCCACAGGATGGGCAGCAGCAGGTCGCGCAACAGCGCCTGCACCGGATAAAGCGGCGACAGATGCCATCCGGCCACCCGCGCGAGCGCGACCTCGCCGCCGTACCACGCAAGCCCGAGCGCAAGAACGAAGGGAGTTGCGGGCCAGTCCATCCCCTGGACGAACACAGCAAGGGCGATCATCGGAAAGATTCCGCCGGTGGCGATTTCCGGCAGAAAGAAATGCGGAAAGCAGGCGCGTCGCAGCCGCGACCAGCGCGATTGCCGCCGCCACACGTCGAGCGCGCTACGATAGCCGAGCGGCTGCACGAATGGCCGATCGACCAGTTGCACCTTGCGACCCGCCGCGCGCACCACCTTGGTGGACGCGGCGTCCTCGGCGAGGTCCGCCGCGAGCACGCGAATCCCGCCCGCCTGTTCGAGCACGGCGCGACGCCAGAACATCGTCTTGCCCTGCGCGAAGCCTAATCCCACCGTATCGGCGAAATACTGCGCGCGCGCCTGATACGTGTTGAGGAATGCGCATTCGAGTTCGGCCCAGAAGCCCTCCGGCCGTCCGCCGATCGGCGGCGCGCAAACCAGCCCGGTCTTCTCCGTCCATGGCGCGAACAGCCGCTGAATGTAGTCGGGAGGCATCAGAACATTGCTATCGGCGATGATGATCCAATCGTGGGTGGCCGCTCTCCAGCCTTTGACGCAATTGTTGAGTTTGGGGTTGGTGCTGATTCGCTCGTCGCCGACCAGCAGACGCGCGCGGGCGCGCGGGTGTTTGCGGAGCAGCTCCTCGACGATGGGCACGATCGGGTCCTTCGCCGAAGCGGCGCAGAAGATCGTCTCATAGTCGGGATAATCGAGCTTGAAGGTCGACTGCAACGTTTCGGTGATGTGATTCTCGACGCCGCACACCGGACGAATGATCGTCACCGGCGGCGCATCGATCGGCGCCGGCAGCGCGTCCGAGCGCGCCTTACAGCGAATCGCGGCCGCAACGATGCTGAGAACGTGAAAGAGGATGGCTAAGCCGCAGAATAGAGCAGCGAGAATCATCAGGGTCATCAACGGCGCGAGTACAACGCCGGTGTGACGGCGCAATGACAATGGTCACGTTGAATTGGCGTGCCGCATGCGACGCAAGGCGCCGTCATGTAATCGCAACAGGACTCTGCCAGACACAGACCGAAGACTCAACGGGGGCAAGCGCAACGGTGGAAACCGGACTGCGGAAGTTCCGGACGCTTTTCATCTCCGACGTGCATCTCGGCACGCGCGGATGCCAGGCCGATCGGCTGCTTGATTTTCTGCGTTGGCACGACGCGGAAACGATCTATCTCGTCGGCGACATCGTCGACGGATGGCATCTCAAGTCGACCTGGTATTGGCCGCAGCCGCATAATGACGTCGTGCAAAAACTATTGCGCAAGAGCCGCAAGGGGGCGCGCATCGTATACGTGCCCGGCAATCACGACGAGTTCCTGCGCGGCTATTACGGCACTCATTTCGGCGGCATTGAAGTCGCCGAGCACGCCATCCATGCCTCGCCGACCGGACATCGTTATCTCGTCATTCACGGGGACAATTTCGATCTGGTCGTCACCCAGGCCCGCTGGCTTGCCTTGCTCGGCGACAAGGCTTATGACTTTTCCATTACGGTCAATCGCCTGTTCAACAGCATCCGGCGCCGTCTCGGTTTCGGCTACTGGTCACTGTCGAAATGGGCGAAGTTCAAGGTGAAGAATGCGGTCAATTACATCGGCGACTTCGAGCGGACGCTGGCGACGGAAGCGGAGCGTCACGGCGTCGATGGCGTGATCTGCGGCCATATTCACCATGCCACGATGCATCACTCCTTCGGCGTGCATTACGTCAATTGCGGCGATTGGGTCGAGAGCTGCACCGCCATCGCCGAGCACCATGACGGACAGTTCGAAATCATCACCTGGACGCGCGCCGAACGGCTCGATGAGCGTGAGCCGGCGGCCGTCGCCGCCCAGGCTGCGTGATTCGCGCCACGCGATTTCCCCTTCAATTAGCTTGAACTGACGAAGCCCGGAGTATCCGCATGGCAAAGCTTGTGCGTCTGCGCGAATTGTCCGATCCCGACCGTCACGTGATCGAGAAGGCCTATGCGCGCTGGGCGCCTCTCTATGACGCAATCTGCGGACCGATCTTCGAGACCGGCCGGCACGCCGCCGCCACTGCCGCCCGCGCGGTCGGCGGGCGTATCCTCGAAGTCGGGGTCGGCACCGGCCTGTCCTTTTCCGACTACGACCACACGACGGAGATCATCGGAATCGATTTGTCGGAGCCGATGGTCGCCAAGGCGCGGGCGCGGCTCGCCGGCGGGCAATACCCCCACGTGAAATCGGTCATGGTGATGGATGCGGAGAACCTCGCCTTTCCCGACGGCGTCTTCGACTGCGTCGTAGCGCAATTCGTCATCACATTGGTGGCCGACGCCGAACGCGTGCTGACCGAATGCGCGCGGGTGGTGCGGCCAGGCGGTGAAATCATCCTGGTGAATCATCTTTACTCGGAGACCGGCGTCACCGCTGCGATCGAGCGCTGGTGCGCGCAACCGGCGCGGGCGCTCGGGCTGCGCCCGGAGTTCCCGTTCGCCCGGCTCGCCGCCTGGGCGCGCAATCACGGCGGCGCGGAGCTGATCGAGCGTCGTCCGGTCAAGCCGTTCGGTGTCTACACCCTGGTGCGGTTCCGCCGGCTTGCAGAGGAGCGTTCCGAGGCGGCCTGATCAGGCGGTGACTAGCTTGTCGAGGACGGCGAGGGTTTCGTCGCGGTCCATGACGTCGGCGTATTTCTGCGCCATGTCGAAGAGATTGGCCTCGTGGGGGCCGAGCGCGCGGTCACCGACGCAATCGCGGACGACGACGGTGCGGAAATTGTTGCTCATCGAATCGATGACCGATGCGCGCACGCAGCCCGAGGTGGTGCAACCCGTAACCACGACCGTGTCGGCGCCCCGGAAGGCCAACCAAGGCGCGCAGTCGGTGCCGAAGAAAGCGGAGGGCTGAGTCTTGCGCATGACGTGCTCGCCGGGCCGGGGTGCCAACTCCGGCACGATCTGGCTGATCGGCGCGTCCTCGGTCAGCGTGCGCAGGCCGGGCGCCTTTAAGCAAAAGACACCGGCGTCGGAGCCGTCCTCGGCGTAGACGGTGCGGGTGAAGGCGATTGGCAGGCGCCAGACGCGGAACCGTTCGAGCAGCCCGGTCGTGCGCGCGATTGCCTCTTTGATATTGCCGCCGCCCAAATGAGCCGGGTCGGCAAAGCCGACCTGGAAATCGATGATGAGCAGCGCCGGCCGTCGGCCGAATCCGCTGCTGTTGCCGAAATTTTGCCGCCGGTAGATGTCGAGCTCGGTCATTCTGCCACCCCAATGGACTGGCCCATGACCGGTTTACACCAAAGTGCAGCCCTTGCAGAGCCGCGCCTCGCGAGTCTAGGCTTCGCGCATGACCACATCCGACTCCGCCGGACGCGCGCCCGTGCTGCCGACCGCGGCCGACGTGGACAAGGCTGCCGAACGGCTCGCCGGCATCGCCACCCGCACACCGCTCGTCTCTTCCGGCGTGCTCGACGAATTGACCGGCGGCCAGGTGTTTCTCAAGGCCGAGATGTTGCAGCGGACCGGCTCGTTCAAGTTCCGCGGCGCCTACAACAAGCTCAGCACCATCGCTCCGGCGCGGCGCGCCTGTGGCGTCGTCGCCTATTCGTCGGGCAATCACGCCCAGGGGGTCGCCGCGGCGGCTGCGCTTCTCCACATGCCGGCGGTGATCGTGATGCCGCGCGATGCGCCGGCGAGCAAGCTCGCGCGCACCGCCGCGCTCGGCGCGGAAATCGTGTTGTGCGACCGGGAGCATGGGGACCGCGAAGCGATCGCCCACGAGATCGCCGCTCAGCGGCGCGCCGAGATCGTGCCGCCCTATGACGATCCGATGATCATCGCCGGGCAGGGGACCGCAGGCCGCGAAATCGTCGAGGATTTGGCGGCGCTCGGGCTTTCGCCCGACGTCGTGATCGTCAATGCCTCGGGTGGCGGGTTGACCGCGGGCGTCGCGCTCGCGGTGAAGGCGCACGAGCCGTCGGCGCAGATCTATACGGCGGAGCCGGCCGGTTTCGACGATCACGCGCGTTCGTTCCGCAGCGGCCAGCGCGAGCGCAACGCGCAGGTCACGGGATCGATTTGCGATGCGCTGATGTCGCCCTCGCCCGGAATGCTTACTTTCGAGATCAACCGCACGCTGGTCGGGCAGGGCGTCGTGGCAAGCGAAGCCGAGGTCGCCCGCGCGGTCGCCTTTGCCTTCCATGAGCTCAAGCTCGTGGTCGAGCCGGGCGGCGCCGTTGCGCTGGCCGCGCTGCTCTCCGGCAAGGTCAATGTCGAGGGAAGGATCGCCGTCGCGGTTCTGTCCGGCGGCAATGTGGACGCCGATCTGTTTGCCCGGCTCGTATCGTAGGGCTTATACGTTTCTCCCATCACTTCGGCTTCTTCCCGGTCGCCTGCGTCCCGCTGCTCGTGGCCGCGACAATAACGGCGACACAAAACGCGCAATCCGTCCCATGGCGTTTCGCCGACCGAGCCCGCGCGATGATGGCTTCGCTCTGCGCATGGCGCTGCTCTATGCGGCGATCTTTGCGTTTGCCGGCATTCAAATACCGTACCTGCCGGTGTGGCTCCAGGCGAAAGGCCTCAATGCTCAGGAAATCGGCCTTGTGCTCGCGACAGCCATGGTGGCGCGGCCGGTCATTGTGCCTGGGGCGATGCGGATCATCGATCGCCGCGGCTGGGCGAAAGGACCGCTGGTCGGCGCCGCCTGGGCGGCCTGCATCACATTCGTGGCGGTTGCGCTGAGCGACGGCTTTGCCGCGATCATTGTCACTTTTGCGATCTCCGCGCTGCCGCAGGCCCTGGTTATGCCGCTCGCCGACGCCTATGCGCTGCGCGGACTCGCCGTGCGCGAGCGCGCTTACGGTCCGGTGCGGCTGTGGGGTTCGGTCACCTTCATCGCCGCCAATCTCGGCGGCGGGTATGTGCTTGAACGTGTTGGCGCGAGCCACGTGATCTGGGCCTTGGTCGCGACGATTGCGGCAACCGCGCTGAGCGCCTCCATGCTTATGCCGCTCGCGCCGGTCAGCCGCGACCCTGCCGCGTCGAATCAGAGCGCGCTTTCGTTGTGGCGATCGCCGGTCTTCGTCGCCGTGGTCGCGGCGACCAGCCTCATTCAGGCAAGCCACGCGGTGCTGTACGGCTTCGCGAGCCTGCAATGGGAGGCGAAGGGCCTCGATGGCCCCGCCATCGGCGCGCTGTGGGCAATTGGCGTCGTGGCCGAGATCGGGTTGTTCGCGGTTTCCCGCCGGGTCATGACCTGGCTGCGTCCGATCGACTTGATCGGACTAGGAGCGATCGGCGCAATCCTGCGTTGGACGGCGATGGCGTTCGATCCCCCAGCGTTGTTCTTGCCGATGCTGCAATGTCTGCACGGATTGTCGTTCGGCGCGACGCATCTCGGTGCGATGCATTTCCTCGCCGGCTTTGCCGCCGAGCGACAAGGGGCAACCGCGCAAGGCGATTACTCCACCGTCGTCGCGGTCGTGTTTGCGGCGGAGATGGGGCTGGCGGGCGTGCTGGTCGGGCAGTTCGGCGCCTACGCCTACCTCGCAATGGCCGCTTCGGCGCTTGCCGGCGCGGCGATCATCGCGGTCGCGCGGCGGCTGGGCCGCGTCTAGAGCATTTTCCGGCGAAGCCTGCCCCGGACTTGATCCGGGGTGGGAACCGGTTCGCCGCAGAAAATGCGACCATTAAAGGATAATGAGAGCGAATTCCGATTCCACCGGAACGGAATTCGCTCTAGCGAGGGCAATGCCTGGAGGCGGCGCGCCGAGCGGCTTTGCCTCAGCCCCACAGCGCTGGCGAAGCGGGATGCACGATGCTGCCATCGAAACGCAGGCCATCCGGGCGGTCGCGCGCGAGCAGGAGCGGGCCGTCGAGGTCGACATAGCGCGCGCGTTGGGCGACCAGAAGCGCGGGCGCGATGGCGAGCGAGGTGGAGACCATGCAGCCGACCATGATGTCGAAGCCCAGCGAGCGCGCCGCCGCAGCGACCGCAAGCGCTTCGGTCAGCCCGCCGGCCTTGTCGAGTTTGATGTTGACCGTATCGTAGCGTCCGCGCAGGTCCGCGAGCGAAGCGCGATCATGCACGCTTTCATCGGCGCAAATCGGGACTACGTGCGGAATGGAGGCAAGCGCTGCGTCGTCGCGGGCGGGAAGCGGCTGCTCGACGAGGTGGACGCCGGCCTCTGCGCATGCGGCGAAATTGTCCATCAGATTGGCCGCGTTCCAGCCTTCGTTGGCGTCGACGATGAGCTCGCTGTTTGGCGCAGCCTTGCGGACGGCGGCGATGCGCGCGGGGTCGCCCGGCGCGCCCAGCTTCACTTTGAGCAAGGGACGCGCCGAGGCCGCCGCTGCGGCGTCGGCCATCGCCTCCGGGGTTGCGAGCGAAATCGTATAGGCGGTCACCAGCGGACCTGGTGGCGGCAGGCCGGCCAATGCATGGGCGGGGGTGCCGCTGCGCTTGGCCGCGATGTCCCATAACGCGCAATCAAGCGCGTTGCGCGCGGCTCCCGCCGGGAGCGATGCGGCGAGATCGTTGCGGTCGAGCCCACCCGCGAGGTTCGGCGCAAGCCTCGCGATTGCCGCAATCACCCCGTCAACCGTTTCTCCATAGCGGGCATAGGGCACGCACTCGCCGCGCCCAATGTGGTCGCCGTCGGCAAGCGTCGCCACGACGACCTCCGCTTCGGTCTTGGCGCCGCGGCTGATCGTGAACGAGCCGGCAATCGGCCAGCGCTCGGCGGTGACGGACAGGCGGATCGGCATCGGCGCGGCGATGAGGTGGACGGGACGGGACGACCTCGACAGGCCGTCGCGCCCGAGTCAAGTATCCGGCTGAGGCCTTCTACGCGGCGCAAGGCCGATGGCGGCAGGAGGGAAAGGGCGCGGTGGACAGCTCCTTGTTGGAAGTCAGCGTGAAAGACGGGCGGCTTGCGCTCGCCGCCGGCGGCGCATGGACCGCCGATCACGCCAACGATCTTGAGCGGCTCGTCGAAGGTGCGATCCAACGCTCGCTGCAAGCGACCGCCGTCAATATCGATATGGGCCGGGTGGAGCGGCTCGATACCTTCGGCGCTTGGCTGCTGGAACGGCTGGTGCGCGGATTTGCGGCGGTCGGACGCGAGACCAAAGTGGTCGATCTGCCCGAGCGCTACCGCGAACTCATCGCCGAGGCGCAACACGTCAATCGTGCCGAAGCGTCATCGGCCCGCAGCCCCATGTTCGCGACTTTATTGAGCGCGTTCCGGCGCGGCGCGCTGGCGCTGGGCTACGATCTTCTCCAGATCATCCAGATGCTGGGAGCCGTCTCCATCGCCGGCGCGCGGTGCCTGATGCGGCCATGGACGTTCCGCTTCACCTCGATGATCCATCATCTCGACCGCGTCGGCCTTCGCGCAGTGCCGATCATCTTTTTGATCACCTTGCTGCTCGGCGGGATCATCGCGCAGCAAGGCCTATTCCATTTCCGCCGCTTCGGCATCGAAATCTATGTGATCGACATGGTCGGCATTTTGGTGTTGCGGGAGCTGGGCGTGGTCATGGTGTCGATGATGGTCGCTGGGCGCTCCGCCAGCTCCTACACCGCCGAACTCGGTTCGATGAAAATGCGCGAGGAGATCGACGCGCTGCGCACCATGGGGTTCGACCCGATGGAAATCCTGATCCTGCCGCGTGTCGTCGCGCTGGTGGTTGCGCTGCCGGCGCTCGCTTTCATCGGGGCTATAACGGCGCTGTTCGGGGCGTTTCTGGTTTGCTGGCTTACAGCGGGCATGAGCCCGGAAATCTTTCTGTCTCGGCTGCGCGACGCGATCTCGGTCGATGATTTCGTCGTCGGCATCGTGAAAGCGCCGTTCATCGCGCTCACGATCGGAATTGTCGCCTGCGTCGAAGGGCTGAGCGTGGAAGGGAGCGCCGAATCGCTCGGGCTGCACACGACGGCTTCGGTGGTAAAATCGATTTTCCTCGTCGTCGTGCTCGACGGGCTGTTCGCCGTGTTCTTCGGCGCGGTTGGAATGTGAGCATGGCGGCGGCGGGCAACGAAGCGGTGATCAAGGTCCGCGACCTCATCGTCGGCTTCGGCGAGGCGATTGTGCTCGACGGCGTCTCACTTGATGTATTGCGGGGCGAGATCCTCGGCTTCGTCGGCGCCTCCGGCGTCGGCAAGTCGGTGCTGATGCGCACGATCATCGGCCTGTTGCCGCGCCGCGCCGGACGGGTGGCCGTGTTCGGGATCGACCTCGACGGGCTGAGCGAGGATGCCCGCCGCGCGCTCGAACGGCGCTGGGGCGTGCTGTTTCAACAGGGCGCGTTGTTCTCCTCGCTGACCGTGCGCCAGAACGTGCAGTTCCCGATGCGCGAGCATCTGCGCCTGTCGCGCCGGCTGATGGACGAAATTGCGGCCGCCAAGCTCGAAATGGTCGGGCTGACGCCCGATGTCGGCGACAAATATCCGGCGGAATTATCTGGTGGCATGATCAAACGCGTCGCGCTCGCGCGAGCCTTGGCGCTCGACCCGGAGATCGTGTTTCTGGACGAACCGACCTCCGGACTCGACCCCATCGGCGCAGGCGAATTCGACCTTCTGATCAAGACGTTACAACAGACTTTGGGATTAACCGTTTTCATGGTAACCCACGATCTCGATAGCCTGCATTCGGTCTGCGACCGGATCGCCGTGTTGGCGGATTGCAAGGTGATAACCGCCGGGCCGATGGCGGCCATGCTCGCATCCGACCATCCCTGGGTGAAGGCGTATTTCCGCGGCAAGCGTTCGCGCGCAAACGGCGCAGCCCGGATAGCCTGAGGCGAGGGGACCAGGCGCATGGAAACAAGAGCGAACTACATCCTGGTGGGCCTGTTCGCGCTGGCGGTGATCGCCGGCGGTTTCGGTTTCGTCTACTGGTTCAACTCCCCGAGCAGCGGGCCCGAGCGCAAGCGTTACGAAGTCGTGTTCGACGGCACGGTCTCGGGACTGAAGCCGGGCGGCTGGGTGCTGTTCAATGGACTGCGGGTGGGCGAGGTGGCGAGCTTGCGGATCGATCCTGACGCCCCGCGCCAGGTGATCGCCGTCATCTACGTCGATAAGGATGTCGTGTTGCGCCAGGACACCGGCGTCGGCCTGGAATTTCAGGGCTTGACCGGCTTCGCCACCATCGCGCTGCGCGGCGGCTCGGCGACCTCGCCGGTGCTCGATCCGCCGATCTTGCACGCTGATCTCGCCTCAACCCAGGACCTGAGTTCGGCGGCCCGCAGCGTGCTGCGGCGGCTGGATACGGTCGTAACCGAGAACGAAACCTCCGTGCGCACTTCGCTCAAGAACTTGGAAGTGTTCACCGGGACGCTCGCGAACAATGCGGACCGCATCGAGCGCATCATCGCCAACGCCGACGGCGTGGTCAGCGGAGCGGACGCGAAGCTAAACGATATCGCCGAAGCCGCGCGTTCGGTGCGTTCGCTCGCCGACAATCTCGACAAGAACGTCTCCGAAGTGTCGACCGGCCTGGCGCGGTTCAGTAATTCGGGCCTGCGCGAATGGGAAAAGCTCGCGGTTGACGGCCGGCGGGCGATCCTGACCCTCGAGGAGACGGTCAAGAATATCGACCAGAATCCGAGCAGGCTCTTGTTCGGCGGCGCGCCGGCGCGGCCGGCGGGCGGCCGGTATTTGCGACGACGTTAACCGCCCGACTTCGCGCCAACGAAAAAGGGCGCGCCATGCTGGCGCGCCCCATCGCAAGTTATCGGGTTTCCTGCCGTCGCTATCCGAGCCGGCCCGCTGCATGGGCGAGCATCGTGTACACCTTGCCCGTTTCCGAAGTGAGGTAGGTGCTGGCGACGGCCCGCCCGCGATCATTGCGTGAGACCTGTTCGAGCAGCTGCTCGAATTCATCGATATAGCGATCGACGGTATCCTTGAAATCGCGGTCGGCGTGATACCGCCTGCGGATTTCCTCGAAGGTCTTCTGACCCTGAATGGTGTAGAGCTGCCGGGTAAAGACATTGTGTTCGCCGCGATTGTACCTGTCCCACAGCTCGGCGGCGGCATCGTGATCGATCATATGGGAGATGTCGACCGAGAGCGAATCGAGCGACTCGATCGTATGACGCACCAAACGCTCATCCGTATGCCCATCCCCACGCGCCGGCTGTTCCTCCGGCTCCGGTTCCTCGTCATTGTCGCGAGAGGCGCGGCTCAACAGGTCGGACAACCAGCCGCCGCGGGTCTTGTCGTTCTCCGGCGCAAGCGCTTCGGCGCGGTGGGGCGGCGGCGGCGCGGCGGGAGGCTCGAGGTGCTCCACCGGCGGCATTTGCCGCGGCGGCGGGGCCTCATGCCGTCCTCCGCTGACGCTCGCGAGCAAGGGTTCTTCGCGATAGATGCGCCGCGCCGGCTCGGTCGTCGTGGCGTCGATGTTGCGGCCGTGGCGGGCGACGATCTGGTTCAGTTCCGCCAACGCCTCGATCTGATCGACGATCACCCGCCGTAACTCGCCGACGATGTCGGTGGTCTCCTGCGGCAGCTGGAAAATGCCGCGGCGCAGCTCTTCGCGCGCGCCTTCCAGGTCGCGCTGCATTGCGGCGGACATCTGCCGCACCGATTGCAATACGTCGGAGAAGCGATCGGTCGCGCTCTGCAGCATGGCCTCTGCTTCGCTCGCGGTTTGCTGGAACAGCGCGTGAGTCTCGTTCGACGCCTGCTCATAGACCCCGTGCAGCGTCTCCATCGTGCGTTGCCGCTCCTCGTCGGACGCGGCGCGGATCCGCTGATGGTGATCGGCGATGACGTCGGCGCCCTGCGCGCTGACCTCCGCCACGAGGCGCACGATGTCGTTCGCGCGGGCTTCCGCCGCGACGAGCGACTCCTCGAGCAGCCCGGAGAACTGCTTCAGGCGCAGATCGATGGCCTCGGTGCGGGTATCGAGCGCGGTGACCGCGTTGTCGAGCTCCTGCTGCCGCTCGGTTACGGCTTCTTCGGTACGCCGGCTGGTTCCTTCGACCAGTTCCAGCATGGCGGAGAGCAAACGGCCATGACGGTCGAACTGCATCGCGACGTCGCCGAGCTCACTCAGCACCTTGCCGGTGATGTCCTGGAAAGACCCGAGGCCATCCGAGACCTTGTCCGTCGTCGAGCTCGTGCGCGACAGCAGCAGGTTCATCGACTCGAGGAACTGATTGAAGCGCGAAGACAGGGTTTGCTCGATCGCGAAGAGATTATCCTGCGCGCCGCTCAGAACCTCTCGGATAAGCTCGTTCGCCTCACGCAGCCGCTCAAACAAAGCGGTCGTGTCGGAGCGCAGCATTCCGTGCGTCTCGAGAATCTCGGCGACGGCCGCGATCCCGGTCTGCTTCGACTGCTCGACCGCGCCTTGCGTCGATTGTTGCAGCTCTTCCATCCGCTGCGTGATCGCCGTGACCGATTCCTCCACCATCTGTCGGGTGACCTGCTGCAGCTCGTGCGTCCGCTGCGACAGATCGGCGGTAGAGTGCGTAACGGCCGTATGCGCCGTGTCACGTAGCTCATGCACCTTCTGCGTGAGCAACGCGGTCGATTGCGTGACCGAAGTGTGCGTGGTCTCTTGCAGTTCCTGCGCCTTCTGAGTGAGGGTGGCGATCGCCTGGTCGGCGGAGGCGCGCACCGTCTCGTGCAGTTCGTGCAGAGTCTGCGTCAGATTGGCGGAGGACTGCGCGACCGTCGTTCTCGTCGTCTCCTGCCAGTCCTGCATGCGCTTGGTCAGGGCGGCGGCAGATTCGCCGATAGAACTGCGCGACGTGTCCTGCAGCTCTTTGAGGTTGCGAGTGACGGCGCCGGTCGCCGTCACGCTCGCCTCGGTGATCAGGCGCGTGAGTTCATTGCTGTTGTCCACCATCGTCTGAGTGAAGGCGAAACCCTTCGTCTCGATCGATTTCACCGCCTCGTCGGTGATTCGCGTCATGCCATCGGTGAATTCGCTTCCCTTGACGGTGAGCGCATTGATCAGGCTGTTGCTCTTCTCGTCGAGAATCCGATTGAGGTCAGCGCATCGATTCTCGACCGCGGCCACGATCTCATCGGCCTTGCCGACGAAATTGCGGGCGACGTCCGCGCTGAGTTCGCGCAAGCTCTGCTCGACGTCGGTCGCGTTCTGCCTGACCGAGCCGCTGGCGTTCGCCGCGGCCGCCGCAAGCGTCTGTTCGAGCGCGGTGGTGTCGTGCTTCAACATTTCGCTCATATGGGCGGACAGGGCGCTGAGCACGCGATTCGCCTCGGCGGCATCCTCCTTGAGCAGATTGCTCATGCCGGACGACACGGAGGTGATGAGCCGTTCGACCTCCGCCGCATCGTGCTTAAGCGATCCGCTCATCGCGGTGAACAGGGTTTCGAGCATTCGCTCGATCTGCGCCGCGTCGTGTCGAAGCGTCTCGTTCATCCGCGTAGAAAGTTCCGCGAACGTCCGCTCGACCTCCGCCGCGTCTTTCTTGATCATGCTGCTCATTCCCGCGGACATGGCGGCCAGCAAGCGTTCGACATCGGCGGAATTCTGCTTGAGCGCGCTGCCCATATCGGAGGAAGCGGCGTTCAGCATGCGCTCGACCTCGGCCGCATCCTGCTTGAGCGTGTCGCTCATGCCCCCGAAAGTGGTGAGCATGCGCTCGACCTCGGCCGCATCCTGCTTGAGCGTGCCGCTCATGCCCGAGGAGAGGGCGGTCAGCATGCGCTCGACCTCCGCCGTGTCCTGTCGGAGCGTGCCGCTCATGCCCGAGGAGAGGGTGGTCAGCGTGCGCTCGACCTCCGCCGCGTCCCGCTTCAGCGTGTCGCCGACGCTGGTGGAGAGCGTGGTCAGCATGTTCTTCACCGCGGCTGTGTCCTGCTTGATCCCCTCACGCAGTCCGGAAGAAATCGTCGCCAGCAGCCGCTCGACGTCGACCGCTTCCTGCTTCATCGTGCCGCTCAGGCGGCCGACCACCACGCCAAGCAGTTGCTCGGCCTCGGCCGCATCTTGTTTGAACGTCATGCGCAGACTCGACCCGAACTCGCCAAGCGCGCGCTCGGCTTCGGCCACGTCCTGCTTGAGCGCTCCGCTCACCTCCGCGGATGCCGTGGTCAGCAGCTGCTGCAGTTCGGCGGCGTCGCGCTTGAGCGTGCCGCCGAGATCCGACAACAGTCTGCCCAGCAGGGTCTCGATATCGCCGGCGCGCGTTTCGCAGACCTCCGCGCTGCCATCGATCGCGGCGGTTGTCCGAGCGATCAGCGATTCCATCGCTTGTTGCGCGCCGCTGGCGCTCGTAGCAGCAGCGGCGGAGAGCTGCTCGAGACGGCCCGCTAGCGCTTCGGTAGCCGATCGACTGCGTTGCTCTGCCTCGTCCGTCGCCGTGTCAAGCCGCGTTACGAAGAACTCGATCGCCGTATGGCTGCGCTCTTCGATGGAGCGCGCCGCGGTCTCGGCGCGCTCGGCCAAGAATCCGGCCGCGCTGTCGCTCTTGACCTGCATGTCCGTGCCGAAGCTGTCTAGCCGCTGGGTCAGGAACGAAGCGGCGGTATTGCTGCGGACTTCGACGTCGCGCGCGAATTCGTCGAACCGGCTGGTGATCAACGACGCCGAGGTGTCGCTGCGGTTCGCGATCTCAGCGGCAAGCTGGGTCACGCGGCCGGCAAGCGTTTCTGCTGCCGACCCGGTCGACTGCTCAACGCTGGCGATGACCGCCCCGACGCGGTCGGCCAAAAGATCAGCCGCCGTTTTGGTACGGGCGTCGACATCGTTTGCGATCAAACCGGCGTTCTCCATGGCCAGGGCCGCCGCCGCCTTGGTGCGGTTCTCAATCTCGCTCGCGAGTCTGCGCAGCAGGGTCTCGATATCGCCGGCGCGCGTTTCGCAGACCTCCGCGCTGCCATCGATCGCGGCGGTTGTCCGAGCGATCAGCGATTCCATCGCTTGTTGCGCGCCGCTGGCGCTCGTAGCAGCAGCGGCGGAGAGCTGCTCGAGACGGCCCGCCAGTCCTTCGGTAGCCGATCGACTGCGTTGCTCTGCCCCGTCCGTCGCCGTGTCGAGCCGCGTTACGAAGAACTCGATCGCCGTATGGCTGCGCTCTTCGATGGAGCGCGCCGCGGTCTCGGCGCGCTCGGCCAAGAATCCGGCCGCGCTGTCGCTCTTGACCTGCATGTCCGTGCCGAAGCTGTCCAGCCGCTGGGTCAGGAACGAAGCGGCGGTATTGCTGCGGACTTCGACGTCGCGCGCGAATTCGTCGAACCGGCTGGTGATCAACGACGCCGAGGTGTCGCTGCGGTTCGCGATCTCAGCGGCAAGCTGGGTCACGCGGCCGGCAAGCGTTTCTGCTGCCGACCCGGTCGACTGCTCAACGCTGGCGATGACCGCCCCGACGCGGTCGGCCAAAAGATCAGTCGCCGCTTTGGCACGGGCGTCGACATCGTTTGCGATCAAACCGGCGTTCTCCATAGCCAGGGCCGCCGCCGCCTTGGTGCGGTTCTCAATCTCGCTCGCGATCGATTCGGCGCGCGCAAGCAGCTGATCGCCCGCGGCTCTGTTGCGCGCTTCGATGTCGCCAGCGACTGTCTCGGCGCGGCTGAGGAGCTGATCGGCCGAGGTCGCGACGGAACTGGCAGTTCCAAGCAGGTGATCCGCTGCGGTTCGCGTGCGGGTCTCGATCTCGGCGACGACAGAACTGGCGCGATCCAACAGATTACCGGTTGCAGTCTTCGCGGACGTCTCGATTTCGGCGGCGACGGAGTTGGCTCGGCCGAGCAGGAGGTCGGCTGTGGCTTGGGTGCGCGATTCGATGTCGCGCGTGATGGAATTGGCGCGGTCGAACAACAGATCGGCGGCCGCTTGGCTGCGTGACTCGATGCCGGTTGTGAGCGCCTCCGCCCGGTTGATCAGCAGGTCCTCGAGCCGCGCGATCCGCCCGTCAAGGGCGTCGGCAATGTCGCTCGCATGCGCGCCAAGCGAGCTGTCGAGCGCCACCAGCCTGGCGCCGATTGTCTCGACAAAATTCGTGCCGCTGCTAGCGATAATGCCAGTGATCTCGTTGATGCGCCTGTCGAGCGTCGCGACCACATCCCTACTGCTCTCGCCGACGCTCTTGCTCATTTCGGCGACGCGCGCAGCCCAGGTGGCGCCGATCGAATGTGTGCGCGAATCCAGGGCGTCCTCGAAGCGAACCAACTGACTTTCGAGCGTCGCCCCGACCTCGCTTGTTTTCGCATCGATCAGCTCGTCGAACCCGTCGACATAAGCCTTCATCGTCTCGTTAATGTCTTGCGTGCGCTGATCGATCCGCTCAACCAGCTCGCCTCCATAGATCTTCACGGTCCGATCGAATTCGGACAGATGGCGGGTGATTAGGCTGCCGAGCGTCGTCGTGTCGCGTCCAAGCCGTTCCGCGAGCTCGCGGCCGTCCTTGGTGAATATCTCCTCGAACGCCTTAAGCCGCTCGGAGAGCATGTCGATCCGCTCGGCGAAGTCGCCGCCGCCATGGGCGAAGATGCCCTCGAGCGTCTGCAGGCGTTCGGCCAGCATATCGCGCACTGCGTCGCCGCGCGAGGTGAGCCGGTCGGCAAGCTCGTTCGTGCCGTTGGCGAGGATGTCCTCGAAGGTCGCAAGGCGTTCAGCCAGCAAGCCGTACGCGGCATCGCTGCGCGCCCCGACCCGATCGGTGAGCGCGGCCGTCCCTTCGGTGAGAGTGGCTTCGAAGGCGGCGAGGCGTTCGGCCAGCATGTCGCGCACTGCGTCGCCGCGCGAGGTGAGCCGGTCGGCAAGCTCGTTCGTGCCGTTGGCGAGGATGTCCTCGAAGGTCGCAAGGCGTTCAGCCAGCATGTCGTAAGCGGTATCGCTGCGCACCCCGATCCGATCGGTGAGCGCGGCCGTCCCTTCGGTGAGAATGGCTTCAAAGGCGGCGAGACGTTCGGCCAGCATCTCGCGCGTCGCGTCGCCACGCACCTGGATCGCGTCCACCAATTCGGCCGCGTTCTGGGTGAGCGCCTGCGTATAGTCCCCGCCGCGCGCATTCAGGGATTCGGTGACGCGTCCACCGGTCTCCTCCAGCTTGGCGACGATGTCGCCGCCGCGCAGGCTAAGGTCCAGCACGATCGAGTCGCCGGTCGTTTTCAGGGTGTTGTTCACCTCGTCGACACGGCTCGCGATCGTCTCGGTGATCCGGCCTGATGTGTCGACGAGCGTATTGGTGACCGCGTCCGACTGGGCAAGCACCGTTCCGACGATCTCGCGCGAACGGGTCTCCATCATCTCGACCAGCGACAACGACTTCTCGGATAATTCGTCGGCGATCCGAGTGACACGGCTCGCCAGCATTTCCTGCATGTTGCCGGCGATTTCGACGATCGTTTCGCTGAGCTGATTGGTCTTGAGCGTCACCTCTTCGGCGAGCGCATTGGTGATCCGTTGCGACAGCTCGTTGACGCGTTCGCTGATCATCTCGCTCGCGGTGAAAATGTCATGCGACAGGTCGACATGTACATTGCTGACGGCGTTGCGCACTTGTTCGGCTTCGCCGACCAGCGTCTCGCGCTGTTGGGCGATGCCGTCGATGAGGCCGCGGATGCGCATCTCGTTGTCGTCGTAGGCCCGTTCGAGCGCGGCGACCTCGCTGCTGACCAGCGCTTCGAGCTCCGCAGCGCGGGCGACCGCTCGCTCGACCCCGTCGCCCATCGCGGCGACTTCGCGGCGGATCGCCTGGCCAACGGTTACGATCGAATCATTGGCGATCGATTCCGGTTCGACGAAACGGACGGCGGCGCGCGCCATCGCCTGGGCGACGTATCGCAACTCCTGCGAGCGCGCCACCATGTGCGCGAGCACAAAGAAGAACAGGATCGGCGCGGCGAATCCCGACAAGAGCGCGACTGCAAGCGGTACGGCGACGCTCGCCTGCGCGAACATGCTCTTCAGTTCCGTCCAGTAGCCGAGTGCGACGCCTAGCGCCGAGATCGCCCAAGCGGCGGCGAATAGCGCGGCGACGATGTAGGGCGTCCGCGTCGGCCGACGTTGGAGGGACTGCAGCACCTGCCCGATGGTCTCGCGGTCGTCATTGGCGGCTCGGCGCAAGGCCTCCTCGCCACGGCTGCGCGGAGCCGGGAACGGCGGAAGCTCATCCTTGAAGGGAAGCCGCGGGTGCGGCTCGTCCTGCACGGCGTCGGTGGGTTGGGGGTCGAAGCGATTGTCGGGGGGCAGCGGTTCTTCGAACGTCTCCTCGGAAGTCCGCATATTCAGCGCCTCTTGAATCGCCGAAAGAGCGACCTCCGTCGGGTCGTTGGCCTTTTTCGGATAGTTCGCCATTGCTTGTCGCCTCGCATGCTACGCCAAACAGGACTGAGGCCCTGAGGACTGTCGGGGTCCACCGATTTGCGGGCACGCCACTAAGGCCGCCACGCCCAGACAAGCAGGCACGGCCGCTCGTCTGCCCCCGCAGGCAAGCATCCTAACGTTCTGACAGCCCCAAGGAAACCAGTTCGGTAACCTCTTTTTAATCATCGTTAACGCGCAAAGCCGGGCCTGCCGGGTTCGGCGCTCCCAGCCTGACGGCGACAATGCGGCGGCTATGCGGCGACGAGATGATGACGGACAGCGCCCCAAGGCCTCGCTGGGCGAGAGGGGATCGGCGGATCCTTGCTTGAAAACGGCTTGATCGATCCGGCTTCCGCCGTTCCGACCGAACCGGTCGATGGTGAGATGTCCTTCTACATCCTCGTGAATTTGCCGGCGATGGGCCGCGTCCCGGCAGGCCCTGGCGGGATGCGTCAGAGTGAAGCGGGTGCGGATGCCGCCTTGTAAAAGATAACGGAGGCCCTAACTTTTACCCCTGGAAGCTGGACGAGCCCCCCACCCCCCCTCACATCGTCCGGCGGACAGTGGCCCCGGTCAAAAGCCGGGGCCATTTGCTTACCTGGGCGACAAAAAACCCTCTGTTGAGGAAAGCGCAAGCGGCCGGCCGCGGGTTGCTCAGCAGCTATACAAAGAGAGCGATTGAGATAATGAGAGGCGGCGAGTTTACTTAAAATTGCCAATCCCTGCCATTCTTTATCGCTACCCACATGGTCAAGATCACATACATTGATGTCGCCGGGACTGAGCGCACCGTCGACGCCCAAGTGGGCGCAACGGTGATGGAAACGGCGATCAAGAACGGTGTGCCCGGTATCGAAGCTGAATGCGGAGGCGCCTGCGCCTGCGCCACCTGCCACGTGTATGTCGACGAGGCTTGGCGCGAGAAAGTCGGGCCGCCCGCGGCGATGGAAGAGGATATGCTCGATTTCGGATATGATGTTCGGCCGAACTCGCGTCTGTCCTGTCAGATCAAGGTGAGCGAGGAACTCGACGGGCTGGTGGTGCGAACGCCGGAGCGACAGGCTTAAATGATCCGAAGAGTTGTTGAGTATCCGAACCGGGCCGCCACCCATCGAAACAAAGAAACACTAAAAACCGTCGCTTCGCTCCGAATCGATGGGGTCTGCGCGCGCGCAGGCGCTGGAATGCAGGGACTCGCATGATCGATCTGATCAAGACCGATGCGCTCATCATAGGGGCAGGCCCGGTCGGCCTGTTTGCGGTATTTGAGCTCGGCCTCCTCGACATCAGGGCCCATCTTGTCGATGTGCTGGACAAGCCGGGAGGCCAGTGCGCAGAGCTTTACCCGGAAAAACCGATCTATGACATTCCGGCGATTCCGGTGATCACCGGCCAAGGGCTGACCGACGCCTTGATGACGCAGATCAAACCGTTTCATCCGGCCTTCCATTTCGGCGAGATGATCGCGAGCATTACGAGGGTCGGCGATCCTTTGTTCCGTTGCGTGACCGCAAGCGGTGTGCCCTTCGAGGCGAAGGTCGTGGTGATCGCCGCGGGCGGCGGCTCGTTCCAACCGAAACGTCCGCCGATCAAAGGCATCGAGGAATATGAAAGCACCTCGGTGTTCTATGCCGTGCGCCGGATGGAGTCTTTCCGCGGCAAGCGAGTCGTGATCATCGGCGGCGGCGACTCCGCGCTCGATTGGACGATTAATCTGGCGCCGATCGCCGAGCACGTCACGCTGGTGCACCGGCGCGACGAGTTCCGCGCGGCGCCCGACACCGTGAAAAAAATGCGGGCGCTCGTCGCTGCCGGCGAGATGGATCTCGTCATCGGGCAAGTGATGGCCCTGCAAGGCGAGGGCGGCATGCTCGCCGGCGCGACCGTCAAACTGAGCGATGGCGGGACCGCCACGATCGCCTGCGACGCGCTGCTGCCGTTCTTCGGGCTGACTATGCGCCTCGGGCCGGTGACCGGGTGGGGCCTCCAGCTGGAGGGCGACCTGATACCGGTCGATACCGCGAAGTTCGAAACCAATATTCCTGGGCTGTTCGCGATCGGTGACATCAACACCTATTCCGGCAAGTTGAAGTTGATCCTGTCCGGTTTTCACGAAGCGGCGCTGATGGCGCAGCAGGCCTATCGCTATATTTATCCCGACCAGAGGCTGGTGTTCCAATACACCACCTCTTCGAGCAGCCTGCAGAAGAAGCTCGGCGCGGCATAGGCCATGCCGCCGGAACCGGCGCGCTCCTCCGCGATGCTAGGTGGACGTCTTACCGCTAGCGGCGGTGAGGGGCGTCAGCGCGGTGCGCCCTGGTTCGGCGCTACCGCGATTGGCTCGGAGAGCGGCGTCGCCACGATCGAATTATTGAAGGGTTGTTGGAGATTGAGCACGGTGCGTGCGGCCGCGGCGGCGGCGTCGGCCATGGCAGCGTGTCCTTCGGCGGTTGGATGAATCGCGCCGCCATAGACCGCCGACAGCACGCCCCAAGTCGCGTCATGCAGATTGCTCGGCTGCAACGCCGCCGAGACGCCTTCGGGGAAGGTCATCGCCGCGAAGTAGCTGTCGTTGGCGGTCCTGATCCAGCGGGCGCGCGAGGCGTAGGGGCGGAACTCGCTTGCTCGATGGTTGCAGCGAAGCGGATCTGTCGCGCCCTCCACCGGGCCTGAGGCGAAACTCGCTCCCTCGGCGGAGAAACAGTCCTGATCGAAAACAGGGTCGCTTGCCGCCCGTGCGCAAAACCCATGTTCGCCAAAGCTGAATTGATGGGCGTCGACGAAGGTCATGCGCTGATTGATGGGATCGTTGCACAGGGCACCGCCGCTGCATGTCGCAAGCGCCTTGAGCCGGGGGAAAAACCGGTTCTCGACGAACGACGTCACCCGATGCAGGCGCCCCCCGTCCACGCCGAAGGCGGGATGAATATCGAATCCATCGCGGCCGCCCGGACAGACGCCTCCTATGGGGCTGAGCGTCGGATTGCCGTAAGAGGTGTAGACGACCCGATCGAGGTGCCCCCCGACGAGCGGCGCGAGCGCGAGCCGCAATTTGGCGAAGGCGGAGGGGAGCTTGCGGTCGAGGGCAGATTGCGCCGCCGCGACATTCGAGATCATACCGGCGCGCTGAAACAGCAATCGTTCCGCGCGCGCCTCGATGATCACGTCGGCGACGAGTCCGGAGAAATCAATATCGTTGGCGCCGATGGTCAGAAAAACGAGATCGAGGCTTCGGCCGGGCATCGCCCGTTGCGCGCGGGCGGCCAGCTCACGCAGCCGTCCGAGTTGAGCGGGAACGCTCGACGGGCACGATGAAGCGCCACTGACGCCGCAATTAAGTTCGCGGGCGCGCTGCGAGCCGAACAGCCCCGCTTCGATCGTCGCGCCGGTGCAGGCGAGCGGGATGAACGTCACCGCGATCCGCGGATTCTCCACCGCCAGCGCAAGCGCTGCCCGCAGTTGATAAGAATAAAGTGAGCGGTGACAAGGCGCGCTCATCCAGCGAGCAGCGAGCCGCGCCCAGGCGACGCGATCGGATTCGGCGCTTTGCCCTCCGCCGCAGGATTTGTCGCCCCGATAGCCAGCGCGGCCGGGGCGGAAATACTCGCTTGCTCCCGTGGCGATGAACTGGCGGAAACAGAAGCCGTCGTCGGCCAGGGCGACCGGCCGATCCGGATTGCCTTCGCCCGACGCGATCGAGTCGCCAAGTCCGGCGATCAGGAGATCGCGCACGAGAATTTCCGTCGTCGCCCGGGTGGTCTTGCCGTTCGCGGTTATGTCGACCACGGCGATGGTCGGCCGACCGTACACGACGCGTATATTGATCGGTTCGCCACAGCCGACGGTCAGACTGCGCGGCTCACCGTCGCCATCCTCGAAGCTCCAGGCGCAGCTAGCCGACGCGTCGATGGGACCCGCCAGGCGCGTCTCAACCAAATGATCGACCGGAGCGAGATAGGATTCACGCACGCCGTCGCGTACGCATTCCTCGACCACGTTGCCGGCGGAATCAACGCAGAGCCGCGCAACCATGTCGCGGGCCCATCCACGGCCGTCGCTCTCGAGCGCGAGCGTCTGCTCAGCGGCGAGGATGCTGCGTCCCAATTGCGCCGCGACGTGACGATCGAAATCGCGTTCCTCGCGAAACAAGCGGAAACGGTTGCGCACCCGCCACTCGATCGTGACGCCCACGGCGGGCTCCGGCAGCGGCGCCGAAGTCACGGCATCCGGCGGCGTGAGCGCGAGCTGAGCCGAAACGAATTCGCCCGACGCGCCGAGCAGAACTACGCCCGCGCACGCAGCAATGATGGATGACCAGGCCCGGCGACGCATTCGCGTTCTCCTTGGACTCTGTTCTAAACACCCGCACGGCAACATCAGGGCAGAACCGTGGCCGCTGAAATGCCGCGCGTGACCTGCGTCGTTCCGCGCGACCGAAATCTCGCGCACTCCGGGATGTTTGCGCCGGACCTGGGAGGTCAAATTGTCGGCAAGACTAAGGTCTAACGCTCTCGGGCGAGGTCTCGCCGCCCGAGGGCTTGCTTGACGAGGGATCCCGGCGTTCGAACTCGGCGTCAAGCTCCGCGCCGATGAGGATGACCATCGCGGAAATCCACAGCCACATCATGAAGCCGATGACGGCGCCAAGCGTCCCGTAGGTCCTATTGAAATTGCCAAAATTTTCCGCGTACCAGGAAAAAAGCGCTGATGCTCCGAGCCACAGCAGCGCCGCGATTGCGCTGCCCCAGGTGATCCAGCGCCACTTTGCGCGCTCGCGGTTAGGGCCGAAGCGATAGATCAAGACGAGGGCGAACATGAGCACGATCAGCAGCACCGGCCAGCGGCCGACATTCAGGATCTGCGCGATCTCGCTGCCGAGCCCAACGTAACTGGCCGCCACCGGCAACACGACGAGCGCCGCTAGTGCAAGTAAAATGAAACCGATCGCTCCGAGCGTGAACGTCAGCGTTACGGCATTGAGGCGAATGAAACTGCGTCTCTCGGGCACGTCGTAGACAATGTTGAGCGCGTCGAACAAAGCTTTCATGCCGGAGTTTGCGCTCCACAGCGAAATCGCCAGGCTGATGAGAAACGTGGTTCCCAGCGCGCTGCGGCCCTGCGAGGCGACGCGGCTCATCTGGTCGCCCAACACCTCCATGCCGCCGCTCGGCAACACGTCATGGAGGGTTTGAATTTGTCCGGTCAGGCGCGAAGGATCGGAGAACAGGCCGTAGATCGAGACGAGCGCCGCGATCGCTGGAAAAATTGCAAGCAGCGAAAAGAAAGTGACGCCCCCCGCAACCGTCATGACGCGGTCTTCGCCGAAGCGAACGAATATTCGCTTCAATACGCTGAACCACCCGTACACGGGCGGATCGGCTCTTATTTCACGTTTGGAACTGGCCACCGGGTCACACTCCGCTTCTGCCGCGGCGTGCGCCCGGGCGAGTGCCTGAATAACTGGATAGGGATGGGCGGGTTCCGCGTCTGCTGCGAATACCGCCGCGTCGGCCCGTTGCGCGACGCTTGGCTCGACGCCGCGGGTCGTGCGCTCGAGCGAATTCCGTTCCATTGGAATCGGAATTCGCTCTAATTGTCCTTGAGTGGTCGCATTTTCTGCGGCGAACCGGTTTCCACTTCGCCGGAAAATGCTCTCGTGCCGGCCGCTTGGGCATCCGCTCGACGGGTGCCGACGTCCGTATTACAAACATGGGGCGACGGCCGGAGAGAAACGGATGTTCGTCACCTTCTTTCATGAGCTCAAAAGCGCCGGCCTGCCGGTGACGCTGCGCGAGTACCTGACGCTGATGGAGGCGATGGAGGCCGATCTCGCCTCGCGCCGGGTCGAGGACTTCTACTACCTCGCGCGCGCGACGCTGGTAAAGGACGAGCGCAATCTCGACAAGTTCGACCGCGTGTTCGGCCATGTGTTCAAGGGCCTCGACCTGATGAGCGAGGCGGTCACCGTCGAGATCCCCGCCGAGTGGCTGAAGAAGCTCGCGGAGAAGTATCTCACCGAGGAGGAGAAGCAGCAGATCGAGGCGATGGGCGGGCTCGACAAGCTCATCGAGGAGTTCATGAAGCGGCTGGCCGAGCAGAAGGGCGCCCATCACGGCGGCTCGAAATGGATCGGCACCGGCGGCACCTCGCCCTACGGCGCCTACGGCTACAATCCGGAAGGCATCCGCATCGGCCAGGACAAGAACCGCAATTTCCGCGCGGTGAAGGTGTGGGACAAGCGCGAGTTCAAGGACCTCGACGGCGACGTCGAGCTCGGCACCCGCAACATCAAGATCGCGCTGCGGAGGTTGCGCAAGTTCGCCCGCACCGGCGCGCCGGAGGAACTCGATCTCGACGGCACCATCAAGGAGACGGCGCACAAGGGCTATCTCGACATCAAGCTGCGCCCGGAGCGGCACAACGCGGTGAGGGTGCTCGCCTTCTTCGACGTCGGCGGCTCGATGGACTGGCACATCAAGCTCACCGAGGAGCTGTTCTCCGCCGCCCGGCTCGAATTCAAGCATCTCGAATATTTCTACTTCCACAACTGCCTGTACGAGAAGGTGTGGAAGGAGAACCGCCGCCGCTGGGACCACACCACGCCGACCTGGGACGTGCTGCACACCTATCCGCACGACTACAAGGTGATCTTCATCGGCGACGCCTCCATGAGCCCCTATGAGATCGTCGTGCCGGGCGGCTCGGTCGAGCACATAAACGAAGAGGCGGGGCAGGTGTGGCTCGACCGCGTGGCCCGCACCTATCCCGCCTGCGTGTGGCTCAACCCGCTTCCCGAGGAGCACTGGGGCTACACCCAGTCGATCAAGATGGTGCGCCAGCTCATGGCCGGACGCATGTACCCGCTGACCCTGGAGGGCTTGGATAAGGCGATGCGGGAACTGGTGAGGTGAGGACGTCGGCGGTGAGTTGAGGGAGGCCCTTCAATGTTGCGGGACAGCCGTGACATCATCGCGCGGCTGCGGCGGGACGGCTTCGAATTGGTGGCGGTGAAGGGATCGCACCATAAATTCGTACACCCCATATCAAGATTGGTCGTAACGGTTCCTCATCCGCGTAAGGATATTCCCTGGGGTACAATTCGGTCTATCTACCGACAAGCGCACTGGCCGAAAGACTGATTGGAGATACGATGCCGTACTACATTGCGCTGATCCATAAAGATCGTGACAGCTGTTACGGCGTCTCTTTTCCTGACATCCCCGGGGTCATCACGGCTGGGGACACGATCGACGAGGCGATGCAAAACGCGGTTGAAGTCTTGGAGTTCGCGGCCGAGGATTGGTCTAGGCTAACCGGCGAAAGCTTTCCTATTCCACGAACCATCGACGAGTTGAGGTCCGATCCTGTTTTTTGCGAGCAGGCGGAAGATGCGGTAGTCGCCGCCGTGCCGTTCACCGCCAAGGTTGAAGCGGCCGCATAAAGCGAGCATCTGTAGGACGCCAGCTGATGGCCGGACGCATGTATCCGTTGACCCTGGAGGGGTTGGACAAGGCGATGCGGGAGCTGGTGCGGTAGAGCGAACCGAGCGACTAATTCGATAAATGGCGCTCGATATGGTTGTATGGTGCGGGCGATTCGCTATTATGTACCATATGAACGGGTGCACCTGTGAGCCTGCTTCGAGAAATCCAGTCTTCTCTGTTGGAAGGCCGTGAAATTGGTCCAATTCTGCTCAAGCTTCGTTTTCTCGCTTCTCGACTTGGTAGCGTTGTGCTCGAAGAGTGGGTAAAGCACGAGTTAGAAGGATATCCTAACGATGTCGAGGTTCCAAGTTATCGGAAGATAGGCGTTTCCTATAAAGGTACCTTTTCCGGCCCATTTGGCTCTGGAATAAGTAATGCTCCGATCGCCGTATCTCATTGAAAAATTTGCTGGGAAACATTGGACGCAGTACGAGATAAGGCAAAGCGTGGCGGCTATTGATGACTTGGTTGCCGGAGATAAGGAAAACGGCGGAACGCTACAGATAGAGGCTTCTAATCTAATCTTATTGCTGCAGGGTAAGGTATATGAGGATTACGCCTGTAATAGCGTTGTTGGAATTGTTTCAAAGGCTGCGCTGACCGAATTGCAGAACGCTGTTCGCACTAGAGTGCTTGAATTAACAATTCAAATTGAAAAGACACTGCCTGCGGCGGCTGAAATCACACTTGGGCCGCCACCTGTCGCTGTGCCGCCCGCAGCAGACGGAGAGAAAGTGACTCAAATAACTCAGCAGATTATTCATGGCAATTATACGAGTATTTCAAATACGGGCGACAGCGCGATAATCCGAGTAAATGTATCAGAGGGCGACGGCAACGCATTTATTGAGGCGCTAGTAGTAGCAGGCATCGCGAAGTCAGATGCAGAAGAATTGTCCCGCATTGTTGTTTCGGAGGAACCGGAGAGTAAGACGGAGCCATTTGGAAAGAGAGCGAAAGCATGGATCGCCAAAAATATTGGAAAGGCAGCGGACGGGACGTGGAAAGTGGGAATTGCTGTAGCCACAAGCGTGCTAACCGAAGCTGCTATGCGGTACTATGGCTTTAAGCAATAATCCAATCTGTTCTGGCGCAGGGTCTAGAAAGAGGGCGGCTGACGCCGCCCTTTTGCACGGTGGATTGTGGCCGATGTGGCTTTTGAATTTATCGTTTTACGACTTTGTTTTTGTCTTTGTTGTCGGCTCGTTGATGGCCACGGAATCCAGCGTGATGCTGTCGCCGATCGCCTTGAGCGCGAGGTTGGCCTCGTAATACTTATGGTCATCCATAAACTTGGTGGCCTGGTCGAGGTGCTTGGTGGCCGAGGCAAGCGGCATCCACGCGCGGGTGTACATCACCGAAATGTCGCCGAGACGCAATTCTTCCAGCGCCTCCTTGGCCCTGCCGTTCTTGAAATGCTCGTTGGCCTTGTCGATGCGCGCACGCTTCTCCGGCGTGGGCACAAAGTCCTCGGCGAGCACCAGATCGCCATCGACGGGCACCATCTGGGCTTTACCGGTTTCGGACTCGGTGCCAACCACCTTGCCATTCGCTACGGCTGACACCTTAACCGCGAAGGTCGGCGCTTCCTGCTCGGCTTTGGCGACGGAAGCCTTTGCTTTGGCGATCAGATCGGAGGCGAGCTTCGGGTCGCCATTGAAGATCGCAACCCGGGCCAAGCCAATTTGGCGGATGGCTCTGCTGCCGTCTTGCGAATACCGCATGATCGACAGCGCATCAGAACTAGCGTCGGACTTGGCGTCGCCCGTGGCGACAGGCGCCGAGGTCGATGCGGCGGCAGGCGCCGAGGTGGTGGCCGCGGGCTTGGGGGCGCTTTTCGTGCTCTCAGCCGAAGCAGGCAGGGCGAGCAGAGACGACGCCAGGACAGCCGCAAAGGCTGTTGATGCTAAATATTTTCCGTTCATAAGACACCTCTATGATGATTGCGCGGGTCATATCGAGGAAGCACGGAACCGTGACGCGTTGAAAATGACTGCGTTCGCATTACAGGACCCTTTCGGGTCGATGAATAAAAGGTAATGAAACGACGGGGGACGAGTTGTCACATCGACGAGGATTGTTTCTGCTTGGCGCCAACGCGCTCACACAAACTCATATACCGTGCGGCCGGCGACGATGGTGCGCAGGACGCGGCCTTGCAGGCGCGCTTCGTCGAAGGGCGAGTTCTTGCACTTCGATTTCAGTTCCTCGCGGTCGAGCACCCAGGGCACCTCGAGATCGATGACGATCACGTCGGCGGGGCTGCCGGGCCGCAGATTGCCGCCGGGCAGCCCTAAAATTTCCGCCGGCCGACTCGACATCGCCTTGAGCAGCGTCATCAGCTTGATGTCGCCGGAATGCACGAGCCGCAGCGCCGCCGTCAGCATGGTCTCGATGCCGATCGCGCCCGGCTCAGCCTCGGCGAAGGGCAGGCGCTTGGTCTCCACGTCCTGCGGATTGTGATCGGACATCACCACGTCGATCAGGCCGGAGGCGAGCGCTGCGACCAGCGCCATGCGGTCGGCCTCCGGCCGCAGCGGCGGAGAGACTTTGCAGAAGGTGCGGTAGGCGCCGACATCCATCTCGTTGAGCGCGAGATGGTTGATCGAAGCGGCCGCGGTGACGTCGAGGCCCGAACTCCTTGCCGCGCAGGAGCACGTCGAGCGATTCCGCGCAGGTCAGCGACGCGGCGTGGTAGCGCGCCTGCGAGAGCGCAACCAGCCGCAGGTCGCGCTCGAGCATGATCGTCTCCGCCGCCTTGGGCACGCCGATGAGGCCGAGCCGGGCGGCGAATTCGCCCTCGTTCATCACGCCCTCGCCCACGAGGTCGGGGTCCTCGGTGTGGTGGGCGACCAGCGCATCGAAGTCCCGCGCGTAGGTGAGCGCGCGGCGCATCACCCGCGCATTGGTCACGCTCTTCGCCCCATCGGTGAAGGCGACCGCGCCCGCGGCCTTGAGCAGGCCGATTTCGGTCATCTCCTCGCCCTGGAGGGCTTTGGTCAACGCCGCCATCGGATGCACGCGAACAATCGCGGTATCGCGGGCGCGCCGCTGCACGAAGTCGACCATGGCCGGGTCGTCGATGGGCGGGTCGGTGTCGGGCTGACAGATGATGGTGGTGACGCCGCCCGCCGCCGCGGCGTGGCTCGCCGAGGCAAGCGTCTCGCGGTACTCGGCGCCCGGCTCGCCGACGAAGGCCCGCATGTCGGTCAGTCCGGGGGCGACCACCTTGCCGCGGCAGTCGATCACCTCCGTTCCTTCCGGCACGCCCGCCGCACCGATGCCGCGCTTGACCTCGCGGATCACGCCGTCGGCCATCAGCAGATCGCCGACGAGATCGAGGTCGCGGGCGGGGTCGAGGATGCGCGCATTGGTGAGCAGGATCGGTCGCCGGTCGGAAAGCATCGACTTACACCTAGTTACGCCACGGGACGCGCGCCAACATCGTCCGCTCAGGCATTCGGCAGGTTGCGCGACAGCGCCTCCAGCACCGCCATGCGCGCCGCCACCCCCATCTCCACTTGCTCGCGGATGAGCGAGCGCGCGCCGTCGGCGACGGTCGAACTGATCTCGACACCGCAATTCATCGGTCCGGGATGCATCACCAGCGCATCCGGCTTGGCGTAGCCGAGCTTCTTCTCGTCAAGGCCGAAATAGGCGAAGTATTCCTGCGAGGACGGCACGAACGACCCGTTCATGCGCTCACGCTGCAGGCGCAGCATCATCACGATGTCGGCGTCGCGCAAACCCTCGCGCATGTCGCGATAGACTTCGACGCCGAGCCGCTCGATCCCCGGCGGCAGCAGCGTCGACGGCGCGATCACCCGCACCCGGGCGTCGAGCGCGTTCAACAACAGGATATTCGAGCGCGCCACCCGCGAATGGGCGACGTCCCCGCAGATCGCGACGATGAGCCGTTCGATCCGGCCCTTGTTGCGGCGGATGGTGAGCGCATCGAGCAGCGCCTGGGTCGGATGCTCATGCGCGCCATCACCGGCGTTGACCACGCAGCAATCCACCTTGCGCGCGAGCAGGGCGACCGCGCCCGAGGCGTGATGGCGCACCACCAGAATATCGGGCCGCATGGCGTTGAGGGTGATCGCGGTGTCGACCAGCGTCTCCCCTTTGCGCATGGAGGAGGAGCCGACCACCATGTTCATGACGTCCGCCCCGAGCCGCTTGCCGGCAAGCTCGAAGGAGGACTGGGTGCGGGTCGAGACCTCGAAAAACAGGTTGATCTGGGTGCGGCCGCGTAGCGACGCCCGCTTCTTCTCGATTTGCCGGTTGAGATGGACAAACTCCTCCGCGAGGTCGAGAAGCCCAATAATCTCCTCGCGAGAAAGCCCATCGATCCCCAACAAGTGCCGCTGGTGGAGAACGAACGAAGGTTTGGGCGCGACATTCATTAAAGCCCGACGTATATGCGCTCCTGAGAGCGCCGGCAAGCGCGGCCCTGACAGCTTTAAATACTTGTCCCCAAACGGCGGCCCCGCTAAGCGAGCCCGGGCGCTCGCCCAGCGCCGCGGAAGGAACTGAGGATGGCTAGCCAAGAGGGGTTCAATCAATCCCCGCCCTATGTCGATGTCGACCTCTTCGCGAGCGACCAGCCGCTCAAGGAGGTGGTCGCGGCGAACGGGGCGGAAGACGAGGCGCTGCTGCTGGCTGCCTTCGGACGCCGGTGGGGCGCAGCCGACATGATCGAGCAGGCGCGCCTCGCCAATGAAAACCCGCCCAAGCTCCATGCCTACGACGCCAAGGGCTTCCGCCGGGACGTCGTCGAGTACCATCCGTCGTACCATCACTTTCTGAAAGAGAGCATCGGCGCCAACCTGCACGCTTCGACCTGGACGGCTGAGGGGGAGCGCGAAGATGCCCCGGCGGAGGTCGCGCGCGCGGCCCGCTGCTACATGGTGGCGCAGGTCGAGAACGGGCATATGAACCCGGTGACGATGACGCGCGCGGCCGTTGCGGCGCTCGCGCGCCAACCCGACGTCACCGCCGAAATGCTCAAGAAAGTGGTGACGCGCCACTACGATTCGAGCTTTCGGCCGTGGGAGGAGAAGTTTGGATTGACGCTCGGCATCGCCATGACCGAGCGGCAGGGCGGTACCGACGTCCGCACCAATATCACCCGCGCCGAGCCGACGAGCGACGGCTATGAGCTGACCGGACACAAGTGGTTCGTCTCGGCGCCGATGAGCGACGCTTTTCTCGCGCTCGCGCAGGCCAAGGACGGTCCGACCGCCTTCCTCGTCCCCCGCTTCCGGCCGGACGGGATAGTGAACGCGTTGGAGTTTCAGCGCCTTAAGGACAAGCTAGGCAACCGCTCGAACGCCTCGACCGAAATGGAGTTCGACAAAGCCTTCGGTTGGCGGATTGGCGGGGAGGGCGATGGGATCGCCACCATCATGGCCAGCGTTCAGCTCACCCGCGCCGACTGCGCCGTCGGCTCGGCTGGTCTTATGCGAGGGGCGCTGGCGCAGGCGCTCTATCACGCCCGCCACCGTAACGTCTTCAACAAGCCTTTGTCCGATCAGCCCCTGATGCGGGCGGTGCTGGCCGATCTCGCCCTCGAAGTCGAGGCGGCGCTCGCGCTTGCGTTGCGGCTTTGCCGCTCGCTCGACCTGTCGGCGGCAAAGGACAGCGAGCGGGCGCGGGCGCGCCTGCTCACCCCGGTGGCGAAATACTGGATCTGCAAGCAGGCCCCTGCTTTCGTCGCGGAGGCGATGGAGTGCGTCGGTGGCAATGGCTTCATCGAGGAGAGCGTCATGCCGCGGCTCTATCGGGAAGCCCCGGTCAACACGATCTGGGAGGGCTCGGGCAACGTCCTCTGCCTCGACGTATTGCGGATGCTCGCTCAGGACCGCGACGCGGCGCTTGGGGTGGTGGCCGAAATCAAGAAGGCGGCGGGCGATTTGCCGGGCGCGAAGGAGGCGGCAAGCTTTGTCGAGCAGAGCCTCGCGAACCCCGGAAGCGATTTCGTCGCCCGCGCTGCGGTCGAACGCCTCGCGCTGCTCGCCGCGGCAGAAGCCATGCGTGCGGCGTCCTTGCCCTTTACCGAAGCCTTCGCCTCCACCCGCCTGGCCGGCGAAGGGGGCAAAACCTATGGCGCACGCGGTCTCGCGCGCGCGAGCGTCGACCGGCTGATCCAGCGGGCGATGCCGGAGTAATTCTCTTCACCTCTCCCCGCTGGGGAGAGGTCGGAGTCCGAGCGAAGCGAGGAATCCGGGTGAGGGGGGCAACCATTGGGTTGTTGCGACGACGATCGTAGTTCCCCCTCACCCGGCTCGCATTTCGTGCCTCAATGCTTGCCGACCTCTCCCCGGCGGGGAGAGGTGAATTTGGAAGGCAGGCAGATTACTTTCACGCCGCGCCGCGCCGCAGTCGATCGAGCGCGCCCTGCAGGATGAAGGCGGCCGCGTGTTGGTCGATCACCGCTTTGCGCTTGCGCCGGCTCGCGTCGGCTGCGATCAGCTCACGCTCGACCGCTGCGGTCGACAGACGCTCGTCCCACAGACCGATCGGAAGTTCGGTGCGTTGGGCAAGATTTCGCGCGAAGGCACGCGTCGATTGCGCCCGCGGACCTTCGCTTCCGTCCATATTGATGGGCAACCCAAGCACGAATCCGACCGCGCTCCGCTTCGCCGCGAGTTCCAGAAGGCGCGCGGCATCGGCCGTGAAGGTTTTGCGCGCGATCGTTTCCACTCCCGTCGCGAGCCGCCGGTCAGGATCGCTGGTGGCCACACCGATTGTCTTGTCGCCGAGGTCAAGCCCGATCAGGGCGCCGGTCGGGGGCAACAGCGCATGCAGTTCGGCGAGCGGAACGATCGCGCCGGGCATGCACCCGCCTAGCACGCGCGTCCGCGCAGCGCGAGCCGATTGACGGCGGCAGCCACCTTTAGGTTATCCTCGCAGCGCATTCTTGTCGATGCGCGGGCGCGCCGCTGCCTGCGCCGCATACTCCAGCCGAGGACATTTCCCATGCAGATCACCTGGTTCGGACATTCCGCCTTCCGCCTTGATTTTAACGGCATGGCCGTCCTGATCGATCCATTCTTCACCGGCAACCCGGCCTTCGTCTCCGACAAGGAGGCGGCGATCAAGGGCGTAAGCCATATCCTGTTGACTCACGGCCATGCCGACCATGTCGGCGACACCCTCGACATCGCAAAAAAAACCGGCGCGACCGTAAGCACCAATTACGATCTTGGCATGTGGCTGGTGTCGAAGGGACTGGAGAAATTCAATCCGATGAACACCGGGGGCACCACGGACCTCGGCGGGTTCACCATGACGCTGGTGCGGGCCGACCACTCGTCCGGCGACGTGATGGGAGAAATTCCGATCTACCTCGGCAACCCGTGCGGGGTGATTGTCAAGGCGGCGGGCGAGCCGACCGTCTACCATATGGGCGACACCGACATCTTCTCGGACATGGCGCTGATTTCCGAGCTTTACGAGCCGAAGATCGCGATGGTGCCGATCGGCGATCGGTTCACCATGGGGGCGCGAACCGCCGCGCTTGCGGTTAAGCGGTACTTCAAGCTCGATGCCGTCGTCCCGTGCCATTACGGCTCGTTCCCGATCATCGATCCGACGGCCGACAAGTTTGTCGCCGAGATGAAAGGGCATGCCACCAAAGTGATCGTGCCGGAAAAAGGCAAGCCGGTGCAGGCATGAATGCGTGACGCCCACCTCGAACCCCACCCGCTCCGCGATCGACAAAGATTCAGCCTGCGAGTGGAACTCCGAGGCATGTACAGCGTTACGCCATAGTCGCGTTGCCCACGCCCGGCCGGGGGGAATAGTCATGTCTATACGCTACCGCTCAAGTTATTCCCTTTGGCCCGCGCAGGCGCGCCCGCGTCGCGCCATCCCGATGACCCTTGCTATTGGCGGGTTTTCGATTGGCATCGTTTGCGCTGTCGCCGCTCACAACGTTGTGACTGATTTTCTTCGGCCCACCGCCCCGCCGGCGGAAGAAGGTGCTCTTGCGCACGTCCCGATCTATGCGACGGCAACTGCGCCGGCGGCGGCCGACACGGTCACGCGCAGCCGCTCGCGCTCGGTCGCGAAAGTAACCCTGCCGAGCATTGGCACCCGCGGGCCTCTGCCGAGCGCCGCTACCGACGGGCGCGGCGGCAACGGCCGTGCCGGTGAGGCGCTTGGCGGCGAACCGAACGCCGCCGCATCGGCGCAAGCGGTCGCTAACGCGCCGATTCCGGCGTCCGAGTCGGTTGCAGAGATCAAACCTGCCGATGAAACTGCTGCAGCGGCAAGTGAGCCGCCCAAGGCGAAACGGAAGGCGCGTGTTCGCCGGACAGCTAAAAAAAGAAGGCGCAGGTCCAATTATGCGTCCGGTTATCAGAACAACTTCTTCGGATGGGGCGGCGGCTACGGAGGCCGGCAGTACTATGCGAGACAGCAATATTATGGGAGGCGTCAGTACTATTGATTGCGCCGTTTCAAATCCGAAGTGCAACAGGGCAGCATAGACGGCATGGCGGAGTGAGTGGCGGGGGAAAGGGTCGGGGTCAAGGGCTTTAGTCGCCGGAGACGATGCGAGCGCAGCGAGCACCCTTGAGGCCGACGTTTTCTCCCGCCAGACTTTGCCATGTTGTGTATGCCGGTTTTTCTGGCGGTCAGATGGAAGACTATCCTTGCGTGGGACAGCACATCTCACGGAGGAAAAATGCCCGAAGGCTATCTCCATCTGACCTGCGAACAACGCTGCCAGATTTACGCGCTCTTGCAAAGCGGCCACTCGCAAGCCCACATCGCGCGGCAAATTGGCGTCGATCCGTCGACGATCAGCCGCGAGCTTGTTCGCAACACCGGCGCGCGCGGCTATCGCTTCAAGCAAGCGCACGAGAAGGCCTCGCAGAGACGCCAAGAGGCCTCGGACAAGCCGCGCAAAATAACGCCAGATTTGGTGGAGCTGATCGAAGAAAAACTGACGCAACAGCAGTGGAGTCCCGATCAGATCAGCGGGCGTCTGGCGAAGGATGGCGTCGCCTTTATCAGTCACGAGCGCATCTATCAGCATGTCTGGAAAGACAAGAAAGACGGGGGCACGCTGTATCTTCACTTGCGTCACAGCGGCAAAAAATACAACAGGCGCAAGGGCAAGAATTCGGGGCGCGGGCTGATTCCGAACCGCGTCGATATCGATCAGCGGCCTCCTATTGTCGCCGCAAAAATCCGCATCGGAGACTGGGAGGCCGACACGATTATCGGCGCCAATCACAAAGGCGTTGTCATGTCGCACGTCGAGCGAACCTCCAAATACACCAAGCTCGCCAAACTGCCGGACAAGAACGCGGACTCTGTCGTGCAGGCCTGCGCACGCGTGCTTTTGCCGCTCGCTGACCAAATCGAAACAATCACTTACGACAATGGAAAAGAGTTCGCCTCTCACGCCCAAATCGCAACCTCGCTGGGGGCACTATCCTATTTTGCCAAGCCCTATCACTCGTGGGAACGCGGCCTCAACGAACACACTAACGGCCTCTTCAGGCAGTACTTCCCAAAAGGTTCCGACTTCTCTATTTTGTCCGATGCCGATGTCCAAAGGGTCGAGGACAAACTCAACTCTCGCCCCAGAAAGATACTCGGCTACCAAACCCCTCGCGAGATTTTCTTCAGCGCCAGAAATCTGCCCGTTGCACTTCACTGTTGAATGGGCGTTGACATTTGACCTAGCTACTAGGGGTATTTCGGCGTCCTTCCAGCGGAGATGGAAGGACGCTTTTTTATGTTGGCAAGCCTGGTGATGACGTTGCTTCAGCGCCGCGCGCCGGGCGTTTTCTGGTGATGACGTGGCTTCACTGCCGCGCGCCGGGCGTTTTACCGACGAAGTCACTTGCATGATGCGCCGGCCAAGTAGGCGAAAGCCGACCGTCGGCGGCTGTTCCTTGTCCGAGGTAAAGCCCTGAATTGCGTGCTTCAACTTGCCGCCGCAACGCACTATCTCAGCGTCTCGGGATGAGCCGATATTCCCAAGATTCATGGAGCCGATATATGCGAGCGAGGGCGTTGCGAAGGATCGTCGCGATATGGCAACCGGCGCTGCTGCTGGGTCTAGTGGTTTGCCTTGCCATGGTGGACGCCAGCGGCGCTACCGAAGAGCCTGATCTGATTTTCCGCCGCTCGACCGTCTTCAAGCTGCTCACCCCGAATGACAAGCTTGCGACCTACGGGATCGACGACCCGGATGTCGAGGGCGTTGCCTGTCACTTCACCGTACCGGAGCGCGGCGGCGTCAAGGGGTGGCTGGGAGTCGCCGAGGAGGTATCGGACATTTCGCTTGCCTGCCGGCAAATCGGGCCGATCCGGTTCAAACAGAAATTCGCCCAGGGCGAGGACATGTTTCGTCGCCGGCGGTCGCTGTTTTTCAAGAAAATGCAGATCGTGCGGGGCTGCGACGTTAAACGTAACGTCCTCGTTTATATGGTTTATTCCGATCGCTTGATCGAGGGGTCGCCGAAGAACTCGACCTCGAGCGTGCCGATCATGCCGTGGGGCGCGAACGATACGGTGCAACGCTGCGGCGACTTTCTCGAACGCTGACGAATCGCGGCGGCCAATGGCCATAGCACCTTCGGGCGCAGAAGACGTCGTGGCTGGTCCGCCGGTCAAATGCGCGAAATGAGCGTCCCATGCGTGTTCTTGACAATTGCCGAGGCGACAGGCCACCCTGCCGCCTTTCGCCGCACACGTTCGGTGGCCGCCACCGAACGGGGAGCAGTGGTTATCGAGACTGCAATCCGATATGACGGCCCGGAGCTTCGCTCGCGACGCGGTCCCGTCACCTGGATCTAGAGACTGTGGAATAACTTGGCTGCAACCTTCGGCCTGATATGCGCCTGTCGCAAGACGTCCTTTATAGCCTGCTGGAATCCTCGCTGAATGGCCTGCTCGTAACCGACGCCGAGGCGCGAATCGTTTTCCTTAACGACTACGTCGAGCGGTTGTTGGGCTATCGCCGGGACGAGTTGGTGGGTCAATCGGTCGACCTTCTGGTTCCCGACCGGTCGCGCGTCCAGCACGCCGGTTTGCGGCAATTATTTGCACGCGCCCCCCGCGAACGGTCGATGGGGGCGGGTCGCGACCTGTGGGCGCGGCGGCGCGACGGCGCCGAAGTCCCGGTCGAGATCGGGCTTAAGCCGATCCGGTCCGAGGGAAAAGATTACGTCATCGTCGTCATCGTCGATATCAGTGAGCGCAAGCGTATCGAAGACCGGCAGCGACTGCTCATCGGCGAGCTTAATCATCGCATCCAGAATCTGTTTGCGGTCGTTCAGTCGGTGGCGCTGCACAGCCTCGGTGGAAACCACCCGTTGGTGGAGGCCCGCGAGATGTTCATCGATCGCCTGCAATCGCTCGGCCGCGCCTATACGATGATGACAGAGCAAGAGTGGCGCGGCGCGCCGCTCCGACAAATTCTTGTCGCCGAAACCTCGGCCTTTGCCGACCGCGTCAGCCTTTCCGGGCTCGACGTGATGGTGCGGCAGAAGGCGGCGCAGAGCTTCGCGCTACTCCTGCATGAACTGACCACCAACGCGGTCAAGTACGGCGCGCTGTCCGTTCCCGCTGGCCGCGTCGATGTGCGCTGGGACGTCGACCGAGAACAGCGCCCCGGCCTGTTCGTCTTGTCGTGGGAGGAGACGGGGGGACCGGCTGTGACTCAACCGAGCCGCACCGGCTATGGACGCCGGATCATCGAGGATACGATGCGGCGCATCGGCAAGCACCAAGTCGAGTATGCGGAATCGGGTTTGAAATACCGGATGGAGGCGCCGGTCGAGAAGGTTGGGTGGGTGATCGAGAAAAAGCCGCCTCCGTAAGCTTCGGGGTCACAAGTCGCGCGCGACGCGAAAACCATTGGCGAAATACCGCACGTCCCTGTCATAGCGAAAGCGGGCCGGCGAACGGACCGCATCTGCCTTGTTGCCGAATGAGCCGCCGCGCAGCACGCGAAGTCCGCATTGACCGGTGGTCCAGGCCGAGCCGTCTTTCGGGGCGCCGCGATAAGAATCGTTCCAGCAGTCCTCCACCCATTCGGCGGCGTTGCCGGCGGTATCGTACAAGCCGAAGGCATTGGGCCGGAACGATCCAGCCGCCGCGGTTTTCGATCCACCGTCAGGCGCGCCGCAGTCATGGCAGTTGGCGAGCCCTTTCCCCGTGTCGCGTCCCCACCAGAATGGTGATTTAGTACCGGCGCGCGCTGCGTATTCCCACTCGGCTTCCGTCGGCAGCCGATACTGCTTTCCCGTCTTTTTCGATAGCCAGTTGATGTATGTCTTGGCGTCGTCCCAGCTGACATCGATAACCGGCCGATTGGCTCGTCCCCAGCCCCGATCATTTGGTCGATAGCTGCAGGCCCCCGCGGCGACGCACTGGTCCCATTCCGCAAACGTGACCTCCCGACGGCCGATCGCGATCGGGCGCGCGATACCGACGCGGTGGACGGGCTTCTCCCTCGGAGTATCGTTCGAGCCCATCTCAAACTCGCCCGCCGGGATGACGATCATTTGCGGACATTCGGCGCAATCGCGGAAGGTCTCGCCGGGCATGTTGCCGCTCGCCTGCGTCGCCTGCGTCGCCTGCGCCGGCTCCGCCGCCGCCGAAGCGGCCGGAGCGGGCTGTTCGGCCTTGCGCGCGGGCAGCGGTTCGGCCGGCGGAGGCGACGTCGACGCGGCGGCGCTCGGCCGGTTGAAATAGAAATCCTCGGTCAAGGACGACGATATCCACGGCACGCGGTCACCCTTTGACGCACGCGCCACGCCGTTGCGGGCGCGCAGAAAGGTCTGCTCGGCCGTGGCCGACCTGGGCGAGCGAATCTCTTTCAACAGTTCGTCCATGAACAAACTTGGATTGGCATCGACGTCATCGTGCGCCTTGTCGAGGGAGGCGCTGCTGATCGCGACCGTGCGCTCGGGAACGGCCGTCGCCGACAGTCCTGCGGAATAGCTGCGAAAGCGTCGCTCGAACGGGTTCTTGCGCGAGGCGTCGATAATCAGCAGCATTGCTTTCACGCCCTTCGCGTGAATTTGACCGAGAATCCGCTCGAC
This sequence comes from uncultured Alphaproteobacteria bacterium, assembly GCA_963840055.1. GTDB lineage: Bacteria > Pseudomonadota > Alphaproteobacteria > Rhizobiales > Xanthobacteraceae > Rhodoplanes. Next base: position 91,872 of record CAWIXM010000045.1, on the reverse strand, counting down.
GCTGACTTCATCCTGTTGCACGTCCCGTTCGGACCAAATTCTCGCGTCGGTCGGGATAAGAAAATTCTGGCGATTGATCTGAATGCCGAACCCGCTAAAATAAAATAATGCCGTCGCGCCGGACGGGATCGTGGCCGCGAACTGGTCGATTGTTCGCTGCATATCTTCCTTGCCGAGATTTTCTTTGAGCACCACCTCGAAGCCGTCGCGCCGCAGTTCTTCGGCAAGCGCGCGGGCGTCCCTGACCGGATTGGGCAACTTCACATCGGAATCGCGATAGTTGGAATTGGCGATGAGCAAAGCCATCCGCGGCTCCGGCCGAACGGCCGCCGCGGGTTGCTGGGCCTGCGCCAACCCCAGGTTGGTCGTTGCGCCGACAATCAAAAGAAGGAGAAGTGCCAGGCGCCACTTCATTTTCTGCTTCCTGTTCGCTCGCCGATGGGCGAGAAAATTACACGTGCGAGAGCCCAGAAGCTGCCGATGCGGCGCAGCGCTTGCGGAGGTTTGGAACACCCACGTCAATCCGCGACAATGTCGCCTATTCGATGAACCGCGCCTTTGTCTGCGTGCATCCTATGCACGATGGGAAAGTCGGACAATAATCAATCGCATCCTCACCCCTTTTGTCGCAATCCAGGGAATGCGACACTAGTTGATGGTGTGAGATGTAGGTCACCGACAACTACGAATTAATTCGATCAGATTGAATCGAAACGATGGTGCGGTGCACTCTCTGGAGGATCAAGCTCGTGCTGCGAAATTTGATGCTGTTGGTCATGGTGGCTTTGGGCGCGGCTTGCGGCGCGGTTCACGCTCAGGATCGCGCGACGGGAGGTCCGGTGGCATCGCCGCCGGGCGCCGGGGTCTATTTCATCGACCTCAAGGACGGAGCCACGATTCCGACGAAAGCCACCATTCATTTTGGCCTGCACGGGATGGGCGTCGCGCCGGCCGGGTCAAACCGGGCCAATTCCGGTCACCATCATCTGCTGATCGACACCGAATTACCGCCGCTCGACCAACCCATCCCAAACGACTTCAACCACCTGCATTTCGGCGCGGGGCAGACCGAAGCTGAGGTGACGCTGACGCCGGGCGAGCACACCCTGCAGCTGCTATTCGCGGATAAGGATCACATCCCGCATTCCCCGCCTCTTTACTCGCCGAAGATTCATGTCCGGGTTGTCGAGGAAGGATCGCCTCCCGCAACCGCTTCGGCGCCGCCGGCGGCGCAACGACATCCGTCTCCCGCGAATGCGAAGGTTTATTTCGTTTATCCGCTCAACGGAGGTTATGTTTCGCGGACGCCGATCATCCGGTTCGGCTTGGTCGGTATGGGCGTTGCGCCGGCCGGGGTGGCAAAGCCCAATACCGGGCATCACCATCTTTTGATCGACACTCCGGTGCCCCCGCTCGACCAACCTATTCCGAATGACTTCAACCATCTGCATTTCGGTGCAGGACAAACGGAGGCGAAAGTTACGCTCCCATTGGGCGTGCATACGCTGCAGCTCCTGCTCGGTGACGAACACCATGTGCCGCATGATCCGCCGGTCATGTCCAAGCCGATCACGGTGACGGTGACGGAAGACGGTCGCAGGCCGCGGTCGCGGAGAAGCAGGCGGCATCGCTAACGAGGAGGAGGGTACTTGGAGGCAAGGATGCGACGACGCCTTATCTCCATAGCGGCCGCGCTGGCCGGCTTGGCGTTCGTCGCCATTTCGGCGACAAACGCCCTGGCCGAACGGCGCGTTGCGCTCGTGATCGGCAATGCGGCCTATCAGAACGCCTCCAGTCTGACGAACACCGTCAGCGATGCGAAGGCGATGGCGCGTATGTTGGAAAAAGCCGGGTTCGACGTCGTCGAGTTCGCGCACCGATCTTGGCGTGGTGGAGTTCAAGCGGGCGCTTCGGGAATTCATGTTCACGGCGCACGATGCCGACATCGCAGTGGTGTATTTCGCCGGGCATGGCATCGAGATTCGCGGCTCCAATTATCTCATTCCGGTGGATGCAAAGCTTCGGAGCGACTACGACGCCGACGATGAAGCGATCTCGCTCGAACGCCTCATTCTGGCCGTGGAGCCGGTCAAGCAGCTGCGCCTGATCATTCTGGACGCGTGCCGCGACAATCCCTTCCTTCGCAGGATGCAGCGCACGCTTGCGGTGCGGGCGGTGACTGGCGGCCTTGCCACGGTCGAACCCAGTGCCGGCAATACGCTTATCGCCTACGCGGCAAAGGCGGGCTCCGTTTCCTATGATGGCGTCGGTCCGAACAGCCCGTTCACCACGGCGCTGATAAAACACCTCTTCGAACCCGGCCTCGACATCAGGATCGCATTGGGCCGAGTCCGCGACGAAGTCTTGAAAATGACCGCGAACCGACAGGAGCCATTCGTTTACGGCTCGCTGGGCGGAACGACGATCGCGCTGGTCAAGGCCCCCGATCCGCCGGCTATCGCATCGGGGAGGATGGGCTCGAGCGCTTCGAGATACGATATCCGGGATTACGAGTTTGCCGAACGCATCGGCACGCAGCAGGCCTGGGAGTCGTTTCTGCAGGTGCACAGCACTGGCTATTACGCCGGCCTCGCTCGGGCGCAACTCGCCAAGCTCAATGAGACCGCGGAGAAAGCGTTGCCGCCGGTCATCGCTTCGCGCGACCCGCAAAATCGCGACGACAGCGATTCAACGCCCAGGGCGCCGCCGCAAAAGGACCAACAGGCAAAGCTCGAGCCCAAGCCGACCGAGGATGTCCACGAGTCCTCCCCAGGTTCCGCCGCTTCGGCCATCGCCGTCGATTCGTGCAAACAGGAACAGGAAAAGCTTACGCGGCTGCGCGCCAAGCCGGTGCGGGACGAGATCATTCATCTGGAGCGGGAGCTTACCTGCGAGCGGCTTCGGCTGCAGGTCGTGCGCCTACGCGAGAGTGTTGTCGGCGAACTGCCGGGGACCGGCGCGGCTGCGGTCGCACCCGCGGTGCCGATCGAAGGCGACGACGGAGGTCGCACGCCGCAGAGCAATGCGATCGAAAGCACCCCGCAGCCGAAACAGGACAGCAAGAAAGCCGCATCGAGCCGCTCCTCAGATCCTTGCCAGCAGGACCGGGAAACGCTCGTCCGTCTGCGCGCGAGCCCTGTACGCAAGGACGTGCTGCGTTTCGAGCGCGATCTCGCCTGTGAGCGCCTCCGACCGCAAGTTCTCAGACTGCGGGAAAGTCTGGGCATCGTCGACTAGACTTAGAGCATTTTCCGGCGAAGCCTGCCCCGGACTTGATCCGGGGTGGGAACCGGTTCGCCGCAGAAAATGCGACCACTCAGGGACAACCGGAGCGAATTCCGATTCGATTGGAACGGAATTCGCTAGCGGTGCGGACCCCACGGGCCGGGCAAGGGCGGCGCGGGCGGCGCATTCGTCGAAGCGTCGGATCCGTTTGACCACGGGCCGGGGTAGGGGGTCGCAGGGTTTTCCGAAGCAGGGGCGGGGGCGGCCTCTGCCTCTGGCGCTGGAGCTTCCCCCAGCGGCGGCAGTGCGATCGGGCCGGGATCATGGCCGCCGGCGTATTTGACGAGCGCCTCGACGCGGCTGTCGATCGAAGGGTGGGTCGCGAATAGATCGGCAAAGCCCGACCGCGGATTGTCGACGCACATTTCCATCACCGCAGAGGTGGCGCCTTCGAGTTCGCCGCGACCTTCGATTTTGCGCAAGGCGGAGATCATCGCGTCCGGGTTCTTGGTCAATTCGACCGAGCCGGCGTCGGCAAGCAATTCGCGCGAGCGCGACAAGGCGAAGCGCACCATCGCGGATAAGAGCCAGGCGAGGCCAATCAGCACGGCCGCGATGAGAAGCGCGGCGCCGGCGCCGCCTTTGCCTCGACCGTCGCTGTCGCCGTCATCCGACCGCCGGCTACGCCAGCCGAAGCCGGCGTTGAACCACATCCGGAACAGCAATTCGGCGAAGAAGGCGACGACGCCGGCGATAATCATGGCGATCACCATCATGCGCACATCGCCGTTGCGGATGTGGGTCAACTCGTGGCCGAGAACCGCTTCGATCTCGGCGTCGTCGAGCCGACTGAGGAGGCCGGTCGTCACCGTGATCGCGTATTGCTTTTCGTTCATGCCGGTGGCGAAGGCATTGAGCGCGTCGCTTTGCGTCACTTTCAGCGCCGGCATCGGAATGCCGCGCGAGATGCACAGATTTTCCAGGAGATTGTAGAGGCGCGGCTCCTCCTTGCGGGTCACCGCGTGGCCGCCGGTGACGGCGTCGATGATGTTTTGGTGGAAATAATAGGCGATGACGATCCACACCACGGCGCCGATGGTCGCCCACGGCGCCGCGCTCAGAAAATCGCGCCAGGCCCGTTGCATCAGCCATTGCAGCGAAGCGTCATAGGACAGCGCTTCGCCTGCAAGCGCGCCGGCATAGACGAGCAAGTAGACGAGCAAAAACAGGCTCGCCAACAGCGCGATCGAGCGGCGCTTGTTGGATTGGATATGCGTATAAAGCCCGTAGGCGGCCATGCGCCATGTTTATTCCGGGTGTCTCGACCTCGTCCAGGCGAATTAAGCTCTGGAAAGCGCATTGGAACTAGGCACCGGCGCAACCGCGTCGCGGTAAGCCGCCCCAGTCTCGCCATTGTCTGTCTCCAGCTTTGCGCGGGGCGATTGGTTCGCTTTTGCGACAGGCGGATGAAGGCCGGAGGCCTTCGATGGCAATCGACCCCAACACCCATGCAGCATTGATGCTCCACCGCTTCGGCTTCGGACCGCGGTCTGACGGCATTGCTGCGATTGCAACAGACCCGCGCGGAGCGCTGCTCGCCGAGCTCGACCGGCCGGCCACTGGCCGGTTATTGGATCCCCATCTTTTGACAAGTGGCGAAGCAGGGCGCGCCGCGTTCGAGTTCAGGCAGGAGAGACGGGCGGCACGACGCGCCGCGCGCGATGACGCTCCTTCTCATGTCGCCGGAATTCCAACGTAGGTGAAGCCATGCGCTCTCTTCATGCTCCGACCCGCCGTGAAATGCTGCTCGCTTCCGGCGTCCTGTTTGCGTGGGCCTATCTGCCAAAGCTTGCACGGGCCGAGCGGCGCGATCCGCGCTTTCTCGTAATCGTGCTGCGCGGCGCGCTCGACGGGCTTGCCGCGGTCGCGCCGGTGGGCGATCCGGGTTGGGTGCGGCTGCGCGGCGACAAGGCGCTTATACTCGACGGCGCCAGTCCAGGCCTCGCGCTCGACAGCTTCTTCGCCCTCAATCCTGCGATGCCGAATCTGCACCGCCTCTACAAAGCGAAGCAAGCGACGATCGTGCACGCCGTCGCCACGCCTTACCGGGAGCGGTCGCATTTCGATGGGCAGGACGTGCTCGAGAGCGGCTTTGCGAAGCCCGGCCAGACCGGCAGCGGCTGGCTTAATCGCGCGCTAGCGACGCTCGCGCGCGACGAGCCGGTCGCCGCGCAAGGGCGCGCGACATTCGCCGTCGGACCGGCGACGCCGCTGGTCGTGCGTGGCAAAGCGCAGATCCTGTCGTGGACGCCGCCGCGCCTGCCGCCCGCCGCCGATGGCACCGTGGCGCGGCTTCTCGATCTGTATCGCCATACCGATCCGGACTTGGCGCGCTCGCTTGAAGAGCGCATCGGCGTTGCGGCCATCGCCAAGGACGGCGATATGTCGGCTATGCCGGGTGGGGGCGGCGCGGTTCCTTGAGTCGGCCGGCGCTGCCGCCAAGTTCCTCGCGCGCCCCGACGGGCCCCGCATTGGCGCGCTTGCCTTCGACGGCTGGGACACTCACGCCAATGAAGGCGCAGCAAGCGGACGCCTGGCCGCGCTCCTCGGCGCGCTCGATGGCGCGATTGCCGCGGTCGAAACAGGAATGGGGGAAGCCTGGCGCGACACGGTGGTCGCGGTGGTGACGGAGTTCGGCCGCACCGCGCGCATCAACGAAACGGACGGCACCGACCACGGCACCGCGACGGTGGCGCTGCTTGCCGGCGGTGCGGTGAAGGGCGGTCAAGTTATTGCCGATTGGCCGGGGCTTTCGGCAGACAAACTGTATGAGGGGCGCGATCTACGGCCGACGACCGATCTGCGCGCGGTGATGAAGGGCGTGCTCCGCGATCACCTGCGCGTTTCCGACGGGGACCTTGAGACGGCCGTCTTTCCCGACAGCGCGGCGGCGCGACCAACAGCCGGGCTCGTCGCCACCGCCTGACCGGCGCCGGAGCGGTGCGCCGAAGCCGGGGCAAGACGGCCGCGCGCAGCCGTTGGGGCAAACATCAGAACTTCACCTGCGGCGCTTGTTCGAGCGTCTTGCGCTCGTCGCCGACGTCGAAGAACTGGTGCTCGCGGAACCCGAGCGGGCCGGCGAACAGCGCCGCCGGGAACTGCTGAATGCTCGCGTTGTACTCGCTCACCGTGTTGTTGAAGAAGCGACGCGCGGCGGCGAGCTTGTTCTCGATGTCCGACAGTTCGGACTGCAGTTGTTGGAAATTGGTGTTGGCCTTGAGGTCGGGATAGGCCTCGGACAGCGCGAACAGCTGGCGCAGCGCGCCGGTGAGCTGGTTTTCCGCGGCGGCCTGCGCGGCCGGGCCCTGCGCCGAGATCGCCGCGTTGCGTGCCTGGACGACAGCCTCCAGCGTTCCGCGCTCATGGCTCGCATAGCCCTTTACCGTCTCGACCAGATTGGGAATGAGGTCGTGCCGCTGCTTGAGCTGCACATCGATGTCGGCGAAGGCCTGGTTCACCCGTTGCCGCAGCGAAATAAGCCCGTTGTAGGTCATGACGGCCCACAACACGACGACGACGATCAGCCCAAGCACGATCCAACCGGCGATGGACATTCGAAGCTCCTAAAAGGATAGGGGGCGCAAGGCGACACGAGGCGGTGCAAAACGACGCAAGGCGACGCGGGGCAGAAGCCGAATACTCCGGATAAGTTACAACAACAACTGCGCCCCGCGTTCAAGCGCGGCGCGCTCCATGAAGATATCGGCCCCGCATCGTCTTATGCGGGGCCGACAAACTCAATCAGCTGATCGGTTGCGGCCTTATCAGTAGCCGCACACCCAAACGCGCCGCCAACCCCACCACGTCGGCCGCCAGCGCCAGCATGAATAACCGTAGTAGCCCACCGCAAAGTAGGGCCGCCGGTAACGCCAGCGCCATCGGTAAGGCCGGTAGCGCCATCCATAGCGCCGGTAGAAGCCGGCGCGATAGAAGGGCCGCCCATAGAATCGCCGCGCGTAAAAGCCGCGTCGGTAGCCGTAGAAGGGCCGCCCGACATAACCCCTGCGATAGAACCCGCCGCCGCGGAATCCACCGCGGTAGACGGCAGCGCCGCGGAAGCCGCCGCCATGGAACCCGCCGCGCCCGCCGCCGGCGCGGGCGTCGGCCGGCGCGCTGAAGACGATCAGCAGGGCCGCGAGCGCCGCAGCAATCGAGATTTTGCCCAGCATCATGCTCTCCCAATACGATATTATCGTTTTGTTATTCAATGGCTTAGTCACGTCGTCGCCCGCGATGAAGCTGCGCCAGCGCAGGTGAACCTGCACTGAACGGCGCCGACGTGGATTATTCATTAAATGCTGGATGAGCCGGGAGTTCCATGCGCCCGCCCGTCAGACCGCTTCCTTGAACTTCACCGCGCCCTCGAGGTCCACCGATACGAGCTGAGAAACGCCGCGCTCGGCCATCGTCACGCCGAACAGCCGGTTCATCCGCGCCATGGTGATCGGGTTGTGGGTGATGATAAGGAAACGGGTTTCGGTCGACCGCGCCATTTCGTCGAGCAGATTGCAGAAGCGATCGACGTTCTGATCGTCGAGCGGCGCGTCGACCTCGTCGAGCACGCAAATCGGCGCCGGATTGGTGAGGAACACTGCGAAGATCAGCGCGAGCGCGGTGAGCGCTTGCTCGCCACCGGAGAGGAGCGACAGCGTCGCCGGTTTCTTGCCCGGGGGCTTTGCCAGAATATCGAGGCCTGCTTCCAGCGGGTCTTCGCTTTCGATGAGTTGCAGCTCCGCCGTGCCGCCGCCGAACAATTCGGCGAACAGGCGCTTGAACTGATTGTTCACCGTTTCGAATGAGGCGAGCAGCCGCTCGCGGGCCTCGCGGTTGAGGTTCTGGATGCCCTGGCGCAGTCGCTTGATTGCGGCGATGAGGTCCTCGCGCTCGGCGGTGAGTGTCGCGTGTTGGGCCTCGACCTCGCGCAATTCCTCGTCGGCGCGCAGATTGACCGCCCCAAGCCGCTCGCGCTCGCGCCGCAGACGCTCGAGCCGATCCTCGACCTCGGCGACGTCCGGCAGCGCGGCGTCCGCCGCGAGACCGGCTAGACCGGGCAGCTCGGCCGGCTCGACTTCGAGCATTTCGGCGATTTCGTGCGCGACGTCGTCGCGCCGGCGCGCAGCCGCCTTGTGGCGTTCTTCGGCGCGGGCCGTCTCAGTGCGGGCGAGCGCCATCGCTTCGAGCGCGTCTCGGGCGGCCTTGTCCGCCTCGGCAAGCGCGGTCTCGCCTAGAACCAGCGCGTCGGCGGCGTTTCGACGCTCGGCCTCGGCATGATCGATGTCGCCCATCAAAGCGCGCCGCTTCTCAGCGAACTGGTTCGGCGCGTCGGCGAGGCTTGCGCGTTCCAGGGCCGTTTCCGTCAAGCGAGCGTCAAGGTTGGCGATTTGGCCGGCGGCGGCGTCCTTGCGGGTGCGCCAGGCTTCTCCATCGGCGCTGATCGAGTTCGAGCCGGCGGTGCGTCAGTTCGATTTCGCGCGCAAGCGCCTGCGCTTCGGCGCGCGCCTCCGCGAGCGCGCCGCGCTCCTGCGCGACTTTCGTCCGGATCGCCGCAAGTTCGGCTTCCAATTGGTCGGTCGGTTCTTGGTTCGAAAGCGCGGCCGCAGCCTCGGCGGCGGCGGCGTGAGCCTCCTCCCGCGCGGCGGCAAGGCGGGACTGCGCCTCCTCGAGCGCGGAGCGGCGCGCGGTCAGGCGGTTGAGCTCGCGCTCGGCCGCGGCGTGGATTTCGCGCGTGGAGGCAGCGTCGTGCTGCAGCTCGCGCCAGCGGTTACGGCTCTCGGTCTCTGCAGCCGCTGCTGCGGTAACTTCGGCTTCGGCAGCCGCCGCCGCGTCGCGGCACGCCTGCGCCGCGGCGCGCGCGCCGCCAAGCTCTGCCTCGATATCCGCCAGCCGGTTGGCTTCGGCGAGCCTTCGCGCAGCTAACGTTGGAGCATGGGCGGCGACGGCGAACCCGTCCCAGCGCCAGAGATCGCCCTCGCGCGAGACGAGGCGCTGGCCCACTTTCAAGTGTTGCGCCAAAGCGTCGCCTTCGGTGCGCTCGACGACGCCGATCTGGGCGAGCCGCCGCTGCAATTCCTGTGGCGCCGCCACCACGTGTTGCGCCAACGCTTCGATGCCGTCCGGCAATGCTGGATCGTTTCCCTCGCCTCCGGCGAGCCCCCAGCGCATCGGCGCGGTCGGTTCGATCGGCGCGTTGAGGTCGTCGCCGAGCGCGGCGCCGAGCGCCGTCTCATAGCCCTTCTCGACGCTCACAAGATCGATAACCGGCGGCCAGAGCTGCTTGGCGTCGACGTGCAGGACCTTGGCAAGCGTCCTCGCCTCCGTCTCCAGGCGATGCACGCGGCGCTCGGCCTCGGCGAGCGGGTGCCGCGTAAGATCATGGTTCTGGCGCGCCGCCGAATGGGCGGCCTCCGCTTGGAGCGTAGCGGCTTCCGCCGCGGCAAGCGCCGCCTCTGCCGCTTCGGTCGCGCTGGCCAGCGCCGCCAGATCAACCGTGGCCGTCGCGCCGGCCAATAGTTCGGCAAGCTCGGCGCTGACGCCGGCAAGCTCGGCCTCGGTACGCTGATGCCGGTCCTGATGGTCGCGGACCGTCGCTTCGAGCTGGCTGCGCCGCGCGGTCAACTCGGCGAGCGCCGCGGTTCGTTCCGCAAGCTCGCGTTCGGTCACCTCGAGCGCCGCATCGGCTGCGGCGACGCGCGTGTCTACCCCGGCGCGGCGTTCGGCGGCAGCTCCGGCTTCGCGCTCCAACGCCTCGCGTTCGGCGTCGAGCCGGGCAAGCGTCGCTTCCGCATCGGACAGCAGCCGCGCTTCCCGGTCGCGGTCCTCGGTGGTTTGCGCCATGCGGCGATCGAGCTCGGCCATGCGCTCTTTCGCCCGGATTTCCTCGCGTTCGAGGGCGTCGCGCGCCGCGACAAGCCGCTGCAAGGCGGCGGCGGCCTTCGCTTCCGCCTCTCGCAGGTCAGGGAGCTGCGCCGCGGCGATCGCCTGGCGCTTCGCCGCTTCCGCCTGCTCTCCGGTGCGCGCCGCCAACTCGCGTATGCTTGCTTCTTCTGCGTGCGCGGCCTCCGCCAATTCCTCCGTGGCCCGGCGATAGCGGACGTGGAACAAGGTCGCTTCGGCCTTGCGCACGTGCTGCGACAGCGCGCGGTAGCGCACGGCCTGGCGGGCCTGACGCTTGAGCGAATCGATCTGCTGCGCGAGCTGGCCTATCACGTCCTCGAGCCGGAGCAGGTTCTGCTCGGCGGCGCGCAGGCGCAGCTCCGCCTCATGGCGACGCGCATGCAGCCCGGCAATGCCCGCCGCTTCTTCCAAGACCCGGCGGCGCTGTTGCGGTTTGGCTTGGACGATTTCGCCGATGCGCCCTTGATGGACAAGAGCGGGCGAACGCGCGCCGGTCGAGGCGTCGGCGAACAGGATCTGCACGTCACGTGCGCGCACCTCGCGGCCGTTCACGCGGTAAGTCGAACCTTCTTCGCGCGCGATCCGACGCGATACGTCGAGGTTTTCCTCGCCGTTGAACTGAGCCGGCGCCGTGCGATCGCTATTGTCGATCAGGACCGAGACTTCGGCAGTGTTGCGGGCGGGCCGGTTTTGGTTGCCGGAGAAGATCACATCATCCATGTCGTCGGCGCGCATCGCTTTGTGCGAGGACTCGCCCATGACCCAGCGCAACGCTTCGACGAGATTCGACTTGCCACAGCCGTTCGGACCGACGACGCCGGTCAGGCCCGGCGCAATGATGAAATCGGTCGGTTCGACGAACGACTTGAATCCGATTAGGCGCAGCCGCGTGAGCTTCATCGCGCGTCGCCTCCCTCCGGATGGCGCGCGCTCATATCTACGCTCGCGGCGTGCGGTGGCGCATGCCTAATCCGGGGCGGGCCCGGCCGGGGTCGAATCAGAGATAGCCGCATCAAGCGGAGAATGAATCAGACGCAGAGTCCGTACGCAACAGGCGCGACGGCTTGTCCAGCTTTTTGTCTGTTCTGCGCTGCGCCTCGAGAGGTCGTTGCAGTTTATTGCCGCACTGCCGTAATTACGCTTAAGTCTTTGTTATGACTTAAGATGTTTTTCGATTACCTTCTCGAATTCGGAGAACGGCTGGGCTCCCGTAAGGCGCTCGCCATTGATGAAAAAAGTCGGCGTCGCTTGAATTTTGAACTTGTCGGCCCCGCGCTTGCGCACCTCTTCGAGCTCGTCGAGCAGCTTCTGATTCGATAGACACTCATCAAAACTCTGCTGGGTGAAGCCTGCCTGCTTGGCGATCGCGAACAACGCCGGAAGCGGGTTCGGCACCACCCACTTGCTGGTTTGGGCGAACAGCGTTTCGACGAGGGAGTAGTACTTGTCCTTGCCGGCGCAGCGCGCGAGCATGAACGCGCCGGCGGCAAGCGGGTCGAGCGGAAATTCGCGCAGGATGTAGCGAACCTTCCCGGTATCGATGTAGCGCTCTTTGATCTGCGGGAAGGTGTGTACGCTGAAATCCGCGCAATGGCCGCAGGTCATCGACGCGTATTCGACGATGGTCACCGGCGCGGTGTCCGATCCGATGGTAATGTCGCCAAGCTTGCTCGGCTGCATCAGTTCGGCGACGTCGACGACCTCGGCGCGCGCGATGGATACGCCGATGCAGGTCGCAAGCACGAGCGAAGCGCCGCCATAGACGACGTCGCGACGGGTAAGCTGTACGGTCATCCTCGTCACCTGCACGCGTGAGCAACGGTCGTTGCGACGCCCAATCGGTAGCGGTTTTGAGCCCTGATGGCAATCTTGGCTGGCGGTGTGGCAAGATCGCCCTGCTCAGGTTTGATGGCGCAGCGCGGCGAAGCCGGCCTGCCTGATCTGAGGGCCGCCTGACCACGGCTGCGCGCGACGGCTGGAAGTGGCGCGCAGCCGCCAATCCGCGCGGCATGTAGGGTTATGCCGTGGGTCGGTGACCAGACATTGGTCGGCGGTTCAGCGCCTGACGATGATTTTCTGGTAAAGCCCGCCGAAGAATGACTCGCGATCATGCTTGCGATCGGACCACGGTTTCGGCATCCAGGCAGTGATGTCGTCGTGCCAGAGATCGCGTGCGAATGGCTCCAGCGCTGCCAGCACCGGGCCGAGCACGTAACGGATCGGATTCCACCAGTGCGGCGGCGCATAGTCGACGATGACGATATCTCCCCCCGGCTTCACCACGCGGAAAAGCTCCGCGATGGTTCGCTGGCGATAGCCCTCCGGCTGCTCATGCAGTAGGAAGAACATGATCGCACGGTCATAGGTCGCATCGGGAAGCTTGAGGTCGGCAGAATCCATCCTGAGCAGGCGCGCGGGCGCATGGGTCGGCAGCTTCCTGCGCAGATTGTTGAGCTGCACCGGGAGGATGTCGACGATGTCGAGTTCGCCGCCGCCCGCCGCTACGCGGCGGCACAGACGCGTCGTGAGGTCCCCATAGACGCAAGCGACTTGCAGAGTTCGGCCGGCCAGCCGCGAGCCGAGATCGATCAGGGCTGCGTCGCGCAGCCGCGCATAATTGCCCCACAGGATCGCGTTTGCGAGCCATTGACGTTCGAACACCCGCACGGCGTTCGGATGGACATAGGCCCACCAGTAATAGACGTCGAGATAACTCGGGATCGCATCGTCGTTGACGGACATATCGACCAGCGGCGAATCGGATTGCGCAATGCCTGTGCTGGACGGAGACGCGATTACTGACTCCATAGATTTGGTTCCCCCTCGACTTCCTGCGGGTTGTAAGATCGATAGCATAGGAAAGTCGGCATGCGACATCCCTCCCGACGGCCTTTTTCGAAGAACCGATGCGTCGGCTTGTCGCGTGCTCAGGCGAAGGTCTGCGAGGCGCGGGTTTCTTACGACCCGCGCGCGTGAGCGTTGGGAAAGAATAGCTGTTGACCTCCGATCTTATAGTCGGCGATCGCCTTCTGGCCTTCCGGCGAGATGATCCAGTCGATGAAGGCTTGCCCGTCTTCTTTCTTCACGTGGGGAAATTTCTCCGGATTTACCAAGATGATTCCATACTGGTTGAACAGCCGCCGGTCGCCTTCGACGGCGATCGCCAGGTCGCCGCGGTTCTTGAACGAGATCCAGGTGCCGCGATCGGCGAGCACATAGGCGTTCATCGCCGACGCGGTGTTCAGCGCAGCTCCCATGCCCTGGCCGATCTCGCGATACCATGGTCCCTTCTCCTTGGCGATGTCGATGCCGGCGGCCCGCCACAGCTTAAGCTCGGCTTGGTGGGTGCCGGACCGGTCGCCGCGCGAAACAAACGGCGCCTGCTTCGCCTTGATCGCGGTGAGGGCGGCGACGACGTCCTTCTTGCCGGCGACGCCGGCCGGATCGCTCTTCGGCCCGATCAGGACGAAATCGTTGTACATCACGTCGTGCCTCCGCACGCCGTATCCATCGGCGACGAACTTCTCTTCCTGCGGCTTGGCGTGAACGAACACCACGTCGGCGTCGCCGCGCCGGGCGGTGTCGAGCGCCTGACCGGTCCCCTGCGCGATGACCCGCACATCGATGCCGGTCTTCGCCTTGAACAGCGGCAGGATCCGCCCGAACAGCCCTGAATCCTGGGTCGAGGTGGTGGAGGCGACGACAATGGATTTGTCCTGCGCGAAACTCGGCGCGCAGGACAAGCACACAAATGCGATGGCAAGCGCGATAAACGAACGGCGATAGAGCATTCAGTCCTCCGCGGGGTCAGATCACGAGGTCGCCGCGCACGAATGCAGCGGCCTCTGGTGTTGTTGGCGAGGAAAAGAACTGCGTCGCCGGGGCCTGCTCGCAGATGCGCCCGCCGACCAGCAGCACGACGTCGCCGGCAAGCCGGCGCGCCTGACCGAGATCGTGCGTCGCCATCATCACCTTGACGCCGCTCGCCGCGATTGCGGTCACGATCTCCTCGACCGCCTTGGTGTTGGCGGGGTCGAGGCTCGCGGTGGGCTCGTCGAGGCACAGGACCTCGGGGTCGCGCGCCAGCGCGCGTGCAAGCGCGAGCCGCTGCTGCTCGCCGCCCGACAAGCGGCGGGCCGGCCGCGCCGCCTGGTTTGAAAGGCTGACGCGGGCCAGCAATTCGTCTGCCCGGTCGTTGCGGCGCGCCCAGGCGACGCCTGTTGCACCCAACGCGTAGGTCACGTTGGCGACGGCCGAGCGGCGCAGCATGACCGGGCGCTGCGATACCATCGCGAGACGTCGTCCGTCGGTGCGGTCGCGTCCGCCCCAGGTGATGCGCCCGGCGCTTGGCGCCAACAAACCCATGGCGAGACGCAACACGGTGGTCTTGCCCGATCCGTTCGGCCCGATCAGCACGGTCGGCGCGCCTGTGCCGAGTGCAAGTGTCACCTCGGACAGGATACGCACGTCCCTAGCGTCGACGCAGACGTCTTCGAACAGGATGGGAAGTTCGCTCGCCGGCGCCCGCATGCGTCAGCCCGCGCGGAGTTCGCCGAGCCGCCGGATGCCCCAGGCGGCGGCATTCACGATGATGATGAGCGTGATCAGCACGATGCCGAGGCCCAGGGCGAGGGCGAGGTCGCCTTTGGAGGTTTCGAGCGCAATCGCAGTGGTCATGGTGCGGGTGAAGCCGTCGATGTTGCCGCCGACGATCATCACCGTGCCGACCTCGGCCGCCGCGCGGCCGAATCCGGCGAGCAGCGCCGTCACCAGGCTGAAGCGCGCGTCCCAGATCAGCGTGAGGATTCGCGCGAAAGGTCCGACGCGCATTGCAGTCAGTTCGTCGCGGTACTCGACCCACAAATCCTCGATGGTCTGACGCGTGAGCGCGGCGATGATCGGGATGACCAAGAGGGCCTGGGCAACGATCATCGCGCGCGGCGTAAACAGGACTCCAAGAAACCCGAGCGGTCCGGAACGGGACAGCAGCAGATAGACCGCAAGCCCCACGACGACCGGCGGCAAGCCCATGAAGGCGTTCATCACGACAATGACGAGCGGGCGTCCGGGAAACTGGACGAGCGCGATATAGGCGCCAAGCGGCAGTCCGACCAACGCGGCCAGCGCGGTGGCCGCAAGACTCACCATGAGCGACAGCTGCACGATCGCATAGAGCGTCGCGTCGCCGCCCAGCACCAATGCGAGTGCGGAAGGGTCTTGCGTCATGGTCCACCGATTGAGTGCATGATTGTTGCTTTTTTCCTTAGGCAGTTCAAATATGGAAAGCATGCAGGCATATGCAGGCTTCCGATGGAGCTTCTAACCAGCGCCGAAGCGGCTGATTATCTCCGGTTGAAGGAGCGCAAGCTCTATGAGCTGGTTGCCGCGCGTGCCGTTCCCTGCACCAAGGTCACCGGACGATGGCTGTTCCCCAAGGCCGAGCTGGATCGCTGGATCGCAGCGGCGCTCGCGCAGCCCGTAGGGCTCATGCCGGCCGAACCGCCGCGGATCATCGGCGGCAGCCATGATCCGTTGCTCGAATGGGCGTTGCGCGAGAGCGGCTCGGCGCTTGCGACCTTGCCTGAAGGCAGCGAACGCGGGCTCGAGCGTTTCCTGGCTGGCGAGGTGGTAGCGGCGGCGATCCACCTGCATACGCTTGAGGGCACGGGGACCGATGCAAATGTCGAGGCCGTACGCCGAACTGCGAAAACTCACGATGCGGTGCTGATCGCCTTCGTTCGTCGCGAGCAGGGCTTTGTGGTCGCGCCCGGCAATCCGCTTGGTCTGAGCGATATCGCCGACGTCGTTGGCCGGCGCGCGCGGCTCGCGCTGCGGCCCAAGGGTGCGGGCGCCCAACTTCTCCTGCTTGCCTTGCTGCATCGGGCTGGCGCGCCGTTCGAAGCGATCGCGCATGGGCCGGTGTGCCCGACCGGACCCGACATCGCCCAAGCGATCCGGGCCGGCCATGCCGACTGCGGCATTGCGACCCGGTCGGTCGCGAACGCGGCCGGCCTCGGGTTTGTACCGATCATGTGGGAGGATTTCGATCTCGTGCTGCACCAGCGCGATTATTTCCGCGCGCCCATGCAGGCTTTCTTCCGTTTTCTGAGTTCGAGCGAACTTAAGGCGCGGGCGCAGGAGGCCGGCGGCTACGACGTGTCGCGCGCTGGACAGGTGCGGTTCGCGCCATAAAGGTTGTGCGCCCCCGCGGCGGTTTGCCCCGCGTTGACCCGGATCAAGACCGGATGCAAGCGCGGGGCTAGATTCCTTCGGCTCAAAGTCACAGCGCGAGGAGGTGAGAGCGATGCAGGCACGCGACATCATGGCGAGCCGGGTGGTCTCGATCGCGCCTGAGGCGACGGTGCTGGAAGCGATCGAACTCATGCTGAAAAACCGGATCAGCGGCCTGCCGGTGATCGACGGCACGGGCGCGCTGGTCGGGATCGTCACCGAGGGCGACTTCCTGCGTCGCGCCGAGACCGGAACCGAGCGCAAGCGGCCGCGCTGGCTCGAATTTCTCCTCGGACCGAACAGCCTTGCGAAAGACTATATCCGCTCGCATGGCCGCAAGGTCGAAGAGGTGATGACGAAAGAGCTAGTCACCGTGAGCGAGGAGGCACCGCTCGATGAGGTGGTCCGCATCATGGAGCGCAAGCGCGTCAAGCGCCTGCCGGTGATGCGCGGGCGCGAACTCGTTGGCATCGTCAGCCGTGCCAGTCTCTTGCATGCGCTCGCGACCATGAGCCGCGACCTGCCGCAGCCCGCGAAAAGCGACGCCGATATCCGGCGTCGGGTGATGGAGGAACTTGCAAAGCAGCCCTGGGCTCCGATCGCCCTCATCGACATCGTCGTGAAGGACGGCGTGGTGGAGCTTTGGGGCAGCATTACCGAAGCGAGCCAGGGCGAGGCGCTGAGGGTGTGCGCCGAGAATATTCCCGGCGTGAAGGCGGTGGTGAGCCATCTGTCCTGGATCGAGCCGATGTCCGGCCTCGTGATCAGCGAGGAGGACGTGCCGAAGGGCGGCGCACCGTCCGCTGCGTAAACGCAGAAGTTGCGGGGGCGGAAGCACAGGCGAGGCCGATGTTGACCTCTCCTGCGGCTGCGGTTTTATGCGGGTCCCACCAAGCTTCCGACCCAAGAGGCCCACGTGACCGACCTCGTCACCCTGCGGCGCGACGGAAATATCGGCGTCATCGTCATCGACAATCCGCCTGTCAACGCTTTCAGCGCTCCGGCGCGCGCCGGCGTGCTGGCCGCGATCGTGCGCGCCTGCGACGATGCCGCGATCGAAGCGATCGTGCTCCGCTGCGCCGGCCGCACCTTTATCGCCGGGGCGGACATCAGCGAGTTCGGCAAGCCGCCGCAGCCGCCGAGCTTTCCCGAAGTGATCGGCGCGATCGAGGCGTGCGCGAAGCCGGTCGTGGCGGCGATGCACGGGACGGCGCTCGGCGGCGGTCTGGAAGTCGCGCTCGGCTGTCACTACCGCGTCGCCATTCCGGGCACGCGCCTTGCGCTTCCGGAGATCAAGCTCGGCCTCATTCCCGGCGCGGGCGGCACGCAAAGGCTGCCGCGTCTCGTCGGAATCGAGAAGGGCCTCGCTATGATCCTTTCAGGGGACCCCATTCCGGTCGAGGAGGCGCGGGCCGTCGGGCTCATCGATGCGGTCATCGACGACCTCGATGCCGGCGCGGTCAAGTTTGCACGCGAAATTGCGCAAAAGCGCCCGCTTCCGCGCGCCGGCGCCAAGTCCGACAAGATTGCGCCGTTCGTCGCCGATCCGGCGGCGTTCGATGCGCTCGCCAGGCCTTATCTGAGGCGGGCGAGGGGGCTTAATGCGCCGGCGGCCGCGATCGACGCCATCCGCGGGGCGCTGACGCTGAGTTTCGACGAGGCGCTCGCCCGCGAACGCACCATCTTCGTCGCGCTGCGCGACGGCGAGCAGTCGAAGGCGCTGCGCCATATCTTCTTCGCCGAGCGGGCGGCGGCCAAGGTCGATCTGCCGGCCGGCGTGAAAGCGCGCAAGGTCGAGCGCGCGGCCATCATTGGGGCGGGCACGATGGGCGGCGGCATCGCGATGTGCTTCGCCAGCGCCGGCATTCCGGTGAGCCTGATCGAGGTTTCGGCGGAGGCGCTGGCGCGCGGACGCGACGCGATTGCGAAGAATTATCGCGGCATGGTCTCCCGCGGCAGCCTTGCGCAGGAGGAGATGGATCGCCGCGTGGCGCTGATCGAGGGCGCGACCGATATGGACGCTGTGGCAAGCGCCGATCTCGTCATCGAAGCCGTGTTCGAAGACATGGAGGTGAAGCGCAAACTGTTCGCCGAACTCGATCGGCTGGCTAAACCGGGCGCGGTGCTCGCGACCAACACCTCCTATCTCGACGTGAACGCGATCGCGCAAGCGACTGCACGCCCGCAGGACGTCCTCGGGATGCACTTTTTCAGTCCCGCGACTGTGATGCGGCTGGTCGAAGTGGTGCGCGCGGAGAAGACCGCGCCCGATGCGCTCGCGACCGCCGTCGCCGTCGCGCGCACGATCGGCAAGGCTCCGGTGGTCGTCGGCGTCTGCCACGGCTTCGTCGGCAACCGCATGCTGCGCCTGCGCACCGTCGAGGCCGAGCGCCTGCTTCTGGAAGGGGCGCTGCCGCAGGATGTGGACGGCGCGCTCACCGATTTCGGTTTTGCGATGGGACCGTTCGCCGTGAGCGACCTCGCCGGCCTCGACATCGCCTGGCGGATGCGCAAGGCGCAAGGCCTGCGCGCGGAGATCGCCGACCGGCTATGCGAGATGGGGCGCTTCGGCCAGAAAACCGGCCGCGGCTTCTATCTCTACGAGGCGGGCTCGCGCACGCCCAAGCCCGACCCGGAAGTAGAGCAGCTGATCGTCGAGACGGCGGCCCGGCTCGGAATTGCGCGCGCCCCGATCGCGGCGAGCGAGATCGTCGAACGGCTGTTGTTCCCGATGATCAATGAGGGCGCGCGCATCCTCGAAGAAGGCATCGCCAAGCGGCCGGGCGACATCGACGTCATCTGGGTCAACGGCTACGGCTTTCCCGCCTGGCGCGGCGGGCCGATGCACTACGCCGACACGCTCGGCCTCGGCTATATACACGACCGCCTGATCACGTTCGCGGCCAAAACCGGCGACAAGCGCCACAAACCCTCGGCGCAGCTTGAACGCCTCGCGGCCGTTGGCAAAGGGTTTGCGGCGCTCGGCTGATGGGAGGCCGGAGAAATCGGCTTCCGACGTTCGTTTACGCGACTATCACCGTGCCGCGGGCTAGCGCGCGCCGCGCACGCCGGCGGCAAGCTCGTGCACGACGGCGATGACGGACTCCACGGCGCTCGCGGTCGCCGCACCGTTCGCGTCGAGCGTCTGGGCCAGAGCGGCGACGAGCGCCGAGCCGACGACCACCGCGTCCGCGCCGCGCGCGATGCTCGTCTGCATCGGCCGCCGTGCGCACGCCGAAGCCGACGGCGACAGGGACAGCCGTGTGCCGCTTGATGCGGGCGACCGCCCTCGCGACCTTGGCGGGATCGGGCGCTGCCATCCCGGTGATCCCGGTGATCGAGACGTAGTAGACGAAGCCCGAGCTGTTCGCGAGCACGGCGGGCAGCCGCTTATTGTTGGTCGTGGGTGTGGCGAGGCGGATAAAATTGAGGCCCGCGCGGATCGCCGGCAGGCACAGCTCCTCGTCTTCCTCCGGCGGCAAATCGACGATGATGAGCCCATCGACGCCCGCCGCCTTGGCGTCGGCCAGAAAGCGGTCGACGCCGTAGACGTAGATCGGATTATAGTAGCCCATCAGCACGAGCGGGGTTGCATCGTCGGTGGTGCGGAAGGCGCGGACCATGTCGAGCGTCTTCGCCAGCGTCTGGCCCTGCTTGAGCGCGCGTTGCCCGGCGGCCTGGATGGTCGGCCCGTCCGACATCGGATCGGAAAACGGCATGCCGAGTTCGATCACGTCGGCGCCGGCTTTGGGCAGGCTCTTGAGAATGGCGAGCGCGGTCGCTTGGTCGGGGTCGCCGGCCATGGTGAAGGTGACGAGGCCGGCGCGGCTTTCCTGCTTCAGGGCGGCGAAACGCGCATCGATGCGGGTCATTGCGGCGCTCACAACCGGCCGCCAAGATGCGCCGCCACGCTCGCGAGGTCCTTGTCGCCGCGCCCGGACAGATTGATCACCATCAGATGATCTTTCGGCCGCGTCGGCGCGAGTTCCATCGCTTTGGCGAGCGCATGAGCCGGCTCGAGCGCCGGGATGATGCCCTCCAGCAGCGAGCACAAGCGGAACGCTGCGAGCGCCTCTTCATCGGTCGCCGAGAGGTACGTCACCCGCTTGATGTCGGCGAGCCAGGCATGCTCGGGGCCGACGCCGGGATAGTCGAGGCCGGCTGAAATCGAATGCGCTTCCTTGATCTGCCCGTCGTCATCCATCAGGAGGTAGGTGCGGTTGCCGTGCAGCACGCCCGGTCGCCCGCCCGTGATCGACGCCGCATGCAGCCCGGTCGACAGCCCATGCCCGGCCGCCTCGACCCCGTAGATCTCGACCTGCATATCGTCGAGGAAGGGATGAAACAGCCCCATTGCGTTCGAGCCGCCGCCGATGCAGGCGATGAGCGAGTTCGGCAGCCGCCCTTCGGCGTCAAGAATCTGCTCGCGCGTTTCGTCGCCGATGATCGATTGGAAATCGCGCACCATCATCGGATAGGGATGCGGACCGGCGACCGTGCCGATACAATAGAACGTCGTTTCGACATTGGTCACCCAGTCGCGCAACGCCTCGTTCATCGCATCCTTGAGCGTTTTTGCGCCCGAGGCGACGGGGCGCACTTCGGCGCCGAGCGCCTTCATGCGCAGCACGTTCGGCTGCTGCCGCTCGACGTCGACCTCGCCCATATAGACGATGCATTCGAGCCCGAATTTTGCGCATAACGTCGCCGTTGCGACGCCATGCATGCCGGCGCCGGTTTCGGCGATCACGCGCGGCTTGCCCATCCGCCGCGCCAGCATGATCTGGCCGAGCACGTTGTTCACCTTGTGCGCGCCGGTGTGGTTTAGGTCTTCGCGCTTGAGATAGATTTTCGCGCCACCGAGATGCGCGGTGAGACGTTCGGCGAAATAGAGCGGGGAGGGGCGGCCGACATAGTTCGCGAGATGGTCTTCCATCTCGCGCCTGAATTCGGGATCAGCCTTCGCCTCCGCATAGGCCTGCTCCAATGCGAGGATGAGCGGCATCAACGTCTCGGCGACGAAACGGCCGCCATAGATGCCGAAATGGCCACGTTCGTCGGGACCGGTGCGGAAGGAATTGGGCTGCTGGACGGTCATGTCCAACGAATAGAAGCTTCCGCGCTCGATATCAAACGCCGCGCGCAAGCCTTGGCGCGGCGGACTCCGCCTCGGCGGCGCGGGCTGCGTGGAGAAAAGCCCCGATCTTGTCGGGGTCTTTGTCGCCCGGCGCGCGTTCAACGCTGGAGGAGACGTCAACACCGAGAAAGCCACGGGTTCCGCCGATCAGCCTGACGGCGTCGGCGACATTGTCCGCGGTCAAGCCGCCGGAAAGCATGAATGGCGCGCCGAGGTCCGCGCCCGCAATCACCCGCCAGTCGAACGGCAGGCCATTGCCGCCCGGCAGCACTGCGCCGGGCTCCGCTTTCGCATCGAGAAGCAGGCGATCGGCGGCGCCCGCATAAGCGCGCGCCTGGTCGAGGTCGGCCGCCGTGGCGACGCCTATTCCCTTGACCACCTCGATGCGATCGAGCCTGCGCTTCATCGCAGCCAGGCGTTCCGGCTTTTCCGCGCCGTGAAGCTGCAAAAAGTCCGGCTTGAGGTCGCAGACCGCGTCGAGGAGTCGCTGGTCCGGATCGACGAAGACCGCGCCGATGGCGATCTTGCCGCGCGCCCGATCGAACAGCCGCTGCGCCTGCTCCACGCTGAGATTGCGCGGGCTCGGCGCAAAGAAGACGAAGCCCGCCATGTCTGCGCCCGCCGCGATCGCCGCGTCCAGCGCTTCTGGCGTCGTCAGCCCGCAGATTTTAACGAGCAGGGTCATGTATCGGTTGAGTTAAGCTGTTTTATCAGGCGGTCCAGATCGTCAGCGAGAATAACTACATCGTTGTGGGCGATGTTATAGATAATAGCCAGATCAATTTGCCAAAACTCGTGAACCAGGATGTTTCTCATCGCCTTTATTGCGACCCATGGAATCTCTGGAGGAAGTATCAGCATTTGCCTGGCTGCTTGACCGCAGGCCTCGCCAACCGCGATCAGGCAAAAGCAAACTGCATCCTGCCGCAACCGGTCGGCGGCGAATGCGGAATAACCGCCGTCCTTGACGTACTCCGACGCCCGCCGCGCACAATCTCTCGCGTCGATCAGAAGCTCGATGATGCTGCGCATCAGAATGGGCGAACCGAGGCCTTTACCCGATCGCCGTAATCGCCCTTGAGCCCGCTGACAAGGACGATCCCGACTGGATGTCCGATGCGCTCGGATAATTCTACCTCGGCTTTCGCGAGGCCGAGCAGGGAGAGGCCGTCTCGCTTTTCTGCGAGAAGATCGAAGGCATCCTCTTCGAGAACATGCGCGGCGGTTCCCCGCGGCAGCAAACCGAGGAAGTGAAGCGGGTACTTCTCCTCTACCGCGTGCAGATGGTCGAGGAGGATTCGTCGATCGAGTTGATGCACATTCATCATGCACCTCTTCACGTAAGATGCGCGCGACCGATCGGTCGGGGAAGGACTTGATCGAATATCGATATAGGGCTATATCGAGTTCCGATCAAGGAGTCGCGTCATGGCCGAAGACATCCGTTTGACCCAGCCCACCCTAAAGGTGCTGCGATTCTTGTTGGAGAAGCCGCGCGAGGGGCGCTCCGGCGCGGAAATGTCGAAAGCGACCAAGGTCGGCTCCGGCACGCTCTATCCCATGTTGGCCCGGTTGGAATCGGCGGGCTGGCTTAGCAGCGAATGGGAGGTCATCGATCCGAGCGTAGCCGGTCGCCCGCGTCGGCGTTTTTACAAGCTCACCGCAGTCGGGCAGAACAATGCGCGCGCAGCACTGGCCGATCTCCAGATGGCGGCGGGAGAGCTGGCATGGATGCGGTGATCACGATCCTGCTCGGCGCAGTCGGAAGTTTGATAGCAGCCGAGCTCTACGAAATTGCTCCTCGACTGGCTCGTTGGCTCGTTCTCAGAGCTGCTTCTCGCCTACGTCCGGGGGAGCGGGACCGCTGGTACGAAGAATGGCTCGCTGACCTTGATGAATGGCCGGGCAATATAACCAAGCTGGCTCGATCTGTGGGACATGTTAAAGCGTCCGTCCGCCTGAGGCCATTAAAGAACAAGAAGGCGCGGATGTTTTTGGCCTTTCAGCTCGCGCTGCTCCGCCGTTTCCCGCTAATTTGGGCGCTGTTCTTTCTGATTTCGATGCCAAGAATACCGGACGGTTCGTTCAGGGAAAATGTGAATGCGTTACAAGAAAAAGCAATTCATGATCGTGAGCGCCTAATTCGCATTTTTGAAAGAGGACTCGAAGACCTCGATAACAGATGATCGATTTACGCCGCGGGTGGTAGTACGCGGGGCGGGGGCCATTGCGGCGGCGGTCGTGTGTCGACCGGGCGTTCGGCTCCGGCCGCGCCGCCCTCCGTTAGTCCCGGCGATTCCGCCGCGCCGCCGCCGGTGACGCCTCTTATGCGGCGCTTCAGCCGTTCGATCTCCGCTTCGGCGCGACTGAGCTGGGCCTCGACGCGGCGCGCGCGCCGCCGCCATCGGCTCTGCTTGAGCCAAGCGGCAATGCCGCCGATCAGCACGCCCGCGATCACCAGCACGAACACGAGCAGGAACAGCGGCAACTGCACGCCATAGGCGGGGTTGGCCGCGTTGAACGGGTCAAACGAGATTGCCACGGTCTCGCGATTCGCGACGGCGAGCGCCACGATGAGGACCGTGAGCGGCCCGAGAATAAGAATGGCGAGAGCCCTGCGGATCATGACGACGACTGTGCGGCCGGCTGGTCTGCGGCCTCTCCCACGGCTCCATCGTCGCGGTTCAATCGCTCCCGCATTTCCTTGCCGGTCTTGAAGAACGGCACGCATTTCTGGTCGACCGCGACATGCGTGCCGGTGCGCGGATTACGGCCGGTGCGCGCCGGCCGCTGCTTGACCGAAAAGGCGCCGAACCCACGCAACTCGACCCGGTCGCCGCGCGCCAGCGCGGCGGTGATCTCGTTGAGAATCGCATTGACGATGTTTTCCACATCCCGCTGGTAAAGATGCGGGTTTTGCGCGGCAATGCGCGCCACAAGTTCCGATTTGATCATCTGTCGTTTCCGCCGGATCAACGACGCGACCGACTGTAAGAACCCATCCGCGCAGCGATCGCAGGGGCGCGGATGCCGCCGCCTAATTCGTCAATTGAGGGTGCCAAAGCGCCAGAAGACCGTCAAGGTTGAGCCGCTCCAATGTTTGGACCGCGCCCGCCTCCTCGATCCGCTGGGCGAGCGCGTCCAGGCCTACGGCGCGGAGGACGGCTTGCCCAAGATGGAGGAAGGGCAAGTCACGAAACCGCGAGCGCAGCTCCCAGTCGCGGACGGGAAGGTTCGCAGCGACCCCCTTGGTTTTGACCAGCCAGTCAACGGCTGTCTGCTCAAAGCCGATCGCATCGACCAGTTTGAGCTTGAGCGCTTGTCGTCCGGTGAAGACGCGACCGTCCGCCACGTAATCGAGCGCCGCGCCGTCGAGGCCGCGCCGCTCGCGCACCATGCCGCGGAACCATCCGTAAGAGTCCATCACCAACGACTTGATCGCCTCGCGCGCCTCCGGCGTGGTCGGCTCAAAAAAGTTCGGCACCGCCTTGAGAGGCGAGGATTTTATCTCTTCGACCTTCACGCCGAGATTGGCGAGAAGTTCTTCCACCTTCGGATACTGGAACAGCACGCCGATCGAGCCGACGATCGAATTGCCCTCCGCCACGATGTGATCGCCCGCCATGGCGGCGATATAACCGCCCGAGGCGGCCGTGCCATCGACGACGATCGCCACGGGCTTGCGTTCAGCGAGCCGGCGCAGGGCCGCATAAAGCTGCTCAGCGCCCGAGGTGGTGCCCCCGGGGCTATCGACATGGACGATGACGGCGCGGGCGGAGCGGGATTTCGCCAGCCGCTCGATCGCCTCGACGCGATCGAGATCGCCGCGGATGATGCCGCGAATGAAAATGCGCGCGATCTGCGCCGATCCCACTCCGGGCAGTCCGAACCCGCGGCTCCGCAAGGCGGCTCCCGCCAAGATGATCGCCACAATGGCGACGACGACCGCGACCACCCGCCAGAACGTGAGTTTCCGCCGCATGCGGCGGCGATCGACGATGGCATCGGCGTCAAGCGACATCGGGTGATCTCCGCGTGAGAGGATGGCCGGCGAGGCCAAGCGGCGGCATTCAACTTGCGAGTTGGATATGCGCCGACGCGCAGTCGCGCCGGCGCAGCGTTCCTACTCCTTCTTTTCGGTCGCGCGCTTGAGCGCAGTCCCAAGAATATCGCCCAGCGTCGCCCCCGAGTCCGACGAGCCGTATTGGGCGATGGCCTCTTTTTCCTCGGCGACTTCCAGCGCCTTGATCGACACCTGCACCTTGTGCGACTTGCGATCGAACTGGGTGACGCGGGCATCCACCTTCTGGCCGACGGCGAAGCGATCGGGCCGTTGCTCGGAGCGCTCGCGCGCGAGCTCCGAGCGCTTGATGAAGGCGGTCAGGTCGGAGCCGACGATCTTGACGTCGATGCCGCCCTCTTTAATCTCGGTGACCTCGCAGGTCACCACCACGCCTTTGCGCAATTCGCTTGCTTCCGCGAACGGATCGCCTTCGAGCTGCTTGATGCCGAGCGAGATGCGCTCCTTCTCGACATCGACGTCGAGCACCTGCGCCCTGACGTTTTCGCCCTTCTTGAACTCATCGATCACCTGCTCGCCGGGCCGTTTCCAGTCGAGATCGGACAGGTGCACCATGCCGTCGACATCGCCGTCGAGCCCGAGGAAGAGGCCGAACTCGGTCTTGTTCTTGACCTCGCCTTCGACCACCGAACCCGGCGGATATTTTTCGACGAACACCTCCCACGGATTGCGCATGGTCTGCTTGAGACCGAGCGAGATGCGGCGCTTGACCGGATCGACCTCGAGCACCTGCACCTCCACCTCCTGCGAGGTGGAAACGATCTTGCCCGGATGCACGTTTTTCTTGGTCCACGACATTTCGGAGACGTGGATCAGCCCTTCGAATTCCGGGCTCCAGCTCGACGAAGGCGCCGTAATCGGTGATGTTGGTCACGCGTCCCGTCAGCCGCATGCCGACCGGATATTTCGCCTCGATCCCCTGCCAGGGATCGGGCTGCAGCTGCTTCATGCCGAGCGAGATGCGGTGCGTCTCGTGATTGATCTTGATGATCTTCACTTTGACATGCTGGCCGATGGTCAGCACCTCGGTCGGGTGATTGACGCGCCGCCAGGCGATGTCGGTCACGTGCAGCAGGCCGTCGATGCCGCCGAGGTCGACGAAGGCGCCGTAATCGGTGATGTTCTTGACGACGCCGTCGATCACCTGACCTTCTTCGAGGTTCTGCACCAGTTCCTGGCGCTGCTCGGCGCGCGTCTCCTCGAGCACGGTGCGACGGGAGACGACGATATTGCCGCGCCGCCGATCCATTTTGAGAATCTGGAACTGCTGCGGCACATTCATCAGCGGGGTCACGTCGCGGATCGGACGAATGTCGACCTGGCTGCGCGGCAGGAATGCAACCGCCCCGTCGAGGTCGACGGTGAATCCGCCCTTGACCTGGTTGAAGATGATGCCCTGAACCTTCTCGTTGTTCTGGAAGGCCCGTTCGAGCTTGCCCCAACTTTCCTCGCGTCGCGCTTTATCGCGTGACAGCACCGCCTCGCCGAGCGCGTTTTCGACCCGTTCGAGATAGACCTCGACGGTGTCGCCCACCTTGATCTCGTTCTGTCGTCCCGGACCGGCGAACTCACGGAGCGGCACGCGCCCCTCGGTCTTGAGGCCCACATCGATGACCGCGAGGTCTTTCTCGATCGCGACGACGGTTCCCTTGATGACGGATCCTTCCTGCATATTGCCGTGGTGGAAGGACTCCTCGAGCATGGCGGCGAAATCTTCGCGCGTGGGCGTGCTGGCGGCTTGAGCGGTCTGGACCATAGAATCTCCGTAACGGGACGACCGGCGGGCTGGTGTTAAGACGACATCCTGACCGTTCGGACCGAAGGCCCCGTAGACCTTCGGCTACCGCCGAATTTCGGCGGGCCGGCCCGATCAAACCGAACGGTCGGGACGATGATTGGTTCCGAGCGCCGCAGCCGCTTCCGGCGCGGGAGCAAAGGGAACGGTCTCTCAGCCGCACACATAGGCGCGAACGTGGGGAAACACAAACGCCGCCGAACGGACCTGATCCGACGGCGGACGAAGTTCACCTTGCTCGGGCGGCCTCGACGATCGCAACAGCGGCCCGGAACGCGGCGTCTATATCGAAATGCGTGGTATCGAGCAAGTGCGCGTCGGGCGCGGGCGCGAGGGGGGCGACCGGCCGCTTGGTGTCGCGTTCGTCGCGGCGCAATATGTCGGCGAGAACGTCCGCCTCGCTCACGCGCTGACCATTCGCGGATAGCTCGAGAAACCGGCGGCGCGCCCGCGCCTTCGGGTCGGCGGTCACGAAGATTTTCACCTCGGCGTCAGGGCAGATCACCGTGCCGATGTCGCGGCCATCGAGCACCGCGCCCGGCGGTTCGGCGGCGAAATTGCGCTGGAATGCCACCAAGGCCGCGCGCACCTCCGGTATGGCCGAGACGATCGATGCGGCCTCGCCGATTGCATGGCTTTTCAGGCAATCGTCGAACGTCGCCGGATCGAGGCGCTGGGCGGCTTCCGCCGCATGGGCGCGATCGTCGAGCGCATGACCGGCGTCGAGCAGCGCCTTCGCCACCGCGCGATAGATCAGCCCGGTGTCGAGGTGGCGCAGCCCATAGTGCTCCGCGAGACGCTTGCCCAGCGTCCCCTTGCCGGAGGCGGCCGGCCCGTCGATGGCGATGATCATTCCAGGTTGCCCCCCAGTCCGCGCATCGTCTCGACGAAACCCGGAAAGCTCGTCGCGATGAAGGACGCATCGTCGACCGCGACCGGCTTTTCGCTCGCGAGCCCCATCGTGAGCGCCGCCATGGCGATGCGGTGATCCATATGAGTGACGACGAGGCCGCCGCCTTCGACGCGGCCGCGGCCATGCACGATCAGGTCGTCGCCGGCAATCTCGACTGATACGCCGTTGACCCGGAGCATCGCTGCCGTCGCGGCGAGGCGGTCGGACTCCTTGACCCGCAGCTCCTTCAGACCATGCATGGTCGTCACGCCTTCGGCGAAAGCCGCGGCGACGGCGAGGATCGGATATTCGTCGATCATGGACGGCGCGCGTGCGGCCGGCACGGCGACGCCGCGCAGAGTGGACGCGCGCACGCGCAGATCGGCAAGCTCCTCGCCTCCCTCGACGCGCCGCTCCAAGATTTCCACAGATGCGCCCATCTCCGCGAGCGAGGTCAAAAGGCCGGCGCGCAGCGGATTGATCAGCATGTCGGTCAGGATGAGTTCGGAACCCGGCACGATCAGCGCCGCGACCAGCGGGAAGGCCGCCGAAGACGGGTCGGCGGGCACCGCGATCGGCGCAGGAACAAGCTCCGGCTGGCCGGTCAAGGTGATCCGGCGGCCTTCGGCGCCGTCCGGCGCGATCGTCAGATCGGCCCCGAAATGCGCGAGCATGCGCTCGGTGTGGTCGCGCGTCGCCTCCGCCTCGATCACCGTGGTGGCGCCCGGGGCGGCGAGGCCGGCCAACAACACCGCCGACTTCACTTGCGCCGAGGGCACCGGCGTGCGGTACACGATCGGGATCGGGTCGCGCGCGCCCGCAAGCGTGATCGGCAACCGGTCGCCGTCATCCGATGCAATCACCCGCGCTCCCATCCGGAGGATCGGTTCGAGGATTCGCTTCATCGGCCGGCGGCGCAGTGAGGCGTCGCCGTCGAACGTCGCGGTGATCGGACACCCGCCGACCGCTCCCATGACCAGGCGGCAGCCGGTTCCGGAATTGCCGAAATCAAGAGCGACGGCCGGAGCGGCAAAGCCTCCGACGCCGACGCCGTCCACCTGCCACTTTTCCTCGCCGCAGCGTTCGACGCGGGCGCCGAGCGCGCGCATCGTCCGCGCGGTGTTGATCACATCCTCGCCTTCGAGGAGTCCGGAGATCGCCGTACGCCCGACCGCGAGCGCGCCGATGATCAGCGCGCGATGCGAGATCGACTTGTCGCCGGGGGCGCGCAGGCGCCCTTTCAGCGGCCCGGATCGGCGGGCGGCGATGGCGGTTTGGGATGTTGGCGCTGACATTTTCGGCATCAGATCAGCGCGACCTCTTAGAGCGAATTCCGATCCGGTGGAATCGGAATTAGCTCTCGTTATCTTTTCGTGGGCGCGTTTTCTGCGGCGAACCGGTTCCCACTTCGCGGGAAAACGCTCTAACGGGCTTTTCTCGGTGCGCCCACAGAAATCTTGCGGCATCGCCAGCCAGCATGGGGCCGCGGCCGCCGAACGTGGCGCTGAGGCGAATACGGCCGAATTGAGTCTTATCCCATGGTTGATCTAAAGCGGTCAGTTCTAAAGGCGCGCACCAGCGCCGTTCGCCGAAAAAATGCGCGGGACCTCGCAATTCGGCGGCTGCCGCCCCACATAGGGCGGACCCCCGATTATTGCAGCGATTAAGGCGCTCCTGCTCGGGTTTGGGCGAAGCGCGCCGCCTTGTGGGTCGTCGCTATTGACACCGGGCGCGCAAGCCGCCTAGGGGAGGTTCGCTTTTCAACCTGCCGTGAGGATTTCCGACCGTGGCGAAACCCGAGCTCGGCACGAAACGCCTCTGCGCCTCGTGCGGCGCAAAGTTCTACGACTTAAACCATGATCCGATCGTCTGCCCGAAATGCAGCACGGTGCACGAGATCGCGCCCGTTCCGCAACGCGGCGGCCGTCCTGAGGCGGCCCGCCCCGTCGTGCCGCAGGAAGCGGAGCTGCCGGAGACCCAGGAGGCGGAATTCATCTCGCTCGAAGAGGCGGACGCCGAGGCGGAAGGAAAAAAGAAGAAGGGGACCGCCGGCGAAGAAATTCCCGATGTCGAGGAGGAAGTCGAAATGGACGAGAGCCTCGACGACGCCGCCTTCATCGAAGAAACCGAGGAGGAAGACGCCGATGTCTCGGAAATCCTCGGCGGCGATATCGAGGACGAGGAGGAGACTTGATCCGGGGTTCCACCCCCGGTAATCATCGGCGGTTAGTCAGGCGCAAGCGCGGCCCGTTGGGCCGGCACCCTCGCGGACGTTCGTCGCCTGACCGCAGATTTCCCATGGGGCCATAGCTCAGTTGGGAGAGCGCTTGAATGGCATTCAAGAGGTCGGGGGTTCGAACTCCCCCTGGCTCCACCAATCCCGGTTGGGTTTTATAATCGATCACGCCGCAAAACGTGGATACAAGAAACCGCCGCGGACATAGCGCGGAGCTGCGGCAAGACCTCGGCGTAACGTCATCCCCGCTGCCGCTATCTCGGACTCGGCGATGCGCCGACCAACCCTGGAATCCTAAGCCGCCAGCAGACGCCTGACCTCGGGCCAGCTCTGCGCGCCGAAGGTCCTGAGATCGTTCGTCAGGTCAGGCGGACACCAGTCGCGCAATGCCGGCTTGTAGATCGGACGCGCCTTGATGCGCTCGAACCAGTCGGTCACATGCGGCCGGCGTTCGGTCCACATCTCCGACATGCAGAGCATGTCGAGCCGGGTGACGTAGGGCGTCAGCGCGATATCGGCGAGCGAGAACGTCTCGCCGGCAAGCCATGGGCTGTGCTGCAGGCTGCTTTCCATCTTTCCCAGAAAACTGTCGTAAAGGTGGAAAGCCTTCTCGATATTCGGCGCTTCGAACCCTTGCGTGACGATGACTTTCTTGCGCTCGTGCCACTCGGGCGTGACCGAGAGCGGCGGGGTGCTGGCGAGAAACTTCGCCAGGCCTTCGGGGCCGAGCCGGGCAATGGTGTGCCGGTGGGAGGATGCAAAGGTGATCTCCGCACACATCGGGTGCAGCACCTCGTCGACCGCCTTGGTCCACAATCGCATCTCCGCGCGGCCGCGGGCATCCGACGGCTTCAGCGGCGGCTCGGGAAAGACTTCGTCGATGTACTCGCAGATAACGGTCGACTCGACGATGGCGTGCCCATCGTGAAGGAGGGTCGGCACCACGGCCTTGGGGTTGAGCTTCATGTACTCGGGGTCGAACTGCTCGCCCTTCAAGATATCGATGTAGTGGCTCTCCCAATCGAGGTTTTTCTCGGCGAGCGCCAGCCGAACCTTTGCCGCGCATACGGAAGAGCCGTGATGAAACAGCTCAAGCAATGCGTCCTCCTCACGCATGCGTTCGCGTCGGTTGGCGGCGTGAAGCCGGACGCCTTCACGATCGGCGTCCGGGCCTCCACTCCGACGCACTGCGTTTTATTGAGCGTCAGCCCGATTGCACCATTGTGCCGGGAATTTCTTCAGCTTGAGCTCTTTCATCATGAATTCGGTCCCGTCCTTGAAATCAGGGATCGTCGCGCCCGACCAATACGCGGTCTTGCAGGTCGCCGTCTTGCAGTTGCCGCCCGCTGTGATCCATTCGCCCGTTCGCTTGATATCGCAGGCACATATTGCTTTCTTGGGATTGGCGGGGTCGACCGTACACGGGCGGTTGAGGCACCACGTCCAGGGCGTGCCCGACGGGCATTTCAACACACGCTTGCCCCCCGCGAATTGCTTGGGCGAGTACGTGGAATAAATGGTGCGCACGCCATCGGCGTCGGTGCTGGGCTTGAGCGTATCGCATGCGACGGTCGCAAGGTTGGGACCCTCTTCGACATCGCAGGTGCAGATCGCCACCTTCGGATTGCCGGGCTGCGGGATGCACGGGGCCGACGTGCAAAGCGCGAATTGCCCCTTACAAAGATAATTTTCGGCATGAGCGGCGGCGGCATGGCTCAAAACGGCGGCCGCGGCCACGAATAGAATACGCAAGGTGATGGAATTCATCGGTGCGCTCTCTCATGCTCTGCGCGATCGAGCCCTATCGAAAGATCGATCGGGTGCGCAAGGGTTGATGACAGGCTGACGCGTTCGGTTTCTCCCACGCTTAAAGATCCTTGTGGCCGTCAGAAAAGCACGGCCCGGAATCAGTTGGCCTTAGCACCGCTGTGAGGAAATAGGTCGCGTGGGCGCCAAGGCTTTTCATTTCGATTTCTCCCCGAGGTTCGAATTCGAAGTGCGGGGTCGCAAGGTCTTTGTACGCGGCCGATACATGTATGCGGCCGGGCACGCCATGGGATTCCAGACGGGATGCGACGTTCACCGTGTCGCCCCAGACGTCGTAACCCATCCGCGCGTCGCCTATGACGCCCGCGGTGACCGGGCCCGCATGGATGCCGGCGCGCACCTGCAGTTTGGCCGCTCCCAGCTCCGGAGCGGTTTCGATGATATCCAGGAACTCGAGCGCGAGGAGACCGATCGCGCGCGCCCCCTGGTGCGGATCGCCGGACAGCCCGCCGACAGCCAGATAACTGTCCCCGATCGTCTTGATCTTGTCCACCCCCAGCCTCTCGCAGGCAGCATCCAGGCAGCTGAAGATCGTGTCGAGGTAGGCGACGACGTCGCCCGGCTCGAGTTCGCGCGCCGCCGCGGTGAAGCCAACCAGGTCGAGGAACAAGACGGAGCAGCTTGCGGCTTGATCGGCGATGCGACCGTCGGGCGACGCCTTGAGCCGTTCAGCGATCCGCTTCGGCAAGATCGTCGTCAGCAGCGCTTCGGACTGCTCCTCGGCCTGATACAGGGCCGTCAACGCGAAGGAGAATAGCAGGCCGTTGATCACAAAGGCGTTCATCGCCGCCTCGAACGCAAGGCTCTGACGGTATTGGCTGTCGTCGGGCAGGATGAAACCGTTCGCGGGTACAAACATGAAAGAAACGAGAAGCGCAGCGAACCAAACGGCGTAGAGCGCGAGAAATACCCGATAGTTCTCGACGCCGACCAGAAACAGCGTGAGCCCGGCCATAGTGAAATAGAATTGCAGGTCGCTTGCCGTCCCGAAAGCGAACACGACGAACAAGTGACCGACGGCGACTCCGATAGCCAGGGTGATCGCCGCGACCAAGTCCCCAAAGGCATGCAGCCGATGGTTCAACACGCAGAACAGGATCATCAGAACATTGTAGACGTTGAGGATGAGCAGGCCGTCGAAATTGTGAATCGCGTTGACGATGAAATGAATGAGGGCGGTAGAGGCGACCGCGTATGCGGCGATGTTGGTGAATAGCTGCCGCCTGCGGACGAGGCGATCCGTCGAGGTAATGCCTGCGAAGAGAAAGAACTCTGCCCACGGCGCAAGCCATGGCTTGCGTCGCGGCAACGACCTCCGAACCAGAAACTCTCGTTTTGGCGTCATGCGGGCGATCATAGCAAAGGCGCGGACGCCACGATGACGTCTCAGGCCGCCGCGAAGCGAAAGCCGCCGGCTCTTGCCGATCAGGGGCGAATATTATCTACGCCGCATCGAGGCAGCCAAGTGCGTCGGTAAGGCGCGGCAAATGCACGCCGGGATCACCGGGCGCGATGCGCGGCGCAGGCGCTGGCCAGCTCTCTCACTACAAGGGCGGGGCGTATTGGATGCCGCCGCTGGTCCACAGGTGATTGAGCCCGCGGGGGATGGCGAGCTTCGATCCCGCTCCGACATTGCGGTCGAAGGATTTGCCGTAATTGCCGACGGCGCGCATGATGCGGACCACCCAGTCCGCCGACAGTCCGATCTTCTCGCCGAGTTTGCCGTCCGTCCCGATCAAGCGCTTGATCGCGGGCTTCTCTGATTTGAGCGCCTGTTCGATCGTTTTCGAGCTGACGCCGAGTTCTTCGGCGTTGAGCATGGCGAAGTGCGTCCATTTCGCGATCAGGGCCCATTGCTCATCGCCCTGGCGCACTGCGGGGCCGAGCGGCTCCTTGGAGATCACGTCAGGCAGAATCATGTGCTCGTCGGGTTTGGCGAGCGTCAAGCGTTGCGCGTAGAGCTGAGAGACGTCGGAGGTAAGCACGGTGCAGAGATTGGCGTCGTAGGCTTTAACCGCGTCGGCGGCGCTGGATGTCGTCACCAGGTCGAATTTCATCGAATTGGCGTGGAAATAGTCGGCGACATTCTGCGCGCTCGTGGTGCCTTTCTGCACGCAGACCTTGGCGCCGTCGAGTTCGAGCGAGGATTGCACCGGCATCGAGCGGCGAACGAGAAAGCCCTGGCCGTCATAATAAGTCACGGCGGGAAAAATGAGCTTCAGCTCCACCTCGCGCGCCATGGTCCAGGTCGAATTGCGCGAGAGAATGTCGATTGCCCCCGACTGCAGCGCCGCAAAACGCTGCTCCGCGTTCAGCGGCACGAAGCGGACCTTGCTCGGATCATTGAAGATCGCCGCCGCGAGCGCGCGGCAGAAGTCGACATCGAAGCCGCTCCATTCGCCTTTCGCATCCTTCGCCGAGAAGCCGAGCAGGCCTTCGCTGACGCCGCAAACGAGCGCGCCGCGCTCCTTCACCGCCTTCAGCGTTTGCGCCTGCGCCTGCGCGGGGACGACCGCGCCGGCCGCGCCCGCCAGGATCGCGGCAGCGGCGGCAAGCGCGCTTGCCGCTGATCGGATTTGCTGGGTTAGATGCCCGCCCATGGCTACATCTCCGGCGCCTGTTTGACGACCACCCGGGTTCCGACCGGAACACGGTTATAGAGATCGATGACATCCGGGTTGACCAGGCGGAAGCAGCCGGACGACACGGCCTGGCCGATGGTCTGAGGCTGGTTGGTCCCGTGGATGCGGTAGACGGTTTGGCCGAGATACAGCGCACGCGCCCCCAAGGGATTACCGGGCCCGCCCGCCATGAAGCGGGGCAGGTAGGGCTGGCGCGCGATCATTTCCGGCGGCGGCGTCCAGTCCGGCCACTCCGCCTTGCGCGATATCTTCACAAGGCCTTGCCACTGGAATCCCTCGCGGCCGACTCCAATGCCGTAACGCAAAGCCCGATTGTTTCCCTGCACCAGATAGAGAAAGCGTTCGGAGGTGTGGACGATGATGGTGCCGGGCGCTTCGGTGGTGCGGAAGAACACGAGTTGGCGCCGATAGCCCGCCGGCAGGTGCTCTTCCTCCGCGCTCGGCTCATATCCGGGCTGCTCCTCGATCTGCATCGTCTCCGGCGGCGCTTGGCGCCGGAACTGCGCGGCGGCGGGCGCAGTCCACCACACCACAGCGGCCGCGAGCAACAAGGCGATACCGGTCGTTGGTCTGATCCAGGCCATGGCTCCCCCAGGTTCAGCAACAGGCTGTCGCCGACTGGTACACACGATTGGCACGGAATTCAGGCGTCGATCGCCTACGTTGACAACCGCAGGATGAAGGTTTGCAATGACCGGACGTTGCGCGGGGCGGAGGCGGGCCGGCCGACGGCTGCATCCGATGCGATCGAGATGGAGCCGGCGCATGCAGCCGAAAACCTTTGAGGTCGGTATCGTCATGGCGGGCGCCATCTCGGCCGGCGCCTATACCGCCGGCGTGATGGACTTCATCATCGAAGCCTTGGACGCCTACGAAGAGGCGAAGCGCGCCCCCGGATGGAACGGTCCCACGCATGACGTTCGCATTCCCGTCCTTGCCGGCGCATCGGCGGGCGGAATGACGGCGGCGATCACGGCGTTGCATACGTTTCACGGCCTGAAACATGTTTGGCCGGGAGAGGCCGTTCCCGACAGCCCGGCCAACCGGCTTTATTCGAGTTGGGTCAAAGACGTATCGATCGAAGCGCTGCTCGAAACCACCGATCTGGACCGCGGCGGGGGCGATGACGGGGCGAAGTCCGCGCTTTGTTGTGACGTGCTCGCCAAGATCGTCAATGACGCGTTCATTCTGTCGGAAAAAGTCCGCGTCCCGTATTGGGCCGGCAGCGGCGAGGATCATTTTTTGCGGGTTCTGCTCACGGTGACCAATCTTCGGGGAGTGCCCTATTCGTTCAAATTGTTCGGGGACTCCGACCGGTACGGCATGCTGAACCACGGGGACTATCTCGACTTCACCGTGGGCCTTGACGCCCCTAAAATCGCCGGCTCCATCTCCCTCAATGTTGCGGACACGAGAGGGCGCGACTGGGACCTGTTCCGAACGGCAGCGCTCGCTACGGGCGCGTTCCCGATCGGCCTCATGCCTCGGAAGCTGACCCGCAAAACCAGCGACTACCGCGTCAGCGATCGCGTCGTCTACGAGGACATGAAAGGCGTCATCCACGTCGATCCCGATGATTCCATCGCCAGTGACAAAGACTACCCATTCGTCGCCGTTGACGGCGGCGTAATCGACAATGAACCATTCGAGATCACGCGTCGCCACCTTTCCGGGGGCGCGGCGCGGCACAACGAGAGAGCTGGGAAATTCGCGACCAAAGCCGTCGTGTTGGTTGATCCCTTTCCCAATACCGTCAAAGCGCCGAAATACGACACGAACGACACGCTCGTCAGCATCGTTCCCAAGCTTTTCTCGGCGCTGATGGATCAAGCGCGTTTCAAGCCGGAAGAGCTCAAACTCGCTGAACAGTATGACGTGTATTCACGCTTCATCATCTGTCCGCGGAGGCGCTCGGACGGCAACGAGCTCGCTGAGACTTATCCGATTGCGAGCGGTGTGCTCGGCGGATTTGGCGGATTCCTGCACCATTCGTTTCGCCGGCACGACTATCTTCTCGGACGTCGCAATGCGCAGGCTTTTCTGAAATGGGGCTTTGCTCTTCCGGAGACGAACCCCCTGTTCGAAGATTTCAGGGTTGGGCGCGAGGCCTGGTATGTAAGGAAAGCGGGCGTCGCCGGCGACTCGGCTGGAGCAGCCGATGACGCGAATTTGGAATGGTTTTCTCAGAAGCAGGAAGGTCCAGAAGACGCGCGAGGTTTGCCTATCATCCCGCTCGTGCCAAGGCTGCGCACGCCGATTCAGATCGGCCCCGACGATTTGCCCAAACCCGAGGAGATCTCGCTCGATGAGCTCAATCAGCGAATCACGCGTCGGGCGAGCAAAGTGTTGAAGACGATCATCGACGTCGACCTGCAGAAGGTCATAAGTGGAGGGCTCCTGTTGCGTTGGGCGGCGCGCAGTTACGCGACTCGTGTCGTCACCAAAAAGGCTTGCGCGATGATCAAGGCCGCAAGGGACGAGGCGGAAGGCGCGTTCCAGGCGACGCCGGATAAACCGTAAGGCCATCGCGCCCAGCCCGGCCGAGGGGCGTCACGCTGAGCGTTTCATCACCCTGCACCCCGCTTGAATTGTTCAGCATTTGCCCCATATGTGACAGGTCCGAATGAGGGAAGGCCATGCCGGCCCTTCGTCCGGTTTGAGGTGCCGCAAGGGCCTCCAGGCAAAGTCGCTGAATGGGGCTTTGAGACCATGTCGCGGGTTCCTTCACTATCGAGTCCGTTTCTGCTAGGCTTCGACGAGATCGAGCGTGCGCTCGATCGGGTCAGCAAGAGCGCCGACGGGTATCCGCCTTACAATATTGAGCGTATTGTCGGAAACGCGAGCGAGCCGGAACGCTTGCGCATCACGCTTGCGGTCGCTGGGTTTACCCGCGATCAGCTTGAAGTGACCGTCGAGGAGAAGCAGCTTCTCATCCGCGGGAAGCAACAGGACGACAAGACCCGCCAGTATCTCTACCACGGCATCGCCGCGCGGCAGTTCCAGCGCACCTTCGTTCTGGCGGAAGGGATGGAGGTCTTGGGGGCGGAGCTGAAGAACGGCTTGTTGTCGATCGATCTCGCGCGCCCGGAGCCGATGCGCACGGTAAAGACGATCGCGATCAGCGAACAAGACTGAACCGGACTCGGCACAAGTTTGACCAATAGGTAAGGAGGCGAGGGCCATGAATAACGAAACGAATCCGCGCGGCCACCCGGTCATCTCGCCGGAAGCGCTCGCCCGTCTCGGCGACGGCCAGCTTGCTTATGTGAAGGCGATCCGCTCGGAGGATGTGCCGGCGCTGTTTCCGCAGGCGCCTGAGATTGCGCCCGGCCTGCAGTTATTCGCGCTGCACGCGGCTGACGGCACACCGATCATGCTTACCGACAGCCGTGAAGCGGCGGTCGCGAACGCCTGGAGCCAGGAGCTGGAGACGGTCAGCCTGCACTGACCCGACCGAGCGCTCCGTCGCGTCGGACTAGCAATGCCCGGCCCCTGCCGGGCATTGCCGTCTCGGGTCCGGTTGAGACGACCGAGGCAGTCCAACCTACGCATTTGGCGTCGGCATGGCGAGAACGGCGTAGAGCGCCTCCCGGTCGGTGGAATCACGCAATAAACGAATGATGTCCGGGTCGCGCAGCAAACGGGCGATGCGCGCCAAGGCCTTCAGATGGTCGGCGCCGGCGTTTTCCGGCGCGAGCAGCAAGAAGATGAGGTCGACGGGCTGGCCGTCGAGGGCCTCGAAATCGATCGGCCGGTCTAGTCGCGCGAACAGCCCGAACAGCCGGTCGAGCTTGGGCAGCTTGCCGTGCGGAATGGCGATGCCGTTGCCAATCGCGGTCGAGCCGAGCCGCTCGCGCTGCATGAGCACGTCGAGGATTTCGCGCTCGGGGCGGCCGGTCAGCTCGGCCGCG
This sequence comes from uncultured Alphaproteobacteria bacterium, assembly GCA_963840055.1. Classification (GTDB taxonomy): domain Bacteria; phylum Pseudomonadota; class Alphaproteobacteria; order Rhizobiales; family Xanthobacteraceae; genus Rhodoplanes. The sequence continues at coordinate 52,941 of CAWIXM010000045.1, read as the reverse complement.
CGCGCCGCGATCTCCTGGAGCGCCTGCTTCTTGTTATTGACCTTGAGCGCGGGAATAACCGCCTGCGGCGCAACGAGGTCGTTCAACGGCATGGAACCGTCCGAATCTGGGGAGAAAAAGGCTTGTGCGCCGCACAGGGTCGCAATGGGCGGCGGACGATAAGGACCCCTCCCAAAGGCGTCAATAGGGCCGGCATTCGCCTGTGCCCGTTCCTGTCTGGCCGGAGTTAAGCACTTTCCATCAGCTCAGTCATAGAGATTCGGTCGTTGCGCACGCCTTCTGTTGCTCGGCGCAGCGGCAGGGCACTCATCGATGAGAAGGCGCTCGCCGAGGCCGATCGTTAATCCAAAGCGCGCTTCAGCGCGCGAGGGCAAGGCGATCCTTGATGAGCAGATCGCGCACCGCCTCGGCGGTCATCGGCCCGCCGAATGGGCGTCCTTGTATGTATTCGCAGCCAAGTTGATGAAGTTCTACTGCGTCAGATTCATTTTCCGCGCCTTCCGCCACCACTTCCATGCCGAGATCGTGCGCAATCCCGATGATGGAGCGCAGCATGACCGGCCGCGTGCCCTTGGCCGTCGTACGGACGAACGCCTTATCGATCTTGATCATGTCAAACGGGAAGCGTTGCAGATAAGTGAGGGAGGAATGCCCGGTGCCGAAATCGCTGAGCGTGAGTCCGGCGCCGATCTCTTTCAGCCGCCGAAGGATTTGGGCGGCGCGCTCGGGATTCTCCATCACCAGAGATTCGGTTAGTTCGAGCCTGAGGCTTGCGCGGATGAGGGTCGCCCGCGTCAGCACCGTGCGCAAGTCGCGGATCAATTCGTGACCCAACACTTGCCGCGACGACAAGCTCACATTTGCAAACAGCGGGATGCGGTTCGGATTCACGCGCTGCCAGACCGCGAGCTGGCGCGCCGTGCGTTCGAGCACGAACAGCCCCAGATCGGAGATGAGGCCAATCTCCTCCGCAATCGCATTAAACTCGAACGGCGACAGACTGCCCATTTTCGGGTGGTCCCAACGCGCGAGCGCCTCGAAGCCGGCCACTGAGCGATCCTCTAGACGCAAGATCGGCTGATAGAGAACGGTAATTTCTTCGCGATCGAGCGCGTGGCGCAGCTCGGTTTCAAGCGTCAGCCGGTCGGTCTTGCGCGCGCGCATCGCCGGCTTGAAGACCTCAATACGGTCGCCGCCGAGCCGCTTGCCATGAAACATGGCGAGCTCGGCGTCCTTCAGCAGTTCTTCGCCGCGTTGCGGCTGCCCGTCGGACAGCGCGATCCCGATGGAAGCGGTCAGCCCGACTTCACGCTCGCCGAACGTGATTGGGCCATTGATCGCCTTCCGTATCGTCTCGGCGAAAGCGATAATCCGGCCCGCCTCCTTCTCCGACACGAGGAGGAGACCGAACGTTTCACCGCCAAGCCGCGCCAGCGTGTCTTGCGGCTTGAGCTGGCGCATGAGCCGGCGGGCGAGGGCGAGCAGGATCGAATCGCCCACCGCTATGCCTACGGCCTCGTTGACCTGCTGGAAGCGATCGAGATCGATCACCATCACCGTCGGCCGAATACCGCTATTGGTCTTGGCGAAGCCGAGCACGCCCTCGAGCCGGTCGAGGAACAGTTCGCGGTTGGGCAGGCCGGTGAGATTGTCGTGCACGGCATCGTGCAACAACCGTTCTTCGGCGGCCTTGAACTCCGTGGTGTCGGTCAATGTACCGACCAAGCGCACCACCTCGCCATCCGATCCCACCACCGGACGAGCTTTGAGCTCGAACCAGAGAAAATGCCCGTCAGCGCCCCGCATCCTGAAATTGAGGACGAGGCGTCCGCGCCGCTGCTCGATCATGCGGTCGAGCGCCGAGCGGAAACGATCGCGATCGGCGGGATGGAGCACGTCGAGCCATTGCGCCGCCGGCCCTACCAGTGCTCCTTCCTCGAGCCCTAAGGCGTGTTCGGTCTCCGGGCTCGTGAACACTTTGTCGGCTGCGACATCCCAGTCCCAGATCAGGTCGCCGGCGCCGGTTAGCGCCAGCGCGCGCCGTTCCATGTCCGAGACGATACCGTGGGTGACTCCGCCAGCGAAGGCGTGCTGCATCACCGTGAAGCCGATCAGCATCACGATCAGCACGAGACCGCCGAGCAGCGCCGGCCCGACGATGTCGTTGGTCACCGCGCCGGTCACCGTGAAGCCGGCGGCGACCACCCACATGAGGAACAGGAACCACGTCGGGATAAGGAGAACGGCGCGGTCGGACCCGCGGGTCGAAAGAAAAACCACAAGGCCAAATCCGATCACTGCGACCAGCAGTAGGGAAATGCGAGCGATGCCCGATGCGATAGGCGGATCATAGAGCGCGACGGCGACGAGCGCCGCGAGCGCGATGATCCATGCAATCGCTATATGCGCATAACGCACGTGCCATCGGCTGAGATTGAGGTAGGCGAACAGGAACACGACAAGCGTCGCGGCAAGGATGGCCTCCGCGCAGGCGCGCCAGATGCGCTCGGCCCCCGCCGACATATCGAAGACCTTGGCCCAGAAGCCGAAATCGACGCCGATATAAATCAAGACCGCCCACGCGAGCGCGGCGGCCGCAGGGAACATCACGCTGCCCTTGACCACGAAGAGAATGGTCAGGAATAGCGCGAGCAGGCCGGCAATGCCGATGACGATGCCGTGGTAGAGGGTGAAGCTGTTGATTTTGTCTTTGTAGGCTTCGGCATCCCACAAATAGATGTTGGGCAGCCGATTGGTGCGCAGCTCCGTGACGAAGGTGATGACCGCGCCTGGATCGAGCGTGACGCGAAAAACATCCGCGGTCCCGTTAACCTGGCGCTCCGGCCGGTCGCCGGCGCTCGGGGTGATGCTCGCGACCCGGGAAAGCCCCAGATCCGGCCAGATCAGCCCCGAGCCCACCATCTGGTAATGGGGCACCACGATCAGCCGATCGAACTGCTCGTCGCTGGTATTGGCGAGGGCGAACACAGCCCAATTGTTACCGCCCTCGCGGGCGCGCACCTCAATTCGCCTGACGATGCCGTCAGGGCCCGGTGCCGTCGACACTTGGACGCGATCACCCTCGGACTGTTGTCGCTCGACTGTGTCGGTTAGATCAATTGCGGGGACGTCGCGATCGACATTGACGGCCTGCACGGCCTTCGCGCTCGTCGCCGCGCTGAGGACGGCGAGGAGAACCGCGATCGCATATATGGCGCGCCTCAAGCCTAGGACCTCCAGCCTGGCGCCCCCGCCGGCTGACGGCCAGCGGTAGGGCGACCTTATGGCGACAGCAAGATGCTCCATCGGCCAGTCAGATCGTCAGCACGATCTTGCCAATATGGGCGCTCGATTCCATTCGCGCGTGGGCGTCCGCCGCGGCCGTGAGCGGGAAGATCCGGTCCATGACCGGCCGCACGCGGCCTGCGACGACCAGCGGCCACAGCTTCTCTTCAACCGCGCGCGCAATCGCCGCCTTGTCGGCGACGGAGCGCGAGCGCAGGGTCGAACCGGTATGGTGCAAGCGCTTGAGCAGGATGCGACGAAAATCGACGGTCGCGCGCGACGAACCCTGAAAGCCGATCTGCACAATGCGACCCTCGATGGCCGCCGCCTCGTAATTGCGCTCGATGTAATCCCCGCCCACCATGTCGAGGATGACGTCGGCGCCGCCGTCGGTCGCAGCCTTGGTGGCGGTGACGAAGTCCTCTGACTTGTAGTCGATGGCATGATCGGCCCCGAGCGCGCGGCAAGCCGCGCATTTTTCCGCCGAGCCGGCCGTCGTGATCACGCGGGCGCCGAACGCCTTGGCGAGCTGGATCGCCGTCGTTCCGATACCCGAACTTCCGCCGTGCACCAGAAGCGTCTCGCCGCTCTTCAGCGCGCCGCGCTCGAACACATTGTGCCAGACGGTGAAAAAGGTCTCCGGCAGCGCGGCGGCTTCCACGGTCGTCAGGTTCGCCGGTGCAGGCAAGGCATGGGTTTCGTGCGAAACACAGTACTGCGCGTAGCCTCCTCCGATCACTAGTGCGGCGACGTGGTCGCCCTCCCGCCAGCGCTTTACTCCGGGGCCACAGGCGACCACCTCGCCCGCGATTTCGAGGCCGGGAATGTCCGGCGCGCCCTTGGGTGGGGGGTAGAGGCCTCGTCGCTGCAACACATCCGGTCGGTTGACGCCTGCGGCCTTGACGGCCACCAAGATTTCGCCTGGTCCCGGGGTTGGAACCGGCCGCTCCTCGGGGACGAGGACTTCGGGACCGCCCGGCGCGCGAATGCCGATAGCGGTCATGTTGGCCGGGATGGTGGTCATATGACGGTCCTGACGGGTTGCGAGTCGCTTTTCTTACCGCATTGGCCGGTGCGCACAAACCCTTGGGCTAGATGACGATCGGCGCGGCCGAGGCTAGGCTCTCGCTTCGGCCTGAGGGAGAATAACCATGCCCGCCATGGATGATGACGATCGACCGAAAAAGAAGATCGCTCACGAAATCGGTCAGGATCTCGCTTTATTGTCGGTGGAAGAGATCACCGAACGAATTGCGCTTTTGCGAGAGGAGATCGGCCGGCTCGAAGAGGCGTTGAACAAAAAGCGCGCCTCGCGCTCTGCTGCCGACCAATTTTTCAAGAGGTGAGAGGGGGTTAGGACCAAGGCGCGGGCGCGGGGGCGCATTTTTCCGCAAAGTTAGGGGGACGTTAAGCTTTCCCGATTACTACTAGAGCGTCCGTCCACTTTGTGGACGCGAGTGGCTCCCGTCCACTCTGTTGACGCCTCCCTGTTGACACTTCTAAGCCGCCGGCAACGGCGGCTTTTTTTTGCGCCTGACGCTGCTCGGGCTCGGCGGAAACTATGTCGTCAAGTTGACGCTTCTGCTGCTGGACTCGCCTCGATTGCACGAGTCATAATTTGCCGGCGCTCAGAGCGAAGTCCGTTCCACTCATCCGGGAATTCGTTCTAAGCCGTTGTTTAGTAATATTTTCCACACAAGTCGGGTTCCTGGTTTGTGCAAGCTGGGTTGAGGTCGTGATGGCGGAACGTGCGGGTAGTGAAGGGGGCCTCATCGCTTTTGGCGAGAGGCTTGCGGCCTCGCAGGCCTTCTCGGTCCTCTTTCGCGACGGCATGAAGCTCGTCGAAGAAACTGCCGCCTATCTCGACGGGCCGGGGCGTCGGGAGTCGAAGAGGCTCACGCGTGCGGCCGCGCTGTCCTATGCAACCGAGAGCATGCGTCTGACTACGCGGTTGATGCAACTCGCCTCGTGGCTGCTTCTGCATCGCGCCGTTAACGAAGGGGAGATGTCGCTGACTCAGGCGAATAAGGAAAAGACGCGGGTCAGGCTAGGCGAACCAGAAATCGTTAACGAAGAAGTGCTCGCGGTTCTGCCGGAGCAACTGGTCGAGCTGATCCAAAGAACGTCGCGGTTGCAGGCGGATGTTCGCCGGTTGGATGCGACAATCCATGCTCCCGCTCCTGCAAGCGAGGGGCGCGCGAACCCCCTCGACCGGCAACTCGGCCTGCTCAAGGCCGCTTTCGGGGGCGGCGAGCACCCATAAGGCCGAGAGCGTCTCCCGCCTATTTTAGGCCCAATCCGGAGAACTTTTTCTGGAAGCGCGAGACGCGCCCGCCGCGATCGACGAGCTGTTGCGTGCCGCCGGTCCAGGCCGGATGCGACTTCGAGTCGATGTCAAGCCGCAGTGTGTCGCCCGGATTGCCCCAAGTCGTCCGCGTCTCGAACTCGGTGCCATCGGTCATCACGACCTTAATGGTGTGATATTGGGGGTGGATGTCGGGTTTCATCGGTCAAAATCCTGCCAACACCGGATTTTCCGGGGCCGGGCGTCTATAACTGACACCGCGCGGGGATACAAGTTGCCGGTGAAGGGTCAACAACGGGTCGCCAAATGAACTTCAGCAGAGAAGAGCAGGGCCTCGCCTCGGCCACGCCCGTCGAACCGCCGGCCGGAACGCGCCGGCGCAGCATTCGGCCGTTTTTTGCGATGATGCCATTCATTGCGCGCTACCGCATGCGCGCTTTGGGCGCTCTGCTTGCTCTCCTCGTCGCCTCCCTCGCAACGCTCGCGGTGCCGATCGCCGTCCGGCGCATGATCGATTTCGGTTTCAGCGAAGAACGCATCGGCCTTATCGATCAGTATTTCACGGTGCTGATCGCCGTCGCCGCGGTGCTGGCGGCGGCGAGCGCGCTCCGCTACTACCTCGTCACCACCATTGGCGAGCGGGTCGTGGCCGATCTGCGCGCAACCGTGTTCGACCATCTGACCGGGCTATCGGCGGCCTTCTTCGACACCGCGCGCACGGGCGAACTCGTGTCGCGTCTGACCGCCGATACGACCCAGATCAAGACCGCGGTCGGGACCTCGGTATCGGTTGCGCTGCGCAATCTCGTGCTGTTTCTCGGCTCGGCGGTGATGATGGTGGTCACCAGTCCGCGGCTGTCCTTATTCGTGATCGCCGTCATTCCGGTGATCGTGCTTCCGCTCGTCGCTTTCGGGCGAATGGTTCGCCGTCGCTCGCGCACCGCACAGGACACGCTCGCCGAGGCTTCCGCCTACGCCGCCGAGCTCATCGGGGCGATGCGCATTCTGCAGGCTTTTACCAACGAAAAGCTCGCAACCGGCCGGTTCTCCGCCGCGGTCGAGCGTGCCTATTCCGCCGCGCTGCACTCCACGCGGGCGCGCGCGTGGCTTACGGCGGTGGTGATCTTCCTCGTATTTGCGAGCGTGGTCATCGTCCTGTGGGTTGGCGCGCAGGACGTGGTTGATCAGCGGATCACGGCGGGGCGCCTCAGCCAGTTCGTGCTCTATGCCGTATTCGCAGCAGGCGCGCTGGGCGAGTTATCGCAAATGTGGGGCGAGATTTCGCAGGCCGCTGGCGCCGCCGAGCGCCTGAGCGAGGTGCTCGCGGTGCAGCCGGTGATCACCGCGCCGTCCCGCCCGACGCCTCTGCCGGCGCGCGGGCAGGGCGAGGTCGCCTTCGATCGCGTGTGTTTCGCTTATCCGACGCGGCCGGAAGTCGCCGCGCTCGACGAAGTCTCCTTCCGGGTCCTTCCGGGCGAGAAGTTAGCCATTGTCGGACCTTCCGGGGCGGGCAAGAGCACGATCTTCCACTTGATACAACGCTTCTACGATCCGGGCTCGGGGACCGTGGCTTTCGACGGCGTGCGCCTCTCCGACGCCGATCCGCGCGAGCTGCGCGCCCATATCGCGCTGGTGCCGCAGGACGCGGTGGTGTTCGCGGCGAGCGTCGGGGAAAACATCCGCTTCGGCCGGCCGGACGCGTCCGAGGCCGAAATCGCGCGGGCGGCCGCGCTTGCCGTCGCTTCCGAATTCATCGCCCGATTGCCGCAGGGATTGGACACGATGGTCGGCGAACGCGGCGTCATGCTGTCGGGCGGGGAGCGGCAGCGCGTAGCGATCGCGCGCGCGATCCTGCGCGATGCGTCGCTGCTCTTGCTCGACGAGGCGACGTCTTCGCTCGACGCCGAGAACGAGACGCTGGTGCAGGAGGCTCTCACGCACCTGATGCAGGGGCGGACGACGCTCGTGATCGCGCACCGGCTCGCGACCGTGCTCTCCTGCGACCGCATCCTGGTGCTCGATCGTGGCCGCATCGTCGAGGAAGGAACGCATGACACGCTGGTGCAGCGGGGCGGCCTTTATGCGCGGCTCGCCAGGCTGCAGTTCGACACGGCCGTCGCGGCGGAGTGACGCTGGAAGCAAGCGTGCGGAGCCGTGGATGTCAGCGCGAGAACAGCCAGAGCAGGAGGCTCAAAGCGAGGCTGACTAGGATGCTCGTCGTAATCGGGATATATAACGAGCCGCGTTCGCCCTGGATGTAGATGTCTCCGGGCAGGCGCCCGAGGCCGAGGCGCGTGAGCCACGGCCAGAGCAGTCCGATCACCACGATCGTCAAACCGACAATGATGAGAAAGCGTCCCATCGTTTCGTTCCCTGCTTGACCAGATGGGGAACGAGCGCCGCCGTTACCAGTAAGCGGCGTCGGCCGGGCTGTTGGGCCGCCAGCACATCATCAGGATGGGCGATTGCGAGCTCGGGTTCACGTCCTCGCCGCCGACGAAAAATCCGTGCTTCTCGTAGAACCGGATCGCCCGCACATTGTCCTTGTTGACGTGCAGGTCGATGCCGTGCGGCGCGATCATCTTTGCCTCGTCGAGCAACGCCGCTGCGACCGTCGAGCCCCAGACTTCCGGCGCAACGACGATCTGATCGAGATAGCCGGTCTCCTCGATGGTGACGAAGCCGATCAGCTTGCCGTCGGTCTCGGCGACCGTGATCGCCGACATGGGAACCAGTTCGCGCCGCCAGCGCTCGCGCCACCAGGCGACGCGCGCGGAAAAATCGAAAGCGGGATAAGCGACCTGCCACGTGCGCCGCCATAGATCAATCGCGGCGTCCTCGTCATCTTTTTGGTAATACCGGACGGTGAAGTGTTTGAGCATGCGGACCCCCAGCGCAGGATCACCGCTCTCCATCGGCGCGGCAAGACCCCCACCGCGTTTCATCTTATCCTGGCTCGAGCGCCCGCCCGCGCGAACCGTATATTACCGTTCGGTCAGCTTCAGTTCGAGGCGACGGTTGCGCTGAAATGCCTCTTCGGTTCGATCGGGATCGAGCGGCTGATATTCGCCGAAGCCGGCGGCGACCAGGTGCTGAGGCGACACGCCCTTGCTGATGAGATATTGCACGACCGAAATGGCCCGCGCGGCGGACAGCGCCCAGTTGGAGGGAAATTGCGGATTGGAGATCGGCCGGATGTCGGTATGGCCGTCTACGCGCAGCACCCAGGGTATGTCCGACGGAATCCGTTTTTCTAGATCGATCAGCGCCGCGGCGAGCTTGTCGAGTTCCTGAAGGCCTTCCGGACGCAGTTGCGCTTGCGCGGAGTCGAATAGGATCTCGGACTGGAAGACGAAGCGATCGCCGACGATGCGGATCTCTGGACGGTTGCCGAGGATCGCGCGCAAGCGGCCGAAGAAGTCCGAGCGATAGCGCGCCAGTTCCTGCACCCGCTGCGCCAGCGCGACATTGAGCCGCTGGCCGAGATCGGCAATGCGCGTCTGGGACTCCTTGTCTTTGCTCTCCGCGGCCTCCAACGCCGTTTCCAGCGCGGTGAGTTGGCGCCGTAGCGCCGCGATCTGCTGGTTGAGCAATTCGACCTGAGCGAGCGCGCGGGCGGTCGCCCGTTTCTCCAGGTCGAGCACGCCGGACAGTTTGCTGACCTTGCCTTGGGCGGCGCCGAGCTGATCCTGCAAGCCGCCGGGCCCGGCCCCGGCCTTGAGCTTGTCGCGTTCACTTTCGGCGCCGGCAAGACTCGCCTGCAAGCGCGCAAGCTCCTCTTCGAGGTTGGCCTTGCCGACTTTTTCCAAGGACAACATATCGGTGAGCTGGGCGATCTGCGCGGTGAGCCGCGCCAGCGCGGTGTCCTTGCCCGCAACTTCCTGCGACAGGAAGAACTGCACCACGACGAAGACCGTGAGCAGGAAGATGATACCAAGCACGAGCGTCGACAGCGCGTCGACAAAGCCGGGCCAGTAATCGACTCCGCGGTCGCGGCGGGAGCGAGCCAGCGCCATTTCACGTCCTCGCCCGTTCGCGCGCGAGGACTTCGAGCAGCCGGCGCACCTCCTGCTGCTGCTCCGCCTGGCCCTCGACCCAGTCGCGCAGCATCTGTTGCTCGTTGCGCATGTGGTGCACCAGTCCCTGGATCGCTTCCGCAAGATTGGCCATGGCGTTGGTGGCGGCCTTGTTGGAACCGACTTCTCCGATCGCCTCACGCAGCCGATCGAGCGCGACGCGCACCTCGCTGCCCATCGCCGTTACAGGCTGGCCGGGCCTGATCTCCACGCCGCGGTCGCGCACCGTGGTCGCGAGCCAGTCCTCAAGCTCGGTATAGAAGCGGTTCTGCGCCTGGCTCGTCTGTAGATCGAGAAAGCCGAGGATAAGCGAACCGGCCAGGCCGAACAGCGAGGAGGAGAAGGATATACCCATGCCGCCAAGCGGCGCGGCGAGACCATCCCTGAGGGAGTCGAACATCGCCGCGGCGTCGCCGCCGACCTTTAAACCCTCGATGACTTTGCCGACCGACCCGACCGTTTCAATCAGGCCCCAGAAGGTGCCGAGCAGGCCGAGAAAGACCAAGAGGCCAGTCATATAGCGCGAGGTGTCGCGCGCTTCGTCGAGCCGGCTGGCGATCGAATCGAGGATGCCGCGCATTGCCGGCGTCGACAACGCCATCCCGCCGCCCCTGCGGTCGCCGAGAATGACCGCCATAGGCGCGAGCAAAGAGGGCGAGCGCTCAACCGCAAGGCCCGGATCGGCGAGCCGAAACCCATTCACCCACGCGACCTCGGGAAACAATCGGAGAACCTGGCGGAACGACAGGAGGATGCCGATCACAAGCACGCCGATGATCAACCCGTTCAAGCCGGGATTGGCGAGGAACGCCACCCAGATCTGGCGGTGCAAAATGATCACCAAGAGGGCACCGAGGGTCAGGAAAGTCAGCATCCGAACCAAGTAGATACGGGGCGAGGAGACTTGGAACGGGTCGATGTCGCGTTCGGGCTGCATGGATCGCGCTTCCGACGAATCGATGGCGACGAGGATGACTTGGCAATGAATATGCCACAAGCAAACCACAGAATTGGAGCGTTTTCATTGCAGTTTGCGGCTATCCGGACGTCATTGTGTCGCTGCTTCGGCTGCCGCCACCTGCGGGCGGTTCGCTGGCCGCAATCTCGCTGCAATTTTCGGCCGAAACACAAGGGCCGAAACGCAAGGTTGGCCATTTGGCTATGCCGCCTCTTTGAAGCCGGAGCGTGATCGCATGACCGTCGGCTCGGCTGAATCGAAACTTTCCATCGCCTCGGCTGATTGGTCGAGCGAATCAAACCGCGCGCCCGCCCTTCGGGCCGCCATCATCGTTGCCGCGGGCTCAGCCGCCACGCTCATTGGCGCGTATATCTTCCAGTATGTACTGAAGATTCCGCCTTGCCCGCTTTGCCTCGAACAACGCATTCCGCATTACATCGCCGTGCCGCTCGCGCTCATTGTCGCGGTGGCGGCGGCGAAGGGTGCGCCCCGGCCGCTGGTGGCGGTCGGGCTGGCGGCGCTCGTTTTGGCGCTGCTGACCACCGCGGGCATCGGTCTCTACCATTCCGGCGTCGAGTGGAAATGGTGGCCGGGCCCTGCCGATTGCACGGGCGAGATCACTAGCTTCGGCGCCGCGGGCGGTAGTCTGCTCAAGCAAATGCAGACGGCGGTGGTGGTGCGCTGCGATGAAGTACTGTTTCGGTTCGCCGGCCTGTCGCTCGCCGGCTACAACACCTTGATCTCGTCCGCTCTCGCCTTGGTCGCCGGCTGGGGCCTCGTGCGCACGATCAAGCGGCCGCGATGATCTGGGGCCCCTGGCGCACTTCGTCGCCGCGTTCGACTGACCTGCGGGGACCGCAAGGTGCGGTCGGTCCGCCGGTTCGTATCGTTCTAGACAGGCGATTCGGCCGGGCGGCCCGGCTCGGCGGTGAGACGCTTGTGGACATGCACCATGAAGGCGGTCGCAAACAATGGCGTCGCGAGATTGACGATCGGGATCAGCACGACGGCGGCGATCAGCAGCCCGGCGGAAAAAATCTCCCATCGGCGCGCTCGCCACAGCGCCTTGGCGGCAGAAATCGGGTGCAGCCGCAGCGCCGCAATGAGGAAATATTCGCGGCCGAGCAGGTAGGCGGTGGCGAGAAAGAAAACGATGGCGCCCAGCCCGGCGACCAACAGGAAGGGCAGGCAGCAGAGATAGATCGCAATGGCGAGCAGCGCCGTTTTGATCGCCTCGACCAGCGCATAGCCGAGCGGAACGGGGACGCCCGGCGGGTCATCGGGGTAGTGCGTGCGCTCGACCTCAGCGGCGATGTCGTCGGCGAAAAAGCCCGCCACCAGCGAGGTGACCGCGGGCATGAGGAAGATCGCACCGACGGCAAGGCCGAGCCCCACAACAATCGCGGTGATCAACCTGAGCACCGCAATCGGGCCGTGGGCCGCCGGGCCGATCGCTCCCTCCATCCAGGTCAAACCTTCGCCGCCGAGCCAGCTCAACAACGCGTACAGGCCGATCGCGATCAGCGCTACGAGCAGGAGCGCAAGCCCCGCCGATTTGAACAGCACCGTCCTGAACGACGGCGACAGCATCTGCGACAACGCACTGTATGCAGCTTGGAGCATCGGAACCTCGCGCGTCTTGCGGCGTATGAGTTAAGGGGCCGCGGCGGTCGCGGCAAGCATGGGAGTGCAATCGGGCAGGGTGCTCGTCGCCTCCTCGGCCCGCGCGACGTCTGCGCGATTTGCGGACGCGGCGTCGTTGGGGCAAGTTGCCGCTGTCAAGGAGGATCGTGTTTGCCATGCCCCCATTGAGCCGCCGATCCTTTCTCGCCGGCGCTGCTGCGATCGCGTCCGCGCCCACATGGGCGGCGACGCGAGACTCGGACGATGTCGATATCATCGTCATCGGAGCGGGGGCGGCCGGCATTGCCGCCGCGCGTCGCGTGCTTGCAGCTAAGCGCCGTGTCGTGGTGATCGAGGCCTCCAATCGGATCGGCGGACGTTGCGTCACCGACCGGCGGCTGTTCGGCGTGCCCCTCGATCTCGGCGCCCATTGGATTCACGCGGTAGACATCAATCCGCTGATCAAGCTGGCCAAGGGAACCGGTCTCGATGTTTATCCGGCGCCGCCCGGCCAGAAGATACGCATCGGCCGCCGCTATGCGCGCGAGAGCGAAGTCGAGGATTTTCTCTCCGTGCTGGTGCGGGCAAACCGCGCGATCAACGAAGCCGCGCGCGGGAAGACCGACCTGTCCTGCGCGCAGGCGTTGCCGAAAGATCTCGGAGCATGGCGGGACACCGTGGAATTCGTGCTCGGCCCGTTTAGTTGCGCCAAGGATTTAAGCGAGGTGTCGGCGGTCGACTTCTCGAAGTCGCTGAGGCGCGACAAGGACGCGTTCTGCCGCCAAGGTTTTGGCACGCTGCTCGCCACTCTCGCGGAAGGCGTGCCGGTCCGGCTCTCGACCCCGGTGAAACGGATTGAGACCTGGCGGCGCGGCCGGGTCACGGTCGAGACCGCGCGCGGAACGATTGTGGGTCGGGCCGCGATCGTCACCGCCTCGACCAATGTTCTCGCCGCCAACAAAATCGATTTCGATCCGAACCTGCCGAAGCGTTACGTCGATGCGATCAATCAGCTGCGGCTGGGCAGCTACGACCATGTGATTCTCGAGGTAAACGGCGCTCCGTTCGGCCCGCAAGCCGACGACCTCATCTATGAGAAGTCGGATGATGCGCGCACGGCGGCGATGCTCGCCAATGTGTCGGGCACGCGGCTCTGCATGGTCGAAGTCGCCGGCAAGTTCGGTCGCGAACTTTCGGGTCAGGGCGAACAGGCGATGGTCGCGTTTGCCTTGGATTGGGTCGGCAGTTTGTACGGCGCGAAGATCAAACGCTCCGTGAGCAAGGTCTATGCGACGCGCTGGAACGAGCAGCCGTTCGTGCTCGGCGCGTTTTCTGCCGCTTCGCCGGGCGGGGAATACGCCCGCGCTGCGCTGATGGACCCGATTCGCGGTCGCGTCTGGTTCGCCGGCGAGGCGGTGCACGAAACCCTGTGGGGTACGGTCGGCGGCGCGTGGCAGTCGGGCGAGCGCGCGGCGGAATTGGCGATGCGGAGGCTGGGCTTCATTACCACGCCGCGCGAGCCGGTGGCGGAGCGCCCATCGCGTTCGCGTTCGTCAGGGTCGCGCTCGTCAGAGTCGCGGTCGCGGCGGCGTCGTCGGCAAACTTATCCGCAATATCAGATCATAAGGCCCGAGCGATACTGATCCAGACAGATCATGGCATGAGGGTGTCGCCGGGCGCGGGGAGGCGTGCTCAACCCGACCGACGATTAGGTCCCGACGCGCAGCGGGGCGTGGAGCTTCGCGAGCGCGGCGAGCACCGACAATGCCGTGATGCGGCCGGTGCGCGGGTTTTCCGAGGGGATGTTCTCGATGGTCATCGAGAAGCGCGCCGAATCGGAATCGACCTCGATCGAATGGCAATTGCGGGTCGCCGCCGGGTCGGCCCAGATTTCGATCATGGTCCGATCGGGACCGATGCCGGCGAATGAGAGGGCGGCGACCACGTTGACATTGGCGGGGAAGCCTGCGGCGGCCACGCGCGCCGTGCCCGAAAACACGCGGGTCGCCTCGGTCAGTCCCTCGACCGAGATATTATTCTCGACGAGATGAGGCGCCCCAACGAGCCCGGCGGGCGGCTTGCGCGTGACCATGCGCACGGAATGGATGGCCCCTTGCGCCGCCGCCGTCACCGCGTCGAGACCGATGAGCGCGCCGGTCGGTATGATGATCTGCCCGCCTTTGTGCTCGGCGAGCTCGATCAGATCGGGATAGGACAGAAGCGCGCCGGCGCTCAACACCATCACGGGCTTGCGCGCCGACAGCATCGGTAGGCAAATATCCTGCAACGCGGACGCCGGCGCGCATTCGACGAGGAGGTCGGCGTGCGAGGGCATCGCCTCGAACTTGACGATGGGACAGGCGATCCCCTCCTGATCGAGCCAAGCCCGCGCCTTGACATGATCGCGCGCGGCCACACAGGCGAGTTCGAGGCCGCGCATGCCCTGCGCGAGCGCACGCGCCACCGTTCGGCCGATGGCGCCGAGTCCCGCAATCCCAACTCGTGTCGGCGTCATGCCCGCTGCCCCGCAATCCAATCCCGGCGCTCGTACGCGCGGCCCGCGCGAATCTTGACCAAATTTCGTTCATAACCCAACCCTGCAGGCACACAAGAAGAAAACAATGGCCAAGTTTTTTCCTGCGAACGGCTTTTTACAGGCAGAAGCGCCCCTCTCGCTCGTCCCTACAAGCAGGACCCAGGCGTCACCTTCCTACTTCGGCGGGAATGAACGATAGCGCTGGAGCATTTTCCGGCGAAGTGGGAACCGGTTCGCCGCAGAAAATGCGACCACTCAAGAACAACCAGAGCGAATTCCGATTCGATTGGAACGGAATTCGCTCTAGAACGGCGTCCGGCTGCGGATTGCGGCTGCGAGCGTGCCTTCGTCGAGATAGTCGAGTTCGCCGCCGACCGGGACGCCGTGGGCGAGGCCAGTCGCCTTCACGTCGGCGCCGGCGAGAAGGTCGGTGATGTAATGGGCGGTGGTCTGCCCGTCGACGGTCGCATTGAGCGCGAGAATGACCTCCTTGACCTCGGGCGCATGGGCGCGGGTGATAAGCGCCTCGATCGACAGGTCCTCGGGCCCGACGCCGTCGAGCGGGGACAGCGTGCCGCCGAGCACATGATAGCGCGCATCGACGGCATGCGCGCGTTCGAGCGCCCACAGATCGGCCACGTCGGCGACAACGACGATGATCGAAGGATCGCGCCTGGGGTCGCTGCACACCGCGCAGGGATTCTGCGTGTCGAGATTGCCGCAGACGCGACAAACGGCGATGTTCTCCATCGCGCTTTGCAGCGCGGCCGCGAGCGGAGCCATCAGCAGATCGCGCTTCTTGATCAGATGCAGCGCCGCCCGCCGCGCCGAGCGCGGCCCGAGCCCGGGCAGGCGCGCGAGCAACTGGATCAGGCGCTCGATCTCGGGTCCGGCAACGGCAGTGGGCACGCTAATGCTCTCTCGCAGCGCAGCCGCCGCGACACGCTTCAGGCAAACGAACCGGAGGGAACCAGGTCATCACGCCGACCACCCGCTTGGCCGAGCGCGCGGGGCTCAGAACAGCTTCATCCCGGGCGGTAGGGGAAGGCCGCCGGTCAGCGCCTGCATCTTCTCCTGCATCAGCGTTTCGGCCTTGCGGCGCGCCTCCGCATGGGCGGCGACAACCAAATCTTCGACGATCTCCTTCTCGTCCGGCTTCATCAATGAGGGGTCGATCGACACCGCCTTCAGCTCGCCTTTGGCGTTGATTTTCACCGTCACGAGATTGCCGCCGGATGACCCCTCGACCTCGATCTGGTCGAGCTCGGCCTGCATCGCCTCCATCTTGGTCTTGAGCTCGGCCGCCTGTTTCATCAGGCCTAGAAAATTAGCCATAGCAATCCCCTTCGGTATGCGCGGGCGTCGGCGCCGTCGCCACGCCGTGTTGGAATTCCTGAGAGCGCCTGCTCAAACGGGGTCATCGACATCGTCCGACCGGCCACGCGCTCCGAAGGCAGACGTGTCGTCTTCAATCGGCGGTTCCGGCATGGCGTCTTCCGCATCCTCAATCGGTGGGGGTGCTGTCTCGTCCCCAGCGCGCGGGCGGACCGCTACGATTTCCGCCCCCGGAAAGCGCGCAAGCACGCTTTGCACCAGCGGATCGGCCTGAACGCCGCGCTCGAGCTCGGCTTGGCGGGCTTGCATCTGCTCCTTCATCGGCGCCTCGCCCTGTTCGGTCGAGAGCGCCACCATCCAGCGCCGGTTGGTTAGTTCGCCGAGCTTGCGCGCGAGATCGCCGATCAATGCCTTGGAGGCGCTCGACTCGAGCGCGACTTCGAGCTTGCCGTCCTCGAATCGTACGAGTCGCACGTCGCGTTCGAGCGCGGTCTTGAGCGCGAGATCGCGACGCTCGGCGGCGAGCGCAATCAGATCGGTGAAGCTTGCGATCGGACGCGGTGCGGTCGCGGCCGCTTCTTCGCTGGTAACGGTCCGTGGTTCACGCGTGGGCGCCACGGCGCGCGCCGCAGCAGAGGCGCGCGGTGCTCCGCGTTCGGGCGCGGCAAGCTCGGCCCGCGAGGCCTGCGAGACGCCGCCAGGGGCGCGACCGCGATCGCGCGGCGGAGAAACCTCGCCGCCTCCGCCCGCCGTCTCCTTTGATAGCGCGCGGATCACCTCGTCCGGCGTCGGCAGGTCGGCGGCGTAAGCGATGCGCACCAGCACCATCTCGGCGGCGGCAATCGGTTTTGCCGCCTCGCCGACCTCGGCGAGCCCCTTGAACAGCATCTGCCAGGTCCGCGACAACGTGCGCATCGACAGGGCGGCGGCAAGCGCGCGGCCGCGCACGCGCTCGGCTTCAGGAAGCGACCGATCCTCGGCGACCGCGGGCACGGCTTTAACCCGCGTGACGAAATGGGTGAATTCCGCAAGATCGTTGAGCACGATCAGCGGATCGGCGCCACTGTTATACTGGTCGCGCAGCTCGTTTAGCGCGCCGGCGATATCGCCCTGCATCAGGCGCTCGAACAGGTCGATCACGCGGGCCTTGTCGGCGAGGCCGAGCATCTTCTGCACGTCCTCCGCGCGCACGGGACCCGCGGCATGCGCGATCGCCTGGTCGAACAGGGAGAGGGCGTCGCGCACCGAGCCATCCGCCGCGCGCGCGATCAGCGCGAGCGCGTCGGGCTCGGCGGTGACCTGCTCGCGCGCGGCGATCGTTTCGAGATGCGCCATCAGGCGGTCGGCGTCGAGCCGGCGCAGATCGAAGCGCTGGCAGCGCGACAGAATGGTGATCGGCACCTTGCGGATTTCGGTGGTGGCGAAGATGAACTTCGCGTGCGGCGGCGGCTCCTCCAGCGTCTTGAGCAAGGCGTTGAACGCCGCTCCCGACAGCATATGCACCTCGTCGAGAATATAGACCTTGTAGCGGGCGCTCACCGGCGCGTAGCGGATCGCGTCGTTGATCTGGCGGATATCATCGACGCTGTTGTGGGAAGCCGCGTCCATCTCGATCACGTCGAAATGCCGGCTTTCCATGATCGCGGCGCAATGCAAGCCGAGCGCGGGCATGTTGACCGTGGGTCCGGTCGCCGAACCGTCCGGCAGGGCGTAGTTGAGCGCGCGAGCGAGTATGCGGGCGGTCGTGGTCTTGCCGACGCCGCGCACGCCGGTGAGAATCCAGGCCTGCGGGATGCGGCCGGTTGCGAACGCGTTGGTGATGGTGCGTACCATCGCGTCCTGGCCGATGAGGTCGCCGAAAGTCGCAGGGCGGTACTTGCGGGCGAGCACGCGGTAGCCGCCGGGCGCGGTTGCGGGCGCGGACGCCGCGCCGAGCAGATCGGGCTCGGTTAAAAGGCCGGATCGATCGGCGTCGTTCATAGGTCCGGTCGGTCTCGCAGGCTGTTGCTGGAAGTGGGAGGCTGACGAGCGACCCGAACCGGAGCTCGTTAGGGCTGCTTCCTTCCGGACCTGACCCGGTTGGCGAGTGGCTCGTCCACCGCCAACCTCCCGGCTCTATATCGGCGGAATGAAACGCCAATGCAAGCGCAGCCGCGTGGCCGGCCCCGCCTTTGTGTGCCGGACTGGCGCAGCCCGGCGCAAAAGCAAGCGAATCCACTGAACTAGGAAATAGAAACGGCAGGCTGCGTCCCCTGCCAGCCCGCCGTTTGCCCCAGTCGCCCTGCTATCCGGTCGAAACGGAACGATGCGAAAAAAGCCCTAAGCGACGCGGCGCGATTGCGTTATGCGGCGGACGGGCTTGCGCATCCGGATTACCGCATGGAAAGAGTTGTCGTTCGAGGGCCGCGCGGGCATGCCGCCTTGCCGATGCCAGTCGCATTCCAGCATCGGCGAAGAGGTCCGCTCGGCAACGATGATCTCGCTGCAGAAGTGGCACCGTGCGGAAATGCCTGTCTCGATGGTCTCGCGCCACATAAGGTTCTTCCTCGACCTCTGGCGCGTTGCGATCAGCGCGCCAACATCCCAACGATTCTTGTCATCAACACAAGCATCCCCGTACAAAGGCTGCAAACCCGGATTAACCCGCATCGTATTCCGCGGTATCTTTCACCGACGAGGCCTTACCTTTCCGGGCGACTACCTTGCGCCATTCACCCGGCGCGAACAAGGGCGATTTCTTTGACCTGCGCGTCGCCGATCCATTGTCGAGGTTTGATAGCGACGATTATTCCACCTGGAATCAGGCCATGACCACGCCCGCTTGGTCGCTGCATCCGCAGCTCGAGAAGGATACGATCAGCGTCGGCGATCTGCCGTTGTCGCGCATCTTCGTCATCAAGGACGCCAACTACCCCTGGCTGTTGCTGGTTCCGCGTCGCGTCGGCGCAACCGAGATTCTCGATCTCGATGAGGTCGAGCAGGCGCAGCTGATGACGGAAATCGCCCGCGTCAGCCGCGCGCTTAAAGCTGTCACCCGTTGCGACAAGCTCAACATCGCCGCGCTCGGCAATGTCGTGCCGCAATTGCATGTGCACATCATCGCCCGTCGCACGACCGACGCCGCCTGGCCGAAACCGGTGTGGGGGCAGGTCGAGGCGATTACCCATGATCCGCTCGAGGTTGAGGCGTTCATCCGCGAGCTGCGGCGCAGGATTTGGGTTGCGTCCGAGTAGGCGTCCTGATGATTGCGTGGTATGGCAGGCGATCATTCGCGGCCGCTTTACCATCATCGTCGCGCGTCGCCCCCAACGAGCGGACTTGCGCGCGGGAGTGATCAATGTCGCGCTATCCCGACTTCGCGGGCAAGCTGCAAATCGCTTTCACCGGCGGTCGGATTGAACGCGAGCCCGGCCGGCGGCGCGACGCCGGCTGGTGCGCCGCGTTATTGGCGGACGCGGCGAGCCGCGCCTATGCGCTGATCGGCGATCAGGTCGTCTTGCGGAGAATTGAGGCGCACGCCGAGCCGTTGTTCACACTGGCGGAAGCTGCGACCTTCGGCGCTGCACATGAGCAGGTGTTGCTCGGGACTGACGAGGGCGCGGGGCGGTTCGCGATCGGCCTGGACCGCGCCGTTGCCGATGAGTTGAAACGACGCGGGCTCCTGGTTATCGATCTACGGTCGATCGCGATCCAAGGACTCGTTCCGGCGAGCCATTTGCCCGGGCTTGCGGCGGCCAAGGTGCTGCTGGTTTGGCATGCGCGTCATCGCTTCTGCTCGGTCTGTGGCGCGCCGACGCGCTTGGCGGAAAGCGGCTGGCGGCGCGATTGCACGGCCTGCGAGGCGCAGCATTTTCCGCGCACCGATCCGGTCGTCATCATGCTTGCCACCGACGGCGACCGTTGCGTGCTTGCCCGGCAGGCGCATTTCTCGCCAGGCATGTGGTCCTGCCTGGCCGGCTTTATCGAGCCGGGCGAAAGCATCGAGGAAGCAGCGCGACGCGAAACACAAGAGGAGGTGGGTATTGCGTGCGGCCGGGTCCGCTATTTCGCCTCGCAGCCATGGCCGTTTCCCATGTCGCTCATGATCGGCTGTCACGTGGAGGCGCTCTCGACTGCGCTCACCGTCGATCGCTCTGAGCTCGAGGGCGCCCGGTGGTTCGCGCGCGACGAGGTCGCTGCAATGATTAACCTACACCATCCGGAGGGGTTGACCGCGCCGCCTCCATGGGCGATCGCGCATCACATTATTCGCGCCTGGGTGGAGGATGCCGGTGCGAGCGGATGAACCGAAGCGAGCGCTGCGCCGCCCGCACATTCTCTGCAGCGGGATCGCTGTTCTCGATCAGATCTTTCGCGTCGCCGCCTTCCCGGAGCGCGACGCCAAGATCAGGGCGCTCGATTTCGTCGCCGTCGTCGGCGGCGGGGCCGCCAATGCGGCGATCGCCATCGCGAGGCTCGGCGGCGCCGCCCGCTTCACGGGGCCGCTCGGCGACGGCAATGGAAACGATCCGATCGGCGATCGTATCGTGGCGGGTCTTCAGGCCGAGGGCGTCTCCTGCTCCTGCGTGCGGGTAAACGGAAGGGTTTCTCCCGTGTCCGCCATTCTGGTGGATTCGCACGGCGGCCGAACCATCACGCACTACCGTGACGAGGCATTGCACGACGCATGCATTGCCGATCCCGACCGGCTGATCGCCGACGTCGATGGCGTGCTTGCGGACGACCACTATCCCGAGTTCACAGCGCCGATCTGCGCCGCGGCCCGCCGCCGCGGGCTTCCCGTGGTGCTCGACGTCGAAAAGCGCACCACTGCAACCGATCCCCTGTTTCTTGCGGCGACGCATCGCATCTTTTCCCGGTCGGGCCTCACCGCGACGACAGGATGCGACGATCCCGCCGCGGGCCTAAGGCGCCTCGATACCAATGACAGCGCCTTCCTCGCGGTGACCGACGGGGCGGGCCCAGTGCATTGGCGGACGAGCGACACAAGCGGCGAAACGCCAACCTTCGCAGTCGATGCGGTCGACACGCTTGCGGCCGGCGATATCTTTCACGGCGCTTTTGCGCTCGCGCTTATCGAGACGGGCGATTCCGTGCGTGCGCTGCGCTTCGCCGCCGCGGCCGCCGCGCTCAAATGCACCCGCTTCGGCGGCGGCGCGGCGACGCCGACGCGCAGCGAAGTCGAACAATTTATGCTGGTAAACGCCTAAGAAACCCCTTAATTTTAGAAGAAAGCTCTTTATCCTTACCTGTAGTGCGCTAAATTGGAAAATTATTCTCGACGGTGTCGCATTCGGAGACGACAATGGGACCGAGCCGCATGGCCACCAGTCGCACGGGCTCGCCCCGCATGGATGCTATTGATCGCAAGATTCTCGTTCTCTTGCAGGACGACGCTTCGCTCTCGGTCGCCGAGATCGGGCACCAAGTTGGTCTCTCCTCGACGCCGTGCTGGAAGCGAGTTCAGAAGCTTGAAGCCGAAGGCGTGATCGCCAAGCGCGTCGCGCTCGTCGATCCCGACAAGGTCGGTCTCGGCATCACCGTCTTCGTATCGATTGAAACCTCGGATCATTCGGAGGAGTGGCTCGACCGTTTCGCCAAGACGGTCGGGGCCATGCCGGAGGTGATGGAGTTCTATCGGATGGCCGGAGACGTCGATTACATGCTGCGCGTGGTTGCGGCCGACATGCATGCCTATGATCAATTCTACAAGCGACTCATTGGGGCGGTGCCGCTGAAGAACGTCACGTCGCGGTTCGCGATGGAAAGAATCAAATCGACTACGGCGCTGCCGATCACGTGAGTGTCGGCTCAATTTGTTAGCGCAGTCGAACGCTGCAGCCTTGCCCGGCGGTGCGATCAGTACTGACTGAACAACATCGCGCTGCCGCTGCGGTCGATGAAAGAGCCCATTAACCACGGCCCAGATTCGCTGCGGATCGGTGCCGCCGGGCCGATGAATTTAACGAGCGTGCAAGAGAGGCAAGCTAGGCTCTCATCAAGGTCCGAATGCGCGACCTGGGAGCAGGCCATGAGCAGCCTCGTGCAGCGATTTCTCAAGGACGAGTCCGGCGCAACCGCGGTTGAATACGGACTCATCGCTGCCGGCATTTCGCTTGCGATCATCACGGTTGCGCATTCCCTGGCCACGCAGTTGAAGAACACGTTTTCCCATGTGCCGGACGAACTCGCCAAGACGAGCGCCGGCCGCGGTTCCTGAGGAATAAGAGGCGTCAGCACCCAAAAGGCCCCAAGCCCAGCTTGGGGCCTTTTCATTTCTGGCCTGCGCGTGGGCTCGCGGGCGTAACCAATCGGCAAGGCGGAAACCGCAAAATGCACTGAACGGAGCGCTTGGCGCGCGAGCGTTCGCAAGCACGGTAGTGGCGGTGTTGCTCGACCTTGCACGGCTCTTGGTATTTCCGGCGCTCATGGCGTTTGCCGCCTCGAGCGATCTCTTAACGATGACTATCTCGAACCGAGTCTCGATCCTGCTTGCGATCGGCTTCGGCGGGCTTGCGGCTGCGACCGGCATGCCGCTCGGCATCGTGCTCGGGCATCTCGGCGCAGGCCTGCTCGTGCTCGCCGTCGGCTTCGCCTTCTTCGCCCGCGGTTGGATAGGCGGCGGGGACGCCAAGCTTGCCGCCGTCGCGGCGCTCTGGCTCGGCTGGGGCGACCTTTACGATTACTTCCTCTACGCATCTCTGCTGGGGGGATGGCTGACGCTTGCGCTTATCGAATTCCGCCGATGCGCGTTGCCGCCGCTTCTGGCCCGCCTAGCCTGGATCGAACGCCTCCATCGGACCGACGGCGGCGTTCCCTATGGCGTGGCGCTCGCGACGGCGGCCCTCGTGGTCTACCCCACGACGCCATGGATGGCTCCGCTTGGATGATGCGGGACGGCGGCACGTATCGCACATTCTGCGGGCCGGATACGTCTTATTAACCATGAATTGACGTTTGGCTGCTGAAATCGCCGCAGTGCGCGAACTGCGTCGCTGCGTCATGTGGAAAGTGAAGCGTATGAGCCCCGCACGCCGGATCATCCGAGGTGGCGTCCGCGCCGAGGCGAATCCGTGCGCGCGGTGGCCGGGCGATCGCGGTCCAAATTGCGTCGATTGTGTTGATCTCGTTTCGCCTTGGACCTCCGGCTGCGCCCTAAGGCGCAAGATCGGTGAAGCTGGCCAATGATGACCCGTCCTCAACAATCAGCCGCTGCGGCGGAGGAACTGGCCGAACTGGACAACGGCAACGAGGATATCGCGCCGGTCCCGCAAGTCGCGTTGCAGGCGTTTTGTGAAACGGCGGAGATCGCGGCGGCGGTGCAGGCCGCCGCGAGGGACCGCCGCATGAGTGGGGCGCGTGCCCGTATCCGGATGGGCGGCATCGCATCGGCGATCGAGGCCTATCGCAATTCTCCCACCCCTGACGTGCTTCTCCTCGAGACCGGGATGCGTGGCGGAGATTTCCTGATCCGGCTCGACGAGCTCGCTCAGGTCTGCGACGTCGCCACCCGCGTCGTCCTCATCGGCCATCACAATGACATCGCCATTCATCGCGAGACCATGCGCCGCGGCGTCAGCGACCATGTTTTCGTTCCCCTCAGGCCGCTCGATATCGTACGGGCGGTGAGCCGCCTGTTCGGCGGGCCCAGTTCGGAGCGGCTCGCGCTCGGGCGCGTCATCGCCGTGATCGGAGCGAAGGGGGGCGTCGGCGCGTCCACGGTCGCGCACAACATCGCGTGGACGGCCGCGCGCGATCTCGCAATCGAGACGGTCATCGCCGACCTCGACCTCGCTTTCGGCACCGCAAGCCTCGGCTACGATCAGGAGCCGCCCTGGGACATCGCCGATGCGGTGTCCTCGCCCGATCGGGTGGACGCCGCCTTCATCGATCGGCTGATGACGCAATGCGCCGACCGGCTGCGACTGCTCGCGGCTCCGGCGGCGGTCGATCGGATCTACGACCTCGCTGCCGAAAGCCTCGAACCGGTGATCGGCGCGCTTCGCGCGAGCGCACCCTGCGTGGTGCTCGACCTGCCGCATGCCTGGACCGCCTGGAGCAAACGCATTCTTAGCGAAGCCGATGACGTTCTCGTCGTCGCGGCGCCCGATCTTGCGGACCTGCGCAACGCAAAGAACCTAATCGACACGCTGCGAGCGGCGCGTCCGAACAGCCGCCGACCGCGCTACTGCCTCAACCAGGTCGGCGTGCCGAACCGGCCGGAGATCAAATCCTCCGATTTCGCGCGGGCCCTGGAGGACGAGCCGGTCGCGGTGATTCCGTTCGATCCGCAACTGTTCGGCGCCGCCGCCAACAGCGGGCAGATGATTGCGAAGATCGAGGCCGGCGATCCCGTCGTTGGCCTATTCCGTCAACTGGCCCAAACCCTCGCTGGCGATGTCGAATGTAAGCGGGAACAAGCTACGCCATTATCGCCGCCAAGCGGCAAACTGGTGTTTCGGTGATCACTCATTGATGAGCGGAGACCATCGTGTTCGGAAAGCGGACGACGCCCTTTGTCGGGACTAGCGAGACAGCGCGCCTCGGTTCGGCGGCGCAAGGCGGTCGCGTTGTTGCGCTCGCGGACAACCCCGCCTATGGCGCGACCAAGAGAGCGCTCGCCTGCGAACTCCTCGAGGCAATCGACCCGGCTCAATTCGCGGGCCTCGACGCCGAGTCCAAGCGCGAGGAAATCCGCGACCTGGTGAGCGAGATCATCGCGGCCAAGAACATGGTGATGACGATCGCCGAGCAAGAAGATCTGCTCGACGACATTTGCAGCGACGTGTTTGGCACGGGCTCGCTGGAGGCGCTGCTTGCGCGCGATGACGTCGCCACCGTGATGGTGGACGGGTGCGGCGCCGTATATGTCGAGTTGGTCGGCCAATTCGCGGAAACCGGCATCCGCTGCCACAATTATCAGCGGCTCCTCGATCTTGTGGTGCGCGAGGCGCAGCGGCGCGGCGGCGCGCTCAGGATCAATCACGTCACCGACATCGCGAGATTCGAAGGCAATGCGGTCATTACCAAGGACCTGTTCGTGTTCAACCTGATCGGGGAGGAGGCCTCGGGCTCCCTCATCGGCTGCGATCCCTCGAGTGGAATCGTTTCCCGCCCGTGGGAGCGCTCAGGCGCTTTCAGCGATGACAAGCGCCTTGCGGCGGCGATCGATGCAGCGCTTTTCAAGGGCCGCTAGAGCATTTTCCGGCGAAGTGGAAATCGGTTTGCCGCAGAAAATGCGACCACTAAGGAATAACCAGAACGAATTCCGATTCCTTCGGGACGGAATTCGCGCTAGTCGCCGCCAAGCGGCGATGTGACGGGGGGAAGCTAGCTCAGAGCGACCTCGAAGCCGCGGCGCACGCCGGGGCGCGCCATCATCGTCTCGTACCATCGTTTGACGTTCGGATAGTCGGCGAGGTCGACCTTGTGGCGCGGGTGCCGCCACGCCCAGCCGATGATTGCGAAATCGGCGATGGAAATTTCGTCGGCGAAAAACTCATGGTCGGCGAGCCTGCGATCCATGACGCGGTACAGTCTGAGCGTCTCCTTCATAAAGCGTTCGAGTCCATAGCGGCGGTCCTGTTCGTTCGCGACGTCGAGAAAGTGATGCACCTGTCCGGGCATCGGACCGAAACCGCCCATCTGGAACATCAGCCATTCAAGCACGGGGACGCGCGGGCGCAGATCGCGTGGCCAGAACCGGCCGGTCTTTTCGCCGAGATAGATCAGGATCGCGCCCAACTCGAACACGCTGATCGGCGCGCCGCCCGGGCCGTCCGGATCGACGATGGCGGGAATTTTATTGTTTGGGCTGATCTTCAGGAAAGCGGGGTCGTGTTGTTCGCCCTTGAGAATATTCACGACATGAACGGTATAAGGTAGTTCCATTTCCTCGAGCGCCACGCTGATCTTGCGGCCGTTGGGGGTACCGTAGGAAAACAGATCGATCGCCATGCGGGGCTCCTGGGTTCTGGCGGGCTGCGGGTGCTCGAAGCCGCGCTCGCGAGGGTTTGATCGGAAATCTGACTTCTTCACCGCGTCCATGCCCAGGCGCGTGAAGCCTTACCGTCGGAGAAGCGCCGTGTTAGCAGGGAAGGTTGCATATTGGACATTCGCACATGCATTCGACTTTCGTGAAGAGCGGCGGCGCCGCCGTTCCGATCTGGTTCGCCGATAGGGCGAGTTGGGCCACCCTGCGCGCGCAATTCGACGATAAAGCCCGCGCTTTTGCGGATGCGGCGGGGTTCGAGCCGAAAGCCGAGCAGCATGTCTTGCTCCCCGATGCGACGGGCAGCCTCGCCGCAGTGCTGGTCGGCTGCGACGAGGCGGAGGGTCCCGGGCGCGATCTTTTTTCCGCCGGGCGGCTGCCCGCTCTGTTGCCGCGCGGGGTCTATCGCTTTGCCAATGCCGCGCCGGATGCGCGGCTTGCGGCGCTCGCTTTCGCCCTCGGCGCTTATCGCTTCGGCCGCTACCGCTCTGAGCCCGGCAAAGAGGTGCGCCTCGAAATCCCCGACGGGGTCGATGGCGGCGAGCTTTCGCGCATCGTCGAGGCGGTGTATCTCGCGCGCGACCTTATCAATACGCCCGCCAACGACATGGGGCCGGGCGAGATTGAGACTGCGGCCCACGATCTCGCCGCGCGTCACGGCGCCGAAATCGGCACGCATATCGATAAGGAAGTCCTTCCCGAGCATTTTCCCCTTATCCATGCGGTCGGCCGCGCGGCCGAGCAGGCGCCGCGCCTGATCGATCTCACTTGGGGCGATGAAGCGGCGCCGAAGGTGACGCTGGTCGGCAAGGGCGTGTGCTTTGATTCAGGCGGGCTGGACCTCAAGAGCGAAAGCACGATGCGCCTGATGAAAAAGGACATGGCCGGCGCGGCGAGCGTGCTCGCGCTCGCCCATATGGTCATGGGCCGCGGCCTCGCGCTGCGGCTGCGCGTGCTCATTCCGGCGGTCGAGAACGCCGTGTCCGCCAAGGCGTTTCGCCCGCTCGACGTCTATCGCTCGCGCAAGGGCCTCACTGTCGAGATCGGCAACACTGACGCCGAGGGCCGTCTCGTTCTCGCCGACGCGCTGGCGCTCGCGGACGAGGGCAGGCCGGACCTGCTCGTCGATCTGGGCACGCTGACCGGGGCGGCGCGGGTCGCGCTCGGGCCGGATCTGCCGCCATTCTATACCGACGACGAGGCGCTCGCCGCGGCGCTCTCCCGGCACGCCGAGGCGGAGAACGATCCGCTGTGGCGGATGCCGCTATGGCGGCCTTATGATTCGATGCTCGAGTCCAAGGTCGCTGATCTCAACAATGTATCATCGACCGGATTCGCTGGTTCGATTGCTTGCGCGCTGTTTCTCCGGCGCTTCATCAGCAAGGCCAAGGCTTGGCTGCATGTCGATATTTACGGCTGGAACCCGAAGACGAAGCCGGCCCGCCCGGAAGGCGGAGAATGCCAGGCCGCGCGCGCCCTCTACGCGCTGCTCTGCGAACGCTATGGGTGACGGGCCAGTATGATGACGGCCTTCGATGCGCGCGTGACGCCCGCCCGTTCCGATCTTGCCGCCAAGCATCTCGAAGGGCAGGTCGAGGCCGAGCAGTTCGTCGCAGGCGAACTGCGCGAAGTGGTCGAAGCGCAGGCGCCGTTGCGCCGGACGCGTGAACTCGATGTGCCGATCGATACCGAAGCGCTGCGCGGCGAGCGCGTGACAATCTATGAAGAAGACGGCGAGGGGTGGTGCTGGGGTCAGCTCGTAGCCGACGGCTATGTCGGTTTTCTGCCGCAGCAGGCGCTCGCGCGGCCGGGGCCGGAGCCGACCCATCGGGTCGCGGCATTGCGCACATTCGTGTTCCCCGGCCCGTCGATCAAGCTCCCGCCGCTGATGGCGCTGTCGCTCGGCAGCCGCATCGCAGCCGCCCGCGTCGATGCGAGCTTTGCGTTTCTGGTGAGGGGCGGCTGCATCCCGGCGCAGCACCTGGCGCCGGCCGATACCTATGAAACGGATTTCGTCACGATTGCGGAGCGGTTCGTCGGCGTGCCCTATCTCTGGGGCGGCAAGACGAGCCTCGGGATCGACTGCTCCGGCCTCGTCCAGCTTGCGCTCAACGCGGCGGGAATCGCCTGTCCGCGTGACAGCGACATGCAGGAGCAGGCGCTCGGCGCCATGCTTGGAACAAGCGGGGCGCTCGCGTTTCAACGCGGCGACCTCATCTTTTGGAAAGGCCATGTCGCGATCGTGCGCGACGCCGAAACGCTGGTGCACGCCAACGCCTATCACATGGCGGTTGCAATTGAACCGATTGCCGAAGCGGTCCGGCGCATCGACGACGGGGGAAGCGTGATTACGAGCATTCGGCGGTTATCGGCCGCGTGATCAGCAGACAACTTTGTCGCAGGTCCGGATCGACCGGATGATGCGGGCGAGCGCTTTTTTACCGGGATAGCCGAGAATGGCTGCACCCTTGATCACGAAGGCTGGCGTCACCGCGAACCCCATGGCATTGCCGAGCTCGACATGGGCGATCATCGCCCTGGTGACGGCGTCCTCGTCGGCAACTTTGATCAGGCGCTCTTTGGAAAAGCCCAGGTCCTTCGCAACCGCCAGCGCGCGGGAAGCGTCGATCGTCCCGCGGCCGGAAAAGATGCGGTGATGGAAGTCGAAGAACTGTTGCGGGGTTGCGAGGCGGGCAAGGGCAAGCTCGACCCGACCCGCCTGAATCGACGGCACACCGAGCACGGGAAACGGCACCAGAACCAGTTTCAGCTCGTCGTCCGATTTGACCAGAGACGCGATGTCGCGAGCGGCTTTCCGGCAGAACGGACAATTGAGGTCGTAGAATTCGACGAGCGTCACGTCCCCCCGCGGATTTCCGACGATCACGACTCCGGGCAACGCTTCGATCCGGCTCTCGAGTTCGAAGGGGACGCGGTAATTCACCACGTTGGACCCGTCGCCGGCCTTGAGCGGATACCACGAGTTTTCGTTCTGCGCCCGCGCGCCCGCCGGCGATAGCAACGCGATCGCAGCGGTTGCGAAAACGCAGAGGAACAGCTTTCGTAGTATCGCCATCACGGCTCGCGCAGCAGTTCGGGCAGGCGGTCGCGGTTGAGCGCGATCCACTGCAGGGCGATGATCAGGTAGCCGTTGTGGATCGCGCCGCGTTTGAGCGCGTCGAGCGCGTCGTCGATGCGCACACGGATCGGCCGCGTCTGCTCGATCTCGTGGGACGCGCCGGCTCGCGCGGGCGCCTTCGATGCGTCCACGGCGGCGATATAGATCGTGGCGTATTCGTCGAGTATGCCGGGCGCCGGCATGAAGGTGCAGATTTTGCGCAGAGCGCGCGGGGCGATCCCGATTTCCTCCTCGCATTCGCGGCGGATGGCTTCGTCCGTTGTCTCGTCGCGATCGACATAACCGGCGGGAATCTCCACCAGGTCTCCCAGTCCGATTCGCAAATGGGCGGCGAGGCGGAATTGGCGGATCAGCACGATTTCGTCGCGCTCGAGATCGACGGCGATGACGCCGACCGTGCGTCCGATCCGCAAAATGTCGCGCACGAAGCGCGCCTTGCCGTCGTCCGCATGCGCAAGTTCGACGTGGTAGCGCTCGAAGGGACGGAAGCCCGTCCCCATCGACTCAGGTTCGCTGATGCGCGCCTCCGCCGCTTGATCCGCGAGCGTCCGCACTGTCCCGCCTTCGCGCTCGGCGAGTCTTGCCGTCGCCCTGTTCTTAACGTCGGCCATGTCAACCGATCCTATTGCGCCACGACGTCTTCCGGCGCCGTCTCAAGGTTGAAGGCCGCCGCGAACAGAGCCCGAGTATATTCGGTTCGCGGATTTGCGAACACATCCGACGCCGTACCCGTCTCCACGACCTTGCCATGCCGCATCACGACCAGCCGGCTGGCGAGCGCGGCCACCACGCGGAGATCGTGCGAGATGAACAGATAGGTCAAGTCCCGGCGCTGCTGCAGATCGCGCAGGAGGTCGACCATCTGCGATTGGATCAGCATGTCGAGCGCGCTGGTCGGCTCGTCCAGCACGATGAAGGTCGGCTCCAAGACAAGCGTGCGGGCGACCGCGATGCGTTGACGTTGGCCGCCGGAATATTCGTGGGGGTAGCGGAAGCGCGACTCGGGATCAAGTCCGACATCGGATAGCGCGCGGATCACCCGGTCGGTGCGCTCTGCGGCGGAGAGGTTCGGCTGGTGTACCCACAAGCCCTCCTCGATGATGTCGGAAATCGACATGCGCGGGGAGAGCGAGCCGAACGGATCCTGAAACACGATCTGCATGTCGCGGCGGAACGGCCGCATCTGTTTGAACTTCAATCCTTGGAGCTGCTTGCCCAGGAAGACGATCGGGCCGTCGGAAGAGATGAGCCGCAGGATGGCGAGACCAAGCGTGGTCTTGCCCGACCCCGACTCGCCAACGACACCGAGCGTTTCCCCTTTGCGAATTTCGATGCTGACCCCGTCGACCGCCTTGATGTGGCCGACCACTTTGCGCAGCACGCCGCGCTTGACCGGAAACCAGACTTTGAGGTCATTGGTTTCGACGACGACGGGCGCGTGCGGCTGCAGCGGGGCCGGATTCGGCTTCGGCTCGGCACCCAGAAGAGCGCGCGTGTAGGGATGTTGGGGCGCCATGAACACGCGCTCTACCGTTCCTTGCTCGACGATCTTGCCCTGTTTCATAACGCAGACGCGGTCGGCGACCTTGCGCACGATCCCGAGGTCATGGGTGATGAACAACATGGACATGCCGAGCCGGGTCTGAATGTCCTTCAGGAGCTTAAGGATTTGCGCCTGCACCGTGACGTCGAGCGCGGTGGTCGGCTCATCGGCGATCAGAAGGTCGGGCTCGTTGGCAAGCGCCACGGCGATCATCACGCGCTGGCGCTGCCCGCCGGAGAGCTGGTGCGGATAGCTCCCGAGGCGGCTCTCCGGATCGCGAATGCCGACCTGGTCCAACAGATCGATGATGCGCTTGCGCGCGGCAGGCCCGGCGATGCCGCGATGGAGCAGCAATATTTCGCCGATTTGCTTCTCGATCGTGTGTAGCGGATTGAGCGAGGTCATCGGCTCTTGGAAGATGATCGTGATCTCGTTGCCGCGCACCCGCCGCATCTCCGGTTCGGGCAAGGTGAGGAGCTCTTGGCCTTTAAACAAAACTGCGCCACAGGGATGCCGCGCGGCCGGATGGGGCAGAAGCTTCATGATCGACAGCGCGGTCACTGATTTTCCCGAGCCCGACTCGCCGACCAGGGCGACGGTCTCGCCTCTGGCGACGTCGAACGAAACGCTGTCGACCGCAAGTATCTCGCGCGGGCCCTGGCAGAAGGTGACGGAGAGATCGCGCACGGAGAGGAGGAGCTCCTGCGGGTACGAAAGCTGCGAAGTCGATCTGCCATGAAATCGATGACCACGCCTTGGATGCGGCGGGCCGGAGATCATCGTGATGCGTCTCATGACGGAGAACAGCCTGATCCTCGAGGGCATTGTTTTCTATCCGAACGCTTTCCGCGGATCGAAGGCGTCGCGCACCGCCTCGCCGATGAAGATCAGGAGCGACAGCATGACCGCGACGGTGAAGAACGCGGTCAGGCCGAGCCATGGCGCCTGGATGTTGGCCTTGCCTTGGCTCAGCATTTCGCCGAGCGACGGCGATCCCGGCGGCAGGCCGAAGCCAAGGAAGTCGAGCGCGGTCAGCGTCATCACCGACGACGACAGAATGAACGGCAGGAAGGTCAGCGTCGCCACCATCGCATTGGGCAGAAGATGGCGGAACATGATCAGCGTATTGGAAACACCGAGCGCCCGCGCCGCCTGGACATACTCGAAATTGCGCCCGCGCAGGAATTCGGCGCGCACCAGGCCGACGAGCGACACCCAGGAGAACAGCAGCAGGATTCCGAGCAGCACGAAGAATCCGGGCACCAGCACCGACGAAATGATCAGCAGCAGATAGAGCGACGGCACCGAAGTCCAGATTTCGATGAAGCGCTGGAACAGGAGGTCGGTCCAGCCGCCGAAATAGCCTTGAACCGCGCCGGCCGCGACCCCGATCACCGACGAGATCAGCGTAAGGGCCAAGCCGAACAGCACCGAGATGCGGAACCCATAAATCATCCGGGCGACGACGTCGCGACCCTGGTCGTCGGTGCCGAGCCAGTTGTATTCGAGGTCGCTGCAGCGATTGAGGCCCTTCTTTTCGAGCACCGGCCGGCACTGGGCTTCGGTAAGCATCCAGGTCGGCGGGGAAGGGGCAGGCGTCGGCAGGTCGAGATTGTGCGTGTTGTAGGAGTACCGAATCGGCGGCCATACCATGTAGCCGCCCTTCTCGGTGATCAGCTTCTGCACGAAGGGATCGCGGTAGTCGGTCGCGGTCTCGAAATCGCCGCCGAACGTGGTCTCCGGATAATTGACGAACACCGGAAAGTACCAGTGGCCGTTGTAGCTCACGAAAAATGGGCGATCATTGGCGATGATCTCGGCGCTGAGCGATAAAATGAAAAGCACGAGAAAGACCCAGAACGACCAGTAGCCGCGCCGGTTCGCCTTGAAGTTCTCCCAGCGCCGGCGGTTGATCGGCGACAGCTTGAGCGGCCGCCCTTCGGGCAGTACCGCAAGCCCCGTCGGCGAGATCGCCGTCGTGTCTGGCGTGCGTTCGGAGGTTTCTGAGGTTGTGGCGTCCACCTCACACCTCTCGCGTCTCGAAGTCGATGCGCGGATCGACCCAAGTATAAGTCAGGTCGGAAATCAGATTCACGACAAGGCCGACTAGAGAGAAAATGTACAGCGTCGCGAACACCACCGGATAATCGCGGTTGAGCACGCTCTCGAAGCCGAGCAAGCCAAGTCCATCGAGCGAGAAGATCGTCTCGATGAGCAGCGAGCCGGAAAAGAATGCATGCACGAACGCGCCGGGGAAGCCGGCGATGATCAGCAACATGGCGTTGCGGAAGATGTGCCCGTACAGCACCTGATGCTCCGAACAGCCCTTCGCGCGCGCGGTCAGCACATATTGCTTGCGGACCTCATCAAGAAACGAGTTCTTGGTGAGCAGCGTCATCGTAGCGAAGGCGCCCAAGCCCATCGAGATGATCGGCAGGGTCAGGTGCCAGAAGTAATCGAGAATTTTGCGCCACCAGGGAAACTGGGCCCAATTGTCCGAGGTCAGGCCGCGCAAGGGAAACCAGTCGAAAAACGATCCGCCGGCGAACAGAATGATCAGGAGAATCGCGAACAGGAAGCCAGGAATAGCGTAGCCGACGATGATGACGCCCGAGGTCCATACATCGAAATGCGAGCCGTCGCGCACTGCTTTGCGGATGCCGAGCGGGATCGAGATGAGATAAGTGAGCAGCGTCATCCAGATGCCGAGCGACATCGACACCGGGAGCTTTTCCTTGATGAGATCAACGACGCGCACGTCACGGAAGTAGCTCTTGCCGAAATCGAAGGTGGCGTAGTTCCGCAGCATCAGGAAGAAGCGCTCATAGGCCGGCTTATCGAAGCCGAACTGTCGCTCCAGGCTCTTGATGAATTCGGGGTCAAGCCCCTGCGCGCCGCGATATTTCGACGTCACCGCGTTGACTTGCGACGCGCCCTGCATTTGCCCGCGCGCGCCGAAATCGCCGCCGGCGCTCCCGGAGATGCGCGAGGTGGCGCCGGTGTCGGAGCCGGAAATCTGCGCGATCACCCGCTCGACCGGCCCGCCGGGCGCAAACTGCACGACGACGAACGACACCAGCAGGATCCCGAGCAGCGTCGGGATCATGAACAGGATCCGGCGGACGATATAGGCGATCATGTCATCCTTCGACCGGGCGTCGCCCAAGCATTCTCACTGCGTCTTCCCCATTGTAGGCGCATTACAGGGGAGGGTAGGAGAGGCGGCGCGGGAAAGTCAAAAAGCCCTGACCCTTCCGACCGCTCTGCGGTCTCTCTACCACAAGGGACATGGCGCCAGCGTGATCACATCCGCTCGGTCTTGCCCGCTTTCTCGCGATCATACCACCAGGTTTCGGGGATGCCGCGCGCGTAGCGCGGTTTGGTCGCAGGCCGGCCGAACACGTCCCAATAAGCAATCCAATGCGAGGCCTTGTACCAGTGGGGAATCCAGTAGCGCCCCGCGCGGATGACCCGGTCGAGCGCCCGCGCCGCGGTCACGAGTTCGGCTCGCGTATTCGCGGCGATCACCGCGTCGATCAACGCATCGATCGCCGGATCGGCGATTCCGGCGAGGTTAAACGAGCCTCTCGTGGCCGCCGCTTGCGAGGAAAAATACGAGCGCAGCGTCTCGCCGGGCAGGGTTGAGAAGCTGAACCGCTGAACCGTGAGATCGAAGTCGAAATCATTGAGTCGCGCCCGATACTGCACCGGATCGACAATGCGCAACGAGGCCTCGATGCCGATTAGATTGAGGTTTTTGATGAACAGCATGTGATGCGGCGTAAACGTCGGCTCGTCGATCAGGAATTCGATCGCCACCTTTCTTCCGCGCGCATCGACCAGCCGCCCGTTCTGGATCGGAAATCCCGCCTCCTTGAGCAGCCGCGCCGCCTTGCGCAACAACACGCGATCCTGGCCCGAGCCGTCCGACACCGGCGGCACGAACGGCTCGCCGAACACCTCGTCGGGAACCCGTCCGCGGAACGGCCCCAGCAGAACTAGTTCTTCGCGGCTTGGCAGGCCCTTCGCCATCATATCGGAATTCTGGAACACCGAATGGGTGCGCTGGTACGATCCGTACATCAGCGACTTGTTGGTCCATTCGAAATCGAAGGCGTAGATCAGCGCTTCGCGCAGCTTCGGATTGCGGAACGTCTCGCGCCGCGTATTGATGAACCAGCCTTGCGCCCCGGACGGCGTCTCGTCGGGGATAACCTCGCGCTTCACCCGGTGGTCGCGGATCGCCGGAAAATCGTAGCGCGTCGCCCAGACGCGGGAGGTGAATTCCTCGCGAAACAGGTAGCTCTGGCCGGTGAAGCCCTCGAAGGCCACATCGCGATCGCGATAGAATTCGTAACGCACCGTGTCGAAATTATCCTGGCCGATCCTAACCGGTAGATTTGCGCCCCACCAATTGCGGGCGCGCTCATATTCAATGTAACGCCCGACTTCGAAACGTCCGACCTTGTAGGGTCCTGAGCCGAGCGGCGCTTCAAGCGTCGATTCGTCGAACGGGCGGCTTGCGTAATAGGCGCGGGAAAAGATCGGCAGTCCGGCGACGAACAGCGGCACGTCGCGGCCGCGCTTCGCGGCGAAGCGCACCACCACGGTTTCCTCATCGGCCGCCTCAACCCCGGTCATATCCCGCAGAAGCTGGTGGATGATCGGGTGGCCTTTCTCCTTGAGGGTGATGAGCGAGAAGGCGACGTCGGCGGCGAGAATGCGGCTGCCGTCGTGGAAGCGCGCTTCCGGACGCAAGAAGAAGCGATAGGTCAGGCCGTCCGGCGCAATCGCGACCGTCCGCGCGGCAAGCCCGTACATCGCGTCGGGCTCGTCCGCGGCGCGCGCCATCAAGGTCGCGAAAGTGAGTTCCATCCCCTGGGCGCCGTCGCCCTTGAGGATATAGGTGTTGAGCGAATTGAAGGTGAGTAAATTCTGGTTGTATAGCCGCGTCGATCCGACCTGGGAGAAGAGCCCACCCTTCGGCGCGTTCGGGTCGACATAGTCGAAATGGCGAAAACCCGGCGGGTATTTCAGGTCGCCGAACGCCGACATGCCATGACGTTCGCCGTCGCTGTCCGCCCGCGCACGACCGATGAATCCGGGGGCGGCGAGCGCAGCCAACCCGGCTGCGGAAAGCGCGAGCGCATCGCGCCGGGACAGGAGCAGGCTCCTTTCCACTTGAAGGGAAGGGGGCGTGAGTAACGCCAGCTGCGAACCGAATGAGGAAAGCAAGGCGGGCGCCGACGCGGATGCGGCAAACCGCCAGCGAGACTTTCTCTCCCCGCAAGCGAGGAGAGGGTGAGGCGAGCCGTCCGCTCTTTGTCGGCTCACGATCGGCCGCTCACTTTCGCCGCCAACTTCGCATCCCACCACCAGATGGTCGGAAACGCCGATACGCCGTACTCAGGCAGCTTTTTCGGCCTTCCAAAGCGGTCCCAGCGCGCCGTGCGCAGCTTCCCATAGGTCCACTGCGGCACGACATAATTATGGTGCAACAGAACACGATCGAGCGCGCGGGTCGCGGCCACGAGCTCAGTGCGGCTCTTGGCGAAGATCACGCGGTCGATCAGCTTGTCGATCGCCGCGTTCTTGATGCCGATCAGATTACGCGAGCCCGGCTGATCGGCGGCCTGCGAGCCCCAATAGCCGCGCTGCTCGTTGCCCGGCGACAGCGACTCGTACCAAACCGTGGTGATGATGTCGAAGTCCCACTGCCGCAGCCGGTTCTCGAATTGCACGTCGTCGACCGTGCGCACACTGACGGTGATGCCGAGCCGTTCGAGCGAGGGCCTGTAGAATAAGGTAAAGCGCTCGGTGCTCGGATCGGAGGCAAGGAACTCGACGACGTAGGGCTCCCCTGTCTTCGCATTGACGAGTTTCTGATTGCGCACCTCATAGCCCGCATCGCGCAGCAGGCGCACGGCGGTGCGCAGATTGGCGCGCACCGCCTGCGGGTTGCCACCGACCGGATTGGTGTAAGGCGTGGTGAAGACCTCGGGCGGCACTTCGTTGCGCACCGTCTCCAGTATCTTCAGCTCGAGTCCCGTCGGCAGGCCGGACGAGGCAAGCTCGGTCCCGTCGAAATAGCTCGTGATCCGCTTGTACTGGCCAAAGAAAATCTGCTCGTTCATCTCCTCGAAATCGAAAGCGTAATTGAAGGCGCGGCGCACGCGGCTGTCCTTAAACTTGTCGCGCCGAATATTGAACGCGAAAGCTTGCATGACCCCGAGGTTGCGGATCGGGAATTCCTCGAGCACGACGCGCTTGTCGCGCACCGCCGGGAAGTTGTAGGCGGTCGCCCAGTTCTTGGCGCTGGTCTCGGTGCGCCAATCCATCTGATCGGCCTTGAAGGCTTCGAGCGCGACCGTGGTATCGCGAAAGAACTCGAAGCGGATTTCATCGAAATTGTCGCGGCCGACATTTACCGGCAAATCCTTGCCCCAGTAATCCGGCACGCGTTCATAGACGACCCATCGGCCGGCGACGAAGTCCTTGATGCGGTAGGCGCCGCCGCCGAGCGGCGGCTCCAGCGTCGTGGCGCCGACGTTGCGCTTGTTGCCCGCCTTGTCGACGCCCTCCCACCAATGTTGCGGCAGCACGTTGAGTTGTCCGACGATCTGCGGCAGCTCACGATTGCCAGGCTGGTCGAACCAAAAGGTGACATCGCGTTCGCCGGTCTGCTCCGCCTTCGCGACGTGCTTATAATAGGCCGCAAGCTGGGGATAATATTTGCGAAATGCCTCGAAGGAGAAGATGACGTCGCGCGGCGTCACCGGACGGCCGTCATGCCAGCGCGCGTTCCGCCGCAAGCGATAAGTGACGGAACTGTAATCTTCAGGATAGCTCGCGCCCTCGGCGATCAGGCCATATTCCGTCGACACTTCGTCGAGGGCCGGCGCCATTAATGAATCGTAAATCAACTCGACGCCGGCGGCGAGCGACCCCTTCACCCCGGCGACGACGAAATTGAAATTGTCGAACGTGCCGACGGCGCTCTGGCGCACCACGCCGCCCTTCGGGGCGTGCGGGTTGACGTAGTCGAAATGCCTGAAGTGGGGCGGATATTTAAGGTCGCCGAACAGCGACAGACCGTGCCGGAACGGTTGCTCGCCGCCCGGTTCAAGCGGAGGCGGTCCTGGTGGATGCGGAAGCGGTCCCGGTGGGTGCGGAGGCGGTCCCGGTGGGTGCGGAGGCGGTCCGACCGGTGGTCGCGGTTGAGCCAGCGCCGAAAGCACGGGCGTCGCGGCCGCCAAAGCAGTGCTACGAATCAGATCGCGGCGGGTGAGGGGCAAGGGGCTTCTCCAGAGTTGCCGACCGTCGGGACGGAATATGTCTGTTTTTTGGATGTGTCTTGACCGCAGGCTCCTCGCCAGTCCCCCACGTTCAATTTCCCGTGCGCAAATTCACCGCGCAAAAATGCGAAAGGCCGGGCATAACCCGGCCCATCGGTAGCGTGCATTACGTGTTATTGCGCGGGTGAAGCCGCTGCCGCGGGAGCCGCGGCTGCGCCGGCGGCGGGCGGTTTATCTTTCTCCGCCGCCGTCCCGGTGCTCGTCGGCAGTGGCGCCGGATTGTCGGAAAGCGAGTTGAGATAAGCGAGGATATCGGCGCGCTCGCTCGCGCGCGAAACGCCGGCAAACGCCATGGCGGTGCCAGGGATGTCAGCCTTGGGATTGGTGATGAACGTGTTCAACGCATCGATCGTCCAGTCCCCGCCCTTCGCCTTGAGCGCCGCCGAATAGTTGAAGCCGGGATGAGATGCGATCGGCCGGCCCACGATGCCCCATAGGTTCGGGCCAACTTTGTTGGGCCCTCCCTTCTGGAAGTTGTGGCAGGCCTCGCATTTCCTCACCGCGGTCTTGCCGCGGTCGACGGAGGCCGTTGCAAGCAATGCGGTGATCGATTGTTCGGTCGGGGCGGCGGCGGGAGTTTTCTCCACCGGGGCCTGGACGGCGATTTCGTAACCCGGCTTCTCCGATTCCTGCCGAGAAAAGATCATGCCGGCGATAATATTGAGGGCGACGAGGCACAAGAATGAAAACAGGACCGCGCCGATTATTTTGTTGGTTTCGTAGAGATCCATCGGGCAAAGACTCCGGAAGCGCAAAGACCGCCAGCAGACGGGGGATCGACGCCATGGCAGTGCACACATACCGGGTTTGCACTGCAGCTGGCAACTCGTATAAGCGCAACAGGCGCGCGGGCAAGACGACCTTTTTTCCAGCGCCGCACAGCGCACGGATCGGTGGAAAACGACGTCGTCATTCTCATCCCCGCCCGGCTTGCGGCCAGCAGGTTTCCCCGCAAGCCGCTCGCCGATATCGGCGGCCGCCCCATGATCGCGCATGTGCTGGCTCGGGCACAGGAGGCAAGGCTCGGGCCGGTGGTGGTGGCGACCGACTCGGATGACATCCGTGCGGCGGTCGAAGCTGCCGGCGGCCGCGCGGTGATGACGAGCCCGGACCATCCCTCCGGCTCCGATCGCATTTTCGAGGCCCTGACGCGAATCGACCCGGCCGCCAAGATTTGCGTCATCGTTAATGTCCAGGGCGATCTGCCGACAATTGCGCCGGGGGATATCGCAGCGGCGCTGGCCCCGCTGGAGGACCCGGCGGTCGATATTGCGACGCTCGCGGCGGAAATCCGGGATCCCGCACAGCGCACCAACCCCAACGTGGTCAAGGTGGTCGGGTCGCCGCTGTCGGATCGCCGGTTGCGCGCTTTATACTTTACGCGGGCGACGGCGCCGGCGGGCGAAGGGCCGCTCTATCACCACATCGGCCTGTACGCCTATCGCCGGGAGGCACTGGCGCGGTTTGTCGCGCTGCCGCCCTCGCCATTGGAGCGGCGGGAAAAGCTCGAGCAGTTGCGCGCGCTGGAAGCAGGCATGCGCATCGACGTCGCAATCGTCGATTCCGTGCCACTCGGCGTCGATACGCCCGAGGACCTTGCAGCGGCGCGAAAGATTCTTGGCGCGGGAGATTGACTTTCCACGAACGCACCCATTACGGAAGCCGCATGACCGAGCGAAAGAAAATCGCCTATCAGGGCGAGCCGGGGGCTAATTCGCACCTTGCATGCATGGAGCGGTACCCACGCTTCACGCCCGTGCAATGCGCTACTTTCGAGGACGCCTTCGACGAAGTGCATTCGGGCAAGGTGGACCTCGCCATGATTCCGATCGAGAACTCGGTGGCCGGGCGGGTCGCCGACGTCCACCTTCTCCTGTCCAGCGCGCGCCTTCACATCATCGCTGAGCACTTTCAGCCGATCAGGCACCACTTGCTGGCGCCGAAGGGCGCGACGCTCAAGAGCGTCAAGTCGGTCGAAAGCCATGTCATGGCGCTTGGCCAGTGCCATAAATTCATCCGCAAGCACAACCTGCAGCCGATCGTGACCGCCGACACTGCGAAGTCCGCGCACGATGTGGCCAAGAGCCGGAACAAGGCGCGCGCGGCGATCGCCTCGCCGCTGGCGGCCAAGATTTACGGGCTCAAAGTGCTCGCGCCGGACGTCCAGGACGTGGCTTACAACACGACGCGATTCATCGTCCTGTCGCGGGAACGGCAATGGGCGCCGCATGGAAAAGAGCCGAAGGTCACCACGTTGATGTTCCAGGTGAGGAACATCCCGGGGGCGCTATACAAGGCTCTCGGCGGCTTCGCGACCAGCCGGGTCAACATCACCAAGCTGGAAAGCTACATGGAATATGGGAGCTTTCTGGCGACGCAGTTCTATGCCGATGTCGAAGGCCATCCTGATGACGCCGAGATGGGCCACGCGCTCGAAGAGCTCAAGTTCTTTTCGAACGAACTTAGGATATACGGCGTCTATCCGGCGGACCCGTTCCGCGCCACGTTTTCCGGGAAGACGCGGTTACGGGTGGTGAAGTGAGTGTCGGCCGGACGCGACGCCCGCGTCGGTCAAGAACCAACGCAGGCTGGGGCGAAGAGGCAGCGTGAGATGGCAAGCGAAGATGGAAAAGTGCGGAGAGTGCTATTTTTAAGGGTGACGTTGCCTACCTCCGATCCTTCCCATGTCGTGTCGATGGTACAGGCGACTGCGCCCTTCTATGGGCTGCTCGGTGGAACCAACATTCGGATCTTGCAGAACGTCGACGACAAGGCCCAGTTCATCCAGGAGATTGAGTACGAGACCCACGAGGCGTTCGAGATAAACCGCCAGCGGATCGCGAGCGATTTGCGCGTCCAGACCTATATCCAGGCGTGGAAAGCCGTGTTGGGCGGAGTGCTCGATCTCGAAGTGTACGAAGACCTTACGGCGAAGTCTTAGCTTTAGTGTTTATCTCGCTTCGAGTTCTGGCGCGCCGTTCCTGGCGTTCGCAATACGGGCGTGCGCTAAGCACCGGCCAAAACGATCCACCAGGCCCCCACACGTGGACACCGCGGTCATGACCGGGTCGATCAGCCCGACATGCCGCGGGCTCCGGCGGCGCGTGCTTGCGTGCCGTCAATATCTGCCGA
Source organism: uncultured Alphaproteobacteria bacterium (assembly GCA_963840055.1). Taxonomy (GTDB): domain Bacteria; phylum Pseudomonadota; class Alphaproteobacteria; order Rhizobiales; family Xanthobacteraceae; genus Rhodoplanes. The sequence goes on along the minus strand of CAWIXM010000045.1, from coordinate 11,663 downwards.
CGCGCAGGCTCGGCAAGGAGTTCCGCGCAGAGATAGATTGCGACTAGCTAGCAAAAAAAGAGGCCGCCAGCGGGTGCCAGCGGCCCAAGTCTAGGGAGGAAACGCCCAAGGAGGGCGGCGGTAACACGAAAGATCGCATTACCGCACTGCGAAAATATGGGCCCGCGCCGCACAAAAAGCAAGCTAGCCAGGGCATAGCTGGTCTGCTTGGGGCGGGGCCCTTGCCGTATGTGGGTAAGTGGTTACCCCTAGCGCGAAGGCTCGCGCGTGCTGCCGTAAAACGTCAGGCCAACCCCGGCAAGCGCCGCTTGTAAAAGGAAAATCGCCCGGTAAGCGGCCAGTGGATAAGCCTCTCCAGCGGCCGGAAAGAGCTCCATGACGAGGCCGCTGGTAAGCTGCGACACGAAGCCGCCCCCCATGGTGGCCATATTCAGAAGGGTGATCCCCCGGCCGACCAGAGCCGGGGGAAACAGCGCCTTGCCGTGGGCGATCACTACCGGCATGAAGGCCGAGCAGGCTCCGAAAGCCGCAAACCACGCCCACAGTGCGAGTGGCGAAAGCTTTCCGGCGAATCCCACAACCATGAGGAGCGCCATTGTCGATCCGCCGCCCAAATACACTGCGAGCTTGTAGCCCTTGAACAGGCGGCCGGTCGCGCCCCAGGCGATCATCGCGAGCGCCTGGGTCGTCGCGGCTACGAACAGGATCGTGCCGCGCTCCTTCAGACCGTAACCGTAGACATGGGTGAGGTAGGGCCCGCCCCAGAGGCCGACGACAAGGACGTAGCTCGAATAGGCGGATAGATTCAAAAGGAAGAGACGGCCTACATCGGGACAGCGCCACGCCGCGACCACACCCCTGAGGCTGTTGAGAACGCTTTCCGCTCTCAACTCGGCCGACCTGTCTTGGGGGCGGTCATGGATCAGCGCCGCGACGAGCAGGCCGAGCCCAGCCACAGCCGCAGCCATGATCGCAAAGCTCGCGCGCCAGCCGATCAAGGCGGTGGCGTAGGCGAGCGGCGCAGTCGCGAGCAGCCCGCCGGCGGCGCCGATCCCAAGTTGCAGGCCCGCAAGGACGGAGAATTGGTCCGGCGGGAAGATCCGCGCGTACAGTGCGAGCGGAGCCATCAAGAAACAAGACGTGCCAAGTCCCATCAGGACGCGGGCGGCGACCATCGCGCCGAAGCTCGTCGCTCCGGCAAAAAGCAGGGTGCTCAGAACAGTCATGACGGCGCAAGCGAGCATGCAGCGCTTCGGGCCGTAGCGATCGATCGCAATCCCGAGCGGGATTTGCGCGGCAACGAAGGCAAAAAAGTAAATGCTGGAGATGAGGGCGATCTGCGGACCGGTCAGCGCGAGATCGGCGGCGAGATTGGGAGCGATCACGCCGATCGAATTGCGCAGAAACATGCTCGCCACATAAGCGGTGCCGAGGGTGGCGACGACCACCGTCATATCGTTGCCGGAGCGGATGGCGGGCGGCGCGGTTTCGGTCATTTGCACAACCCGTTTGTGGGGCAGCGGCATCGCTTGAAGGGCGGCGGTGGGCTGAGCACCGCCGCGGTTTTGCTTCGGAGCGCCGCTGTTTGCCTTGGAACCCTCGGTTTCTGGTCGCATGGGCGAAAGGACGGGACAAGGGGAGCGAGCACGGTTGCCGGACGACGCAAGCTCTTATAGGCACATGCACTGACAAACAGGCTCGGCGATAAAGTCGCCTGGGCTTCTCTATTCATCTTGCAGACTTCCGGCGGACGAGGTCCTCCAAAGACGCCGGGGAGGGCTGGGATACGCCGGGCGCACGGCGATCCGGGGAAGGGCGGCAAGCATGACCGCGGTCGATTTCGCGGCCTTCATCGATAAGCTCGCAACCGTGTCGGGAGAAGCAATTCTGCCCTTCTTCCGCACGTCGCTCAGCATTGACGACAAGAGCGCGGGCGGCGTGTTCGACCCGGTGACCGCGGCTGATCGCGCCGCTGAGCTTGCCATGCGCGCGCTCATCCGTTCGAACTTTCCGGAGCATGGCATTGTCGGCGAGGAGTTCGGGGCGGAGCAGGCCGACGCCGAGTTCGTCTGGGTGCTCGATCCGATCGACGGCACCAAGTCGTTCATTTCCGGCATGCCCGCGTGGGGCACGCTGATCGCGCTGACGCGGCACGGCCAGCCGATCTTCGGCATGATGCACCAGCCGTTTTTCAGCGAGCGGTTTTCGGGCGACGGTAAATGGGCGCGCTATCGCGGACCGCGCAGCGAGCGCGACCTCATGGTGCGCCCCTGCGCGAGCCTCGACCAGGCGGTCGTCTACACGACGAGCCCACGGCTGATGAACCGCGCCGACCGCGCCGCCTTCGGCCGCGTCGAGGAGGCGGCGAAGCTCTCTCGCTACGGCGGGGATTGTTACGCGTATTGCATGCTTGCCGCCGGCCACGTCGATCTCGTGATCGAGACCGAACTCAAGCCCCATGACGTCGCCGCGCTGATTCCGATTGTCACCGGCGCAGGCGGCGTCATTACCACTTGGGAGGGCGGAGGCGCCGAGCGCGGTGGCCGCATCATCGCCGCCGGGGACAAGCGCATGCACGCGGCGGCGACCTTCGCGTTGCTCGCGAGCTGACGGCGGACTGCGCCCCCCAGTGGCCGTTTTTTCCGCGAACCGGTTCCCACGCCGCAGAAAAATGCTCTAAGTGCGCGAAGACCATCCTGCCTTGAGCGCACGCCATGTATCCGGCCCCCAAGCCTACGCTGTCGCGAAACACCTACGCCTATGAATCCGAGCCGCTGGTGAAGCCCACCGGCTTTCGCGAATACGACGCCCGCTGGCTATTCGAGAAGGACATTAACCTGATGGGCGTCCAGGCCCTCGGCATGGGCCTCGGCACCATGATCCGCGAGCTGGGGGTTCCCGAGATCGTCACCGGCCACGATTTCCGCAGCTACTCGGCCGCGATCAAATACGCGCTCGTCTCGGGTCTGCTGGCGGCCGGCTGCAAGGTCCACGACATCGGGCTCGCTTTGACGCCGATGGCCTATTTCGCCCAGTTCGCCCTGGACGTTCCGTGCGTCGCCATGGTGACGGCGTCCCATAACGACAATGGCTGGACCGGGGTGAAGATGGGCGCGAACCGCCCGTTCACGTTCGGCCCCGACGAGATGGCGCGCCTCAAGGAGATCGTGCTCGGCGCGCGCTTCGAACTTGCCGGCGGCGGCGCTTATGAATTCGTTGCGGATTTTCCGGCGCGTTATATCGCCGACCTGACCGACCGGCCGAAGCTCGCGCGCCGGCTCAAGGTCGTGTGCGCCTGCGGCAATGGTACCGCCGGCGCCTTCGCTCCGCAGGTGCTGAAGGCGATCGGCTGCGAGGTCGTCCCGCTCGATACCGAGCTCGACTACACCTTCCCGCGCTACAATCCCAACCCGGAAGACATGGCGATGCTGCACGCGATCCGCGACGCAGTGCTGGCGAGCGGCGCCGATGTCGGGCTCGGCTTCGACGGCGACGGCGACCGCTGCGGGGTGGTCGACGATACGGGCGAGGAGATTTTCGCCGACAAGATCGGTGTCATGCTCGCGCGGGATATCGCCGCGCTCCGCCCGGGCGCGCAATTCGTGGTGGATGTGAAATCAACCGGGCTGTTCCTGACCGACCCAGTGCTGCGGAAGCTCGGGGCCAAGGTCGATTACTGGAAGACCGGCCACTCCCACATGAAGCGGCGCACCCACGAGCTCAACGCCTTGGTCGGCTTCGAGAAATCGGGGCACTTCTTCTTCAACCCGCCATTCGGCCGCGGTTACGACGACGGCCTCGTCTCTGCCATCGCGGTCTGCGACATGCTCGATCGCAATCCGGGGCGACGACTCTCTGAGCTGAAGGACGCTTTGCCGAAGACCTGGCAGTCGCCCACCATGTCACCGCACTGCGCCGATGAGGCGAAATACGAGGTGGTCGAGCAGATCGTGACGCAATTCGAAGCCGCAAAGGCCGCGGGCGAACCGTTGGCCGGTCAGCCGATCCGCGACCTCGTCACTGTCAACGGCGTGCGGGTGACGGTAGCGGACGGCACGTGGGGCCTGGTGCGCGCCTCGTCCAACAAGCCGGAGCTCACGGTGGTGGTGGAGAGCCCAGTGTCAGAGGCCCGCATGCGCGAAATGTTCCGAGCGGTTGATGCGGTCTTGCGCACGCACCCGGAAATCGGCGCCTACAACCAGACGATCTAGAAATTCACCTCTCCCCGGTGGGGATGCCGAATCCACCGAAGGCCGACACGCAGCGATGCTTGCAACCTACTCGGCGGCGGCGCGGTAGGGGCGCAAGTCCTCCCAGGGGATGGCGGCGAGGCGATCGGCGACGATCTCGAGGTCGGCCGCGACCTGGATGAACGATTTGGACGGCGCGTGGCGACGCTCGTCCATGTAAAGGGCGCGGTTCAATTCGAACTGGACCGAATGCAAGCCGGCGGTCGGATTGCCATAGTGCTCGGTAATGAAACCGCCGGCGTACGGCTTGTTGCGGCTGACCGCGTAGCCGAGGCTGCGCAACGTGCTTTCGATTGTTTCTGAGACGATGGGGAAGCAGCTTGTGCCGTAGCGGTCGCCGATGACCACGTCGGCGCGGGGACGCTCATCCTTAGAGCCGGTGCTCGACGGCATCGAATGGCAGTCGACCAGCACGGCGGAGCCGAACTCGCGCTGAATGCGCGTCAATAGCCGCCGCAATGCGCGATGGTACGGCTTGTACAGGCTTTCGATGCGCTGCAGCGCGTCCTCGACCGGGATGCGGCCGTCGTAGATTTCCTGCGCGTCGCCGACCACCCGCGCGATCGTTCCCAGTCCGCCCGCCACCCGCATCGAGCGGGTGTTGGCGTAGGATGGAAGCCGCCCGTCGAACATGCGCGGGTCGAGTTCGTAAGGCTCCCGGTTCACGTCGACGAAGCAGCGGGGGAAATGCGCACGCATGAGCGGATGCCCGCGCCGCACCACGCCGGCTAACAGCTCGTCCACGAAGGAGTCCTCCGAGCGCCGCAGCGTCGCAAGGTCGAGGCGGGTCGCGGCGCGGAAGGCGCGGGGATAGACATGTCCGCTGTGAGGCGAGTTGAAGACAATGGGCGCGCGCCACTCGACGGGCTCCAGCACATCAAAAGGCGGGTCAAGCTCGTCGGAAAGGTCGGTCATGGGTGGCTGGCGCAGTCTCGTCTCATTACGGCGCGGGCGGGTGCGGGCGTTGCAGGTCGGACACGGCGGACCGCGTCATTGTCCGATAGGAACGGGTTTCTGCCAAGATCGGGTCCGGGGTTCACTCGGTGTTTACCAGGGATACGGCTTATGGGATGCTGAATTGGAGGTCGGGCGGCAGCGAGGCGATCAGCCGCGATCCGGTGCCCGTGCAGTCGGTGCGCATCATGTCGAAGATCCTTTTAGCCGAAGACGATAATGACATGCGGCGGTTTCTGGTGAAAGCGCTGCAGACCGCGGGCTTCGAGGTCATGTCCTACGACAACGGCCTCTCCGCCTACCACCGATTGCGGGAAGAGCCCTTCGAGCTGCTCCTTACTGATATCGTCATGCCGGAAATGGACGGCATCGAGCTGGCCCGGCGCGCCTCCGAACTCGACCCCGACATTAAGATTATGTTCATCACCGGGTTCGCCGCCGTCGCGCTCAACCCGGACTCCACGGCGCCGAAGCACGCCAAGGTTCTGTCCAAGCCGTTCCATCTGCGCGAACTCGTCAACGAAGTGCAGAAGATGCTGGATGCGGCCTGAGGATTTCCGCGCCTCGATGCAAGCTTCTCCCGGCTTCGACGCGAGCGTTCTGGCATCTGCCGGATGCCGGCCGGCGTCTGAAGGCGACCCGCCGCATCGAGGGCTGGATCGTTCCACTACACGCGGCAAGGACGGGCGTATCCCTATGGCGCGGGTCCCGGACATGCGTTCGGCCAACCCCGAATCCCGTCATCATCCGCGCAAGCGGATGATCCAGTACTCACCAAAGGCGGTCAATTCGACGCAAGCCCGGTCGAAGACTGGATGCTCCGCTTTCGCGGAGCGCGACGACGTAACGTGCCGGCAGCGGAGGACCGCCATCCAGTAACCGCTAATAGCGTTTGTGTTTACTGGATCGCCCGCTTCCGCGCGCGATGACGGAGGGAGAGGTTGCACCTCGGCCCATCTACCTTTTAGCTCCGTTCGCTTCCCGGAGGGCGGGAGGGGCTGTCGGCCCGCGGCCAAAGGCGAGGCAGGGGCAGGGGCGCGCAGGCGCTTGCGGGGGCGCGACCCGGCGCGATATAGGATGAGAGCCTTGCGGGCGCGTAGCTCAGCGGAAGAGCACTACCTTGACATGGTAGGGGTCACAGGTTCGATCCCTGTCGCGCCCACCATTAATTTCAATGAGTTAGTCACCAAGCCGTGGACCGGAGTATACGGGCGGGTAAGCGCCAGGTAAGCATAATGCCTACCTTTCTCAGCTCCTGACAGTGTTCGTAATGCCCAATTCTGAAGGGGCCGCGCGGCGGGAATGGCGACGTTGAACGTCATGCAAGGCGCCCGCGTTCAACGCGGCACCCAGATAGCATCGTTGTCGTTCGTCGGGTCCCCATGCGCACGCCGCTGTTCCGGCGGCAGGCTGGCGATCCATGCCGCCATGAACGCATCCAGCCGGTCATGCCGGGTTCCTGGGACCGTCCGTTTAAGTGCTGCCTCCAACTCGCGCGCTTCCCATCCTGTCCGCGCTGCGACCGCAGCAAGTTGATCTCGGTAGCCAGTTTCGGTGGTCTTGTGCGCGCACGCTGGCAGCAATTTGCGGATGATGGCGAACGGGTATACCTCAATGACTTCGGCCCCGAGTTCGCTTCTCAGGCGCGCAAATAGTTCGAAGCCGAAGAGCATCCAGATTTTGTTGGCGTGCGGAAGGGTCGCCACGCTGCCGCCGCAGCTCAAATGATCCGCGCATTTCTCGCGTATGGTTTTCCAGTTGGGCACAGCGGGAGTACGAAAAGAGGAAAGCCCCAGGCGCCCGAGTTCATTCTCCGATGCTCGGGAGCCTGAACCAGGCGGTGCGGCCGGAGCGTCGACGGCAATCCTCTCCACGTTCCAAGCCATTTGGTTTGCGATGTGAACGATCGCGCTTACCACGCCGCGCGTTGCTTCCCGGAAGGGCTCAGCCGCAACGATCTCCTTGTTGCCGAGGCCACGCGGTATATGCCGCGCGAGCAAACCTGGGATCGCCAAAGGCATCAGTTTCGGACCGGTCGACACGACGCAAATCGGCAGCCTTTTGTTGATTGCGCAGGCAACGTCGATGCCGACGAAAACGGAAATCGTAGACATCGTTTTAATCAACGACTGAGCGCTCCCGGCGGGGGGTAGCGTCCTCAATTACACTGCGCTTTGACCCAACTTCTGCACTTTTAAATTAAATAGCTCGCAAAATCAGCGCGTTAACGATCGTCTGGAGTTTTAGGCACCACACCCGTGCATCTGTGGTGCAAAAGAATGTGTGGAGTGATCTGGCGGGAAATGCCGGTTTGCGCGCCGATGTCGTTGACAGGGGAATCGGAAGAGCGCCACCGTGGTTGCTGACGGAATCACAATTCCTTCGTTGGGACAAGGCGATCTCGAGTCCCGACGCCCAGAAATCTTTAGCACCACAAATCGGACTCCTCTCAAAAAACCCCAGCATCCACGGGGTTTTCGATCTTGTTAAGTAACCAAACCTTCGAAGTTGGGTTTGACTGTTGTGAACGCATCTGCTTGCGCTGCGGTAGACCCGCCAATGGCGGGCGCTGCGCGCACCGGGTGATCGCGACCAGCCATTCCGATTGATCGCGACCAGGCGTTCCGATTGATCGCGACCACCTGTTACGGGGGATCGCGACCAGCCTGTGGACGGGATGACGGGCGTCGTTGGGTGATCTGCGAATCGGCATGGCTTCGCTCCTTTCGACAAGGAGCGAGGCATGCCTGGAGCGAGATTACCCATGCGCAAAATTCGCGACGTGCTGAGGCTGTCGGCCGCCGGCCTGTCCAAACGCAAGATCGCCGCCAGCCTCGGGATGAGCGCGACTGCCGCTGGGGACTGTCTCCGGCGGGCGGGGCGCGCTGGTGTCTTCTGGCCGCTGCCTGAAGGCCTGACGGACGAGACGTTGGAGCTCCGGCTCTATCCGCCGTCCGCGATTGCGGCCAAGGAGTCGCGGCCGCGGCCGAACTGGGCTGCGATCCATCGCGAACTGCGGCGGCCGGGGGTGACGCTGCAGCTGCTGTGGGAGGAGCATCGCGCGACGCACCCCGACGGCTACGGCTATAGCAGGTTCTGCGATCTTTACCGCGGCTGGGAGGCGCGGCTGTCGCCGACCATGCGACAGACGCACGTCGCCGGCGAGCGCCTTTTCGTGGACTACGCTGGCACGACGCTCGATGTGATCGACGGATCGACCGGCGAGGCGATGCCGGCGCAATTGTTCGTCGCGGCGCTCGGCGCCTCGAACTACACCTATGCCGAGGCCACGTGGACGCAGGGCCTGACCGACTGGATCGGCTCGCACACGCGCGCCTTCGCTTTCATCGGCGGCGTCACGGCGATGGTGGTCTCCGACAATCTGAAGTCGGGCGTCGCCAAGGCCTGCTTCTACGAACCGGCGGTCAACCGCACCTACGCCGAGATGGCGGCCCATTACAACACCGCCATCGTGCCGGCACGGCCGTACAAGCCGCGCGACAAGGCGAAGGTCGAAGCCGCCGTTCAAGTGGCGACGCGCTTCATCATCGCGAAGCTGCGCAATCGGCGTTTCTTCTCGTTGACGGCGTTGAACGCCGCCATCGCCGAACTGGTCGCGCAGCTCAATGACCGCATGTCGCGGCATCTCGGGGCGAGCCGACGCACGCTCTTCGAGAAGTTGGACCGCCCGGCGCTCAAACCGCTGCCGGCGGAGCCCTACGTCTTTGCCGCGTGGAAGGAATGCAGGGTGGGGCTCGACTACCATGTCGAGATCGAGAAGCACTACTACTCGGCGCCCCATGGCCTGCTCCGCGAGAAGGTCTGGGCGCGCGTCACCGCGCGCACGGTCGAACTGTTCCATCGCGGCAAACGGGTTGCGGCGCATGTGCGCGCGTCCGCAAATCGCAAGCACACGACGGTGCGCGAGCACATGCCGTCGAGCCACCGGCGTTACGCCGACTGGACGCCGGAGCGCCTCCGGCGGCAGGCCGGCGAGATCGGGCCAAACGCCGCGGCGCTGGTCGAGATCATCCTGCGGGAGCGGGCGCACCCCGAGCAAGGTTTCCGCGCCTGCATCGGCATCCTGCGGCTCGCCAAGACCTACGGCCATGCGCGCCTCGAAGCTGCCTGTCGCCGCGCCATCGACATCGGCGCGCGCTCCTACAGCTCGGTCCATTCGATTCTGAAGAACAATCTCGATCGTCGACGGCCTGCCATGCCCGCGGACGGGCCGTCGATCGCGCACGACAATATCCGCGGACCCGCCTACTTCAATTAGGAGACGACAGATGCTCATCCATCCCACCCTTGATCAGCTCAGAGCGCTCAAGCTCGACGGCATGGCGCAAGCCTTCCTCGAACTCGAGGCGCAAGAGGAGAGCCGTAATCTCGCGCACCCCGAATGGCTGGCGCTGCTGCTCGACCGCGAAGCGGCCAACCGCAACACCAAGCGCTTCCAATCCCGCCTGCGCGCCGCCCGGCTGCGTCACAGCCACGCCGCCGTCGAGGACGTCGACTTCCGAACGCCGCGGCGGCTCGACAAGGCGCTGTTCCAACAACTGGCGACCAGCCGCTGGATCGCCGAGCGCCGCAGCCTGCTGGTCACCGGCCCGTGCGGCGTGGGCAAGTCCTGGCTGTCCTGCGCCTTGGCGCATAAAGCCTGCCGCGACGGTTACGCCGTCTACTACGCCCGCGCGCCGCGCCTGTTCGCCGACCTCGAACTCGCTCACGGCGACGGTCGGTTCACGCGGCTGTTCCGCATGCTGGTCAAGGTCGATCTCCTCATCCTCGATGATTGGGGCCCCGATCGCCTCACCGCCAGCCAGCGCCGCGATCTCATGGAAATCGTCGAGGATCGCCACGGCCGCGGCTCCGTCCTGATCACCAGCCAACTCCCCGTGCCGATCTGGCATGAAGTGATCGGCGAGCCGACGATCGGCGACGCCATTCTCGATCGCATCGTGCACAACGCCTATCGGCTCGAACTCGACGGCCCGTCGATGCGCAAAATCAAAGCCGCCGAAACGATCGAGCCCGCGGCGACAAACGGAGCAGACGACAAACCAAAAGGAGCCAAGAAATGAACCGCAGGATCTGCATCCCAGCCGCCCCCGTGGGTCAACAGGAACCTCCCACGCGCGCCGCTGCGCCAGCCATGACGGCGCTCCGCGACGCGCGCGGGTCCCTCCTTTTATGAGGCCTTTGAAGTCAAGCGCTATTTCACGGCATTCTTTACTTACGCCGTTTCAAATCCGAAGTGCAACAGGGCAGCATAGACGGCATGGCGGAGTGAGTGGCGGGGGAAAGGGTCGGGGTCAAGGGCTTTAGTCGCCGGAGACGATGCGAGCGCAGCGAGCACCCTTGAGGCCGACGTTTTCTCCCGCCAGACTTTGCCATGTTGTGTATGCCGGTTTTTCTGGCGGTCAGATGGAAGACTATCCTTGCGTGGGACAGCACATCTCACGGAGGAAAAATGCCCGAAGGCTATCTCCATCTGACCTGCGAACAACGCTGCCAGATTTACGCGCTCTTGCAAAGCGGCCACTCGCAAGCCCACATCGCGCGGCAAATTGGCGTCGATCCGTCGACGATCAGCCGCGAGCTTGTTCGCAACACCGGCGCGCGCGGCTATCGCTTCAAGCAAGCGCACGAGAAGGCCTCGCAGAGACGCCAAGAGGCCTCGGACAAGCCGCGCAAAATAACGCCAGATTTGGTGGAGCTGATCGAAGAAAAACTGACGCAACAGCAGTGGAGTCCCGATCAGATCAGCGGGCGTCTGGCGAAGGATGGCGTCGCCTTTATCAGTCACGAGCGCATCTATCAGCATGTCTGGAAAGACAAGAAAGACGGGGGCACGCTGTATCTTCACTTGCGTCACAGCGGCAAAAAATACAACAGGCGCAAGGGCAAGAATTCGGGGCGCGGGCTGATTCCGAACCGCGTCGATATCGATCAGCGGCCTCCTATTGTCGCCGCAAAAATCCGCATCGGAGACTGGGAGGCCGACACGATTATCGGCGCCAATCACAAAGGCGTTGTCATGTCGCACGTCGAGCGAACCTCCAAATACACCAAGCTCGCCAAACTGCCGGACAAGAACGCGGACTCTGTCGTGCAGGCCTGCGCACGCGTGCTTTTGCCGCTCGCTGACCAAATCGAAACAATCACTTACGACAATGGAAAAGAGTTCGCCTCTCACGCCCAAATCGCAACCTCGCTGGGGGCACTATCCTATTTTGCCAAGCCCTATCACTCGTGGGAACGCGGCCTCAACGAACACACTAACGGCCTCTTCAGGCAGTACTTCCCAAAAGGTTCCGACTTCTCTATTTTGTCCGATGCCGATGTCCAAAGGGTCGAGGACAAACTCAACTCTCGCCCCAGAAAGATACTCGGCTACCAAACCCCTCGCGAGATTTTCTTCAGCGCCAGAAATCTGCCCGTTGCACTTCACTGTTG
>CAWIXM010000044.1:0-26360 GCA_963840055.1 uncultured Alphaproteobacteria bacterium | reverse complement strand
GAAAGCTAATCGCCCCATGGCTTCCTCCTCTTGCACCCGCTGCCGACACGAGGCGAAGATTAGCGTTAAAAAAGCGAACTAACCTGCGGTTGATTGTCGCAATCACGGCAACCAATCGATTTAGCAAGTAGCCCGGATGAGCGCAGCGAAATCCGGGGTCTGCTTCTCGCCACCGCTTCCCCGCATGTCGCTTCGCTCATGCGGTGCCGAGCGTGCCCTTACTTCCCCGCCGCCTTGCGTACCGCAAAGGGCGGATTAGCGAACGGACCGAGGCTGCGCGCTGTCCGATGACAGGCTCCGCACCGAACCCACGTCCTCACTCGGCGAACGAAAACAATCCGCGTGGGCACGGCGCGTTCCGCGCCTTTGCCCACCCTACGCTTGCTCCGCTCAGCCCAGCTCCGCTCAGCCCACGCTATTATCGCGCTGCTCGCTCAATCCGTCGCGGGCGTTTCGGGCGGGGCTTTCGCTTCGCTCCCGGCCGCCCCGATGATTTTGCTGACGCATTCGATATGGTCGTACACCGAGACCTGGACGATCGGATGCCGACTCTTGATGAGCGCCCCCGCCTCCTCGGCGGCTTGGCTGGTCGCATGCGATGATTTCGTCTGCCGATCGACCTGGAGCCAGTAGCGGGCCTCGGGCTGCTTGCGCTGCGAGGTGATCACGGGGCTGTCGGAATTGGCCGCCGACTCAGCCGGCGGGCGCACTTTAACGATGCGGGATGTCATTCCGTTTTCCTTATGAAAATATCATATAGGCACTGCACCGGAAGAATGCATCGAGGCGAATCGGCGTCGTTAGCCCATGCGTTTGCCTTTTCGCTCGCCTATCGCTCGCGCTCCATGCGGGCTCCTTACTCATTCACTTCCCCGCCGCCTTGCGCAAGGCCGCGTTGATGCGGTCCTGCCAGCCCGGCCCGTCGGCCTGAAAATAATCGAGCACGTCGCAGTCGATGCGCAGCGACACCGTTTCCTTGGCGCCGGGAGGCGACGGAGTTTTGGTCGCCGGTTCCGGCAGCGGCGGTGCGGGCTTGGTGGTCGCCGCCTTGAACGCCTTCTCGGCCTGCGTGCGGGCGTCGGTCGGTCCTCTTCGCATCATGTCGCCTCCTGCATACCCTACGCTACTGCGCCTTACGGACTAGCGGCGCCGGCCGCTCGCCTCCTGCGCGTTCAGCCAATCCGACAGGCTGGCGCTCGTTTTTTTCTTTTTCTTTGCAGATTGTTTTTTCGCCCCCGCGGCCTTCACGCCGGGGGCCTTTGCGGTTGCAGGAGCGGTTTCCAGCGCGGCGTCGCGCGCCAGGCGAAGCGCGCGCAGCCGCTCGGTCTTGGCGCGGATGGCGGCGGCTTCGGCTTCGTATTCGGACATCGGCTTCTTGCCGTCTTCCGCTTTCTGCAGTTTGTTGAACTGCCGTTGCGCCTCATCCTTCTTGGAATTGTCCGGCAATGCCTTCTCCTCTCATGCAGGGGGTCGGCAACGTCGCTGCCGCCCGCGCATCTTACACGGTTCGGAGCCCGCAGGGCGATGAACCCTCAGGTGCGCATTTTGCGCGGCCCGAGGATAAACTCCGCGTAATCCGTTGCCCTTCCGACAATCCGCTCCGCCTGAGTAGGGCTCACTACGCTTCGCTATTGCGCCCCACAGGCTAAGCCTTACCCCGATTTGACGGAGGGGTGGCGCAATCTGAGAGTATAGAGCGCGGCCGCGACGTTGAGGACGACCAGCGCCAAGATCGGCCAGGCGACGCCCTTGAAGCCGGCCAGGGCGCCGAGCAGCGCGCCGAACGCGATCGCCACCATACCGATAGTGGTATTGGCGACGGCAATGCAGAAGGGCCGCTCCTCATGCGTCGTCATGCCGATGAGGTAGAGCGTGCGGCCGTTCTTGACGCCCTGCGCGCCCAAGCTGACCAAGACGAAAACAATCGCGTAGAGAAAAATGCTTTGCGAGGCGAAGCCCACCTCAATGGCCATCGCCAGCAGTCCGCCGATGCCGGTGATGGCGGCTGCCAGGATCAGAATTCTGTCGACCGAGCCCTCGTCGATTTTCGCCCATGCGAACCCGCCGATTATCAGCCCGACATTTGCGGCAATGATGAAGGCGTTGAGGCCCCAGACGCTGTCGCCGTGGAAAGATGCGGCATGGATGGCGAAGAACGGAATCGCGAGCTCGATCGACAAATACAGAGTGCGGGCGACCAGAAACCTCCCGAACCAGGGGAGTGCGAGCGCAGTCCGAAAACTATCCTTGAGCGCCGCGATCTTTGGGCCGCGATGTCCGGGCGCACCGCTGTCGTTGCTCGACTGAGCGGCCACAGGCTCCCGGACCGCCATGGCCACCAGTGCCGCCAGCGCAAACAAGCCGATGCCGAGCCAGATCAGCTCCTGATGCGCGGCGAGCGACGTTCCGGGCGGCAAGATCACTTGTGAGCCGAAGGCGACGATCACGACGATCAGGCCGCCGAGACTCGATTGGATGAACAGCAATCGGTGCCGGCGCTCGCGGGAGAGAATCCGCCCGATCAGGTCCAGGAATGCAAGCGAGCTCAATCCATTGGCGGCCCCAAGGACCAGCGCCACGAAGAGGAAGATGGGCGCCAGCCAACCGACCGCGACGACATTGAAGGTCAGGCTGACGAGGGCGACCGCCAAGGCCATCAATATGCTCGTGAGAGCCATCAACCGCTTGCACGACCGCGCGGCACTGACGAGCGGCGCCACGAAAATCTGCACCGCTCGCTTTGCCACGGTCGCGACCGGCACCAACAGCCCGGCAAAAAGCACCGGCGCGCCGACCGACGTATAGAGGAATGGCAGGACCAGCTCGACACTGGTCAATTCCGTTGCGGCGCTGCCGGCGACCCCCTCTCCCAGAAGCACCACGTAATTTCGGTGCGCGTCTTCGTCTTCCGTCATCGTCTCGTGCCTGTGCGATGGAGCGGCCGGCGGGCTCGTCCGACACCGTGCTGGAATGGGGCAACTGGAACAAGCCTTGCGCGGATACGTATATCACCCCTCGGGGAAAACCGGGGTCTATGAGCTGCATGGGGCATGCCTGAGCGATGCTGCGTGATCTCGCCGCAGTTGACCGCACATTATGGTGGGATACGTCGTTAGTTGTCGCGCAAGAATTCAACAGGCCGTCTGATTGTACCACCGGGCGGTGGAAGGCCAGCGACGCATATGGCGCACGGTGCGGGGCTCTGCGACCGTCGCGCTTCGACCCCGAAAATCGACAAAGGATCATGGCGATGAAGTTGAATTCCACAATGGTCGAGCGCACGCTGGATCAGATCGAAGAAAGTCAGGTCATTCCGGACAATCATCCCGCCGTTTCGAAACTGCATTCGATGTTCGGCGAACATACGTTCTTTCTCGACGTCACCGGCCTCAAAATTGTCGAACCGACGGAACCGGTCGACGGCGGCGTCCGAAAGGCGCAGATCGTCAAACTCGCCGGATGGAAGGACGAAAGCCGCACCAGCTTGGTGTTGCACGCGCCGGAGCCCACTGATGAGGTGGTGGTGCTCGAAGGGACTGACCAGGATTAGCAGGTTATGGCTCGCAGGGTGGGTTCAGCGCAGCGAAACCCATCCCTGCGGCGATTTGCGGCCACGCATAGTTGGCAAGCTAAGGATTGATCCCGGCGCCGATCGCGCGCCCGCGGCAGGGCGCGCGTCATGCTCGGCTATCTCGACGACGCGCTCGCCGCCGGCAAGATTGCAACGCCCGACCACGATGAGGTTGAGCGCATGATGGCGCAGGCCGCCGCGGCGTAAGTGCGGGCACCTCGTTCTCACGCAAACCGCTCCCGCGCCCGCTCTCGCGCCTTCGCCGCCTCGACCTCGCGGTCGCGCGCAGGCGCGCTTGTGTGCAGCGAGTCGAGCAGGCCGCGTGCCGCATCGGCGACCTCGTCGACGGCGCGGTTGAACGCCGCCTCGTTCGCCTGCGAGGGCTTGTTGAAACCGGAGAGCTTGCGCACGAACTGCAACGCCGAAGCGCGGATTTCCTCTTCGGTCGCGGGCGGCTCGAAATTGAACAGCGTGCGGATATTGCGGCACATCGCAAGTCTCCTCGTTTCTACCGGCTGGCGGCTGCGCGAGAATCCTGTTGCTTTTCCTGCAAACGCGGCTTGGGCGTGCTTGCGCCCGTCCGTCGTGGTCGGGTGCGGATGCCCGCGCTCGGTAGCGGTATCATTCCGGTACGGTAGCGTCAGTACACACGCCGGGCTACTTGCCATCCGCGCTCCGCGCTACACTCCCTTTCCGATTCCTTTCGTCCGCCGGCTGGAGATACCAAATGCGCTGGATTTATATCACTGTGATCATCCTGTTCGCGCTCGCCACTTTGGTGTTCGCGGTGCAGAATTTGCAGACCGTCACCATCGCCTTTCTCGGCTTCAGCGTGAGTTTGCCGTTGGCGCTGCAGGCAATCGTCGTCTACTTGCTGGGCATGGCGACCGGCGGCAGTCTTTGGGCACTGCTACGCCGCTCATTTGAAGGTTCACGGATCACGGACGATTACTAGCACACAGGCGCGGTCGGCAACCGCAGCGCCTTGGCGCTGGCGGGAAGCTTACGTCCGCCGCGGCAGAACGTAGCGTGCAGCGCGGTTGACCGCGCGACGTTCACTAGACAGCACGCGCGATGTCCGCCGCCAGTTTTTGCGCGAGGCCTTTGTAGCCCCACGCCATGATGCGGTCGTGGTTCCATGCGAACGCCGGCCGCAGGAGCGGCGCAAGCGTGCGCATCCACTTGCTGTTGAGCTTGACGTACCAGTCATAGCGCACGTGCGTGCCGGCGCCATACGGGGTGAGGGTCCAGCGACCGACCCCGGACAGTTCGCCATCAGCCCAGCCCTCGATGACCGACATTGGCTCGGCGCGGGTCACGCGCATGCGGAAGCGCACGCGATAGGGCAGCGCCGTCCGCCAAGTAAAGCGACGATAGCCGCCGACTCCGTTGGCGTCGCCCGGTTCGATCAGCTCCACGCGTTCGATCGCGCGCCACCAGCGGGGCCACTCCTCGGGCCTCGTCAGCGCCTCCCACACGGCGGCGGCCGGCGCGGTCAGCGCCCACTCGGTGACGAGATGGAAATCAGTTGCGGCCATGAAGCACTCTGCCGTCTGCTTGGAACCCGAGAACCGCCCAGCTGTTTTCGGGAGCGAGGCGGCGCATACTAAATCCGTCGTTGCCGCGCGTCACCGCATCCGTGGTTCGCTCGCGGGAGGATCGACATGGTGAAGAACTTCGACCACGTGACCATCGTTGTGCGCGATGTCGAGGCGGCCAAGCACTTTTTCGGGCTGCTCGGCTTCCGCGAGACGCATTCCGCCGTTATCTCGGGCAAAGTGATGGAAGACTACATGGGCATCGAAGGCATCGAGGCCGACCACGTCACGCTCGCAATCGAGAACCCGCACAGCGAAGTGCAGCTTCTGCGCTACCGACACCCGGATGCCGTCGTCGACGCCAACATCTCGAAGCTCAACAAGCTCGGCTTCAACCACATTTGCTTCGCCGTCGAGGACCTTGATGCCGAGGTCGCGCGGCTGACCGCCGCCGGCGTCAAGCTCCGCAACAGTGTGATGGATTTCCTGAGCCGGAAGCTCGTTTTCCTGCACGGACCCGAAGATATTACCGTCGAGCTCGCGCAGTGGGATTGAGTCTTCCATGAAGCGCGGCGAGAGCACGAGTCATTGAGCAAGCCCACTCGCTTGTCCGGGGTACGCGATCCACAACATTGATCGCGAATCAAATCTAACCTACGACACGCGTTGATCCCTCAGCATAAGGAAAAAGCGATGCGTCGCCGTCTGCTTGCCCTCGGTTTTATTTTCCTCCTCGGCGGGGCCTCCCTGGCCCGCGACGTGGCGGAGCCTCGGGCTCAGCCGCAGTCCTATCCGGCGGTCACCGTATTGTCGACGGGGACGAATATCGTCGGCGAGCCCATCCGCTATCCGACCACGGGTCCGGCGCACATCACCGCCGCCATCGTCACGCTTGCCCCGGGCCAGAAGACGAGCGTCCACAAGCACGGCGTGCCGCTGTTCGCCTATATTCTGGAGGGCGAGCTGACGGTGGATTACGCCGGCTATACGAAGCGCACGTTCCACGCAGGCGAGGCGTTTATGGAGGGGATGGACGTCGCCCATTTCGGCGTCAACAGCGGAAAGCAGATCATGCGGCTGCTCGCCGTCTATATGGGCGCACAGGGCGCGCAGGACGTGATTCCGGTTAACTAGAGCATTTTCCGGCGAAGTGGGAACCGGTTCGCCGCAGAAAATCCGACCACTAAAGGAAAACAAGAACGAATTCCGATTCCATTGGAACGGAATTCGCTCTGGCGGCCGCCACCAGGAGGCCGCGGACATGCGCGGCGTGCAGGCGCCGGGGCGGGGGGCCGTTAGTCGGCGGGCTGTTTTTGGTCGCTGAGCGGCGGGCTTGCGACGGTCAACTCGGGCGCACTGCGCGTTGCAAGCTGTTGCAGCGCATTTGGGTCGAGGATGCGCAATCGGCGCACGGTCAGGTCGTCGATTTCGAGCGAACGGAAGCGCGCCTTGCGGACCGACAGACGGCCGATGGCGAAGGCGCCGATGGCGAGCGCGCCGATGGCAAAGGCGCCGAGCGCCAATGCGCCGACGCCGGCCGCAGCGACGCTCACGTCGCGCAGCGCCGCCGAGCGCGCCGACGCGCTCCCTTGCGGTTTCAGGCGGGTCATTTCTTGAGACAGCGCGCGCGCGAGCTGGCGCGGCCGCAGGCGGGCGAGTTCACGAGGCGAAAGTCGATAGGCGCACATATCGAATACTCCCGCAAGGCTGCAAGCCGGTCACTAGAGCATTTTCCGGCGAAGTGGGAACCGGTTCGCCGCAGAAAATGCGACTACTAAAAGATAACTAGAACGAATTCCGATTCCATTGGAACGGAATTCGCTCTAGGCGTAACCGTTGGATCATCGCTTTTGTTCCGGAAAAGTCTACTCGCCCTCGTTCTAACGAGTGAACGCAGCCACCTTGTCGGGCGGCTGCACAGCGGGCGGCTCGAAAGAGCAATATTTAGCGCTGCGATGTTCGGCGGCGGCGGGCCGGAAATGACATATACCCCTTATTACGCCGCTCCAGCGAGACGGGAGCGAGCGCTAATGCAAACAGGCTGCAGGAGCCTTACCGTACGCGCCTTTACTCTAACCGACTATTTCGCGTGCCACGTTGCGAATTCCGGCAATGGAGTTGGAATCCGCTCTTTTACGTGACGGAATTTTCCGCGGTGAACGGCTCCGCTTCGCCAAACGGCGTTTCAGGCCCAGACGGCGGCGGCGATGACGGCGAGCCCGATGACAACGGCAAGAGCCACCCACAGTATTTTGGCCTTCGTGGTCAAATATGGGTTCAGCTCGTCGTAGCGCTCCTTATTATCCCTCACGATATCTTCTTTCATGACCTTCTCCTCGCTCCAACGGCGCAGCCGAAGGATCTGCTTTGGCAGAATGCACGCTACCACACCGACCTTTATTTATGTATTCGGCGGGCTCTGAAACATGGGGCTCACGAGAATTTTTAGGGACCACCACCGCCGGGGACCAGGGGGCCGCGCGTCCTTTCCACGCGACGACCGTATCGCCGCGACCCGCAGCTATGGACGCACGGACGCGGATTCGCGAAAATTTTAAAGCCGTTTGGATAATTGCAACTACTTCGCCTTGATGTACGGCGCGAGAAAACGACCATCGTTGACGCCGACTTCCTTAGCGATGAGCTCGTTCAGCAGGGTGTTCATCCGCAGCAGCGTCGCCCGGTTATTCTCTGGTTCGACGGCCAAGTTGTGAGTTTCATCGGGATCGTGTTCCAGATCGAAAAGCTGGACGTCGTTGTTTTTGAAGATCTCATCCAATGTCTTCGGCGTATTGAAAGCGGTCGGCGCGTAGTATCGGCCGAACTTGTAGCGCCCATCGAACACGAATGAGAGAAGGCCGCGCTTGTCCAGCTTCGCCTGGCTCAACGGTGGACGAGGGTGGCCCAGATAAGGGGCCGCCAAAGCTTCGCGCAAGTAATTCGCGTCGACGGTGCTAACGCCCATGTAGTTGAAGAGAACAGCGGGGCGCACGGCCTGCACGCCGGCTTTCTCGGGCTCGGCAAGCAGCGCCGAAAAGTCGTGTCCCGGCAGCGCTTTTATCGCGGCCGGCCGGCTTGCGTCCGGCAGCCCGGTCAGACCGACAAAGGTGGGAAGCAGGTCGAGATGGCTGGTGAGCGCGGTGGTAGCCGCGCCGGCTTTGCCGGCGGGATGCGCAATGATCAACGGCACGTGCGCATTGGCCTCGTAGGTGAACGGGCCCTTGCCTTTCAGGCCGCCGTGGGCGCCCCCCATCTCGCCATGATCAGCCGTGAAAATCACGATGGTGTCCCGCCACAGATTCATCTCGTTCATGACATCCACGATCTGTTGGAGCGCCCGGTCTTCATCCCGTATGGCGTTCAGGTAGTAGTTATAGAAGACGCTCCACATGTCTTCTCGATCCGTCGGGATGGTGCCGGACCAGCCGTCCCAGCCCTTTCTATATTCCAACAGCGCGCTCGGCATGCCGGGACTGGTGAGCGGTTCCTGCAGGCTTGATGGAAGCGTGAAGGACCACTTTTTCTGGTAAATCGTGTTTGCGGGCAGCGGCGGCAGCGCCTTCGGTGTGACCGCCTTCTCAACCACGGGCTCGCCGGGGATGTTGGCGTTTCCGTACATGATGTCGTGGGGATTGAGGAAGCTCGCGACCATGAAGAAAGGCTTGCCACCGCGGCGCGCGTCATTGGCGTTTTTGCGCAACCAGCGAACGGCCTCGCCCGCGATGAACAGGTCGTTGTCGAACCCGCTCTGCGGACCGCTGCCGATGTCCCCAGCCGCGCTGAATACGTCAAACCCGTAAGGCTGGACCGCCTCGCTGTAGTTGATTGTCGGCTTGGGTTCGAGGATCGCCTTGTCCATTTCGAACTTGCCGAAATAGGCGGTCTTGTAGCCGAGGCCCTTCAGGACGGAGCCCATGTTGGGCAGGCTCGGGTCGAGGGTCGGCGTATACGGATATTCCATCTGATCGAAGACGTGATTGACCTGGGGCGGCTGGCCGGTGAGAAACGCCGCGCGTGACGGCGAACACATCGCGGAGGCGATGTAGTGGTTGTTGAACGAAACCCCGTGACGGGCGATCGCGGCGAAGGCCGGCAGAGCATAATCGCCCCCTGCAAACAGCCGGTGGCTTCTCTGGTCACTGATCACAAAGACGATGTTGTAGAGCGGCTTGTTGCCGGCGGACGGACTTCCCGGTCGATCGGCTTGAGCCTGCGCGACTCCGCACCCGAAAAGCATCACTAGGCTCATGGCTGCGACCAGTCGCAACGCCTGGAGGCCAAGTATCTGTCTCATGCGATCCATTTTCCCAAATTGGCCGAGGAATAGCGACACGAAGCGTCTTCGCGCACCTCCGCCGCGCTCGGCGGGCATCGTAGCAGGTCAAATCGGCAGACTGGAAGCGGCCGGGTCAAAGCTCCGCGATGTCCGTGCGGGTTATGAGCGCCGTTTCCGCGGCGTCGGCGATCCGTCGCCTGTCCCCTCAAACTCACCGTCGGTGCGGACATTTTTGGCAGTGATGTGCCACAAGTAGAACTGCCGCGGCTGATTGTTCCGGGAAATTCGGTCAGTTCGTGAATGTCGCCGATGAGCCAAAGCGCCCGATCTGGTAAAAAAACCGGCCGCTTTCGAAAACTGCAGTTTGCATATGCACCCGCATGATTTTGTCGACCGATGGCGGCGGATGCGCGCCGAATTGCCTTGGCCTGGCAAGTCCTCTCCCGCGGGAGACGGAGGGCGCGCAGCGATCCACGCGGTTCTTGCTTACGCCCGCGAACGAGCTCACCCGCACGCGCACGGCGGCGCGGTCGTTCGAGTGCCAAGCACGGGCGTGCCTATTTCGGCGGCCGAAGCCGCGCTACTGAACGCCGCGCCGCTGGCCACGACGTGGCCAGCGGCCACTTGTTAGTCCAACAAAGGGTTTCGGTCGCGTGAAGGCGACGGGCTACTGCTGGGGGCCCGTCGCTGTCAGGTCTCAGCCGGCGTATTCGGCGCGCCGCTGCTCCTCGCGTTCGGCTTCCGTCTTCGGCGTTGCCGGCAACTGGAGCACGGTTGCGCGCTGACTGATGGCAAGCAACGTCAGCATCTCCACCTCGCCATTCGCGAACTCGAGAAAATCGTGATGACGATGGGGATCCTCCTTATGAAACTGGCGGAAGATCGCGACCTTGTCGAACGTCTTCGCCTCGCTGAATGGGTGCTTCCGAGCTGGTTCGTCGAACGCGATCTCGGTCCCTGGGAGCAAGCAAACCGCCACATCGCGGTCGGCTGCGTCGCAGAAGCCGGTTGTGCCGGTTCCGAAATTACGCGTTTCGAGCCTGTCACCGACCTGCGCCGGACGGGACTTCACGTTCTGAAGGCTGTAGTCACACATGGTCCACTTCCTGTGCTGGTGGAATGCGGCGCTCGCCGCTCCTGGTTTGGCAAAAGCTGTGCCAGAACCGGCTGCGCGACTCGGCAAAATTCTAATATCTGAGGCAATTTCACGACCTTAAGCTTTGCTCTCGTCTCAGCATCCTCAGTCGCGGGGATGGATGGCGGGAGGGCGCAGAGACATGGCGCGTGCTGCGCGCTTACTTTCCGGGTTGGATCGAGACGCACTGCCTCGTTCAGGATTTTTTCTTCGGTGAAGACCTGATGCTTCGCCGCCACGACTATAGCGTGAACATCGCAGGCGGTTTTGCGGCGGCGCAGCTGATGTCGGACTATGTGGAGGCGAACGGCATTCGCCTGCCAACCAAGCGCCGCGCCTATACGCGCGGACCGGATCGCAGGCCGATCCTGGACATGCTGATGGTGTCTATCGATATTAGCGAGATCCGGTTCGAATAGCCGCACGACCAGCGCGGACGGCGAACTCGAACACGTGCAACTCGATCCAAAAACGCCGCTCAAGAAGGATGACCGCTCAGACCATGCAAATCGCCGTTCTTGAAGCCTACAACAGGCCGTTTCGTCTGATGCAGGTGACGCGGCCCGATGCCGGCCCCGGCCAGGTCCTCGTGCGCATTGCCGCTAGCGGCGTCAACCCGCTCGACACGAAAATTCACGATGGCGCTGCACCGCATGCGCGCCAAGTGCCGCCGGCTGTTCTCGGACTCGACCTTGCCGGCACGGTCGAAACGGTCGGGCCCGGAGTCACTACGGTTCGGCCGGGCGACAAGGTCTACGGTATGACCGGCGGCGTCGGTGGTCTGCAGGGCTCACTGGCGGAGTTCGCAGCGGTGGACGCGCGCCTCGTTGCGCCGATGCCCGCCAATCTCAGCATGCGCGAGGCCGCCGCCCTTCCGCTCATCTTCATCACTGCTTGGGAAGGATTGGTCGACCGTGCCGGTGTCAAGGCCGGGCAGACAGTCCTGATACATGGCGGAGCGGGCGGCGTCGGCCATGTGGCGGTCCAGGTCGCGCTCGCGGCGGGCGCTCGCGTATTCGCGACCGGCTCTGGCCGGCAGCGCGCCTTCATTGAGCGGCTGGGCGCGATGTTCATCGACTACCAGTCGGAGGAAGTCGCCGATTACGTCCAGCGCTGTACGAACGGCGCGGGTTTTGACCTCGTTTACGACACGGTAGGCGGGACGACACTCGACGCGTCGTTTCTGGCGATACGCCGCTTTGGCCACGTGGTGAGTTGCCTCGGCTGGGGCACCCACGCGCTCGGGCCGCTGTCATTCCGCGCGGCGACCTATTCGGGCGTATTCACGCTCCTGCCGCTGCTCACGGGCATTGGGCGCGAGCACCATGGCGAAATCTTGCGGCAGGCGACCCGCCTCGTGGAGGCAGGTAAGGTCGTGCCTGCGCTCGATCCTCGGTGCTTCACGCTGGAAACGATCCTCGATGCGTACGAAGCCATCCGCAACCGTACGGGATTGGGCAAGCTCGTTGTGGATATCAGTGTCGCCGAAGCGGCGTAGGATGTGAGGACAACCTCGAGGTTCGAATGTCGTCAGCCTCGGCGTAAAACTACACGCGGCCGACCGATACAATTGGGACTCCGTCGAAACCATTCTCCATCGGCCGGCTACGAGCCTGAGAATGACCTTGGAACGAGAGCGCAGCGCGTTCAAAGCGAGCCCACCGCCGCCGCTCCCTTGAAGGTATGCCATGCCAAACGCCGTAAAAAACCGCCGTTGGCTTCTCGCAGAATACCCGCAAGGGAAGCCGAGCCCTGACACGTGGACGCTTGATGTTGCGCCTACGCCTGAGCCCGGGCCGGGACAGATTCTCGTCAAGGCGCGGTTCCTCTCGGTCGATCCCTATATGCGCGGACGGATCAGCCCCGTGGCGAATTACGCCAAGAGCGTCGCCTTGGGCGAGGTCATGCGGGGCGGCGGCGTCGGCGAGGTGATTGTCTCCAATCATCCGGAGTGGCGGCCCGGCGACTTCGCTGAAACGATGGGCTTCGGCTGGCAGGAGTGGGCGGTGCTGTCACCCGGCCGATCCGGTCCGGACGGCGTGAACCGCATCGATCCAAGTCTTGCGCCGGTCGAGAGTTCGCTGTCCTGGCTCGGCATGCCCGGGCTCACCGCCTATTTCGGCCTGATCGAGGTGGGCAGGCCGCGTCCAGGCGATACGGTAGTGATCTCGGCAGCCTCGGGCGCGGTCGGGCAACTCGTCGGTCAGATCGCCAAGATCGCCGGCTGTCGCGCCGTTGCGATTGCCGGCAGCGAGGAGAAGCTTGCCTGGTGTCGTGACCTCGGCTTCGACGCGGGCCTTAACCACCGCACGGAGACGGACCTTGCCGCTGCCGTAAAGACGGCGTGTCCGAACGGCGCGGACGTGTTCTTCGATAATACCGCAGGCCCGATCCACGATGCGGTGATGGCGAACCTCGCGGTAGGCGCGCGCGTCGTCATCTGCGGACGCATCGCGCGCGCGAGCCGCTTCGACGAGCGCGACATCGGCGAACGCTTTCTCGCTGATCTGATCATCAAGCGCGCCGTCGTGTCTGGCTTCCTGGTCTTCGACTGGTGGCACCGCCGTGACGAGGCGCTGACCCGTCTTGCGTGGTGGCGACGCGACGGCCGCCTGCGCTACCGCGAAGACGTGATCGACGGAATTGAGCGAATGCCGGAGGCATTCCTGCGGCTCTTGTCGGGCAAGAACTTCGGCAAACAGCTCGTGCGCGTCGGATAAGGTTCCGCATCTTAGCTGCTATTCCCCCGATAGCGGCCGATTTGCAAAGACTTCGAATCGTCGGCCAAGGCGGCATTGCCGACTTCGGTGTGCGCGTGACCCGGCAATCCATTCGGCGCTCCCGGATCTGCGGCGCCTCAACACGGAGCGCCGGGTCGAGCCCGGCTAGCCCTGCTTATCTCGTTCGAGTACCGTCGCGCACCACTACGAAACGCCGCGTCTTCCAAAGGGATGGGTAACGAGCCGAAATAATGGTGGGGCAAGGTCTGATTGGAATTATCGCCATCCTCGGCCTCGCATGGGTGGCGGGCGAACGGCGCAAGAAGGTCGCCTGGCGGATCGTCGGAGGGGGACTTGGTCTTCAGGTAGCGCTCGCCCTGATCTTCATCTGGCTGCCGGCGACCCGAAGAATTCTTAGCGGCGCTACCGTGGTCGTTGACGGACTCCAGGGCGCGACCCGCGCGGGGACGTCGTTTGTGTTCGGCTATCTGGGGGGAGGCGAGGCGCCGTTCGCCGTGACCCCGTCGTCGACGACATTCGTTTTGGCCTTCCAGGCGCTTCCGCTGATTCTGCTCGTCAGCGCCCTCAGCACGTTGTTGTTCCACTGGCGCGTCCTGCAACCCTTCGTCAAAGGATTCGGCTGGGTCCTCGGCCGATCGATCGGCGTCGGCGGCGCCGTTGGCGTTGCGGCGGCGGCGAACGTCTTCGTCGGCATGATCGAGGCACCGTTGCTGATCCGCCCCTATCTCGCCGCGATGAGCCGTGGCGGGTTGTTCGCGGTGATGGCCTGCGGCCTGGCAACGATCGCCGGCACCGTGTTCGTCGTTTACGCAACTATTTTGTCGCCGGTCATTCCCGACGCCGCCAGCCACTTGCTCACGGCTTCGCTGCTCAATGCGCCGGCGGCGCTGACGATCGCGGCCCTCATGATCCCTCCCGACGGCGACCCGACCGCTTCGCCGCCCATTGGCCGAAGTGACGTGCACAGCAGCATGGAGGCCGTGATGACGGGCACGGTCGAAGGCGTTTGGTTGGTCATCAACATCGCCGCGATGCTGATCGTCATGGTCGCGCTGGTGGCGTTGGCCAACCAGATCCTGAGCGTTTTGCCGAACGTGGCCGGTGCTCCGCTTACCCTTCAGCGGGCGTTGGGCTGGATCGCCTCTCCCGTCGCCTGGTCGCTCGGCATCCCGTGGGGCGAGGCGCCGGCGGCGGGCGGGCTGATCGGCGTAAAGGTCATCCTCAACGAGTTCATCGCCTACGTCGATCTTGCGGCGCTGCCGAAGGGGGCTCTATCGCAGAAGACCGAGATCATCCTGACCTACGCCCTGTGCGGATTCGCCAACGTCGGAAGCCTCGGCATCCTCATCGGCGGCCTGACGACAATGGTCCCGGAACGGCGTGCCGATATTATCGGGATGGGCTGGCGCGCGGTGCTGGCCGGGGTTCTCGCCAGTTGCCTGACGGGCGCCCTCGCGGGGCTTTTCCTCTAGCCACGGCCTCTTTCGATGCAAGGTGATTGAGCCCCGCTCAGCGCCTCAGATTGACGCGGCGTATGAAGACCTACGGTGGACCTGTGGTCGCTGACTCGGTGGATGGTCGAAGCTTCTTGAACTTGAATTTGTGCCAACGACCAAGCTGGTCGCTCACCGATACGACCGCCGTGATTGTCTTTCCCGGCCTGCCGATCGGCGCATCGACACTGAACGTGAAGCGGATGTCTCGCGTATCGTTTGGCTCAAGCGGAGGGGCTTGTCCGAATTGATTGGATAGCGGATCGCGCGTTTCAACGGGCACTTCCGGTTTGCCGACGCGGGGCCTGAGCAAGCGTGCGAGAGACATCCTGATCGGCACCCGCGAGATGTTCGTCGCCTGCATATGGAAATTGAAGGCGGTACCAGTCTTGCCGTCGGGCCCGACCGTTCGATCCCAACGGCTCTGCGCCGCGTCACCGATAAGACGTACCGTTGGGTTCGCGCGCTTCTCCCAGGTAACGCTCCCTGCGACGATGGCGAATACGACGGTGCAGATGAGTATCCATAATCCGTAGGACGCGAAGGCTTCGCGTATGCCGCCCCAACCTAGGTAGGCGCCGGCGAACAGGAAGGCGTAGCCGGCCACGCCGGCTGCGACCAATGACCAAGAAATTGCCTCGCTCCGATCCCACACGCGCATGCCGTTTCGATAAATCAAGCCGCTGCAGTGATTCATGGTCTACTCTCTCACCATACCGATTCATTAGGCGAAATTTCGGGTGTGTATTCGCGTCTCCATGCGATTGCGGGTCAAATTGACGGCGACGGAGCCTCGATGGCGGCTTTCGAAGCACTTCACATGGGGATTTTCGGCGAGCACCTTCGCTATGCGCTCGTAGGGCGGGGGATCGGACGTGATCGATGTGGCGATAGACTCCCTAGCCACGATTGCCGATGAGAATTATTGGGGGCAAGGGCGATCAGGTGTTGCACTCGTGCCACCGTTCCCGGTTTTTTCCTCGGGATTGGAGGAAACTGCGGATGACAGAACGAATATGCTAGGTCATCCCTTCACGCTGGGGCGTTAGTGGGCTTGCAGTGCCTGCGTCGGGGGATGCTGACCGCCGGTGGACGCTGCGCCACGACGACGCGGAGTGGGAGTGGGGAAAGCGTTGATTCGCGTGGGGGTCGGCTCGATCTTGTTCGGAATCGCGGTGGCGTCGGGGTTCGTCCTCAGCGCGTCGGCGATTTATGCAGGTTCAGCAGACATCGGATTGCGCGACGAGCATTCGCGCATCTCCGGGACCGCCCACCGTGACGTTTTTCCGCTCCGAGCGCCGATCGAATCACAGGCCCCGGTCGATCACGTGCGCGTAGCAGGCCTGGAACCGCACGTCGGATCCGATGCTGTTACCAACGAGCCGGATTTGCTGGAGGCCGTACCTGCATCGGGGTGGTGGAACGAGTCCTTCGACGAACGTTTCCCCGGACTGGCCACGCAGGAGTTTCCGAGCGACCTGGATTTCCTTTCGCCGTCCGATGACGACCGCCGAACCGCGATCTACGACATCGCGGCGGGTACGGTGTATCTGCCCAATGGGCGCAGGCTGGAGGCTCATTCCGGCCTCGGCAAATTCATAGACGATCCTCGCCGCGTGCACGTTAAGAACCGAGGAGCGACCCCGCCGAATGTCTACAATCTTTCCTTGCGCAAGAAACTGTTCCACGGGGTTCGCGCCATCCGCCTTGCTCCCGTGGACGAGAGCAGGATGTACGGCCGCGACGGCATGCTCGCCCATTCCTACTTGCATGGTTCCAACGGCCAGTCGAACGGATGCGTGGCCTTCACCAACTATCCCGAGTTTCTGAATGTTTTTCTTGAGGGCGAGGTCACCCGCCTCGTCGTGGTCAAGAGTCTTGAAAGCCCGCCCGAGCCCACGGTCGCCTCGGGATCGCCGCCGGACGCCGCCAAGAGCCTTCCCAACGCATCCGATCGCGTCGGCCAATATGCTGCCGCCGACTGACTGACGCTTTGGCCGACTGACGCTTTGGCTGACTGACGCTTTGGCTGATCCCTGATAAGCGGTGCTTCTTCATCCTCCCCCGCGCAGCGGGGGAGGGGGACCGCCCGAAGGGCGGGGGAGGGGGCTTTGCAGCGCTCTCCTTCGCGTTGGATCGACTGGGCGCTAACAAAGCGCCTCGAGCGAATTGTTAAAATCGCGCAGCATGCGCCCCCCTCCACCATGCTACGCATGGTTCCCCGCCCCCGTTTCACGGGGGAGGATGCCAGCAGCCGAGGTGTAGCGAATACTCGGCAGTCTTTGTGTCGACGAGCGAACTCGAGTGCGCTCGGCTTCCCGCTGCACCACCGGCTGGCCATAGGTGATCGGCATGAATCCGATGTTACGTTGCCGCCGTCATCGCAAGCTAATATGACGGTTGGCATACCCTGTCGGCATCGCCGCTGTGCTTTCGCGCCAAGGAGCGTCGATACGTGAAATATTGGATCGACACCGAATTCATCGAGAGACCGTACACCATCGATCTGATCAGTGTCGGTCTCGTCGCCGAAGATGGTCGCGAGTTCTATGCCGAGAGCAGTGAGGTCGACTGGTCGAAGGCGAGTCTATGGACGCTGGAGAACGTGCGCCCCCAACTCGACGGCAAGGGGATGACGCGCGAGGAAATCGGCTATGCCCTGCGCGAATTCACCGATGGGGACGAGCATCCCGTGTTCTGGGGCTATTTTCCCGCTCACGATTGGGTGGCGTTCACTTGGTTGTTCGGACGCATGGATGAAATGCCGTTCCACTATCCGCAGCTTTGTTTGGACATCAAACAGTGGGCGATCGAACTCGGCGATCCGGAATTGCCCCACCAAGTGGGCACCCGGCACCACGCGCTGCTCGACGCCCGATGGACGAAGGACGCTTGGGCGTTTCTCGCTCGCCTCGCTCCCGCCGCCGGAGAGCGGCGGGCCATCGGTCGCAAGAACCCCGACCAGTCGGGCGTGCAGCTTGGGTAGTCTACCGACGAATTCAGTGGCCGTATCTTGCCCGAACCCGGTTGTCGAACGGAAAATGTCCTTGCCCGGCACGCCGGTTAGCAGTCGTTTAGTTCTACGTCGCGGGCGGGAAGACACAGCAAATTGCGAAAAAGCGTCGTGTCAAGTTTCCGCTCATCGATAAGCTCCAAGAGCCGCTTAATCTCGCTGTCAGATAGCCGCTCAGCGAGGAGGTTTAGCACCTCCCGTTGCCGATTGGTCAGTTTGGCTAGAAGGTCTTCGCGAGAGGTCATAGCTCCCCCTTCCTCAGCACGGAGCCAAGGCTTAGGCCTGTGGCGTTTGTTGGTGCTTTTACTTATGCGCCAAAATAGCCTTCTTGAGGTGACAATTCTGCCACAATTCGGCGGAACCTGATTTCTCTATTATTATTTGTCGCGATATCCGTGTGTGAGGTTCATCATAGAACAATGAATCCAGGCTGGGATCAGCCGGCAGCCAACAAGATTTCCCTCATCTCCTTCTGAATAGTCATTATTTCATAAGCTAGGTTAGTGACGGCATCCATTTGACTCGCGGAGAGCTCCCCCGGGGGAGAAGAGGCAAGCATCAGGGTAAGGAGCAAAGTAAGTTCGTATGATGAATCAACCATAGATTTCAGTTGACCAATCGTCTGGCGATCGACTCGCGCCATTATAGGTTCCCCCGGCCCGCACAAATATGAAGGCAACCACAGCGAAGTTGGTGCACATCGCTGCTATATTATTGTCATCGAGTTCTTGATGATGGGCAATTACCCAGTCAGGCGCGGCGGCGTAGCTCGGATGGATCAATCAAGCGGTACTGGGCAGCCTGAGCAAGCCGGCGGCAAGCTGCTATCAACGACCCGAACCCGCCTTCAGGACAAGGATAAGAACGTCCGACAGCCCGCCGGCGAGCGGCGCGCTATCGGTCGCAAGAACCCCGACCAATCGGCCGTGCAGCCTAAGTAGCCTGCCGCACCCGTAAAGCGTCCCGTGAACTACGCGCTCCGCTGCTGAGGGTCACCTCGCCCCGCTTGCGGGGAGAGGTCGCCGCGCGGAGCGCGGCGGGTGAGGGGCAATTGCGTGGTCTGCGCCAGGGAACACGCCCTCTCATCCGGCTTGCCGCTGTCGCGGCTCGCCACCTTCTCCCCGCCTGCGGGGAGAAGGGTCATACTCAGCCTGATTCACCTCGGTCCCGTTCGTCCCCGCGAAAGCGGGGACCCAGGAGTCCTGCAAAAAGCCTGGATTCCCGCTTGCGCGGGAATGAACGGAGATAATGTTCGTCGCGCCGAAAGACGACGTCCTCCTTTCGTCACCGCCGGGCTTGACCCGGCGGTCCATACTGCCTCGTCGCACGCTCGGAGCCGTCGCACGGATGCGCGAGTCAAGCCCGCGCACTACGAAGGTGGAGGATCATCGTATCCATGCAGAACCGCAGAGCGGGCTAGGCGAAGCCATAACACGCCGTCCGGTGAACGGCGGAATACGTGGCGTTATTTCCGCGCTATGTGCTAAGTTAATGGTTTGGTGCCCTTCTGGGTATACCTGAAAAGTATGAGCATTGAGAATCTTGTGATGCCGAAAAACACCGAAGTATTGCCGTCTGTTGAAGAGGGCATCGGAAAAATATGCATGGCGTGGTCGGCTTTAGAGCATCTGCTAGCGGCTATTCTCGCCGAGCTTCTGGAAACGGATCACGCAACCGCGATTATCACTTCAGCCGCGCTTGATTTTCGGCATCGGCGCGATCTCGTTATGTCACTTGCCGAGTTTAAGATTGATGGCACGGATGCTTTCAATCAGTTGAATAAATTCATGAGCCAAGTTAACGGAATGGCTAAGGAGCGGAACTCAGCGGTTCATGCGATATGGTATCAAAACGGTGCTGGCCAAGATCAGCGAATCCTGATGCGTAATCGCGGTGTCTTTAAGTTCGAGATGAAGCCGCTAAGCGCGCGTCATTTGCTAACCGTCTCAAAAAAGATTGCTCGTCTGATAGAGGATGGGGTTCGGGTGAGGCGACAAGTAGCGCCGGCAACAAGAGCTTGGCGAGAGAGGCACCCGGCAGCATCGCGGCCACTTGTATCTGGGAAACTTTTATTTGCAAGGGTTGGGGCCATAAGTTCAGAGTGAAATTGCTTAGGCTGGGCACCCCCCTTCACACATCCAACATCTCTTCGTCCGCGAATTCGGCGTGCTCCGAAATAAACGCAAAGCGCGCTTCGGCTTTGGTGCCCATCAGGCGCTCGACCGATTTTGCCGTGTCGGCGCGGTCGTCGGTCAGGAGCTGCACGCGCAGCAGCGTGCGCGTCTTGCGGCTCATGGTGGTTTCCTTGAGCTGCGCGGGCAGCATTTCGCCCAAGCCTTTGAAGCGGCCGATCTCGACCTTGGCGTTGGCGTGAAACTCGCGGCGCATGATCTCATCTTTGTGCGCGTCGTCGCGCGCGTAAAAAGTCTTGCCGCCGTGCGAGAGCCGGTAGAGCGGCGGCACCGCGAGATAGAGATGGCCGTTCTCGATGAGCTGCGGCATCTGCCGGTAGAAGAAGGTGATCAGCAGCGAAGCGATGTGCGCGCCGTCGACGTCGGCGTCGGTCATCACGATCACCTTCTCGTAACGTAAATCCTCGTCGCGATAGTGCGCGCCCGCGCCGCAGCCGAGCGCCTGCACGAGGTCGGCGAGCTGCTGGTTCTGCGCAAGCTTGTCCTTGCCGGCGCTCGCGACGTTGAGGATTTTCCCGCGCAACGGCAGGATCGCTTGCGTGATGCGGTCGCGCGCCTGCTTGGCCGAGCCGCCGGCCGAGTCGCCCTCGACGATGAAAATCTCCGAGCCTTCCGCTGCGGTCGCGCTGCAGTCGGCGAGCTTGCCGGGCAGGCGTAGCTTGCGCACGGCGGACTTGCGCGCGATCTCCTTCTCCTGGCGGCGGCGCAGGCGCTCCTCCGCGCGCTCGACCACCCAGTCGAGCAGCTTGTTCGCCTGGGTCGGGTTGCCGGCGAGCCAGTGGTCGAACGGGTCCTTGACTGCTGCTTCGACGATGCGCTGCGCCTCGCCGGTCGCAAGCCGATCCTTGGTCTGGCCCTGGAATTCCGGCTCGCGGATGAACACCGACAGCATCGCGCCGGCGCCGGTCATTACGTCGTCGCTGCTGACGGAGGCGGCGCGCTTGCCCTGGCCGGTGCGCTCGGCGTGATCCTTCAGCGCGCGCAACAGCGCGGTGCGGAAGCCCGCCTCATGCGTGCCGCCGTCGCCAGTGGGGATCGTGTTGCAGTAGGAGGAGAGGAAGCCGTCGCCGTCTACAGTCCACGCGACCGCCCATTCCACCGCGCCGTTCACGCCCGGCCTCCCGGAGCGGCCGGTGAAAATGTCGGGATGCACCAGCGTCTGGCCGTTGAGCGCGCTCGCGAGATAGTCCTGCAAGCCGCCGGGGAAGTGGAAGGTCTCTTCCGTTGGCACGCCGTCGATGCCGGCGAGCAGCGCCTTGTCGCAGCGCCAGCGGATTTCCACCCCGCCGAACAGATAGGCCTTGGCGCGCGCCATCTTGAATAGGCGCTGCGGGCTGAACTTCGCCTTGGCGCCGAAAATCTGCGGGTCAGGCTTGAAGCGCACGCGCGTCCCGCGGCGATTGTGCACCTTGCCGAGCTTTTCCAGGCCGTTCGCCGGCTTGCCGCGATGATAGACCTGCCGGTAGAGCTGGCCTTGGCGCGCGACCTCGACTTCGAGCTTTTCCGAGAGCGCATTGACCACCGACACGCCGACGCCGTGCAGCCCGCCCGAGGTCTCGTAGACCTTGGAGTCGAACTTGCCGCCCGCGTGTAGCATGCACATGATCACTTCGAGCGCCGACTTCTTCGGGAATTTCGGATGCGGATCGACCGGGATGCCGCGGCCATTGTCGGTCACGGTGAGGAAGCCGTCCTCGCCAAGCTCCACCCCGATGAAGCTCGCATGTCCCGCCAGCGCTTCGTCCATGGCGTTGTCGATCGTCTCGGCAAAGAGGTGGTGCAGCGCCTTCTCGTCGGTGCCGCCGATATACATGCCGGGGCGGCGACGCACCGGCTCAAGCCCCTCCAACACCTCGATGTCGCGCGCGGTGTAGCCGCCCTCGGCCGGCCCATTGCCGCTGCGACGCCGTTCAGCCTTCGGCGCACGGGCGGCGGCGCGCCGCGCGGCGGCGGACGGCGGGGGGGCGTCGGCAAACAGATCGGGGTTGCGGTCGGCCTTTCTTTGCGCGGATTTCGCCATATCTAACATTGTGTTGAGTGAGGGACCGACGAATCGGTTTGATGCACTATCGCATAGGGGCCGAGCAAAGATAGGGCGGCCGGCATCCTCGCGCGGCGAATGGGTTATCTTCGATTGGGGCGCCTATAGGGCGTTGATGGCGCGCGCATGGTGGTCAGGCAGGGGTTCAACGTGTAAACGCTCGCATGCTCGGCAACTGGTTTTTCTCGCAGACAATGGAACAATACGTCCAAGCCATCATCGAGTTCGTGCGCGCGAACCAGATTTGGGCGATACCGATCGTTGGCCTGCTCGCCTTTGCCGAGTCGCTCGCCTTCATGTCGCTCATAATTCCGGCGTGGGCAGCGCTGGTCGGCATCGGCGCACTCATCGGGCTGGGCGGGCTCGAGTTCGTGCCGATCTGGGTCGCCGCCGCGGTCGGCGCGGCGCTGGGCGACTGGTTCTCCTATTGGCTCGGCTTCACCTTCAAGGATCGCATCGCCCAGGTCTGGCCGCTGTCGCGCTATCCCGACCTGCTGCCGAAGGGCGAAGCCTTGATCCGTCGCTTCGGCGTGTTCGCCGTCGCGATCGGCCGTTTCTTCGGGCCGTTGCGCGCCTCGGTGCCGCTCGTCGCCGGGATTTTCGTGATGCCGTGGTGGCCGTTCCAGATTGCGAATTTCGGCTCGGCCTTCGTGTGGGCGGCGGTGCTGCTCGCCCCCGGCGCGCTTGGCTTTTCGTGGTTCTCCACATGACGTCGATTTGCGATAAGGCCTCGTCTCGATAAGGGCAACGCAGGACACCCATGGCAAATAAAGCAAAAATCGGCGTGCTCGGCGCATCGGGCTATACCGGCTCCGAACTGCTGCGGCTCCTGCTGCGCCATCCGCAGGTCGAAATCGCGCTGCTGACGGCGGACCGCCGCGCCGGCCAGGCTATGCGCGACGTGTTTCCGCAGTTCTCGCCATTCGACCTGCCGAAGCTCGTCGCCATCGACGGCGTCGATTGGAAGGCCGCGGCACTCGATCTCGTGTTCTGCGCGCTGCCGCATGCGACGACGCAGAAGGTGATCGCGGCGCTGCTTGCGGCGGCGCCGAAGACCAAGGTGGTCGACCTCTCCGCCGATTTCCGTCTCGCTGACACCGCCGCCTATGCGCGCTGGTATGGCGGCGAGCATTCCGCCCCCGAACTGCAGGCGGAAGCCGTTTACGGCCTCGTCGAGGTCTATCGCGACGACATCCGAAAGGCGCGGCTCGTCGCCAATCCCGGCTGCTACACCACCTGCGCCCAGCTTCCGCTCGTCCCGCTGATCCGCAAGGGCGTGGTCGCGCTCGACGACATCGTCATCGATGCAAAGTCCGGCATGACAGGGGCGGGGAGGGCGGCCAAGGAGAACATGCTCTTCTCCGAGGTCTCGGAAGGCTTTCACGCATACGGCGTCGGGCATCACCGCCACATGGCCGAGCTCGACCAGGAATTTTCACGCGCGGCCGGGCAGGAGGTGATCGTCACCTTCACCCCGCATCTCGTGCCGATGAACCGCGGCATTCTCGCAACCATCTATGTGCGGGCAAGCGCGGGGCAGAAGGCGGAAGATTTTCACGCGATCCTGGCGCAGGCCTATGCCGGCGAGCCGTTCGTCCACCTGCTTCCGTTCGGCAAGATGCCGCAGACCCGGCATGTGCGCGGCTCCAACATGACCTTCATCGGGGTCGCGAAGGACCGCAAGCCGGGCCGCGCCATCATCGGCTCGGCGCTCGACAACCTAGTCAAGGGCGCGTCGGGTCAGGCGGTGCAGAACATGAACCTGATGCTCGGCTTTCCCGAGACCACGGGCCTGGAGCAGATCGCGCTGTTCCCGTGACGCCTACGGCCTTGTTGAGCCGCCTAAGCGCCTTCTAACCTTGGAAAGGACCGGATCAATTCTATCAATATATATTTTCTTTTTTTCTTCGCCGTTTCAAATCCGAAGTGCAACAGGGCAGCATAGACGGCATGGCGGAGTGAGTGGCGGGGGAAAGGGTCGGGGTCAAGGGCTTTAGTCGCCGGAGACGATGCGAGCGCAGCGAGCACCCTTGAGGCCGACGTTTTCTCCCGCCAGACTTTGCCATGTTGTGTATGCCGGTTTTTCTGGCGGTCAGATGGAAGACTATCCTTGCGTGGGACAGCACATCTCACGGAGGAAAAATGCCCGAAGGCTATCTCCATCTGACCTGCGAACAACGCTGCCAGATTTACGCGCTCTTGCAAAGCGGCCACTCGCAAGCCCACATCGCGCGGCAAATTGGCGTCGATCCGTCGACGATCAGCCGCGAGCTTGTTCGCAACACCGGCGCGCGCGGCTATCGCTTCAAGCAAGCGCACGAGAAGGCCTCGCAGAGACGCCAAGAGGCCTCGGACAAGCCGCGCAAAATAACGCCAGATTTGGTGGAGCTGATCGAAGAAAAACTGACGCAACAGCAGTGGAGTCCCGATCAGATCAGCGGGCGTCTGGCGAAGGATGGCGTCGCCTTTATCAGTCACGAGCGCATCTATCAGCATGTCTGGAAAGACAAGAAAGACGGGGGCACGCTGTATCTTCACTTGCGTCACAGCGGCAAAAAATACAACAGGCGCAAGGGCAAGAATTCGGGGCGCGGGCTGATTCCGAACCGCGTCGATATCCGCCCATTCAACAGTGAAGTGCAACGGGCAGATTTCTGGCGCTGAAGAAAATCTCGCGAGGGGTTTGGTAGCCGAGTATCTTTCTGGGGCGAGAGTTGAGTTTGTCCTCGACCCTTTGGACATCGGCATCGGACAAAATAGAGAAGTCGGAACCTTTTGGGAAGTACTGCCTGAAGAGGCCGTTAGTGTGTTCGTTGAGGCCGCGTTCCCACGAGTGATAGGGCTTGGCAAAATAGGATAGTGCCCCCAGCGAGGTTGCGATTTGGGCGTGAGAGGCGAACTCTTTTCCATTGTCGTAAGTGATTGTTTCGATTTGGTCAGCGAGCGGCAAAAGCACGCGTGCGCAGGCCTGCACGACAGAGTCCGCGTTCTTGTCCGGCAGTTTGGCGAGCTTGGTGTATTTGGAGGTTCGCTCGACGTGCGACATGACAACGCCTTTGTGATTGGCGCCGATAATCGTGTCGGCCTCCCAGTCTCCGATGCGGATTTTTGCGGCGACAATAGGAGGCCGCTGATCGATATCGACGCGGTTCGGAATCAGCCCGCGCCCCGAATTCTTGCCCTTGCGCCTGTTGTATTTTTTGCCGCTGTGACGCAAGTGAAGATACAGCGTGCCCCCGTCTTTCTTGTCTTTCCAGACATGCTGATAGATGCGCTCGTGACTGATAAAGGCGACGCCATCCTTCGCCAGACGCCCGCTGATCTGATCGGGACTCCACTGCTGTTGCGTCAGTTTTTCTTCGATCAGCTCCACCAAATCTGGCGTTATTTTGCGCGGCTTGTCCGAGGCCTCTTGGCGTCTCTGCGAGGCCTTCTCGTGCGCTTGCTTGAAGCGATAGCCGCGCGCGCCGGTGTTGCGAACAAGCTCGCGGCTGATCGTCGACGGATCGACGCCAATTTGCCGCGCGATGTGGGCTTGCGAGTGGCCGCTTTGCAAGAGCGCGTAAATCTGGCAGCGTTGTTCGCAGGTCAGATGGAGATAGCCTTCGGGCATTTTTCCTCCGTGAGATGTGCTGTCCCACGCAAGGATAGTCTTCCATCTGACCGCCAGAAAAACCGGCATACACAACATGGCAAAGTCTGGCGGGAGAAAACGTCGGCCTCAAGGGTGCTCGCTGCGCTCGCATCGTCTCCGGCGACTAAAGCCCTTGACCCCGACCCTTTCCCCCGCCACTCACTCCGCCATGCCGTCTATGCTGCCCTGTTGCACTTCGGATTTGAAACGGCGATCGATCAGCGGCCTCCTATTGTCGCCGCAAAAATCCGCATCGGAGACTGGGAGGCCGACACGATTATCGGCGCCAATCACAAAGGCGTTGTCATGTCGCACGTCGAGCGAACCTCCAAATACACCAAGCTCGCCAAACTGCCGGACAAGAACGCGGAACTTTGTCGTGCAGGCCTGCGCACGCGTGCTTTTGCCGCTCGCTGACCAAATCGAAACAATCACTTACGACAATGGAAAAGAGTTCGCCTCTCACGCCCAAATCGCAACCTCGCTGGGGGCACTATCCTATTTTGCCAAGCCCTATCACTCGTGGGAACGCGGCCTCAACGAACACACTAACGGCCTCTTCAGGCAGTACTTCCCAAAAGGTTCCGACTTCTCTATTTTGTCCGATGCCGATGTCCAAAGGGTCGAGGACAAACTCAACTCTCGCCCCAGAAAGATACTCGGCTACCAAACCCCTCGCGAGATTTTCTTCAGCGCCAGAAATCTGCCCGTTGCACTTCACTGTTG
>CAWIXM010000043.1:0-12662 GCA_963840055.1 uncultured Alphaproteobacteria bacterium | reverse complement strand
ATCGTGAAGGCCGATCCACGGTTCGTTGCCGATCCCGAATGTCTTTTCCGTGCGGCGATCCTCGCCGAGCGGGACGTGGCGCCGGCGGCATGACGACCTGGGCCGTCTGGTTCGTCGCGGCCATGATCATATTCGCCTGCATCGAGGGCTTCACGCTCGTCACGCGCCTAATCACGACGCTATCGTCAACGATCTGGCAGCTCACGAAGCGTCAGCCACTCTTGCCGCTCGCTATTGGTCTCGTCGTCGGCGAGTTGGCTGTTCATTTCCGGGGGACGGGTTGGTGCCCATCTTAAAGGAGCAATCATGAAATACGTCATCGAGTGCGAAGGAATTATCTATGGCCCCTTCGCTACCGATCGCGAGGCGGCGGATTGGGCGCTGAGCCATTGCGCCACACCTTGGCGTCTTCGATCGATCCATGTCATTCCGCTGCAGCAGGAGCGATCGGGGGAAGACTGATGGACAGAAATGAAGTCGAGCACGTCGCGCGCGTGTCGGGAAAGGAGGCGGCGCAGGAGACGCTGATTGGTCTTGGCATCGATACGACCAAGCCGATCGAGACCCAACGCGACTTTGCTCACCTGCGATGGTGGCGCGAAATCGCCGAGGGAGTCATGAAGGCGGCCGTGATCGCGATGGCGCTCGGCTTCGGCGGCACATTGGCCACGCTCGTTTGGCTCGGATTTAAGATTTCGCTGTCGCAGTAAGCAGAACGCGGTCATCGCCACCATCGAGACGGCGATCAGCCTGTCGGCCATCACGTCACTGCTTTCGCTATCAGCCGCGCTGGTGGCGACCTGGGTCATGCAGGTGACGACCCATCAGGCCGGGCTAAAAACTCCCGGTAGCTGTGACGCCATTCATCACGCCTGACCCGCCCTGGTTCGCAAATCTTCCGTTGGTCGTAGCGATCATGGCCTTCCTGCTAGCGTTCGGCCTGTCGCACATTAGGGCAGAGCGGGCGCGTGCAACTGAGGCTGTCAGTCCCAAAGCCAGGGAGAGATCATCCAACGGACGGCAGGGGCGCATCAGCCCTGGTTGTCCTGTCCCGCGGCTATGATTCAGGTCATCAGCCGGAATCGGCTCGGTATCCGTCCTAAATCCAAAGTGAAAATATGGATAGCGTTGTCAGCCAGAAACAAGGCGTGGGCTTCATCACTCAGCCCAAGTTGATCGAAACCTTCCAAGCATTGAGCGGGGGTCAGCATGGGGGAATTGTCACCTCAACCATCAACAAATCTGCCCACAGCCGCGCGCAAATCGCAATTACCGACGTGCCCTTGAGCCAGTTCCGGGACCTTGCCCGAGAATGCTCATGGCCGTTCAGGAACGTTAGCCGTCTGATGGTTCAGATAGTCTGTCGATCTTGGCAGCCATGATGAAATCGTTTTCGTGTAACCCTTTGATCTTTTTCGTTTGCATAACCACCGTGACATAGCCCCAGCCAAAGCTGATGTCGGGGTGATGACCTTCGGCCTCGGCGAGTTCGGCTATTTGTTGAACATGTGCAAACGCCTCGCGAAAGTTGCGAAATCGGAAGGTCCGCTCGATGCGTCGGGCCTCGTTACATATTCCCCACTGTGGAACGTGGACATGAAAATGCTCCGCCTCTTGCGGCGTGAGAGGCGGGATACCGCCCCTGCAAGGTGTGCATGTTTTCGCAACGAGCGTATCGATCATACACATTCTCCTTCATCGAATTGAAAGCGTCGGTTGCATCCGCAAGCGAGCTGGCCGCCTCAATCACCCGCGCCGGGATTTGGTGAAAAGTATTGGAGTTTGTCCGGCTTTTCGTCCCATTCTTTCGCATCGGGCGGGGGTGATTTTTTGACTGTGATATTTGGCCAGATCTTCGCGTATTCCGTGTTCAGGAGCAGCCATTTCTCAAGCCCCGGCTCAGTATCGGCCTTGATCGCGTCGACTGGGCATTCCGGCTCGCAGACCCCGCAATCGATACATTCGTCCGGGTGGATGACGAGCATATTCTCGCCCTCGTAGAAGCAGTCCACGGGGCACACCTCGACACAATCCATATACTTGCACTTGATGCAGCTCTCGTTGACGACGTAGGTCAATTAAGCGTCCTCTCGCAGTAACGCACTCATTCGTGGCGCTCACCTGTGCGGTGTTTCGTTCTTTGGTTGAGAATGAACACAGAGGAGGCCCGCGTCCTTCGGGTCGATCCGAACGCCGAACAGTAAGCATTCGAGAACTTTCGCGCTCGTTGAGGTGCAGCAGATATCTCCGCCGAGGTACGCGCAGTCGCGACAAACACCGAAGCGTCGACGCGCTCCACTGGCAGCGACTGTGGTCAACACCTGGTGCAGGGCGTCGTGCATCGCGGTCTGCTCTTCCAAATCGAGCGCGTCCACGGCGCGCACCAGAACTTCGAACGGATCGCGCGCAAGCGCTTTTTTACCCTTTTCGTTCAAGCGCAGGGTAACGCTTCGTCCGTCCACCTTGGATCGTTGTCTGACCAAGTACCCACCAGCCTCAAGCGCCTTGATGGCTTGCGTTGCAGTGCCTCGGGTCGTGGCTTGAAATTCCGCGAATGCAGACGGAGTGCGGGAAAACGAGTTGGCACGGGATAAGAAGCGCAGCGCCATCCATTGGGCAGGGCTGAGTCCGCCGCCATAGCCCTCGAATTGCACGAGCCGCCCCACCATCAGAAGAAGTTCCGCCATTTCGCGCGCTGACATGGTCGCCTCCTCTGAGATTAATAGCGTTTCGAAATCAACTTGACAAGCGACCAGATGCTGATAATTGTGTTTCGAAACTAGTTGGAGCGGCTAACATGGCCTCCACCACGGCCCTGCCGATCCTGCCGACCGAGCTGGGCCCCCATTATCTTGAGGAAATCCGGCGGTTCCCGATGCTGGAGCGCCAGGAAGAATACATGCTCGCCAAGCGTTGGCGCGAGCAGAGCAATCGCGACGCGGCGAACAAGCTCGTCACCAGCCATCTGCGGCTGGTGATCAGGATCGCCAGGAACTATCACCGCTATGGCCTGCCGATCTCTGAGGCGATCTCCGCGGGCAATGTCGGCCTGATGCAAGCAGTCGCGCGCTTCCAGCCGGAAAAGGGCTTTCGGTTCGGCACCTACGCAGCATGGTGGATCAGAGCTTCAATCCAGGAATACATCCTGCGTTCGTGGTCGTTGGTGAAAATGGGCACCACGAGGAACCACAAGAAGCTGTTCTTCAACCTGCGCAAGGCCCAGCGCAAGATCTCCATCCTCGACGATGGCGATATGCGGCTGGACCAGGTGAAGATCATCGCCCAGCGGTTGGGCGTCGCCGAAACGGACGTGATCTACATGAACCGGCGGCTCGGGGGCGATGCCTCGCTTAACGCTGCGATCAGCGACGACGGCGCTTCCGGAGAGTGGCAGGACTGGCTGGTGGATGAATCCCCCGACCAGGAGACAACGCTCGCGGCGAGCGAGGAATTCGACAACCGCCGCAAGGCCTTGTCCGACGCGCTCACCGTGCTCAATGAGCGCGAGCGACGCATATTCGAGACGCGCCGGCTCGCCGACGAACAGATCACGCTCGCAGAGCTAGCGCGGGAATTCGGCGTTACCCGCGAGCGCGTGCGCCAGATCGAGGTAAGAGCCTTCGAGAAGGTGCAGAACTCAGTTAAGCACCACATTGTCATGATGGAGACCCCAGCGCTTCACCCGGCAGGTTAGCTCCAACCCCGCTCCTGTGGCGGAGAGACTAACGTCGCCGAGGGGCCCTCTTACGCAACCGAAATGACGCAAGAGAGGCACCCTTCACCGGAGGCTGATCGAACCCTCGATCCACCCAGGGCACGCTGCGTCGTTAATCGGGCGCCTTAGCCGCGCGGTACAGATGGAAAGGTATCCGAAGTTTCATAATGAAGTCGGGTTGCCGATCGTGCGCATTGGCTGCCGCGAGTTCAAGTGCATTGGAGATAAACCGCCGCAAGATCATCCCCACATTTACCTCAATATGGGCGATGCCAATGAGATCACCTGCCCCTATTGCGCGACGCTATTCCGTTTTGATCCGAGCTTGGGCGCACACGAAGCTGATCCGGCAGATTGTGCGTACGATGACATGAACTGAGTTGAAAAGCCGCCCGAGATCGGAGGCGAGCAAAGGAGAACGAAAAATGGCCCTCTTGATCAATGATAACTGCACCGCCTGCGATGCATGCGAACCGGTGTGTCCGAACCAAGCGATCACGGCGGGAAATCCGATTTACGTGATCAATCCAGATAAGTGTACCGAGTGCATCGGCGCCGAGGACGAGCCGCAATGTCGGGTCGTCTGCCCGGCGGAACCAGGATGCATCGTTCAAAACCCCGACTACGCCGAAACCAAGGAAGAATTGCTGGTTAAGTACCAGAAGCTGCATGCCTGACAGTGCTTACGGATAAGGGTGCCACGGCGGTAAGCCGAATAGTCGCTTCATGACGATCGACGAGATCAGCGACAATTTCTCCCTGCTCGATGAATGGGAGGATCGCTATCGCTACATCATCGAGCTTGGCTGGACGCTTGCTCCGCTTCCGGCAGCGGCATATGTCGACGCGAACAAAGTGCAGGGCTGCGCCAGCCAGGTTTGGCTCTCCACCACAGTGCAGCCGAATGGCACGCGTGGACCGATCCTTATCTTTCGGGGTGATAGCGATGCCCATATCGTCCGCGGGTTGATCGCGATTTTGTTCGCTCTGTATTCCGGCAAGAGCGCGCGGGACATTCTGGCAACCGATCCGTCCGCCCCGTTCGAGCGGCTCGGCCTGCGTGAACACCTCACGCTGCAGCGCTCGAACGGACTGAAGTCGATGGTCGCCCGCATCCGCGCCGAAGCGGAGACCGCCCTCAGGCAGCCGATCGATCCAGCGGTGACTGCGCTAGAGCGACGTCACCGCTTCCGAGTTATTCAGGGTGGGAGCGTCAGGTAGTTGGCAAGGTTAGCTTTTCTTAGTGGGATCGGCTACTCCGGCGCCTACGGCATCCGCTGGAGGGCTACAGCAAAGAGATCGACCACCTCTTGGAGCGCGCGCGATCGAAAAACACCTCGGTATTGAACCGTGGCTGACGGCATAACGTGGGCCGGTAAACCTGTGCGCCGCGGCAGGTCATGGGAAGCGAGATCGCTGAGATAGAACGCGGCGCGTGCCGAGCGGTTCGTCCCTTTGGCTTGGAATAGCGAGGCGGGTCATGGCGAAGGTTAAGGTTCTCTGCCGAATTGGCGAATTTGACGACGAGTATTTAGCAGTTCTTAAAATGGTTGTGGAGAAAGCGGGGGGAAGGTTCTTAGGGCTTAGAATAATTCCAGATTCGGAACATTGCCGCGAGCATCTTCGTGTTCCACGAACTGCTGCCGGGGATACGCCGTATCGTCGTTAAGGAGTGCGCGCGAATGCGCCGACCGTCGAGATCGATAGGAGCCTGGCATCCATTTCCGCCCATGTGAGTACGCGCGGCTGGAGCGCGTCCTCACGGCTTGGATGGTCTGCCGCTTCCGGTCTCCCCACACAGGCCCAAGAGGCGTGTCGACGCGGATGCACGGAGCGGGCCTTGAACAGGCAGATTTGGGAGCTTTGACCGATGGCTACAGTTCTGATCATCGGAGCAAGCAGAGGGATTGGCCTTGCGACCTTAGATGCTGCGCTCAAGGCGGGCTTTTCGGTGCGCGCGCTCTCGCGCTCCGCGTCAACGATCCGCTTGCATAATCCTAAGCTTGAGAAAATGGATGGCGATGCCATCGACAGGGACACGATCGAGCGGGCGCTGGTCGGTGTCGATACCGTGATTCAAACCCTGGGTGTGACGCCCGCGCCGGAGTTGATCCTACGCGGCACTCACCTGTTTTCCGCTGCCACGCGGGTCCTTGTACGCACGATGGAGGCGAGCGGGGTCAGACGCTTGATCTGCGTCACGGGCCTCGGAGCGGGCGACAGCCGCGGCCGCGGCGGAATTCTATACAATACCGCCCTTTGCTTGTTCCTCGGGCGTGTCTACGCCGACAAAGACGTGCAGGAGCGCATCATCCGCAAGAGCCGACTCGACTGGACAATTGTTCGTCCGACCATCCTAACCAACGGACCGCACACGGGCGCATACCGTGTGCTGGTCGATCCGAACGACTGGACCTCGGGATTCATCTCGCGAGCCGATGTGGCGGATTTCCTCGTCAAGCAGATCGATGACAATAGCCTTTTCCACCGAACGCCGGCGCTGACCGGCTGACGCAGTGGCGCAGTCGCCACTCGGCCCCTGCGCCTGCTCATCGCGCCTAGCCGTTAGTTTTCCACAATGCGGAGAATGTTGGATTCCGGTTCGTCTCCCTCCACCACGCACTCCTCTACGAACCGACGGTTCCCGGTGTCCGACGAATAGGCCCCAATTTACCGGCTTTTCCGCGGTTCAAATGAGGGGCGTGCGGTC
Source organism: uncultured Alphaproteobacteria bacterium (assembly GCA_963840055.1). Taxonomy (GTDB): domain Bacteria; phylum Pseudomonadota; class Alphaproteobacteria; order Rhizobiales; family Xanthobacteraceae; genus Rhodoplanes. Next base: position 6,237 of record CAWIXM010000043.1, on the reverse strand, counting down.
TCTGCCCTCCGTGGGGTCACGATACCGGCGATTTTCTGGCCCGGTCTCCGGGCTCCGCAAACCCGTTCCTGGCACCGCCCTAAGCTGCACCCCCGGGATCAGGCCGATAAGCCAAGCGGTGATGTTCGGCGCCCGGTCTCTGGGCTCTGCGAACTCGTTCCTGGCGCCGACCCGAGTTGCGACCTGGATCAAACCGACACCACTCGGCAGGCGCATCGCGGAGACGAGTAACGCCAATACCCCGAGGCAATCGCCCTTCGATGGCCGCGTCCTCCGCCTCGTCCTTGAAGACGAAGGAATCATGGCCCGCGATTCAACGAAATCGCGGCCGGCCATTTTGCAAGGAAACCACCGGGTAATCCCCAAAAATCTGCAAATCCGAATACTTGCCCGCACCAAGTCAGCCTACGGACACAGCGCATTCCCAATTGTTCACGGGCGACTAATTAGTCGGGCTGCCCCGTGCTCAAGAACCCATGCACCATGCACCGGAAACTGCACCGACATCATGCACGCTTTCGGCGCGCCATTCATATACAAAAGCCATATGAATTTTGGTACCTCAGTTATATAAACGAGTCCGTCGAGGACGCCAAGCTTCTGGTTTGGTTTAGAGCCTTTTAACCCCTCTTCACGGACAGGCTCTAAACTGACTTTGTCTGAGAACCCGGTATTCCTTGCCTGCGCTAATTAGTAACGCGGTGGTGTTCTTTACCCAATCTACCCATGTCTTCTTCCAATTTTCCCACCCTTCGGGAAGGCGCTTGTCTACAAACATGGCCCGCAGGTCGTTTACGGCCACCGCAGGTTCGCCATCGATTTCCTTGTTGCCGGGCCTATTGGCCAGCAGCGCGAAGAGCAGGCCAAACTCCCCAGAGGATCCAACAAGATTGTCCTCACCGAGAAGTTTGGTGAGCTTTTCCTTCAAGTCCCGATGGTCCGTTCTCGCGTCTTCCTCGGAACCGAAGAGATTCCTTATCAGAGCTGGACCAACCGTTTCCACGAAACTGACCAAGTCACTCGCCAACAGGGCAGCAGTACGTTTCTCAAATACTTTGGATTTCGGATCCTTGAGCAGATTTTCCGCAATAAAGCGTCCGACGTCTGAGCGTTTGATCCAACCATCCTTTGCTCGGCTCGTTAGCGTTAGCCTCGCAAAATCTGCTTCGCTCTGTCGACCTGAACCTAGTATTTCCGGATCTCCCTGGAGAATCCCACTGTGGCCTGGGTGGGTGAGAACCTTGTGAACCGGGGAACTCTAGTGAGAATAAGCCGTTCGGTACTGGCTTGTCCAGCCTTCCGGAGTTACTCTGCATAAACGCATGATTCCCGCTTGCAAAAACGACGAGCAGGTCTCCCAAGTCACCACCGCCAGTATTCCCCAACCCTCTAATGTCCTCAATACTGGCGAGTGGGTCCTTAGCATTGTTTCGTACAACGAGTTTGCCTTGAGCGACGGCGCTACCGACAAACGGGCAGGTAGCCTTTTCTTCCACCAGCAGGGCTTTTTCATCGCGACTAAGCTCAACCGATTTGTCGGGATTGTCACTCATTTGAAGCCCTCCAAAATTTGCTGCGGCGCGCGCAACCCGACACGTTGCTGGTCTGCGACGCGCTGAGCAGATGCTCGATGTTTCTCATGACAGTAATTATCGAAAATTACTTGAACCTGACATTCACCGGACGAACGGCTTTGTTGAGGTGATACTGCTGGCATTTGCGGGTTTTGACAACACTCCGGACCGTCGTCGTGGGGAGCGAGGGAGCTGATGGCGATAAAGGGGACGCATGTTGCGCCTGAAATGACGATTTTGTGTTCATCGAGATCCATAGGCGCCGCCGTAGATGGGTTTCTCGATCACTGCCGAGCCTGCGCACTGAAGCGCAAGTGTTGCCCGAACATGCCGTCGCGCCGGATCGTCGCGATATGAACGAGAGGCTCGCGATGTTGCGCGCGCATTGGCAAAGACCGAGGCTTTCGAGCAATCGCGCCGCAGTCGCAAGCGCGTTGAAATGCTATTTGCTCACCTCAAGCGCATCCTGATGCTCGGGCGGGTTCGGTTACGCGATCCATGCGGTGCGCAAGATGAGTTTACGCTCGCCGCCATCGCGCAGAACCTACGCCGCCTGGCAAAGCTGGTTTGCTCGACCGCCACCAGCGGTCAATGCATGTCCTGCATAGCCATCTGCCGAATATCAGGACCGTCGGTTGGCGTTACCGCTTCCAAGCGGAAAATAAAAACCGTTTTAGCAAATCTAGGCATACGGCTCGCAACTGAAATTGCCGACTTCAGCAACAAAATCTGCCAAAAGCGGAAAGCGATTAATAAGATTTCAGAATTGCGGCCGCGGCCTTCTCTGCAATTGTGTAGACCGCGCTGACGATGAAATAGCCCGGAATGTTCGGGAATATGGACGCGTCGACAACCCGCAAGCCTTTAACGCCGTGAATGCGGAACTCGCTGTCGAGCGCGCCTCCTTTTTCTTCGGGCCCGATGGCGCACGTGCAGGAGGCATGGTGGCCCCACGCCCGCTTCCGCACGAAATCGGAGAGTGCTTCGTCGCTCGCAACGCCGGCTCCCGGCGTATCCTCAAGTTCCAGCACATTCTGTTCGACGAGCGACGCCGTAATGCGCCGAAGGCGCTTAATGCCGCTCACGAGCGCCGCCATATCGCCCTCCGGCCCGTCTGCGCCTTCAGCGAAGAAGTTGAAGTCGATCGTTGGCGGATCGCGTGGGTCGGCGCTCGCCAAGCTGACGCGGCCCTTGCGATTACCCGTATAAGCCTTCAAGAGCGCGAAGCTGAAGTCGGCATGACTTTTGCGGATAACGTTGGAATAGCCGGGGTAATAGCCATCGAAGCGGGTAAGCAGACCCATCGCGAAGAGATCGGGAATCGCAAGCGAAGGGCGCGAGGAAAACTTGAAGGCCATGGCGGCGCCATTCGAGCAATACATGCCCTCGCAACGCCGCCAGTCTTCATAGACGGGATCACCGGCCTCAAAACGCGCGCCCTCCAGACACCGCCACGGCGCCTTGACGCCGTGGACGAGCGTAATCTCGTACCGATCTTGCAGGTTGGCGCCGACGCCCTCGAGAGGACGCACGGTTTTCAAGCCGACCTTCTCGATCTCGTTCGGCGGGCCAATGCCAGATAACATGAGGAGCTGCGGAGTGTTGAAGGCGCCGCCGCAAAGGATGATCTCGCGCCGCGCTTGCACGGTCCGTAGTTCGCCGACAGCATCGCCGGCGAGCGGTGATGCGCGATAGAGATGCTCACCGTTGAGGTATTCGATGCCGACGGCTCGGCCTTTGTCGAGGATCACACGCGTCGCAAGCGCGTCGAACTCGACGCACAGCCCGGAATCCCGCATCGCCACGAACGCGCGATCACGCGTGCTCCGCCGGCGCCCCTTCAACGTGGACAGCGGCGTCATGCAGAAACCTTCGGCGGAGCTTCCTTGCGCGCGTTCGTCGTTCGAATCGATTTCAGCGCTAAAAACACGCGCCAAACGCTTGATCGCATGGCGCAACGCGCGCGCCGAGTTGCCACCGCCGAACATGTCCCGGCGGATTGCCTCACGGATCGTCGCAATCAGCGTCCGATCTTCGAGTGCTCGATGCGGCAGCGCCAGTTCACTCGGGAGCCAACCGTTCCACCCGTGCCCACTCGGGTCCGAGCGACCGCCGGAAATCGAAGCGAGAAGACGCCATAACGGGCGATAGCGGCAATCGTCGACTGCTTGGAAATGACGGCGCATTTCGGACGCGTTCCAGGAGGGGTCGCCGGTCAGCCGCGCGATCCTGTTCCAATCCTCCTCTGGCGTCGCCAGGAAAAGCATCGCGTTATGCACGGTGCAGCCGCCGAGCGTAGAGGCTCGGGGATAAAGGACCCCCGGCGGCGGACGATCGAGCGGGCGACGCCGCTCGCGGTCGTCGCCAAAGTCGCGAACGTAGAAATTCCAACGCAATCGCAGGGTTCTCGGATGCAAAGGCGTGGAAAGCTGGGACCGCCGCATAGCCGCCGGCCCGCGTCGGCACGAGGCGAATGGTTTCGGCGAAGACGCGATCAAGCTCAGGCTGCTGAGCCGCCCAAGCCTGCGAGAAGTGCGTCATACTTTAAGATTGATATGTTGCAACGGAAGAGATGCAGTTCATGACCGTCGTCATACGTTCGACAGGTGCGGCCGGCATAACGCCCACAGTGCACCGATCAGCAGCACATTAATCAACGCCAGCAGTGTCAGAACACCGATGGTCGCATCGACTCCACTTGCTTTCATCAAAAATGCGCCGGCCAACGGCGCCAGCGCCTGTACGATCAGGCTCGGAAAGGCGAGCTTGCCCATTAACTGCGGAAAGCGTAGCGGTCCGAAAAGTGCCAGCGGCAGCGTGCCTCGCCCGATCCAGGAAATGCCGTAGCCCGCCCCGTAAAGCAGGATCACCAGCGCCAGTATCGGAAAGTGAGCAAGGAGCATCAACAGCCCAATGGCCATGAGTGCGCAGGAGCCGACGACAGTCCAGATTGGATGGTAGCGGTTGCCGAACAGCCGCTCCACCACGCGCGCACTTACCTGCGCCGGGCCGAACAACGTGCCGAGGCCGACTGCTACAGCGAAGTCCGCACCTCTCGATTGTAGGAAGGTCAACAGATACACTACCACAATTGAGCCGATGCCGGCAGCAAGTGAAAGTATGACGGCCAATAGCGCGAAGATCGCGCTTTCATGCGCTACAAGCCTCGGTTCCGACGGTGGCGCGTCAGGCCCTGCGGCCTTCATATCAACGTTCGGTACGCGACCGATCACCGCCATCTGTAGCGGCAACGCGACGAGAAGATGCAGCCCTGCATAGATCAAACAGGCCGAGCGCCAGCCGACTTGCTCGATCAAGAAGGCACTCAAAGGCCAACAGACTGTGCTGGAGAAGCCGCCGAATAGCGTCAGATTGGTGATCTGCGCGCGCGCTTCACGGCCATAGAGCCGGCCGAGTGCGGCAAACACCGCGTCATAAAGCCCGGTGCCCATGCCAATGCCGACCAGCGCCCAGGCAGCAAGATAAACCGGCAACGCCGGCGCCATTCCGATTCCGGTGAGTCCGGCGGCATAGAACAATGAGCTTGCCATCAGCACCGGCCGACCTCCATGCAGGTCGATGAGGCGCCCGACCTGCGGCGAGATCAACCCGGCAACGAGCAGTCCGATTGAGGTGCCGCCGACAACCGCGCTGAGTGGCCAGTCCGTCTCTGCCACGATTGGGCTGGCGAATACGGCGGGAAAATAGAACGACGTGCCCCAGGCGAGAATTTGTGCGATGCCCAACGCCGTAATGACGACGCGCTGGTCAAACGAACGCGCCTCTGCTCGCAGGAACAAACCAACATTTCCCCATGAACCCGGAACGCTGGGCAGAAGGTAGCGGCATCCGGAGCGGCACGATAGGCCTGGTCATTCGCGTCGTCAGTTCCGGCCTGAGGTCCGCTCCCGTCCTAACCCAAACCTTGCAGACGCTACACGAGAGGTTGGTTTAAGAAACCCATCAGTGATGCAGGCCCTTTATCAAAGCCCGCGGCCGAAGGCAGAGCGAGAGCGGTTGGTCTGCATTTCCAGCCGGACCGATTTGTTGTTGTCGGACGGGATTGCCTTGGCGTAGCGCGGCAAGCCCAACGTATTGACTGTCTCGATATAGTCGGCCGGCGCAAAGAACGTCTTGAACAGGTTGGGAGTCCCCAGCGGAAAGAAATGCGCCTCGTTCGGGTCGATGAATGGCGTCACGGTGTCGCCCGCATCGGTACCGCCGCCAATCCAGCCGCGATAGTTCTCGAAGGTGATGCCGCCGTATTTGAGGGTCGAGAACACCACACCCTCGCGGAGGCGCGCGCCCTCCTGGTAGCGGTAGGTGTCGCGAACCTCCGCGTGATCGATCAGATCGTCCCAGAAAGTGTCGCCGCAGAGCCCATAGACGCTGGTGAAGGCGACGCCCCCAAAGGTCGCGACATCGTCCGCACCAGCTGGCTGCATTTCTTGCGCACCGCCTCCTGCTGCAGGCCGTCGAAGGCTCGGATGATTCCGCCGCGGCACGCGTCGTGAATGATGCCGAGCGGGTCACGGCAATGGCCGACGAAGCCGGTCAGGCGGCGATCTGCTAAGGCGGAGATTGCCGAGCAGGTCGGCAAAATGCTGCAACTGGTACGGCTCGAAGGGCTCGCCGGGAAGTTTCGCGACGACAGCAATGATCC
>CAWIXM010000042.1:0-37221 GCA_963840055.1 uncultured Alphaproteobacteria bacterium | reverse complement strand
CGCGCCCCGAATTCTTGCCCTTGCGCCTGTTGTATTTTTTGCCGCTGTGACGCAAGTGAAGATACAGCGTGCCCCCGTCTTTCTTGTCTTTCCAGACATGCTGATAGATGCGCTCGTGACTGATAAAGGCGACGCCATCCTTCGCCAGACGCCCGCTGATCTGATCGGGACTCCACTGCTCTTGCGTCAGTTTTTCTTCGATCAGCTCCACCAAATCTGGCGTCATTTTGCTCGGCTTGTCCGAGGCCTCTTGGCGTCTCTGCGAGGCCTTCTCGTGCGCTTGCTTGAAGCGATAGCCGCGCGCGCCGGTGTTGCGAACAAGCTCGCGGCTGATCGTCGACGGATCGACGCCAATTTGCCGCGCGATGTGGGCTTGCGAGTGGCCGCTTTGCAAGAGCGCGTAAATCTGGCAGCGTTGTTCGCAGGTCAGATGGAGATAGCCTTCGGGCATTTTTCCTCCGTGAGATGTGCTGTCCCACGCAAGGATAGTCTTCCATCTGACCGCCAGAAAAACCGGCATACACAACATGGCAAAGTCTGGCGGGAGAAAACGTCGGCCTCAAGGGTGCTCGCTGCGCTCGCATCGTCTCCGGCGACTAAAGCCCTTGACCCCGACCCTTTCCCCCGCCACTCACTCCGCCATGCCGTCTATGCTGCCCTGTTGCACTTCGGATTTGAAACGGCGATCATAAACAAAGGGCGAAACCGCCAGCTTAGGTGGCTCTTGTTGGAAACACGCCTGAGATGAAGCGATGGATCGCAGCGAACGCTTCGTCGCCCTGTGTAAACAGGCCAGGGAAAAAGTAGAAACCATGCGGCATGTGCTCACGTACAAAGTGCTCGACGGGAGTATTATTAATCCGCAGCTTTTCGGCAAAGGCGCGGTTGTCGTCCACGAGGGGATCGGCCGTGCCGCTGACAATCAGCGTCGGCGGATAGTCTGTCAGGTCACCGCGCGCGGGGCTCGCGTGCGGATGCGACCAGCTCTCGTGGTGCGGGAGGTAAAGCGCCACGAATGAAGCCGATGAAAGCCGTGTCATAGACGATGCCCACCGGGGCGAGACGCTCGAACGAGCCGTACTGCTCAAAGAAGAAATCTGTGATCGGACAAAGCTGGAGCGTGGCTTGGATCGGTAGTGCGTCTTCGTCGCGTGCTTTCAATGGAAGGGCTGCCACCATGTTTCCGCCGGCAAAATCTCCGCCGATGCTGATTTGCGTTTTGTCTCCCCCGATCGATTGACCGTGCTCCTGCATCCAGCGCAGCACCGCAAGCGAATCGTCAAGGCAGGCGGGAAATGGCCACTCGGGGGCGAGCCGGTAGTTGGCGCTCACCACCACCATATGATTCTCTGCAGCGATGCGGCTGGTGATGTAGGCGGTGTCCTCTGATTGTCCGACAGTGAAGCCGCCGCCGTGCAGGTAGAGCATCATTGGGCACAACTGCTCGGCTTCCGTCGGGGAGAATACCTGGCTGCGGATACGTCCCGCCGGTGAAGGCACATCTAGTTCGGAGACCTTAATGTCAGGGTAAAGGTCGGCCGCGCTCTTCGGCAGGTCCGGGGGATCCAACGCTTTCTGCTGGCCGATATACCCGGTTCGAACCGGAATGATCATCATGTCGCGCAGGCTCACCGGTGAGCGCATCTTGGCGAGGAGGTGATAGAGCGGTGCGGCCGGGTCGGACGGATCGATCCGAGAGACGCCGGGACCGTCGGTGCGTTGGTCCACGAATGGCTCTGCCTGCTCGGATATGCGCTTGGTCATCGGAGCCTCCGGACAAACGGGACTAAGTCGGATAAGAACCGCCCCTGCGGCAGTTAACTGACTCTCACAAGGATGCGTCCATGGTCGAGGATGTAGCATGACACCGCGAACACTTGGACTAACCGATCCAATTTGCCAGTATGTCACGCAAGTCGGCTTTCGCGAACCTCGGCCGCTGAAGCTCGTTCGCGAACAAACAGCTACGCTCCCGGGCGCTCACATGATGATTGCGCCCGAACAGGCGCAATTCATGGCGCTGCTCACACGTCTCCTCAACGTTCGGCGCTATCTTGAGATCGGCACCTATACGGGTTACAGCGCGCTCGCAGTCGCGTTGGCGATGGAAGCAGACGGTCGAGTGGTCACATGCGAAATCGACGAGGCGATTGCGACGACGGCGAAACGGCATTGGCGCCATGCTGATATCGCCGACAAGATCGAGCTTCGGCTCGGTCCGGCCATTGAGGCATTGAATGCCATGCTAGCGCAAGGCATGCGCGGGCACTTTGATATGACGTTCATTGATGCTGACAAAGAAAACCTGTTAATTTACTACGAGCGTTGTCACGCTCTGGTGCGGATTGGTGGAGTAATTCTCATCGACAACACACTCTGGGGTGGCGCAGTGGCGGACGATACCGATCACGAGCCATCGACCGAGGCAATCAGAGCCTTCAACAATTTCGTTCACCAGGATCAGCGTGTCGAGATGGTGATGCTGGCCATCGGCGATGGCCTAACGCTGGCCCGTAAGATCGCATAGGGCACGGAACTACCGCGGAAAGCCCGCTGCGGTCGACCGGATGACTCCTCTCCGGGGCCAGACTCGGGCAAAAGTGCTCCCTCCGCTCGGTCCGCTTAGCCTCAACAATCCGACATCTGCGAGCGTGTGGGGCGGGCTTTCAATAAGCGCGCTTATTCGACCTGGAATGTTCAGCTTGGGATTGATCCTTTATTGGTCTCGACGTGATCAGTCGAGCCGTAGCCGGCGTGGGCTTGCGGCTTTCGGGCCTGCTCAAAATGTTAGGCGAAGGGGATTTAGGCTGATAACTCTCTCGCCCTGATTTTCTTGTCTTCTGCGAGGCTCCCGTATGAGCTCCCTAATCTCAACCGATCCTCATCCGGCTCAGATAGAACCGCCAGATCAGCCCCTTTCCCTATTTCCGCTCCTACGAACAGTCCTGGACAATCCGATCAAAGTCTGGCCGCGCGACGTGTACCGCGACCGCCTCTATCGATGGCGCGTACTGGGGCAAGACACCATTTATGTCATGGCGCCAGATCTCATCCGGACCGTCCTGCTGGATGACGCGGACAGTTTCGAAAAGGGTGAAATCGCGCGGCGAACGCTCGGGCCGGGGCTTGGCGATTCAATCCTGATTACAGACGGATCAAGGTGGCGATGGCAACGTCGTGCCGTTGCGTCCCTTTTTCGTCCAGAGCGGATCCGTGAATTCTTGCCAGAGATGATTGCCGCCGCGGAACACACCCGAGACCGGTGGCAAGCCATGCCCCGGGGTACCGAGATCGATGTGGCTCACGAAATGATGCGGACCACCTTTGATGTCATATTGAGGACCATGTTGCCGGGGCGCGGCAATATCGACACCGAATTGATGGAACGTTCTGTCACCTCCGGTCTCGAATCGACATCCTGGATCGTCGCACTCGCTCTGGTTCGAGCTCCGAGTTGGGTGCCGTATCCCGGCATCTATCGAACGCGTCGCGACCGCAAGCGCCTTCATTCGATATTGGAGTCCTTGATCCTTGAGGCAAGACAAACTCGGGGCAAGGACGACGATCTCCTGTCGCACCTGATGAATGCGACCGATCCGGAAACTGGCAAATCCATGAATGCAATCGATGTCCGCAATAACCTCATGACGTTCATCACTGCGGGGCACGAAACGACGGCTCTGGCGCTGACTTGGACATTTTATCTCTTAAACCTTCATCCCGACATCGAGGACCGGGTCAGAGACGAAATTGCCGCCGTTACGGAAGGTGGTCCCGTTCGTCCCAACCATATCGAGGAGCTCACTTACACGAATCAGGTCATCCAGGAATCGATGCGGCTTTATCCTCCCGCGGCGCTGATCGTGCGTGCGGCGCGGAGAGACATTGTGCTTGATGGCGAGCATATCCGAGCCGGTTCGACCGTTTACGTGCCCGTTTATGCCGTACACCGCCACGAGAAGCTGTGGAGCGAGCCGGATCGGTTCGACCCAAGCCGTTTCGGGCCCGAGTCTGCAAAGGCTCTTGATCGCTTCTGCTACCTGCCATTCGGCGCTGGACCGCGTACTTGCATCGGACAGAACTTCGCCCAGGCGGAGGCCATTGCAGTGATGGCCTCGCTTCTTCGTTCATTTCAACTCACGCTTCGGCCAGGCTATAGGCCCGAGCCTCGGCTACGGGTGACACTCCGGCCCGCGGGGGGAATGCCAATGCGATTGCAACGACGTTGACGGCCCAAGGGGCCTCGGGTGAATTTCCGCGCGCCAATCGGTCCCCGCCTTAAGGCAAAAAAATCGACCACAATACTCCGTAAGCGTTCATTCCCTTGGTGGTTCATGACCCTCGTCTAAGTCCGGCATGGTGCTGGGCGCGTTTGGCCAAGTGCCGAGAACTTCGACGGGGTCCTTCGATGCCTGCTGAAAACCACCGCCAGCCTTTTAATATCAAGCCCATGCCGCGCTTGCTGTCGATCAAGGAAGCGACTTTCGAGCTCGGGATCAGCCGCACTAGTGCCTACGAGATGATCGCGGCCGGGAAACTCAAGACGGTCAAGATAGGCCGCCGACGGCTCATTGCTCGAGAGGCGATTGATGAATTCATCGCCAGCCTCTCCGCAGACGGAGCGGGTCGATGAACACCCGAATCCGAAGTTTCGGCATGAGCGATAAGGGATTCAAGTTCCTCACGATCGCCGAGGTTGCCGAGCGTCTCAGTGTCTCGACTCGGACAGTTCGCCGCTGGATAACCGCAGGCACTCTCCAGGTCCACCGCTTCGGGCGCCTCGTGCGTGTCTCCGAGACAGACTTGGTCGCCTTTTTGGCGCTGAACCGTGACGCTTAAGAGCGGCAAGCCATGACAACAATAGTCATTACCTGTCAATTGCTTCTAACTAATCGGGAATACTCTTATAAAACAGACGTTCCAAGAGGTGCTTGTTTCGCTCAGGCGACCGCTCTGACGACGCCGGCAAGCGTTATGCCGCAGACGTTGCTGCGATGGTGCAAAAGGTCGGTGCGGCTTCAGTGCGCGTGGTGCAAATTCCTCCACGCTGGCCGCCTTGTTGGGACCTTGCCGTGACGCAGCGAACCCGGAATTCCTAAAGCGATGTGGCCTCATGGACGCGAAAGCTGTGATCGTCACGGTAGCTTCAGCGGACGCAATTGACGAAATCGTAAAGCAGGTACGCACGCTGAGACCTAACATCCTTATCGTTTCGCGTGCTCGCGACGCCGCCCACGCAAGGCATCTCTACACAATCGGCGTCACTGACGCCGTTCCGGCGACTATTGAGGCAAGCCTGCAGTTGTCGGAAGCAGCACTGATGGGATTAGGGCTGGCGACAGGGTTGGTCATTGCTTCTATCCACGAAAAGCGCGACGAGATTCGGCGGGAGTTGCAACAGGCCGCTGGCCGGGCGGGCGTTGAAACGGCGCATTCGATCCGCGCTAAAGAACAGCGATCGGCACAGATTTCGAGCACGGACCGATAGACCTTCCAATGGCTCCCCTTTGGGTCATCTTCACCCCACCCGTCGATTAGCGTGTCGCCGACGGACGGTCTACCCTCCATTGCGGAAGGTCAGTGCCTCGCGCGCAGCCATTGGCAGCTCGACCCCAACTTCCGGACCAACCCGAGCGGTAGCCGGCATGGAAGCAGCGTGCCAACAGCATAAGTCGAGAACCTCACCACCCTGCTCGTTACCATCATCCGCTAAGCTGGGATCACCCAGTGATCCTGTGTGTCTAAGACCACAAATCGCACGCGGCCTGATGGATGAACTTCTACGAAGAGCTTCTACCGTGCCGGGCCTTCTCGCCCCGTCAGGCTTTCCCGCGGAAAGGACAGCCGGATCGTGAGGCCGTCCGGCTTCCACTCGCGTTCGATCTCGCCATTGAGTTGATCCTGGACGGTGGCCCGCTCCAGCACGCTCCCGAAGCCCTCGCCTTCAGGCCGTTGCTGAACCGGCGATACGCCATGCTCGCTCCAGGTCAAACTGAAGTGCTTCCCCTCACGGCACGCGATTTCGATGCGGCCCTCGGCCGAAGCGAGAGCGCCATACTTGGCGGCATTGGTGGCGAATTCATACAGCAGCAGCGCAATCGCGGTCAGCGCGTCGCCGCTCAGCGGAATGTCGGGCCCCGTGATCGTCGTGCGGCCGTTCCCGCTGGATGATTGATCATCATAGGGCGACATGATCGCAGCGATCAAAGCGTGCAATGTTGCCGGCCTCGCGCTCGAGTCGGCGCCGCTCACGACGCTCGATACTGTTAGATCGTGCGCGCGGGCCAGCGCAGCGAGCCGCTCGCCAACTTTTGACGCGAGCTCCTGAGCAGTCGTCGCCGAGCGGGCACTGAGCCTGACCAAGCCGCTTGCGAGCGCAAACAGATTCTTGACGCGATGATTCATCTCCCTGAGAAGCAGCTGCTGCTTTTCCTGCGCACGCCGCCTCTCGGTGATGTCTCGTGCAATCTTAGACGCTCCGACAATGCGGCCGTCCGCACTCAGGATCGGTGACACTGACAGAGATATCTCGACGAGGCTGCCGTCCTTCCGACGACGAATGGTTTCGTAATGATCGATGCGCTCGCCGCGTCGGATGCGGGCCAGAATGTTGGGCTCCTCATCATAGCGGTCTTCCGGAATAAGCATGGTGACCGGCTTGCCGACCGCTTCGTCCGCCGTGTAGCCGAACAGCCGTCCAGCACCCTGATTCCAAGTGATGATGATGCCGTCGAGGTTCTTGGCGAGAATCGCATCGTCGGAGGATTCGACAATGGCGGCCAGCCGGCGGGCATCGAGCGCGGCGAGGCGGCGTTCCGTTATGTCCACCAGCGTATTGATGACACCGGTAAGGTTGCCGGCTTTGTCGAAGAGAGGGGTAGGATAAGCAAGGAAGGGAACCTGCGTGCCATCCTGACGGTAGGCTATCGCCTCGATGCCGCTGTGGGACTGCTTCGTCTTCAGCGCTATCGCCGTGGGCGTTTCATCGTCCGGCAGAGGTGTGCCATCCGGCCGATAAAGCTTCCAGGAAACGTAAAATTCGCTCTTGCCCAGTTCCGGACGCTGCCCCCACAACCCCGCGGCCGCTTCATTGTAAAAGCTGATGCGGCCCGCCGCATCAGTCACGTAAATCGCCGCAGGCAGCGCCTGCAGCAATTCGTAAGACTGTTGCTCGAGAGCGAGAAGGACGGGCGACGGCGGCGTATGGCTGCTCATGCGCATGTTCCGGGCCGAAGGCTGACCGCGCCGAAAACCCTGAACTGGGATTCCCCAGATGAACCCCAAACGGGGTGGGATTTTCGCGCTGTTGCCGCGTTTTGACAAGACCGGTTGGCGGCGAGGACGACGTCATCATGGTTGGTGCTCCGAACGACGGCCGAGGGGGGTGATCTGGCCATTTTCCCTGGCATTTGGACGCACTCCTCCCGTCGGTTGCTCTTGAACGCACGAGCACCAGCGTCTCATGCTGGCGCGGGCGGCGGCTGCGGCCGTAGTTCCGCGATCAGCCGCAAAATCTCCTGGAACATTCGACGTGGGATGGCGACCTCGGCCATCTGGAAGGCAACGGTGCGGCCGTGGCTCACGACCTTCGCGCCGATCTTGATCAGCTTCTCCTTCAAGCTCGTCAGCAACCAGTCTTTGATCGGCTCCGGCGTTGCCAGCGTGCGCAGGAAGTTACCGAGATTGTAGGCGAGCGCGTGAAGCTGGAGCCGAACCGCGTTGGCCGCGAACGTCCGGCATGACAGTCGCGTCCACTTGATCGCACCCTTGCCTTCCTTGTGCGCAACTTCGTTCGCCACGCCGCGCACGTGGCCGCACCGGCAGCGAAGCGGGAGATCATTCGCGTCTTGTGTCATGATACGCAACTCTTTGATCGGACCGGTTCGGTTCTATTCCGAACACCAAGGCAACGCGATACGGCCCCGCCTTAATGGCTCCCGTGATTAAAGAGGGTTGACCCGCTGTCAATCGACGATCCGGGAAAATTGGCAGCGGCCGCCAATGTCTCTTAAGGGTCACGGGCTGCCTTGACGAACGCAGCCGGGCCACGGACGGTATGCCCTCAACTGCAGACGCACCGTTGCAGCGCGGCGAATTGGCGAAGAGGTGCCAAAAGGAGACTTCGGGTAGATAGCAAACGCGAGAGCATAGCCTTGAGTTTGCAGGCCAGCTCGGCAATCCCACGGCGTTCGGCGGCCAATCGGCACGATAACCTCACTCCCCAGCAAGCGTTAGAAGCTCAGATACGTCTACGGCCAGTTGCTTGTTTACCTGATTGCCGCCACGGTGCGCTATCGCGATAACCTGGTACCGCTCGTTCACGATCGGGCCGCCGCTAATACCGCCGGGCAGCGTCGCGGACACTTCGATCAATTTCACTCCGTGCTTGGTCGCGCGTCCAGTGATATGACCGCGACGAATGCTCAGCTGATCGCCGGGAGCGTAGTCTGGAAACCCCAGTGCGATTATGTCGTTTTTTGTGTGTTCAGGCGAGGTCGCGACCGGCAGACTTAGGTGGTCCCTTCCCGGTACGTCGTGGTTCAGTATCGACAAGTCGCGGTGTGCGCATCGGCGGCTGGAAGGTGTGGCCTTGAACGTCTTACCGGGTTCGCTCGGTCTATGGAGATCGGCATGTTTGCCGGCCGGCAACTTTTCTAGGACATGGTCAGCAGTCACCAAACCTACATCTTCGAGGAAAGATGTCGTAAGCCAGTTCGAGCTTGGTGGCGAGCAGTCGATCGAATTCGTATTCGAGATGGAGAGCACGCCGTGTCTGCCGCTGCTCAGCCATGCCGGCGCTTCGTCGCCAGGAATGCCGCAACGGCCTGCCTGACCAACTCGCTTGTCGTCATGCCGCGCTTGCTCGCATGCTCGCGCAGACTGCGCGCGAGGCTCGCCGGCATCTTGAGCGTGACGGTAACCGAGTTCTCTACTGGCAACGGCGCAGACGCGCCCGCCCGCCCCAGTTCGAGATAGCGATAAGCTTGCCGTCGCGACAAGCCAAATGCGCGCGACAACGCCATGGCCGCCTCCGCCATGCCGAGTTTGTCTGCGAGCAATCGCCGCGCCGCTCTCAGTCGCTCGGCCTTTTGCGCTCGCGTCGAACGAATCATCTGACATCGGCGTATTACCTTTTGCGTCTCAAATCAAGCAGGCACCGCCCGCGCCAGCCCAAAATCGTTCGCTCAAAACGGAAGTTATCTTTTGCGTTCGGGGAGCCGTTAGCCCCACCCTGGCGAATCTGTTCCTGCATTACGCGTTCGACATGTGGATGGTGAGAACGTTTCCTCATCTCCCGTTTGAGCGCTTGCGCATTCCGACGATCGCGACCACTTATTCCGACGCATCGCGACCACCCGTTACGATCGATCGCGACCAGGGTGGCTCGGGGCATGAGGGCGCCGTCAGGTTCACCTGGTGATTTCAGCGTTTTTGGTTGGCGTCAAGCGTGATGGGACCGTCCCCGTAGTCAACAGATGCTATGGGGCTGGCGGCGAGGAGATTGCATCCATCGTCGCTGATGTGAACCGATGGAGCACCCCATGCGTAAGCCGAACGACCTGAGCCGGTCCCTGACCGTCCTAAAAGAGGACATGACGCTGATCGCGGTGATCGAAATGAGCCAATCGAGCTGGCTCATTGCCGGCATCGTGCCTGGCATTGAGCGACACCCCTTGAAGAAGCTCGCGGTCGATGAGAGCGCATTGCTGAAGCTGCTCAATCGCTGGCGGGAGCAAGCGGAGAAAGCGGGACACAGGATCGAACGCATTGCAATCGCCTTCGAGGCCGGTCGTGATGGCTTCTGGTTGGCGCGCTGGCTCAAGGCTCGCGGCATCGAGGCCCATATCATTCATGCCTCCAGTATCGCCGTATCGCGCGAGCACAGGCGTGCCAAGACCGACCGTCTCGACACGGAACTTCTCAAACGCGCGTTTCTCGGCTGGCTGCGGGGCGAGCGTGATCACTGCAAGATGGTGGCGATCCCAACGCTAGCGCAGGAGGATGCCAAGCGGCCCAATCGCGAGCGCGAAAGCCTCGTTAGCGAGCAAAGCCGGATCGTCAATAGGATGAAGGCGGCGCTGGCGCGGCTTGGCATTCGCGGCTTCAATCCCAAGCTGAAGACGGCGGTCGAACGCCTCGAAGGTTTGTGCACCCCGGAAGACGAGCCAATCCCGCCCAACACGCTGGCTGAACTCAAGCGCGATATGGAGCGCCGCCGGCTCGTCCGCAGTCAAATCCGAGACATCGAGAAGAACCGCGTGGAGCGCATCGATCAGGCCCCCAGTGACGGACCTCATGTCATGGTGCGCCTGCTGGCGCGCGTGATCGGAGTTGGGGTAGAGACGGCGGACATGCTGGTGCAGGAGGTGCTCAGGCGAAACTTACGCGACCGTCGGGCGGTGGCGCGCTATGGCGGCCTTACCGGCTCACCTGACGAGAGCGGCAAGAAGCGCCGCGAGAAAGGGTTGGCGCGATCTGGTAATGCGCGCGTCCGGCGCGGCATGATCCAACTGGCATGGCGGTTTCTGATGTTCCAGAAGGACAGCGCCTTGGCGCAGTGGTTTTACGCGCGCACGAAAAATGCACCGCAAAGCCGCAAGACTATGATTGTGGCGCTGGCACGCAAGCTGCTGATCGCTCTGTGGCGGCTGGTGCGGGAGGGCGTGGTACCGGAGGGTGTGGTGCTGCGTCCAGTTTCATGAGCGCTGTTGCATAGAAATTCTCCGACAGTTTCGGCCCGTCCCGCTTCAAGGGCGAACGGGTGCCGATGATGGTTCGAGGTGGCGGTGTCCCGCGGTCCCTCCTGGCTTCAATGCCGTTCGACAGAATGGGTCCGCCGCCTCGGAGCTTCGCCGCCGATGCGCATGCATGCATCATGGTTCGGGTCACTGCGACCCACCGGATACAAGGTTGTGGTGCGATCTCTTCGTGCCCCGACAGCGAGCTCCCCTCGGATGCGTCATCCCAACCACGATCAGCGTGCCGCCGTGCTCGGGGCTGTCAAGGCTCGGCCTGGAAACGATGGAGCGTGAGGTCAGCGCAGAGCGACGGCCGGCCTTGACAGCCCCCTGCGCGCGGCGACTTCCAACACGTGTGGGTCGGGGCGAAGAAGCGGGATTCCGAGTCGAACAAAGAAGCTGGGATTAAGAAAGTAAAGAATGCCGTGAAATAGCGCTTGACTTCAAAGGCCTCATACAAGGAGGGACCCGCGCGCGTCGCGGAGCGCCGTCATGGCTGGCGCAGCGGCGCGCGTGGGAGGTTCCTGTTGACCCACGGGGGCGGCTGGGATGCAGATCCTGCGGTTCATTTCTTGGCTCCTTTTGGTTTGTCGTCTGCTCCGTTTGTCGCCGCGGGCTCGATCGTTTCGGCGGCTTTGATTTTGCGCATCGACGGGCCGTCGAGTTCGAGCCGATAGGCGTTGTGCACGATGCGATCGAGAATGGCGTCGCCGATCGTCGGCTCGCCGATCACTTCATGCCAGATCGGCACGGGGAGTTGGCTGGTGATCAGGACGGAGCCGCGGCCGTGGCGATCCTCGACGATTTCCATGAGATCGCGGCGCTGGCTGGCGGTGAGGCGATCAGGGCCCCAATCATCGAGGATGAGGAGATCGACCTTGACCAGCATGCGGAACAGCCGCGTGAACCGACCGTCGCCGTGAGCGAGTTCGAGGTCGGCGAACAGGCGCGGCGCGCGGGCGTAGTAGACGGCGTAACCGTCACGGCAGGCTTTATGCGCCAAGGCGCAGGACAGCCAGGACTTGCCCACGCCGCACGGGCCGGTGACCAGCAGGCTGCGGCGCTCGGCGATCCAGCGGCTGGTCGCCAGTTGTTGGAACAGCGCCTTGTCGAGCCGCCGCGGCGTTCGGAAGTCGACGTCCTCGACGGCGGCGTGGCTGTGACGCAGCCGGGCGGCGCGCAGGCGGGATTGGAAGCGCTTGGTGTTGCGGTTGGCCGCTTCGCGGTCGAGCAGCAGCGCCAGCCATTCGGGGTGCGCGAGATTACGGCTCTCCTCTTGCGCCTCGAGTTCGAGGAAGGCTTGCGCCATGCCGTCGAGCTTGAGCGCTCTGAGCTGATCAAGGGTGGGATGGATGAGCATCTGTCGTCTCCTAATTGAAGTAGGCGGGTCCGCGGATATTGTCGTGCGCGATCGACGGCCCGTCCGCGGGCATGGCAGGCCGTCGACGATCGAGATTGTTCTTCAGAATCGAATGGACCGAGCTGTAGGAGCGCGCGCCGATGTCGATGGCGCGGCGACAGGCAGCTTCGAGGCGCGCATGGCCGTAGGTCTTGGCGAGCCGCAGGATGCCGATGCAGGCGCGGAAACCTTGCTCGGGGTGCGCCCGCTCCCGCAGGATGATCTCGACCAGCGCCGCGGCGTTTGGCCCGATCTCGCCGGCCTGCCGCCGGAGGCGCTCCGGCGTCCAGTCGGCGTAACGCCGGTGGCTCGACGGCATGTGCTCGCGCACCGTCGTGTGCTTGCGATTTGCGGACGCGCGCACATGCGCCGCAACCCGTTTGCCGCGATGGAACAGTTCGACCGTGCGCGCGGTGACGCGCGCCCAGACCTTCTCGCGGAGCAGGCCATGGGGCGCCGAGTAGTAGTGCTTCTCGATCTCGACATGGTAGTCGAGCCCCACCCTGCATTCCTTCCACGCGGCAAAGACGTAGGGCTCCGCCGGCAGCGGTTTGAGCGCCGGGCGGTCCAACTTCTCGAAGAGCGTGCGTCGGCTCGCCCCGAGATGCCGCGACATGCGGTCATTGAGCTGCGCGACCAGTTCGGCGATGGCGGCGTTCAACGCCGTCAACGAGAAGAAACGCCGATTGCGCAGCTTCGCGATGATGAAGCGCGTCGCCACTTGAACGGCGGCTTCGACCTTCGCCTTGTCGCGCGGCTTGTACGGCCGTGCCGGCACGATGGCGGTGTTGTAATGGGCCGCCATCTCGGCGTAGGTGCGGTTGACCGCCGGTTCGTAGAAGCAGGCCTTGGCGACGCCCGACTTCAGATTGTCGGAGACCACCATCGCCGTGACGCCGCCGATGAAAGCGAAGGCGCGCGTGTGCGAGCCGATCCAGTCGGTCAGGCCCTGCGTCCACGTGGCCTCGGCATAGGTGTAGTTCGAGGCGCCGAGCGCCGCGACGAACAATTGCGCCGGCATCGCCTCGCCGGTCGATCCGTCGATCACATCGAGCGTCGTGCCAGCGTAGTCCACGAAAAGGCGCTCGCCGGCGACGTGCGTCTGTCGCATGGTCGGCGACAGCCGCGCCTCCCAGCCGCGGTAAAGATCGCAGAACCTGCTATAGCCGTAGCCGTCGGGGTGCGTCGCGCGATGCTCCTCCCACAGCAGCTGCAGCGTCACCCCCGGCCGCCGCAGTTCGCGATGGATCGCAGCCCAGTTCGGCCGCGGCCGCGACTCCTTGGCCGCAATCGCGGACGGCGGATAGAGCCGGAGCTCCAACGTCTCGTCCGTCAGGCCTTCAGGCAGCGGCCAGAAGACACCAGCGCGCCCCGCCCGCCGGAGACAGTCCCCAGCGGCAGTCGCGCTCATCCCGAGGCTGGCGGCGATCTTGCGTTTGGACAGGCCGGCGGCCGACAGCCTCAGCACGTCGCGAATCTTGCGCATGGGTAATCTCGCTCCAGGCATGCCTCGCTCCTTGTCGAAAGGAGCGAAGCCATGCCGATTCGCAGATCACCCAACGACGCCCGTCATCCCGTCCACAGGCTGGTCGCGATCCCCCGTAACAGGTGGTCGCGATCAATCGGAACGCCTGGTCGCGATCAATCGGAATGGCTGGTCGCGATCACCCGGTGCGCGCAAGCGCTACGCGGACGATGTCATTTGTCACTGCAAGAGCGCCGAGGAGGCGCGGGCACTCTGGGTGCGAATTGCGGACCGCTTCGCAGCCTGCAAGCTGGTGCTGCATCCACAGAAGACGAAGATCGTCTACTGCAAGGATGTGAACCGGCGCAGCGACTTCCCCGACATCTACTTCGACTTTCTCGGCTTCCAGTTTCGGGCCCGAAAGATCATGTGGGTGAAGGCGGACAGGCGCATCTTCGCACACAGTTTTCAACCCGCCGCCAGCCCGAAGGCGTTGACGCGCATCGGCCGTGATATTCGCCGCTGGGCACTGCATCACCGCAGCGACAAATCCCTGACTGAGCTGGCCCAGATGTATAACCCATGCATCCGCGGCTGGATCGCCTACTACGGCCACTTCTACAAGACGCAGTTGCGTCCGACCCTGAAACGGATCGATGCCTATGTCATCCGGTGGGCCCGTCGCAAGTTCAAGCGGATGCGCCACCAAACCAAGGGCGCGAGAGATTGGTTTGAGCGGCTACGCCGCGCCAACCTGCAACTCTTCGCTCATTGGCCGCTATGTCATGGCAACGGCCGAACATCGGGAGCCGTGTGACTCGAGAGGGTCATGCATGGTTCTGGGAGCGCTCGGAGGTGAAATTCCTCCGGGCAACTCGACATAGACGGCTGTGACGACGGCCTCTGCGCCACGGACGGTATGCCCTTAACTGCAGACGCGCCGCTGCAGCGCGGCGAATTGGCGAAGAGTGCCAGAAGCGGAAGTTCGACCCAGCCAGTCTATCGAAAGCGGCCCAAAGACTACTGCTCAGGTTCCTTAAATCTTACCTTGCCCATAAAATCGCGCTTTCCAAGCGGCGCTCCCTTGTGGCGGAGAATGTCGTAAGCCGTGGTCGCATGGAAAAAGAAATTTGGCAGCGAAAAGGACATCAGGAAGCCTTCGGTCGTAAACGGAAGCGCATTGTCGCCGAACCTGAAGGTCACATCGCGGCCAACGAGCTCGTTGACGGCCTCTGGCGTTAGGGCGGAGAGGTCGTTGCGCGCCTCCGTCAGCAGCGCCTGAAGAGCCGCATAGTCGTGGTTTGATTTAGCCGATGGCGGAGAGAACACCCCGTTCTTCACCGCCTCCATGGCGCCGCGCGAATGATGTGCGACCGAGACGATCTGAAAACGGAACGGCCGCATGTCAGGGGCTAGCCGCGCCTCGACCACCTCGGCCGGATCGATGCCCTTTTCGCGAAAATATGTGAGGCTCTTGTCAACGAACGCGCTAACGGCGCCCAAAATTTGGAGGTAGTTTGCGACGGTTGCGTCATAGAGCGAGAAGGCCATGGCGTGAGTTTCCGATCACCGTTCGTGTTTATCGCGCGGAACACATTTCCCTGAAATTGCCCGGATGGCAATCGGCAGAGAGGATCACTGACGCGGATCGCACTGCGTTGGGCTGCTGCCCGGCTCCAAGCAGCCTGCAATTTATGCTTGCCGCGTTTGAGCCGCTTCTTTAATTTTCTATCGATTGCGTGAATTCGACATACGCCCTGGTTTTTAGCAATCAGGTCTAACAGCAGCCGCGCAATCGCCCGTGCGATTTTATGCGGCCGATCAGCGCAACGATCAACCGGAGCCGCCTGCTTTCATCGGCCCGTGTATTTGCAAGCGTCACCGCATATCCTAGTGGCGATTTGTTTGGAACCCAATCCAAGCCGAGCAACGGAAACACAGACATGCCGAAAATCGACGCGAAGCCATTTCCCTACGAGTTCGGGTATGACCACGTTGCCCTGGTCTGCATCGACATGCAGCGGGACTTTTGCCAGCCGGGCGGATTTGCTGAATTGCTCGGCGACGAGATCAAGAATATCCAGCCATGCATCCCGGTCATCGCCAAGCTCCAGGCCGCCTTTCGCAAAGCGTCGCTGCCGATCATTCACACCAAGGAATGTCACAAGCCGGACCTCTCCGACCTTCCGACCGCCAAGCGCAATCGCGGCAACCCCAAGCTCAAGATCGGCGACAAAGGACCGATGGGGCGGATTCTGATCGAGGGCGAGAAGGGTTCGGACTTCATCCCCGAGAACGCGCCCGCCGAATGGGAACTCGTCATCGCCAAGCCGGGCAAGGATGCGTTCTACAACACCATTTTCGACGAATATCTGAAGCTCCGGAAGATCACCCATCTGATGATAACGGGCGTCACGACCGAGGTCTGCGTGCAGACGACCATGCGCTGCGCGAACGACCGCGGCTACGACTGCCTGCTGATCGAGGACGGGACCGACAGCTACTTCCCTGAGTTCAAGGAGGTCACTCTGCGGGCCTTGGTGGCGCAGGGCGGTATCGTCGGCTGGACCTGCAAGTCGGACAATGTGCTGAAGGTCCTGGCGTTGGAATGACGCGTTCGGAGACGGAGGTGAGCCCCCTGCGTCCGGGCCGCTCGTTCGAGCCAACGGCCGGGGAAGTTTGAGCGCCTGTTCTTGACGGCATGGACGGCCCGACCAGCGCGTGGGCGGATCGGTATGGAGCCCGTCGATGAGAGAGCCCGTCGATTACATTTTCCCGCCGGTGACGACCGGCGCGGTTCCGTACTGGCGGCTCGTGCTGCGGGGCTGCTCGCAACTTTGCTTTCAGAGCAACGAATTGACGGGCGTGTTCTTCTTCGTGGCGGTTCTGGTCGCATCCCCGATCAGCTTTGTCTACCTGCTGGTTGCCGGAATCATGGCGCCCGCCGGCCGCATGCTGATGGGAGAACGCGAGCCGATCCTCGCCACCGGGCTTCCCGGGCTCAATCCCTGTCTGATTGCGCTGGCGCTGCCGGCATTCTTTCAAACCGGTTGGACGAATGTCGGCATGTGGGTCGTGCTCGTCGTCTGCGTCGCGATCACCATTGTGTTGGTGCGCGTGTGCGTCGCCGTCCTGCCGTTTCCGACGCTCGCATTGCCGTTTCTAATCGTATTTTGGGCGCTGTACGCCCTGGCGCCAGAACTCGACTTTCTCCGGCCGGTCGCTTTCGCGCCGCCTGAGCACACGACGTTTCATCCCCTCAGGGCGGTGATGTTCAGCCTGGGGCAGGCGTTGTTCTCTCCCACCATCCTGTCGGGCGCGTTGTTTGCGGGCGGCGTGCTCCTCAGCAACTGGCGACACGGCGTGATCGCCGTAATCGGCGCCGGCATCGGCACCGCCGTGGCTTACTATTACCGCGACGTCGATCCGGGGAGCGCCAATCTCGGTCTCTATGGATTCAATGGCGTTCTCACTGCGGTGTCGGTGTTCGTGTTCTGCGGCGGCAAGCTCAGGCTCGCGATTTTGGGAGCCCTCATCGCCACGATCCTGATGCCGGCGATCGCCGCCTTCGGCGTGCAAACGCTCTCCGCGCCGTTCGTGCTCACCACTTGGCTCTTGCTCGCGTTAGGCTGGGTCGAGGACAACTGGTTCGCCGTCGAGCGGGCGCCGGCTTCGCCGGCCGCGCCCGCGGCCAAACCCGATGTTTCGTCGCCGGCCGCCCATAGCCATTCCGGAGACTAGGATATGTCCGCGCTGACCGTCCCGATTGTGTTTTCAAACCTGCTGAAGCAGGCCGATGCGCTGCGCAACAAGGATGGCGATTGGAAGCCGTTCCGTCCGGGCGTGACCGCCCATTGGCTGTATGATGAAGGACATGGCGGCGCGGCCGCCGTGCTGCTCCGTTATGAGGCGGGCGCGCGCGTCGCGCTGCACGAGCACCTCGGCTATGAGCACATGCTCGTCCTCGAGGGCGACCAGTTCGATGAAGCGGGCGCCTATCCGGCGGGCAGCTTCGTCATCCATCCGCCCGGCACCCGGCATTCGCCGGGCAGCGTGGGCGGCTGCATCGCGCTCTTGATCTACGAGAAGGCCGTCCGCTTCGTGGACCCCGAATAGGTGGGCTGCCCCCTGGGCGCGCCAGGAGCCGCCGCCCGAAGGCAAAAAAGGAACATTTGCTGTCTAACAGATCACGAAGTTAGCCAATCGCAGCTGAAAGCAATGGGTAAACAAGGGGAAAAGTACCAATAGCGAACGCGTGGCTTCTACGGCCAGCTTTACGAGCGAGACAGACCGGATGGGAGCTACGTTGACGGAAGAAGTTCGGTCGGAAAGCTTACTTGATTGGGGTCTCATACATGCGAGCGGCTTGAGATTACTGCTTTTGCGAGCTCAACGAAGCCCTGACCTCCCGGCCCCCGCGTCACCCAGCGCGGTGGGCGGAGCAGTTGTGGCAGGAATTCAACAACCGTACTCACCCCGACTGAATTTGGGAAATGGTTGAACATCGGCCCATCATTGACGGAATCGCCTATGTAGACGACTTGGTCACATGCATGGTCAATATCGATTCCGTATACTTTCGACATCATCCTCCTGGTCATGGTCAGCTTGTCGTATCCGCCAACCCATCCGATGATCCAAATCGAATTCATTGTTGTCGATGCCCCAGCGGACCGGAGGCGGTCTTGAATTTCGGCAGTCACCGATTGAGTGCCAGGTTTGTCCCAAGCGATGCTCGTTAATCTGAATTGCTGGTCCGCAGAAAGTCTGGCGGACGGCACCTCTGTTGCGATTTGTCGCATCAGCCTCGTAAAAAACTTTTCAGCGCCGCTGCGATCAGCATCATTAAGCCAGAAAATTCTTTTTACGCCATCAAGATGCCGAACATTGTAAAATCCTCCATTCTCGCCAATCACCGCATCGATAGGCCACATTCGTATCATTAAATCGCACCAGCCAGCCGGAGCAGCGGTGATAGGAATCACTTTGAGACCCGCATTCTGCAACTCCTCCAATGCCGTATAGGTTTGTGCAGCAAGCCTTCCACGAAAAGTTAGCGTGTCATCGATATCCGTGAGAACATATCTTGTTTGCGAGAATGTATCGGCGAGAGCCTCGGATAGTTGGCGCATGGCGTAAGCCTTCCTTGTGACGGCTGGACCCAACACATGGTTGCAGAGAGCCACGAATTAAGAATGAAACCTACGACACCGCCGGCGAGTGCACTCACAATGCTTCCCTCAAGTAGCTTTTGGTGCCCAGGGGCGGAATCCAACCACTGACACCGTGATTTTCTGTCATCGTCGCTAGAGCATTTTCCGGCGAAGCATGCCCTCGGACTTGATCCGGGGTGGGAACCGGTTCGCCGCAGAAAATGCGACCACTAAAGGAAAACAAGAGCGAATTCCGATTCCACCGGAACGGAATTCGCTCTAGCCCCTCAAGGCCAGCTTGGAAATACCGGTCGAATTTCGGCGAGCCGATAAGCGAGGGTCTGCGGTAACGAACACGGCGTTGCCGGCCGAGGGGGTCTGCTAGAATGGGCTTTGCCACGGGCAAAGCCGCCATGCGCAAGATCATCCACGTCGATATGGACGCCTTCTACGCGTCGGTCGAGCAACGCGACAATCCCGAGCTCAGGGGCAAGCCCGTCGCCGTCGGCGGATCGCGCGAGCGCGGCGTGGTCGCCGCCGCCAGCTATGAAGCGCGCAAATTCGGCGTGCGCTCCGCGATGCCGTCCGGCGGCCGGCCGTGAGCGGCCGGCCACCGGCAAGGCGCCCACTCTATCTTGACAGTACCTGGGCCGGCTTGAGACGGAAGGCGCCTAGCGCCGGTACTATGCCGGCAGCAAGACCAAGGCCGGCCATGAGGCCTAGCCCTAACAAAAAAATTGACGTATCAAGGCTTATCCCCGGCATAAACCTGATCAAGCTGTCCCGCTCGCTCATAAGCACAAGCGAAGCGATTAGAAGACCGGGAATGCCGCCTACGAACGCCAACAGAAGGGTCTCTCCGAGAACGAGCCGGAGCACCCGACCTTTGGAGAAGCCAAGCGCTTTCAGCAGGGCAATTTCCCGCGAGCGCTCGTGCACGGCGGTCGCCATCGTACTCCCGACAATCAAAAGAATTATGGCGAAGGCGGCCCCTACAATGAGTTGGACCAGCAGGGCAATATTTCCGAATTGGGTTGCGAACGCTTTATTGAACGCCTTTTCAGTTTCGGTTGTCGTCTCATACGACGAGTTGGCAAACTCCCTATCGATCGCTTTGGCGACGCGCTCCACATCAGCACGCGATCTAACACGCAAGAATATCCAGCCAATCGTATCTTTTCCGAACGCACGTGTCTCGTTAAAATAGTCGTACCGAAAGATCATCCGGTTGGTACCGATATAAGGCTTCCGCTTGTCGAAAATGCCAACGATCGTCACGTCCCAAGTGCGCGACCCATTTTTTTGGACATGGAAACTACTCGCAATTGGGATACGGTCACCGACCTTCCAACCCCATCTCTTCGCCATCGCTTGTCCGACCAGCGCGGCAGTACGGTCGCGAAGAAACGCTTCACGCATCTTTGGGGTCAAGTCGAAGTCGGTATCAACAACCCTGACATAGGTCTGGGGTTCGACGACCACCACGATCAGGCGGTTCTTCGGGTCTTGGTAAGAGCCGCCGAACCAAACCGCATATGACGCTTCACGAACGTCCTCTATTCGACGCACATAGTCGTAATAGGCAACCGGCAGCGGGCGGGTGAAATTTATTTTGTTAACGACGACCAGCCGGTCGTCCTCCGAGCTGTTCTGCCCATCTTCGAAAGTGCGTTCGAAAGCCGCGAGCACGCCGAAAATCGCAAACGCGATCGTAATCGCGACGAGCATCAGCACGGCGCGTAGGCGGTTTCGAAACAGATTTCGCCGGATTAAAAGGAAATCGTTCATGCCCGAGCTAACCGCCGATGGTAATGCAGGCTAAAAATCTCTCTCCATTATGAAATGCATGCGAGTTTAGCGTGTACTTTCGATGAATATGGTTAATTGCGGGCTTGTCACCCGGTTAGCCACGTGTTCGTCAGAGGCCGTAACGCTTCATCGAGCCCCGCATTTCGGCTGCCGCCCGCGTTCGTCTTGATCGACGCCAACGGTCGGGCGCGACAGGCTCCGATATCCGCTCAACGGAGGCCCAGAAGGGAGGCGAAGTCCCCTCACGCCTTTCATGCGTTAGCGCTTGTCGCTGGCGGCTCCGTGCATATTGCCGAGGGTCAGGCCGGGCCGGAAGGGGAGGGCATCGGACAAACCCATCGCCTAAGGATGCAAAACCGCGTTGCTCGCCGAACACAAGGCCGGTCACCTCCGCGCGACGATGGAGAAGGCAGGGGGCTCTGTGTCCCGCTGTAACCTGAGCGCTGTGCTTGCTTTCCGTCTGCTAGAATGGGCTTTGCCACGAGCAAAGCCGCCATGCGCAAGATCATCCACGTCGATATGGACGCGTTCTACGCGTCGGTCGAGCAACGCGACAATCCCGACCTTCGGGGCAAGCCCGTCGCCGTCGGCGGGTCGCGCGAACGCGGCGTGGTCGCCGCCGCCAGCTACGAAGCGCGCAAATTCGGCGTGCGCTCCGCGATGCCCTCGGTGACGGCGCGACGGAAATGTCCGGAACTCATTTTCGTGCGGCCGCGCTTCGAGGTGTACAAGCAGGTCTCGCGGCAAATCCACGCGATTTTTGCGGAATACACGCCGATCGTCGAGCCGTTGTCGCTCGACGAGGCCTATCTCGACGTGACCGAGAATTTGCAGGGCATCGCGACGGCGACGGAGATCGCGCGGCTGATCAAGGCGAAGATACGCGCCGAGACCGGGCTGACGGCGTCGGCCGGCGTTTCCTACAACAAGTTCCTGGCGAAACTCGCCTCCGACCACCGCAAGCCCGACGGGCTGTTCGTCATCACGCCTGTCATGGGGCCGGGCTTCGTCGCAGCGCTGACGGTGGAGCGCTTCCACGGCATTGGGCCGGCGACCGCCGCGAAGATGAACCGGCTCGGGATCTTCACCGCGCTCGACTTGAAAGCGAAGGACGAGGTTTTTCTGCAGGCGCATTTCGGCAAGGCCGGCGCATATTATTTTAACCTCTGTCGGGGCATCGACGAGCGGCCGGTTCGCGCCGATCGCGTCCGCAAATCGGTCGGCGCCGAAAACACGTTCGCGCGCGATCTCGAAAACCTCGACGAGATGCGGGCCGAGCTCGAGCCGCTCGTCGACAAGGTCTGGCGCTACTGCGAAGGCTCGGGCGTGCGCGGCCGGACCGTCACGCTGAAGGTGAAGTTCGCGGACTTTCAGATCATCACCCGCAGCCACACAAGCTCCAGGCCGATTGCCGACCGCGCGACATTCGCCGCGGTCGGCGCGGACCTGCTCGCGGCCGAGTTTCCGATGCCGAAGAAGGTGCGCTTGATCGGCGTCTCGCTCTCCTCGCTCTCCTCGCTCGGCGAAAGCGCAAGCGACGACGATCGGCAAATGACCCTGGCGTTATGACGGCGTCGAGAAAGAGCCAAGGAGCGCTTAGGCGGCCGAGTTGGTCAACGAATATGTGGCAGTCAGGCTTGCTGCCACTTTTTCTTCGGCAGTGGAGCTGGCGAGGGGTGCCAGTCGGATCGAGCGGAGCTAGACGCCAGCGAACTCAAAGTGATTAGCGGATCGAGCTCATGGGCCTCGCCGTCAGCCTCCCATTCGGTTACTCGTCCGTGTTCGTTATCAATCAGCAGAAAAAGGTCGAAATACTGAATTGTCGGATAGCCGCCCGAACGCCTTTTCACGCTCTCGCGCCATTCCGCATCATGGGCCCTTTGCGCCGCCTCGACTGAAGGCCAGATGTAGATACCCACGCTTAAGCCGGCATCATCGCCGATCCCTAAAGGGAAGTGCTTGCGCAACAGATCGCGATTCGCCGCCCATTTCGGAACGGTGTGCTTGGCATCCTCAAGCACCCGCGCACGATCCCAACCCCGGGGGGTCTTGAACGTTACGAGTTCGACAATCATGGCGAAGCCCTTCTTTTGGCTAAAGTGGCTGGCGGCTTTGGGTCACTTGCGTCGTTTTCCCGGCGTTCGCGACAGGTCCGCTTATCCCTTCAAACTCATCGTAGCAGCGGACATGCTGAATTGGCAGCGATGTGCCAATTCCGGACTTATGCAGTGCAGCAACCACACGGTCTATTCGATTACCTCGTCGGCGCGGGCGAGCAACGTAGGTGGGACTTCCAACCCGAGTGCCTTAGCGGTTTTAAGGTTGACGACCAGCTCGAATTTGGTCGGCTGCTGGACCGGCAAATCGGCAGGCTTGGTCCCCCGCAGAATCTTGTCAACGTAATCCGCCGCGCGCCGGTATAAGTCCGTCGTATTCGGTCCATACGAGATGAGGCCGCCGGCGCTTACAAACTCTCTATTGCTGTATATGACCGGAAGTCGGTTCTTGAGGGCCAACTCTACAATTTGGGTTCGATTGGCTGTGAACACGGCGTCATCCGGCATGACGACCGCGCTCGCCCCCTGCGCCGCACTGAATATCTCTTCGAGGTCTCTTGGGGCACTCAGGGTCAACCGTTGCAGTGAAACTCCCAAGGTGCGTGCCGCGGTCTCGGCCTCCTCCAAATACCGGTCGTTTGCCTTACTGGTCGCGCGCAACACGACCGCGACCCTGGAGAGGTTGGGAAGCAGCTCACTGAGCAGCTGAAATTGCTTCCCCATAATATCCGCTTGGGTGTTGGTAAGTCCTGTGACCTTCCCCCCTGGGCGGGCGAGGCTCGCGACCAGCCCCGTCGCCACGGGATCGATAGCGGCCACAAATACCACGGGGATTGTGCCCGCGGCATCCCTAGCCGCCAGCACCGGTGGTGTTCCGGAGGCAAAGATAACGTCCACCTTGAGACCGACCAGCTTGGCCGCAATGTCAGGGACCTGGGCCACACTCGACGCCAAACCGAACTCAATGGCAATGTTGCGCCCCTCAATATAGCCGAGCTCCCGCAGTCCTTGCCGCAGGCCCTCGATCCACGCTGAGGGAGGCGGACCGACGCGCAAAAAGCCTACTCGCTTGACCTCGCCCGTCTCCTGCGCCTCTGCGCCCAGGGGCCAGGGCAGCGCGATCGTCGCCCCGACAAATAGCGTGAGAACCTCGCGCCGCCTCATTCGATCACCTCGTCGGCGAGCGCGAGCAGCATCGGCGGCACGGTGAGGCCAAGCGCCTTCGCGGTCTTGAGGTTAATCACGAAATCGAACTTCGTCGGTTGCAAGACCGGCAGGTCGGCGGGCTTCGCTCCTTTGAGGACACGCCCACTGTAGATGCCCACTTGCTGGTATGCATCAGTGATGCTCGGCCCGTAACTGATCAGGCCACCGTCCACGGCATATGAGCGGAATTGGTAGATGGCGGGCAGCTTATGCTTTGCGGCGAACGCGATGATGCGGGCGCGGCGCGTATCAAAAAAGGGGTCGGACGCGACCGCAAGCGCGCCAACGCGCTCCCTCACAAGGGCGGCAAAGGCATCATCCAACTCGGTATCGGTGGTGGCCTTTGCAATAAAAATGCGCCGGCCGATCCTCGGCGCAACGGCTTCGATATCGCGCAACTGCCGCACAGCGGGCTGGAAGTTCGGATTGACGAGTACGCCGAAGACGGAAACGCCGGGCACGATATCACGCAACAGATCGAGCCGCTTTGCTTCCATGTCGCCGCTGAAAATGACAAACCCAGTCGCGTTGCCGCCCGGGTGGTTGAAGCTTTTTACCAGGCCGGCCTCGATCGGATCGCCACCAATCACGAACAAGATCGGGATTGCTGATGTCGCGGCCTTCGCGGCGCGCGCGGAGGCATCGCCGCCCGTGGCAGTCAGCACATTAACGCGGAGATTGACCAATTCGGCTGCGATCGCCGGCATCCGGCTGTAGTCGCCGCGTCCCCAGCGGTACTCAATCCTCACGTTCCGACCGTCGACAAAACCGCCTTCTTCCAAGCCTTTATGAAAGGCGGCAAGCACATATTTAGACTCCTCCGGCGAGCGTGCACTCATGAACCCAAGGACAGGCATTCCCTGCAACTGCGCACTTGCCATGAGCGGCCATCCGACCGCCATACCGCCAATTATTTTGATGAATGCACGCCGCCGCATTGCTTTCTCCGCAACCAGAAAGGCACTACGGTTGAAGCCTACTCCATGGCACGGCTTTGTGCACGCCGAACGGAATGACAATAATGTCGCAATTGGGTCTTGGCCGTGTCAAAACGCTTTGGAGGAAGAGGTCAGAAGTATCCGAGGTGGCGATGCGAGCCGTTTCGCGGTTTTGGCTATGCTCGCATCGCGGCCAATAGCGGCCAGCAACCTAGTCGGTTGATTCAGCTAGATTGAAGGGTATAGGTGTTTAAGTTTGACACGGGCAGTTTTGGTTGTGAATTGCCAGTCTGCCTTGGTGTGATGGGCGTTGCGGTGGTTTTCCCAGGCGGCGATTTCCTCAATGAGGGTCTGTTTGTCGGGAATGCGCCGATCGAGGCATTGGGTGGATAGAACCCCGAGTTCGGATTCGGCGAGGTCAAGCCAACTGCCGTGCTTGGGCGTTTAGTGCCATTCGAAGCGCTCGACCAGCCGCCTGGCCTCGGACGCCGGAAAGGCCTGGTAGAGCGATGCCTTGCTGTGGATATTGAGATTGTCCTGGACCAGCACGATGGTCTTGACGTGCGGGAAGTGACGATCAGCCAAATCCTTCAAGACGTGAGCATAGTCTAAGGCAGTGTGGCGGTCCGTCACCTCGACGTGGCGCCAGCCTTCGAGCGGCGCGAACAACATGAACAGGTTGGCGGTGCCGTTGCGCTCGTACTCGTAATCGACGCGGGCTGGGCGTCCTCGTTTCATTGGGATCGGCATGCGCGTCTCGGCAATGAGTTGCTTTGAGGTCTCGTCCAGGCACACCAGCAGCCGATCGGGATCACGTGGCCGCGTGTAGACTGCGAGCACATCTTCCATTGCGGCTACGAAGGCGCTGTTGGCCTTCGGCGGAATGACCCAGCATTGCCGGCGATGCGGCTTGAGGCGGTTTTTTTGAGCGTGCGCCCGATCGTGGAGTTGCTTGCGCGCTCGACGATGCCGAGTTCCACGACCTTGTTCTCCAACAACCGCAACGTCCAGCGGGCACGTCCCTTGGGCGGCTTGGAGCACGCCAGGGCGATCAGCTTGGCTTCCTTCTCGCCGTCGAAAATCGCAGCGACTGGTGGAGTCATGCGGGGCTTGCGGCTCAACACCGCTTCGAAGCCCTCTTCCACCAATTGCTTGCGCACCCGGTAGATCATGGCCGCGCTGGTGTCCAAGGCCTTGATGATCCGGCTGTCGCTCCACCCCTCACCGGCCGCCGAGATATCGGCCTTCAACAGAATGCGCGCCTTCAACAAGCGCTTCGCTGGGCTCTTTCCTTTGCGGATCAGCGCTTGCAATTGCTCGCGTTCCTCCGCGCCCAGCCGCACCACATACTTCTTTACCGCAATATCCTTTGCAGCCATGCTCGCCTCCGTCGCTCGAATTGCGACGGAAGCGAATCATCCAATCCTTTCAAATTAGTTGACGCAGCCGACTAGGCCGTGTTGACAGTTTTCAGCCAGAGCATTGTTGAGGCGATACATAGCATCGACAGATAGGCCCTGGCGGTTTTCTCGTAGCGAGTGGCGATGCGACGGAATTGTTTGAGGCGGTTGACGCACCGCTCGATGAGATTCCGGCGCTTGTAGGCTTCGCGGTCGTAATTGATCGGCGTCTTGCGGTTTGATCGCGGTGGGATGACGGGGTCAATGCCGCGGTCGGTCAGATCGTCGCGAATCTCATCGCTATCGTAACCCTTGTCGCCGAGAAGCCTGTCGGGATCGACATCGTGAAGCTCCATCAGCGCATCGTAGCCTTTGACTTCGTGCGCCTCGCCGGGTGTCACATCGAAAGTCAGCGGGTCCCCTTTGGCGTTGGTGCGGAGGTGGACTTTGGTCGAGAAGCCGCCCCGCGAACGGCCGAGCGCCTCCTGACTTTGATTCCCCCTTTTACGCCGGCTGCATGCTGGTGCGCCCGCACAATCGTGGAATTGATGGCATGTTCCTCGTCGGCCGGAGGCCCCAGACTTGCCAAGGTTTCGAACGCCGCGTCCCACACCCCGAGCTTGCTCCAGCGCGAGAAGCGCACGTACACAGAATTCCAATAGCCGTACCGTTCCGGCATGTCGCGCCAGGGGGCGCCGGTGCGCAGCACCCATAAAATGCCGTTGACCGTGCGTCGCTTGTCTTCGATCTCCGGGCCGCGCTCGCCACGGTCGGGGAGAAAGGGATCAAGAATCCGCCATTGCGCGTCCGTCAGATCGCCGCGACTCAATGCTGCCTCCTTCAGAAAGGCAGCCTTGAATTAAAACTCGATTCCTCTGTCAAAAACCGTCAACACGGCCTAGCATGTTCATAACGCGGGTGAGATTGAAGGCCAGGACGTATACACCAAGATTGGCAGTACAGATTTACCGTTTAGCAGGTCACGAGGACGTTACCTTTTGCCCGAGTTTGGCCACCGCAAGTCGTGATACTTGATCACGGTGCCCGGAGTAAAGAGAAGCTCGATTTTAGGTCACCTTTGTCCCGTCAACTGGCATGATCTGCGGCACAGGGCAGCTGACGATATCGGCGCGAGTTGCGTGGCGGCTTTGCTGTCGCAGTGGCGATGCTGATGCAGGATCGTAGTCGACCGGTACGTCCCGACGCCCCTCCAATGGGTGGAGGGCGCGAGGCAGAAGATTTTATAACTTTCGGAGCTCTCGCCTCCAAGGTGCGTAACCGGCTGTTCTTCAAGTATGTCATTTTGTTCGTCAGCGTGGTGTGTTTGGCGCTGTTAGCCAGCGGTATATTCGAGGTGTACTTCTATTATCAGGACCACAAGTCGGCGCTGGTCCGTATCCAGCACGAGCAGGCCGAAGCGGCCGCCGCCAAGATCAGCCAGTTCATCAAAGAGATCGAGAGCCAGCTTGGTTGGACTGCGCTGCTGCCGTGGTCGGGGGGATCGATCGGGCAACGGCGTTTCGACGCGCTGCGGCTGCTGCGGCAGGTGCCGGCGATTACTGAGTTCTCGCAACTCGACGGTTCCGGAAAAGAACGTCTGCGGGTGTCACGCATCGCCATGGACGTAGTCGACAGCGGCACCGACTTCTCGAAGGAGGCAAAATTTACAGAAGCCGTAGCGCATAAAGTCTATTACGGTCCGATCTATTTCCACCGGGGGTCCGAGCCCTATATGACGCTTGCAATCGCTGGCCCCCGGCGTCACGCCGGGGTCAGCATCGCCGAGGTCAATCTCAAGTTCGTCTGGGACGTGGTCTCTCAGATTAAGGTCGGTCAGCGCGGCTATGCCTATGTGGTCGATGCGCAAGGTCGGCTCGTGGCGCATCCCGACATCAGCCTGGTGCTGCGCAACACCGACATGTCGCGATTGGCGCAGATCAAGGCGGCGCGCGAGAGTGGCGAGCAGGTGCAAGAAGCGGATAACCTTTAAGGCCAGGAAGTCCTTACCGCTCATGCGCCAATCTCCCCACTCGGCTGGCTGATGTTTACCGAGCTTCCGGCCAAGGAGGCCAATGCGCCGCTCCGGGCGGCGTTATTGCGGCTCGTTTGGGTTCTGCTGGCGGCGCTGTTCTTAGCGGTTTTCGCGGGTGTTTTTCTTGCTGGGCGAATGGTCGGCCCTATCCGGGCGTTGCGCGCAGGTGCTGCGCGCATCGGCGGCGGCGACCTTGGTCAGCGGATTTCGGTGAAAACGGGCGATGAGCTTGAAGCGCTTGCTGATCAGTTCAATGAAATGGCCGGCAAGCTCCAGGAATCCTATGCTGGCTTGGAGCACAAGGTCGCGGAGCGCACGCGCGAGCTAACCTATTCACTGCAACAACAGACTGCGACTGCCGACGTCCTCAAGGTCATCAGCCGCTCCGCCTTTGACTTACCGACGGTGCTGCAGGCGCTCGTCGAATTGGCCGCCCGACTGTGTGAGGCGGACAAAGCCAATATTATCCGGCAGAAAGGCGATAGCCTATATCTCACCGAGGCTTACGGTTTATCTCAGGAATTTATGGAAGCCGTAAAAGACATGCCGATCGAGCCGACATCGGGGTTGGCCTCGGGACGCGCTTTGCTGGAAGGTCGGATCATTCATATTCCCGACGTCGAAGCCGACCCCAATTATACATTTGCGGCGAAGAGCCTGGGGGACTACCGCACCATTCTCGCCGTTCCCATGCTGCGCGAGGGCGAAGCGATCGGCGTCCTTGTCCTGACGCGTCCGGACGTTCAGCCGTTCACGGACAGGCAGATCGAGACGGCACAGACCTTTGCCGACCAGGCCGCCATCGCCATCGAGAACGTGCGCCTGTTCGACAGCGTTGAGGCGCGCACGCGCGAATTGGCAAAATCGCTGGAGGACTTGCGGGCCGCGCAGGACCGCTTGGTGCAGACCGAGAAGCTCGCCTCGCTCGGGCAATTGACCGCCGGCATCGCCCACGAAATCAAGAACCCGCTCAATTTCGTCAACAATTTCTCGTCGCTCGGCATCGAACTCATCGGCGAACTCGAGGAGGCGTTACAGGCCCCTCGCTTCGATGACAAGGTCAAGGCACAGATCACCGAGCTTGCCGACATGCTCAAAGGCAACCTGGGCAAGGTGGTCGAGCATGGCAAACGCGCCGATTCGATCGTCAAGAACATGCTGCTGCATTCCCGGCAGGAGTTGGGAGAACATCGGCCGGTCGACATAAACGCCCTGGTCGCGGAGAGCCTCAATCTCGCCTATCACGGCGCGCGTGCGGCCAAGCAGGGCTTCAATATCACGCTGGAACAGTCGCTCGATCCAGCCGCCGGCAAGGTGGATGTATTCCCCCAGGAGATTATCCGGGTGCTGCTCAATTTGATCTCCAATGGCTTCTATGCTGCGACGAAGCGGAAGGCCGAGGCGAACAGCGGGGATTATGAGCCCACCCTGACCGCTATGACCAAAGATTTCGGCGACAGCGTGGAGATCAGGATACGGGACAACGGCACCGGGATTCCCGCCCGAGGTCGGAGACAAATTGTTCAATCCCTTCTTCACAACCAAGCCGCCTGGTGAGGGGACGGGTCTCGGCCTTTCGCTTAGTTACGACATCATCGTGAAACAACATGGCGGTTCCATCGAAGTCGATACGCAGCCTGGCGAATTCACCGAGTTCAAGATTGTATTGCCGCGTTCTGCTGCGTCTGGTGCCCAACCGGGAGAACGTCAGTGAGCTTCCTCATTCTCGTGGTGGACGACGAGCCCGACGTTGAGCTGCTGTTCCGTCAGCATTTCCGCCGCGACCTGCGGGACGGCCGCTTTGCGATGGAGTTTGCGCAATCGGCGCAGGGAGCGCTTCAGCGCATCGCTGAGTGCGACAAGGATACTTCGCTCATCCTGATCCTATCCGACATCAATATGCCAGGGATGAGCGGTCTTGATCTCTTGCCCAAGGCGAAGGCGGCGCGACCGGGCGTTCCGGTCATCATGATCACCGCCTATGGTGATGCCGACACCAGGCGCAAGGCGCTGGCCAACGGCGCTGACGCTTTTCTGACCAAGCCGCTCGATTTTACGATCGTCCGGGATGAAATTGACATGCGCGTCGGGCCCACCGCATGACCGCGCGAATTCTGGTTGTCGACGACGAGCCGGACTTGGAAGGCTTGTTGGTCCAAAAATTTCGGCACCAGATCCGTGAAGGTAAGGTTGAATTTCTGTTCGCTCGCGACGGCGTCGAGGCATTGGTTACGTTGGAGGCAAACCGCGACATCGACATGGTGGTGACCGATATTAACATGCCGAGGATGGACGGATTGTCGCTCCTCCAGAAACTCCAGGAGAAAGAGGAAAAGCTCTCGACCATCGTTGTCTCGGCCTATGGCGACATGGCTAATATTCGCACGGCGATGAATTGCGGCGCGTTCGATTTCCTGATCAAACCCATCGATTTTCTCGATCTCGAAGCAACCATCGCCAAGACCATTCGGCACGTGGAATTCTTGCGCGAGGCCCGGCGGCGACAATTGCAGGCCGAGCGAGCCTATGCCTCGCTCTCGCGTTATTTCTCGCCCAATCTCGCCCAACGCCTTGTCGGGGACCCGGATGCGATCGATCTTGGTGGACAGCGTCGCGAGATTGCGACGCTGTTCACCGACATTGCCGATTTTACCACGCTTGTCGAGACGCTTGAGCCGAACGTGCTTGGGCCGCTTCTCAACGACTATCTCTCAGGAATGACGGACATCGTGTTCGCCCATGAAGGGACGGTCGCAAAGATCGTCGGCGACGCGTTGCATGTGTTGTTCGGAGCGCCTGGCGAACAGCCCGACCACCCCACGTGTGCAGTCTCCTGCGCCTTGGCTCTGGATGATTACGCCGAGTTAATCCGCGACCACTGGCGTTAAATAGGCGTCACGGTAGGGGTCACACGGATCAGTGTGCATGCCTGAAAGCATGTTCGCGAAAACTGGCTTGCCAAAGCACGCAGGCTGCGTTGCAGCATGCGGACCTGTCCTAGGACCGCTGTGGGTCACTCGCGTCGTTTCCAAGCCGCCATCGAGACGTCGGTTTAGCGCCGACGAGCGGACTGGCCGCCGGTCCGACAGCCTCGGCCTATTGGAGCGCGTCGATCAGCGGCTGGCCGACGCGGTCCGTTTAGGCGGGCTGCTTGGCGCCGCCCCGCGTTTGAGCTCTTCGCCGAGAATGCCGATGAAGGCGATGAAGATGCGCGATAACGGGCGTTGGGAGCGAAAGACATAGACGAGTTGGCGCTTGAGCACGGGCTCGACGATGCGCCGCGTTTGCACGGGCAGCTGCGCGGTTGATCGGCGGGCGACGATCGCCGGCAACACCGTGGTTAGGCTGCTTTCGGAGACAAGCTTCAGCGTCGGCGCCAGCGCATCGACCTCGATCCGCGGCGTGATCTGGATGCGGATTTCCTCGGCGGCATGGTCGACAATGTTGCGGATGCCGTGTCGGCGCGAGGGAAGCACCAGGTCAAGCTGCTTGAGATGCGCGAACGGAATTGGCTTCAGATTGCCCTTCGCCGTGCCGCGTTCGACTAGGACAAGCTCTTCGTCGATCAGCGGGTGCATGGTGACATCGGCCTTGCGACGCGTGCGGTTGACGACAGCGATATGTGTCGCTGGCGCAGACGGCGGAAGAGCGCGACCGCACCGACCGCAAATCGGGCGCCAATGCCAGCGCGGTGATCTCGGTCGATCCGAGCGGGCAAGTGACGCTGCGGCTGTGCAGCACGCCGAACGGGCAGGGTCACGCCACCGTGGCGGCGCAGATCGTCGCCGACGCACTCGGCTTGCGCCCCGAGGACATCGACGTCATCACCGAAATCGATACATTGACCAGTGCCTGGTCCATCGCATCGGGCAATTATTCCAATCGCTTCTCAGCGATCGTCGTCGACGCCATCGCCAAATCGGCCGAGCAGGTTGCGGCAAAGATCAAGGTGCTGGCGGCGCAAGCGCTCGACGTGCTGCCTGAGGAGATCGAATTGTTCGCCGGCTTCGCGCGGGTGCGCGGTCACTCGAACAAGGGCATCCCGTTCCGCAAGGCCGCTTTGCGCGCCCATTGGGATCCGGCCGGGTTGCCGGACAATGTGGCGCCCGGAATTTTGGAAGCCGCCTTCGTCTCGCCGCCGGTGCTGGCTTCGCCCGACGCGAAGGACCGCATTGCCTCGGCGGCGACCTTCGGCTTTGTGATCGACGTCGCCGCGATCGAGATCAATGCCAAGACCGGGGCGCTGCGCATCGACCGCTATGCATCGGTGCATGATGTCGGCACCCAGCTCAACCCCAAGATCGTCGAAGGCCAAGTACATGGCGGCTTCGTGCATGGCTTGGGCGCGGCATTGTTCGAAGAGCTTGCCTATGACGCGCGGGGCAACTTCCTGGCCGGCACCTTCGCCGACTATCGCTGCCCGACCGCGGTGGAAGTGCCGCCGGTCGAGATCGGTCACGTGGAAACTCCTTCGCCGATCAATGCGCTCGGCGCCAAGGGCATGGGTGATGGCAGCTCGATGCTGACGCCGGCCGCGCTCGCCAATGCGGTTGCCGACGCGCTCGGGCGCGATGATATTTCACTGCCGCTCAATCTCCAACGACTGTGGGCGCTGGCCAATGGGAAGGATGCAACGGCCAGGCCGCAGGCGGCGGCGACGACGGCGGAAAGCGCGCCGCAAGCGCGTGAGAGGGGTGCGCTGACCGGCAGTGGCGAAGTGCTGCTGTCGGCGTCGGTCGACGAGGTCTGGCGGCGCCTGATCGATCCGCAGGAACTGGCGGCTATCGTTCCCGGTTGTCAAAGCCTGCGGCAGGACGCGCCCGACCGATATTCCGCGCAGGTGGTGGTCGGCGTGGCCGGCATCCGCGGCGCTTATGACGCCATCATCGAGATGCGCGACAAGCAGGAAGGACGTTCGGTCCGCCTAGTCGGCAAGGCTTCCGGTGCGCTCGGCTTCGGCGCCGGCTCCGGACTTGTAACGTTGCAGGCGGAGCCGGATGGATGCACGCGGCTCTGTTATGAATATGAAGCCGACGTGGGCGGCAAGGTCGCCGCGGTCGGCCAGCGGATGCTCGGGACGGTTACCCGCTATCTGATCAAGCAGTTCTTTGGTGCGTTGGAGCGGCGCATCGCGCCGCAAAGCCGCAAAGGCTGGCGCCGCTTGCTGGCCAAGCTGCTGTCTTGGTTCGGGCGGCACGGAGGCGAGCCGTGAAACCCGTCGCCTTCGACTATCATCGCCCGCAGACCGTGCCGGAAGCGCTCGCGCTGGTCTCCGACATGCGCGAGGAAGCGGCGGTGCTCGCCGGCGGCATGACGCTCGGACCGATGCTCAACATGCGGCTGGTGCGCCCCCGCGCGGTGATCGATATCTCGCGCATCCAGGCGCTGAAATCGATTACGGTCACTGGCAATGTGGTGGTGACCGGCGCCGGCGTGGTGCAGCGCGACGCCTTGCGCTCCGACGTCATCGGCCGCGAATTACCGCTGCTGGCGATGGCGCTGCCTTGGGTCGGCCATTTCCAGACCCGCAATCGCGGGACGCTGGGTGGTTCGGTGGCGCATGCCGATCCGAGCGCGGAAATCCCGCTCTCCTTATGCACTTGCGGCGGCACGGTCGTGTTGCAGTCGCGCCGGCGCGAGCGGCGGGTGAAGGCGACCGATTTCTTCCTCGGCGCGTTGGCGACGGCACGCCAGCCCGACGAGATGATCACCGCGCTCGAGTGGCCGCGCACGCCGCCTAA
This sequence comes from uncultured Alphaproteobacteria bacterium, assembly GCA_963840055.1. Classification (GTDB taxonomy): domain Bacteria; phylum Pseudomonadota; class Alphaproteobacteria; order Rhizobiales; family Xanthobacteraceae; genus Rhodoplanes. Next base: position 3,282 of record CAWIXM010000042.1, on the reverse strand, counting down.
CACCGGTTGCGCCTTCGCCGAAATCGCGCAGCGCCACGGTGATTTCGCCATCGCCGCCGCGGGCTGTCATGTGCGGCTCGGGCCGGACGGCCGGCTCGCGGATTTGTCGCTCGGTGTCGGCGGCGTGGAAAATCGGCCGGTCGTACCCGCAGTGCGCGATTTTTGCGGCCGCGCGCCGGACCAGGTCGGCGGAGAGCTCGCCGAATACGTCTGCGCCCATGTGACGGCGATGGACGATCATGCGGCGAGCGCCGAATTCCGGCTCGCGCTCACCAGGGTGTTGGTTGCGCAGGTGTTCGACGAAGCACTCGCCAAGGCGAGGCAGCTTGGGGGGCGTCCGCAATGACGACCGTCCATCATGCCGCCGACCAGCGCGTCACGATCACGTTGATGCTGAACGGGCAACGCCGGACCGGCCAGGCCGAGCCCCGCATGCTGTTGAGCGATTTCCTCCGCCACGAACTGCAGGCGTTCGGCGTGCATGTCGGCTGCGAGCACGGTGTTTGCGGTGCCTGCACGGTGCTGGTTGATGGACGCGCCGTGCGCAGCTGCACGCAGTACGCGGTGCAGGCGGATGGCACCGAAATTGTCACGGTGGAAGGGCTCGCCGACGGCGACGCGCTGAACGTGGTTCAGCGCGCTTTTGCCAGGCAGCAGGCGCTGCAATGCGGTTTCTGCACCGCCGGCATCCTATGCTCGGTGACGCAGTTCCTCGAGGAAAGGCCGGCGCCGACCGAGGCACAGGCGCGTGACATGTTGTCAGGACACATCTGCCGCTGCACCGGTTATGCGTCGATTGTTGCCGCCATACTCGAAGCGGCAGCCGATATCAGGAGAGGTTCATAGCGATGGATCTTGGAAGCGCATTTGCCGTATCGGTCCTGCGCCGGCCGCGCCAAGAGGCTTTCGTCGACGGCAACAAGCGGCTCACTTATGCCGACTGGTATGGCGAGATCAGAACCGTCGCCGGTGGCTTGCGCGCGATGGGCTTGCACGAGGGCGATCATCTCGTCGTCGTGATGCGTAACCGCTACGAGATGGCGACGCTCTATTGGGCGAGCCACATGCTCGGCATCATCTTCACGCCCGTGAGTTGGCGGGCAAGCGCGGAGGAAATTCGCTACTGCCTGGAAGACGCCGAGGCCGCCGCGGTCGCCTTCGACGGGTCCTCGGGCGCCGCCGCGCAGGCAACAGCGTCGCTCCACATCGATCCGAACCGCGTGATCATCGCCGCTGATGGCAAGGGGGAGGGCAGGGCCTTCGCCAGATTGCTGGAGGCGCCCGCCATCGACGGCCCGGCGCGAGTGAACGAGTTCTCCACCTGCCTGATGCTTTACACCTCCGGCACCACCGGTCGGCCGAAGGGAGTGCCGCGCAATCATCGCAACGAGCTCGCCGCCTCGATCGCGCACCTCGCGCAGAACCAATACCGGCAAGGCGATTCATGCCTCGGCGTGATGCCGTTCTTCCATACCATGGGCGTGCGCATCCTGTTGGCTTCGGCGTTGCTCAGCGGCCGCATGGTGTGCCTGCCAAATTACGAGCCGGAGGAGGTGCTGCGGCTGGTTTCGAGCGAGCGGCTGACGACGCTTTATCTCGTGCCCACTATGTTCCATGACGTGCTGCGTCATTCGAAATTCGATTCCTATGATCTCAGCTCATTATCGCGCGTCGGCTATGCCGGGATGACGATGACGCCCGCCTTGATCGAACGACTGCTCGATCAACTGAAGCCCGAACTGTTCGTCAACTATTACGGCTCCAGCGAAATCTACACGTTCAGCTATTGCGATCACCTCGACCGCAAGCCCGGTTGTGCCGGCCGCGCCGGCATGAACCAGATCATCCGCGTGGTCTCGCCGTCGCGTGACGACGACATCGAAATCAATCTGCCGCCGGGTGTGTCGGGCGAGATCGTCGCCAGCATGCGCAGCCCGGAAGCCTTCAAGAATTATTGGAAGCGGCCGGATGCCGATGCCAGGGCGATCCAGGGCCCATGGTACCGCACCGGCGATCTCGGCAAGTTCGACGAGGATGGCGAATTGTTCGTGGTTGGTCGCGTTGACGACATGATCATCAGCGGGGGCGAGAACATCTATCCCGAAGAGATCGAGGATACGCTGGCGCGCAGCAAGCTGGTCGCCGGCTGTGCCGTCATCGGCGTGCCGGATGAGCGGCTCGGCGCGAAAGTGGTCGCATTCATCGAGCCGGCCATCGGCGGGCTCACCGCGGAGCAGCTTGATGAAGTCTGTCTGAAGAGCGGCCTCGCCCGTTTCAAGCGTCCCAAGGAATTCGTTTTCATCAAGGCCATCCCGCGGTCTGCGGCCGGCAAGCTGTTGCGTCGGAAATTGCGAACTGGGGAATACGAGGCGTTCGCAAACAACGGCACCACAACCTGAAAGGAAACTGAAACTCATGAGTAAGAATTACGCCGAGCAGCGTGCATCAGTTTTGCGGAATCTCGACGGCATGTCCTACGAGGTCGACGACAAACGCAAGGTCGGCACGCTTTGGCTTGACCGGCCGCCGCTCAACGTAATCTCCTATCGTGGCCGCAGCCAGATCAATGCGATCATGGAAGCATTCGGCCAGGACCCGGACGTCCGCGTCGTCGTGATCCGCGGCAAAAATGGCACCTATACGTCGGGGGGCGACGTGAAAGCCTTTCCAGACATTGAACTCGACGGCATGTCCGACCTCGCGTGGAACGTCGCCGCGCCGCAGCGCTGTCCGAAGCCGGTAATCTGCGTCATGGAAAAATACGCCATGGGCGTCGGCTTCGAGCTCGCCATGGCCTGCGATATCCGCATCGCGACCAAGGACACTCTGCTCGCGCTACCTGAAGTCATGCTCGGGCAAATTCCCGGCAGCGGCGGTAGCCAGCGTGTGGCGCGAATTGCCGGTCTCACGCGCGCTGCCGACATGATGATGCTGGGGCGCCGCATCTCGGCCGCGGAAGGCGTGAGCTGGGGCCTGATCACGCGCGTCGCCGACGACAGCGCCGGATTCGACAAGATTCTCGACGAGATGATCGGCACCCTGACGAAGATGTCGGCGCTTGCCTCAAGACGGTCAAGCGCGTGCTCGCCACCGCTTACGACAGCAGCCTCAGTGCAGGCTTCGAAATCGAGGGTCAAGCCTACGAGAAGCTGCGCCCAACCGCCGACTACAAGGAAGGGATCGCCGCCTTCAGCGAGAAGCGCAAACCAAAATTCACCGGCAGCTGAATGCCGGATTTTAGAGGAGGAAAACATGAAGAAATCACTGGTTGTCACCCATGCC
>CAWIXM010000041.1:0-43256 GCA_963840055.1 uncultured Alphaproteobacteria bacterium | reverse complement strand
CCGACGCGGCCTATGACTCCGACGCGCTGCGCCAGACCCAGGCCGAGCGCGGTGCCTGGGCCAACGTCAAGCCCATGCCGCGCCGGCGTCATGTTCTGGCGTTCAGCTCATTCATCTATCGCTATCGTAACCGGGTCGAGCGCTTCTTCAACAAGCTCAAGCACTTCAGAGCCGTCGCGACGCGCTACGACAAAAACCCCGAAAACTACCTCGCAGCCATCAAACTCGCCTCAGCACGTATTGGTACAGGGCGGGTTTCGCGGCCTCCTGACGGGCGCACTCTCCTCAGGCGTTCGCGGCAAGCCGCGACACCTGCGCTCCGTTCGGGATTTCAACCTCAATTTCGAGAGTGGAAATGACCGGACCGCGATCCATCTTGACCTGCACCTTGTCTGGTTCGACTGCCACATGACGCGAGATGGCGGCCAGAATCTCCTCTCTGAGGGTAGAAATCAGGTTAGAGTTCCCGATCTCCGAGCGTTCGTGCGCAAGTAAGATCTGCAACCGCTCGCACGCAACCGGTGCGGAGGGGTTGCCTCGTTTGAAAAACATCGACCAATTCATGCCGCTCTCCGTCCAAACAGCTTGGTGAGCAGGCCGCGCTTTTCGCTTGGGATGACCATGTCGATCTGGTTGCCCATGAGGCGGTGGGCAGCGTCCATATAGGCATGGGCAGGTGCGCTCGCAGGACTGTTAAGAACGACCGGCGCGCCCATGTTGGAGGCGCGCAATACCTCTTTGTCCTCCGGAATGATGCCAAGCAATGGCAACGAAAGAATTTCCAGGACGTCGCCAATGCTCAGCATCTCCCCGCGCGCAGCGCGGCTAGCATCAAAACGCGTGATTAGGACGTGCTTGGCGATGCATTCCCCCTTCTCCGCTTTCTCAGTCTTTGAGTTGAGCATCCCGACAATACGATCGGAATCGCGAACAGAGGATACCTCGGGATTCGTAACAACAACGGCGGCATCGGCGTGCCGCATTGCCAGCGTGGCGCCGCGCTCGATGCCGGCTGGACTGTCGCATAGAATCCAGTCAAACCGCGTGCGCAGCTCACCAATCACAGTCGCTACACCTTGTTCTGTAAGGGCATCCTTGTCTCGGGTTTGCGATGCCGGGAGAAGCCATAGATTGTCGACGCGCTTATCGCGAATGAGCGCCTGTGAGAGTTTCGCGCCACCCTGCACCACGTTGATCAGGTCGAAGACGACGCGACGCTCCGCTCCCATCACCAGGTCGAGGTTGCGCAGGCCCACGTCAAAATCAACGACAACCGTATTCTGCCCCGCCTGCGCCAGTGCAGCACCGAGAGCAGCGGTAGACGTCGTTTTGCCGACGCCGCCTTTACCAGATGTGACAACTACGACATTGGCCATCCTGCCACCCTCCTCTGCCTCTTCAGGTCCAACTCTGCAAACCGGTCTGTGACCGGCGGCTACAGTGCGAGTATAAACGCAACCAGTGATCGAACGTGGAAACGAAATAATTGTGGGGACCGGGGAGCGCTTGTCACGACAGCTTTCAAATCTTAGCAGGAAGTTAATGTGATTAACGCGTGGAAGTTAATAATGGATTAACGATAAGGGTAAGGCATGACGCCTTGGAGGCGAGCCCGGAAAGATTTTGGGAGGCGGAGCTCGACAGATTTTTCCGGCATCCCCTCTTGAGCCTTGTGGCTCCCGCCCGGGCGCTCAGCGCGAGAAAGTTCCGGCTTGTGGCGCCGCCGGCCATGGAAGTTGCACCGGCTCAGTTTGAGCAGGCGCTGATGTCGGCTCGGGCGCTTGCGTTTGCGGCTGCACCGCGGCAGCGGCACGCGCGGGCGCTACCGGCTTCTTCGGAGCTTTGACCGTCTGCGGCCGTGCCGTGCGGGCCGACTTGTCCTTCTTCTCGGGTGGAATGGCCGCCGTCTTCGTTCCCAATTGCCCGTCCTGGGCGGAGGGCTCGCTTGTCTCTTCGCTAGGCGTTATTTTTGCCGGGGAAGGGTCCGGCAGAACCAGCCACTCGGTCGTGGGGTCGCTCTGCTTGTCGAGCGAACCGCAGCCGGCGAGGCCGCCCGCCGACATGGCCAGCGAAGCGAGCGCTACACGAATACGGGCGCGCATTGATCCCTCATCAGCTCTTTACCAAGTCGTTCATGTTTGCCCGGCCTATTAGACCGATCATAGGCCGATAAGTATTTCCTTTATACCCCGGCATTATAGTCACGCTCCCCGGTCGTCGCTGCTTACGTAAGTAGGCGCATCAAGCACGCTATCTAACCTTCGACGGTGCCCACTGGCGATTCAAGGGACACCAAGAAATAAATGATCTCCTCTTTTTCATCATCAAATACTAATTTTTGTAGCACAATCAAAGTCGCCCGATAGCTTTTTGGAAGCTGCACCGGTCTTTCAAGGCTTATGGCGTCTCCGAACTTCCCTTGAATAATTTTATCGTTTACTTTCATGCGAAACGTGCGCTTGATATTTGACACGTCCAGTAATTCACCGACCACCTCAACTTGCTCCTTGGCTGTCGTTGCTTTGATGCTGGCCGCCACTTGCGCGATTTCCTGTGTGTAAGCGCTGCCAAGCTGCTTGGCGAGCTCCAAGAGCTCGACCTTGGCGCGAACGATCGTCTGTTCGGTGGTCACAATGGTGAATCCTTTCGATCCGCCAAGCGGAGCATTCGCCTTGCTGCGGGCCAGGAAACCACCATCGGATTAAGGTCTCGCTAATACACTTAAAACCTACTGTTGGGCGAAATTGGCCGAACCGCCAGCACGGCTGCTGCTGATAATGCCGGGTTTCGGGGGCGTGTTCGGACGGACCGGAGGACATCCAGCGCATCTGGCGCGCTCGCGAGCTCCGGCCCATCGCGACCGCCGGTTCAAGCCATCCAATGACGCGAACTTTCGCCGCCGCCGAGCTCCGCGAGATCGTCGACTCAATTGGCGCGCGCTGATCCGACCGCAATTGTTCGTACTGTTTTTGCTCGGTACTGAGACCTCAAGTCCGCCATTGAATTCCGCCAGGCGGTCTCAAACGGGCCTATAGAGCTGACAGGAGGAGCCTCGGGATGCTCGCGGACCTCGACGATCTCCCCTGGCGTGTCGGATTGCCTGCCATAGCTCATCTGCGGCAGGTTGAGGGCCGTTGTTGGATCAAGCTCAATAGCCTCTGCGGGCATCTTCGGGCCCCAAGACAAGAGCTTCTTGCTGATGCTGCGGTGGCCCTTATACCAGCAGCGCCGGCCGTCGATCTCGCGCCAAGACCAATACTCGCGGGTCTCTGGCCTTGCGCGGCACTCGATAGTTTCAGCTTTGGCCGTCGGCAAAGTAACTTCGAGAACGACGGCAAGCACAACAGCCGCTCCAAGGGTGCTTCGCAGCATCTTGCAAACCTTTCAGTCGACATCACGCACGAAAACGATGCGCTTCAAAGCGGCCGAACGTCTTGATGAATTACTCGCGTGTGCGCCAGCCATCTTCCAACTGAAAGTCGCGCGCAGTCACGATTTGGAGCGAGGCGGACCTCCAGTGGCAATCGCTGCCTATTGCAATGAGGTGGCTATATCATGACGCGTTGAACTGACTGGACGTCGGCCATCACCGACACTGGCCTGCTACCTCATGGCGAGGTGACGAAGCGTGCGCCAGAAGCCTCCTCTTGAGCGGCCGCAATTCTCGCAATTCTCGAGTTCTTGCAGCGCGCGGTTCCCGGCGATGTCGCGGGCGGCTCGGAGCTTCGCAGTCCTTGCGCGTTTGCGCGCGGCCTCCACGAGTTGTGTCACCGCGGGTTCGGTAGGCAGCGTCGGCCGCCAGCAATTGATCTGCGTTGCCTCCCCCGCGCACAATATCGTCGGTAACGAATCTCAGGACCTGGCCGCATTCAATATCTCGGCTAAGGCATCGAACGAGCGTTTCACATGGGATGAAGTGGGGTAGATCGCCGCGAAAATTGCGAAGCCGCTTCGATCGGGCGTCGGGTGGCGTTGCAAGACTGCGAAGCAAACAGCTGCCGATATTTCGACACATGCATTATCGCCCCCGCGCACGCCGTTTCTATCGCCTTCACCACCGCCGTTGGCGTCGTTGCTTGCATCGACGTGATCGCTTTCGGGGAAGCTGGTGCGGATTCTGTCACGACTTCTGCCATCACCTCTCGCTCGGCAATAAGCCAAAAGTGGGTCTCGTCGCCCGCGCCACTCAGCGACAGAAAGTAGGCGCGCTGCCGAATGCGATCTTCCAGGCTCAGGTTCATGCTTGGGCCTCCCAATATGTTCCGACAGGCGTGGAGGCCCTCTTTCATGCATTAACTATGGTTAACGCGTGGTAAACTTTTTGTTGCGAGGTCCCAGAACACGGTCGCTAAGCAGCCGGCTGGAACTTGTGCCTACGCTTACCGTGGAGCTGGAAGCGCGTAATAGCTCGCCCGAGCCTAAGGATTAGCCGGGCGGAATGACTCCGCTTGCCAGAGAAGGACAAACAGCGCAGATTTCCATCGCAACCAGAGGCCGTCTGGCGGATGTCACTCAAGATCGCTTTTGAAGCAACGGATGGCACGCCGGAGATCCGCGATGCCGTCAACGAGCACTTCGCCAATCTAGAACAGCGCTTTGGCCCCCTGCGTGCTTGTCGGGTCGTTATAAAGGGCCCCGGCGCGGACGATGATAGAGACCGGTACAGGGTCATTGTCCATCTCGCGCTGACCGAGAGCCTCGAAGTTAAGGTCGGCCCCCCGCCGCGGCCGGACGCACGCTACAAGGACTTGACCTTCGCCATCAGCGATACATTCAGGCGCGCGCGCAGACGGCTGCAGGATCGGCGCCGCCGCATGGACCGACAATCGAAAAGGCCCGAACCTCAGTCGTCGGGCCCCGTCGCCGACCTCGAGCGAGGCGAAGTCGCTAGCGCTGGGATGCCTACCGGCGTCTTGTCGTCTGCGGGGACCGCGACGGCGGATGTGCAGCCGCCAAACACCTCGTTGCGTCCCCTACAACTGGAGACAGATATCGGAAGCGCCAGTGTCGTCCCCGCCGAGGGATCGCATGGGCGACCCGAACCTAAGAGAGCACCGGGGCAAGCGCGGGGTGCGTTGGCCGAGACAGAAAGCGCCGAGCCCGAGTCTGCTCAATCCGCAATTGTGGACCCCGCACTAAGCGAAGCAGTAGAGGCAGAGCCGATGCAACCCTCTCACGCGCTGCCTATCGTTCACGACGCTGATACTGCGGAACATTCAGGACCCGAGCGGCGGGGGTCGTCGGCCTCCACAACGATTACGATATTTAACCCTCTCGGTTTCTTGACGGTACTAAGCGGTCTCTTGCAGGCGATGATTGTCACATCGACAAATGTATCAAATGCTGCCTTGCGCTTTCTGCAGATATTCTTCGGTTCGACAATGCTGACAAAGCCGTCTGCCGTGGAGAAGAGAGCACAGGCCGGGGACGCAATAGAAGGTTTAAACACCACGGTGAATCCATCGCGGCCTCCACCTCAGAAATGAGTGGTCGCTGACTCGGTGGATGGTCTCTTGAACTTGAATTTGTGCCAACGACCAAGCGGGCCGCTCACCGATAAGACCGCTGTGATTACTTTGCCCGGCCTATTCTCGAAGCCTGCGCCGTTAGGGTTCACCCGCCCGTTAACCCGGTGTTAACCATAATGGTTAACACCCTAGACCAGCGATTTTGAAGTTCGAATCATATCATGCGGCCTTATCGAGTTTGTAGGTCCAGGTGTGAACGACGGGATCGTGGTTGAAATAATCCACGGCGGCGATGAGGCGATCCTTGAGCTCCTGCTTGGAGGAGACGCGAATGTGCCGCAGGACGGAACGGGCGAGTTTCGAGAAGAAGCCCTCGACGAGATTGAGCCAAGAGCCGTGATTGGGGGTGAAAGTGAATTCGAAGCGGTGCACCGGCTGATCGGCAAGCCAGGCTTTGGTTTCCCTCGAGATATGCGCAGAATGATTGTCGAGGATCAGCTTGATCGCCGTGCGTGCCGGATAGGCGGAATCGAGAAGCTCGAGGAATTCGATGAATTCCCGGCTGCGATGGCGATCCTTGACCAGCGCATGGACCTTGCCGGTGACGAGGTCGATGCCGGCCAATCGCCCGCCGCCACGCTGCCATGACACCTACTACCCCGCTCCATCTTGGGCACACGTGACGTATATAGGAGTCGGAAAACTCAGATGAATCCCGCGCTTATGACAACTTTCACGGAATCGATCGTCTAGTATCCCCCGTGATTTGGCCTCGCAGCTCGGAAGCTGGAATCACAGCTATGCCTCTTCGCATGTTTGCAATCATCTTTTGTATCCTGTGGACCGCAGCAATCCTGTTCTGGAGCGATCCGCTCGATGTTCCTATGGTCGCTGGCGTCCTAACCGCGCTTGCTTGGTTTTGTGTAATGGGTGTGTGGCTAGGCACGCCAGTGGCGAACTAAGGGCTGGACGCTAAGGAAGCGAGGAAGCTATCGGTCAAGGACCGGGGCCCTATGCCAAGTTTCAGTTCTGCGGGCAGCCTTCCTTTGTTGCGGGATTCCCAGTCGTCCGCTTGTGGTGCTGCGCGACTCGCCGCGCAGATACGCGATTGCGGGCGTTGGGTCCACGTTTACTTGGCTGCACCGGCCGGAGGTAGCGATCGACGGCGACAATCCGCCCTGGCGGCCGCTGCGTGCCTTTGATGACGGCAAGAAGATCTACATCGCGTTCCCGCGCGGGATCGCCGACGGCCTCACGGCGCTCCCGCGCGAATTGTCGATCACTGCTGCTACGCCTGGAACACCCTCGTCGATCAGCCCTGGAAGATCATGTCCATCGCCCACCGTAAATGGGCGATGATCGGTCAATCATTGTGAGGGTTGGTATTAGCCCCCATGAAGCTCGCTGCATAAGGCGAGCTGTTGGACCCCGCAGTTATCAGCTTGGCAGTCTGACGGGTGAAGACCGCGGCGCTACTGGACCAAACCGCTGGCTCATTCAGGCGAGGTCCACTGCGAAGCGTTTGAGATCGGCCAGCGGGCAATGATCCAGAGCAGCTTCGTGCGTGGCCCGCAAGACTACGCGCGGCGCCTGACCCGCTTCGAGTGCTTCTTGCCAGCGGGGCGCACAAAGGCACCAACGATCGCCGGGCTTCGGGCCTCGAAAGCCGAAATCCGGTATTGCTCTCGAAAGATCGTTGCCGCGCGATTTGGAAAACTCGAGAAACGCGGCGGTAATAGCGGCGCAGAGCGTGTGGCTACCGATGTCCTCTTGCCCGGATTCGCAGCAGCCGTCTCGAAAAAAAACTCCGCCATTGGCTTCATCGAACAAACTTCGAGGCGGTCGCCGAGCACGTTACGGGGAACACGACGCCGACTGCCTCATTGCCACTGTCCGCCCTCCACATTGCCCGACTCCATTGCCGCGGCAATCAGGACGACAGGCCGCCTTTTGTGGGGGACTTCAACCCGTCCATCATCGCTTTCGTCGTAGTCTCGCTCAGGTTCTTCGCCTGCTCGGTCATGGCCTGCATTTGCGCTTGGATGAAATCCATCTGCAGCTTGGCGAGCTCCTGAACATCCCGTACCTGCGCCAGCCTGCTTGCAAACTCGAAAGCGCTTGCCACGTTCTTCTCCGCATAAGCGAAAATCTTGTCGCTCAGCGCCGAGCCGCCGCCGACGTTCTCGGGGACGTTGCGTTTCCAGAAATCAAGGTAAGCGCCGATCGCCGTTTTCACCTGATTCATGCTCTGTTCGGTCATTTTGCGCATGTCGGTGGGGATTTCAAACTCGGGTGTCGTGCCGGCCGTCATGATGCTCTCCAATCGACTGGCGGGAAGGTGCAGCTTAGCCGCACCAAGCGGGTTCAGATTAGACCAAAAGCGACAATCGTCGAGGGCCAAGAATTGGCAACTTTGCTGGCCTGACGTGCTCGCGAAACACCGCTACCAGCACGGCACGCGCCGGCGCGATTCCGGGATCAGCATTGCCCCCGCGCTTCTATAGGGACGGCAGCGCGGTTGCGGGCTCGATTTCATCGAGCAGATGTTCATCCTCGTTCAAGTGAGCGGTCGCCCGTGTTGTGGTTTTCGCGGATGACAAGCAGCTCTTGGCTCGGAGCCGCGTTCCAGCGGCGCGGATAGTTCGAGAGCCGGCGGTCGCGAACGTCCAGCCCATCGACGATCGACAGCCGGATCGGAGACCTGCACAACGCCCACACATGTGCAAGCATGTATGCCTTGCGTGATAGGCTAAAGCGGCCGGTCCCGCTGCCAACTCAGCGTCAAACACGATCAGATTTCGTATGTTGGTGCTGAGGTGCCGTCGTGGTCGTGTTAAGGGGGCCGGGGGTGCTCGAGAACACCCCGGGGGTCAAAGACCGATGGGGGCAGCGCCGCGTGAATTCCCCCGGTTCTGACCCATTACCGGTCATGCGGCGGTTTAACAATCTTTGGGCAGGCTGATCGGAATAACCCGACGAGCAGCGACCAAAGCAATCTGCAAGCGGCCACCTCGGGCGACAGGGTCCCCCGATTCGCCGTCTCTCCCGGATAGGGACAGACATCTTCGTCGCTTTGACGCAGTGACATGAGCAATCTGTGGTGCTCTGATGGTAGACTGCGCGTCATGTCCGGCGGAGACAAGCATGCGTGTCGAGGTCGAGACTGATGAGGCTCTTGGCCTGTCCATGCCTCGGAAATTCCATTTCGACTGGCGCGCGATCGAGGTCGTAGAAATCATTGATCAGTGGTTCGGCGCCGACCACCGCTATTGCAAGCTAAAGGGCGGCGACGGTGCACTCTACATCCTACGGCTCGACGAGAACCGGTACGAGTGGAGCCTCACCATGTTCGCAAGCCAGGAAGCGCAGGCGATCGCCGCGCACTCCGGCGCCGGCATGCATCCGTACCCGGCAAGGCAGCCTAATTGACGCAGCGATGCCAGACCTACGGCGGCAAGGTCTTAGGACGCTCGTACTCCTGGGAGCAGGTTATGCAGATCGAAAGCACCACATTCGGCACCATCACGATTGACGGAAAGACTTATGAACACGACGTGGTCATTCGCCTTTCCGGCGAAGTGGTGAAGCGGAAGAAGAAGCTGTCGAAGAAGTACTACGGCACCTCGCACGTGCTCTCGAAAGATGAAGCGAAGTTCGTCTTCGAGAAGGGGTGTGAACAGATAATCCTTGGCTCAGGTCAGGAAGGCAATGTCCAGCTATCACCTGAAGCCGAAGCCTATTTCGCGAAAAAGCGCTGCAAGGTGCTGCTGCAGCCAACGCCCGAGGCAATCCAGGTGTTCAACAGGTCGCATGCAAAGAAGATTGGGCTTTTTCACGTGACCTGCTGAAACGGACCAGCGCTGCCCGCAACTGCGTTGCGGTGGACATACAAATAATCGGCCGGAAAGCCCATGCGCCGACAGGCCTGAACGGCGGGGTTCGAATAGGTGATCAACCGAGAGAGTCCCCGCTTCCGTTGTTGTGCACTGGCACTTTTTGCCAATTCGCCGCGCTGCAACTTGTCGTCCGCAGTCTGAGGGCAGACCCGCCGTCATCGGTGTGACAGCGTGACGGGCGAGAATGACCCTATCCGGACTCTATAACCGAATGGCGCGCGGCGCACGGGCCTTGTCGCGCCGACGCAGGCTATCACGCCGGCCGGGGGCTCGTGTTTCGCTATCGGCTTGCGCTTCGGCGCCGGCTCGCGCTTGCTCTCCCGCTCGCGCCGGCTCGGGGGCTCGCGGACGGACTGGCGCGTGCCACGATGCAAAGTAAAATGGGCCGGCCCGGTCGGACATTGAAGCTTGTGCGGCTGTTTGAATCCGCTGCTTGTCGATAATCCTGGGACTGTAACCGCGGTCGCAACCCGCTAAATCGACAACGATTACCGGATTGGAATCGTCATGTTGACTCCGGCGCCGCGCTCGCCATTCGAAGGATTCATGTAGACCCGGCCGCCGACAGAAAAGTTCTTTCCATTGTATCGGCCGGAGGCAAACAGATTGCCGTTGGTCACGTCGACCTGGTCGCCATTTTCGCCATTCGGATTAACGTAGGCTTCGGTGCCGACTGAAAAGCTCTCTACATTGTACTGGCCGGAGGCAAACAGATTGCCGTCGGGGGTCGGCTTGACAATAACTTCGTCTTGTGGCGTGGACGGCGGATTATCGCGCTGGGTTAATTGCTCATCCGCCACGGAGGGATTTGCAGACCAGATCGCAGCAAGGGTCAGGAGGCCCAGCGAGTGTAAGCACTTCATTTTTGCTCCTTCCCGGCGTTTTACCGACGCCCTTTTATCAGGAGAATCTTTCAGACTTCTAACGGACCCACGTGTCGGAGTTCTGGACCCGCCGTGGACGTTCGCCATTTCATCTTTCGGCGCGGTTTGCTTTGCGGAGTTTCAACTTGAGGACGGCCCAGAAAGGTCGCCAGCGCCCTTCTGTCTAGAGCGAATTCCGTTCCAATCGAATCGGAATTCGCTCTGGTTGTCCTTGAGTGGTCGCATTTTCTGCGGCGAACCGGTTCCCACTTCGCCGGAAAATGCTCTAGTATTCCCATTCCACGCCGACACCGAGGTCGGTTCGACCCTGCTGATCGACGCCCCCTTGAATCCTAATGTTCTTCGTCACGTCGATATCGACAGAGACGGCGCTGTCCTTGAGCTCGCTGCCGGTTCGCACACCGACGCTGACGCGTCGATTGAGGGCACGGGAAACTCCAACCCGTGGATTGCCATTCGCGCCGAAGCTGATGTCGAGATTGTCGACGCCGAGGGAGCGGCGCAAACGCTCGAACACGTCATTGCCGCCGCCATCGGAAAACTGCGATGCAACCTGCGCCACTTGCAGGGCCTGAGCGGGTGACAGCCCTCCGGTTGCCTTCGAGAACAGCATGCGCGAGAGAACCTCTTCCTGCGGCAGTTCCGGTTCCGAGCTGAACACGAAACTTGGCTGCGTCGCCGGACCGCTGATGGTGATCGTCGCCGTGATATCGCCGGCGGCGGTCTGCGCTGCCAGATCGAGGTCCGGCGTCAGGTTGCCGGCAAACAGGATGCGGCCTCGGGTGAAATCGAGGCGTGACCCGGCGACATTCATTCGCCCCCGGCGCAACTGGAAGGCGCCGACCGTTACCGGGTTGGAAAGCGGGCCGTGAAGGCTGATATCGCCTCCGAGTTCGGCATCGATCCCGCGTCCACGCAGGAAGACGTGGTTGGGTGCGCTGATCGTCAGGTCGAGCGCCGCATCGAAGGCCGGCGTGCGACTGGTGCGCAATTGCGCCTGCGCGGCGGCGGCGAGCCGCGCGGTTGTGGCGGGCGGCGGATGGACATGACGGGTTCCATCGATCGGACGCAGCGTCGTCGGCAGGCGCTCGGGAATGGTGACGTCCAGCGAAACGACATCGACGCGTCCAGAGACTTGCGGACTGTGCGCCAGCGACCCCGACACCGTCAGCGATAGGCTGGCGACCGCATTGACGATGTCGTTCGCGACAAGCCTTCCGGGCTCGCTGGAAATCCGGATCACCCCGGGAAACCCCGCCGCAGTATCGATGCGCGCTTGGCCCTGCGCCGTGATCGTTCCGCCGTTCGGCATCTGTGCGCGCAAATGCTCGATGCGCAACTCCTCACCCTGCGCGACGAGACGACCGCCGATCTTGCTCAAGCGGATACCGAGCGCAACATCCGAATAGGTGCCGTTGACGATCGTCCCGGTGCCGTTGACCTCCGGCCCGGAGAAGCTGCCGCCGACCTTCAGATCGACATCCGTTTTCCCGGTGACCCGGCGACCCGCGGCCGATGCGCCTTGATTGGCTGCAGCGAGGTCGATGGTGCCTTTGATCGCAAGGTCCAAGCCGCCATCACTGAACGGCATCCTCCCGGCGATGCGCAGCTTGCCGGCGCCGGGGGCGCGGATGGTGGCATCGATTGTCGAACCGCGATCCGCGAGTTGGCCCGACCCGCTGACATCAATTGCCGGCAGGCCGAGCTCGCGCGATTGCGGGGTTACCAGCTTCTCGACCCGCATGCGCCAGCTTCCATTCGGTGCCTTAGCGGAACCGGTGATCTTCGCCTCACCGTCGAGCGTGCCGGAAAGGCCAAGTTCTGGCATCACTGTTTCCGACAGCGCAAGCGGGACGGATTCCGCCGCGACCGCAATGTCGAGAGTGGGCCCAACACGGCCGTCGATGGCGAGCCGCCCGCGATCGAGCGCAAGCTTCAGCGACTGGATGTCGACGCCATGATCAAGCAGGATGAGTGTTGCGGGTTGCAACAAGGCTAAGCGGTGCTCGCCTCGGCGCGCGGTCAGGGTTGCAAGCTCAATCCTGATGGCATCCGCCGGCACCAGGCGACCGCGGGCATCGAGGGCGAAGCCGCGGGCCTGCGCGGTAAGCTCAACGGCGCTCGCATGCGCCGCGCCGTGTGCGCTCAGCCGAAGCTGCGAGACCGCTTCTCCCGCGATATTGGCGCGGTCAACGGTGATGTCGGCATTGACGACCGGGCGTCGATAGACATCCTTAATGTCACCGCGCGCGGTGAGGCGATCAAGAGTTGAAGACCCTATCTTTATATTGCGGGCTTCGGCGGTAATCGCGCCATTCTGTCCGTCATCGGTCACGGTCGCAGTAACGTCGGCGCGCAAGGTGCCCGACATTGGCGTGAGAGCGAGCGGAGAGAGATCATCGAGATCGCCTGCGGCGATGGACAGCCGGCCCTCGGCGCGACGGCGGGCGTCGAGGGTGACGCCCCCCTGCATCGTTACCGATCCGATCCGCAGGTCGAGAGCGTCGATGCGCCAGCCGCCGTTCGCTGGCCGGGCGAGGCGCAGCGCGCCCTGCGCCGGCTTGCGGTCCACTTCGCCCGAAAGCGTGACTTGCGCATTAAGCAGGCCCCTCAGGTCCGATCCACTCGCCTCCAAGGCAAGACGCGGAATCGGCCGCCCGAGCGCACTAGCTTTGCTCACGGTGATGGTGGCGAAACCATCGGGACGGTCGATAGAACCGCTCAGGCGCGCGATCGCCTCGGCGCGGCCAGACAGCCGCGGGTCGACGTGGCGCAGCTCGGGAACGGTGAACCGAATGTCGAGGCTTGCCTGTTCGGCAGTGGCTTCGCCATCGGCCTGCGCGGACGCATGCGCGCCGGTAAGGCGCAGATTGTCGAATCCGAAGCCGCGTCCCGGATGAGTGCGGATCGTCCCGTTCAGCGCGACCCGGCCGCCGAGCAGCCCGTCGACAGCCGCTATGCCGGTCGCAAAATCGCCGGCTCGGCCGTCGACCGATGCCTCGATGCGTCCTTCCTTTGGAACGCCGGTGAGGTCGGCGGTAACTTCCAGTCCGCCGCGCAAAGGCAAGGAGGCGAGATCGCTGAAATAGGCGAGGTCAGGCGCATCGAGCGTCAATTGGCCCTGCAACAGCGAGCGGGCGATCCGCCCCTTGAACGAGCTGTCCACGCTCGCCAGCCGCAACCGCGCCATCTGCAGATTGGCTACGCCCTCGTGCATATGTCCGCCGAGAGTCAGCGAGACGGTGTCGCCGAGCGCACGCGCCAGCGCCGGGTCAGCCGGCTTCACGCCTGTCGCTTCGACGCTCGCCGTGAACGAGATCGCTTTCGCTTGCTCGCCATCCTCTCCGCTCGGGGCGGCAGAAAACCGCGCCGCGAGCTTTCCCAGTTTCCCCTGGGGCGCAGCGACATTGTCTGCATCGAGTGTTGCATCGATCCGCGGACCGGTAACGGGTCCTTCAAGGCTGGCGTCAAAGGCCAGCCGGCCGATCGTAGTACCGCTCGCATTCGGTGCGACGCCGGCGTCGGCCAATGTGCGCACTGATAGTCTGAGCTGAGCGATCCGCTCCGCCGACAACCGGCCCTGCACATCGAGACGGGCGGTGCGCGACTTGATCGTCAGCGCAGTGATGTCGATTGCGCCGGCGTCGGCAAAGGCCACTGCGCCGTCGAGCCGCGTGGTTCCCGCAAAGACGGCTGCCGCCAGGCTAGGCAGCAACCCTTCGATCCGCGCCGCAAGATCGAGCGAAAGCAGGCGCTCTCCTGCCTGGCGCTGCAACCGAGCCGAGCCGGTTGCGCCAATGTCGGCTCCGGCATCCAACGCCAGCCGCGCGGCAAACGCATCGAGCGTCCCGGAACCGGCGAGGTCAAAGCTGACCGGCGGCCGGTCCGGGATATTCAGAGCATTTGCAAGAATCCCATTCTTCGGCTCGTGGACCGACAGCGTGAGCTCGAGGCGTTCCGTTTGAGGCCATAGGACGAAACGCGCGGCGAGCGTGCCATCAGCGTCGAGGCGCCGGGCGTCAAGGCGCAGGTTCAGGCCTTCCGACGGATTGCCGAGGCTTGCCGCTCCGGTGCCGGCGAGATGCGCTGCCACACCGATCACCGGAGCACCGAGCGCCAATTCTCGCAGGCTGAAGTCCTTGATGTCCACCTGGAGCGGCAGCGCCGGGAGCATGTTCCTGATGTCCACCTGGAGCGGCAGCTCCGGGAGGATCGGCTCACCGGCGTTGGATACCGGCTGAACCGCCGGCGATGGCCGGCGGCGAACCGTCAACGTGCCGACTTCGAGGCGATCGACTTCAAGACGGCCCATCAGTAAAGCCGAACGCCGCCACGTCAGCTTGACCTGATCCAGTTGCAGCCAGACGCCGTCGCGATCTGCAATCGTGATGTCGCGCACAACAGTGTTGGAGGAGAGGACGCCTTCGACCTCGCCGATCGCAACCTGCGCCGCCGGCGTCGACAGCGCCCGCGACAGCAGGCTTGCGAGAAAGCCCCTTTGGTCCTCGCTGCCGCGGCTGAGCAGCAAAATCAGCACCGCCAACAGGCCGATCACCAGGGCCGATAGGAGCCAGATGCGTTTTGATCGTTGCAGCATCCGCACGTCAGAACGCCTGTCCGATGCCGACATAGATCGCGTATGTATCGTCGCCGTCGCGACGATTGAGTGGAAACGCCGCGTCGACACGAATAGGTCCGATCGCGGTGTAATAACGCAGTCCGACACCGGTGGCGACGCGCAGCGGCTCGCCAAAGTCCGGATAGCTCGCCAGAAACGCATTGCCGACATCCACGAACGGGACGATCCCGATCGTGTCGGTGACCTTTATGCGCGCCTCCAGCGAAGCCTCGACAAGGCTGCGGCCGCCGATGACCTCGCCGGTCGGGCCGAGTGGGCTGAGGCTGCGGTAGCGGTAGCCGCGCACCGAGCCGGCGCCGCCGGCATAGAAGCGGTGATTGGCCGGGATATCGCTAAGGCCGGCGCCCGCAACCGAGCCGATGGCGGTGCGTCCAGCCAATACGATGCGGGCATTCTCGTCGAGGGCGAAATAGGTCGAGGCCTGCGCCCTGCCTTCCACCATGCCGACGGACGAACCGAGGAAGGAGGGATAAGCGGTTACCGATCCCGCAAAGCGCGATCCATCTGTCGGGTCCAGGAGGTGGTTGGTCGAGTCGTAGCTCACGGAGGCCGGCGCGCCGAACAACAGGTAGTTGATATTGCCGAGCGTGTCGCTCGTCCGCCCCGTCTCGGCAACAAATCCGATCTGTGTAAAAAAAGTACTACTGAAACGATGACGAATGGCCGCATTGGCCCCCACGCGCTGGCTGGTATAGCCGCCGAACTGATCACCACCCGTGCGGTCCTTTTCGATCAGGGCATTGAGCAGAAGGTCGTCGCGGGTCCCTTCGAGCGCCGGCTTGATAAAACTGGCACGCACACGTCCGGCGAGATCGGACCAACGGAGGTGCTCGATCGTGTCATAAAACGAGCTGGTCGTTCGCGGCGGAATGAAGAAATCGGTCTCCAGGCGCAGGCTCTCGGCGCCACCAAAAAGGTTGCGATGCTGCCAAAAGGCGCGCACCGTCGGGTAGTCCAAGCTCGAATAGCGCGCCGACAGGCCGACGAGACGCAGTTTGCGATCCGTCACTTCCGCGATGAGCGGCACGCCGCCCGCGGCGTCGATTTCCTCACCTTCACGGATTCGCACCGAGCTGATCGCGGGAAGCTGTAAGATCGACTTGCGCGATTCCGCGATGACAGCAGGGGAATAGGGCTTGCCCGGTTCGGCATAGATAAATGAGCGCACGACGGCGGGATCGACGCCCGTCTTGCCCGCGACCGTCGCGGAACCAAATGGTACTTTTGGCCCCGGATCGAGCACGATGACCACGTCCATGACCCGCAGCCGATGGTAGACGACTGGCTTGGTGTCGATCACTTTGGCGAATGGATGCGACTTGGCGCGAAAATGGTCGATCACGGCCGCACGGGCTGCACGAATGTCCGCGGCGCGCGCAGGATCGCCCGGGACACTCTTGACGACTCTCGCCGGAATTATGGTGGGCGGGAAGGGCTGCCCCGTTGCCGCATCGATAATGCTGATGTCCCGCACGCGATAAATTGGTCCCGTTTTCACCTTGATCCTGATCGGAACCGCCGCGCGTGCGCGGTAAGCTTCCGCGGCGGCAGTGGCGCGCGCCGCCGCGACATCGTCGATGGTTAATGGTACGCCGGCGACGTTGATTACGACCGTCGCACCGTAGTAACCGGCCCCCCAAAGGGTATCGATGAGCGGGCCAAGGTCGCCTGCCGCCCGCTGAACCAGGCTATCGCCGTCGGCCGGGGCGTCCTGCCTTAATTTGTAAAGCCTTGACGCATCCCGCAGCGCCTCGATCAGCTTGGAGGAAGCGCCAGGAATATCGAAGGCAATCGCGTATGGCAGCGCCTCTTGCGAAGCGGCCGGAGGCTTTTCCCGGCCAAAAAAATCGAGCAGGTCGAACGCCAAAGCGCCGCCGGGCATCACAACAAGCGCACAGGATGCGCAGCGCACCACGAAACGCCCGCAGTTCCGCCACGCGAAAACCACCATTCCCCACCCTAATGGAAAGCCAACCTTTTCATATTGCCAGGGAAAGGCGGCCGGTTAGTGGCAAATTCGGCGGCAAGGGTGTCGCACACACCGCCGCATGGCGTGCTGGGCAGCTACGCGGGCATGATCGGCGGATATTGCCGACGGTGGAAGCTAGCGGTCTGACCAGCGCTTCCTCCGTGCTATCGAGCGCACATGCGGATGTCGGCTGTGTGATGTGTGCTTGTGTGCAGATTTTCGGTCGCCGGGATGACGAAGCTATCGCTGTCGGCGCGCAACGTCAACCCCTCTTGCACACATGGCAGGGCGATTCAGTAAAAACCTGAGAACAGCCGGATTGCGCGGTTTCTGTCGTCCTGAAAGTGCTCGATGGCGCGGGTTGGCGAGGGTGCAACGGATTTCAGGATTTTGAGAACGAAGCCGGTGAGGGAGAAAATGTTGCGAGGAGCGTTGTCGCAACGGTTCGTGTAGCCGTCCTCGCCGAGGATGACGTCCTTGTTTCGATGCATGATCTCTATCCGCCAATGATCGCGATTGACGCCCAGCAAAGCCTGTGGCGAGGCGGCGGCGGGCAAGCTGGAGACGAGATAGACGACCTCGTGCTGTGGCTTCTGCCACTCGCCGTTCTTCTTGACTTGGCGCGAACGTATGACGCGGCAGATTTGCCGAACCGTCGGCCACTCGCCCTGAATCCCGGCGGCTTCGGTAGGCAGCACGTCGATCGCGCGCCATTCGATGCGCCCATGCGCCTTTTCGACACCATTATTCCATGAGCACAGGGGGAAAAGCCGGCTCGTTGAAAGCCGTTTCGATGTCCTGGCGTAGCGTCTTCTGATTGTCCTTGACCGGAAAGACATAGTCGCCGCCGCGTTCGACGATTTTTGCGGCGATCGATTTCTGGCAGAAGATTGCATCCCCGGTGACGATCTTGCCCTTCAAGTCGAGCCGCTCCAGAAGCTTCAGCGCATCGGGAATTTCCAGACCCTTGCTGCGCGAGGCCTCGTGTCCGAGAACCGTCTGCAAGCCGCCACAGAACGCCGAGAGCACATGCTCGGCCTTGCCTTCACTGTCTTTGCTTGCCCGCATCGTCTTGCCGTCGATGGCGATGTGACGCGCGTTCCCGCCTCCCTCGAGACACAGGGCTCCCAGAACATCGGCCAGAGTTTGCGCGTCAATGACGCGCAGGGTTTCGGTCAGCGTCGCATGACAGGGCGTCGTCCCGCGTATAAAGCCGAGTTCCGCCCTTTGACGCCGGCTCAGGCTACGCCCAAGAAGAAAGGCCGCCTTCATTCCGCGCCGTCCACACAAGAGCGATACGACGATCAGGCTCAGGATCGACCACAGCATGTAGTCTTGCCCTTGCTTGCCGCGCGGGTCCGGAACCTGCCGCAAAATCGTTTTCAACTGCAATGCCGCGGCCTCCTCGAATCAGGAAGCCTCGTTTGAATCAAAATACTCACGCCTGTTCAATCAGTTCGGTCCGTTCAATAGATTGCCCTGCACACATGGCACACATGGTCGCTTTCGGTCGAGGAGCAGTTCTATCTCGTGTGGCCGGCGGTGATCGCCGTGACGTGGGCGATGTGCGCACGCTTTGGGAAATCCCGACGCTGGCTTGCCGGTACTTTGATTGTACTCGTCGTAGGTTCTGTGGCCTGCGCAGTCGGACTGGCTGCATGGCGCAACACATGGGCGTTCTTTATGGCTCCGGCGCGAGGCTGGGAGCTTGGCGTCGGAGGGCTGATCGCGCTTGGGGTGCCGATGGTCCGGCGCGTTCCGCAAATGCTGGCGGGAACCGCAGCGCTTCTCGGGCTACTAGTCATTGCGGCTGGAGTGCATTTAATCACGGCGGACGGATCATTTCCAATTCCAGCGGCCGTCTTTCCCGTCTTTGGCGCTAGCCTCGTGATTATCGGGAACGCGCGCTGCCCGGATGGCCCGGCCGGCCGGCTCCTGTCCACCAACGCCATGGTGGCTATTGGGCTGGTGTCATATGCTTGGTATTTATGGCATTGGCCTGCGCTATCGATCGTGCGAATTCGGGATATGGGGCAATCTAGTTTGCCTCGTGATTCTTTGATCTCGTTAGCAACGCTCGCGCTGTCCTTTGCAACGTTTCGTTGGTATGAAGGACCGCTGCGCTTTCAGGTCGGATCCCGAGTATCGGCGGGTCGCGTCGTCGGCATCGGCAGTGTTGCCACGCTTGCCCTGGTCGTCATCGTCGCCGGAGCGGCGGCTTTTGGACACGGCATTCCGTCAGAACGGCCGCGGGACTTGAGATGATCCGTGCAAAGGCGGATGTGCCGGCGGATATGGATCAATGTCTATTAGGCCTCGGATCCGGCGACGAGGAGAAGGCCAAGTCATGTCTCGCAGCCGGGCTCGACTCCAGAATCGTCCTCTGGGGAGACTCAATGGTCAATCGTTTGTCTCCAGCTCTTCGCCAATGGGCAACATATCGAGGATCCGTCGTCGCAATCGAACAAATTGCTAAGGCCGCGTGCCCTCCCCTGCTGCACGCATTGCCGACCGAACCGTCCGTTGGTGGGTGGAAGCCCTATGAAGGCTGCCGTTCGATAAATGATTTTGCGATGGATCGGCTATCGATCGCTGGCGAGGCGAGAAATTCCGGGGTTATTATGGCTGCTGCCTGGTGGCCTCGCGCCACCGATTATGACCTAAGGAAGCTTGGCGCGATTGAACCGCGGCATTCTTTCGACATCGCCGCGAGGGACACTGACCAAGCCTTGTCTGCCCTGGAAAGCTTCATGCGATCAACGCTGCGCGAAGTTACTGCAAAGGGCCTGCGTGTTTTGTTGTTCCTGCAAAGCCCGATCTTGCTGAGCGACTGGGATGGAAGGGCGCTGGATGTCCCGGAGTGCCTGTTTCGGCGAACCGAGCGCGACTGCTCGATGTCGTTATCGACGCACCGGCAGATTTCTGAAGCGGTTAATCGCGTTTTGAAGAAAGTTGCAGCCGAGTTTGCCGAGGTGAGGGTGTTGGACCTGACTAATTTCTTATGCATAGAAAATGTTTGTCCCGGGCGTATTAATGGCATTGTCGCCTACACGGACTATGAGCACATGTCGGCCACTATGTCTCGCGCTCTCACGGGTCAATTGACGCCTTATTTTGATTGGTTAACTGCCCCGCGTGAAGGCCGGCACGGTCCCGTCGCGGGATTGGTTGGAAATTGAGGGTGGCGTTGTCTCCGGGGTGAAGAACCTCGAATCACCTGGCATTGGAGCGCCAGGCAGGAGCACGCCATGACGAACGATAACATTGGTGCGACCGTATTGCAGCCTGGCGCCGACGCGAAGGAGCGTTTTTTCGACAGCTGGTTCGATCCGATTGAGAACGCGATGCGCATCGGGTGCGCTCCTTCATCGAAGGGCGCGTGCGCGATGTTTTTGCCGAGCGGATCCGCGCGGGGGGCAGCGAACAATCACCGCTCCTACCGCGACGCTAATCGTGGCCAGCATCCCGACCGTCGCCGCGATGCTATGGGGCAGACAGCGAGGATGGCACCATCGCCGATCCCAACGCCATCGACGAGGGTAGCACGCTGATTGCGGTGACGAAATTGGCCTGGCAAGCTGGCTATTACCCGATGGCCCGCGCCGTTTCCTTGTCGCGCAAGCGCCAGAGCTGGAAGCCGCCCGCATCGATCGCTTTCTCAATTGCGTCACGAGAAAAGCGGTGGGGTGTAGCGCAATCCGCAGCGACGACTCCGGTTGCGGTCCAAGGGCCATGCTGCCGAGGGAGTTTGTCGCCGCTCGGGTCTCCAGTAAAAGCGCGCAACTCCTTCCTGGTCTCCGACTTGAAAACATAGATGCGCATGGCTCGGTCCTTTCTCCGACGTCTCTCGTTGCTCAGGCGGCTTCCCTTCCATCGTCCACGGAATTCGCTCCGAACGTCCTGTACGGCAGCGCTTTCTCTGGCGCGAATTCTTTCGCCTTTGACGAGAGCACTCGCGTTCGCCTGACTCAACGGCGACGGAACTGGCTGCGAGGAGGCGGTCGACGACCGACGCTCGCGCGTTCGTCCTTGTGCCGAAAGATGAGGCGTCCTTTCTCAAGATCGTAGGGCGACATTTCAATGGTAACCCGATCGCCGGCCAGAGTCTTGATGCGACGCTTCTTCATCTTGCCGGCGGTATAGGCGATGACCTCGTGCACAGCGTCGAGTGGCACGCGGAAGCGCACGTCCGGCAGGGTCTCGGTCACGAGGGGCGTTTCGTACTTTTCTTCGACCAGCGCAGGTATGATCGGTTCGGCGAGGCCGAAATTGTTAAAAGCGTTCAACGAAGAAACTTTCTAATGGCGCGAGAGCAGCCCTCGCAGCATCGAAGCGCAAGGGTCCGCGTGCCGCGGGCCCGGTAACGACATACCGCGTGACCTGGGCTGTCGACGATACGGTTAAGAGCGAGCCAGTCGCCGTGACCCTCTTGAGGTCACACAAGATGATATGTCTTGCAAAGATGTGTTCGTTTCAAGACGCCGAATTGCCCGCGTGTCCATGCAAGTGCGTCCGAAGGACGTTAGGTCTTCGCGGAGAGACGCTCGAAATCTAGAAGCACGGCTGCGATCAATTTCTGCCTGCGGGGATCCTGCCCGACCGACGTTTCTCCGAAGATGCCGATGAGATACCGCGCCTTTTCGGCTGCTTCGAGCCAGTCCGCGGTCGGCGCCGCAACCAGATGAGCCTCCAATTCGTCTTGCCGAAGCCGCAGCATTTGTTCATCGGCTGCAACTTCCGCCAACAGCCGGCGAAGCTCGGTCGCCTTCTGGGCAGCCATTCCACGGTGCTGGGCCGGCACGGCTTGCTCGTGCGGGTCGTGCCTCGGAAGGCTCAAAAAGCGGCGCACCTCAGCAATGACCTCCCGAATAGTGCCGAGGCGGCGCGCGCCGGCGATCAGGTCAAGGAGATCGCCGGCCGGTGCACATCCGGATAGAGCCGCGCCAGCCGCTCCCTGATCTTCGGTGCCCCCCAGGCCGGCCTCTCCCGCTTCAGCCGAACGATCAGCGTCTCGATCTGCAGCGGCAGCTGATTGGCGTGCCGGTAGGGGCGACGCGAGCGGTCGGTGAGCCCTTCCACCCCGCAGTCGCGATAGCGCTTCAGGATTTTGTAGCCGGTCTTGCGCGAGATCGAGAACTCCTCGCACAACCGCGACATCGCCTCGCCGTCCAGCATCCGCGCGATGAATTTTACCCGCTCGTCCATGACGTGACACTCCTTCCACGGCACCTCTGCTCTCTCGCAAAGGGCCAAAAGTGTCACCCATGTCTCCGCTATGAAATGTCACCCCTCTCTCAGGAAGGGCAGGCAGGGCACCAAGCGCTGGCCCCCGCCGAGCCTCTTGCGGTCGGCTTCGCGGCGAAACCGGCAATCACACCGGAATGCGGACGGTCGCGCGCAAGCCCCCGAGCGGACTGTCGCCGAGCGAAATGTCGCCGCCATGCGAGCGGGCGATGTCGCGCGCGATTGCGAGGCCAAGTCCGGTTCCGCCCGCGCCCTCGTTCTGATTGCGCGCGTCGTCGAGCCGCAGGAACGGTTTGAACACCTCTTCGCGCTGTTGCGGCGGAATTCCCGGTCCGTCGTCATCGACCGTGATGGTGAGCCACCGATGGTCGCGCCGGCCGGCGATGGATATCTCATTGGCGAACCGCGCGGCGTTGGAGACGAGATTGGCGAGGCAGCGCTTGAAGGCGTGCGGGCGCACCGTCACCACCGGATGGCCGCGGAAGTTGACGGCGGTGCGATGGCCGTGGCGCTCGGCGTCGGCTATGAGCTCGTCGAGGAACGTGGCCATGTCGGTCGGCTCCGCCTGCTCGCCGGAATCCCCGCGCGCGAAGGCGAGATAGGCTTCGACCATGCGCGCCATCTCGTCGACGTCCCTGCGCAGCGCGTCAAATTCCGGCCCGTCGCCCAGCAACGCAAGCTCCAGCTTGAATCGCGTCAGAACGGTGCGCAGGTCATGGGAAACGCCGGCGAGCAACGTCGTCCGCTGTTCGATCGCGCGCTCGACCCGGCGCTTCATCTCGATGAAGGCAAGGGCGGCGCGCCGCACCTCCTGGGCGCCGCGCGGTCCGAAGCTCGGCACGTCGCGGCCCTTGCCGAAGCTCTCCACCGCTTCGGTTAACCGCAGAATCGGGCGAATCTGGTTGCGCAGAAACAGGATCGCGACCGTGATCAAGACCAGCGACGTCCCCAGCATCCACAACAGGAAGATTTCCGAGTTCGACGCATAGGCGGCGTTGCGGTGGGCGAAGACGCGAATGACGCTGTCGTCGAGCAGGATGCGGATTTCGACCAGGGCCGATCGACCAACGGTGTCGATCCAGAACGGCCGCCGGATCTGATTGCGGATTTCCTTCGACAGCGCTTGATCGAGCAGCGAGAAGAACGGTTTCGGCCCGACGGGAGGAAGCGCCCCGCCGGGCAGAATGTCGACCACCAGGCCGAGCCGTTGTCCGATGCGACGGAGCCGCGCGTGATCGGAGTCCTGGGGGAAGGAATTATAGACGTCGATCAGCGCCGCGACATCATGCACCACCGCTGCCGACAGCCGTCGGGTCACGGTATTCCAGTGACGCTCCATGAAGACGAAGGCGACGACCGACTGCAGGATCACCATCGGCGCGATGATGATCAGCACTGCGCGCGCATAAAGCCCGGTCGGCAGCAGGCTCTTCACCCACCGGCCGGCGCGATCCCAAAACGTCGTGACGCGATCGGCCGCCGAGCGCAAATGCGACAGGCCGATGTCGATGCTCGTCATGTCGCCGCCACCAAGCGATAGCCGATCCCGCGGACCGTCTGGATGAGCAGCGGATTCGCCGGGTCGGTTTCGATCTTGCGCCGCAGGCGATTGATCTGCACGTCCACGGCACGCTCACCCGCGGCGGCGCCGGTGCCGGCGAGCGCGAGGCGCGATACCGTCTCGTTCGGCGCCGTCGCGAGCATGCGCAGCATTTCGCGTTCGCGGTCGGTGAGGTGCAAGACCTCGTCGCCGCGGCGCAGTTCATTGCGCGTATTGTCGAACACGAACGGGCCGAAACATACCTGTTCCGGGACGGGCGCCGGCGCCGGTTGGGCCCGGCGCAGAATGCTTGCGACCCGCAGCGACAGCTCGCGCGGCTCGAACGGCTTGGAGACGTAGTCGTCGGCGCCGATTTCAAGGCCGCTGATGCGGTTCTCCTTTTCCACTCGCGCGGTCAACATGAGAATGGGCACGCTTGAGGTCGCGCGAATCGATTTCGCGAGATCGAACCCGTTCTCGCCCGGCATCATCACGTCGAGGATCAGGAGATCGAAACTCAGGCCGGCCAACTTGGCGCGAGCATCCGCGGCGTCGTCGGCCGTCGTGACGCGGTAGCCTTCGGAACTAAGATAACGCGACAGCAGATCGCGGATGCGCCGATCATCGTCGACGACAAGGAGATGCGGCGCATCGTCTGGAAGGGCGACAGGGGCTACCGGCATGTCGCGCTCCTTTGTCATGGCTGGGGCCATCGCGGCCGTCCGGCGTGGTTAATGAAATCGAGGACATCCGTCCGCGCGTCGGGATCGATCATGGCGATCAGAAAGCGCCGAGCCTCCACATGCGCCTCTGGGCCAATTTCCGAAAAAGCGCGGACAATGCGTTTGGTTTGCAGCCCGGCGAGCTTCATGGCGAGCGCGGCGCCCTTCGGCGTGACGAACAACAGACGCTGACGGCGATCGCTCACGCCTTCCCGCTGCTCGATATAACCTTCATCCACAAGCTGTTTCAGCACGCGACCGAGCGATTGTTTGGTGATTCTCAGGATTTCGAGCAGCTCGGCGACCTTCAATCCGGGATTGCGGTTGACAAAGTGCAACACGCGATGATGCGCGCGGCCGAAACCGAACGTGGCCAGCACGCCGTCCGGATCGCCGACGAAGTCGCGATAGGCGAAAAATATGAGTTCGATAATGTCCCACACTGGCTCCTGGGCGGCGGTCGCACTGGCCGGAGTGTCCGCGGAACGGGATGCGGGTCTTAAATTTATGTCAGCCATGTTGACATATCTAGGTTCGATTGTTACCTCTTTAAGCCAGATGGCGAAACGTTCCGGTGGAAGCGATCGGCCTTTTCGGACGAAACCGAAAGCGCTTTACTGCCATTCGCCTGGTCGCATTTCCGTCGGGAATTCAGTTCCCATATCACCTTGACGGACGTCGGCGCGGGCTGTTGCGTTGCCATCGGAAAGCGCGCTCTCATGACCGCGCCAAACATATCGGGACTCTTCTCGCGACGCAAAAGCCGTAATAGCCGGGTCGTCGCGACGGTTCTCAGGTGTCCCAGGGAGGATTGCCATGGCCGTTCCATTCGATCAACTCGAGGGCTTCATCTGGTATGACGGCAATCTCGTGCCGTGGACGGAGGCGAAGCTGCATGTGCTCTCGCATGGGCTGCATTATGCAAGCGCCGTGTTCGAGGGGGAGCGCGCCTATGGCGGAGAAATATTCAAGTGCACGGAGCACTCCGAGCGATTGAAGCGTTCGGCCAATACCCTCGATTTTGAGATTCCATATTCGGTCGCGGAGATCGACGCGGCCAAGCGCCTCGTGCTCGAGCGCAATGGGCAGCGCGACGCCTATATCCGACCGGTCGCTTGGCGCGGGTCGGAGATGATGGGCGTGTCGGCGCAGAACAACACCGTCCACCTGGCGATCGCGAGCTGGCAATGGCCGAGCTATTTCAATCCCGCCGAGCGCCTCAAGGGCATCCGGCTCGACCTCGCGGACTACCGCCGACCCGACCCAGCGACCGCGCCGTCGCAGTCGAAGGCAGCGGGCCTCTATATGATCTGCACCATTTCCAAGCATAAGGCCGAGCGCAAGGGCTACGCCGACGCCATGATGCTGGACTGGCAAGGCCGCGTCGCTGAGTGCACCGGCGCAAACATCTTCTTCATCAAGGACGAAACGATCCACACGCCGACCGCCGACTGTTTCCTCGACGGCATCACGCGGCGGACCGTGATCGAGCTTGCCGGCCGGCACGGCATCAAGGTCGTCGAGCGCCGCATTTTGCCGGATGAGCTGACCGAATTCTCCGAATGCTTCATCACCGGCAGCGCCGCGGAGGTCACGGCGGTGTCCGAGATCGCCGATTTGCGGTTCACGCCGGGCGCGATCACCAAGCGGCTGATGGAAGATTACACCGCCGAGGTTCAGCCGAAGGGTAAGGCCGCAGCGGCGTAAGCACGACGCGACGGAATCCGTCCAAGAACCAAGCTTTCATCGCCATGGCATCCCGCTGCGTCCTGCAGAACGGGAAAACGGACATCCAATGATCGCCGTTGCGATCAAATCTCCAACTGCGTGCCGAGTTCGACGACGCGCTCGGTGGGGATGTTGAAGAATTTCGTCGCCGAGGTCGCATTGAGCGCCATAAAGGCAAACAGCAATTCCCTCCAGCGCGCCATGCCGGGGTAAAGACTCGGCACAATCGTTTCGCGGCTCAAGAAGAACGAAGTCCTCATCAGGTCGAAATCGAGCCCGTGCGTTTCGCAGGCGGCGAGCGCGGCAGGGACGTCGGGCGACTGCATGAAGCCGTAGCGAATGATCAGCCGGTAAAAGCCGCTCCCGAGGTCGGTCAAGGTGACCCGCTCGCTTTCGGGTACGTAAGGGGTCTCGGCCGTTGTCACCGTCGTCAGAACGGTGCGCTCGTGAACGGTCTGGTTATGCTTGAGATTATGCAGGAGCGCCGCCGGAACGCCTTCCGTCGTCGCGGTCAGGAAGACCGCGATGCCCCGCGCGCGAGCGACATGCGGGCCGAGCGAGTCGATCACCGTATCGAGCGGCACCGATTTGGCGACGAGCTGCTTGCGGACGAGCTCGCGGCCGCGCTTCCAAGTGGTCAGCACGGTGAACGAGAGGAATCCGACAAACAGCGGAAACCAGCCGCCTTGGAAGATTTTGATGATATTGCCGGAAAAATACGCGAAATCGACGAGTAGCAGCGTGCCGGAGATGAGCGCCACGACCGCCCAGTGCCAACGCCACAATAAAAGCATCACCAACGTGACCAGGATGGTGTCGATCATCATCGTGCCAGTAACGGCGATGCCATAAGCCGCCGCCAGGTTGGTCGATGACTGAAACCAGAGCACCAACGCCATCACCGACAGATAGAGCGTCAGGTTGGTGAACGGAACGTAGATCTGTCCTGCCGCTTCGTACGAGGTGTGCACGATCACCATGCGTGGCAGCAAGCCGAGCTGTACCGCCTGACGCGCAACGGAAAAGGCGCCGGAAATGACCGCTTGCGAGGCGATCACCGTCGCCATGGTCGCGAGTACGACCATCGGCAACACCATCCATTCGGGGAACAGCCGGAAGAAAGGATTCTGAACCGCCAGCGGATCGCTGAGGAGCAGTGCGCCCTGCCCGAAATAATTGAGGAGCAAGGCCGGCAGCACGAAGCCGAACCAGGCGAGGCGAATAGGAAAGCGGCCGAAATGGCCCATGTCGGTGTAGAGCGCTTCGGCGCCGGTGACGGTGAGCACCACGGTGCCGAGCGCGAAGAAGCTCAGCACGGGCTCGTGGACAATGAGGTCCACGGCATAGAGCGGGCTGACCGCCGCCAGCACCTCGGGCGCAGCGCCGATATTGACGATGCCCGCGACGGCGAGCGTCGCAAACCACAGGCACATCACCGGGCCGAACATCAGGCCGACCGCGCCCGTCCCATGTCTCTGAATGGCGAAAAGGCCGGTCAGGACGACGGCGGCGATCGGCATCACATACGAGGTCAGGTTGGGCGCGACCACCTCGAGCCCCTCGATCGCGCTCAGCACCGAGATCGCCGGGGTGATCATGCTGTCGCCGTAGAACAAGGCGGCGGCGAAGATACCGAGCAGCGTCAATGGATAGGCGGCGCGGTAGCCGCGGGTCAGTTCGGTGACAAGCGCAAGCAGGGCAAGGCTGCCGCCCTCACCGTGATTGTCTGCCCGCATGATAATGAGAACATACTTGACCGTGACCAGCAGCATCACCGTCCAAAACACGAGTGAAAGCATGCCGAAGACATTGGGGGACGTCACAGCCATCGGATGGTGGCCGGCGAAGGTCTCCTTGATCGCGTAGAGTGGACTAGTGCCGATGTCCCCGTAGACGACGCCGACGGTGGTGACGAGCAAGCCCGCCAGCTTGTTCTTCTTCTCGCTCATCCCGCCTCTGGCCCCGATCTTCGCTCTTGTACGTCGGAGAGGGCGAATTGCTCAACCTTCGGCCTTGATGTGGGTCAAGGGTGCCCCGATTCGTCGGCAATCCGATCGATTATCTTTTGGAGGAGAAAGCCGAAAGCCTAGCGCCGCTTAGTCCCGTACCACCGCGAGCCGGTTCGTTCCTGACTCCGCCGCCCATGCTTCCCCGGGGCGGCCGAGCATTTGGCGGACATTGGCGCCGCTTTTGTTGCTGACGAAGGTCTCGTAGGTCTCGGTCTTCGGATCGAAGCGCTGGATTGCATTGGCCGGCCAATCGCTCGCCCACACCCGGTCCTTATCGTCGACAAAAACCGAATAGGTGCCGGTCGTGCTCTTCGGCATCGGATAGACCTTCCAACTCTTTGTGGCCGGGTCGTAGCGCCCGATCCCGCCGGTGCGCCACAAGCTCACCCACAACACGCCCTTCGAATCCGACCAGATGCGGCGCGGACCCGAGCCCGGCTTGGGAGGATCGACCACCGTCGCCGCGCCGGTCGCGGTGTCGATGCGGGCGATATGGTCGCCCGCAAGCGAGGCGTACCAGACTTCGCCCGATGGCGTGGTGGTAATGCCGTAGGGTCCCCGTCCCTTCGGCGCGGCCCACGCCTCGACCTTGCCCTTTGCCGGGTCGAGACGTCCGTAGACCCCGGTCTGGCCGGTGAACCACAACACGCCATTCTTATCGAAGGTCGCCGTGTTGAGATTGGCGTCGGGAAACTCCTTCGGCAGCGGGAACAGTTTAACCGCCTTGGTCGCCGGGTCGACGCGCGCGATGGCGTTCTGGCCGCCCTCGGTGACCCAGGCGGCGCCGTCCGGGCCGATAATGACCCCATGGGGCGACGCGCCGGGACCGAGCGAAATTTCCTCGGTTTTTTCGGCCTTGGGATCGAGGCGGCCGAGAACGCCCTTGCGCTGGCCGGTATACCAGACCGTCCCATCCGAGGCAGGGGCAACGTCATGCGGCCCGGTACCCGGGGGGAGTTGGTAGTAACTGGCTTCGGCGCCGTGCGCTGCCGGCGCGGGAAACGTGGCTTGCACGGCCAACGCCGCGATGGCGATCAGAGCCGGGATGCGGGGCATTGGTGTCCTCCCGTCGGGCGACTTGTCGCGCCGCGGCGACCACTCACTCGGCGGCGTCTCGACTGGCTGGCTGAGCAACCCATCGCTCGGCCGCGGCATCGTCTGCCTCGGTTGCGGCGACCCACGCGGTCGCGCCCGCCCGTTCCTCCTGCTTCCAGAACGGCGCGCGCGTCTTCAGATAGTCCATGAGAAACTCGGCGGCGGCGAAGGCGTCGCCGCGATGTTTCGCCGCGGTCACTACCAGCACGATATTGCCACCCGGAACAAGCCGGCCATAACGGTGGATCACGGTAACGCCGGCCAACGGCCAGCGGCTTTCCGCCTCCGCGACATGCCGCGCGATCTCTGCCTCGGCCATGCCGGGATAATGCTCGAGCGTCATCGCCGCGATGCGCTCGCCGCCGTCGCCGCCGCGGCAGACGCCGGTGAACGTCACCAGCGCGCCGATATCGGTGCGCCCGCGCGTGAGCGCCGCCGTCTCGGCGGCGGCGTCGAAATCCTCCTGCTGCAGGCGGATCGTCGCCATGCGGTTCGGCTCCTAGCCCCCCGTCATCGGCGGAAAGAAGGCGATCTCGCGCGCTCCGGCGATGGCGGCATCGGGCCGCACATGCTTCTGGTCGATCGCCGCGCGGATCGTGTTCGGATGCTCGAACGCATAGGCGTATTCCTCGCCGCGCTCGGCAAGCCATGTCATCAGGTCTCCGACGGTCGCTACGCCGGCGGGCGGTTCGATCGCCTCTTCCGTTTTTCCGATGCGTTCACGCACCCAGGCGAAGTAGAGGATTCTCACAAGCGCACTCCGTCAGACCCGGTCCTCGCTCAAGCTCAGTCCTTGGTCAGATGATGTAAGCCGGCGCTGAAATAATCGTAGCCGGTGTACAACGTCAGCAGCGCCGACAGCCAAAGGAGCGTCAGCCCGATCCAGGTGACGATCGGGAAGCCGAGATTGACCACTGCGGCCACCAAAAGGTTGCCCGCGGTGCCGGCGAGCAGAAAGCCGACGGCGACGAGTTGCAGCGCCGTTTTCCACTTGGCGAGCCGCGTTACCGGAACGCCGACCCGCAACTCCGCGAGATATTCGCGCAACCCCGACACCAGGATTTCGCGGCAGAGAATGACGATCGCCGCCCACAGCGACCAGCCGCGGATGGTCCCGTCGGCCGCCAGCATCAACAAGCTGGACGATACGAGCAGCTTGTCGGCGATTGGATCGAGCATACGCCCGATGTTCGATTGCTGGCCCAAACTACGCGCGAAATAGCCGTCGAGAACGTCGGTGACCGCCGCCGTGATGAAGAGGACGAGCGCAACCCAACGCAGCCAGAGGCCGCCCTCAAGAATGTCCTGCCAAAACATGCAGGCGACAACCAGCGGCACCGCGCCGATGCGGGCATAGGTCAGCGTGTTAGGCAGCGCGAAGGTTCGCGGCCGCACATTGGTGGACGTCGCGATCTCCATGGCGGCTAGGATAGCCGCTTGCCCGCGTCCGTAACAGCCCTCGCGCGGTCTTGGTCGAAAGAAAGAAGCCTGCTCAGCGCGACGATTCGTGGAAATAGTCATAAATCCGTCGCGCGGTTTCGGAGCTCACGCCGGGAACGCCGGAAAGGTCGGCTAGCGAGGCCCGTTCGATCGCCTTGAGCGTCCCGAAGTGCCGCAAGAGCGCCCGTTTGCGGGCGGGCCCGATGCCGGGAATATCCTGCAAGCCCGCTTCGCGAATGTCGCGGGCACGCTTTTGCCGGTGCGAGCCGATCGCGAAGCGATGCGCCTCATCGCGCAAGCGCTGCAAGAAATAGAGCGCCGGGTCGCGGGGGGCGAGGCGGAACGGGGCGCGCCCCGGCATGTGGAAGGTCTCCCACCCCGCGTTGCGATCCGGCCCCTTGGCGATGGCAAGGAGAGGCAAGTCGGTGATACCGAGACCAGCCAGAATTTCCTGCGCCGCCGCAAGCTGGCCCGCCCCGCCGTCGATCAGCACCAGATCGGGCCAGGGGGATTGCGCAATCTCGTCGGCCTCGCCGCCGGTCTCGGCACCTTTTTCGGTTTCAATGGAGACGGTCGGGGCGCTCGCTTCCTCCTTTGGGAGGGGCGGGGAGGGCGCGGCTTCGCCGCTTTGGTCGCGAAGCGCTTCCGCCAGCAGCCGTTTGAAGCGCCGGGACAAGACCTCGCGCAGCATGCCATAATCGTCCCCGGGAACGAGCGCGGTCGAGCGGATGTTGAACTTGCGATACTGGTTCTTCTGAAACCCCTCGGGACCTGCGACGATCATAGCGCCGACTGCATTCGTCCCCTGAATGTGGCTGTTGTCGTAGACCTCGATCCGGCGCGGTGGCCGCGGCAAGCCGAAGGTCGCAGCGAGGGCCGCGAGCAGTCGCTGCTGCGAGCTGCTTTCGGCAAGCTTGCGCCCGAGCGCCTCGCGCGCATTGGCGGCGGCGTGATCGACCAGCTCCTTCTTCTCACCGCGTCGGGGAACGACAATCTCGACCTTCATTTCGCGCTTGAGCGACAGCGCTTCGGCGAGAAGATCGCATTCCTCCGGACGGTGCGACACGAGGATCAGCCGCGGGCAGGGCTTGTCGTCGTAGAACTGGGACAGGAACGAGGCGAGCACGGCTTCGGGCGGCAGCGCGCGATCGGCCTTGGGAAAATAGGCGCGATTGCCCCAGTTCTGGCCGGCGCGGAAGAAGAACACTTCGACGCAATTGAAGCCCCCGTCCTGGTGGAGTGCGAACACATCGGCCTGGTCGATCCCGCGCGGATTGATGCCCTGATGCGTCTGCACGAGCGACAGCGCGGCGAGACGATCGCGCAGCACCGCCGCGCGTTCGAAGTCGAGCGCGGCCGCGGCCTTGTCCATCTCCGCCGCGAGTTCTTCTTTCACCGCGCGGCTCTTGCCCGTGAGAAAGGCCTTCGCTTCGGCGACCAGCTTTGCGTAATCGACGTGGGAAATCTCGCCCGTGCAGGGGGCCGAGCAGCGCTTGATCTGGTGGAGCAGACAAGGCCGCGTGCGGCTTTCATAGACTGCATCCGAGCACGAGCGGAGGAGAAAGGCGCGCTCCAGCGCGGTAATGGTGCGATTGACGGCGTAGGCAGCGGCGAACGGTCCGAAATAATCGCCCGCGCGGCTGCGCGCGCCGCGGTGCTTGCAGATTTGCGGCGGCAGGCGATCGCTCGTGATCAGAATGTAGGGAAACGATTTGTCGTCGCGCAGCAGCACGTTGAAGCGCGGGCGCAGCCGCTTGATCAGGTTCGCCTCGAGCAGCAGCGCTTCGGTTTCGGTCGCGGTGGTGACGAACTCGATCGCCGCAGTTGCGGCGATCATGCGCGCGATGCGCGCCGTATGCCCG
This sequence comes from uncultured Alphaproteobacteria bacterium, assembly GCA_963840055.1. Lineage (GTDB taxonomy): Bacteria > Pseudomonadota > Alphaproteobacteria > Rhizobiales > Xanthobacteraceae > Rhodoplanes. Next base: position 10,760 of record CAWIXM010000041.1, on the reverse strand, counting down.
GCCTGGCGCACATAGGCGAGGATGCGCTTCTTGATGTTTTTCGCCTTGCCGACATAGAGCACGTCGCCGCTCGCAGCGATCATGCGGTAGACGCCGGGCGCGGCCGGCGCGAGCGCGGCATGACGGCGCGATGACCGCGCGTCCGGCGCCAAGCGAACCCGGTTCGCTCGCCGCGAGTTCGAGCTCGACGTCGGCCGGCTCGGGCAGCGACGACTCCTCCTCGTCGTCGACAAGCTCGATGTCCGGTTCGATGTTGTTGTTTCGGTTCTTGCATGTCGTCCTAACCGCGGGCGCATGGCCGAGCACGGCTCAGTTTGCCCTGAAGCGCTCCAATAGATAAGTTCGCCACCACCCCGACCCTAGAGCGAGCGAAGCTTACCGCGCGCCGCATCAAAGACCTGCATCGAAGCCCAAACCGCCATGACCGCTAAAACAACCCCCATCGAACGCCTGCCCTATCGCCCTTGCGTCGGCGTGATGGTGCTCAATGGCGACGGCCTTGCCTTCATTGGACGGCGAACCGAGGGCCCCGAGCATGTCGATGAAATCTATGTCTGGCAAATGCCCCAAGGCGGCGTCGACAAAGGCGAAGATCCCTGGCCGGCGGCGCTGCGCGAGCTGTACGAGGAAACCAATATCCGCTCAGTCGAAAAGCTCGGCGAGATCGCGGATTGGCTCTCCTACGACCTGCCGCCGGAGCTCATCGGCCATGCCTGGAAAGGGCGCTATCGCGGCCAGACGCAAAAATGGTACGCGCTACGCTTCACCGGCAAGGAAAGCGAGATCGATATCGCCAACCCTGGCGGGGGGCATGAGCCGGAATTCGTCGAGTGGCGCTGGGAGCCGATCGCCAAGCTTCCCAAACTCATCATACCGTTTAAGCGAAAGGTCTACGAGCGGGTGGTGCGGGAGTTCGCGCCTCTCGCCGTTCCCTCGACCTAAGGCATGATGATTTCGGCTTGATCGTTCCACCCTCACCCGCAGTGGTCATGCTCCGCGAAGGCGGACCATCCAGTAATCACGGTGAACGTTCGTGTTTACTGGATCGCCCGCTTGCGCAGGCGATGACGGTAAGAGATTCATCGATTCCACAGCAGTTCATCCTGCTCTAAAGCTTTCCGCAGCGAAGCAAGAATAGATTCGCCGCCGAAAATGCGACACGCAAAACCGCGGCGGCCTCACGCGTCGGGCGCGACCGCCTCCTGCTGGAAGTCCGCGCAAATGTGCGCAGCGCCCGCGGCCACTAGCGCCGGATAGCTGGTGCGGAAATCCTTCAGCAGCGTCTCGAACGGCACGTCGGCATAGGTGCCGCGGTCGCGGAGATATTCCATGCGCCGCTTGCCCGCGCGGTCATAGGCCTGGAACAGGGAGTCGCTGAGGCCGTCGAATTCGAGCGGGGCGAGCCCGACCCGCCGGCACAACTCGGTATCGAAAGCGGGCGTCGCCTTCACCCACGAGCCGTTGACCTTAAGGTCGCTGTAGGAGTGCCAGAGGAAAATGTCGCTCTTGGTCAGCTCGTAGAGGCGCGGCGACGTCATGTGGTTGCGCACATCGGCATAGCCGACGCGGGCGGGAATGCCGATCGCGCGCGCGCAGGCGGACAGCAATGCGGCCTTGCCGACGCAGAATCCGCGGCCATGCGCCAGCACGCTGCTTGCGCGATAACTCGCGGGATCGGCGAGATCGACATAGGGGTCGTAGATGATGCGATCGCGCACCGCGCGATACAGCGCGACGATGCGGGTGATTTCGTCGGCGCCCTTGCCGGCGCCGCCGGCGATGGCGTGCGCAAATTCCTGGACGTCGGGATTGTCGCTATCGATGAACGGGCTTTGCTTCAGGTATTTGATGTCGCCCTGCATGGGGGCTCCAGCTCGTTGCAGTCAGGTTCAACGCGGGGGTTCGAGGGCGCGGCGGCGCGGCCGTCGCCGGTGCGCGGCGGACTATAGGCGAGCCCCGCGGCTTTGGCGAGCGCCGTCGGGCGTCGCGATCGTCTGCACGGTGCAAGGCTAGTCGATAGCCGCGGAGCGGGCGCGTCAGTTGCGCGCGAGCCGCCGCCACCAGGTCCGAATGCGGCCCGACAGCACAAGCGCAACGACGGCGATCGCCACAACCGGGATCAGGAACAGCACGAAGCCGAGCGCAAGCATGAGGATCGCCGCGCCGACCAGCCCGACAAGGGCGAGCACAAGCCCGATGGTGAACGGCCCCGGCGGCGTGAAGGTGCGGTAGTGGGTGCGGCCCTGCTCGTCGACGGTGATGAAAACGGCGGAGTTCGCGGTTTGATCGGCCTCGCCCGCCGATTGGAACGGCCAGCCTTCATGCGCCCAAGGCGAACCTTCGCGGCCGGGCGGAATGATCTCCGGCTCGGAGCGCGGTTTTTGCGGCGGGGTGCGGTCGGTCGGATCGTTGGTCATGAGCTTCATGTAGGGTCGCGGCAAGCGATATCCAAGCCGAAATCGAATTGCACTGAATGGGCGAGGTTTTTTTGGCAATTGTTGCCCCTCGGAGCCCCGTATGGGCGCAGCGACTATGCGCCGGCTCCCGCCGAGTCCCGATCGCCACCGCTCGATTACGGCCGCTACCTGCCGGCCGGTCACGTTTCTTGTGAAGGGGAGGGCGCCGCGATCAGGCGCCTTCGACGATGACGAAATCGGCGTCGGCGTGGGCGTTGCGGATGGTCTTCGCGGCCTGATACTCGGGGCTTTGGTAGCAAGCGACCGCGGTTGCGTAGTCGGCGAACTCGACAATGACATTGCGCTCGCGCGAGCTTCCTTCCTTCGCCTCGTATCGGCCGCCGCGGGCGAGGAAGCGGGCGCCGTATTTCTCGAAGGCGGGTCGCGCCGCCGCCAGATACTCCGGATAGCGCTCGGCGTTCTTCACCGAGACCCGAACGATCCAATAACCCTTCGGCATGATGTTCCTCCGTTCGCGGGTGCGTCGCTTGGGCTAGCGTGGCCCCAGCTTCGGTTTGGCCCGTGCGTGCGCAGCTCTTGCATGCGTGGGTCATGGGTGCGCGGATTGGCAGTGCTTCCAGCAGCTTTGGTTGGGCCTGTGCGTGGGTAGGGCTTGGTTGGCCAGTCGCGTGCGCCAATCTTATCTCCCCCGTGACAACGGGGGAGGGGGACCATGCGCAGCATGGGGGAGGGGCGGTCGCCGCATGGATTGCCGGGTCACGCGCCTTGCGGCGCGGCCCGGCAATGACGATCCGGGGAAACCATCCTCCCCCGTGACAACGGGGGAGGGGAACCATGCGCAGCATGGTGGAGGGGGCGCGCAACGAAAGCGCATCACTGCTTGCGTGTGGTTTGGCCGAGCGGTCCGTTCAGGGGCGTCGTTGCTGTGCGTTTCTTCGGCTGAACGGTCTGTTCAGGCTGGCAATGGTTTTCGGTGGAATCACCCCCTCCACCGCTCTTCGAGCGGTCCCCCTCCCCCGCAAGCGGGGGAGGATGAAGAGGTGCGGGTCACGCCCGCGCACGTTGAAAAAAGCGCTTAGGGTCGCGCCCGCGGCCGATGCTGGAGTGCACGCATCGCACACAGCGCACGGTTATAATTCCTCGTCGCCGCCGGGCTTGACCCGGCGGTCCATTCTGACCGGCCGCGAATATGGAAGGTTCCGTATAGCCCTTCTCCCGCTTCGCCCGCAGCCAAACCCGCGCAGGCTGCGCATGCTTGCCTGCGATGCTCAGCTCCCTCCCCCGCTTGCGGGGGAGGGTGGGGAGGGGCAGTCGCCGCATGGATTGCCGGTCGCGCGCGTTTCGGCGCGGCCCGGCAATGACGTTGTGGATAAGTCAAATAGGTGGTTGAGAGTTGCGGAACCCAGCATAAGATAGAATTATAGGATCGCTGCTGCACACCCATCCTGCGTGCTACCATGGGTTTTTACGTATGAGCGATACTAAGAAGCTATATCTTGAAGGAAAATTTGTCGGCGAGTTTTTGGCAACCGGAGACGACGAAAAAGACGCAGAGCTTGCCATAGCGCTTCTGAGGGAAAAGGGGTTATACAGAGAAACAACCCTTGAGCAGGCGATATTTCGCCAAGCAATTTCATTCGCTACAACAGCCTCATATCTATACAAGACAGATTTGGCCACAGTCCCTAGAAACGGGATGAGCGTGGCTCCTTTTGTCGTAAACGCTGCGTTCGCTCTTGAGCTTTACCTTAAAACGATCGGGCGCCTATTCGGCATAGAGCTTCATAAGCACGACCTTTTGGAGTTGTTCGACGCCTTGCCGTTGGATGCGCATAAATTAATTGAAAGATCATTTTCAAAAAGCACTTGGAAATGCAACATATCTGATCTAACCGAATTTCGGAACGCTCTTTTAAATATTCGTAACGCATTTGTCGAATGGCGTTATCTATAGTGAAACAAATCGTGCACCCGGAGTGCAAATTCCTTCTATGATATTTGTCATGGAAGTACTACCATGAGACCTGTCGAAATAATGAAAGACTAAATCGAAGGCAGCAAGGTGAAAACCGTAGAGCGGCTCTAAGACGAATAAGTCAGCCCCGGGACACATTAGGCGATCCGACCTCGCCCGGCCTAGCGGGGAGAGAACCTCGAGCACTCCGCACTTTCTTACTCCGCTGCCTCGCCGGCGCGCCCGCCCGTAGCGGCGTTCGATGTAGTCGATCACCATGGTCTTGAAATCGGAAGCGAGCGTAGGACCGCGCAGGGTCGCGACTTTCTTGCCGTCGATGAACACGGGCGCGGTCGGGGACTCGCCGGTGCCGGGCAGCGAAATGCCGATATCGGCGTGCTTGCTCTCGCCCGGCCCGTTGACGATGCAGCCCATCACCGCGACGTTCAGCCCTTCGACGCCGGGATAGCGCGTTTTCCACTCCGGCATCGAGTCGACGATGAATCCCTGAATTTCCTTGGCGAGTTCCTGGAACGTGGTCGAGGTGGTGCGCCCGCAGCCGGGGCAGGCCGCGACCAGCGGCACGAACACGCGGAAGCCCATGGTCTGCAAGAGTTCCTGCGCGACCTTCACTTCCAGCGTGCGGTCGCCGCCCGGCTCGGGCGTGAGCGAAATGCGGATGGTGTCGCCGATCCCCTGCTGCAGCAGAATGCCGAGCGCGGCCGATGAGGCGACGATGCCCTTGCTGCCCATGCCCGCCTCGGTCAGCCCGAGATGGATCGCATAGTCGCAGCGGCGCGCGAGGTCCTGATAGACCGCGATCAGGTCCTGCACCGCGGAGACTTTCGCCGACAGAATGATGCGGTTGCGCGGCAGGCCGATCTCTTCCGCGCGCGCGGCCGAGAGCAGCGCCGACTGCACCATCGCCTCGCGCGTCACGTCGCGCGCCTCGCGCGGGTTTGCCGCGCGCGCATTCTCGTCCATCAGATGGGTGAGCAGCTCCTGGTCGAGCGAGCCCCAATTGGCGCCGATGCGCACCGGTTTGCCGTATTTGATCGCGGTCTCGACGATCGCGGAAAACTGGCGGTCCTTCTTCTCCTTGAAGCCGACATTGCCGGGATTGATGCGGTACTTGTCGAGCGCCTCGGCGCAAGCGGGATAATCGGCGAGCAGCTTGTGGCCGATGTAATGGAAATCGCCGACGATCGGGGTCGCAATCCCGCGCGCGAGCAGCTTCTCCTTGATGTGGGGCACCGCGGCAGCCGCCTCGTCGCGGTCGACGGTCACGCGCACCATCTCGGAGCCCGCGCGCGCGAGCGCTTCAACCTGCGCTGTGGTCGCCTCGACATCGGCGGTGTCGGTGTTGGTCATCGACTGCACGACGATCGGCGCGCCGCCGCCCACCGTGACGCCGCCGACCTTGACCGCCACCGTTTTCCGCCGCGGCAAAGGCCCCGCGATCTCGCTCATCATCAGCTCCTCAAACGTCAGCTCAGGCTTTCCAGGCTCAGGCAAAAACGGGACCGGCAGGCAGCCCTCCGTGCCTGTAGTATATCGGGTCAGCGCGGCCGGTTCACTAGGACGAGGCCCGCGACCACGAGTCCGGAAGCGAGCGCAAAGGGCCATTCGATCGGGTCGCCGAGCATGACATGCGCGCCCACGATGCCGAACAAGGGCGTCAGGAAGGTGAAAGCGGAGAGCCGGCTCGCAGAATAATGTTTCACCAGCGCGAACCAAATGCCGTAGGTCACCCCGACTATCCACACGGTCTGGTAGGCGAGCCACCAAAGGGCTGCCGGCCGCGGCGCTGCGACGATGCCTTCGCCCAGGGCCCAAGCCCCGACCCCGAGGATCGGCACCGATACCAGCAATTGATAGGCGAGGGTCTTTTCCGGCGCGATCAGGCGCAGGCGCGAGCCCTTGATGACCAGTGTGGTCGCCGCCCACGCCGCGCCGCCGCCGATCAGCATGACGTCGCCGGTGAGCATGCGCGCATCCACCGCCGCCTGCGGCACGCCGATCGCAACCACCGTCCCGGCAAACGACAGCGCGAGTCCCAGCCATTGCCATAGGCCGAGCCGCTCGCCGGGGAGGAAGAACGTGCCGCCGAGCGCGACAAAGAACGGCGCCGTGTAGATGAAGATCGAGGCGCGGCTCGCCATGCTCAGAGTTCAGGCCGCGATAGATCAGCACGAATTCCAGGCCGAACAGGACGCCGGCAATGACGCCGGGTATGAGCGTGCCGTCGCGCTTCAACAGCGGCACCCGGCGGGCGGCGCACCACAGGACGACGACCACCAGCGCGCCGAACGAGCGCACCGTCGCCTGGATCAGGGGCGGGATGTCCGGCAGCGTCAGCTTGATCGCAACCTGGTTCAGCCCCCAGCTCAGGCAAAGCGCGACGACGACCGTCGCGGCGAGCGAATCGAGCGGACGAGCAATCGGATCGGAGGCGCGGGAGTGGCTCAAAGTGCCTCCGTCACGGCAAGGGCGAGGCAGGAACGACGCGTCGAGCCGTTGGCCGCGCCCCGGAACGCAAAGAAATGGTCATTGGGGGTCAAATCATGCAGTTCGGCAATGCGCGCACAGGCCGGTCACTTCGATCACCGACATCTTCGCCGTGAAGCCCATGGATTTCGCCGCGGCGCTGACCGACTGCATGATCGCGCCGGCCGGCGCCTCGCCCACCGCGCCGCATTTCTCGCAGATGAGAAAGGCGACGACGGCGCCGCTGTCATGCCGGTGCGCGCACGCCAGAAACGCGTTGCGGCTCTCGATACGATGCACGAGGCCCTGCTCGATGAGGAAATCGAGGGCGCGATAGACCGTGATCGGCGCCGGCCGCGTCCCGTCGGCGGCGACAAGCTCCATGATTTCGTAGGCGCCGATCGGCCGGTGGCTCGCCGCGAGCGCGTTGAGAACCCGCCGCCGCATCGGCGTCAACCGCTGCTTGTGCTCGCGGCACAGCGTTTCCGCGTGCGACAGAACCTCGGCGCTGCAGCGGGCATGATCATGGTCGGGAGAAGGGAAATCGGCGCGCATCGTCTTGTTTTATCGATCCGTTCGGCGATTTCAACGTCCGGACAACGAAGAATATAGGGCGGCACGGATCGGACCGGCGGTTTCTGCGTTTATTTATATATTGCGCCGCAAAATCAGAGGCGGCAAGCTTGCGCCATTGAACCTCGCCATCACCATTGGACCCACTCCCATGCTGAACGGAAAAGCCGCCGTAGTCACCGGATCGACCTCAGGGATAGGGCTCGGAATTGCGCGCGCCTTCGCGGGCGCGGGCATCAACATCGTGCTCAACGGCTTTGGCGACAAGGCCGAGATCGAGGCCGAACGCGCCCGTATCGAGCGCGAATGCAAAGTCAAAGCCCTCTATTCGCCCGCCGATCTGACGAAACCCGCCGAGATCGCCGACATGATGAAGATGGCCGAGTCTGCTTTCGGCGCGGTCGACATCCTCGTCAATAATGCGGGCATCCAGTATGTCGCGCCGGTCGAGGAATTTCCGGTCGAGAAATGGGACCAGATCATCGCGATCAATCTGTCGTCTACATTCCACACGGTGCGCGCCGCCATCCCCGCCATGAAGGCGCGCAAATGGGGCCGCATCATCAATATCGCATCTGCACACTCGCTCGTCGCCTCGCCGTTCAAGACCGCTTATGTGTCGGCGAAGCACGGGCTTGCGGGTTTCACTAAAGTGGTCGCGCTCGAAGTCGCGACCCTCGGGATCACGATCAACTGCATCAGTCCCGGCTACGTGTGGACGCCTCTCGCAGAAAGGCAAATTCCCGATCAGATGAAAACGCGCAATATTAGCAGGGAACAAGTCGATCGATTTACTTCTCAGCGCGCAGCCGACCAAGCAGTTCATCACCGTCGATCAGATTGGGGCGCTCGCACTCTATCTGTGTTCCGATGCGGCAGCCCCGATTACGGGGGCGAATATTTCGATCGACGGCGGCTTTACCGCCCAGTAAGCGCTGGGACCTCGTGCGCGCGCGAACGACCGCCACGGCCGCACCGCCATGAAAAAGCTGTTGAGGTGGATCGGTTCGGGCCGGCGCGGCTTGCCGGCGCTCGCCCCACGACCCCCTGGTCCGCCCTCGCCGGGCGGCGGGAAAAAGCTCATCAATCTCGCGCTGCAAGGCGGCGGCGCGCACGGCGCCTTCACCTGGGGCGTGCTCGACCACCTGCTCGCCGACGGACGGCTGCAGTTCGAAGGAATATCCGGAACCTCGGCGGGGGCGGTAAACGCGATCCTGCTCGCGGATGGGCTCGCGCGCGGCGGGCCGCAGGAGGCGCAGAAGCGCCTCGCCGATTTCTGGCGCGCGGCGAGCGTCGGCGGATCGCTGCCGGCGTTGCAGCGCGCGGTGATCGAGCGGCTGTTCGCCTTTCTGCCGCTGGACGAATCGCCGATGCAAATGTGGCTCAGCGCGCTGTCGCGCTACTTCTCGCCGTATACGCTCAACCCGCTCAACATCAATCCGCTGAAGACTCTCATCGAGCGGTTTGTCGATTTCGAAACGGTCCGCGCCTGCAATGACCTGCAGCTCTTTATCTCGGCGACCAATGTCCATACCGGACGCCTGCGCGTGTTTTCGCGCGACAAAATCACCGCCGATGTGGTGATGGCCTCCGCCTGCTTGCCGTTTCTGTTCCAGGCCGTCGAGATCGACGGTGTGCCCTATTGGGATGGCGGCTATCTCGGCAATCCGGCGATCTTCCCGTTCTTCCACACCACCGCGACCGAAGACGTGCTGATCGTCCAGCTCAATCCGCTCGAACGCAAAATGACGCCGACCACGTCGCATGAAATCGTGAATCGGGTGAACGAGATCACGTTCAATTCCTCGCTTCTTTCGGAATATCGCGCGATCGAGTTCGTCGCCCGCTTGATCCAGCAGCAGCGGCTGCCGCACGGGACCGGGCCGGGGCAATATCGGCTCATCAAGCTGCACCGGATTGTGCTCGACGGCTCCGGCCGTGCCTATACGGCGGACACCAAGCTTTCCAACGATTACGATTTCTTTCAGCTGATGCGGACGCGCGGCGAGCAATCGGCGCGGCGTTTCCTGGCCGCGCATTTCGACGACATCAATGTAAGGAGCACCGTCGATCTCATCGCCGAAGCGCACGCCGAATGGGCGTGACCAAAACCGCCCGGGCGGTTCGGCGATGGGACAAGGCTCGATAATCTTGGCGCGCCCAACCGCTGAAAATCAAGATCGTCGCCGTTGAAGGTCCGGCCAACGGCTATTACCTGATGTCCGAAACGGATGCTTCATGCGGCAGAACGATCAGCCCGGCGACGACCGCCTTGACTTGCAACGGCGCGGCGATTCTAGCGACGCCCCATCGGCTTCGTTCGATCGCGCAGCATCGACGATTCCAGAGACGACCGAGAGACCGCTTTCGCCGGCACATCAGAGGGACCTGCATCGCGCATTCGTCATGCTCGAGCGCCAGAACTTCGCCGCGTGGCTTGCGGACTATGCCGGTCAGCCGATCGACCGCGTGCTGAGCATGATGCCGGGGCAAGCGAGCGCCGGCCTCAACCGCGCCATCGAAGCAGCCATGTTGCGATGCCTCGAACTGGCGATTAGTTCCATCGAACCGAAAGAGAAAAGGCGGGCACGTGCCGGGCATTTTTCGTCTTTACTCGTGGGCGTCAATGGCGGCATCAGTGGCTTTTTCGGGCTCGCCGCGCTTCCCATCGAGCTGCCGGTGACGACGATGCTGATGCTGCGCGCGATTGCCGATACGGCGCGCCACCAAGGCGAGGATTTGTCGCAACTGGAAGCGCGTCTCGCCTGCGTCGAGGTGTTCGCGCTCGGAGCGCGCGGCTCGGGGAAACGCATGGGCATGGGCTACTTTGCGTCGCGCGCTCTTTTGAGCAAGCTTGCCGGCGAAGCGTCGGTCTATCTTGCCGAGCGCGGCCTCGCACGGACTTCGGCGCCGGCGGTCGGCCGCTTGCTGGCCGAGATCGCGTCGCGGTTCGGGGTGGTCATCTCCGAGCGGTTGGCTGCGAGCGCCGTGCCGGTGCTCGGCGCCGTCGGCGGCGCCACCGTCAACTTCGCTTTCATGAACCATTTTCAGCGCGTCGCCCACGGTCATTTTACCATCCGGCGGCTCGAACGCGTGTACGGGCCGGCCGCGGTCCGCCGCCATTACGAGACTCTGTATTCGCAATAGTCGCGCGGTGGGACATGAGCTTGTCGAGGCGGGCGGCCCCGCCTGAGGGGCGGACGCGGCCCGCTCCCTTGCCAAGCGCAACGTCGGCGACTATCAGAGTCGTCATAGCCGCAATAGCTCAGCCGGTAGAGCACATCATTCGTAATGATGGGGTCGGGGGTTCGAATCCCTCTTGCGGCACC
>CAWIXM010000040.1:0-102851 GCA_963840055.1 uncultured Alphaproteobacteria bacterium | reverse complement strand
CCTTCGTGGAAGTCCGACGCCTTGATCGCCGCTCCAATTCGGAACCGCAATCAGGTGCTGGGTTTTTGATGATCTCGCGACTGCCGTCCCAACAGGCTGTGAACGCGACGTCGGACCTGCATTACCGCCTGTTTCGGCGCTCCTGGGCCTGCTTTTTCCACAAATCCCATGGGCGCTGCACATGAGCTTCGATACTGCGCTCGCACGACTTGGCCTCTTCCGCCGTCAGGAAGTTCACCTCGCCCAGTGGCATTGCCGCGAGCTGATAGCGCGCATTGATCTCGGCATAGACCGCGCGATAGACGACCTGCCGCAGCGACGGGGCAATCACCGTCGAGCCATGGCCGCGCATCAGCACGATGTTGCTCTTGGCAAAGCACTTGGCGAGCGCCCGTCCGAGGCTGCCATTGCTGATGAGCAGGTCGGTCCCGGGACCCGCGACATCGCGGATGTCGAAAACCGGGGCGCTTTCACCGATGAAGCCGGCCATGTGAAAGATGGCGCGCAGCGGCACCGATTTGAGCACGCTCAGGGGAACGATGGCGTGCGAGTGACTATGAACGACGGCGATGACATGCGGGTATTCGCGATAGATCTCGCTATGGATGTAGCGCTCGGCGTAGAGCCGGCGGCCATCGGGCGCAACCGGCTCGCCGTCGAGGCCGTACTCCAGGATATCATCGGCGGCGACCGAGCCGGGCGCGATATTGCGCGCCAGGAGAAAGCGATCGGCGCGCTTGTCGTGCCGCACGCTGACATGGCCGAATGCATCGACGACGCCCTGGTCGAACAGAATGTGATTGGCGGCGACGAGGTCATCGACCAGGTCCTGATCGGCGGTCGTCGTCTGGCGCCCCGCGCCGGAAGGTGCCTTGAGGGAATTCGCCGGCGTGGCGTCATCGCTTGGAGCGCACATGTCTTTCTCCCTTTCGAGCGGCTAAAGCATGATGATTTCGGATTGGTCGTTCCACCCTCGCCCGCAGTGGTCATGCTCCGCGAAGGCGGAGCATCCAGTAATCACGGTGAACGTTCGTGTTTACTGGATCGCCCGCTTGCGCGAGCGATGACGGTAAGAGATTGGTCGGTTCCACATCAATTCATCCGGCTTTAACGTGATCTCATCGTCGCGGCGCCGCTCGCGTCTTTCTCGCCCCGGATCATTTCAGAGATTATCGACGGCGTCGCCGCTCCCGATCTTGCGGTCACGGGTTTTCTAAGGGATTGGCCTGTCCTTGGGCCAAATCGGAAAGCCATCAGCCTCGAACCAATAGGCCCATCTGACCGTCAAAATCTCTTTCATCCGTCAAAAGCGCCGCCACCATCGCCGGTCATGGTCGACCCGCCTAAGGCCGTAGCGGTGCGTGAGCGCGAGCGCTTCGTGGAATTCCGACGCTGTGATCGGCCGATCCAATTCCGAATGGTCGTCGGCGCGATAGCAGGGACGGTACTGGTCCATCAAGTTGAGATAGGTATCCCGCGAAATCTCCTCGGCGAGGAAGCGCGCGACCTCTTCTGACCCGGCGATTCGGTTGGGCAGCACGAGATGCCGCACGAGCAGGCCGCGCCGCGCGAGGCCATTCGCGTCGATTGCGAGATCGCCCACCTGACGGTGCATTTCCCTTATCGCCGCCTGGTTCACCTGCACATAGTCGCGGACATGCGAATAACGATGCGCGAGGGCGGCGTCGCCATACTTCATGTCGGGCATGTAGATGTCGATCACGCCATCCAGCAGGGCGAGCGCTTCAGGGCTGTCATAGCCGCCGGTGTTATAGACCAGAGGCAAAGAAAGGCCCTGGGCCGCCGCCAGATCGACCGCGGCAATGATCTGGGCGACGACATGGCTCGGGGTGACAAAGTTGATGTTGTGGCAACCCATCGCCTGCAGTTTGAGCATCATGGCGGCGAGTTCTTCGGTCGAGACCTCGCGCCCTTCGCCGCGCCAGCTGATGTCCCAGTTCTGGCAATAGACGCAGCGCAGATTGCAGAACGAGAAAAAGATCGTGCCGGAGCCGCCTGTGCCCCTCAGGCAATTCTCTTCGCCGTGATGCGGTCCGGCGGAATAGACAATGGCTCGCTCGCCCGTGCGACAGACCGCGCCGCGGACATTTGCGATCCGGTCGACATGACAGTAGCGCGCGCACAGATCGCAGTCGTTTAAGCGCTGCCACGCTTCGCGCGCGCGCTGCGCAAGTTCACCCGTGCGCGCAAGCCGGCGATAGGCGGGCTCGAACGCGATTCCCGCTTTGTCGCCCTGCGGCGCAGTCTCGGAGAAGGCGGTCATGCACTTCCGGGTGCGGCTCTCCCGGACTCCCTCAACATCGAACGGGTCTCATTCGAACCGGACGTCTGACGGTTGGAGCAGGTGAATTGCAAATGTGCGACCAGAGAATATCGCCCGGAAACGCGGCGATAGTGGCCGAAAATCAAGAAAATCTCCCGGAACCGAATTTCGAGGAGGTGCCTTTCCTCAAAGGATCGCACTGATCGATTCAACATGCTCCCCAACGACGACCGGATGTTCAAAGCAATGGACAGCCACGGCGATGCGCCGTGTGTTGGCTCCGAGCTCCGGATTGCGCCCGCGCAATTCGGGCTTACGCCTGCTTGCGGCCGGTCAGTTACGACGCTTCTACAGCAGCGCCCTACCGGTGCGCGATGGCCATGTCGCGCAAGACGTTGGCCTCAAGTTCGATCTCCGAAATCCTCGATTTCAACACGTCACCGATGCTGATAACGCCCACGAGCTTTGCGCCGTCCTTGACTGGAAGATGCCGGATGCGCCGGAGCGTCATGATTCTCGCGACCTCCCCGATAAAATCCCCGGGTGCGCAAGTGATTACGGATCGTGTCATGAAACCCTCAACTCAGACAAAGCCGCGCCATGCTTCGCGAGCCCGTAGGCTACGTCCCGCTCCGAGATGATGCCCTCCAGCGACTCTCCATCCTTACTCACGATCATGACGCCGACGCGAGCCGATCGAAGACGCTCCGCCAGCGCGGCAATGGTTTGGGTCGGCTGCACCGTTAAGACGGGGCCGCGCTTGCCTGCCAATATGTCAGCAACTGTCATGAAATCGCTCCTCACTTAGCTAGAGCCGCTCAGTCTTTTCAGGCGCGAGCTATCTCATTCAATCGGCATTCTCTACTCAAGCCACAATGCTTTGATCACGATTGTCCTTCGCCACACGGCCGGGGAAGGAAACCGCCGGCAGGGCGCCGGAAGGGCCATTCGTGCGCGACGGGTCACGTCACGGGTGCGTGAGGCATACTAGCATCCGATCCCGCGGTGGGCGCAGACTCTTGGTACGTCTCAGCACTCAAGGTTGTAAGGAACGAACTATGAGCGTGACTAGGATGTCTGGCTCGCGGTACTGCAGATTGGTCGACGGTACCAATTTTGCACTTCCCGGTTCCACGGGGGCCTGTGCGCCCGTCGTATAATTCCGATCCTTTGCCGCCTTGAGCTGCTGACAAGGCCGTAATGACATCAATGAATATTTGGCCAAATTGGGCCATCCGCCTCGCTGTTGCCGTTCTGGTCGCGGCAACGGCGGGCACGGTTTTTTTCGGCCTCCGAACCTTTCGCTCCTTCCAGTTGCTCCAGTCGGCTTACGCGGTTGGGGCGCCAAGGACCAGCACGATTCGCGGCTGGATGACGCTGAAATATATCGCCGGCGTTTACCGCATTCCGGAGACCTCGTTAGCTCAGGGACTTGGACTCCCGTCGGACGCCACCCCCGACAAAAGCCTCAAGACACTTGCGGACGAATTGCGTATTTCGCCGCCGCAATTCGTACAGCGGGTTCAGCGCGTGATTGCCGAACACGCGCCGGGGGCCACGGACCAACGCAATACGAGTTCCGGATGGTTCGCCACGATCACGGATCAGGTTCTGACTTGGGTGCTCGTTTACGGGTACTCCGCGCTTGGGTTCATCGTGTTGTTCGGTTCGATCGGATTGCCGCTGCCCGACGGACTGGCGATGGCTCTCGCCGGCTCGTTGGCCGGGCAGGGACGCATCAATTGGATGCAGGCCGGCGCCGTGGCGATCGTCGCATCGGTTGTTGGGGATTTGGCGGGTTACGGCATCGGCCGCATGCTCGGCCAGCAATTTCTCGACAAACGAGGACAATGGATCGGCTATACGCCAGCACGACGCGCACACGTCGACGCGTTATTTAACCGGTGGGGTCTGCTTACCATATTTGTTACCCGCACTTTCGTTTCGTATCTCAGTTCGGTCGCTAATATCTTCGCGGGCGTAAGTCGCTTCGGTATATTCCGATTCCTCGCGGTTGCCGTGTTCGGGCGACTCCTGTGGGCGACCGCCTACATGGGACTGGGCTACGCCGTGGGGGCTGATCTCGAAGCGGCGGCAAGCTTCTTGACGAACCTCAGCTTACTAATCGTGTCGCTTGCCTTGCTCTCCGTATCAGCATGGGCCGCATTGAACCGCAGGCTCTCATTTCCCGAGTAGATTCGTTTCTACGATATTCGCATCGGCTTTGCAGCCCGTCTCGGAGAAGGCGGTCATGCACTTCCGAGTGCGGCTCTCCCGGACTCCCTCAACATCCGAACGGGTCTGATTCGAACCGGACGTCTGACGGTTGGAGCACGGGAATTGCAAATGTGCGACCTGAGAATCTGAGCGGGATGTGTGGCACGGAAGCCTGCGCGCGCGACGCTCGGCGGAGATTACTTGGTGCAAATTTTGATAGATATTAGTAAAATAATCTTTTTCGAAGCCACCGTATTTCAATTAGAAGAAATATATTCTATTTCGTGATCGAACGCTCTCCAACCTGCTTCGTCCCCATGACCCAACACTCGCATGCTAGTCGCCGGCTCGTCAGCCGCTCGCCCGACTTACCCGCTCTTGGCGCCACGGCGGCACGGCTCGCCGCAAACTTTGGCGCGCTCGATTTGTTCGAGCGGCTCGCAGCCATCCGCCATGAGATCGATGGAACGATCGTCTTCACCACGAGCTTCGGACTCGAAGACCAGGCTATCGCGCACGCCATCTTCGTTCAGAACCTTGCAGTCGAGATCGTGACGCTCGACACGGGGCGGCTGTTTCCGGAAACACATCAATTGTGGGCGGAGACCGAGCAGCGCTATAGCCGGCCAATTCGGGCCATCGTGCCCGACCATGACGCCGTCGAGGCCTTCGTTGCGGAGTTCGGCATCAACGGTTTTCGTTCGTCAGCGGCGGCGCGGCAAGCCTGTTGCGGCGTACGCAAGGTCGAGCCCCTCGGCCGTGCGCTCAAGGGCGCCGCGGGCTGGATCACCGGCTTGCGTGCCGAGCAGTCCACGGCCCGGTCGGCAATACCTTATGCCGCTATCGAACCGCAGCATCGGCTGCTCAAGGCGAATCCGTTGTTGGATTGGGAACGCGGCCGCGTGGTCGATTTCGTGCGTGCGCACGGCGTTCCCTACAATCCGCTGCACGATCGGGGCTTCCTGTCGATCGGCTGCGCACCCTGCACGAGAGCGGTCAAGCCAGGCGAGCCGGAGCGTGCCGGCCGTTGGTGGTGGGAGCAGGAAGAGAAGAAAGAGTGTGGTCTTCACAACGGCCCGGTGCTGCCCGCAGCTTCGCCGGCAACCGCACTTTTCGCGCCGCCGAAGGATTGAAGGAGTGCGTCGTAATGACATCGAGTGCAGCTCTCGCTGAGCCGGGATGGTCGGCTGCGATGAGGACCAATGCGGCCGCTGCTTCCGGGCTGACGCATTTGCAACAGCTTGAGGCGGAAAGCATCTACATCTTGCGCGAAGCGGTCGCTGAAACCGACAATCCCGTATTGCTCTACTCCATCGGCAAAGACTCCTCAGTCCTGCTGCACCTGGCGTTGAAAGCGTTCTATCCGGGCAAGCCGCCGTTCCCGCTGCTGCACGTCGACACGAATTGGAAGTTTCGCGACATGATCGCGTTTCGCGATCGGCGCGCACGCGAGCTGGGTCTCGACCTCATTGTCCATGTGAACCGCGATGGGCTGGCGCGCGGCATAAGCCCGATCACCCACGGTTCCGAACTGCACACCGACGTGATGAAGACGCAGGCGTTGCGCCAAGCGCTCGACAGCCACGGCTTCGACGCCGCCATTGGCGGCGCGCGTCGCGACGAGGAGAAATCGCGTGCCAAGGAGCGCGTGTTCTCGCTGCGCAATGCACAGCACCGCTGGGACCCGAAGCGGCAGCGGCCGGAGCCGTGGCGGCTCTACAGCGGGCGCAAGCAAAAGGGCGAGAGTGTGCGCGTGTTTCCGCTCTCCAATTGGACCGAGCTCGACATCTGGCTCTACATTCACCAAGAGCGGATTCCGGTGGTCCCGCTTTATTTTGCGGCGCCGCGCCCAGTGGTCGAGCGCGACGGCGCGCTGATCATGGTCGACGACGAGCGGCTCCCGCTCGCGCCCGACGAGCAGCCGCAGATTAAAAACATCCGTTTTCGGACGCTCGGCTGTTATCCGCTGACCGGCGCCGTCGAGAGCATTTCCGCCGGCGTGCCGGACATTATTCGGGAGACGATTGAGACACGGTTCTCGGAGCGCCATGGCCGCGTCATCGATCGCGACGGGGCCGCCTCAATGGAGCGCAAGAAGCAAGAGGGATATTTCTGATGACGGCGCAGCCGAACCCAAGCGAGTTCGCCCTCGACACGTTCCTGCGCCAGCAGGAGCACAAGAGTCTGTTGCGATTCATCGTCTGCGGCTCGGTCGATCATGGCAAATCCACGTTGATCGGCCGGCTGCTGTACGAGGCGAAGCTGCTTTTCGACGACCAATTGGATGCGCTCGCAGCCGAATCCCGCAAATACGGAACGACTCAAGGCAGGGAGTTCGATTTCTCGCTGCTGCTCGACGGTTTAGCGGCCGAGCGCGAGCAGAAGATTACAATCGACGTCGCCTATCGCTTCTTCTCAACCGAGCGGCGGAAATTCATCGTGGCGGATGCGCCCGGCCATGAGCAATATACGCGCAACATGGCGACCGGGGCATCGACGGCCGATCTGGCGCTGATCCTGATCAACGCGCAAACGGGCATCACACGCCAAACGAGGAGGCATAGCCTGATCGTTACGACGCTCGGGGTGCGACAGCTGCTCGTGGCCGTCAACAAGATGGATCTCGTGGGCTGGTCGCAACAGGCCTTCCGCGCGATCGAGGCCGAGTTTCGCTCGTTTGCGGCGGAGCTCGGCGCGAGCGAGGTCGTCTGCATCCCGATCTCGGCCCGCAGCGGCGACAACGTCGTTAGCCGCTCCGCCAACATGGATTGGTATCGTGGTCCGTCGTTGCTCGGCTATTTGGAGGAGGTAGAAGTCGCCGCGGCGCCGGGCCGGCGGCCCTTCCGCATGCCGGTCCAAATTATCAACCGACCAACACCGGATTTTCGCGGCTGCAGCGGACTGATCGCGAGCGGTGACGTCTATGCGGGCATGCCCGTGCAAATATGGCCGTCGGGCCAGACGTCATGCATTGGCCGGATTGTGACCTTTGATGGTGATCTTGACCGAGCGGCGGCCGGTCAGTCAGTTACCATCACGTTGGCGGACGAGGTCGATGCCTCGCGAGGCGATGTCATTGCAGAAATCGAGAAACCGCCCATGGTTATCGAACGGCTGGCTGCACGGATCGTTTGGATGGGGAAGGATGCGCTGGCGCCCGGCCAGCACTACCTCATCAAGCTTGCGACGGCGACAGGAAAGGCCACGATCGAGCCGGAGCTGCGCGTCCTCGATCTCGATACGCGCAATACTGTCGCCGCCGACAGGTTGTTCATCAACGATATCGGTCATTGCGTGCTTGCGCTCGACCGGCCGTTCGCCGTCGATTGCTACGACGATAACAAAGAGACCGGCGGCTTTATTCTGACCGATCCCGAATCCCACGATGTCGTCGGGATGGGACTGATCGAACGAACAATGACCGAGGGGTCGCGACTTGGCTGGTTGCGAAAACGGCTGAGTTTCGTTGCACCAGCGAGCACAGCCGGCGGGTCGTCTGCTCCGCCGAGCGAGTCGCATGTTCGGTCGATCGTCAAGGCGATCAGTTGGCGGGGGACTGGCAGCGTCGACACCTTCCTTGTGACGTTCGTCATTACCGGCAGTTTCAAGTTCGCGGGCTCGATCGCGATAACCGAGATCCTGACCAAAATCGTATTGTACTATTTTCACGAGCGAATTTGGTCGATGATCCCATGGGGCAGGACATCCAACCGCTAGACCTGCATGAAATTGGCTGGGGCGGGAGGATTCGAACCTCCGCATGGCGGAATCAAAATCCGCTGCCTTACCACTTGGCTACGCCCCACCAGGTCCGGTTGAAGTCGCGCACGGCGACGGCCCGCTGCACTCGACTTGGCCGCTGCGTCCCGTCTCGACAAGGGGGCGGGAAACGAAGCGCTACGAGCGCCGGGACCATACGTGCGCCGTCGGCGACGATCAACGCTTGATCCGCGGGTTCATGCGCACCGCCCACCAGCGCTCAGAGGTGGACGGCTTGCCGGCGCATCGCTCATGAGTCAAGCCAAAGCGCGGCTGGCAGAGCTTGCGCCGCTCGCTCGCAACCCGGTCTAGCATGCGCCCGAACCGGCCCGCCCCATCATCTGCGGCTATGGCAGACCCGTCACATCCAGGACGTGCGGCGGGGGGTGAAATCCGCGGGCACTGGGTGTAGAGGTGAAATCCGTCGTCCCATTCGTTCCGGTCCGCCGCGAGGGCCGCCAATTTTTCCGAGCGAGGGTTCATGCCTTACACCGCCCCGGTCGCCGACATCCTGTTTACGCTCAATCACGTCGCCGGGCTGGAGGCGGCGCGCCGCGAGGGCCTTTTTGGCGACCTCGGCGATGATCTGGTCGCGGCGATCGCCGAGGAGGCAGGGAAATTCGCCAATGGCGTGATCGCGCCGCTGAACCGCGGCGGCGACACCCACGGCACGCCGTTCAAGGACGGCGCGGTGACCATGCCCCCGGGATGGAAAGAAGCCTATCGCGACTGGGCGGCGGCCGGGTGGAACGGGTTGTCGGCGCCCACCGAATGGGGCGGCCAGGGCTTGCCCTATGCCCTCAACGCGGCGCTGATCGAGATCTGGAACGGGGCGTCGATGGCATTCGGGCTCGGCCCGCTGCTCACCATGTCGGCGATCGAGTTGATCGCCGCGCATGCCTCGCCGCAATTGCAGGCGACCTATCTGCCCAAGCTCGTGTCCGGCGAATGGATGGGCACCATGCATCTCACCGAGCCGCAGGCGGGTTCGGATGTCGGCGCGCTGCGCACCAAGGCGGTCCGCGCCGGCGACGGCACCTACCGCCTCACCGGCGAGAAGATTTTCATCACATTTGGCGAGCACGACCTCACCGACAACATTATTCACATGGTGCTCGCGCGCCTGCCTGACGCGCCGGCTGGAACCAAAGGCCTGTCGGTATTTATCGTGCCGAAGCGGTTGGTGAACGCCGACGGCTCGCTCGGCGAGCGCAACGACGTGCGCGCGCAGTCAATCGAGCACAAGCTCGGCATCCATGCCTCGCCCACTTGCACGATGGTGTTCGGCGACAAGGGCGGGGCGGTCGGCTATCTTGATCGGCGAGGAGAACAACGGCATCGCCTGCATGTTCACCATGATGAACCGGGCACGGCTTGCCATCGGCCTCGAGGGGGTCGCGATCGCCGAGACCGCCACCCAGCATGCGCTCGCTTATGCGCGCGAGCGGCGGCAAGGATACATCATAGGCCAGCCGGAGCACGACCCGGTGCTCATCGTGGCGCACCCCGACGTGAAGCGAATGCTGCTCTGCATGCGCGCGCTGACCAATGCTGCGCGCGCGATCTGCTATTCGACCGCCATGGCGATCGATAAGGCCCGCGTTGCGCGCGATGCGGCGGCGCGCGAGGCCGCGGATGCGCGCGCCGCGCTGCTGACCCCCGTCGCCAAAGCGTTTTCCACCGAAATCGGCAGCGAAGTCGCTTCCCTCGGCATCCAGGTGCATGGCGGCATGGGGTTCATCGAGGAGACGGGCGTCGCTCAGTTCTACCGCGACGCGCGCGTGGCGCAGATCTACGAGGGGACGAACGGCATCCAGGCGATCGACCTCGTCACCCGTAAGCTGCCGATGGCGGGTGGCGAGGCACTTGCGACTTTCCTTGCCGAGTTGCGTCGCACCGTCGCCGCCGTGCGCGGCTCAAACGATCCCGCCTTCGGCGCGGCCGGCGTCCGCCTCGACGAGGCGATCGGAAGCTTGGACCGCACGAGCGCCTGGCTCGCCGCCAAGCTTGAGGACGAGCCCGCAGTGGCGCTCGCCGGGGCAACGCCTTATCTGCGGCTGTTCGGGCTTACGGGTGGCGGTTGCATGCTCGCTGAAGAAGCGCTTGCCGCCCGACGTCTCGGCAATGGCGCAAACGCCGGCGCCGCCAGTCGCATCGCGCTTGCGCGCTTCTTTGCCGAAACGCTGGCCGTGCAGGCGCCCGCGCTGGAACGGGCGATCGTGGACGGCGCAGAAAGCGTCAACGCCGCCGACGCCGTGCTCGCGGCATGACCGCGCTGACAGGGCTCGCAGGCCGGACCTTATTTATAACCGGCGCCTCACGCGGGATTGGGCTTGCGATCGCGCTGCGCGCCGCCCGCGACGGCGCGAACATCGCCATTGCGGCGAAGTCGGAAACGCCGCACCCGAAGCTCGCCGGGACGATCTACTCCGCGGCGGAGGAGATCGAGACAGCGGGCGGCCGGGCGTTGCCTGTTGTGTGCGACGTGCGCGACGAGGCTCAGGTCAGGGCCGCCATCGACAAGACCGTGGAGCGGTTCGGCGGCCTCGACATCGTGGTGAACAATGCGAGCGCGATCAGCCTCACGTCCGTCGCCGACACCGACATGCGCCGCTTCGACCTGATGCATCAGATCAACACGCGCGGGACCTTCATGGTGTCGAAATACGCCATCCCGCACCTCGCGCGGGCCAAAAACCCGCATATCCTGATGATCGCTCCGCCCCTCGACATGCGGGAGAAATGGTTTGCTCCACACACCGCTTATTCGATCGCGAAGTTCGGGATGAGCCTCGTCGTGCTCGGGCTGGCGGGAGAACTGCGCGAGCGAGGGGTCGCCGTGAACGCACTGTGGCCGCGCACCACCATCGCGACCGCCGCAATCGAGAACCTGCTTGGCGGCAAGGAGATGATGCGCCGTTCGCGCAAGCCCGACATCCTGGCGGAGGCCGCCTACCGAATCTTTCAAAAACCGGCGCGCAGCTTCACCGGTCAGTTCCTGATCGACGACAGCTTCCTTGCCGGGGAAGGCGTGACCGATTTCGAGCAATACCGCATCGACCCGACGGCTTCACTGCAGCCCGACTTCTTCGTGCCGGACGATGTGGCCCCGCCAAGAGGGGTGCGGATCGGCGCCGATTAGTCCAAACCAAGCCAATCGGCTCGATGAATAGCCGGAAAATTATTCCAGACGCGCCCGCGATAATGGCGACCGGTGGCTTTTTTGTTAAGCCCTCCCCATTGCTTGAAGAAAAACGCGACATCTTGCTCCTCGCACTGAACTTGTATGCCCTCGACCCATTCAGACTGCATTGGTCGCGCGTCAGGCCCCGACTCTCCCCCCACAATCGCCCATTGAATTGCGCTAAGGTCGAGCCTTCCCACAGGTCCCAGAAGCGGCTCGAAGGAAACAAACCGAACCGCTGCGGGTACTCTGCGCAGGTCCGCAAGACGCTCCTTATATTCCGCCAATTCGACCGAGGCCCCCAGCCACACATTCGGCAGCACCGGCAGCCCAAGCCGAAGGATCACTTCGCGCATGATTGCTGGTCGCTTAGTGAGCACCTGAAAAATGTGCCACTCGGCTCGTCGCATGACCTCCCATATGAGTGAGACAAAATCGGCCGGAACCCCTTCTTGGAAAAGGTCTGACATCGAGTTTACGAATACTTTTCGTGGCTTCCGCCAATGAAGAGGAATGTCGAGCGCCTTCCTATTCAGATAAATTCGGCCAGTCCAGACGGCTCGCGCTCCGCTCTTGCGTGTTACGTTCCGATACGAGGGATGCCCCATCGCCTGTAACCGTGACGCCATTCGCATCGCGTAGCAATTTGTGCAGCCAGGCGAAACCATCAGGCAGCCCGAAATCGGATTCCATGTCGCGTCGGTCCATTCAATATCACTTGCGCCGGCCACGGGTCGTGCTCCTCAGAACCGCCGCTGCGAGCTTAGTCGCGAGTGCGGCCGCTTTCGGGCTGGGATTGGCCCAGGCAAACAGCAGCGAATACATATGAATGTTTTTGGAACCAAGTGGCAACCATTCATCGAGTACGCCGCCGCGAAATACCCCCTTCATCCGCGCAATCATAAATTGAGTAATAAACTCGGGCGTTGCGGACTTGGTCGAAACGCTTCGACCCTGCGCGAATAGGTCTGTTTCGAATTGCTCTTCGATGAAGGCCTCCCTCCAGTTGGGCGTGCCAAACAGTCGATCCAAGGAGGCGGTATGCGAATTATCCACCGTCCCATTGCGACCGATCTGTCGGTGTACGCCCAGCCCGGCCGGGAACAGGTACCATAGGTCGATCGCTTCCGTCTCGGCGGTAGCGACGATCGTTTCCCAGGCGACTTGGTTGCCAAACGGATCGAGGAAAACAATCGCCCGGCACTCTCGCCAGTTGCGTGATTTACAGAACTTGCGGAGCTCCATGTTCGCATCTCCGCAAATGATCGTAGTACGGTCGGCTAACGCAGGAAACCGCGACCGCAATTCCTCTAGCCTTCCAGCCTTGTCCGGTGATTTTTCGACGAACACATATTCATCAAAGGGCGTCGAGATCCGTAGTGCGCGATCGGCGGAACCTGCGATCAAAGGCTGATAATCATCAGCGCCAAAGATTGGTGCCCTGGCGTCGCCTTGCGGAATGTCACCGGTTCCGGCAAATGCATCAAAGTAGATGAGGCGGAATGGCTGTTTCTTGAGCGCCGTCGTGAAGGCGTTCAGATACTTCTCAAGCTTGTCGAGCTTTGTGCTTGTATGCGCGCCGCCGAAAGTTCGTTGGGCCATGCGAATCTCTTAGAGGAACAAACATAGAACACCTGAGAAAATATTTCAATCACGCTATCCGTGCGTGCATCAAAAAGCATCCGGGCAAATTCTCTAGTCCCGCTCGCCGGCTTGCCTTAAGGTCTCAGAAAATAGACTGCGTAAGATGACGACTCTTTACATTACCCATCCCGCCGGCCTCGAACACATTCCCCCGCTCGGCCATCCCGAGCGGCCCGACCGGCTGCGCGCCATCGAGCGCGCGCTCGAACATGAATCTTTTCAAACGCTTGCGCGCGACCAGGCGCCGCTTGCCGCGTTCCATCGGATCGCCCTCTGTCATCCGATGGACTATATCGAGGCGATTCAGGAGGCGAACCCGCGCGAAGGTCTGGTGCGGCTCGACGCCGACACCTCCATGTCGCCCGGCACTTTCGAAGCGGCCTTGCGTTCGGCCGGCGGCGCGGTGATGGCGGTCGACGAGGTCATGACCGGCAGGGTGTCGAACGCGTTTTGCTCCATGCGTCCCCCCGGCCACCACGCCGAGACGGCCGCGCCCATGGGCTTCTGCTTCTTCAACAACGCAGCGATCGCGGCGCGCCACGCCCAGAATCAGTATGGCGTAGAACGGGTCGCGGTGATCGACTTCGACGTGCATCACGGCAACGGCACGCAGGAGATTTTCTGGTCCGATCCGACCGTCATGTACTGCTCGACCCACGAAATGCCGCTGTATCCCGGGACCGGCGCAGTGTCGGAGCGCGGCGAGCACGACAATATCGTCAACGCGCCGCTGCGCGCCGGCGATGGCGGCGACGAGTTCCACGAAGCCTTCGAGACCAGGATCTTGCCGCGCCTGCGCGACTTTCGGCCCGATTTGATCGTGATTTCAGCCGGGTTCGACGCCCACTTGCGCGACCCGCTCGCCAACCTCAATCTCCTGGAAGGAGATTACGCCTGGGTCACGCGCAAGCTCATGGAGATCGCCGACCAGAGCGCCCACGGCCGCATCGTGTCGTTGCTGGAAGGCGGCTACGACTTGCAAGGCCTTGCGCGCTCGGTCGCGGTCCATGTGGCGGCGCTGATGCGCGGATGACTTTCCGGCGCCGGCGGTTGCGCTAAGCCCAAGAAAGGACTCAAGCGCCGGATATTCTAGGCAATCGAACTCCAAACCCGGAGTCCGAGAGGCCGAAGTGCATCCGACGCCACCGTACGACCGATTGCGAACCGCCAGAGGCCGCGGACGACTATCCGCCTTCGCCGCCCTGGTGGTTGCTACGTTACTGGTCGGGTGCGGCGGCCTGGGCAGTCCGTCGCTCGATGGCGCTTTCGAGCAGGTCGTCGACGTCGCCCCCGAGCCGCTGCCTCCCTACCGCAAGCTGGTCGCCGCTGCCCTCCGGAATTTCAAGGAGCAGGACGAACTCAATAACCTGGAGATTTCCGAGCCGCGCTGGGCCGAACATCTCGGCGGTCCGGCTTGGCTCGTCTGCGTGAAGTTCAGTCCAGAGTCCCGCGCCCTTTATTACGCGTTCTTTATCAGGAAAGAGGCGGTCATCGAGAGCCGGTTCGCCGTTGGCACGGATCGTTGCGCGCAGCGGAACTTCGCGCCATTCGATCTCGCCACCGCGAAATAAGACTGGACGTTGCAATAAGACTGGACGTTGCGATCAATCGAGCAGGGTCACGACGACCTTGGTGCCCGCTTTGACGCTTGCAAGCGCCTTCACGTCGCCCGTCGCCCGCGCGAACACATTGCAGGGCGCCGCGAGCCGCGTCTCGCCACTCTTGGAAATGGGCGTGCGGCCGAACCCGATCGCGATCGCCGGACCGTCCGGCCAATAAGCGATCTCGCCGGGCGTGACGATGGCGCGCGCTTCCGGCTCCCGCTCCGTGCGGACGGGGACCTCGAAATAGACCTCTTCGCCCCAGGTCAGCACCGACGACGTGATCGGCAGTGCCGCGATGATCGCCGAAGCGGTCGGCGTCTCGAGCAGAGTGGCGTCAAGCGAAAGCAATCCGAAATCGAAACGTATGCGGGTCATCGGCCCTCTCGGCTAAAGCATGATCCCTAAACGTTGAAACCCTCTCGGATAAGATCATGTCCGAAAACGAAGAGTAAGCGCTATCGATCCGATCTGAAGCGATGATTTATAGCGCGCAGTCATGCCTGAGGAGTCCGGCCTGACGAACCCCGTGCCGACCAGAAATTAGCGCGGAGCGAAAAGAAGTCTATGCAAACTGCGCAAGGCGCGATTGCGCGGAGCGACGTTCGCGAGCAGGACCGCTCCGGCGAGGTGTTCTGGAGTTTGTGTCCTTCGATGGCCGGATTGCGGACGGCGCTGGTTTCCGCTCTGCCCGGATGGTCGGACCGCGCCGAAACCAGCGCGGGCATTCGTTTGGGATCAGGCTGCTGCACTTAATGCAGGTGGAAAACGCCGTCGATTGCCCTGATTTCCGCCGGCTTGATCAGCCGGGCGTGGGCGACGGTCACTGAATGTAACGGGCCTTCCAACCTTTCGCGCCAGAAGCCGAGAAATCGGTTGAGCTCCGGAAAGTGCGGGCAAAGGTCGTATTCCTGCCAGACATAGCTTTGCAACAGCCAAGGATGATCCGGGCGCCGATAGAAAATGTGCGCCGTGGTCAGGCCGTAGCCGCTGAGCTGCCGGGAGAAATCATGCGAGACCATGCTGCCCTCCTGCGCGAACGGGGATAGCGTGCCCTACACCAACTAGGCATTGCAAGCGCAAAGGGTAAACAAAGTGTTTAAATTCAGTACGTTAGCAGCATCCTAGCGACGTTGCTAACAATACTCCGCGAGGGGGACTGCATCGCTCGGCCCGCCATAACTCTTAGGTTTTCTGCGCGCTGAGCGAATGGCCGGTCGTTCGCACGGCCGGCCCGCGCGCGCTTGAATACGCCGATGCGGCAACCGACCGCACCCCGCCGAGTCCCGTCCAATGTCTAGTGATTCTCACAAAATAATGCGTTCGTCCCCAGCGCCGCATACACCCTCTTGGCACTCTCTGCCGAACAGTGCTAAAGCCCAGTTGGCAGTCGATCGAGGGGAGTGCTAGATTTTTACCTCAGTCCCCTTGAACGGCATTCTCTTCGGCCCATGTGGCAGGCGAGCGGACCAGCGAGGTCTGAGCTCGCCCTTGGATCGAAGCACGCAAATCATTCTTACGACTTGAGGAGGACAGCATGCATTTCCGTCCGCTTCACGACCGTGTCGTCGTCAAGCGCATTGAAGCTGAGGAAAAGACCGTCGGCGGCATCATCATCCCGGACACCGCCAAAGAGAAACCGCAGCAAGGCGAGGTTATCTCCGTCGGCCCCGGTGGGCGCGATGAAAGCGGAAAGCTTATTCCGCTTGATGTCCAGGTTGGCGACCGCGTCCTGTTCGGCAAATGGTCGGGCACCGAGGTCAAGCTCGATGGCGTCGAATACCTCATCATGAAGGAAAGCGACATCATGGGCGTACTGACCGACGTGGAGACGAAGAAGAAGGCCGCGTAACCGCATCGCGTCCCGTCGTCAGGGAGCGCCGTCAGAGCGCCCCTGCAACGACGGAGCGTGCAAAACCCACCAACCCCATCGACCTCGACCGCGGAGACGGCGCTGTGCGCCGCTTCGGGATGAGGCGATAAGCGGAGCAAATTCGAAATGGCTGCCAAAGAGGTAAAATTCTCGACGGAAGCGCGCGACAAGATGCTGCGCGGTGTCGATATTCTCGCGAACGCCGTGCGCGTCACGCTTGGCCCCAAGGGCCGCAATGTCGTGCTCGACAAGAGCTTCGGCGCCCCCCGCATCACCAAGGACGGCGTCACCGTCGCCAAGGAGATCGAGCTCGAAGACAAGTTCGAGAACATGGGCGCGCAGATGGTGCGCGAGGTCGCGAGCAAGACCTCGGACATCGCCGGGGATGGCACCACGACTGCGACCGTACTCGCCGCTTCGATCGTGCGGGAAGGCGCCAAAGCCGTTGCCGCCGGCATGAACCCGATGGACCTGAAGCGCGGCATCGATCTCGCCGTCGAGGCGATCGTCGAGGACCTCAAGAAAAACTCCAAGAAAGTCACCTCGAACGACGAGATCGCTCAGGTCGGGACGATTTCCGCCAATGGCGACGCCGAGATCGGCCGCTTCCTCGCCGAAGCGATGAAGCGCGTCGGCAATGAGGGCGTGATTACGGTCGAAGAGGCCAAGTCGCTCGAAACCGAACTCGACGTGGTCGAGGGCATGCAGTTCGACCGCGGCTATATCTCGCCGTACTTCATCACCAACGCCGACAAGATGCGCGTCGAGCTTGAGGATCCCTACATCCTCATCAATGAGAAGAAGCTTTCGGGCCTGCAGGAACTGCTTCCACTGCTCGAAGCGGTGGTGCAGACCGGCAAGCCGCTTCTCATCGTCGCCGAGGACGTGGAAGGCGAGGCGCTCGCGACCCTCGTGGTCAACAAGCTGCGCGGCGGCCTCAAGGTCGCGGCGGTGAAGGCGCCGGGCTTCGGCGATCGCCGCAAGGCGATGCTGCAGGACATCGCGATCCTCACCGGCGGGCAGGCGGTGAGCGAGGACCTCGGCATCAAGTTGGAGAACGTCACGCTCAACATGCTCGGCCGCGCCAAGAAGGTGATGATCGAGAAGGAGAACACCACGATCGTCAACGGCGCCGGCAAGAAAGCGGACATCGAGGCGCGCATCGCCCAGATCAAGGCGCAGATCGAGGAGACCACCTCCGACTATGACCGCGAGAAGCTGCAGGAGCGGCTGGCGAAGCTCGCGGGCGGCGTCGCCGTGATCCGCGTCGGTGGGGCGACCGAGGTCGAGGTGAAGGAGCGCAAGGACCGCGTCGACGACGCGATGCATGCGACCCGTGCGGCGGTGGAGGAGGGCATCCTTCCCGGCGGCGGCGTCGCGCTGCTGCGCGCGATCAAGGCCATCGAGAAGGTCAAGACGCAGAACGAAGACCAGAAGCACGGCGTCGACATCGTCAAGAAGGCGCTGTCCGGGCCGGCGCGCCAGATCGCCATCAACGCCGGCGAGGACGGCTCGGTCGTGGTCGGAAAAATCTTCGATAAGGACGAGTACAACTTCGGCTTCGACGCCCAGACCGGCAACTATGTGAACCTCGTCGCCAAGGGCATCATCGACCCGACCAAGGTGGTGCGCACGGCGCTGCAGGACGCGTCGTCGATCGCAGGCCTGCTGATCACCACCGAGGCGATGGTGGCCGAGCTGCCGAAGAAGCAGCCCCCGCCCATGCCGGGCGGCGGCATGCCCGGCGGCGGCATGGATTTCTGAGACCGCCAGTCCGCAATAAAGCGAAAGCCCGGGCCTTGGCCCGGGCTTTCCGTTTGAGCGCTTCGATTGCAGCCTCAATCTTTAGACCGACAGTTCGGCGCGCGTACCTCCGGCGTCGCCGTTCCGTCGGGGCGCCGAGTTGCCTCAGCACCCGACGCAGTATACCCGGTTATGGTTAACAGTTTCTTGACGCCGTCGACCGCTGTCCCAATCGCCCCGCGGCTCGTCTCCGCGCAGGAGGTTCGTGCTAAAGTTTCGTGACAGTGCGTGGAATTCTGATCCAGGCTCACGGACGAAACCGGCTCGCATGAAATGTATTCGCTTTTTACCATCGGCTACGAACATGCCGCTGCGAGCGTGGTGTTGGATGAACTCGCGCACGCCGGTGTCCGCGTCGTCGTCGATGTGCGCGCGGTGGCGGCTTCGCGCCGCCCGGGATTTTCCAAACGCCAGCTCGCGGCGGCGCTGGACGAGCGCGGGATCGGCTATCTGCATCTGCGCGGGCTGGGCACGCCGAAGGAAGGGCGGCTCGCGGCGCGCGCCGGCGATATGGTGACGCTGTTCGAGATTTACGATGCGCATCTCGCAACTGCGCAGGCGCGCGAGGAACTCGATGAACTCACCGAACTGGTGCGCTCGGGCCGCCGCATCTGCCTGATATGCTATGAGCGCGATCCCGATCACTGCCATCGCAAGCGCATCGCTGCGCTGATCAGCGAGCGCACGGGCGTCACGGTCGAACATCTGTTTGCGCCGCCGTTTATCGAGGCGGCGCGCTTGTGAGGCTTGGGCTGGGCTGAGAGCGACGGAGGAAAATCTGCGCAAGGAGAAGAACTCCACGGAATCCGCGGAGATCCGCGTCGGCGTCGGCGGATGGACGTTTACGCCGTGGCGCGGCGCGTTCTATCCGCAGGGTCTTCCGCATGCGCAGGAGCTTGCCTATGCAAGCACGCATCTCACCTCGAGCGAGATCAACGGCACGTTCTATCGTACGCAGACGCCGGCGACGTTCCGTAAATGGGCGCAGGAAACGCCCGAGGGCTTCGTGTTTTCGGTGAAAGGCCCGCGCTACGTTACCCATCGCCACGCGCTCAAGGAGGCGGGAGAATCGATCCGGCGGTTCTGCGATTCCGGCGTTGTCGAGTTAGGCGACCGGCTGGGTCCGATTCTCTGGCAATTCGCGCCGACCAAGAAATTCGACGAAGCGGATTTCGGCGGCTTCCTTGAGCTGCTTCCGCGCGAATGGGCGGGACACGCCCTGCGCCACGTCGTGGAGGTGCGTCACGACAGCTTCCGAACCCCCGCATTCACCGCTTTGCTGCGCGCCTTCGACACGCCGGTGGTTTTCGCCGAGCATCGCACCTATCCGGCGATCGCCGACGTCACCGGCGGCTTCATCTATGCGCGATTGCAGATGGGCATGGATTCCGTGCCGACCGGCTATCCGCCGGCGGCGCTGGACGTCTGGGCGCAGCGCGTGCAGCTTTGGGCAAAGGGAGGCGAGCCGGATGATCTGTCGCGCGTCGAACTGGATCGGCACGCCGGCGTCCGGCCGCGCGAGGTGTTCGTCTATTTCATCCACGAGGGAAAGGTGCGCGCGCCCGCGGCGGCGATGGCGCTGATCGAGCGGCTACGGCGCGCCTAAAAGGGCAAACCGCGTGCCCGCGGCGTCACTCCGCCGGGATGACCCTGCGCCGCGCTTCGACGGTGGAGACGACTGCAACGAGCGACAACACCGCCGCCAGGAACGCGCCAGATGCGCCGACCAGCGCGGCGAGCACGAGATCGAACCCGCCGCGGCTATACAGATAAGCGATCAGCGATACGGCAACCGCCGAGGAAATGAAGGTGAGGAAGAATCGCACGGCATAGACTCGCCCGCGCCAAGCGTCGGCGGTGTAACGCGCAATCACGATGTCGCCGACCGTGATCTGCCCGTAAATGCCCACCATCACCAGCGCTAGCGCAGGAATGAGAACCATCCCGTGCGTGTGCGCGGCCCACAACACGCCGGCGAACTGCAGCGACACGATCGCGCCGAACAACACGTGGGCGGGAAACCGTTCGACCAGCCGCCCGACCACCAGTTGCGCCGCCGCTCCGAACATAAAGACCAGCGTCGCCAGCCCGCCGACTGCCATCAGGTCGATGCCGCCGCCGACCCTCTCCTGGACCATCTTCGGCAGCGCGATCACAATCGTATTGAAGGTCAATCCGCCGGCGAATGAAATCACCACATAGAGCAGGAAGAACGCCAGCGCGGCGGGCCGCGGAAGAACGACGTCGGGCACGCTCTTGCGCGTTCCCGTCGTGCCGCGATCATCGGCGACCGACAAGAAGTAAACAACGCCGGTCGCGATGGCGAGCACGGCCGGCACAAGGAACGCGCCGCTCCAACCGAGGAACGACGCGAGCGCCGCCGTGATGGCTGCGGCAAGCGAGACGCCGAGATTGCCGCAAACGCCATTGAAGGCGAGGGTGCGTCCGCGCGCTTTGGAGATCTCGATCAGCATCGCGGTTCCGACCGGATGGTAGATCGCCGCAAACATGCCGAGTGCAAACAGCGCGAGCGCGAGGACGACAAGATTCGGCGCGAACGCGGCGATGGCGAGCGAAGCGCCGCAGCCGACGAAAAACAACGCCATCATGCCTCGCCGGCTCCAGCGATCGGCAAGCCATCCCGCCGGAAGCGAGAACACGCCGAAAGCGACGAACATCGCCGTTGAAAGCGCGATCAGCTCCGAATAGGAGCGGTGGTAGACGACTTGGAGACCGATCACGATGGTCGGATAAATCCCGAGAACGTAATGATCGAGTCCGTGCGCCCAGTTGAGGAACGCAATCGAGCGGGTCTTGTCGGCGTCCATCATCGCGGTCGGCATCAGTCGTAGCGCTCGCGCGGAGCAGTCCTTCGTTGCAACGATAACGTGTCGCCGAAATGCCTCACCGCCCGATTATTTGGCTGCAAACCTTTTCGGATTTCGAAACTCGACTGGACCGTAGCCCGGCGCGCGTGGTTCAATTCGCTCAGGAGCATGCCGGAAACCGCAGAAAAAGCAACGCACGCTCTGGGGAGGTCGCAATGCCTGTCTCGCGCATCGGCGCGGCCGCGCTAGCGGCGGCGGTGGTGCTTTGCGCTTTTCCGGGATGTGCGTCGGACATCGAAGACGCGGATGCGACCGAGCGGCATTCTGCTCTTCAGCGGCGTCGAGCTCTCGCGGACAGGGGGATTCCTCTTCGGCGGCTTTGTATGGTCGCCCCACGGGATCAATGCCGAGGGCTTTGCCATGAAGACGCTCGCCGGAGGCGGCGTCTATCGCTACCGCTCCGGCGCGGAGCAGATCGTCGGGCGCCAAGTGCTCAATTCCGTCATGCCGGGATGGCGGTTCAAGTTGGAGCGATTCGAGGCGAGCTTGTTCGCTGGCTTGGACGTGCAAACCCACCGTTTTCACCCCGACGATCCCGGCAATCGCCTCGCCGGCACTCACGTCGGCATGCGGTTCGCGGGCGAACTCTGGTGGGAGCCTTCGCCCGACACGATGGCGAATGGGTGGGCAAGCTGGTCGACCATTGGAACGAGCTACGCAGCGCGCATAGCATTCGGCTGGCGACCGGCCGGACTTTTCTATCTCGGTCCCGAAACGCAGGTCCTGGGCGACGGCAGCTATCGCGAGCTCCGGTTCGGGCTTCACGTTACGACTTGGCGGACCGGCCCACTCGAATGGTCGGCAGGCGGAGGTTACGCCCACAGCGAGGACGGCGACGGTCCCTATATGCGGCTCGGGCTGCTCGTCCGTCAGTAGACGAGCTGGGTCGCAGGGCTCGGGACCAACCTGCGGATCATCGGCCCGCCAAGGCTCGGGCTCCCGCTCGAAGCCCAACCGGGCCAATGAAAGATACCGCAGGCGTTCTTATTCCGCGGCCGCCGACCAGGAACGCTTTTCGTCCGCGTCGCGCGTCCGCTCCAATGCTTCGCGCCACCGTCGGCGAGCCTCGTTGGCTTTCCGTCTGAAAATGACCCTTCTTGTGCTTGTGCAACGCCTCTTTGGCGGCCTGGCTGCCGGCTTCGACGCCCTTGTCGAAATTCTCGTAGCTCCAATCGAAATTCGTGTGGCTCGCCGAAATCAAGCTCGATGACCTCGCCAAGCCATGGTTTCTCCCGTTCGAGCATCGCGATTATACTTGAATAGCCGAGTATCATCGTCGCCCACTGTCGCCGCAAAAAGCATGCAGAGATTGCCAAGTGCATCGCAGACGTTTTTGGCGCATTGACTTGTTCGAAAGTCCACGATCTTGCTGACCCAAATTTGTTCGAGGGGGTTGGTGTCCTCGTGATGATCTTCCAGCAGATCTTCGAAGTTGACGGTATCGACGAGGGCGCCCTCGCAATACTCGGTCCCGTCCTCGAATCGGACTGTTTCTTCGATGTAAGGCAGCGCTGAGCAGGCGCAGAGCGTTTGTGGGCTAATCGCCTTGTATTTTTCGCATTTTGGGACGCGAATTCGAGTGCACGTCTCACCTGATCGAACGAGAGCTTAAATTTTTTGGCGATTTCAGTTCGAGACCGGTGTTCTGGGGTAATTTCGTTTTCGCTCCCTCGCGGGACGCGAAGTTATACACGTCTGCAACGAAACGCCGACTCGAACCGATCTTGGGCGTGATGCCATCAAATTTGAGCGCTAGCCTTCTTTGGCTGCCGATTGGAAAACAGTTCGATCTTTTTCGTGGCGAGATTAAAGGCGTTATGAAAAATGAATGGCTTGCTGGGATCCTTGATCCTGTCTGAAATTGATCGAATTCAGGAAAGTGCTGTTCTTGTAATACATTCTCGACAGGCCGTTAAGGTTTGACAGATACATGAATGACGTCAAAAACCGCATGGCCGGGTGCGAGGCATTGAACTCGAGCGCGAGCTTGCTCAGGTCTCCCTGATTCCACTGCCTGGGATCGACGGAGAACGCGAAGGCTCGGCGAACGAAATCGAGCATCTTCCCAGGCAGGACGAGATTTTGGTAGCTCTCGACGTCGGCCATAAACTCGACAGCCGCCCGGGTGAGGGAAACGATGTCGGGGCCGAAGACGGCGTTGATTGGAAACCGGGAGTATGACTGGTTGTCGCGATAGACCTTCTCCCGGAAAAATTTCTTCGTCTGCTTCAGGCTCACGGCCCTTTTCGCATTGATTGTAGACGATGCCGACCCAGGCGCCGATGCAAGACAAGGCCCATACATCGTCCGGGTGGTCGAACTTGATTCCCTGCTCATTCAGGTACTCGAGCGCCCCGATATGCAACGCTGCTGCGGGGCCGCCGCCCGCCAGCGCAATGGCTCTCTTCGTCATGTGCTTATCTCCCCGAATTTCCGGTTAAGGTAGCCGGAAAAACACGTCAGACGTGTGACCTAGATCACTGCAATTGATCGAGGAGCGCCTTGGCCTGGCGGATGTCGTCGGTATCCAGGCCTTCGGCGAACTGGGCCGAAAGGGGCGCGAGAAGATCGATGGCCTTCTCCGACCGGCCCTCGTCGATCCACAACGTGGCGAGGTCCGCCGCAGCACGAAGCTCGAGCGCGCGCGCGCTTTGCGTTCGCGCCACAGACAAGGCCTGGCCGAGCAATGTATGGGCCTGCATGCGGGCATCAGGCGCGCGGTCGGTAAGAAGCGCTCGCGCCTTCAGCCGGCATAGCTCGGCCTCGAACACCCGTTCGTTGTTGTGATTGGCGATCGCGAGACCCTGCTCGGCGATTTCCAGCGCCGCGCGCGGCTGCGAGCGGAGCAGCAAGGCCGGGCACAGGAGCACGAAAAGCGACGTGATGCCGAGCTGATATCCGGCCCCGCGATACTCGTTCAGCGCGCTCGTGACGTCGTCGAATGCGCTCGTAGAGGGGTCCACCATGGCGATGCAGATGTCGCGAACGGCGCGCGACAGGCCGCGCCACTGCCGGAAACCGTGCTTGTCCGACAGGGCAAAGCAGCGCTCGGCGAAGTTTTGCGCGATGGACCATTCGCCGCGCAGCGCGTGAAGAATCGAGCCGTAATAGAAGACGTAGGCCTGCGTGTGTGGATGCTGGACGGCATCGGCGCGCTCGATGGCTATGGCGAGTTGCGCGAGCGCCTCGTCGGCATCTCCGTGCAGCCATAACCCCCAGGACAAGAGGGCGCGAGCCGCCGCTCCGGCATCCTGTCCGGCGCCGCGCGCCGCGAGCCGCTCGGCCTCATTGCACGCCTCGAAAAGCGCGATGGCGCGCCGGCATTCATCCAGGGACTCTGATAACGCGCCAAGGAACAGAAGGATCATCGCGTGCCCGCGCCGCGCATTGAGCCGGGCGGCGCGATCATCGCGCTCCTCGGCGAGGGCGATCAGATCGATGACCGTCTCATTGGCGCGAACCAGTTCGCCGCGGATGACGGCCGCGGTCGCGAGCCAGAACATCACATGAGGCGATTCAGGAGGGTCTCCGAGCCGCTCGCACAACTCGCGCGCCCGGCTGAACGTCGCCACCGCCACAGTCGACGCCGGACCTTGCGTAGCGATCAGGCAAGGGGCGAGCGCCAGCTGCAGGTCGAGTTCCAGCCGGTCCTTCTCCACGCCGGCGGGAAGACGCCGGACCGCCTCGATCCCGTGCTGCAGATGCGCCGTGGCCTCGATATTGGCTGAGGTCGAGGCGGCATTGCGCCCGGCCCGTAGCCAGTACTCGGCCCCGCGCTTGACCAGGCCCGCCTCGGTGAGGTGCCACGCCAGCATCTCGGGCTGAGCTTCGACCAGTTCGGGGAAATGCCGCTCGAAGGCTTGGGCGATCGCGGCGTGCAGCTGGGTGCGCCTGGTCTTGAGCAAGCCGGCATAGGCGGCGTCGCGCACCAGCGCATGTTTGAAGGTATAAACGGTGTGGGGTTTCCCGCCGCGAGAAAACAGCAGCTCGGAGTGAATGAGCTGATCAAGCGCCTCGTCCAGCTTGTCTTGGGGAAGCGCCGACACCATGCTCAGAAGCTCGTAGAAAAACTCGCGTCCGACGGCGGCGCCGGTCTGGGCGATATCTTTGGCCGAGGCCGAGCGGTCAAGGCGCGCAAGCAAGGAGCCTTGCAAGGTGGTCGGGATCGCCCACAGGGGCAGCGGGCCGTCGAGCACATAGCGACCGTCCCGCTGTTGCAGCAATCCGCTTTCAAGCATCGTCTTGGTCAGTTCTTCGATGAAGAGCGGCACGCCATCGGTGCGGGCCAGCAGCTCGTTGACGACGGCGTCCGGCAATGATTTGCCGCCGGTCACGCGTTCAATCAGCGCGACGCCGTCGCGGCGGCTCAAGCGGCTGAGGGCAATCGTCGTTACATGCGAATGGCCAGGCCATGGCGCGACAAACTCCGGCCGCGCGGTGATCAAGAACAATGCCCTGGTCTGTCCGGTCCGTTCGACGGCATGCACCAGGAATTCGAGCGATGTTGGATCGACCCAGTGGATATCCTCGAAAGCGAGCAGCACCGGCCGCCGAGCCGCCAACGCCTGGACGTGGCTCCACAGCGCCGCCAGCGTCAATTCTTTCCGCTTCTGCGGCGTTATATCGGGCTGATGCGGCCGCTCGCTCACCGGCAGCGCAAGGAGATCGGCGATAAGCGCCGTCTGGTCCGGACTCGTCGCGCATCGCGCCAGCAAGTCCTCCAGTTTAGCTAATTTTTCCTCGGGCGATTCGCCGCGCTGAAACCCCGCGGCCCGACTCAGCTGCGCGACGATCGGGAACAGCACGCTGTTCGCGTGATGCGGAGAGCAGAAATAGCGCAGCGTTAGATGCGGCTCGCGCTCCAGCATTTCTTCCAGCGCAAGCATGATGTGCGACTTGCCAATTCCGGGCTCGCCAGTGAGAACGACGACTTGGCCTTCGCCCTCGGCCGCCCGCCGCCATCGGCGCCGCAAGATGTCCATCTCTTCGTCGCGGCCGAGAGGGTGCTTAACCTTGGCCCCGTGGCGGGCGGCAAAGCGGCTTTCTACTTCCGTCGCGTTCAGCACTTGCCAGGCCGGCACCGGCTCCGCCAATCCCTTGAGCGGAATGAGACCGAGATCACGGTACTCGAATTGCCCGGCGGCGATGCGTCGGGTGTTCGCGCAGATCACTACCGTGCCCGGCTCGGCGAAGGTCTGCAGGCGAGCGGCCAAATTCGGCGTTTCCCCGAAGGCCGCCTGCTCCTGGGAGGCGCCTTCTCCGATGAGATCGCCGACGACGACGGTGCCGGTTGCGATCCCCACGCGAACTTGCAAGGCGGTATCGACCCGCAGCTTCGCCACCGCCGAGATCAGCGCCAGCCCGGCGCGCACCGCCTGATCGGCATCGTCTTCATGCGCCGTTGGATAGCCGAAATAGGCGAGAACGCCGTCGCCCGAATATCGCGCAATGACTCCCACGTGAGCCGCGATAACCTGCGCGATGCATTTGTTGTAAGCGGCGATAATGTTTCGATAGTCTTCAGGATCGAGACGCGTAGAAAGCGCCGTCGAACCCACCAAATCGCAGAACAGCACCGTGAGCTGGCGCCGCTCGGCTTCGATCGGCGGACGCGCGATGGTTTTCCGTGAAGGTTCGGGCGGAGGGCTCGTCGCCGATAAAGCTGCGCCGCAATTGCCGCAATACTTATTGCCTGCGGAATTCTGGCGGCCGCAGCTGGGGCAATTCAGCACCAGCGCGACGCCGCAATCTCCGCAGAAGTTCTTGTCATCAGGATTGAGCCTGCCGCAATTGGGGCATCGCACTTCTGTGCTCGTGTGCGTCGCCGTCGACTCCCCATTTACGTCTCTGCCCAGAGGCCGTTACGGGGCTGGACGATAAGCCTTGCGTGCGCGTGACAGCAAGAGCGGGCCAAGCAAATGCTCGTGAGCTTACAAACTGCAACCTGCTCGTGCATGCGATTATGCGGATAGGTGCGCACAGCCCGCCGTGCTCAACCTGGCGGTGCGTCGACAAGAACCCATAAGGATCGAGCGTTCGCATGCAAACGGTGTCGCTGGGCGTCGCGTGAACGGCGGAAAGTTTAAGGGCGGGGCGATCGCTCCGACGCCGGAAGCGCGCCCGCTCACGCCTCGATACGGACGCAAGGCGCGCCTGCTTCGATCCGGCCGATGCGACGCGCGGCCGGGCAGCCCGCCGCCACGATCTGTTGCAGGATCGTGTCCGCCCGCTCGGCCGCGCAGGCGACCAGCAGGCCACCTGGGGTTTGCGGGTCGGTGAGTAGATTGCGCCGCCAATCCGGAAGATCGGCAGGCAGGATCACGCTGTCGCCGTAGCTCGCCCAGTTACGTCCCGACGCGCCGGTGACGAGGCCTTGGCGGAGGAGGGGGACGGCCTCGCGCGGCAGCGGCAACCCATCGTCTTTTAAGGCCCTGCCTTGGGACGCGGGCGGCGGTCTAGTCTAGCGGAGCGCTGCGGCGCTACCGCTGCTTCAATATCCGGAACACGAAGAGCGTGCCGCGCTGCTCCTGCCCGGTGAGCGCTTGGCCGGTCTGGTTGACGAAATGCGGCACGTCGATGACGGTCAGCGGATCCGTGCACTCGAGCACGAGCGTTCCGCCGATCGGGACCTTGCGCAAGGCTTTAGCCGCCCGCAGCACCGGCTGCGGGCAGCGCAAACCGCGCAGGTCGAGGACCGTGTCGTCCATGGCCGCGTTCCGGGCATCACCGGCGGGCTCGCGAACGATACGCCTGCATTGCGCATTGCTCGTCAGGCCGCGGTCAGTTCCTTCGTCCGGATCGTATACCTGAACGAATCCGGGTCGAGGTAATCGAGCAGCAGACCCGTGGTTTCGGCCTGGGGATACATCAAAAAGCCGAGCTTGGCGTCAATCGAGCCCGGCAGCGCGACGTCGTGGGCGAAGTTGTAGGCGAGCCAATTGGTTTCCCAGGAACCGAACAGCGCCTTGCGCGCTGCGGCGACCTTCGGATCGTCCATGGCGAGATGGCCCGGCGGCTCTTCGAGGGCGACCTGGCGCACGTCGGCGGGGGTCGATCGGCACCCAGCCAAACCCCGGAGCAGGGGGCCGCGGCTGCGCGACGTCGCACCGCGACAAGCTGAATGCGGCAACGCCCAATACCGTAAATCATTACCGGCGCGACGGGGCAGGGCCCTTAATCGTAGGTTTGCCGACTTATCGGGCAGTGCGCCCCGAAACTCGGGAGCCCAGCGTTGCGTCACCGGAAGTTGGTGCGACTTCAAGGCTGGCGCGGTCAACGGGCCCCTTGGTCGTAAGCGCCGCCTCGCTCCAGAAATTCACGTCTCCAAGTAAAAATAGAAATGAATACCTGGCAATAGCCGCCTTATTAAGGAGTATACTTGCGCAATGATCGCAATGATCAGGTGTAACGAATAATTGTTATTCATCGCAATATTGCGATTGGACGGCGATTCTTGCATGAAAAGCCCGGCCGGCCCGACGCAATTGCAGTCTAAGACTGCGCGATCACACGCGATTTTCCCTGTCTGTCGGGCGCATTGGTCGCATCGATCTTGTTTGACACTTTTCTAAAGAAACCCTAACTTTGATCTCCAACAATTTTGCGTGCGGCGACTGCGGATCAACTGCGGCGCTGGAGAACAACAGGGCTGGAACGCAAGGAGGGATGGTCCCCATGAACATCGCATTCTCGCGGCGCCAATTTCTGGTGGGCGCGGGTGCGGGCATGGCGGGCACGACCTTGGGCGCGCTTGGATTCGGCGACGTCGAGTCCGCGTATGCTCAGGCCATACGCCCGTACAAGCTCGCGCAAACGATGGAAGCCCGCAACACATGCCCATACTGCTCGGTCAGTTGCGGCATGATCCTGTATTCACGCGACGATAAGGCGCGAAGCGGCAAGCGCGAACTCATCCACATCGAAGGCGATCCGGATCACCCGGTCAATCGCGGCACGCTGTGCCCCAAGGGCGCGGCGGCGCTGGATTTCGTGCGGGCGAAGACGCGGGTGCCCTACCCGATGCACCGCAAGCCGGGCTCCAACAAGCTCGAGCGGGTCTCCTGGGACTTTGCGATGGATCGCATCGCCAAGTTGATGAAGGAAGACCGCGACCAGAACTTCATCGCGACCAACGGCGCCGGCGTCACCGTCAATCGTTGGGTCACCACCGGATTCCTCGGCGGCTGCGCCGCCACCAACGAAGCCGGCTGGCTGACTTACAAGTTCGTGCGTAGCCTGGGGCTTGTACAAGTCGACAACCAGGCAAGGATATGACACTCGCCGACGGTGGCCAGTCTGGCTCCAAGTTTCGGCCGCGGTGCGATGACCAACAATTGGACGGACATCAGAAACGCTGATGTCGTCGTCATCATGGGTGGGAATGCTGCAGAGGCGCATCCCTGCGGCTTCAAGTGGGTCACGGAAGCGAAGGCGCACAACAACGCCAAGCTGATCGTGGTTGACCCGCGCTTCACGCGTTCGGCGGCGGTCGCCGATTTCTATTGCCCGATCCGGCCCGGCACCGACATCGCCTTCCTCGGCGGCGTCATCAACTACCTCTTGTCGAATGACAAGATTCACAAGGAGTATGTGGCGAACTATACCAACGCGTCCTACATCGTGCGCGCCGGTTATAAGTTCGATCCGGAGGAAGGGCTGTTCTCGGGCTATGACCCAAAGACGCGCAGCTATGACCGGACCGAGTGGGAATACGAGATCGGGCCCGACGGCTACGCGGTGCGTGACACCACGCTCAGCAATCCGCGCTGCGTCTACCAGCTCCTGAAGCAGCACTACTCCCGCTATACGCCGGAGCTGGTGTCATCGGTCACCGGATCGCCCAAGGACAAGTTCCTGAAGGTCTGCGATTACATTGCAACGACTGCGAATGGCGAGCGGTCGATGACCTTCATGTATGCGTTGGGGTGGACGCAGCATTCGCACGGATCACAGAACATCCGTACGGCGGCGATGATTCAGTTGTTGCTCGGCAATATCGGCGTTCCCGGCGGCGGCATCAATGCGTTGCGCGGGCACTCGAATGTGCAGGGCTATACCGACATCGGCATCCTTGCGCATCTAATCCCCGGCTACCTCGGCATGCCGCGGGACACGGAAGCCAACTTCGCCACCTATCTGGGCAAACGCAACTTCAAACCGTTGCAGCCGAACCAGGTCAGTTACTGGCAGAACTATAACAAGTTCATGGTCAGTTTCCTGAAGGCCATGTACGGCGAGAACGCGAAGCCGGAGAACGACTACGGCTTCGACTGGTTTCCCAAAATCGACGTCGTCTACGATCACCTGCGCCAGTTCGAGTTGATGCATCAGGGCAAGGTCAATGGCTATATCTGCCAGGGCTTCAACCCGCTGTTCTCGACCCCGAACAAGCGTAAGATCATTGCCGCGCTGTCGAAGCTGAAGTTCCTCGTCAGCATCGATCCGCTGGAAACCGAAACGGCGCATTTCTGGGAGAACCACGGCGACTACAACAATGTCGACCCCACAAAGATCCAGACGGAGGTGTTCATGCTTCCGTCGACGTGCTTTGCGGAGGACGAAGGTTCGCTCACCAATTCGAGCCGGGCGCTGATCTGGCATTGGCAGGGTTCCTCACCGCCCGGCGAAGCGAAGACCGACATCGACATTCTCGCCGATCTGTTCCTGCGTATCCGCGCGCTCTATCAGAAAGAGGGCGGCAAGGTGCCGGAGCCGATCCTGAAGACGGATTGGAGCTACAAGAACCCGAAGGAGCCCACGCCTGAGGAGCTCCTGCGTGAACTGAACGGCCGCGCCCTCACCGATCTTGTGGACGCGAACGGCAATGTGACCCGCAAGGCCGGTCAGCAATTGTCGAGTTTCGGCGAATTGCGTGACGACGGCTCCACCATGTCGGCGAATTGGCTCTATACGGGCTCGTTCACCGAGGCGGGCAACATCGCGGCGAGCCGCGATAATTCCGACCCGAGCGGCAAGGGCGTCTACCCCAAGTGGGGCTATGCCTGGCCCGCTAATCGGCGGCTTTTGTACAATCGCGCGTCCGCCGATCCGAACGGTAAGCCGTGGTCGGCCCACAAGGCATATATCGAATGGAACGGAACGCGCTGGGTCGGCGCCGACGTGCCCGACTATGGGGCGACATTGGCGCCGGAGCGCAATGCCGGACCGTTCATCATGAATCCGGAGGGCGTGTCCCGGCTATTCGCCCGCAAGCTGATGGCCGAAGGGCCGTTCCCGGAACATTACGAGCCGTTCGAAAGCCCGGTCGAAAACGCGTTCCATCCGAAGATGGCGAGTAATCCGGCCGCCCGCGTGTTCAAGGGCGACATGGAGATGTTCGGCAAGCCGAAAGAGTTCCCCTATGTCGGAACGACCTACCGTCTGACCGAGCATTTCCACTTCTGGACCAAGCACAACGCGATCAACTCGGTGCTCCAGCCGCAGCAGTTTGTCGAGATCTCGGAGGAACTCGCCAAGGAGAAAGGCATCACGGATGGCGGCTGGGTGAAAGTGACGTCCAACCGCGGCTGGGTGAAGGCCAAGGCGGTGGTCACCAAGCGCATCGGCAAACTGATGTGCGGGAACAAGCCCGTGCATGTGGTCGGCGTACCGCTGCATTGGGGCTTCATCGGTGTCGCCCGCAAGGGCTACGCCGCCAATGAACTCACCCCTTATGTTGGCGACGCCAACACGCAGGCGCCTGAGTACAAGGCGTTCCTTGTCGATATCGAGCCCATATCTGGGCCGGTGGCATAAAGGGAGGGAGCGATGACCTTTCAATTCGTTCTTCCCCCTCCGCCAACCACGGACGTAAAGCCGCGCATGTCCGACGCCGATCTGATTCAGCGCTCGGCCTCGACCGTGACCCCGCCGGCAAAGCGGCTCACCGAGGTGGCGAAGCTTATCGACGTGTCGAAATGCATCGGCTGCAAGGCGTGTCAGGCCGCCTGCCTCGAGTGGAACGATCTGCACGAGGAGATCGGCGTGAATACGGGGGTTTACGACAACCCACCCGACCTCACGCCGGCGAGCCTGACCGTGATGCGCTTCACCGAGTGGGTCAACCCGGAGACGAAGAATCTCGAATGGTTGATCCGCAAGGACGGGTGCATGCACTGCTCCGACCCCGGGTGCCTGAAGGCATGTCCGGCGCCGGGCGCGATCGTGCAGTACTCAAACGGAATTGTCGATTTTGTGCACGAGAACTGCATCGGCTGCGGCTACTGCGTGAGGGGATGTCCGTTCAACATCCCGCGCATTTCTCAGGTCGATCACAAGGCCTACAAATGCACGCTATGCTCGGACCGCGTCGCTGTCGGTCAGGGCCCGGCCTGCGCCAAGGCCTGCCCCACCCAGGCGATCGTGTTCGGCACCAAAGAGGAAATGAAGAAGCACGCGGACACCCGCATCGCCGACTTGAAGTCCCGCGGCTACAAGAATGCGGGGCTCTATGATCCGCCGGGCGTGAACGGCACGCACGTGATGTACGTGCTTCATCACGCCGACCAGCCGCAACTCTATCACGGCTTGCCGAAGAACCCGACGATCAGCCCGGTTGTCGAACTGTGGAAGGGCCTGGTGAAATACGCCGGGCTCGGAGCGATCGGGGCCGTCGCCGTGTTTGGGGCCCTTCATCACCTCGTCAAGGGCGGCAACCGGGTCCCGCATGAAGACGAAGAAAAGGCCAAGCAATTGGCGGAGGGTGAGCGAGTATGACGGTCTCTCAAGCAAATCCGGACAAGCGCGACCCCGCGGCCGCGCATCACCCCGCCGGTGTCGGTCCCCAAGGCCCAGTGCACGAGACCGACTCGCAAGCCGAGCCGGTGGTGGTCGACCGCTACACGGTTCTGGCCCGAGTCAATCACTGGATCACGGCGATCTCATTCGTGCTCCTGGTCCTGTCCGGTCTCGCCCTGTTTTACCCCGCCCTGTATTTCCTCACCGGGCTGTTCGGCGGGGGAGAGAATGCGCGCGCCATTCATCCGTGGCTCGGCATTATACTGGTCATCGTCTTCTTCGGATTGTTCCTGCGGTTCTGGCGGTACAATCTGTG
Source organism: uncultured Alphaproteobacteria bacterium (assembly GCA_963840055.1). GTDB lineage: Bacteria > Pseudomonadota > Alphaproteobacteria > Rhizobiales > Xanthobacteraceae > Rhodoplanes. Next base: position 69,546 of record CAWIXM010000040.1, on the reverse strand, counting down.
GGAGCGCAATGACAGCGTCTGGCTGAGTCGTATTCGCGATGTGCTCGGCGCCCGCGATGATGATTTGCCGGAACTCGGCAAATACAATGCCGGGCAGAAGATCGTGTTCTGGTCGATGGCCGTCCTTCTGCTCGTCTCGCTCGTGACCGGTCTCGTGATCTGGGATCAATATTTCTACCAGTATACGTCGATCGATCAGAAGCGGCTTGCCGTGCTCGCGCACGCGATCGCGGCCATCGTGATGATCTGCGTGTGGATCATGCACGTCCACGGGGCGGCCTGGGTGCGCGGGACGGTGCGCGGAATGACGCGTGGAAACGTTAGCGGCGGCTGGGCGTGGCGCCATCACCGCCGTTGGCTGCGCGACCTGGTCGCCGGCAAGGACGAAGAACACCACACAGGAGCGACGCCGGCGGAGTAACCGCGCCGCCCGTTGAATGCCACGTGGCCCGTGTGGTTCGTGAGGTCGAGCAATGAAGGACGCAGGCGCGCCGCAGCGCGATCCGGTTCCGATCGGGGAGGCGGCGACGCCTCCGTTTGTGAAGCTGCCCAATCCTGCAACGCTGTTTTCGGGCCGTGCCGAGCGCTTCGCCGTCCTCGCGCGCGATCACGCGCTTGGGCCATATTTGCGCTTCCTTGCCGGCCTGTGTCACGCTCAGCACCGCGCGCTCGACGATCTGCCGGAGCCCGAGCGGCCGTCCCCAGAAGCGCTGGCGCTGGCGCATGAGCATGCCATGCCACCGCTCGATCGTTTGCGCATGGCCGCCGATCCGGCCTACGACGCAGCGCTCGATCGTCTGTTGTCGCTGTGCGGGACGATCGACATGCCGGACGCGGCGCGAACGGCGCTGTCTCGCCTTGCCGACGCCGACGCCGCGACACGGATTGCGGCGGCGCGCGCGGCGCTCGCCGACGCGCCTGAGACCGAGACGCTCGGCGAGCACGTTTTTGTGGCCGCTGCCTTGCAAGTGCATTTCGCACGGCTCGCCGCCGGCCTCGACGCCGCTCGTCTTGTGGCGGTCGGCGACGGCGTCTGCCCGGCCTGCGGCGGGCCGCCGGTCTCCTCGATGGTCGTTGGCTGGCTGGGCGCGCATGGGACGCGGTTTTGCTCCTGCGCGCTATGCGGGACGCTTTGGAACTATGTCCGCATCAAATGCGCGGTATGCGGCTCGTCCGAGGGCATTGCCTATCAGGAGGTCGAAGGCGGCCCCGGCACGGTCAAGGCGGAGACCTGCAATTCCTGCCGAAGCTATGTGAAGATACTGCAGCAGCACAAGGACCCGGCGCTCGATCCGGTCGCAGACGACGTGGCTTCGCTCGCAATCGACCTGCTTGTGCGCGAAAGCGGCTATCGGCGTGGTGGGGTCAATCCGTTCCTGCTCGGCTATTGAGGGACGTCTAATGACGCAGGAGAGCCTGCTCCGACGCCTTCCTTCGGTCGATGACGTCCTGAAAACTAAGACTGCGGCGGAAGCCGTCGATCGCTTCGGCCGGCCGCCGGTCGTCAATGCGGTGCGCGCGGCCCTCGATGCGGTCCGCGGCGCGGTTCGCGCCGACCGCTCGGTCGACTTCGGCGGGCGCTTGGACGCCAATGACGTCGCCGCCTCGGCCTTGGCGCATCTCGACCGCGACACGCGGCCGAGCGTGCGGCCGGTATTCAATCTGACCGGCACGGTGCTGCACACCAATTTGGGGCGGGCGCTGCTCGCCGAGGTGGCGGTCGCGGCGGCGGTTACGGCGATGCGGCAGGCGATTGCGCTCGAATTCGATCTCGACACCGGCCGCCGCGGCGAGCGCGACACGCTGGTGCGCGGCCTGCTGTGCGAACTGACCGGGGCGGAGGATGCGACCGTCGTCAACAATAATGCGGCGGCGGTTCTGCTTGTGCTCAACACGCTTGCGAAGGCACGCGAGGCGATCGTCTCGCGCGGCGAACTGATCGAAATCGGCGGCGCCTTCCGTGTTCCCGATATCATGGCGCGCGCGGGCGCGAAGCTCGTCGAGGTCGGAACCACCAACCGCACGCACCTAAAGGACTACGCCGAGGCGCTCGGCGGGAAAACCGCGCTCATCCTCAAGGTCCATCCCTCGAACTACCGCGTCGAGGGCTTCACAGCCGCCGTGCCGGGCCGCGATCTTGCGGGACTTGCGCACCGGCACAACCTGCCGATGGTCAACGATCTCGGCTCCGGCACGCTTGTTGATCTCACGCGCTTCGGCCTGACGCATGAGCCCACGGTGGCGGAGGCGGTGGCGCAAGGGGCCGATCTCGTCACTTTCTCCGGCGACAAGCTGCTTGGCGGTCCGCAAGCGGGATTCATCGTCGGGCGCAAGGAGCTGATCGCGCGTATCAACCGCAATCCGCTCAAGCGGGCGTTGCGCATCGACAAGGTCCGCTTGGCGGCGATCGAGGCGACGCTGCGGCTCTACCGCGATCCCGACCGGCTGGCGCAAGTCCTGCCGACATTGCGCCTGCTCGCCAGGCCGAAGGCGGATATAGCGGCGCTTGCGCGGCGGCTCGCGCCTCCCGTGGCCGCCGCGGTCGGTTCCTCCTTCACCGTCACCGTCATCGACTGCGCTAGCGAGATCGGCTCGGGCGCGCTGCCGCGCGAAACTATTCCGAGCGCGGGCCTCGCCATCCGCCCGGCGGGGAGGCGCGGCGACGGACACGCGCTGATCAAGCTCGCCACTTCGTTCCGTCGCCTCGCCACGCCCGTTATCGGCCGTATCGAGGAGGGCGCGCTGATCTTCGATTTGCGCTGTTTGGAGGACGAGCCTGGTTTTGTTGCGAACCTTGTCGGACTCGAAGCCGGAGGGAAGCCCGATGCGTTGGCTTGAGCGCTTCGGGCATGGGCGCGCCAAGACCGACCTCGCGCCGGCCCATGCGCCAGACACCGCCGCTCAAATGGTTGAGGCGTTCGACGCCGCGCGAAACGGCGATTATGCACGCGCGCTCGCGATCTGGGCACCGCTCGCGCAAACGGGCGTCGCGCGGGCGCAGAACAATGTCGGAGCATGCTTCGCCGAGGGTCTCGGCGTTGCTCGCGATGTGGGGCTCGCGGCGCGCTGGCTCACGCTTGCGGCGCAAGCGGGCGATCCGGTCGGGCAGCGCAATCTCGCCGCGCTCTGCTTCAAAGGGGAGGGGGTCGAGCAGGATTACGCGCGCGCCGCCGAGCTCTATCGCGCCGCCGCTCAGCAGGGCGATGGCCCGGCGCAGGACATGCTGAGCTGGATGCTGCTGGAGGGCGAGTGCATCCCGGCCGATGCGATTGAGGCGCGGCGCTGGGCGCTCGCGGCGGCCGAACAGGGGATCGCCGCGGCGATGACCCGCGTCGGCATGATCTATCACAATGCGCTTGGCGTCGAGCGCGACCCCGGCGTTGCCGCGATGTGGTGGGAGAGGGCGGCCGTGCGCGGCGACGCCGACGCACAGGCGATGCTCGGCGCAGCCTGCCTTCTCGGCGCTGGCGTTGCGCAAGATGGGATCGCCGCGCTCGCCTGGCTCCTGCGGGCCAAAACTAGTGGGAGCGCGCTCGCCGAGCCGTTCATCGCATCGGCGCGGGCATCGCTCCCGGTCGAGGCGACCGCCGAAGCAGAGCGCCGCGCCGCCGCGCCGCTGGCTGACGCTCCCACCACCGAAGCGCCGCCACGCGCAATGCCCGAGCGGGTGTCATGATCATCGGAACGGCAGGGCATATCGATCACGGCAAGACCGCGCTGGTGCGCGCTCTGACCGGCGTCGATACCGATCGCCTCAAGGAGGAAAAGGCGCGCGGCATTACGATCGACCTCGGCTTCGCCTACATGCCGACGCCGACGGGCGGCGTGCTTGGCTTCGTCGACGTTCCGGGCCACGAGAAATTCGTCCACAACATGCTGGCGGGGGCGACCGGCATCGATTTCATGCTGCTGGTGGTCGCCGTCGACGACGGGCCCATGCCGCAGACGGTGGAGCATCTGGCGATCATCGATCTCTTAGGCGTGGAGCGCGGCATCGTCGCGCTGACGAAAGCGGACCTTGCCGATCAGGCGCGTCGGGACGAAGTCGAAGCCGCGATCAGGCAACTGCTTGCGCCGACCCGTTTGGCGAACGCCGAGATTGTTCCTGTCTCCGTCGTCACGGGCGAGGGCATCGAGATGCTGCGCCAGCGGCTGTTCGCTGCCGCGGACGCCTGCGAACGTGCCGCGGACGACCGGCGGTTCCGTCTCGCAATCGACCGCTCCTTCACGCTGGCCGGCGCCGGCACCGTCGTGACCGGCACGGTGCTGTCGGGATCGGTTTCGGTCGGCGATCGCATGCTGCTCAGTCCGTCCGGCCTTGCGGCGCGCGTACGCGCGATCCATGCGCAGAACCGGCCGGCCGAGCGCGGAACGTGCGGCGAACGCTGCGCGCTCAATCTCGTCGGCGACGGGATCAGCAAGGATGCGATCCACCGCGGCGATGTCGTGCTCGATCCCGATCTACACGCGCCGACCGAGCGTATCGATGCGACGCTGCGGGTGCTTCCGTCCGAGGCAAAACCGATCGGCCAATGGATGCCGGTGCGGTTGCACCATGCCGCGGCGGAAGTCGGGGCACGTATCGTCCTGCTCGGTGATACGCCGATTCCGCCCGGCGGCGAGGCGTGCGTTCAGCTTGTGCTCGAGCGACCGATCGCAGCCGTCGCGGGCGATCGCTTCGTCGTGCGCGATACGTCGGCGCAACGCACGATCGGCGGCGGCCGTTTCCTTGATCTGCGCGCGCCCGCGCGCAAGCGCCGCACGCCCGCGCGCATGGCCCAGCTCGATGCGTATGCACTTGATAATCCGGAGCGCACGCTGGAACGGCTATTGGACATCGCGCCCTTCTATGTCGATCTCTCCATTTTCGCCCGCGACCGCGCGCTGACCGCTGAGGCGACCGACCGGATCGCGACCAAGCTTTCGCTCATCCGGATTGCGGCGGCTCGCTCGGTGATTGCGCTCGCGCCTGCCGGATGGATGCGCCTGAAGCGGGAAGCGCTCGCTGCGCTTGCCGCCTTCCACGCCGGCAATCCCGACCTGCCCGGCATGGGGCTTGAGCGGCTACGGCTGAAGCTTGAGCCGCGCTTGCCAGCGCCTGCTTTCATTGCCGCGCTGCAAACCCTTGCGCGCGCCAAGGAGGTTGCGCTCGACGGCGCCTGGGTGCGGCTGCCCGGCCACGAGGTCCGTCTTACCGATAGCGAGGAGCGGCTCTGGCAGAAGGTCCAGCCATTGATTGCGGGCGGCGAGCGCTTCCGGCCGCCGCGCGTGCGCGACATCGGTGCCATCCTCGGCGCTGCGGAAATCGAAGTGCGGCAGATGCTCAAGCTGCTCGGACGCTTGGGCAAGGTCGACGAGGTCGCGCATGATCATTTCTTCCTGCGCGGCACGATCGGCGAAATGGTGGACATCGCTGTCGACCTGACGGCGCAGGAACCGAACGGCCAGTTCACCGCCGCCCAGTTCCGCGACCGGCTCGACAATGGCCGCAAGGTTGCGATCCAAATCCTCGAATTCTTCGATCGCCATGGCGTCACGCTGCGCCGCGGCGATCTGCGCCGCATCAACAAGCACCGGCTCGACCTGTTCCGCCGCCCATCGCAAGAGCAGGCCGCACCGGAACCTATGCAAGCTGGAGGAGAAGCGTCCCCGGTGGGGCGTCCGGACTTCAAATCCGGGAGGGGCCGCGAGCCGGTCTTTGGTGGGTTCGACTCCCACTCTCTTCCGCCAACTTCTCGGAGCGCCGAATGACGAGGCTCGCCTTTTCTGACTCGATATCCTCGGCGAACGATTTCGAGCGCTGGCTGCCGGCGGCGTTCGCCGAGATCGGCGCGTTCACCGCGTTGGTGGTGTTGGTCGATATCGGTGAGACACGCGTGACGCCACTCCGCTCGACCTACGTCAACGTCATCGGCGACGAGGTGGGTTGGAACGACATGGTGCGGATGTTTGCAGAATCCGGAGCCGACTGGGACGGCGCGGCGTTTTTCCCGGTGACCGCGAAAGGTGGCGGGCCGCTCGACAATCCATCGGCGCGGCTGAAACTGCGCGCGCTGGAGGCGCGGCTGGCGGAGGACCGGCTAGTGCTCAACGAAGGCAGCTTCTTCGACCGTCTCGGCCGGCAACTGATGATCGAGGAGGTCTCGCAATGACTGACGCGGCCACGCCGAGCCTTGCGAGGGACGCCGGCCAGAAAGCCGGGCGCGCAGCGGTCAAGCGGTTGCTGATCGTGTTGATGAACACCGACCCGCGCAATGTCGCGGAGCTAGGCGCGCCGTTCTATCACGCAGCGGTGGCGGCGGCGATGGATTACGAGGTCGACGTTCTCTGCACTGCGGCGGCGGGAACGCTGATGCAAAAAGGCGTGGCCGAGAAACTGTTCGTCAAGCCGGGCGATCCGAAGACGGTGTATGACTGGATCAAGGAGGCGCACGAGCACGGCGCGCGCTTCTGGGCCTGTCCGGCAAATCTGGAATTGTTCGATCTGAGCGAGGACGACCTGATCCCGGAATGCCGCGGCCTGATGGGCGCCGCCGCCATGATTCAGGACATTATGGAAGGGGGATGCCGCGTGCTGACCTACTGAAGGCGCGTCGGCCGGCGGAGCGAGTTTGGCGAGGATGGACGTCAGCGACTATCCGAACGACCGGTTCTACGACATGAACAACCAGCTCTGGTACGAGCCGCTCGCCGACGGGACCGTGCGCGCCGGCTTCACGCCATGGGCGGCTGCGCTCATGGGCGAGATCCTCGTGTTCACGCCTAAGCGGATCGGGCGTGATTTTGAAAAAGACCGCTCGTTCGCGGTAATCGAGGGCGGAAAATGGGTGGGCACGGCGCGGGCGGCCTTTGATGGCGTTGTTGTCGCCCACAACGAAGACGTGATTGACCGACCTGAACTCATCGGCGAGGACGCGTTCGGCGCGGGATGGATGCTGGTCGTCCGGCCGGCCCGGGCGGATTGGCGCGAGGGGCTCGTCACCGGGCAGGCGATCGCCCCCGCCTTTGCGGCCTGGCTGGCGACGGAAGCCTACAAGGACCGGGCAAATTGACGCAATCCTAGTGTGCGGCATTAGACCAAGACTATGCCGGTTGCGCGATGCAAAAGATCTGATCGCGGTTTTGAATTGCGGAAATCGCGGCGAGGCCGCATAGCTGTAGGGCATATGATGACGGTGCGCGGATATCGGGAGTCGCTATTCCGCCCCAATCCGTGCTTACGCCGCGTTCCTTAGATTAAGAACGCAGCGATCGCGTTTGAACGCCGCTGCCGCGCGGAACGTTGCGCTGCTTTTCCTCGGAGGAGATCGTCAGGTCATGACTGGCCTTGCTCATTACGGTTATACCGCCGTTCGTCGCCCGGTCGCCGCGGCGGTGGTGGTCGCCCTCATCCTGTTCGGCGCGGCCGGTCGAGCGGCCACGCGGGGACCCGACGGTATCGCCGACATCGCCAACAATGTGATGGACGCGGTCGTCAACATCTCGACCTCGCAGAAGGTCGAGGTGAGAGGGGATATGCCGCAGCTTCCCCCCGGCTCGCCCTTCGAGGAATTTTTCGAGGAATTTTTCAAGAACCGGCGCGGGCGTGGCCTCGGACCCGGCGACAACCCGCGCGAGCGCGCCCCGCGGCGCATCAGTTCGCTCGGGTCGGGATTCATCATTGATCCATCGGGCCTCGTCGTCACCAACAACCACGTCATTTCCGACGCCGACGAGGTGAACGTTATTCTCAACGATGGCACGCGCCTCAAGGCGGAAATCATCGGCCGAGATAAGAAGATCGACCTCGCCCTTCTGCGCGTGAAGTCCGACAAGCCGCTCAAGGCGGTGCAGTTCGGGGATTCGGATAAGCTGCGGATCGGCGAGTGGGTGATTGCGATCGGCAATCCCTTCAGCCTCGGCGGCACGGTCACTGCAGGAATTGTGTCGGCGCGCAACCGCGACATCAATTCGGGACCCTACGACAATTACATCCAGACCGACGCGGCCATCAACCGCGGCAATTCGGGCGGACCGCTCTTCAATCTCGACGGCGAGGTGGTCGGGATAAACACGGCCATCATCTCCCCGTCGGGCGGCTCGATCGGAATTGGTTTTGCTGTGCCGTCGAAGACGGCGATGCCGGTGATCGATCAGCTTCGCCAGTTCGGTGAGACACGGCGCGGCTGGCTCGGCGTGCGCATCCAGCACATGACCGACGAGCTTGCCGAAACCATGAATATCAGGCCGCCGCGCGGCGCGCTCGTCGCCGGGGTGGACGACAAAGGTCCGGCGAAGCCGGCGGGCATTCGCACCGGCGACGTGATCATCCGGTTCGACAACAAAGACATCAAGGAAATGCGCGATCTGCCGCGCGTGGTCGCTGACACGCCGGTCGGCAAGGATGTCGAGGTCGTCATTCTGCGCCAGGGCAAGGAGGAGCGGAAGACGGTGAAGCTCGGCCGCCTCGAAGACGGGGAGAAGCAGGCGGCGTTGGCGAGCAAGCGGAACGGAGGAGCGCCCGAGGAAAAATCGGTCGTCCAGCAGACGCTCGGCCTCAACCTTGCCAATCTCACCAGCGACCTGCGACGGCGCTACAAGATCAAGGACAGCGTCAACGGGGTGGTCATCACCGGCGTCGATGCCAACTCGGCCGCCGCCGAAAAGCGGCTCAATGCCGGCGATGTGATCGTCGAAGTGGCTCAGGAACCGGTCGGCTCGGCCGCCGACGTTCAGAAGCGGATCGATCAGCTCAAGAAAGATGGGCGGAAATCGGCGCTGCTGCTGGTCGCCAATGCCGAAGGCGATCTTCGCTTCGTGGCGCTGACGTTGCAGTAGCGGGCCCGCTATAGCGATCCCATGCGGCGGCCGGCGCGCAGGAATCGCTGCGGGTCGACAGCATCGCCGTCGACTCGCGTTTCGTAATGAAGATGCGGCCCGGTCGAGCGCCCGGTCGAGCCCATTCGGCCAACCACTTGGCCGATTTTCACCATCTGGCCGACCTGAACGACGATGCGCGAAAGGTGGCCGTAGCGGGTGATCAGCCCGTGGCCGTGGTCGATTTCGACCATCCGGCCGTAGCCGCCGCTCCATCCTGCCGACACGACCATTCCGTTTCCCGTTGCGCGGACCGCGTCACCGATGTCACCGCGGAAATCTATCCCAGTGTGAAAGGCTGGGCGGCCCAGGAACGGGTCGACGCGCATGCCGAAGGTCGAGCTTATGTCGATTGCGCCGGATACCGGTCGGCGGATCGGCATGATTGCAAGCGTCTTGTTCAGACGCTCGAGCTGCGTGCGGGCGAGCAAGATCCGATGGACTTGGCGCTCGAAGTCGTCGGCATTGGCCGACAACTTCACCGGAACATAAGGACCGCCGACTCCTGCCTCCGCGCGCTTCGCGGGACCGACACCGATAACGGCGAGGACCGATCGAACCTTGCGGACCTTGGTTCCGTAGCTTTCCTCCAACCGATTGAGGGAAGCCGCTTGTCGCTGCTCGATGCGGTCAAGGGAGCTCTCCAGGCGTGCGAGCTTGCGGTCGACCTCCGGTCTTACAGCACTCGACAGCCCGGCCGCGGGCATGCGTGGGTCGAGGAATGTCTGCCGGTCGTGGCCCGCTCTCGCCCGCGGCCGTTTGCGCGGCATCGGCGTGTCGTCGGTGGCTGACGAATAACGGACGCCAGCCTTCGTAGAGCCAGTGACGCTCGGCGCGCTGAGGGAACTGAGCGCGCTCGCTCGCTGTTCCAGCGCGCCCGCCCGCTGTTCCAACACCGATTGACGGCGAAGAACCAAGTCAAGTTTCTCGCCGACCTGCTCGGAATTGACGAGTTGGCGGGTGGTTATGCGGTCGACCCGCGCCCGCATTTCCGCGAGTTGATCTTCGTAAGCGATTTGCAGGTCGGCTTGGCGCGCGATCAGTCCAGCGGTGACTTCATCGTGAAAGGCGAGATAAGTCGCGGTGACGATCGACCAGCCGGCCATGATCATCAGCGTGCCGACCACCGTCCAGAACACGACCGGACCGAAGCGGACCTGACGCCCGGCGCAAGCGAGCATGTAACGCCTCGCCGCTTTGCTGCGCGCCGGGGCGCGTGCGCCGGCTGATTCGCCGTCGGGCTGCCGGCGTTGATTGTGGTTAACGGCCGACCGGCCAAGGCTTTGGTCGGCGCCTTGTTCCCCGCCGCGAGAGGCGTCCGGCGGCTCGCGATCGTGCGGCCGCGGGTTGGTTTTTCTCGGCGTGCGACATTCGACTGCTTGCGGCTCTGTTTGGAACCGGCGGGTGCTCCGTCTGCCCTCCTGGCCTGTACGGCTGTCGATCCCTCGATCGGTATGCACGTACTTGATTTGCGGCCGAGCGGACATCACAGCTCCCTGGTCCGCCGCGCGAGAGGTTCGTGGGCGAGCCCAAGGCAGAAGAAATCAGGACGTCGTTAAAATTCTGCAAACTAGCAGGCGTTTAGTGGTCGCGGTCCCAGCCATGATGGACGCGCGCTTCATTCCGGCCGTTGAGACATCAGAGTGCCTTCGCCGCGGCGAGGACTTCTTCGGCATGCCCTTCGATCTTGACTTTCGGCCAGATGCGCGCGACGCGGCCGTCGGATCCAATCAGAAAAGTCGCGCGCGTAATCCCCATATAGGTCTTGCCATACATCGACTTTTTTCCCCACACGCCATAGGCTTCGAGCGCGTGGTGAGTTCTCATCGGAGGCGAGCCGGATAGCCAGACGATGCTTTGCCTTGAAGGCGTCCAGCTTCTTCACTGGGTCCGCAGAAACACCGAGAATGTCGGCGCCGGCCGCCGCGAACTCGGCCTTCAGGGCGGAAAAGGCCTGCGCTTCCCGGGTACAGCCGGAGGTATCGGCCTTGGGGTAGAAATACAGGACCAGCTTCCGGCCGGCGAAATCGGCAAGGGATACCTCCCCGCCGCCGTCGCGCGGCAAGCGGAAATGGGGAGCGGGGCTGCCTTCGGCTGGTTTTGCCGCCATGCGCCTTCCTTTCGTCGCTTTCCCAGCGTCTCTGTCCACAGGTCCGGAAGTTGAACTAAGTCGCTGGTCGAACAAGGATGTGCGCGCGACCTTTGAAGTGCGGTAACGCGCCTACGGACGGGTCGCATGTCGGTTTAGCGCGTAGGGAGCGGGGCCGTCCAGCGCATGGCGGACAAGGATCGCAATCCGAGGCTCGCTGCGCTTCGCAGCCTGGAGGAGAGTCTCCATCGGCATCGCTGTGGCGACGGCGTCCGGGCGGCGTCGGCGCGATCCCATAACCGCGTAGGACAGCCCCCTTTTCGGCGCTCGCGCCTGCTTCCGTACTTATTGTGGGCGCGCCCGTTTCTCGTCGTCGTTGCAACGATCTGTAATGCTATCGTCGAATTGGTCCGTCGGCCGGCGGATCGGTTTGGGCGCAGCGTCCTCGGTGTGCGAGCCCGGAGGTGGACTCGGCGCTGGGTGCGGCGACCGGCGGTGCGCAAGGTCGCGATCGGACTGGGGGCGGGCGCATGCGCCTTCCTTATCGCGGCCACCGGGCTGTGGTGGCGACTTAACAGCGGACCGATCTCGGTCAATCTGCTGACGCCGTGGTTCGCCGCCGCCGTCGCTGAAAATCTCGGCGACCATTACCGCGTCTCGATCGGCGGCACGGTTATCGAGCTCGATGAGAATAACCGGATGGCGCTCCGCATGCAGGACGTCGTGATCCGCGACGACGACGGAACGATCGTTGCGAGCGCGCCGAAGGCGGAGGTTGGCTTTGCGGTGACGAGCCTGCTTCTGGGCCATCCGCGGATCGAGAGCGTCAATCTCGTCGGGGCCGAGCTTGCGTTGCGGGTGCAGAAGGACGGGAAGATCACCGTCTACGCCGGGGCCGACAAACGGCCAATCGCGGTTTCGCCGGCGCTCGCCTCGGCGGGCTCGACGCCGACCGCATTCAAGCCCGGCACGGACCCGCCGGCCCCGACGACGACGGCGGACGGCTCCGGCAACAGTTTTGCTGCTCTGCTCGCTTGGATAGACAGTCTCGGGACATTAGGGCTCGACGGTGGCGATCTCACCGAAGTGGGGCTCAAGAGCGGCAATCTCGTCGTCGACGACTTGCGCACCGGCCGCCAGTCGCGGTTCGAGAATATCCATCTCAGCCTGACGCGGCCGCACCCGGGCGAACTTTCGGTGACACTCGGATCGCAAGAGGCAGACAAGCCCTGGGTCATCGTTGCGGCGATCAAGCCTTCGGGCGAGGGCTCGCGCGCGGTCCGGATCGAGGCACGCAAGGTGTCCATCGATGACATCCTGACGGCACTGCGGCTTGGCGAGGGCCGGATCGAGGCGGATGTGCCAATCTCGGCAAGCCTGCACGCGGAAATCGCCGCGGACGGAACGCCGCAATTCGCCAATGGTCGCATTCTGATCGGCCCGGGAATCGTCGGCGAGGTGGGCGATAAGGACAACCGCATCGCGATCGATCGGTTTGAAGCTAATCTGGATTGGGACGCAGCGCGCCGTGCGGTCATTTCGCCATTCCAATTCGTATCAGGCAACATGCGAATGACGCTGGTCGCCCGTGCGGACGCGCCGCGCGAAGCAGGCGGCGCTTGGGGGTTCGGACTGCGCGGCGGTAGCGTCGTCATCTCGCCGAGAAATCCCGACGAAGATACGCTGTTGCTCAACCGAATCTCCGCGCTGGGACGGTATGACCCCGTCAATCGTCGCATTGAGATTCAGCACGCCGAAGCCGCCGGCATGGACGTGAACATCGCGATGTCGGGATTTATCGACGTTGCGACGGCCGACCCGCGGCTCGTCATTGGAATGGCAGCGCGCGAGATGTCCGGCGCCTCGTTCCAACGCATATGGCCGCAGTTTGTCAATCCGAAGGTGCGCGCCTGGGTCTTGGAGAACATGTCCGGTGGGAAGGTGGAGCACGTCGAAATCGCAACGAATGCGCCCATGTCCACCCTCAAGGACGGCGGCCCGCCGGTGCCGGACGACGGCCTTTCGATCGATGTCGTGGCGAACGGCACAGTCGTGAATCTAGTCGACGGCCTACCGCCGATTCGCGATACTGACCTTGTCCTGCGCGTGCGCGGCCGACACGCGACCGTCGCGCTTGGACGCGGCGGCGTCAAGCTGCCGTCTGGACGGGAGCTTACGCTCACCCATGGTCTGTTCGAGGTGCCTGATACGCACGGCAAAGCGCCGCCGGCGCGCGTGCAGGTGCGTGTTGACGGACCGGTTCCCGCCGCCGCCGAACTGTTGGCCATGGATCGGCTGCGCGAAGCCTCGGGCGCGCCGCTCGATCCGGCGCTGAGCCGCGGCGCCGTGAGTGCGCAAATCTCGGTCGCGATGCTCGTCGCTCGCAATCCGCCGAAGGGCTCGCTGAAATACAACATCGTCGCCGACGTGACGAATTTCGCCGTCGATCGCTTCGTGATGGCGCAGAAGATCGAGGCGCAGACGCTTCGCATCACCGCCGATGCGGAAGGTTACCAGCTTAGGGGCGACGTTCGCATCGCGGGCACTCCCGCCGTCGTCGAATACCGCAAGGCACGGGATGATCCGGACGCCGAGGTACGTTTACAGGCCGTGTTCGACGCCGCGGCGCGCAATCGCTTCGGTTACGATTCCAAGGGCGGTATTGCGGGGCCGGTCCCGATCAAGCTTTCCGGGCGGCTGGGCACGTCGCCCGACCATGAGAATCGGCTCAGCGTCGAACTGGATCTGACGAAGGCCAAGATCGACAACCTATTGCCGGGATGGGTCAAGGCGGCTGGCAAACCGGCGCGCGCGGCCTTCAACTACGTCGGCAAAGACAAGACCGCGCGTTTCGATGACGTCACCATCGAGGGATCGGGAGCTTCGGTCAAAGGCGGGGCCGAGATAAACAATGGTGAGCTTGTAACCGCGTCTTTTCCGGTGTTCGCTCTATCGGAAGGGGACAAGACCAATCTCAAGGCCGAACGCGGCGCCGACGGCCCGCTCAAGGTGACGATCCGCGGCGACGTGTTCGACGGGCGTGCTTTCATCAAGTCGGTCATGGGCGGATCGGCCGCCGAGACTAAGCAGCGGCAGGCGATGGCCGATTTCGATCTCGACATGAAGATTGGCGCGCTGGCCGGATTCAACGGTGAAGCGCTCCGGGCGGTCGAATTGAAGCTCTTGCATCGGGGCGGACGGTTTGAGGCTTTCTCGCTCGGCTCCAAGATCGGGGCCGATACGCCGCTCACGGGCGACATGCGGCCGCGCGCTGACGGAGTTGCCGGCCAAGTGCTCTATTTCGAAACTAAGGACGCCGGCGCCTTGTTCCGCTTCACCAATGTTTATGCGCGGATGCATGGCGGACAGATGTGGGTCGCAATGGAGCCGCCGAACAACGAATCGACGCCGCGCGAAGGACAAGTCAACGTCCAGAATTTTAGCGTGCGCGGCGAGCCGGCGCTCGACAAGATTACCGCGGGCGCGCCGGGCCAGCCCAATCCGGCTGTTGAATTCACGCTCATGCGGGTCGATTTCACGCGCTCCGTTGGCCGGCTCACCATCAAAGAGGGCGTGGTGCGCGGCCCGGTCATCGGCGCGACTATTGGCGGCGTGATGGACTATGCCGCCAACGAGGTGCGCATGCGCGGCACCTTTGTTCCGCTGTACGGCCTCAACAATGCTATCGGCCAGATTCCGATCGTCGGCCCGCTTCTGAGCGGCGGCAGCGATGAAGGCTTGGTGGGCCTCACCTATGAAGTGGTCGGGACGCCAGGCAAGCCGGTCCTGCGCGTCAATCCGATCTCGGCGCTTGCGCCCGGCGTGTTCCGAAAATTCCTCGAGTTTCCCAACACCGTGCCGCAGCAGCAGCCCTATAGCGATAACCGGTCAGCGATCCAGTAATCACGGTCGGCGTCTAGGGCATCCACGGGGTCGGACACCGCGTTCGCGCCTGGGGCACGCAGTTACGCCAGTGATGTTTGCCATATCCGATTGTCGTTCCGTCTCAGGCTGCGATATGTCGGGTCTTAACTCGTTTGGTGAACGCCTCGATGACGTCACGCGCCGGCAGTCGTGGTCCGATTTCACCGAGGGCGCCGAGCGAGAAGGCGGTGGCAAGGCGCGCGCATTCTTCGATACCGAGGTTTTGCAATCTTGCGTGGACGATCCCGGCGACCATCGCGTCGCCGGCGCCGACAGTGCTCTTGATCGGCACCCGCGGGGGAACCGCGTGAACGGCAGCATCGGCCGTTACGAAAATGGCGCCCCTGCCGCCCATGGAAACGACGACCCACTCGATCCCGCGCTTGCGGAGGGAGCATGCCGCCGCGACGATCGCCGGCTCGTCATCGAGAGGATGGCCGAGCAGTTCGGCGAGCTCGTCGATATTCGGCTTGATCATATTGGGGGCGACCTCGATGGCTCGGGCGAGCGCCTCGCCGCTGGTATCGAGGACGACCCTGCGGCCGCGCGTCATGAGCCGCTCTGTGATGTCACGATAAACTGTGGGTGCGACACCCGCCGGCAAGCTGCCGGAGAGGACGAACACCTCCGCTCCCGCCTCGGCCAGCGCATCGATCGTTGCGAACACTTCGTTGATCTGCCCGGCCTGGACGGCGACGCCTGGAAAGTTGATGTCGGTTACCTGGTGGCGCGCGTCGTCAACGACCTTGATATTGACGCGGGTGTGGCCAGGGACGCGGATAAAGCGGTCGATCAATTTTTTTTCTGCGAACAGGCGGAGAAACAGTTCCTGATTATCGGCGCCGAGTACGCCAGTCACGGCGATCGCGTAGCCGAAATCGGCGAGAAAGGACGCGACGTTGACACCTTTGCCGCCGGCGTCCGCTTGCTCCCAGGCGACGCGGTTGACCTCGCCGGCGGTGAAGTTGGGAATGCTCGCCGTCTGATCGATCGAGGCGTTCAGCGTCACCGTGACGATGCGGGGTGCCATACTCATGATCGTTGTCCTCGTAGCCTCGCCACTCGCGGCGACGACGCGAACGCCCCGGACATCGCCACCGGATCATCGACGCGCCAATCTTCGTCCGAGTCAAACGTTGCGTAGCGGTCGGCCCCGGCCTGTTGTACAGGCCATGTGAAGCAGTTTAGCTTGAGAGTCCGGTGTACGCGGCCGTGGCATATGCGGGTCTGATTTCCGCTCTCGGTCCGGGTCCGTGGAAGAAGCAAGGAGCACTGGCGGGCGATGAGCAGGATCGCGTTTATCGGCCTGGGTAATATGGGCGCACCAATGGCCGCCAATCTGGTCAAGGCTGGCCACGAGGTTCATGGCTACGATCTCTTGGCCGGCAATGTCGACGCCGCGAAGGGCGCCGGCATCGCCGCTGCCGCATCCGCCGCCGCAGCGGTGGAGAAGGCCGAAGCGGTGATCACCATGCTGCCCGCGGGCGAAAACGTATTGGCGGTATGGAAAAGCATCCTGCCGCACGTCGAACCAGGTACCCTGCTGATCGATTGCTCGACCATCGACTTCGCCAGCGCACGCCAGGCTCATGATCTGGCTCATGAGCGGAGCTGCCTCTCCGTCGACGCTCCCGTGTCGGGCGGCACCAGCGGCGCCGCCGGCGGCACGCTCACCTTCATGTGCGGCGGCGAAGAGGGTGCGGTCGGCCGCGCGCGCCCGCTGCTGGAGGCGATGGGACGCAAGGTCGTTCATTGCGGCAAGGGCGGGAACGGCCAAGCCGCTAAGATCTGCAACAACATGATACTCGGCATCTCGATGATCGCCCTATCGGAAGCCTTCGTGCTCGGCGAGAAGCTGGGATTGTCACATCAATCCTTGTTTGATGTTGTCTCGACCTCTACGGGCCAATGCTGGTCGCTGACCACCTACTGTCCGGTTCCCGGTCCGGTGCCGACCTCTCCGGCCAACAACGGTTACAAGCCTGGCTTTGCTGCGGCGTTCATGCTGAAGGACCTGAAGCTCGCGCAGGACGCAGCCGTCTCGACGGGCGCTGCAACGCATTTAGGGGCGGAGGCTGCCGCCTTGTATGCCGCATTCATGCAGGGCGGCCACGGCGGCACCGACTTCTCCGGCATCATCGAGTTTGTGCGCGCACGAAGCCAGCCGAGCTCTTAGAGCGAATTCCGTTCCGGTGGAATCGGAATTCGCTCTTGTTTTCTTTTAGTGGTCGCATTTTCTGCGGCGAACCGGTTCCCACTTCGCCGGAAAATGCTCTAGTGAAGGAGGTCGCCGTGTGGCGACCCGCTACGAAAGCTCGCGGCTAACGATCTTGCATTCGTTCAGCTGCGTCAAAAACGGCTGCGGCCGCGCGTTAATGAGTGAACGCCCTAGATCGCGCGCAGCAACACGTGCTTTTTCTTCCCGAGCGAGAGCTTGATCACGCCCTGCGGGGAAAGATCGGTTGCCGTAAGCACGGCCTTGTCGTCGATCACCGCGCGATCGTTGACGCGCAGGCCGCCCGCCTTGATTTGCCGGCGGGCCTCGCCGTTCGAGGCGACAAGCCCCGCCCTTTCCGCAAAGGCGGTGAGCACGCCCAGTCCCCGATCGAGATCGCTGCGTTGAATCTCGACCGTCGGCAGGCTTTCGGCGAGCGTGCCTTCTTCAAAGGTTTTCCGCGCGGTTTCGGCGGCTTCTTCTGCGGCTTGCCGGCCATGCACCAGCGCGGTCGCTTCGGTGGCGAGCACCTTTTTTGCTTCGTTGATCTCCCCGCCCTTGAGCAAGGCGAGGCGATCGATCTCATCGAGCGGCAGCACGGTGAACAGCTTGAGGAAGCGGACGACGTCGCCGTCCTCGGTGTTGCGCCAGTATTGCCAATAGTCGTAGGGGCTCAGCAGACCGGCATCGAGCCAGACGGCGCCCGCCGCGGTCTTGCCCATCTTGGCC
This sequence comes from uncultured Alphaproteobacteria bacterium, assembly GCA_963840055.1. Classification (GTDB taxonomy): domain Bacteria; phylum Pseudomonadota; class Alphaproteobacteria; order Rhizobiales; family Xanthobacteraceae; genus Rhodoplanes. The sequence goes on along the minus strand of CAWIXM010000040.1, from coordinate 51,733 downwards.
CCGGACGCGGTGGTGAGCAGCGGCGAGGTGAGCGCGAAGAGTTGCGCGCCCAAAAGTCTGCGGCCGAGATCGATGCCGTTGACGATGTTGCCCCACTGGTCGGAACCGCCCATCTGCAGCACGCAGCCGTACCGCTTATGGAGTTCGACGAAGTCATAGGCCTGCAGCACCATGTAGTTGAATTCGAGAAACGACAATTCGTGCTGGCGCTCGAGCCGCAGCTTCACCGAATCGAAGGAGAGCATGCGGTTGACCGAGAAATGCCGGCCGACGTCGCGGAGGAAATCGATGTAGTTGAGATCGTTCAGCCAATCGGCGTTGTTCGCCATGATGGCGTCATTCGCGCCCTCGCCGAAGGTCAGGAACTTGGTGAAGATCGCGCGAATGCTGCGAAGATTGCCCTCGATCGCGGCCTCGTTCAGAAGTCGCCGGCTTTCGTCCTTGCCGGAGGGATCGCCGACCCTTGTCGTGCCGCCTCCCATCAGCGCAATCGGCCGGTGCCCGGTCTGCTGCAGCCAGTACAGCATCATGATCGGCAGGAGCGAGCCGACATGAAGCGACGGCGCGGTGCAATCGAAGCCGATATAGGCGGGGATAGGGCCTGCCGCAGCACGCTGGTCGAGCGCCTCTGGCTCGGACGCTTGGTGGATGAAGCCACGGCTCTCCAGAACCCGCAGGAATTCGGACTTGTAAGTGCTCATCGCGGCGCTTCGTGCTCCTCACGCGCGGGGGCTGTTCGGTTCGGGTCGATCCATCTCCCACTCATTTCCAGATTTTCTCGGTCCTCTCGGGGTCCTCGCCGTCGCTGGGACAAGCGAAAGTTATTTTAGCGATTGCGTCGAAGCCTTCTTTAGGCCGGCCCGTGGTGTATCAGTTCCGCGATCAATTTCCTATCGGAGGCGAGAAGTGTCGATCTGTCGCGCCATCGGGCTGATGAGCGGCACTTCGCTTGACGGCATCGACATCGCGCTCGTCGACACCGACGGCGAGCGGCTCCACGGTCTGGGCCCAACCGGCTACCGGCCTTATACACAAGCGGAGCGCGCCCTGTTGCGCGAAGCGCTGGCGGCGGCGGCAACGCTGTCCGACCGCAATGCGCGTCCTGGCGTTCTCGCCGACGCCGAGCGGCTTGTGACGAATACGCATGCCGAAATGGTTGCGGCGTTTCTCTCCGACCATGGACTTGCGGCGGGAGACATCGACATCGTCGGATTTCATGGCCAAACCGTGCTGCATCGACCCGCACAGAAACTGACGGTGCAGATCGGGGACGGCCACGCACTTGCCGCCCGTCTCGCAATTCCGGTCGCGTTCGACTTCCGCGCGGCGGACGTCGCCGCAGGCGGGGAGGGCGCGCCCCTTGTTGCGATCTACCATCAAGCGCTCGCCACGACGATCGACCGGCCGCGGCCGCTCGTCATCGTCAACATCGGCGGCATCGCCAATGTTACCTATCTCGCCGACAGCGAAGCTCCGCTTGCCTGCGACACCGGTCCCGGCAACGCGCTGATCGACGATTTCCTGCATGCGCATGGCGGGCCGTCTTTCGATGAAGGCGGCATGATTGCAGCGCGGGGACAGGTGGACGAGGCGTTCGTCCGGCGCATTCTCGCGTATCCATTCTTTGCGGCGCGCCCGCCGAAGTCGCTCGACCGCAACGATTTCGCGCTCGCTTCGATCGCCCTGCCGGAGCTGTCTGTCGAAGACGGCGCAGCAACGCTCGCAGCGCTCACCGCGCGCGCGATTGCGGCGATCGTCCCGCATCTGCCGCAAACGCCCGCATGCTGGATCATCGCCGGCGGCGGGGCGCGTAATCGCGCCATCCTCCGCATGCTGGCCGAAGCGGTTGCGCCCGCGCGGGTCGAGACCGCAGACGCGCTCGGCTGGTCGGCGGACGCGCTGGAAGCGCAGGCCTTCGCCTATCTCGCCGTGCGCACGCTCAAGGGAATGCCGATCACGTTTCCCACCACGACCGGGGTAGCGCGGCCGATGACGGGCGGGATTGTCGTCGACCCCGTGACCGCACTAGCCCGTCCGCCGGCCGCGCGGCTCGGGGCGCGTCGCGGCGGAGGCGAGGCGGCGGTCGAGATAGGAGCTGATCGCCGCCATCAGCGGTTCGATTCGTGAATCAAAGAAGTGGTTGGCTCCCGGAATCACCTTCTGCTCGATGACGATACCCTTCTGCGTCTTCAGCTTTTCGACCAGGCTCGCGACATCCTTGTAGGGAACGACCGCGTCCTTCTCGCCGTGCACGATCAATCCGGAGGACGGGCAGGGAGCAAGGAAAGAGAAATCGTAGAGATTGGCCGGCGGCGCGATCGAGATGAAGCCTTCGATCTCCGGCCGGCGCATCAAGAGCTGCATGCCGATCCACGCACCAAACGAGAAACCGGCGATCCAGCAGCTGCGCGCCTCCGGGTTGATCGATTGCGCCCAATCGAGCGCGGACGCGGCGTCGGACAATTCGCCCTGGCCGTGATCGAACGAGCCCTGGCTGCGTCCGACCCCGCGGAAATTGAAGCGCAGCACTGCGAAGTTGCGATGGGCGAAGGCGTAGTAGATCTGGTAGACGATCTGATGGTTCATCGTGCCGCCGAACTGCGGGTGCGGGTGCAGCACGATGGCGATCGGCGCGTTTTTCACGCGCGCGGGATGATAACGCCCCTCGATCCGGCCTGCAGAACCATTGAAAATGACCTCGGGCATGGCCTCATGACCTCATCGATGGCAGCAGCGCTGCGGCGTTGTGATCGTCGCCCTTGGCGGGGCCGGCAGCGTGCGCCTATGGACCGTTAAAGCCTGCGATTTCCAGAATGATCCTGGCAAACAAGGCTGCGCATGGGCTGCTGTCGGCGCGGCTGAGCGGCTGATGTGTCTACCATGATCCCCAGGGCGAAAAGCAAGGTTTTCGTGAAGGCCTCGGCGCTTTCGGACACGGGGGCCGCCATGACCTTGAGAAAACGCCCTTAATGAGCGAAGGTTTGCCCCCGATTGTCGAATTCCACGCCATGCGCGAGGTCGAGCACGATGAGCGAACGGGTTTATCTCGACTGGAACGCGACGACGCCGCTGCGGCCGGAGGCGCGGGCGGCGATGGAGGCTACCTTCGACTGCGTCGGAAACCCCTCCTCGGTGCATGCGGAGGGGCGTGCGGCCCGGTATCTCGTCGAGCAGGCGCGCGAACAGGTGGCTAACCTGCTCGGGGCCGAGCCGCGCAACCTCATCTTCACCTCGGGCGGAACCGAAGCAAACGTGCTGGCGCTCTCGCCGCGGCTCAGTCTCGGCACCGACAAGGCTCCGAGGGATCGTCTGCTGATCTCGGCCATCGAGCATCCTTCGGTACGCGCGGGCGGCCGGTTCCCGAGCGAGAGCATTGAGGACGTGCCGGTATCGAGCTCCGGCATCGTTGATTTGGCCGCGCTGCAGAAGCGTCTCGACGCCTTGCGCGCAACGGAGAAGGGCGTGCGGCCTCTCGTCGCGCTGATGCACGCCAACAACGAGACGGGCGTGGTGCAGGCGGTCGCGGACGCAGCCGAGATGGTCCACGCGGCGGGCGGGCTCCTGCACGTCGATGCGGTTCAGAGCGCCGGGAAAATCGCCTGCGATATCGGGCGGCTCGGGGCCGACACTTTGGCGGTTTCCGCCCACAAGCTGGGCGGGCCCAAAGGGGTCGGCGCGCTGGTGAAGCGGAGCGGGGCGCTCCATATCGACGATCCCATGTTCAAAGGCGGCGGCCAGGAGCGCGGCAGCCGCGGGGGCACCGAGAACGTGATCGGCATTGCCGGATTTGGCGCGGCTGCGGAGGCTGCGGCGAAGGCGCTCGCGCCCAGCGCGCGCCGCATGGCCGAACTGCGCGACCGGCTCGAAACCATGCTGAAAGCCGTGTCTCCCGACGCCGTGATATTCGGCGCCGACCTCGAGCGCCTGCCCAACACCACGATGTTCGCCGTCCCCGGGATCAAGGCGGAAACCGCGCTGATTGCGCTCGACCTTGCAGGCGTCGCCGTGTCCTCGGGGTCCGCTTGCTCCTCGGGCAAAGTCGCGGGCTCGCCCGTGCTTGCCGCGATGAATGTGGCGGCCGCGCTCGCGGTCGGGGCCGTGCGGGTGAGCCTCGGGTCCGCGACCGTCGACCGCGATATCGATATTTTTATAAATGCTTGGAGGAACCTCGTGGCTGGACTATCTAAAGGAAGGCGGGAAGTCGCAGCGTGACGATCCGCAACCGTTTCCTTGCGTCTGCAACCCAAAGGTGATCAGCCGGATCGGGACATACGCCATAGGCCAACATCCAACCCGCGGTCCTTGAAACCGCAGTGGAGGGAATGACATGCCGGCCGTAGACGAGACCGTCGAGCAGGTCCGCAGCATCGACGTCGACCAGTACAAGTACGGCTTCGAAACAGACATCGAATCCGAAAAAGCGCCGAAAGGCCTATCCGAGGATACTGTCCGCTTCATATCGGAGAAGAAGGACGAGCCCCAGTGGATGCTGGAATGGCGGCTCGAGGCCTATCGGCGCTGGCTCACCATGGACGAGCCCACCTGGGCGAAGGTGGATTATCCGCGGATCGATTATCAGGACATCTATTACTACTCGGCGCCGAAGGCGTTCGTCGCGCCGAAATCGCTCGATGAAGTTGATCCCGAAATTCTCCGCACCTATGAGAAGCTCGGCATTCCCCTGCGCGAGCGCGAAATCCTCGCCGGCGTGCAGCGGCCGGACGGCGGCGGACAGGTCGCGGTCGATGCGGTGTTCGACTCTGTCTCCGTGGCGACCACGTTCAAGGAAGAGCTGAAGAAAGCTGGCGTGATCTTCATGCCGATCTCGGAGGCCCTGCGCGAGCATCCGGACCTCGTGCGGCAATATCTCGGCTCGGTCGTGCCGGTCTCGGACAACTTCTTCGCCACGCTCAATTCGGCGGTGTTCTCCGACGGCTCGTTCGTCTATGTGCCGGCGGGCGTACGCTGTCCGATGGAGCTGTCGACCTACTTCCGCATCAATGAGCGCAACACCGGCCAGTTCGAGCGCACGCTGATCATCGCCGACAAGGGCGCCTATGTGAGCTATCTCGAAGGCTGCACCGCGCCTCGCCGGGACGAGAACCAGCTGCACGCCGCGGTGGTCGAGCTGATCGCGCTCGACGACGCCGAGATCAAGTACTCGACCGTGCAGAACTGGTATCCGGGCGACGCGGAAGGGCGCGGCGGAATCTTCAACTTCGTCACCAAGCGCGGCGATTGCCGTGGTCCGCGCTCGAAGATTTCGTGGACGCAGGTTGAGACCGGCTCCGCCATCACCTGGAAATATCCAAGCTGCATTCTGCGCGGCGACGATTCGCGCGGCGAGTTCTACTCGATCGCGATCTCGAACGGCTATCAGCAGGTCGATTCCGGCACCAAGATGATCCATCTCGGCAAGAACACGGTAAGCCGGATCATCTCCAAGGGCATCGCCGCGGGCCGCTCGAACAACACCTATCGCGGGCTTGTCTCGGCGCACCGGCGAGCGACCGGCGCACGCAACTTTACCAACTGCGATTCGCTCCTGATCGGCGACAAATGCGGCGCGCACACCGTTCCTTATATCGAGGCGAAGAACGCCTCCGCGTTGTTCGAGCACGAGGCGACCACCTCGAAAATCTCCGAGGAAATGCTGTTCTACTGCCAGCAGCGCGGCATGTCGGCGGAGGAGGCGACCGCACTCGTGGTCAACGGCTTCGTCAAGGACGTGCTGCAGCATTTGCCGATGGAGTTCGCGGTCGAGGCACAGAAGCTGATCTCGATCTCGCTCGAAGGCAGCGTGGGATGAGCGTCGCCGATCTCGCGACCAGCAGCACCCTGCGGTGGTCTGATAATTGCAAAGCTGAGATTCGAATGCTGGAGCAGCGGGTGACGAAGGATCGACCAGCGCGCGGCGCCGAAGCTGCTCGGATCCAAGAGAAAGCGCTTTGAAAGGACACAGGATTTAGTCGGTATGCACCTTCTCGAAATCAAAAATCTCCACGTGATGGTTGGCGACCGGCCGATCCTCAACGGCCTCGACCTCGTCGTGAACAAAGGCGAGGTGCACGCCATCATGGGGCCGAACGGCTCGGGCAAGTCGACGCTCGCCCATGTGCTCGCCGGCAAGTCCGACTACATGGTCACTAGCGGCAGCGTCACGCTCGACGGCGAGGACTTGCTGGCTATGGGAATCGACGAGCGCGCCGCGAAGGGCCTATTCCTCGCCTTCCAATACCCGATCGAGATTCCCGGCGTTGCCACCATGACCTTCCTGCGCACGGCGATGAACGCGCAGCGCAAGAGCCGCGGCGAGGATGAATTATCGACGCCGGAATTCATGAAGCGGGTGCGCGAGGTGGCGAAGAAGCTTTCGATCGATCAAGAAATGCTGCGCCGTCCCGTCAATGTCGGATTTTCCGGAGGCGAGAAGAAGCGCAATGAGATTTTGCAGATGGCGCTGCTCGAGCCCAAGCTCGCCGTGCTCGACGAAACCGATTCCGGCCTCGACATCGATGCGCTCAAAGTGGTGGCGGACGGCGTCAACCGGCTGCGCTCGCCGGAGCGGTCGATGATCGTGATCACCCACTATCAGCGGCTGTTGAATCACATCGTGCCGGACGTTGTGCATGTGCTGTCGCGCGGCCGCATCGTGCGTACGGGCGGCAAGGAGCTTGCGCTCGAACTCGAGGCGCGCGGCTACGCGGACTATCAGGAGGAGGCGGCGTAAGGGGTTCACGGTCATTCCGGAAGCCGAGCGCAGCTCGGCTGTCCGGAATCCATAACCCCGGTCTTTGCGTATGGATTTCGGGTTCGCCGCTGCGCGGCGCCCCGGAATGACGAAGAGGGAATGTGGCGTGGCCCAGGTCAGCTTATTGAGAACTGAAGCGGAGCGGCGGATCGCCGCCGAATGGGCGAGCGCGAAAGCGCGCCTGCCGGGGCCGATGAGCCTGCGAGAAGCGGCGTTCGGCCGCTTTGAGGCGGCCGGTCTGCCGCATCGCCGGATCGAGGAGTGGAAATACACCGATCTGCGCACGCTCATGCGCGAGGCGAAGCCGCTCGCGTCTCCGCCTGACCACGCCGCGAAGGAGAGCGCCCGCAGCGCCGGCTCTTTGCTGGCGGGCATCGATGCCCGACGCCTCTTCTTCGTCAACGGCATGTTTGTGCCCGAACTATCGGACTTAGCCGCGGAGCCCGGCCTGAAGATTTCATCGCTCGCCGACGCGCTGGCCCGCGGCGATGCGGATGTAGCCGCTCGGCTCGCCGCGGCAAGCGCGGCCGAAAGCGATGTTGCCTATGCGCTCAATACCGCCTTGATGGCCGACGGCGCGGTGATCGAGGTCGCGCCCGGAGCGACCATCGCGCGACCGATCCATCTCGTGTTCGCTTTCGCAGGCGAGCCGGCTGCAGTCTTCGCCCGTTCGCTGGTGACGGTCGGGGAGGGGGCAAGGCTCACGCTGCTCGAAAGCCACGAAGGTCCCGAGGGCGTCGACTACCAGGTCAATACGGCGCTCGACCTTGCCGTCGGCGACGCCGCGAAGGTCGAACGAGTGCTGATCGGGTCGCAAGGGCGCAGCGCGCTCCATGTTTCGACGCTGACCGCGGCGCTGGGCCGCGCCGTCGCGTTTCGCGACTCCGCCTTCACCACGGGCGGTGCAGTGGTGCGCAACCAGCTTTTCGTGCGCTGCGACGGTGCGGACACGCACGCTCGACTTGTCCGGGGCGAGCATGTTGACCGCGCGGCAGCACGTGGACACGACCATGGTGGTCGATCATGCGGTCGGCGGCTGCCGCAGCCGGGAAGTCATCAAGTCGGTGCTCGACGGCCAGAGCCGCAACGTGTTCCAGGGCAAGATCATCGTGCGCCCCGATGCGCAGAAGACTGACGCGCGCATGCTCTCCAATGCGCTGATGCTGTCGGCAGACGTCGAGGCCGATAACAAGCCGGAACTCGAGATTTTTGCCGACGACGTGCAATGCGGGCACGGCGCCACGGCAGGTTCGATCGACGAGAACCTGAAGTTCTATCTGATGGCGCGCGGCATTCCCGCGGCGCAGGCGGAGGCCCTGCTCATTCAGTCGTTTGTCGGCGAAGCGATCGATACGGTGACGCATGAGGGCGTCCGTGAGGCGCTAACCGGCGCGGTGCGGCGCTGGCTGCAGGCAAGAGATGAGGCAAGCGAACCATGCACCCGGCAGTGACGAACGGGGCTTATGACGTAGCGCGCATTCGCGAGGATTTTCCCGCCCTGTCGTTGCGCGTGTACGGCAAGCCGCTCGTCTATCTCGACAACGCCGCCTCGGCGCAGAAGCCGCACGCCGTGCTCGACCGGATCGAAAGCGCCTACACCCAGGAATATGCCAACGTCCATCGCGGCCTGCACTATCTCGCCAATGCGGCGACCGAGGCCTATGAGGGCGCGCGCGAAACCGTGCGGGCGTTCATCAACGCCGCGCGCACCGAGGAGATCATCTTCACGCGCAACGCGACCGAGGCGATCAATCTCGTCGCCTATACGTTCGGGCGCGAGCGGATCAAGGCCGGCGACGAGATCGTGCTTTCGATCATGGAGCACCACTCCAATATCGTGCCATGGCATTTCCTGCGCGAGCGCCAGGGCGCGGTGATCAAATGGGCGCCGATCGACGATGAGGGCAATTTCCTCCTGGAGGAGTTCGAAAAACTTCTGACCGAGCGGACCCGGATGGTGGCGATCACCCAGATGTCGAACGGGCTGGGCACCATCGTTCCGGTCAAGGAGGTGGTGCGAATCGCCCATGCGCGCGGCATTCCGGTGTTGGTCGACGGGGCGCAGGGCGCGGTGCATCTCGACGTCGACGTGCAGGACATCGACTGCGACTTCTATGTTCTAACCGGCCACAAGCTCTACGGTCCGACCGGCATCGGCGCCCTCTACGGCAAGTACGAGCATCTTGCCGCGATGCCGCCTTTTAACGGCGGCGGCGAGATGATCCGCGATGTGTTCGAGGACCAGGTGACGTATGGCGATCCGCCGTACCGCTTCGAGGCGGGCACGCCGGCGATCGTGCAGGCGGTGGGGCTCGGCGCGGCGCTCGAGTACATCAATTCGATCGGCAAGGCGCGCATCCGCGCCCACGAGACCGCGATCCTATCCTATGCGCATCAGCGGCTGCGGGAAATCAACTCGCTCCGCATTTTCGGCATGGCGCGCGAGAAGGGCTCGATCATTTCCTTCGAGATGAAAGGCGCGCATCCCCACGATGTCTCGACGATCATCGATCGATCCGGGGTCGCCATTCGCGCCGGCACCCATTGCGTGATGCCCTTGCTCGCGCGGCTGGGCGTCACCGCCACGTGCAGGGCTTCGTTCGGCCTTTACAACACCCACGAAGAGGTGGACAGCCTGGCCGAAGCGCTGATCAAGGCCCAGGAGTTCTTTGCATGAACGAGAACGCTTACGAGCCGCTGAGCGACGCCGGGCCGGCCGCCGAGGTCGATACCGTTAGCGGCACCGCCGCCCCATCCATTCGGAGCGATAGCTCTGCGCTGACCGCCGATGAGGTCGCGCGGCTGACCGACGACATCGTCAGTGCGATCAAGACGGTTTACGACCCCGAGATCCCCGCGGACATCTACGAACTTGGTCTGATTTACCGGATCGAGATCGGCGATGACCGCAAGATCGACATCGACATGACATTGACGACGCCGAACTGCCCCTCGGCGCAAGATCTGCCGCTCATGGTGGAAAACGCGGTGTCGGGCGTCGCGGGCGTCGGCCCCGTTCATGTGCAAGTGGTCTGGGACCCGCCGTGGGACCCGAGCCGGATGTCGGACGAAGCGCGAGTCGTCCTCAACATGTGGTAACGGACCTTGGTCGCGCGCACGCGACTATTACATAGAGCCCACGTGAGTTTCGATGAACGGCGTCGGCCGGACGAGTGGAGGAACGAGATGGCCAATCCGCGACCGAAGCCCCAGGTCATGCAGTTGACCGACACGGCGGCTAGCCGGATCAGGGACATCCTGGCGCGGAGCGATCGGCCGATCGCGGGGGTGCGCATCGGCGTGAAGAACGGCGGCTGTGCCGGCATGTCCTATACGATGGAGTATGCCGACGCCGTGGAGCCGCACGACGAGGTGGTGGAAGACAAGGGCGTTCGGTTGCTGATCGACCAGAAGGCGGTCCTGTTCCTGCTCGGAACCGAGATGGACTTTCGCGCCGACAAGCTGACATCGGGCTTCGTATTCTTGAACCCCAACCAGACCTCGGCATGCGGCTGTGGGGAATCGGTCTCGATCACGCCCGCCGCGCGCGACGAACACGCAGCGGGTTGACACGCTCGCGCGCGCCTTTGAGGGATAAGAGACGATCGAAGCGGCGCTTGAGGCAGTCAGCGCGCCTCAGGCCTTCACGCGGAACGGCCGTAGCAGGAAAGCGGGGAGGTGCTTCTCGACATCCTCCGCGCGCTCGCGGGCCGGCGCGGCCGGCTGACGGCGGCGGGCGGCCTCGAGCGGAGTGACGTTGTCCGCGGCAGGCTTGCCAGGCTTGTCGGTGGCGCGGCGGCCGTGTGGCTTGCCGTGGCGAGCCGAACGCGACGAGCCAAATCGGACCGGCTCCGACGCCTCTTCCCGGACCGGCGGCTCGCCGCCCCAGCCGATCGATTGACCGATCAGCCTCTCTATTGCGGCCACCGCTTTCATGTCGGGTGGCGCGACGATGGTGATCGCCGTTCCGCTGCGTCCGGCGCGGCCGGTTCGGCCAATGCGGTGGACGTAATCGTCGGGATGGTGGGGGACGTCGAAATTGAAGATGTGGCTCACATCGGGGATGTCGAGGCCGCGCGCGGCGACGTCGGAAGCGACCAGGAGCGCAACCTCTCCCTTGCGGAATTGATCGAGTGCGGCCATGCGCGCCGACTGGTCCATGTCGCCGTGCAACGCGACGGCGGAGAAGCCGTGACGCAGCAGCGAGCGGTGGAGGGTCGCCACCTCGCGCTTGCGGTTGCAGAAGATGATCGCGTTTTTCCATCCGTCCGCGGAACGGATCAGGGCGCGAAGGATCTCACGCTTCTCGTGCGGCTCGCGGCCGGATTTGACCAGGCTCTGCGCGGTCGCGGCGACCGTCGTGGCCGGACGGCTCACCTCCACACGCACTGGATTGTGCAGGAATTGGTTGGTGATTCGTTGAATCTCCGGCGGCATCGTCGCGGTGAAGAACAGCGTCTGGCGCGTGAACGGCACCAGCTTGCAGATGCGCTCGATGTCCGGAATGAAGCCCATGTCGAGCATGCGGTCGGCTTCATCGATGACCAGCAACTCGACGCCGGTCAGCAGCAGGCCGCCGCGTTCGGTATGGTCGAGCAGGCGGCCGGGCGTGGCGATCAGCACGTCGACGCCGCGGGTCAGCTTGGCGTCCTGATTGTCGAATGACACGCCGCCGATCAGCAGCGCGACATTGAGGCGATGATTGACGCCGTAACGCCTGAAGCTCTCCTCGACCTGGGCCGCGAGTTCACGCGTCGGCTCGAGGATCAGGGTGCGCGGCATGCGTGCCCGCGCGCGCCCCTTTTCCAGCATGGTGAGCATGGGCAGGACGAAGGCCGCGGTTTTGCCGGTGCCAGTCTGGGCGATGCCGAGCACATCGCGGTGCGCCAGCACCTGCGGAATCGCCTGCTCTTGAATGGGGGTGGGCTTGGTGTATCCAGAAGCCGCGACGGCGGCGAGGACCTTGTCGGAGAGACCGAGATTGGAAAAGGGCATAGAACCTCAATAACAGCCGAGATACTCCCGACCGCGCTGTGTTTGTGAACGACATGTCCGGGAGAGATGGTCGAACATACGGCGAACCATCTTTCGCCAAGATAAGAGTATGCGGCGCGAAGTCAATCGCCATGATGCGAAAAGTTAAGTAATTATCGGCATTTCCGTCATCCTTTCGTCATTAATGCGAGGGTCGCAGGCAGGTTTCCGCGCTTGCCCCCGCCTTGCGTGAAGCGGACGGCGGCTGGGCGCGCGCTTCCTCGCGGGGGTTTGCCAAACGACGCCGCTCCAACGCGTGCCTTTGCACGACCAGGACAGGGCGTATAGTCGAACGTCGATTGTTCGGAGCATTTTGCATGCGCACTCAGGTCGGAATTGTCGGCGCCGGGCCCGCCGGGCTCATGTTGTCGGCGCTTTTGCGTCGGGCGGGAATAGCGTCGATCGTGCTTGAAGACCGCAGCCGCGCCTATATCGAGAATCGCGTCCGCGCCGGTCTAATCGAGCAATGGGTCAACGATCTCCTGATCGAGATCGGCGCGGGCGCGCGCTTGCTCCAGCAAGGCATGTTTCACAATGGCATTTTCCTGAGCGCCCGCGGCCTGCTCCACCACATCGATTTCCGGGCGTTGGTCGGCAAAGGCGTCACCATCTACGAGCAGAAGGAGGTGGTGAAGGACCTGGTCGCCAAGCTCCTCGACGACGGCGGGGAGATTCTGTTCGAGGTGAGCGACGTGGGCGTCGATGGCGTCACGACCGACGCGCCCGTCATTCGCTTTCGGCATCGCGGCGAAGCGCATGAGCTCGCCTGCGACTTCATCGGCGGCTGTGACGGCTTTCACGGCATCTGCCGGCCGAGCATCCCCTCCGGCGTGCTCACCGTGTACGAACGCGACTATCCGTTCGGATGGCTCGGCATCCTCTCGGAGTTGCCGGCGCCGGCAAACGAACTGATCTACGCCCATCACGAGCGCGGCTTTGCGCTCTTCTCCATGCGTTCGCCCACGCTTTCGCGACTGTACCTGCAATGCGCGCCCGACGAGGATCTGGCGCTGTGGCCGGACGAGAAAATCTGGGACGAATTGCGGAGGCGGCTCGGCGGTTCCTGCACGCTGCCGCAGGGCAAGATCGTCCAGAAAGGCGTGACGCCGATGCGCAGCTTCGTGGTCGAGCCGATGCAGTTCGGCCGGCTGTTTCTTGCCGGCGACGCCGCGCATATCCAGCCGCCGACCGGCGCCAAAGGCATGAATCTCGCCTTCGCCGATGTCGTTTACCTCGCGCGCGCGCTCACTGAGTTTTACCGGACCGGCAGCCCCGCCGGCCTCGACCATTATTCGGAGACCTGTCTCGGCCGGGTATGGAAGGCGCAGCGCTTCTCCTGGTTCATGACGCAGCTCTTGCATCGATTCCCGCACGAGACGGCATTCGACCGTCGCCGCCAGCTTGCAGATATCGAATACATTGCCGGTTCGAAGGCAGCCTCCACCGCGCTCGCGGAAAACTATGCCGGGCTGCCGCTCGATTGAGAGCGGCACGGGGCTTGGTCATCGCTCCAAAAGGCCACGGAAAGGCCGGCGGAGAAGAGCGATAATCGCCCCGGCGACCGCGGCGATGCCGGCGATCATCAGGAAGAAGGTGGGCTTGTCCATCGTCGACCAGTAGCTTCCCAACACCCCGGCGAGCAGATTGCCGAAGAAGCTCGTCGCGAGCCACACCCCCATCATCAATGACACCGTCCGCGCCGGCGAAATCTTCGACACGAGCGAGAGGCCGATCGGCGACAGGTAGAGTTCGCCGACGGTGATCACGACGAAATAGGCGAACAGCCACAGCCAACTTGCTTTCTCCACGTCGGCCTGCAGCGCTCCGATCGCGAGGATGACGTTGGCCGCGGTGACGCCAAAACAGCCGAGCGCCATCTTGGTGAGCGTCGATGGCTCGCGACCGCGCCGGCTCTGGTGCGCCCAGAGGGTCACGATGAACGGCGTGAACGCAAAGATCATGAAAGGATTGAATGCCTGGAACCAGGTGACCGGGATTTCCACCGTCCACCCCAAAAGGCCGATGGAGCGATCGGTATGGGCGTCCGCCCACAACGCGATGGTGTTGCCCTGTTGCTCATAGGTCGCCCAGAACAGGATCACCGGCACACCGAGCAGAATGAGGGCGCCGATGGCGCGTCGTTCCTCGCTGGCGAGCGGCCCACGCGGCCCCTTGGCAGTCGCGATCGCGTCCGGGGGCAGGGCAGGGGCCGCGCACAGATAGATCACGAGACCGAGCAGCATGCCGACGCCGGCAGCCCCGAAGCCGTAATGCCATCCGACCTCCTCGCCCAGCGTCCCGCAGATCAGCGGCGCCAAAAATGCGCCGATATTGATTCCGACATAGAAGATCGAATAGGCGCGGTCGCGCCGCGCGTCGCCCGGCGGGTAGAGCGATCCCACCTGGGTCGATATGTTCGGCTTGAACGCGCCATTGCCGATGATCAGCGTCGCTAGCGCCAGGAACAAGAGCTGCTCGAACGCCATCAAAAAATGACCAAGCGCCATCAGCGCGGCGCCAATGATCACGGTGCGGCGCTGGCCGAGCACGCGGTCGGCGAGAAGCCCGCCCAGCAGCGGGGTGAAATAGACGAGCCCGGTATAGAGCCCATAGACGTGCGAGGCGAAAGGCTGGACACCGAGCGGCCCGAAGCCGAATTCGAGGACGCGCTTGAGGGTGGAATAGCCGATGACGGCGTCGGCGCGGCCCGACTCGAACAAGTATTTTACCATATAGAGGACGAGGAGCGCGCGCATCCCGTAATAGGAGAAGCGCTCCCACATCTCCGTCGCGAACAGGAAAGCGAGGCCGCGCGGATGGCCGAAGAACTCGTGCGCCGCAATGGTCGGGCCGACCGCCGCGGTGGAGGCGCGAACTACCCGCATATTGGCATTCCCGTGCTATGGTAGTATCGGATGCGGCGCGCCGCGCTCCAGTCGCGCAGGGGGCTCATGCGCCGGAAACGGTTCGGTACGACCCGACTATGTTGAAATCGGTCTTCGGCAATCGACGTCGTCTGCTCGTGATCATTCATGACTTGGTCGCGACGGCGGCTGCGTTGCTGGCGAGTTTCTACCTGCGTTTCGAGGAAGCGGGCCTCAACGAGCGGCTCGGGGGACTAGAGATCGCCCTGCCGTGTCTGCTCGTCTACGCGATGGTGGTCTACTGGTATTTCGATCTGTACCGGGCGAAGTGGCGGTTCGCTTCGCTTCCTGACCTCGCCAACATCCTGCGCGCGTCCACTGTTCTTGCTGTTTCGCTGCTCGTTGTCGACTATATCCTCGTCTCGCCCAATGTTCTCGGCGAGTTCTTTTTCGGCAAGCTGACCATAATCCTGTATTGGGTTCTGCAGATGTTTTTTCTCGGCGGTCCGCGGATCGCCTACCGATATTTCCGCCATGCGCGCATCCGCCAGCACGCCATCGGCGCGAACTCGACGCCGATATTCATTCTCGGACGCGCGGCCGACGCCGAAGTTCTGCTGCGGGCGGTGGAGGCTGGCGCGGTCAAGCATATCTGGCCGGTCGGCATCCTGTCGCCCTCGCCGGCGGATCAGGGCCAGATCATGCGCGGCATTTCGGTGCTCGGCGATTTCAACCAGCTCGAGCGCGCTGTCGCCGAGCTGAAGGATCGCGGCACCGATGTGCGCCGCTTGGTGCTCACCGCCTCTGCCTTCGAAAAGGGCAGCAATGTCGAAACGGTTCTCATGCGGGCGCGGCGGCTTGGGCTGTTGACCAACCGTCTGCCCTCGCTCGAAGACGGCGCAAAGGAACTACGTCTTGCCCCCGTCAATGTCGAGGACCTGCTGCTGCGCTCGATCGTCAAGATCGATTATCGGCGGTTGGAGAGCTTCGTGAAGGGGCGGGCCGTCGTCGTGACCGGCGGCGGCGGCTCGATCGGCGCGGAAATTTGCGACCGCATCGTCACCTTCGGCGCATCGCGGCTGCTGGTGATCGAGAATTCCGAGCCGGCGCTCCACGCCGTGCTGGAAACGCTGGCGACCAAGGAAACCGAGGCCAGTATCGAAGGCCGCATCGCCGACGTGCGCGACTGTGACCGCATCAAGCGCCTGCTTATCGAGTTCAAACCCGACTTCGTCTTTCATGCGGCTGCCCTCAAGCACGTTCCCATCCTGGAGCAGGACTGGGGCGAGGGCGTCAAAACCAACGTGTTCGGTTCGGTGAATGTCGCCGACGCCGCGGTGGCGGCGGGCGCGGCGGGATTCGTGATGATCTCGACCGACAAGGCGATCGAGCCGGTTTCGGTTCTCGGCGCGACCAAGCGCCTTGCGGAAATGTACTGCCAGGCGCTGGACGCGGATCTCGCGCGCCGCGCTGGGGCGGGCGAGCGGGCGACCCGCCTGATCGCGGTGCGTTTCGGCAATGTGCTGGCCTCCAAAGGGTCGGTGGTGCCGAAGTTCCGCGCGCAGATCGAAGCGGGTGGGCCAGTCACGGTAACCGATCCGGCGATGGTGCGTTACTTCATGACCATCCGGGAGGCGTGCGATCTCGTCGTCACCGCGGCGAGCCATGCGTTCGGCGTCGGGCGCGGGCTTGAGTTGGTGTTCGTGCTGAACATGGGGCAGCCGGTGAAGATCGTGGAGCTTGCCGAAAGGATGATCCGGCTGTCCGGGCTTGAGCCGCGCCTCGACATCGACGTCGAATTCATCGGCATCCGGCCGGGCGAGCGCTTGCAAGAAATTCTGTTTGCACGCGAGGAGCCGACCGCCGAGATCGGCATCGAGGGCGTCGTGGCGGCGCATCCGGTCAGTCCGCCCATTGATGTCGTTCGCGCCTGGCTCGCCAAGCTCGAGCAGGCGATCGCACGCGAAGAGCGCGAGGCGATCTTCGGCGTGTTGCGCGACGCCTTGCCGGACTTTCGCGGTCAGGCGGCTTGAAACGCGCGGACGCTGCGCTGACTTTTGCGCTCTGGGTTATTCGCAAGGCGCGATGGCGGCGGCGACATCGTCGCGAGGAACAAGCGTGCGCAGATCGACATCGCGGGCAAGCGGCACGTATTCCCCCGTTTCCGGCGTCCGCAGATAGGTGGTGAAGAAGAGCGGGCGCCCGGACAGATCGCCCGTTCGGCACGCATCGGGGCGGATTGAGATGGTGAGCGCGCCGCCCTTGCCGCCGCTTGCCGCCTGCTTTTTTTCCAAGCCATCGCGAAAGGCCGCAAGCCGCGCGGCCTCTTTCTCGTCGAGCCGATAGGCGAAAATGTGCGAATTGGCGTCGAGTTCCTGTCGCAGGTCGAGCAAGTCCTTCGGGTCCGAGAATTCGCGCAGCATGAAATCCGCGGATTCCTCATGACCGTTGGCAAGCTTGACGGTAATCCGCAGCGCCACACCCTGGGGCCGCGGCTTGACGGTGCGCGGGAGCTTGACCGCCGCCCGCACCTGCGCCGTGTCGGTTTTGCTGAAGTCGACCCGCGCAAGCTTGATCATCGACGTCACCGGCATATGCCCGCAGGCGGCGAGGAAAAGCGTGGCGGCGATGATGGGGCAGGTCCTTTTACGCTGGCGAGAACAAGGGCGAGGCATGTTGGGCATCTCACGATTGACATATAAAAATTATTGTATAGCATTAATTTAATATCGCGTAAATGGATGGAGGCTGGACCATGAACGCAACTGGATCGACCGCTGCGGCAGGACGGCTCGCGCGGCTCGCGCGGCTCTCGCAGGCGATGATGTGGGTGACGACGGTTGGGATTGGGCTGATCGTCGTATTGACCGTGCTCGGCTTTTTGATTCCCGATTGGACACGCAACGCGTTGCTCGCGCGGCTTGGTCAGGTCGGCACCGCGCTGACGCTCACGCCGGCGGCGCGACTTGTGGCCGCGGCGATCTTTGCCGTGCCCGTGGGTGTGATGCTGTGGGGTTTGTGGCAGGTGCGTGCGCTGTTCCGCGATTTCGCCGAGGGGCGGGTTTTCACGGAAAATGCTGCCCGCCACTTGCAGATGTTCGGCGTGGCAGTGCTGGCGCAAGCGCCACTCGGGCCGCTGACCGCGACCTTGCTCGCACTTGCCCTGTCGCTCGCCAATTCGCAGGGCGAGCGCCTCCTCCTAATCACATTCTCCCTCAACGATTACTTCGCGCTGATCATCGGCGGGGTGCTGGTCGCGGTCGCCACCGTCATGCGCGAGGCGGCGCGACTCGCCGAAGAGAACGCGGGTTTTGTGTGAGGCGCGCGCCCATGCCGATCGTCGTCAATCTCGACGTGATGCTGGCGCGGCGGAAGATGCGCTCCAAGGAGCTCGCCGAGCGCATCGGCATCACCGAGCAGAACGTCTCGCTGCTAAAGTCCGGCAAAGTGAAGGGCGTGCGCTTCGACACGCTCGCGCGCATCTGCGAGGTGCTCGGCTGTCAGCCTGGCGATCTCTTGGAGTTCCGCCGCGCCGAGGGCGGAGAGTAGTCGTCCTAGCTCGCAGCCCGCATGGTGGCCGCTGCCGCGAGCAAGGCGGAGACGGCGACATCGCCTTCGCTCAGGATTTCATTGGCCGGCATGTCGACTTCCCAGCGGAAGCCATCGCGGTTGAAGGCGATGGTGACTGTCGCGTTGAGCGAAGCCTCGGTCAGTTTCTGGATCACGGTCGAGCCGAACCCGGCGCGCGTCGGGGGTTCGACCTCCGGCCCGCCACGCTCTTGCCACGTGAGGTGGATGCGCGCTTGGCCGGCGGCATTCCTCGCAATGTCCCATTGAATCGCCACCAATCCACCCGACTGGCACAAGGCGCCGAACTTGTTTGCGTTGGTCGCAAGTTCATGCAGCGCGAAGCCGAGATTCTGCACGGCTTCCGGGCGCAACAGGAGATCCGGTCCACTGATCTGCAGGCACGATGGATCGGTAATGAAGGAGGCAAGCTGCGAACGCACCAGCTCTTCGATCGAGGCGCCGATCCAATCGGTGTGGACCAGCAGGTCATGTGAGCGGGCAAGGCCGTGCAGCCGCCCGGTGAACTTGGTTTCGAAGTCGGTGAAATCGCCGGACTGCCGCGCCGTTCGGCGGGCCATGGCGATGATGACCGTGATGAGATTCTTGGTGCG
Organism: uncultured Alphaproteobacteria bacterium; assembly: GCA_963840055.1. GTDB lineage: Bacteria > Pseudomonadota > Alphaproteobacteria > Rhizobiales > Xanthobacteraceae > Rhodoplanes. Next base: position 32,903 of record CAWIXM010000040.1, on the reverse strand, counting down.
ATGCGACAGTTCGCGCATCACGAATTCCATGTGCGCTTCGTTGCGCTTGCGCTGACTGATGTCGTGGGCAATCACCGAAATGCCGACCAGCTCTCCGTCGGCGTTACGCACCGGGCCGGCGTCGAGCGAGACTTCCACCAGGGTTCCGTCCTTGCGCCGCCGCACCGATTCCAGGCGCAAACTGTGGCCGGCGCGCGCGGCGGCGAATTTCTCGTCAATCTCCTTGAGGCGGCCGAATGGAATCAGCTCGGATTGCTGGCGGCCGATCGCCTCGTCAGCGCGATAGCCGTACAGTTTCTCCGCCGCCGAGTTCCAGCTCAGAATCCTGCCGTCGAGCGATACGCTCATGATCGCATCGCCGGAGAACGTGACAAGCCCGGCGAGATGGGCGTTCGCAAGCTCGCCCTTGGCGCGATCATGCGCCGCCTTGACCAGCGCTTTGCCGACTTCGTTGACCTCCCAAATGCTCGACGGGAAGGGCTCGCTGGTGCGCCCGGCGACGATTTCCGCCGCTGCCTTCGACAATTCGTTCATCGACCGGATAATCCACTCGCCAACTAGCGCCGCGGACACGAAAGCAAGCCCGGAGAAAATGAGCAGGCTCAACAGCACCTCGTTGCGCCAGTGCCGCAGCGGGGCTTCGACCACTCCGAGCGGCACCGCGGCCAGCACGGTCCAGTTGTTGGACAACCGCTGCCAGCCGGCGCAGGACTGCACCCCGTCCAGCGGAATGTCGACCCAGCCGTTGGATTCCTGTCCGACACTTTGACGCGCATGCGGCGGCAGCCGCGTGCCGATGAATTTCTCTGGACGATCGCTGCGCGCGATGACCGTGCCCGTGCCATCCATCAGCTCGGAAAGCCAACCATCCCGCGTCTGGCGGCGCAGGACGTCGGTCAGATGGTCAACGGGCAGACCGCCAGCGATGACGTATTTTTTGTTTGGCGTCGGACAGACGAGACCGACCAGATAGCGGCCAGACATCTCGGACTTGAACAAGTCCGTCGTTGCACAGTGGCCGGTCGTAGCCACTTTCCGGATGATGTCCACGTTGTGTGGTTTTCGCAGCGGCGTGCCGAACGGCGCGAGCGTGTTGAACAGCTGGTCTCCATCGGCGCTGAACAGCGCGATCGATCCCGGAACGGTCAACGAGGCTTGGCGCACCTGCGTGTAAAAGCCGGCGAGGTTGCCGGCGCTCAGATCGGGCGAAGTAGCGAGCGCGGATAGTTGGGCCTGTTTGACAGAGATTTCGCGCGTGACGTCGTCGGCGATTGCTCGCGCATAGCTGCGGCCATGTCGTTCGACCTCATTCCGCTTGTCGGCCATTGCTGCCCGGTACTCGAGCGCGAAGAAGATCAAGCTCGGCAACAGGGCGCCAACCATTAGCAGAGATAACGCCGCCCGCAGGGGAATGGGCTTACGCAGCGACCGCAGAAACTCGCGCGGCGCGGTCCTCAGTACGGAAGCGGAATCGAACAAGCTAACTATCTCCGTCGCCCCCGCGGAAAGTCTTCGCCCCGATGCGTCTGGTCAAGGGGGGATTGTCTGTCCAATTTATGCGTGTATAAAGTCAAATATACGCCGATTTATAATACCCCCGCGGTCTAGCGCTTGAAAACTGCGTCAATCCTCGCCGGGGACCGCGCTCGAGTTGTCTCGGTCGTCCTCGAATTGGGCGGCAGGAAGGCGGCTGCGACCGATTTCTGCGCGAGGACGCCGCGTGATCGTCCCCGTGACGCCGGGGTCGCGTGCACGGCTGCGGGCGTAGCCGCCGCGCGCACGGGCGCGGGCGGCGACCACCTCGCCCGGAATCGCGGCCGGCTCGCAGATTTGTCGCCTGCTGTCGCGCCGCATCAGATCGACATGGATGTGGTCGTAATGGAATCGGTTGGAGCCGGGGGCGAGCACGGTCGAGAATATATTGCACGCGGCGGACTGGACGTCGCGCAGAAAACCTTGCTCTTCCGGCGTGCCCACCCAGCCGCGCCTGACGGTGATGGCATGGCCGTCGGCGAGAACGAAGGCGGAGATGTCGAGCGCATTGCCGAATGCATGCTCGGAAATGTGGGAATACGGATTGCCGTTCATGCCGCGGCATGAATAGGAGGAAATCTGTTTGATTTCGACGACCGGTTGGCCAAACCAGCGCTGCGCCGCCGGCTGGATCGCTTCGGAGACCCAGCGATCGAGCGCCGAAACGACGGGACAGGCAAGCGTCGCCGCAGGCGTAACCGTGGCGGCGACCGATTGCGTCGTGAGCGGCGCTTCGCGAGAGGGCGAAACCGGCACGCTTTCTCCGTAGGTCGGATCGCGCGGCGGATAGGGCGGCGACCCAGCGCCCGAATCGAGCGGCGGCAGCGGGTTCTGGGTTACCGCAGACTGGCCACCGCGGCCCCCATCGGCCGGCGCACCACTGGAGAGGGAACGCTGCCCATAGGCGCCAGGCTCCGAAGGACCGGGCGCACGCCCAGGCGCCGTGAGATCGAGCGAACCCGGCTCACGCGAATACGTCGCTGGCGGAGCGGAATAGGGACGCCTGGCGGCGCCGCGAATCACGCCGGGCGGCCGTATGGGCTCGTCGGTATAGCCGAGCATCGGGCTCTCGCCGAGCGCCGAAACCTTGAATGGAAAATCGGCTCCGCAAATTCCCGGACCGTCGATCGGCGACAGCAACGCGACCGCCGGGCCCGGTTTCACGGACCCCGACTTCAGGCACTGGATCTCGGCCTCGCGTCGCCAGGGCTCACGCTGAGCGAAGAAATTGCGGCCACAACCGGCGAGCAGAACGAGAACGAGCGAGCCCACAAGATACAAGCGAACGTCGCGCGTCATGCGCGGAGCTTGCAATGAAGTCCGTTAAGGATGCCTCAACGTTACTCATCGGTAGCGTCGGCTTATTGCGCATGGTTAACTAGTCACTGTAGAGCGTGGGGGCTGGCCGAGGGGTCCGGGCGCGAAAAGTCGCTTGCAACTTCGGACCGGGCAAGGCGTGCGAGGCCGTCCCAGCGCAGATGACTCGCGCCTGCCGCGACTTGGAGAACAGATGCTGAGCGCGCTCGAACTCGCTGGCCGGATCGAGGGCGGCGAGATCACACCAGCCGACGTGCTCGACCTTTGTGCTGAGGCGATCGCCCAGCGGGAGGAGGAGATCGGGGCTTTCGCCATACTCGATCTCGATAGGGCGCGGCAACGGGCGCAGGACCGAGCCGCCGAGCTGATCGCAGCGCCGCTGCGTGGGCTGCCGGTCGGCGTCAAGGATTTGTTCGACACCGCGGACCTGCCGACCGCCTACGGCTCGCCGATCTATGCGGGCCACCAGCCGGCAAGCGACGCCGCGCTCGTCTCGATGATCCGCCGCGCCGGAGGGATTATTCTTGGCAAGACGGTCATGACGCCGCTTGCCTTTTTTGATCCGGCCGGCACGCGCAATCCGCATAACCCGGAGCATACGCCGGGCGGGTCCTCCTCGGGCGCGGCGGCGGCAGTCGCCGCCGGCATGCTCCCGATCGCGGTCGGCACCCAGACCGGCGGCTCCGTGATTCGCCCGGCCGCCTATTGCGGGGTCGCGGGCTACAAGCCGTCGTTCAAGTTGCTGCCGATGGTGGGGTGCAAGCCGCTCGCCTGGTCGCTCGACACCGGCGGGCTGTTTGCGGCGAGCACAGCCGATGTCGCGTTCGCCGCCGCCGCGATCACCGGGCGGGATCTGCGCATTGATCGGGCGCAGCCCGCCGCGCCGCGCATCGCGCTCGTGCGGACCCACGTCTGGGCCGAGGCAAGCGATGCGATGCAGACCGCGGTCGAGCATGCCGCGCGCATAGCGAGCGGGGCCGGCGCCCGAATGGAGGAGGTTCGGCTGCCGCCGATCTTCGAAGACGCATTTCGCGCCCATGGGGCGATCCAGGACTACGAAGCTTATCGCGCGCTAGCCTTCGAATACGACTACCACCGGGACGAGATCGGCCCGAAGCTGCGCGCCATGCTCGACGAAGCGAGCAAGATCAGCGCCGACGACTACGACAGCGCGCGGCGGACGGCGCGGCGCGCCCGCCAGGCGCTCGCCGATCTGATGACTGACACCGATGTGCTCATTACGCCGTCTGCCCCCGGCGCCGCGCCGAAAACTTTGCACTCGACCGGCGGCACCACATTCAACCGACTGTGGACGCTGATGGGCGCTCCCTGCATTAATGTCGCGGGCGAGGTCGATTCGGCGCATCTGCCGCTCGGTGTCCAGATCGTCGGCCGTTTCGCACGCGATCGCTCCGCGCTCGAAGCGGCGCTGTTCATCGAGCAGGCGATTGCCCGATCACATGGAGAGAGGTGACCGCGGTGTGACGGTGCAGGCAAGCCAGGCGGTTCGCGCCGTGCGGCAGCAGCGTTCGCGGGAGAAGGCCGGCGCATGATCGGAAAAAGTGCGCTCGTTTGCGTGCTGGCGTCGGCGGCGTTCCTTGGCGGTGAAGTCGCGACGGCGTTGACGACGGCTTTCGCGCAGGTGCAGACGAGCGAGCAAAGCGTCGTCCTCGCGCCTGGCGCGAGCGCGGTAGTCGAACTCACGGAAAATCCCTCCACGGGCTATGTTTGGCGCTTCGATGCTCAGCGCAGCAAGAACGCCGCGATCGTGAAGCTCGTCGACCAGGGCTATTCGCGGCCAGCCTCCGACCGCCCGCCGATTGGCGCGCCGGGTCGTCACCGCTGGTCGCTCGAGGGGGTCAGCGCGGGGCGCGCTGAGCTGACCTTCGTCAATCTGCGGCCATGGGAAGATCGGCCGGTGCGCGAGCATACGGTCGCAGTCGAGGTGCGATAGTCGACAAAGAACAAATCGGATATGATTGCGGTGCAGCAAAACTTTGCAGGCAGAAGGTGCGCCGCAGCATGTTTTTCTTGTTTTGGGACCGCCTCAGCGCATGGTAAATTGAGCTCGGTAGAAATTAGGACGGAGCAAGACGGTGGAGCTCTCGGTTAAAGTCAACTACATCGCGACTTGCGTTGCGTTTGCTTTTATCGCTGCAATTCTCCTGGGCGCATTCTGATTATTTTCTGCGCATCCTCCTCTACACTCTATCGATGATTGGCATGATACGTGGCGCGCAGTCTGACTGCCGCGGCATTCAAAGATCGCGCATGGACGGCCGCGCTTAATCTCGGCGCTTGGCCTTGCGGATACCTGGGAATGCTCGGATGCGGCCGATGACTTTGCTCGAACTTGCCGGCGTGACGCCCGCGCCCGCGCGGCTTGGCGACGCCGTCGTGGTCGTCATCGACGCGCAGCGCGAATATGTCGATGGCGCGCTTCCGCTGCCGGGGGTGACGGCGGCGCTGGACGAGATCGGCCGCCTGCTTGCGCGCGCCCGCGCGCAACGTACGCCGGTGATCCACATCGTGCATCACGCCAAGTCCGGCAAGTTGTTCGCGCCGGGCTCACGAGGCGTCGAGATCGCTGCGCGCGCTGCGCCGGCGCCAGGCGAACCGGTCCTGACCAAGAGCCTGCCCAATGCGTTTGCGAGCACCGACCTCGCCGACCGGTTGCACGCGTTGCATCGCTCGGTGATCATCGTGGTCGGGTTCATGACTCACATGTGCGTGGAGGCGACCGCGCGCGCGGCGATCGATCTCGGATTGCGTGCAACGATCATCGCAGACGCGGCCGCGACGCGCGATCTCGCCGATCCGATCACCGGAGCGACCATTCCCGCCGCGGATGTGCACCGCAACGCGCTCGCCGCGCTCGCCGACCGCTTCGCCACCGTAGTGGCGTCACAGGATGCGATCGCGGAGTGAGGGGTCAGGCATCCTAAGGATTAATTCGAGATATCAAATTGATGCAAAAAATTAGCTCTACCGTCGCGGTAACGCTAGCGGCCGCACGCAGCGCGAGCAAGGGCTACGCCCCATTTCGTCATTGCCGGGCCTTGACCCGGCAATCCATTGGGCCTGTCCGAGCGCACAGAATGGCAGCATGGACCGCCGGGTCGCCGCCCGGCGGTGACGAGTGAAGGACTTCAGCCGTCGTCCCTCACCCGGTGGTCATGCTCCGCGAAGGCGGAGCATCCAGTAATCACGGTGAACGTTCGTGTTTACTGGATCGCCCGCTTGCGCGGGCGATGACGGTGAGAGATTGATCGATTCCACATCAATTCATCTGCTATAGGGTCCGTAGCAGCGATAACACGTCAGGCAGCCCGATCGATGGTTCGCTGCCCCCGATAAAGCGGCGGAAGGTTGCCTGTTGTAGGCGTGCGACACAATTGGGTGCCGGCTTCCTCGCGCATCGCATCAAATGCTTTCAGGAGAGCGCGACCGTCCCAGCGGCTGGCCTTCGTCTCCTTGTAGAGACAAGCTTCGAGGTCCTGCATCCCTGCTCTGAATTGCTGCGCAGCCGGCGAGGTCAGCGTGTGCGGGTTGACGCCGCTTGCGGAGAACCACCTTTGCAGGTTGGAGATAGCCTGCTTTGCGTCGTTACGCTTGCACGCCTGGCGGAAGGCTGAGGCCGCGCCCTCTTGCTTCTCTGCCGGTGTTTGCGTGTTCGGCGAAAATGCAGTCTTGGCGGTCTCGCGCGGCGCCGCGGCATCGAGCGGCCGCGACGGATCGGGCCTGCGCCGCCTCTTCCACCACAGCGCCAGGGCCGCGGCAAACATCAACGCAATGGCTGAGCCACCCAGGATCGCGATCTGTCGATCGCCTGCGTCCGCGACCCCAGGAGCGGGTTCGCCGCTGGCGGCCGCCTTCACCGCTGTCGCAGGCTGAGGCGCGGCCTGCGAAGAATTCGCCGTCGTCGCGCCGCCGACCTGAATGGTCTCAGCGGAAAGCTTCGCCGTCTTCTGTTTGCCGACCGCGGTGTCGAGCCAGTTGACCTCGACGCCCGGCAGCGTGACGGCGCCAGCGCGGGTCGGGACAATGGACAGCGTATATTGCTTGATCGCGGCTGTTCCCTGGCCGGTGTCAACCGAGCGGTCGTCGACACGATCGACGTAGATGCGCGCGCCGTTGACGTCGTTGAAATGGAGATCCGGCAATTGTTCCTTCGAGGCGCCGAGCGCGACGAGCTGGACGATTTTCGAGTTCGCCTCGCCGACCTTAAAGACGGGATTTGCCGGCTGCCACTGGGACACGAGCTTGACGTTCTTGGCGGGCAGGAACCAGCTCGCCTGCTGGCCCGGTCGAGCTTCGATCTTCAGCTTGAGCGGCTTGGACCGCGCCGTGACTTCTTGCCCCTGGTTCATCATGCGATCAAGCAGCGAGCCCGCCGAAGTTCGAAAATCCGAACTGCTTCCTGAAGTCATCGAACGGGTCGTCGTCACCGAAAATCGAGCGGCTGGCGTTGGGATCGTCGACATAGCCGCGCAGGACCACCGGCGGCAGGACGAGCTCGCCGCTTTTCTGCGGCGTCACCAGGTAGGTGCGTTCGACCACTGCAACCGACTTGCCCGCGATCGTTTCGGTGTAGCTCTTGTCTTCACCGGTCTTCTTCACGATGACATCGGGCGCCGACGGTTCGCTCAGCTCGACATCATGCAGCCCCGCTGTCGCCATGATACGAACGGTGACCGGGATCTGCTGCTGCACATAATGGGTTCCGTCAGGAACCGTCATGTCGACCTGCAGGCCGGTGCTCGCCAAGTCGGCCCTAGGCAGCGTCGCAGCGTCAACCACCGCGATGCTCATCGGCTTGCTTGACTCGGAGCCGACCTTGATCGCCGGAATGGTGAGGTTGCCGGTCACCTTGGGCGAGAGAGTGATCGTCCAGCCGTGCGACCGCGAGACGGCGCCGTTGATCACGTTCGTCATCGACGTTTGGCCGGAGCCCTCGATCTTGAATTCCTTTTCGAGGGGCATGAGATCGGGCGCGCTGCCGTCAGGCTGACCGCTCGCCTCGAGGCGAAGCGCAAAGCTGTCGCCCAGCGCGACCTGGCTTTGGCTAAGCGAGGCGCGGACGTCGGCAAGCGCCAGCCCGCAAGAGGCCAAGACAACGACCAGCGCGGTTGAAGCGGTGAGCGATTTTATCGTCAGGCTTTTCATTTCCGTGCTCCCATCGGATGCAAGTCGTCAGCGGATTCGAGCGTAGTACTGGCGGATGCGCGCCCTCAGCAGTCCGGATGCATCGTCGGGAACGCTGCGGAGCATCTGTTCGTTGGCTTGCTCCTTTTCCGTTATGCCTTGGCCGGACGCCGCCACCTTCGGTGGCTCGGCCGCGTCCTTCCGCTTCGCCCGATCGCCCGCATTGCCCTTGAGGATCTCGTCCATCGCCTTGCGGAAGGCACTCTTCTCCTTTCGCCCCGCAGCACCGTCCTGAGCGCGAGCCTGGGCCGGTGTCTGCTCGCGCGAACCGGCTGCTGCTGGTTCTGGCCCTGGCCGCCTTCTGCTGCTGCTGGTTGGCCTGCTCCTGGTTCTGACCCTGAGCGCCCTTCTGCTGCTGCTGGTTGGCCTGCTGCTGGTCCTGACCCTGGCCGCCCTTCTGTTGCTGGTTGGCCTGCTGCTGGTTCTGACCTTGGCCGCCCTTCTGCTGCTGCTGCTTGGACTGCTGCTGGTCCTGACCTTGGCCGCCCTTCTGTTGCTGGTTAGCCTGCTGCTGGTCCTGACCCTGGCCGCCCTTCTGTTCTGCTGCTGGTCCTGCCCTGGCCGCCCTGCTGCTGCTTTCTGCTGGTCCTGACCTTGGCTGCCCTGCTGTTGCTTCTGCTGTTGTTGTTTCTGTTGCCGTTGCTTTTGCTTCTGCTGCTCAAGCAGCTTCGCCACCAGGTCGCGATTGAATCGCGCGTCCGCGTCGCCGGGCTGCAACTTCAGTGCCTTGTCATAGGCACCGAGCGCGCCTTCAAGATCGCCGGACTTCGCCAGCGCATTGCCGCGATTATAGGCGTCATCGACCGTCGCGCCGCCGGCAAGCGTCTGGGCTGCGGTCGCATAGTCGCCGCCGCGATAGAGCGAGGCGGCGCGCCAGCGATTATCCTCGAATGTCTTTGCTGCGGCCGCGTAGGCGCGGTCGGCGAATGCGGCGGCGCCCTGCTGGTCAGGCGTCTTCCAAAAGTTCGCGAGCGTCGCGGCCTCGGCGCGGCCGGATGGCAGGCCCGCCATCAGAACGAGGGCCAGCGGCAACACCAGGACGACATTGCGTCGGAACGCCAACGGTGCGAGCAACACCGGCACAAGCAAAAGCCAGTAGCCCATGTCGGCCCAGCCGTCCGCCTTGAAATTAACCTGCTTCGTCGTGACGCTTGCTTGGTCGAAGGCGGATTGCGGCAGGACACTCTTCACGTCTGAATTATTCGCCGTCAGGGGCGCGTAGACGCCACCGCCGGCGGCGGCGATACGGCGCAGGCCGTTCGCGTCGAATGGCGCTCGCATGGCGGCGCCGTTCTCTCCGGTGATGGGCTCGCCCGACGCCGTGCGCAGCGTTGCGCCCTTGTCGGTTCCAATCCCGATCACATCGACCTTATAGCCGTCCGCGCGCGCCGCTTGCGCCGCGGCGACGCTGGCCGCCGCATTAGACCCGGGGCTGTCGGCCAAGACGATGATGTTGCCGCCGGTAGCGCCGGCATTCTTCAACAGGTCCGTCGCCCTTGTGATGGCGAGGTCGGCCCGGTTGCCGAGAACCGGCATCAGGCCGGTCGAAAGCTCGGGAAGCATCTGACGAATGACTTCGCCGTCCTCCGTCAGTGGTGACGCGGTGAATGGGCGATCCGAATAGATCACGAATCCGACATCGCCGCCGTCCTGGCGCTGAAGAATGTCTCTGAGCTTGTGGCCGGCGCGGACGAGGCGCGACGGCTTGATGTCGTCGGCATTCATCGACTGGGCAAGGCTCATCGCGACAACGACGGGCTGCTTGGACTGGTACGACGGCAGCTCAATCTTCCTCCAGGTCGGCCCGGCCATCGCGACGGTTGCGGCCAACAGGCCAGCGCCCAAGACTGCCGGGAGCCACCGCGAACGCGCCCCGCTTGTCTTGCTGACCGAAAGGGCGGCCAGAAGATGCGGATCGACGAGCCGGCTCCAGGCAGTATCGATACCCCGCTTGTTGCCGCGCATGGCGAGCCAGACCAGCCACAGTGCGGGGATCATGAGCAGCAACCAGTAAGGCCGGAGAAAGAAGAACTCGGTCGAAGGCATGGCTTCAGGCTCCGACGGTTTGGGGTTTGCTGGTAAGCCGGCGGAGCGTCGGCAGCGCGATCACTCCGGCCAGCAGGAACGTCAGGACCAGCGCGGCACCAAGCGGCCAGTAGAACAGGGCGATGGTCGGCCGGATGGTCTTCGGCTTGTCCTTCACCGGTTCCAGTCGATCGATCTCGGAATAAATCCGCGAAAGGCCAGCCACGTCGCGAGCGCGGAAATACCGGCCGCCGGTCTCGTCGGCGATTTTTTTCAGCGTCACTTCGTCGAGGTCGCGGGACAGGTCGACGATCTGCCGGCCGAAGCCAGTATCGATGGCCTGCGGGCCAGCGCCAACACCGATCGTGTAGATGCGGATGCCGAGGTCCTTGGCAAGCTTGGCGGCCTGCAGCGGATCCATCGTGCCCGCATTGCTGGCGCCGTCGGTCAGAAGCACCAGCACTCGACTGTCCGCCGGTCGGTCCTTCAGGCGCTTCACCGCCACGGCGATGGCATCGCCGATCGCCGTCTTCTGGCCAGTCAATCCGACCTGCGCTTCGTTCAGCAATTGGCCGACGACCTTGCGGTCGAAGGTCAGCGGCGCCTGAAGATAGGCGCGGTCGGAGAACAGGACGAGGCCGATGCGATCGCCCTTGCGCCGAGCGATGAAGTCCTGCGCTGCATCCTTGACGACCGCAAGCCGCGTGGTCGGGAGTCCGTCGAGCGCGAAATCTTCCCCGCCCATGCTGCCGGACAGATCGATTGCCATCATCACGTTGCGGCCCTCGATGGGGAGGGGGGTTTCTGGGCCGACGTAAACCGGCCGGGCGAGCGCGGTGACCAGCAAGAGCCAGATCGCCGACGCCACCAGCAGCCGGAACCAGTGGGTGGTGCGCCCGCGCGATCCGGCACGCGCGGCGCTGGTGAGGCGTTTGTAGAACGGGACCTTCAGGGCGCCCGTGGTCGAAACCTCTGCCGGTTTGACCAGCCAACGGACCAGCAGCGGCAGCGGCAACAGGAGGAAGGCCAGCGGCCACAGAAATTCCATCACGCGTTCCTCCGTATCCAGCGGTCGGCGGCGGTGAACAGGGTCGAGCGGTCGGGCGAATTGTCGATCAGTTCGGCGTGGGCGTAAGGCGCCAGCGCCAGGAAGCGGGCGATCTCGGCGGGCATTCCGCCTGGTTCCTGCATCAGACGTTCGACCCAGCGGGTCCCGTGCTCGACGCCGATCGACTTGGTCGCAGAACGCTGCAAGACGATCCGCTTGAGCAAGACGGCGATGCGCTCGGCCGCGGTCACCGCGCCGAGGCTCTCGTCACAGCGCAAATCATTCAGCTCATTGAGAGCGCGGTAACGGACGGTGCGCCGGCGAACGTAGTTGATGCCAATGGCAGCGAGCGCAGCGACCACCACCACGCCGGCAAGCACCCACCAACCTGGCGCGGGCGGCCACCAGGAAATGCCGGGAGGCAGATGAATGTCTCTGAGTTGCTCGAGCTGCTTGGCTAGCTCAGGTGCAAGTGCGGGGGCCGGGCCGCTCATGCTGGGATCCTTTCCCGTCGGGTTCGCGCCGCCGCGCTCTTGCGATGCGGAACAAGCACGTCTCGCGCTGACGCTGACGTCGGAATTGCAAGGAACGACATGCCGCGCTGGCGGCAGAGCCGTTCGAGCCGATCCCGCCGATCGCGGAACATCCGGGCGTGGTTCTCGATCGAGGCGCGCCCTAGCGCAGCGAGCAGGGTGACGTGTTCGCCGTCGGAAATCCGTTGATTGCCGTGCGGCAACATCGTGTCGAGCTGATCGTAGACGAGCACGTTGGTGACATGGGCGTGCAGCGAAAGTCGCTTGATCGCCCGCTCCGTGCGTTCGTCGAAATCGGCGAAGTCGCTGACGATGAAAACCAGCGTACCGGGACGGCTGACTTGGCGCAGCCGGTCCACGGCGGTGTGAAGCGGCAGTTCTGCAGCCTCGCCATCCTGCTCATCGCCATCCTGCTCATCCATCCTCTCACTCCGGCTTCGTTCCCTCGCTCAGCGCCTTGAGCAGCCGCAGCATGGCGGACGTGTTCCGGGTTGCCGGAAAGCTCCTGACACCGTTCGGCAGAAGGATGAAGCCGCCGACGCGATCCCCGCCGTCGATGCCGACCCAGGCGAGCTCCGCGGCGATCGTCGCCGCAAGCACCGACTTGAACTGGATCCTGGTTCCGAAGTGCATCGAGGCACGCAGGTCTGCCACAATCAGCACTGGCCGTTCTCGTTCCTCGTGGAACAGCTTGGTGTGCATCTTCCCGGTCCTGGCGGTGACCCGCCAGTCGATCGAGCGCGCGTCATCTCCCGGCTGATAGATGCGGGCTTCGTCAAACTCCATACCGCGTCCGCGAAACACTGACCGGTTCGTGCCGGACTGGTGCGTGCGGACCTTACCGCCGGGCGCGAAGCCGGTGGTCCTTCGGTCCGGCCGGCTGCGCACAAGCGCGGTGAAGGGCGCGACGAGGCCTTCGTTTTGCGCGTTATCTGTCATTGCCTTCTCCCGATCCGTCCTGCCTTTTCAGGCGCCGTTCAGGACACCGGCACGCGGCTCAGAAGCTCCGAGACCACCTGGTCCTTGGTGACGCCGTCAGCCTCTGCCTCAAAGTTCAGGATCAAGCGATGGCGCAGCACGTCGTGGGCGACGGCCTGCACATCGAGGGGGGTGGCAAACTCAGAGCCGCGCATCCACGCGTGAACGCGCGCGCAGCGATCGAGCGCGATCGACCCGCGCGGGCTTGCCCCGTAGGCAATCATCCCGGCGAGGTCGTCGCCGTAGTTTTGCGGTTTGCGGGTCGCGAAGACGAACTCAAGGATATAGTCCTCAAGCGCCTTTGAAACGTAGGTCTGCAGCGCGGCGTTGCGCCAAGCGAAGATGGTCTCTTGGTCGATGGCGACCGCCGGCGCGGCCTTGCCGTAAAGCGCCTCGCCGCGCACGATTTCCAGAATGCGGCGCTCGGCCTCAAGATCGGGATAGTCCACCCGGACGTGCATCAGGAATCGGTCGAGCTGCGCTTCAGGCAACGGATAGGTGCCTTCCTGTTCGATCGGGTTCTGAGTTGCGAGCACCATGAACAGCTTCGGCAGGCGGTAGGTGCTCTGGCCGACGCTGATCTGGCGTTCCGCCATCGCTTCAAGCAGGGCGGACTGCACCTTCGCCGGCGCGCGGTTGATCTCGTCGGCGAGCACCAAATTGTGGAACAGCGGGCCTGCGACGAACTCAAACGTGCCCTCGTGCGGACGGAAGATGTCGGTGCCGGTCAGGTCGGTGGGCAATAGGTCCGGCGTGAACTGAATCCGCCGCTCGTCGCAATTGATCGCGTTTGCCAGCGTCGTCACGGCTTTGGTCTTGGCAAGGCCCGGCGCGCCCTCGAGGAGAACGTGGCCGTCCGACAAGAGCGCGATCAGCAGGCGGTCGATGAACGCGGCCTGGCCGACGATCTGCTCGTTCAGGTAGGCACGCAGGCCCTCGATGGTCTGCTGGTTCGACTGCACGGCGAGAGGAGCGTGCACGTCGAGAGGACGATGATGAATGTTCATGTTGGGAGCCTTTCCGGCGTCAGATGGGTCAATGTGAACGGGGGCGCCTGCCTTCCGGCGGAATGTCTCGTGGTCGCGCGTTGCGTTGCGGCCGGCGCACGACGATCACCAAGGCGCGCAGGTTGGTCTGAGCATGCACGGCGGGAATCCTTCCCTGGCTTGATCTGCGTCGGACCGGCTGGCCTGACGCAAGCAAGATAGAAGGCCCGCTTTGAGCGTGGCTTGAGCGGAGTTTAAATTTTTGCAAACTTCGCGGGGTCAGTCCGGAAAGCGGACGCGGACACACAATCCCGGTTTGTTGTCGGCAAGCTCGAGCGACGCGCCATGGCGGATGGCGATGGCGTTGACGAGGGCAAGGCCGAGCCCGCTGCCGGCAACCGAGCGACTGGCGTCGAGCCGCGTGAACGGTTTCAGGACAGCCGCGCGTTGGTTTTCCGCGATGCCCTCGCCGTTGTCGCAGACTTCGAGGACCGCGCTGCCGTTTTCACGCCTCGCGCCTACGGTGATCCTCGTGCCCACCGCGGTGTGGCGGGTTGCATTGGCGAGGAGATTGACGAGGAGCTGACGTAACGCTTGGCCGTCCCCGCGCACGATGACCGGATTGCTCGCGGAGATTTCGACCTGTTGCCGCTTTTCGGCAAAGTCCGATTCGAACAGAGGAACGGAATCCGAGATGACGGTTGCCAGATCGACGTCACCAAACGCATCGCGGTCGAACGAGGTTTCGAGAGTCGATATTCTGAGCACCGTGTCGAACACGGCGCCAAGTTTGAGCAGCTCCTCCTGTGCATCGGCAAGCAAGCTGTCGCGTTTGCCTTCCGGTGCCGCCGCGGCATCCTCGATGTGGATCAACGTTCTGTTGAGTGGCGTGCGCAGGTCGTGTGCGATGGCGCGAATGGTATTCTGGGAGCTTTCGGTCAAAGCCGAAAGCCGAGCGAGCGAAAGGTCAATCATGGCGGCGATACGGTCGATCTGTCCGTCGCCACTCATTTCTCCGATGCGCGCCGTCGTGTCGCCACGGCCGACCCGTTCCAACGTTGCGGAAATCCGCGCGAGCTTTTTGAGCGACTGCTTGCTGAGAACCCATCCCGCGAACAACACGCCGATGAATATCAGCAGGAACGCCGCCAGCAATACATATACCAATGTACGCAGCGTGACATCGATGAGCTTCGTATCGCGTCCGACAATCAGTTGCACTGTGTCGAACTTCTTGCCGCTCGTGGCCACCGTGTCGCCTTCACGAGTCGGCACGACTTCGATCTTGCGGGTGAGATTCAGGAATGCGGGCGCGACATTCAGGTTGCCCACCAGCTTCACGCCGTTTTTGTCGACGAGTGCGACATAGCGCTTGCCGAGGATCTCCGGAGATTCGAGTTTTCGCACGGTTGCGACAAGGGCCGCCTGCCCACCTGTCTGGTAGACCTCGTCGAAAAGCAGGATCTCCTCGACAAGTTGCCGCTCCAGCTCCGAATACATGGCGTGGCTGACCGTATAGTAGGCCAGCACGCCGGCGGCCGCGAAAGCGACAGCCATGATTATGACGGCGCGAACCGCAGCCTTGAACGCCGAACCGGCAAGAATGTCAGCGCGGCGCACGGATCGAGTAGCCGAAATTGCGGTTGGTGTGAATCAGCTTCACATCGAAGGGTTTGTCGATCTTGGTGCGCAGTCGGCTGACATGCGTTTCGACGACCGTCGTGCCCGGATCGAAGCTGAGATTCCAAACCTGTTCCAGCAGCATCGTTTTGGTAATGATGTGCCCGGCATTGCGCATCAGCACCTCGAGCACGCCGAACTCTTTCGGCTGGAGTTCTATGACCTGCCCCTGCCGGCAGGCGGTGCGCGTCAGCAAATCGAGCTCAAGATCGTGAACACGCAACGTCGTCTGCGCTTCGTTTGACGCCGGCCGGCGCGCTAGAGCGCCAATTCGGGCCGCCAGTTCGGCAAAGTGGAACGGCTTGGTCAGGTAGTCGTCGCCGCCTTCCTTCAGGCCCTCGACACGATCGTCGACGCCTGCCATCGCGGTGAGGAAAATGACAGGGAGGTTACACTTGCTGGCGCGCAGCGCCTTGAGAACCGCCATGCCGTCCATGCCGGGCAACATCCGGTCGAGAACGACCAGGTCGCACTTGTTGTAGAGACAATAGGTGAGCGCATCCCGGCCGTCGGACACGACATCCACGGCATGTCCCTCTGCGACGAGCGACCGTCGTAAATAATCGGCCGTTTCGGCGTCGTCTTCGGCAACCAGTATTTTCATCAGATTTCCAACGTCGTCGAATTCGGCAGCTGTGGCCGGCGTTTCCTTCACTGAAATACGCAAGCGCAAAGGTGCCCCTGACCTGACCAGGTATCGCGCTCCAAATACAGGCCAGGGCGCAGAATCGGCCGTGCAGGGATTGACCCAATGGAAGCCTAGGCCAGCAAATTCTCTGATGGCAAGCGGCGACCGCAGCATGGCCACGCCCGGGGCAATCCGGCATTAGCCGCTACTCCGCCGCCTCCGATGTTGCGTCGGCGCGCGCCGCCTCTTTGCGCGGATCGTAATTGAGCACGGGCGCGAGCCATTTCTCCGCTTCGGCAACGCTCCAACCCTTGCGCCGCGCGTAGTCCTCGACCTGGTCGCGTTCGATCTTGCCGACGCCGAAATAATGGCTCTGCGGGTGGCTGAAATAGAGGCCAGAGACCGAGGCGCTCGGCCACATGGCGAAACTCTCGGTCAGCGAAACGCCGATCTCCTCGCCGCCGCCGACCATGGCGAACAGCGCCGCCTTCTCGGTGTGGTCGGGCTGTGCCGGATAGCCGGGCGCGGGCCTGATGCCGCGATATTTCTCAGCGAGCCGATCGGCGGGCGTGAGCGCCTCGTCCCGCGCATAGCCCCAGAACTCGCGCCGCACCCGTTCGTGCAAGCGCTCGGCAAAGGCTTCAGCCAAGCGGTCGGCAAGCGCCTTGACCATGATCGCGGAATAGTCGTCGTTCGCGTGCTTGAACCGCGCCGACGCCTGTTCTTCGCCGATTCCCGCCGTCACGATGAAAGCGCCGATATAGTCGGCCGGTCCGCCAGCGCACGGCGCGATGAAATCGGCGAGCGCGACATTGGCGCGGCCTTCGCGACGCGCGAGCTGCTGGCGCAGCGTGTGCAGCGTCAGCATCGGCGTGTTGCGCGCTTCGTCGGCATAGACGAGAATGTCGTCGCCTTGCGCTGTGGCGGGCCAGAAGGCGAGCGTCGCATCGGCGCGGAACCAGCCCTCGCGGATGATCGTCTCCAGCATGGTTTCGGCGTCGGCGAACAACGCGCGCGCCGCCGGGCCCACGGTGTCGTCGTCGAGGATCGCCGGGTACTTGCCGGTCAGCTCCCAGGTCGAGAAGAACGGCGACCAGTCGATATAAGGCGTGAGTTCGCGCAGATCGTAGCCTTTGAATGCGCGCGCGCCGAGGAAACTCGGCTGCGGCGGCAGATAAGCGCCCGACCAGTCGAGCTTGAGCGCATTCGCGCGCGCGTTGGCGAGGGTGAGCCGCTTCTTCTGCGCTTCCCCGCGTGCATGCGCGGCGGCGAGCCGCGCATATTCGCTGCGCACCTCGGCGACGTAGCCCGGCCGCCGTTCGGCCGACATGAGCGCGGCGACCACGCCAACCGCGCGGCTTGCATCGTTGACATAGACCACCTGGCCGCGCCGGTAGTTCGGGTCGATCTTCACCGCCGTGTGCACGCGGCTCGTGGTGGCGCCGCCAATCAGCAGCGGGAGATCGAAGCCCTGCCGCTCCATCTCGGCGGCGACATGGCACATTTCGTCGAGCGACGGCGTGATCAGGCCGGACAGTCCGATGATGTCGGCGTTCTTCCGTCTTGGCGGTCTCCAGGATCTTCGTCGCCGGCGTCATCACGCCGAGATCGACGACCTCGTAATTGTTGCACTGGAGCACGACGCCGACGATGTTCTTGCCGATGTCGTGCACGTCGCCCTTCACGGTCGCGATAACGACCTTGCCATGGCTCAGCTTTCGGGCCGTCGCCCCTTGCGCGGCCTTCTCCTGCTCCATGAACGGCATGAGATAGGCAACCGCCTGTTTCATCACGCGCGCCGACTTCACCACCTGCGGCAGAAACATCTTGCCGGAGCCGAACAGATCCCCGACGACGTTCATGCCGGCCATCAGCGGCCCCTCGATGACGTCGAGCGGACGGGCGGCCGCCTGACGGGCAAGCTCGACGTCCTCCGCAATATAGTCGGTGATGCCGTGCACGAGCGCATGCGTGAGCCGCTTGTCGACCGGCCAGCCCCGCCATTCGAGTTCGGCTTCCTTGGTCTCGCGCCCCGTCCCCCGATAGCGTTCGGCGAGCGCAAGCAATCGCTCGGCCGCATCGCTGCGGCGGTTGAGCACGACGTCCTCGCAGGCTTCGCGCAGCTCGGGATCGAGATCGTCATAGACCGCCATCTGGCCGGCATTGACGATGCCCATATCCATGCCGGCTTGGATGGCATGGTAGAGGAAGACCGAGTGCATCGCTTCGCGCACCGGCTCGTTGCCGCGGAAGGCGAATGACAGGTTGGAGACGCCGCCCGATACATGCACGCCGGGAAGATTTGCCCGAATCCCGCGCGCCGCTTCGATGAAGGCAAGGCCGTAATTGCTGTGTTCCTCGATGCCGGTCGCGACCGCAAAGATATTGGGATCGAAAATGATGTCCTCGGGCGGGAAGGCGAGGCGCCCGACCAGGATGTCGTAGGCGCGTTTGCAGATCGCGGTCTTGCGCTCGACGGTGTCGGCCTGGCCTTGCTCGTCGAACGCCATCACCACCACGGCCGCGCCGTGCCGCCGCACGATCTGCGCCTGCCGCATGAACTCCGCCTCGCCCTCCTTGAGCGAGATCGAGTTCACGACCGCCTTGCCCTGAATGCATTTGAGGCCCGCCTCGATCACGCTGAACTTCGAGGAGTCCACCATGATCGGCACGCGGGCGATGTCCGGCTCGGCCGCGACCAGATGGAGGAAGGTCGTCATCGCCGCCTGGGAATCGAGCAGGCCTTCGTCCATGTTTACGTCGATGATCTGCGCGCCGTTCTCGACCTGCTCGCGCGCGACCGTGAGCGCGGCGGCGTAGTCGCCGGCCTTGATCAGCTTGCGGAACTTGGCCGAGCCGGTGACATTGGTGCGTTCGCCGACATTGACGAACGGGATTTCCGGCGTGAGCGTGAACGGCTCGAACCCCGCGAGGCGCAGATACGGGCTCACCACGGGGAGTGGTCGCGGCGCAACGTGCGCGACCGCCTCCGCAATCGCCCCGATATGCTCTGGCGTTGTCCCGCAACAGCCGCCGACGATATTGACGAGACCGGCGCGTGCAAACTCGCCGAGCAGGCCCGCCATGTAATCAGGGCTTTCGTCGTAACGGCCGAACTCGTTCGGTAGGCCAGCGTTCGGGTAGGCGCAGACAAGCGTGTCGGCGATGCGCGAAAGCTCGGCGATATGCGCGCGCATCTCCTTGGCGCCGAGCGCGCAGTTGAGGCCGATCGAGAGGGGTGCGGCGTGGCGGACCGAGTTCCAGAACGCTTCCGGCGTTTGTCCCGGACAGCATCCGGCCCGAGCGATCGGTGATGGTGCCCGAGATCATCACCGGGACGCGCGCGCCGCGCGCCTCGAAGAGCTCCGCGATGGCGAAAAGAGCCGCCTTGGCGTTGAGCGTGTCGAAGATCGTCTCGACGAGGAGGATGTCGGCGCCGCCATCGAGCAGGGCCGCGGCCTGTTCGCCATAGGCCGCGCGCAATTCGTCGAAGGTGATGGCGCGGAAACCCGGATTACTCACATCGGGTGAGATCGATGCGGTGCGGTTGGTCGGCCCCATTGCGCCGGCGACGAAGCGCGGTCGTCCGTCTTCGCGCGCCGCAGCATCAGCCGCTTCGCGGGCGAGGCGCGCACCTGCGCGATTGAGTTCGGCTATGGCCTCCTCCAGGCCGTAGTCGGCCTGCGCAATGCGCGTGGAGGAAAACGTGTTGGTGGAAACGATGTCTGCCCCGGCGCGGAAATAGGCGAGGTGAATGTCGCGGATGACGTCCGGCTGCGTCACGACGAGCAGATCGTTGTTCCCGCGCAGGTCGCGCGGCCAATCGCGAAAACGCTCGCCGCGAAAGCCCGCCTCGTCGAGCATGAGATTCTGGATCTCGGTACCCATCGCGCCGTCGAGCACGAGAATGCGCTCGCGTGCGAGCTCGCGCAGCGCGGCTTCGATCGGCGAAGCGAGAAAATGGTCGAGCGTGGTCACTATCGTTCCTGCATCGCGAATTTCTCACGCCGCCGCCAGCGCCTCCGCCGGCCGCAGGCCGAGCAGATGGCAGATGGCGTAGACGAGGTCAGCGCGGTTCATGGTGTAGAAGTGGAAATCGCAGACCCCGCGGTCGACGAGGTCAAAAACCTGCTCGGCGGCGACCGCGGCTGCGATCAGCTTGCGGGTCGCCACGTCGTTGTCGAGTCCGGCGAAGCGATCGGCGAGCCAGGGCGGGATCGAGGCGCCGCAACGCAGGGCGAAGGCGCGCGTTTGATTGAAATTCTGCACCGGCAGAATGCCAGGCACGACCGGGATGTCGATTCCCCGCGCCTGCACGCGATCGAGATAGCGGAAATAGAGATCGTTATCGAAGAAGAACTGGGTGATGGCGCGGCTTGCCCCGGCGTCGATCTTCGCCTTGAGCATGTCGATGTCGGCTTCGACCGACGGGCTGTCGGGATGCTTTTCCGGGTAGGCGGCGACTGAGACTTCGATCGGCGCGATCCGCTTGATGCCGGCGGTGAGGTCGGCGGCGTTGAGATAGCCGCCCGGATGCGGCGCGTAGCGCTCGCCGGGGCCGCCGACGGGATCGCCGCGCAACGCCACGATATGGCGGACGCCGGCGGCGACATAGGCGCGGATCACCTCGTCGACGTCAGCGCGCGCCGCCGCGACACAGGTGAGGTGGGCCGCGGGGATGAGGTCGGTCTCGGCCAACAGGCGGTTGACCGTCGCATGCGTGCGCTCGCGCGTCGAGCCGCCGGCCCCATAGGTGACCGAGACGAAGGAGGGATGGAGCGGATGCAGCCGTTCAATCGAATCCCACAGGGTCTTCTCCATCTCCTCCGTTTTCGGCGGGAAGAACTCGAACGACACCCGAATGCGCGTTCGTTGGCGCGGAAACCGGCTCGGCCTTTCCTGTGCCGCCATCTCCATCACGCCACCTCCCGCGCCGACGCCGCGAGCGCGACGCGTCGGTCGCGGCCAAGCCACAGCGATACGGCGATCTTGCCCTCCGAGTCCTGCTCGGGCGGCAGATCGCGATACAGAACCGGTTCGAGACCCGCCTGTTCCAGCCATTGCGTCACGGTCTCGCTCGCAAAGCCGAGCCGCCGGTGCGCATGCTGCTCGCGGAGGAACTCGAACTCGTGCGGCGCGAAGTCGACGACGAGCAGCCGCCCGTGCGGCCGCAGCAGCCGCGCGGCGTCGCGGATCGCGCGTGCGCCATCGTCGAGGAAGTGCAGGACCTGGTGAAAAATAACGACGTCGAAGGAATCGGGCGGCATCGCCAGATCGAAAACGTCGCCATGGCGCACGGTGCAATGCCTGAGTCCGGCGCGGTCGAGCCGACCTTGCGCGAGCGCCAGCATGTCGCGCGACAGATCGATCCCCACGCCGCGCTCGATCTGCGGCCCCAGCAGTTCGAGCATCCGCCCGGTTCCCGTGCCAAGATCGAGCAGCGAACGAAACGGCTGGTCTGCGAGCGCCGCGAGGATCGCGCTTTCCACCGCTTCGTCGGCGACATGCAGGCGGCGGATGCGATCCCACTCGGCGGCATGGCGGCGGAAATAGTCCTGCGCCGCGCGCACGCGCGCCGCGCGCACGGCGGCCAGCCGTTCGCGGTCGCGGGCGAGTATCCGATCGTTCGGATCGAGCCGGGCGATCAGGCCGCGCGCCAGTTCGGCTGCCTCGCCTTGTTCGGCGAGACGGAAGAACGCCCAGGAGCCCTCGCGGAAGCGCTCGACCAGCCGCGCTTCGGCGAGCAGCCGGAGATGACGAGAAATCCGCGGTTGCGATTGGCGCAAGATGTCGGTCAGGTCCGATACCGTCAATTCGTTCTCGGCGAGCAGCGCGAGAACGCGCATACGCGTTTCTTCCGCGGCAGCCTTCAGCGCGGTATTGAAATCGTCGAAGATCAAGCGCTCATCCCTTGGGGAACCCGCGTGTAAGGGCCGAACTCGACATAAAGATATGTTTATGCCGTTAATCATGGTTTGGCAAGTGAGAAAAGATCGGCCGGTGGCGGCCGGACGGGAGAGCGTTCGACTGGTTTCCCCGGCCAAATTGCAATTGTGCAGACAGATCAGGTTTACCGATGTCAGAATCTCAAAACGAAGCGTCTAATGCCTTTGATGTTCGCCCGGGAGAGGTGGCGACCGAGCTGCCGGAGACGTTCGACGCGGGCCTCTATTTCATCGGCCGTATCCATACGCCATGGACGCGGCGCGAAGACTGTCCGAAGCACGCCCGCGAATCGGATGCGGTCTGCACGATCGAGGTCGAGGAGCGTTACGCGCCTGCGCTCGCCGGCGTCGAAACCTGCACCCATCTCCTCGTTCTTTATTGGATGCACCGGTCGCGGCGCGACCTCGTGCTTCAGGTGCCGCGCCATTACGGCGAGCAGCGTGGAACCTTCGCTCTGCGCTCGCCGGTTCGCCCCAATCCAATTGCGGCGAGCGTGGTGAAGCTTGTCGCCATCGAAGGGCCGCGCCTATCCGTGGTCGGCCTCGACTGCCTCGATGGCACGCCGCTTCTCGATATCAAGCCCTACTTCGCCTCGACCGATGCGGTTTCCGACGCCGTTGTCGGTTGGCATGTCGAGCAGAAAAGCTGAGTGGAGCCGTGCTGTTGTTTTAAATGTGGCTCGTCGCCGATGCGAGCGACGGGGCCGATAGGGACGGGCGCAAACTCAATAAAATGTACGCAGCGCAAGATGGCCGCCCAGGATAAGAAGACCGAGAAAGAAACAGAACTGAAAGACTGCGGGCTGCACCCGCCCGCGTAACCATTGTCCGGCGGCCATCCCCACGAGCGCGGGCACGATCTGCAGCGCGGACACGCCTGCCGTCGCCAAGGGAAACGCGCCTCCGCGGGTGAGAATCGCCGCCAACGCGAGCGTCGAGACGGTGAAAGAGAGTCCCAGCGCCTGCACCAATTGGTCCCGCGGTAACCCGATCGCCTGCAAATAGGGCACGGCGGGAATCGCGAATACGCCGGTGCCGGCGGTGACAAGGCCGGTGGCGACGCCAACCAGCGGCGCGAGCCATCTCTCCGCATGGGGCGGTGTTTTGAAGCGCACCGAGCCGAGCCCAAGACCGGCATAGATCATGAGCGCCACGCCGAGCGCAACAACGGCGGCGTTGGCGTTGCCGCCGGTGAGAAAATTCGCCCCGGCGGCGGTGCCGGCGACGATGCCGAGCATCATTGGCCACAGTCGGCGCAGCAACGGCCGGAATTGTCCGCCGGTCAGCATTTGCCAGACATTGGTGACGATCGAGGGCGCGACCAGCAAGGCCGCCGCCTCGGCCGGGGATATGACGAGCACCAGCAGCCCGATCGCGACCGTCGGCAAGCCAAGGCCGATCACGCCCTTGACGAATCCGGCGAGGAAGAAGACCGGCGCGGCGAACAACACGGTCGGCAGCATGTCGTGCACGGTCACGCCCTCATGCGGTCACCGCCGCTGTTCTGTCGGGATGGTCATTGCGGCGACCCCAGCGGCGACGCAGGCGAGCCCGATCCATGCGCTTAGGGCGAGACGTTCGCCAAGAAACATCACGCCGATGAAAACGCCGATGGGCACCCTGAGATAGGCTTGTGCGGTCGTGCCGACCGAGCCCAGTGTTTCGATCAACCGAAAATAGATGACGAACGCGAGAGCGGTCGAGAATACGGAAAGCGCAAGCAGCGCCACCACAGAGGCTCCCGACGGCACAAGTGCCCAGGGTCGATCGATGATAAGGCTCGCGGGAGTGAGCATGCATGCGCTACAGATCAGCGACCCTGTGGCGGGGAGCAGAGGATTGTGTCCGGCAAAGGTTCTGCCGGCGATCGCCGCGCCGGCATAGCACAGCGTCGCAGCGACGATAGCGAGTTGACCGGTCAAGTCGCGACCTAGCCCGTGGAAGGCCTGTGCGCCCACAATCAGGCCGACGCCAAGGATCCCAGATGCGACGCCCAGCGCCATGCGCAGGGTTGCCGGTTCATGGCGTGTAATTCCGTAAGTCACGAGAAAGGCGAAAACCGGCGATGTCGCGTTCAGGATTGTCGCAAGCGCGGCGTCGACGGCCTGTTCCCCCCAGGCGATCAGCGTGAACGGGACGGCGCTATTGAGTAAAGCCTGGCGGCCGAACTTCAACCATGTAGCACGATCGATGGGCAATGAAAGGCCGTGCCAGCGCATGACGATGAGTAGCAGCGCCCCGGCGATCATCGTCCGCGCCGCCATCAGCGTGACAGGCGGAATCGTGGCGACGGCGAGTTTGATGAACGAATAGGAGGCGCCCCAAAGCGTGGCGAGCATGCCCAACAACGCGATCTCGACCACCGGACTGAACCTCTCACCTGTCCTCGCAATTTGCACGTCGATTTGCCGTTGCATCCGGTTGCACGAGATGTCAGCGGCACATTACCAGCTTGGCGCACAGACATGCTTCGGCTATTGTCAAACTATGAAGGAAGGACCCAGTATTGCGGCGATCGCCGCGCTGATCGGCGATCCGGCGCGCGCTAATATGCTTACGGCCCTGATGCATGGGCGGGCGTTGACGGCAACGGAACTGGCGCACGAAGCAGGTGTGATGTTGTCCACGGCAAGCGGCCACCTCGCGAAACTTCACGCCGCCGGTTTGGTCACGTTACGGAAGCAGGGCCGTCACCGCTACTTCCGACTGTCCGAGTCCGATGTCGCCGGCGTGCTTGAGGGCTTGATGGGGCTTGCGTCGCGCACCGGGTATTTGCGTGCGCGGCCGGGTCCGAAAGACCCGATGCTGCGCCAGGCGCGCGTTTGCTACGACCACCTTGCCGGGGACGCGGGCGTACGCATGTTCGATCACCTGCGCACGAAAGGGTTCGTTTCAGGACACGACGATGCTCTGCACGTCACGGAACCAGGGAAGCGGTTTTTTGCCGGACTTGGCATCGACACCGACCGGCTTGGCGCAGGGCGTCGCCCGCTATGTCGCGCTTGCCTTGATTGGAGCGAACGAAAGTCCCATCTCGGCGGCGCCCTCGGTTCGGCGATCCTGCACCGAATCTTTCAGCTGCAATGGGCAAGGCGGTTGGCGAAATCGCGGGTGGTCGAGTTCACCAAGGGCGGCAAATTGAAGTTCAATGCGATGTTAGGCGGGGCGCCGCACCGCCGTTAGCCGCCGCGCGGCCGGGTGACATTGGCGCCGCCGCCGGCTGTCTGGGGCCTTCCGTTGGATTAGTTCAGGTGCAAACAAACGCGACGCCCGCATTGACAGCGGGGCGCGTCCGCCTACATTAGCGATATTGGTCCGAGGGGAGCTCCGGAAGGAGCTGAGAGACCGCTAAGCCTGCGCCCAGGGGCGAGCAGGCGCCGCGGAGACCCTTTGAACCTGATCCGGGTAGTGCCGGCGAAGGGACGGAAAGGTGCATCCGCAACATCCCTGCTCAAGTTTGTCTTCGCCCGTCAGCGTGCTTGGCGCCGGCATCGCGGGGACATGGCAGGCTCTGCTGTTCGCCAAGGCTGGCTGCCGGGTTGCGCTTTATGAGCGCGGCGAAGCAACCATGACGCAGGCGACGAGTCATTGGGCGGGCGGCATGCTCGCGCCTTTCTGCGAGGGCGAGACGGCCGAGCCGGTGGTCACGCGGCTTGGCCTGCGCTCGCTCGATCTGTGGCGGGAGGCGCTGCCGCAAACGCCGTTCAACGGGTCGCTCGTGGTGGCGCATTCGCGCGACCGCGCCGATTTCGAGCGGTTCGCCCGGCTGACCGGCGGGTATACGCGCCTCGGCCGCGAAGAGATCGCCGCAATCGAACCGGTCCTTGCCGGGCGCTTTTCCGAAGCCTTGTTCTTTCCGCAGGAGGGCCATGTCGATCCGCGGCGGGTTTTGCGTGCGTTGCACGATGTGCTGCGGGCGGCCGGCGTGCCGATCGCATTCAATGCGCAAACCGGGCACGGGGATCCCGACGGCGTGGTAATCGACTGCCGCGGCCTTGCCGCGCGCGATGCTTGGCCCGAGCTGCGCGGCGTCAAGGGCGAGATCGTCATTCTGGAGACCGACGAGATCGCGCTATCGCGTCCGGTCCGTCTCATTCATCCGCGCTGGTCGATCTATATCGTGCCGCGCGCCGGCAACCGGTTTCTCATCGGCGCGACGATCGATCGAATGCGAGGACGATAGCGTCAGCGTCCGCTCCGCGCTCGAACTTCTGACCGCGGCCTATGCCGTGCATCCGGCCTTCGGCGAAGCGCGCATCGTCGAGTTCGGCGCGGGACTGCGGCCCGCCTTTCCCGACAACCGTCCGCGCATCGTGGTCGACGACAAGCGGATCACGGTCAACGGGCTTTACCGCCATGGCTTCCTGCTGGCGCCGGCGCTGGCGGAGGCGACAGTCGCGCATTTCCTGGACGGGCAAACGGATGACGAGGTGGTGCGATGCAGGTGATCGTCAACGGCGAGCGCACCGAGATCGTCGCGACCGACCTTAACGGCCTGCTCGGCGAGCTCGACTATGAAGACACGCACGTCGTCATCGCGGTGAACTGCCATGTCGTGCCGCGCGCGCGGTGGGCCGATACCGAGCTCAATACCGGCGATGAAATCGAAATCGTCACGCCGCGGCAGGGAGGGTGAGTTGGTTGCGTTCTACGACAAGGAATTCTCCTCGCGCCTCCTGATCGGCACGGCGGCCTATCCCTCGCCTGCGATCATGCAGAATGCGGTTCGCGCTTCGGGCGCCGAGATCGTCACGGTGTCCTTGCGGCGCGAAGCGGCGGGCGGCCGGATGGGCAACGCGTTCTGGTCGCTCATCCGCGAGCTTGGCGTCACCGTATTGCCCAACACCGCCGGCTGCCGCAGCGTCCGCGAGGCGGTGACGACGGCGCAGCTTGCGCGCGAGCTGTTCGATACGCCTTGGATCAAGCTGGAAGTCATCGGCGACGACGAGACCTTGCAGCCCGACGTCGTCGGTCTGGTCGAAGCCGCGGCGATACTGGTCAAGGACGGGTTCGAGGTGTTTGCTTACTGCACCGAAGACCTGACGGTCGCGCTGCGGCTGTGCGACGCCGGCTGCCGCGTGATCATGCCGTGGGCGGCGCCGATTGGCAGCGCGCGCGGCATTCTCAATCGCGATGCGCTGAGGCTATTGCGCACGCGCCTGCCGGACGCGACGCTCGTCGTCGATGCCGGGCTCGGCGCGCCCTCGCACGCGGCCGACGCGCTGGAACTCGGCTACGACGCCGTGCTGCTCAACACCGCCGTCGCCAAGGCGAGCGATCCCGTGGGCATGGCGAAGGCGTTCCGCCTCGCGGTCGAGGCCGGTCGTCTCGCCTACGAATCCGGGCTGATGGGCCCGCGCGATTTTGCTTCTCCCTCCACCCCAGTCGTCGGGACTCCGTTCTGGCATGCCGTATCCTGATCGTTTCTATCCCGTCGTCGACAGCGTCGCCTGGGTTGCGCGGCTTGCCGCGCTCGGCGTCGGCACGATCCAGCTGCGGGTGAAGAACCTGTCGCATGCGGAGGCTATCGCGACGGTGCGCGCGGCGCTCGAAGCGACCGCCCGCACCGGCGCGAAGCTCGTCGTCAACGATTGGTGGCGCGCGGCGATCGAGGCCGGCGCCGCCCATGTGCATCTCGGTCACGAGGACCTCGCCGCAGCCGACGTGCCGGCGATCCGCCGCGCCGGGCTGACGCTCGGGCTGTCGACCCATGACGATATGGAGCTGGAGACCGCCTTGCGCTGCGATCCGGACTATGTTGCGCTCGGCCCGATCTATCCGACCACGCTGAAGGTCATGCGGTTCGCCCCCCAAGGGCTCGCGCGCATTACCGAATGGAAGCGGCGGATCGGCAAAATCCCGCTCGTCGCCATTGGCGGCATCACCTTGGAGCGGGCGCCGGGCGTCTACGCCGCGGGCGCCGATTCGATCGCGGTCGTCCGCGACGTCACCCAGAACGCCGACCCGGATGCGCGCGTGCGCGCCTGGCTCGGACAGGCCGCGCAGGCGGCGTGATAGGCGGAACCCGGACCATGCAGACTTCCATCTTCATCGCAAAATTGGCCGGTCCGGTGATGCTGGTCGCCGCCATCGGCCTGCTCATCAACGCGGCGGCGTTCCAGGCCATGGCGCACGACGTCATGCGCAGCCCGCCGCTGCTCTTCATATCTGGCGTGCTGGCGATGACGGCCGGGCTTGCGATCGTGCTCAATAACAATGTCTGGACCGCCGACTGGCGCGTGATCCTCACCTTGTTTGGCTGGGCGGCGACGATCGGCGGTGCGGCGCGCATCGCGCTGCCTGATCAAGTCCGATCCATCGGCGACTCCATGCTGAGCACCAAGCCCTGGGTCATGAAAGCCGGCGGCGTGGTCTGGCTCGTGATCGGCGCCGTGCTTTGCTTTTACGGTTATTTCCACTGACATCCGCACCCCGAACCGGGAGCCGTGAAATGAACATCCATCCCCCCCGCATCGTCACGCCGAAGGTGACGACCGGCCCGATCGCCGGCTCGCGCAAAATCTATTCGACCCCGGAGGCTGCGCCCGACCTGCGCGTGCCGCTGCGCGAGATCGCGCTCTCCGATCCCGCCGAGGAGCCGGTGCGCGTCTATGATCCGTCCGGTCCCTACACCGATCCGGATGCGGCGATCGACGTGGAGGCGGGCTTGCCTCGTCCGCGCATCGACTGGGTGCGCGAGCGCGGCGGCGTCGAGGAGTATGAGGGGAGGGCGGTGCAGCCGGTGGACAACGGCAATGTGTCGGGCGCGCATCTTGCCCGCGCCTTCGCCAGCACGCCGCGTCCGCTGCGCGCTATCGCTTCTCCCACCGCGGACTTTGCGGCGGATCCTTCTTCACCTCCCCCCTTGAGGGGGAGGTCGGATCGCGAATCGATCCGGGAGGGGGGTATCTCGCAAGCGGCGGCGCAAGCAAGCACCCCCCACCCCAACCCTCCCCCTCAAGGGGGGAGGGAGCATGCTGCGGCAGGCTTCAACGCCCTGCAATTTGCAGACGCTCCCCAAAGCCAGCTCCCGCTTACCCAGCTTGAGTGGGCGCGCGCGGGCGTGATCACCAAGGAAATGGTCTACATCGCCGAGCGCGAGAATCTCGGCCGCCGAAAAATGCTGGAGCGCGCGCAGGACGCGCTTGCCGACGGCGAAAACTTCGGCGCCGCGATCCCGCCGTTCATCACGCCGGATTTCGTGCGCAGCGAGGTCGCGCGCGGGCGCGCCATCATCCCCGCCAACATCAATCACGGCGAACTCGAGCCGATGATCATCGGCCGCAATTTTCTCACCAAGATCAACGCCAATATCGGCAACTCCGCGGTCACCTCCTCGGTGGAGGAAGAGGTCGAAAAAATGGTGTGGGCGATCCGCTGGGGTGCCGACACGGTGATGGACCTCTCCACCGGCCGCAACATCCACACCACGCGTGAATGGATCATCCGCAACGCGCCGTGCCCGATCGGCACCGTGCCGATCTACCAGGCGCTGGAGAAGGTGGACGGCGACCCGGTCAAGCTCAACTGGGAGGTCTACAGGGACACACTGATCGAGCAGTGCGAGCAGGGCGTCGACTACTTCACCATCCATGCCGGCGTGCGGCTTGCCTATGTGCCGCTCACCGCGAACCGCGTCACCGGCATCGTGTCGCGCGGCGGCTCGATCATGGCCAAGTGGTGCCTTGCCCATCACAAGGAGAGCTTCCTTTACGAGCGCTTCGACGAAATCTGCGACATCATGCGGCGCTACGACGTGTCGTTCTCGCTCGGCGACGGGCTGCGCCCCGGCTCGATCGCCGACGCCAATGACCGCGCGCAGTTCGCCGAGCTGGAGACGCTGGGCGAACTCACCAAGATCGCCTGGGCGAAGGGCTGCCAGGTGATGATCGAAGGCCCCGGCCATATTCCGCTGCACAAGATCAAGATCAATGTGGACAAGCAGCTGAAGGAGTGCGGGGAGGCGCCGTTCTACACCCTCGGCCCGCTGGTGACCGACATCGCGCCCGGCTACGACCACATCACGAGCGCGATCGGCGCGGCGATGATCGGCTGGTTCGGCACCGCCATGCTCTGCTACGTCACCCCGAAGGAGCATCTCGGCCTGCCCGACCGCGACGATGTGAAGGCGGGCGTGATCGCCTACAAGATCGCGGCGCATGCGGCCGACCTCGCCAAGGGCCATCCGGCGGCGCAGCTGCGCGACGACGCGCTGTCGAAGGCGCGCTTCGAGTTCCGCTGGGTCGATCAGTTCAACCTCTCGCTCGATCCCGACACCGCGCGCAGCTATCACGACGAGACGCTGCCCAAGGAGGCGCACAAGGTGGCGCATTTCTGCTCCATGTGCGGCCCCAAATTCTGCTCGATGAAGATCACCCAGGACGTGCGCGACTACGCGGCGACGCTGAACGATCCGGAATTTTCAAAACCTCGTCCTGAGGAGGTGCGAAGCACCGTCTCGAAGGACGAGGCGGAAGCCGGCATGGCGGAGATGTCGGAAAAATTCCGGCAGATGGGCGGCGAGGTGTATGTGGACGCGGAGAAGGTGAAGGAGAGTAACAAGGCGCTGTGACTTCACATCGTAGGGTGGGCAAAGGCGCGGAACGCGCCGTGCCCACGCTGTTCCAATGACCAAACCATAACAATGTCGCGCTACCGCCGAGTGAAGATCGACGGTAAGGCGTTTTTCTTCACCGTCGCGCTCGCGGACCGGTCCAGCGCCATCCTCGTCGAGCACGTCGAACGCTTGCGTCGCATTTATAGTACGGTGAAGCAACGTTATCCGTTCGAAACGGTTGCCATCTGCGTGTTGCCCGGCCACATCCACGCAATCTGGTCATTGCCTGAAGGCGATGCGGATTATCCGATGCGCTGGAGTCTCATCAAGAGCGGCTTCACCCGTGGGCTCAAAGCCAATGCTGCGCGCTCGCCAAGCAAGATTGCAAAACGCGAAAGAGGTATCTGGCAGCGCCGCTATTGGGAACACGCAATCCGCGACGAAAACGATTTGGAACGCCATATTGATTATATCCATTTCAATCCAGTAAAACACGGTTACGTATCACGGGTTTGCGATTGGCCGCACAGCAGCTTCCACCGTTATGTGCGCGAAGGGGTCCTTCCTCCGGATTGGGGAGGTGATGCACTGGACCTCACGGGGCGCTTTGGAGAATAATCCGCGTGGGCACGGCGCGTTCCGCGCCTTTGCCCACCCTACGCTTGCTACGCTTGCTCGTCCTGAGGAGGTGCGATGCACCGTCTCGAAGGACGAGGCGGAAGCCGGCGTGGCGGAGATGTCGGAAAAATTCCGGCAGATGGGCGGCGAGGTTTATGTCGACGCGGAGAAGGTGAGGGAGAGCAATAAGGCGCTGTGACTTCACATCGTAGGGTGGGCAAAGGCGCGGAACGCGCCGTGCCCATCCTACGCTTGCTAAGTTGGTGGCTAATCCTATTCACCAAACTTAAGAATCAATCAACGGCTGCTGCCGCAAGGTCCGATATGAGCCGTGCTAACCCCGTTTTGGGCGGCTTCGCACGCGCCAGGATAAGTCTTACCGTCGCACCCGCAGACAGGAATGAACGACTTGGGACACACTTCAGGTCGTGGCCGACACGTGCCAAATCGGTCGCCAATACCGCATTGGGCGCCACTAGGAAAGTCGCACCACTCCTTATCTCCGCAGGGAATGCCTGCGAAGCCACCGCAAACGGGAACATTGGTTTTATTCCCACCAATTGTCAGTTCCAGTGCGTGGGAGTTCGTACTGAAAGCTAGAAACAGAGCCCCTAATAACAAACGCCGTTTCAAATCCGAAGTGCAACAGGGCAGCATAGACGGCATGGCGGAGTGAGTGGCGGGGGAAAGGGTCGGGGTCAAGGGCTTTAGTCGCCGGAGACGATGCGAGCGCAGCGAGCACCCTTGAGGCCGACGTTTTCTCCCGCCAGACTTTGCCATGTTGTGTATGCCGGTTTTTCTGGCGGTCAGATGGAAGACTATCCTTGCGTGGGACAGCACATCTCACGGAGGAAAAATGCCCGAAGGCTATCTCCATCTGACCTGCGAACAACGCTGCCAGATTTACGCGCTCTTGCAAAGCGGCCACTCGCAAGCCCACATCGCGCGGCAAATTGGCGTCGATCCGTCGACGATCAGCCGCGAGCTTGTTCGCAACACCGGCGCGCGCGGCTATCGCTTCAAGCAAGCGCACGAGAAGGCCTCGCAGAGACGCCAAGAGGCCTCGGACAAGCCGCGCAAAATAACGCCAGATTTGGTGGAGCTGATCGAAGAAAAACTGACGCAACAGCAGTGGAGTCCCGATCAGATCAGCGGGCGTCTGGCGAAGGATGGCGTCGCCTTTATCAGTCACGAGCGCATCTATCAGCATGTCTGGAAAGACAAGAAAGACGGGGGCACGCTGTATCTTCACTTGCGTCACAGCGGCAAAAAATACAACAGGCGCAAGGGCAAGAATTCGGGGCGCGGGCTGATTCCGAACCGCGTCGATATCGATCAGCGGCCTCCTATTGTCGCCGCAAAAATCCGCATCGGAGACTGGGAGGCCGACACGATTATCGGCGCCAATCACAAAGGCGTTGTCATGTCGCACGTCGAGCGAACCTCCAAATACACCAAGCTCGCCAAACTGCCGGACAAGAACGCGGACTCTGTCGTGCAGGCCTGCGCACGCGTGCTTTTGCCGCTCGCTGACCAAATCGAAACAATCACTTACGACAATGGAAAAGAGTTCGCCTCTCACGCCCAAATCGCAACCTCGCTGGGGGCACTATCCTATTTTGCCAAGCCCTATCACTCGTGGGAACGCGGCCTCAACGAACACACTAACGGCCTCTTCAGGCAGTACTTCCCAAAAGGTTCCGACTTCTCTATTTTGTCCGATGCCGATGTCCAAAGGGTCGAGGACAAACTCAACTCTCGCCCCAGAAAGATACTCGGCTACCAAACCCCTCGCGAGATTTTCTTCAGCGCCAGAAATCTGCC
This sequence comes from uncultured Alphaproteobacteria bacterium, assembly GCA_963840055.1. Lineage (GTDB taxonomy): Bacteria > Pseudomonadota > Alphaproteobacteria > Rhizobiales > Xanthobacteraceae > Rhodoplanes. The sequence goes on along the minus strand of CAWIXM010000040.1, from coordinate 26 downwards.
CGTTGCACTTCACTGTTGAATGGGCG